>NZ_JBFTLB010000001.1:0-1071481 GCF_056396225.1 Terrabacter sp. 05T424
CGGCCACCTCGGTGACCCTCGCCCCCGCCAGCACCGCCCGCACCGCGTCCAGCCGCAGCTCGACCACCGACATCACTACCAGTGCCAATCCCGGCCTCCCTGCCTCGACGGTGCCCACGGAGCACCGACAAACAGCGTGGCCGACAACGACCGGCGTCAAGCATCAGCTGACACACAACTGTCAAGCATCACCCGAGACAGGACACAGGTCGACATGGCGATTCGGTGAGGAGTTTCTGTACTGGCTCAAGCTGCGCCTGCGGCGCAGAAAAGCGCGGGGACCCGCGGCAGGGACCCCGCGCTGCGGGCGGCGCTGGCGCGCCGTCCTCGCGCACCCCGCCGCCCCCACGCTTTCACGAAGTCAGGGCGGCGCCCGCCCCGTCGAGGCCACTCCCGACGGCAGGCTCGATGATCCGTCGTCGAGACACATGCGCCTGGACGAGGGAAGCCCCAGCAGTGGCTGCTTCGGCCGAGCTACATGGAGGACCGCTGCCCACCTCGAGCACGATTTGCCGACTACGGCCCGCCCGGCTGGGTCGGTCAAGCGCCTTCTGCGCGGCAGCTTCTCGAGCGGCCAGGTGATGGTCAATGCGCAGACCCGCCTGGCTGGGGGAGCCACTCGCGGCACCCACCGCTTTGCCCACCTCTTTCGAGCCGAAGTGACCAGCAGCCCGGAGAAGTGATGGCAGAGAATGAGGCCCCGAACACGCTCAGCGCCAACGACTTTCGCGCAGACAACAAGGGCCACCCATAGGGCAAGACACAAACAGGTGGTTGGGGGTTCGAGTCCCCCCGCCAGCTCTCTGACCTGTCGAAACGATGCGGGACCCTGCCGACGCTGGCCTCACCCATCGGCTTACCGACCTTTTGGGCCGTTGCTCGGCGAGCATGCGGCCGTTGCGCCATCTCGTCGAGGACGGTCGTCGTCGTCTCACCACGCCCTCAACGCAGCACTGTCGCTACGTCTTGGTCCCCGGGAGTCAGCGAATCAGGGCGAGGACGCCTCGTCGTACTTCGGCATCGATGTGCTCGTTGTCGGCGTCGCCAGCGCCCGCCAGCGCCAGGATCATGGCCCCGTTGATCACGTGGGCGACCACAGCGGCCCTGTCCGCATCGCTCGTCGTGGTGCGCTCGATCACCGCTGCCACGGCCACCTCGGTCTCCTGCACGATCGACAGTGCCTCCGCGCGGTGTGCTTCAGTCGAGTCGCCGAAGGTGATCTCTCGCAGGTACACCCTGCCGTTTTCGCGCTGGGCACGGTTGCAGTCGATGATCGGGCGCAGGATCGACATGACAGCCTCAAGTGGTTGGTCACGTGTTGCTGCGCGAGCGATGCCACGATCGAGGGCTTGGCGGTAGCGGGCGTTCTGCACCATAAGCAGCAGCTCGCCCTTGGTCCGGGCATAGAGGAACAACGTGCCCGTGGCGATGTCAGCTGCCTCTGCCACCTGTTGCGTCGTGATCTCGTCAATGCTGCGCGCGGACAGCAGGCTGTCGGCTGCGGCCAGAATGCGCTCGAGCTTGGCCCGCTTGTTGCGTTCGCGTCGTCCCGTGGTCGTCGACTCAGTCATCCACCGCTCCTCATCTCTCCCGTGGCGCCGTGAGCACCTCGCCACCCCTGACGAACGTCAATGTCGTCTCGACGTCGTTCGCGTGCACAGCGGACACCATTGGTCACATGACGTCGCTCAGTCCAGGCGACTTTGTCTAAAGGCCAAACGGGCCAACCTCATCGACGAACGCCAGCATGATCGAGGGTGGAAGCGCTGGTCTTGTGGGTTGTCGTGCGCGACGTCGGGGTGTCCCACATCCTTTCACCCAACGGTAGGAAGGTCTGGCTGCGGAGTCTGCCCGGGCCCTTCGCGTCGGCGAAGGTGGAGGACGGTCGCGTTTTCGGTGTTACGTGCGTCGTCGCCGACGTCGTACCAGCGTGAGGAGCCTGGCGCACCCGCGTAGCTGGGTGCCATCCAGGCCTTGTGGCGCCGCGCTCATGACGTGGTCTGTCTCTGGGTGGTCGAGCCGCTGCCGAGGAATTCGACGGCGACCGGTGCGAACTGCTCGTGGTACTGGAAGATGCCGCCGTGGCCGGAGTTGGGGTAGATGATCAGCTCCGAACCCTTGATGCGCCGGTGGAGGTCTTCGGACAGGACCGAAGGCACCATGCGGTCGTGGTCACCGTTCGCGATGAGCGTCGGCTGGGTCACGACGGACAGGTCTGATGGCGCTGAGCGGCCGTACTTCCTGATGGCCGAGAGCTGCGTCTGGAAGCCGAGAGGGCTCATGCCCTTGTCGCGGTCGACGGTGCGCTCCTGCAAGCGCTTGACGAACGCCTTGCCGGCGCGCTTGCCGACGGCGTCGCGGTTGAAGAACAGGAACTCCTTGGGGTCCGAACGAGTCAGCGTGGCGCGCAGGATGTCGTAGTACGTGACGCGGTCGACCTTGTCCATGTCCTTGCCCCCGCGAGGACCGGTCCCGGTCAGGACCAGCTTGTGCACGAGCGTGGGGTGCTTCACCACCAGATCTTGAGCGATCATCCCGCCCATGGAGAACGAGAAGACGTCCACCTCGTCGTAACCGAGGGCCGTGATGAAGTCGTAGGCGTCGTCCGCGGCCGCCTCAAGAGTGGTGCGGACCTTTCCTCCGGACGCGCCGACACCGTGCTGGTCGAACGTGATGACGTGCCGGTTCGCCGCGATGGGGTCGATGATGCGCGGGTCCCAGTTGTCGAGCGTCGCGGCCAGGTGCACGAAGAAGACGACGGGGATGCCGCCGCGGGGACCTAGCTCGCGGTAAGCGATCGAGGTGCCCTCGACGTTGACGGTCTTGGTGGGCGCTTTGGTGTAGGACGTGATGGTCTTGCCGTCGGGGTTGTTACTACTGCTCATGAGGTCCTCCGTTGTGCTTGGGTTGACGCCTTGGTATGTGGACAGGACGGGCTACGGGACGGTCGTGACCGTCTTGCCGCGCACGCCGTCGGAGCCGACTCGGCTCAAGGCCTGGGGCAGGTCGCCAAACGGGATGGTCTTGCCCACGACGGGACGGATGAGACCGTCGTCGACCAAGGTCGCGATCTGCCTCAGTTGTTCTCCGCTGGCGTGCATGAAGAGGAACTCGTAGGTGACCCCGAGACGCTTCGCCGTCCGCCGCACCTTGCGGCTGAGCGCCGCGATGACCGTGCGCACCAGAGGGTTCGCACCTGCTGACGCCGCAAAGCCGGGGTCGGGAGGCCCGGTGAGGCCGATCACGGTGCCGCCTTGCTTGAGCACGGTCAGAGCGCAGGACGCTGTTCTGGCCGAGGGAGTCGATGACGAGGTCGTAGCCGCTCACCTTGTCCTCGAAGCGTTCCGTGGCGTAGTCGATGACGAGGTCCGCTCCGAGCGCGGTCAGGAACTCCGCGTTGCGCGCGCTGGCAGTGGTGGCGACATAGGCGCCGAGGTGCTTGGCGAGCTGGATGGCGAGAGTCCCGACGCCGCCGCTACCGGCGTGGATCAGTACCTTCTGGCCGGCGCGGAGCTGACCACGTTCGACGAGAGCCTGCCAAGCAGTGAGCGCAACCAGCGGCAGGGACGCCGCTTCCGGCGTCGTGATGGTGGTCGGCTTCAGCGCGACCTCCGACTGGTCAATCGAGATCCGCTCAGCGAACGTTCCTATGCGTCCGTCGCTGGGGCGGGCGAACACCTCATCACCCACGGCGAAACGAGTGACGTTGGCCCCTACCGTGAGGACGGTTCCGGCTGCATCGTGACCGAGGACGAACGGGGTCTTGTAGGGCAGCAACAACCTGAACTCCCCTAACCGAATCTTCTCGTCGAGCTGGTTGAGGCCGGCAGCGTCGATCCTGACCAGCACGTCGTCGGCGCCCACGGACGGCTCGCCGAGGTCGCTCAGAACGAGGTCTTGCTTGTACTTGTGAACCTGATATCCGTTCATCCACCATCTCCTTACTGACTGCACTCAATTATGAGTGCAGTCAGTAATAATGGCAAACGAGCCCACGGCGGGGTCCGACCTGTTGACGCCGCTCGCAGACGATGCTTCGGCGATCGGCCGGGACTCAGGCGCCTGGACGAGGGAGCCCCCGGCCGTCGCCGCTCGGGCGCAGGCCCACGGAGGACCGCTGCCCACCTTGCCCACCACTTTCGGGCCGAGGCGTTCAGCACCTCCAGGAGGCGATGACAGGGACTGTTGCCCGGAACACGCTCAGTGCCAAGGACTTCCGCGCAGTCAACAAGTGCCAGCAATAGCGCCCGACACAAGTAGGTGGTTGTGGGTTCGAGTCCCCGGCCAGCTCTTGCCCTGGTCGATGCTGACGACGAGCTGTCTTCACCGACCCGGTCGGCCACCCGTTCTGCCTGTGGCGCAACACGGGCGTCACCTGGACCGACCCGGGCCCGATCTATTCCGCGAGCACGTAAGGCGGGTCGCGGAAGGAGGGCCACCGATGGAGCTGCGTCACTCAGGTCGTGCGGTCTCGTCGCTGAACGTGAGAAAGCGGCCCTGGTGGGCTTCGAGCGTGAGTTCGACACCGTGCAGCTCGTCGACGCCGCCGAGGTCGTCGCCGGTCAGCTGGTCAACCACGCCCCACCCGGGCGAGAAGTGGTTGCTCGACACGCGCACGTCGACCGGGTCGGCACTGAAGTTGAGCACCGTGGCCTGACGCAGCGTGCCGGGCAGGTCGTCGTGGACCATGACGAGCACACCGGGGTGGCTGCACGCAGGCACCTCGATCTGGGTCGCGGTGGCGATGCCCGACGCCTCGCGGACCCGGAGGACGTGGGCGAGCTGTGAGGCGAAGGAGTCCGGGTCGTCCAGCTGGGCAGGCAGCGGTCCGTAGAGCGACCGGCCGCGCGGCATACCGGAGGCTGACTGCGACACGTCTGGCCGGTAGTCCATCAGGTCGTACGCGCCGCGGTGCAGCCACCGCGTGTCGCCAGTGGCGAGGAGATGGCCGATCTCGTCGCGGTCGACGGTGGTCATCCCAGCGAGGTCCCAACCCGACAGGGCGAACACACCGGGTTGAAGTGCGTTGAACATCGCCAGCAGCAGGTGGGCCTGGCGGATGTTGTCGATGTCGAGCCCGTCGACGACGTCCAGGTCCCGGTAGCCGAGCGCGGCGGCGATGAGGGTTGCGCTCGTCGAGGCGATCCCGTTGGTCGTGAAGATCGCGTTGTAAGGTCCGGCCTCGCCCGTGAGGTGGTCGACCAGCTGGCCACGCACGTGCGCCGCCAGCGCCGCGCCCGTGACCTCGACGCCGTGGAAGGTGAAGAGGTCGTCGCGGTGCAGCGTCTCGAAGTGCACCAGCTCGTAGGTGAGCTCGTCATGGTTCTGCAGGGCGTGGACCAGCGAGATCGGGTGCACGCCGGACTCGAGCGAGATGTTGAGGGTGAGTCGAAGGAACTCGGTGTCGGCCGTGGCCAGGGCATGGTGGTAGGCGGGCCGGTTGACGAAGTCGTAGGACAGGTCTGCGCCTGCCTCGGCCGTGACGCGGATGTCGTCGACCGTCAGGTTCAGCTCCTGGAAGCTGAAGCCGCCGACCTTGCGGACCATGGAGCCGATCAGCTGGTTGGCCGCCTCCGAGAGAGGGTGGCCCTCGGACCACGCGGCCTCGCCCTCGCCGGACTTCTCGACGCCGAGGAAGCCGTTCGCGTCGAGCCGCAGCCCTCCCGAGCCGAGGTCGCCCATCGAGTGCAGCGCATCGCCGATGACCAGCCGCATCCCGGCGAAGGTGGGGTCGAGCCAGTTGATCGAGGGCTGACCCTCCTTGAAGTAGTGCAGGTACACCCACCGACGAGCGACGCCGTCCTCGCCCACGACCTCGCCCGTCGCGGACCAGTTCGTCTCCTTGACGCCGGGAGCGTAGAAGATGACGCGCTGCAGCCGGCCGATGATGTAGCCCGCCTTCTCCAGAGCGGCCTCGGCTGCCCCGTCGAGGTTGGCCGAGTCACGCCCGGGACGCACGTCGGGGAGCAGGTGCCAGTCGCCGGGGTCGATCAGCACCATGTGGAAGATGCCGGGGTAGTCGCCGACGTTCATCTCCGCGAGCCGGAAGTCGGGTCCCTTTCCGGTGTGGCCCGGGACGATGTCGTCGATGATCGTGCCGCCGTGGGCGGCGGCGACGTCGCACATGGAGCGGTACTCGTCCTCGCTGCCGAACGCGGCGTCGATCTGGGTCGAGATCCGGTCGAAGTGCCCGTCCACGCTGGGCGTCGGGTCCCATCCGGAAAGACCGCCCGCACGCTTGACCGGACCCGTGTGCACGGCGCGGATGCCGATCCGCGCGAAGACCTCCCACAGGTCCGGGTCGGCGAGGGTGCCGAGGAACGAGGAGCCGGCCTTGGTCACCATCGAGATCGGGTATGCCGTGAACCACACCGGGGCGGCCTGGACGGCTGCAACCGGGTTGGGGCGGGCGTAGGGGTTCTGCCACATCGACCCCTGGCCGGAGAACTGGGTGGCGATCGTGTTGGCGTCCGCGAGCATGGACTCGCGCCGGAGCCAGGCGACGTAGTCCGGGTTGGTGCCGACGGGCTCACCCACGCGCTCGCCGGGATCGGGGGCGCCCTGGCCGCGCAGGCGCGCGCGGGGACGCAGCAGCTGTGGGCGGGCGGCGAAGAAGTGCTCGGAGTAGCTGATCTCGGCCGGGTCGCGCTCGGCCGGGTCGCGCTCGGCCTGGTCCTCCGGGTCGGTCACGGCTGCACCGCTGGCGGAGGGGTCGGTCTCGGTCTTGGCGTCGACGTGCTCCATGTCCGTCATCAAAGCACTCGCGTCCGCGGGCGAGGGCACGCCCACCCGGCCCGTCACCGGCTGATCGGGGCCTCGACGTCGATCTGGCCGAGCTTGGCCGGGTTGCGCACGGCGAAGATGCGACTGATCCGGCCGGCCTCGACGACGAAGCTGATCGCCGTGTCGTATCCGTCGTCGGTGCCCACGATGCGAGCCCCGACGGCCCCGTTGAGCAGCATCGGCAGGATCCGGGCTCCGGGTGCCAGCGTGCCGAACGGTCGCAGCAGGTTGGCGACCTTCTTCGCCCCGACCACCGGGTTGACGACCGCTTGCACGACTCCGCCGCCGTCGGCGACGAGCACGACGTCGGGAGCCAACACGTCGAGCAGCGCCTGCAGCTCGCCGCCAGTCACGGCCGCCAGGAAGCGCTCGACTACCTCCTGCTGCTCGCGTCGACCCACGTCCATGCGTGGCCTGCGCGCTGCGACGTGCTCACGTGCGCGGTGCCCGATCTGCCGGACCGCGGCGGCGGACTTGCCCACGGCGTCAGCGATCTCGTCATACGGGGTGTCGAAGACCTCCCGCAGCACGAACACGGCTCGCTCGGTGGGCGTCAACGTCTCGAGCACCGTGAGCATCGCCATCGACACGCTCTCGGCGAGCTCGGCGTCCTCAGCCAGGTCCGGTGCGGTCAGCAGCGGCTCGGGGAGCCAGGTGCCGACGTACTCCTCGCGTCGTCGGGCGTTCGAACGCAGCCGGTCGAGCGCCTTGCGAGTCACCATCCGCACGAGGAACGCCCGCGGATGGTGCACGTCGGCGCGCCCCCGGACGCCGATGGCGTCCCACCGCAGCCAGGTCTCTTGCACGACGTCCTCGGCGTCGGCCGCAGAGCCGAGCATCTCGTAGGCGACGGTGAAGAGCAGCCCTCGGTTGGTGATGAACGGGTCGTCGGTCGGCCTCACGCCGTCGACCCTACGGCCGATCGCGCCGCGAGCGGTTTGAGCCCGCACGCCGCAGCGAAGCCGTCGGACTCGATGCCGAGGGCGACGTTCGCGCGGGTCGTGAAGTTGGCGAAGGCGACCACGGCGGTGAGCTCGACGAGTGCCGCGTCACCGAGCTCGGACCGGAGCGACGCCACCATCTCGTCCGTCACCGTCGGCTCGGTCTCGGTCATCGCCTCGGCGTAGGCCAGCACCTCGCGCTCGAGCGCCGAGAACGCGTCCGACTCGCGCCACCGTGGGATCTCGTGGGCCTTGGAGAGGCTTAGGTGCTTGTTGTGGGCCTCGAAGTAGTTGAAGTCGAGGCACCAGCTGCAGCCGACCTGCGAGGCGACCGCCATGTGCGCGAAGGACTTCAGCTGCTCGTCGCACGCGTCCCACTTCTGCACCTTGCCGCCGACGGCGGTCATGCCCATCAGCACCTTCTGGTTGTGCCAGTAGACCCCGAGCGAGCTCGGCACCTGGCCCAGCGCCTTCTTCGCGAAGCGCTTGACCACCGCCCCCTTGAAGCCGGTGATCTCAGCGGCGGGGATGCGGGTCGATGCGGTCATGTCGTCCTCCTGGATGTCGGTTCGATGTCGGGTTTCGACATCGAGACGCCGCAAGCGCTCGAGTTGTGACATCGCGCTGTGACATCGAGGTGTGACCTCAATCGACGGACGGCTCGGTGCCTTCGGGGCGACAATGGTCGGTGGCAGAGGGAGGCCGTCATGGCGTACTTCATCATCGAGCGCGAGTTCGCTGAGCAACTCGAGAACACCCCTGAGCTGGCCGCGCGGATCCAGGAGATCAACGACGAGGAGTCGGTCCGGTGGATCTACTCCTTCCTGTCGCTGGACCGGCTGCGCACGTTCTGCCTCTATGAGGCAGGGTCTGCCGACGCCGTGCGCGAGGCTGCCCGTCACGCCGGTATACCGGCTGACCGCATCATCGAGGTCGGGGCCAGGAACTTCCCGGACGGGTCGACGAGACCGCTCGTCGAGCGTCCCTGACGAGGTATGCCGGCGGTGCCTTGTCAGGTCAGCGCGGCGCCGCTGACCTGACGGACTGCTGCAGACAGCCTCGGCACGGCCAGGTCGTGGGCGAGCTCGACTGCTTGCGCTCGCAGGGCGGCATCACGGGCCTGCCGCCGTCCGCTGCCGGCCGCCAGCCGGGCCACGAGGCTGTAGCCCTCGTGCAGCGGCGCATCCATGGACCGGTCGAGCTCGACCGCGGCCTCCAGCAGGACGCCTGCGCGTGGACGTCCGAGCAGCGCCTCGATCGACCCGAGGTAGCGGTCGGCGGCGCCGAAGGTCGCGATCATGGGACCGAGCACGATGCTCCGGCCCGACAGCAGCTCGAGATGCGGCTCGACGTCGCGTGCGAGGTCGGGGTCGGCGAGCCAGAGGATGCACTCGACGAAGAAGACCAGCGTCAGCTCCCACGTGCCTGACGAGCGCCATGGGTCGAGACCCCGCGACATGGCCTCGCCCAGCAGGCGCCGGGCCGACTCGCGCATCCCCAGCTCGCGGTAGAGGGCCAACATGCCCGGAGCCCAGACGTCCGTGGATCGCTCGGCTCCGGTGACGATCATCCTCATCCGCTCGAGAGCCAGCCGTTCGCGGTCGATGAGGAACCGCTGGGTGGCGCCGGCGCCCTCGAAGCGGCCTTGCAGCCGGCTGACAGTCCCGACCTGCTGCGCCACGCGCTCTGCACGGTCGAGGTCACCGACCTCCATCGCCCGGGCGAAACCCTGCGAGAGAAAGATCTGGTCGGCCGTTGCGGTGCCGGACGCCCGGGCCGCCTCATGGGCCAACGACTTCGCCTCCAACACCTCGGCGGGGAGGCCGAGGGAGTACGCCGCGACGGCTCGCGACATGGCCGACCACGCCAGAGCCTCGTTGTCACCGACCCGCCGGGCCACCTCGGTGAGCTCTCGAGCCCGGGCGAGGCGCACCTCGGCCCGCGCGGCACCGGCCGGTGGTGGTCGCACGACCGTTGCCTCGAGCGCCCGGGCCAGGAGCGCCTCGTCGCCGCTGTCCCGCGCCATGCTGAGCGGCTCCTCCAGCACTGGGGCGTGCTCGTCGAGCCGGATGCCCTGCCCGAGCGTCCGCGCGAGGTTGATCATGGCCCGGATCGCGAGCGGATCATCTTGTGCCAGAGGCGGTTCCATCGTCTTTGCTGCAGCCATCGCGATCTGAAGCTGCCCGATTGTCTCCTCGGCCGGCATGCCGCCGCGGAAGGCGGCCTCCTCGTAGGCGATCGCAGCCCGGAGCTGCGTGCGGGGGTCGGGGGAGGCGAGCGCCGCCGTGGCGTGCTCGGCGGCTGCACCGTAGTCGCCGGCATGACGGCGGGCGGCCGACGCCTCGAGCCTGAGCTCGTCGGTCTCGGCTCGGTCGCGGGAGATCTCGATCGCCCGTTCGAGGAAGGCGGCCGCATCTCCATGGGCGAGTCGGTCCGTGGCCAGCCGGGCCGCTTCCCGAAGGTACTTCTGGGCCGCGGTCCGCTGGCCCATCGAGTGGGCTGCCGCGTAGTGGTGCGCGAGTCGCTCCGTGATGTCGGGGGCGTCGGGGAACCCGGCCTCGAGTGCTTCGGCCACGCTGAGGTGCGTGGCCATGAGGCTGCCCGGACGCATGAGCTGCTGCACCGCCTGCCGCGCGATCTCGTGGACGAAAGCCAGGCGTCCGTCCACGCTCGGCCGGGAGTCGATGATGCCCAGGGCGGCGCCGGCGTCGACAGCGCCCAGGATGTCGACCGGGGTGGTCGCAGCCGCGGCCGCTGCGACGTCGACGTCGAACTCCTGACCGATGACGGCGGCGATCTCGAGGCAGCGACGGTCCTGCGGAGTGAGCTGGGCCAGCCGGAGCTCATAGCTGTCCCGGAGCACGGCTGGTGCGACATGCGACCTGGACCCGAGGGCGGACAGCCCCCCGTTGCGGGCGAGGTCGCGCACGATCTCGCGCAGGAAGAACGCGTTGCCCGCCGACTGCTCGCGCAGGACGACGCCGGCACGACGGGCCTCCGTCGGGCTCGCCCCCAGCTCTCGCGTCACGTAGGCCCCGATGTCGTATGCCGTCAACGGCTCGAGGTCGAGCGCCTCAACGCCGTCCGCCCTAGCGAGCCGCGCCATCGCCGCGACGAGGGCGGGCGACCGGTCGGGCAGGCTGTTGCGGTGGGTCGCGAGGACGAGGAGGCGCTCGTCGGGCGTCTCGGCCACGAGGTGCTCCAGCAGCTCCAGCGTCGCGGGCCCGGCCCAGTGGAGGTCCTCGAGGATGAGCACGACCGGGCGGACCCGGGCAGCCGCGCGGACGAGGTCGACGACGGCGTCGGAGAGCTGGTCGCCGGCCAACGACCCTGCCCCACGCTCTGCCGGCGAACCGAACGGATGCGCGCGGGCGCCGACGACGTGGCCGGCTCGTTCGATCGTCTGGGCTCGCGTGCTCGCCGGAAGGACGAGATCGCCGGTCGCGGCGGCGTCGAGGAGCACGCGTACCGGCTCGACGAAGGGCTGGTAGGGCCTCTCGAGCTCTGGTGAGCACTGGCCGAGCAGCACGACGGCCCCGACGGCATACCTGGTGACACCCATCTCGGCGACGAGGCGGGACTTGCCGGCGCCGGCGTCACCACCGACGAGGAGGACCCGGCGTGCGCCCACGGCGACGGCCTCCCAGGCCTCGTGCATCGCGTGGATGTCCCGCTGTCGGCCCACGAAGGTGGGGGCCTCCGAGCCCCATCGGCTGGGCAGCGGCGGCTGTTTCCACAGCCCGGCCGGGTGGCCCAGCGCCGAGCGGTTGCCGAGGTCGGGGTCGTGCGACAGGATCGCGCGCTCGAGCTCGCCCACCGGCGGAGCCGGGTCCAGGCCCTCGTCACGGAGGTTCCGGCGGAGCCTGCGCAGCGTCGCCAGTGCCTCGGACTGCTCCCCGCACAGGTAGTAGGCGCGCGCGAGCAGCATGGCGCGGCGTTCCGAGAGGGGAAGCTCCTCCGTGAGCAGTCGGGCCACCGGAAGGACCGAGGCTTCTCGGCCGCTGCCGAGCCCGGCCTCGACGAGCAGCTCCCTCGCCTCCGCGCCGATGACCTCGAGACGGCTCGCCTCGATCTCGCCCGGCGGCCAGCCTGCCAGGTCGGCGAGCGCCGGCCCGCGCCAGAGGGCGACAACGCCCTCGAGCAGCGAGTGGGCGTGTGCGGGGTCGTCACCGTCCATGAGCCGTCGCGCGCGCTCGACGGTGCTCTCGAAGAAGGCCGCGTCGACGTCATCATCCTCCACGGCGAGCCGGTAGCCGGTCGGTGTGGTGCCGATGGCGTCGGCGCCGAGCTCGCGTCGAAGCCGCACCACACAGCCTTGGATCACCTTGGCCCAGGACGAAGGCGGGTGAACGGGCCAGAGCGCGTCAGCGAGCTCCGCGGCGCCGACGAAAGCGGGCCGGCGGATGGCCAGCACCGAGAGCACCACGCGGTCACGCCGTGACAGTCGGCTGGCATCGCCGTCGACGCAAAGGGGACCCAGCACCGCGATCCGCACCCTTCGACTGTAGGGCGATCGGCGCCGCACCGGCGCCGATCGCGCGCATCGGCGGATCGCGCACGCACCGGTATCGGGCCAGGGCGAACCCGTTGATACCGCCGGCATGACTGGGTCGATACCGGCCCGGCGGACTGTGGGCTCTGTTCCCGCAAGGGGCGGGGCCAACCCAGGACAACGATCGAAGAAGGAATCATGAACGCACGTCGCATCACCACCGCTTTCGCCGCCGTCATCGCCGCTGTCGCGCTCGGCGGGACCGTGGCTCACGCCAATGAGCCCGGAGGAGAGGGCTACTACAACGACACGTACATGCCGCCGGTGTGCAGGGGCCCGGTCAGCCGTGCCGTCCTCGAGAACGAGCTCAAGGCAGAGGCGCGCGAAGCCAAGCTCCTGCACCTCAAGCAGGCCCTGCAGAACGAGCTCCACCTCATCGACAACGGCGTCGGCATCATCTGACGGCGACGCAGACTCATAGGGGGAGAGCCGGCAGGCGCCGCGGGCGCCCGCCGGCTCTTCTGCCGCGTCCCTGGTCCCGGCCCAGCCCTCCTCGGTCTCGACGGCTGGATGTCGACTGAGTCGTGGGTCACATCGGCGGCTCGGGCGGGACGAGTCGTACATCACGATGTGCCACAGTTCCTCTCGTGGCCTCATCGACGACGCCTGTGCCCTCGCCCCCGCCGACCCCGACGTTCTTCCTCGCCGGCGGCACCGGCATCTCTGCGGAGACGCTGGGCAACATGATGCTCCAGCAGTTCCCGTCGGTGGCCTTCACGCGGCGCAAGATCCCGTTCATCACGACGGTCGAGCAGGCGCGCCAGGTCGTCACCGAGCTCGACGCGGCCATGACCGACACCGTGACGCCGCTCGTCTTCTCGACGGTGTCCGACGAGGAGATCCGCGCTGAGCTGCAGCAGACCCGCTGCGCCTTCATCGACCTGTTCGGCTCGCACCTCGCGACGGTCGAGCACGTGCTCCACGTCAACGCCGTCCACAGCGTCGGCGCCCTGCACGGCGTCGGCGACGTCGGCCGCTACGAGGCGCGCATGCGGGCGGTCGAGTACGCCATGGAGCACGACGACGGCCAGAGCATGCGCAACCTCGAGCAGGCGCAGCTGATCCTCATCGCCCCCTCGCGCTGCGGCAAGACGCCGACGTCCATCTATCTCGCGCTGCAGCACGGCATCAAGGTCGCGAACTACCCGCTCGTCGAGGAGGACTTCGACTCGAGCGACCTCCCGCGGCCCGTCCGGCCGTATGCCGCCAAGTGCTTCGGTCTCCTGTCGACCGCCGCCCGCCTGAGCCAGGTGCGCGGCGAGCGCCGACCGGGCTCGCGCTACGCGAGCCTCGCGCAGTGCAGCTACGAGCTGCGCCGCGCCGAGGCGATGTACCGCGCCCACAAGGTTCCCGTCGTCAACTCCTCCGCGATGTCGGTCGAGGAGATCGCGGCCGTCATCATGCAGAGCCGACGGCTCGGCAACGGCTGAGCGCAGCCACAATCACCCCCGACCACTGAGTCGCACGACCGCACCACCTACCGGAAGGACCTGCTGTGACCGAGAACGTGATGAGGTTCGCCGACCTCGGACTGGGCGATGTGGAGCTGGTCGGGGGCAAGAACGCCTCCCTCGGTGAGATGGTCCAGCACCTGTCAAAGGCCGGGGTCACGGTGCCCGACGGCTTCGCGACGACCGCCGACGCGTACCGTCGCTTCCTCGCCGAGGACGGCCTCGCCGACCGCATCAACGCGCTGCTGTCCGACCTCGACGTGGACGACACCCGCAAGCTCACGGAGGTGGGCGCCAGCATCCGCGAGCAGGTCGAGCAGCAGGCGTTCCCGGCGGACCTCGAGCGCGACATTCGTGAGTCGTTCGACCGGCTCGTGAGTGAGCAGGGCGCGGCAGCGGAGGGCGGTGACGAGGTCAGCTTCGCGGTGCGCTCGAGCGCCACCGCCGAGGACCTGCCGGACGCGTCCTTCGCGGGGCAGCAGGAGACCTTCCTCAACGTGCGCGGCATCGACAACGTGCTGCACGCCATCAAGCTCGTCTTCGCCTCCCTCTACAACGACCGCGCCATCGCCTACCGCGTGCACAGCGACTTCGACCACTCGGTCGTGGCGTTGTCGGCCGGCGTGCAGCGGATGGTCCGCTCCGACGTGGGCGCGTCGGGCGTCATGTTCACCATGGACACCGAGTCCGGCTTCCGCGACGCCGTCTTCATCACGAGCAGCTACGGCCTCGGCGAGGCGGTCGTGCAGGGCGCCGTCAACCCGGACGAGTTCTACGTCTACAAGCCGGCGCTGCGCGAGGGTCGCCCGGCCATCCTCAAGCGCGGCGTCGGCGGCAAGGCGACGAAGATGGTCTACACGTCCGACGCGAGTGTCGGGCGCACCATCGAGTTCGTGCCGGTGCCCGAGGAGCAGCGCCCGCTGCTGTCGATCACCGACGCCGACGTCACCGAGCTCGCCACGCACGCGCTGCGCATCGAGGAGCACTACGGCCGCCCGATGGACATCGAGTGGGGCAAGGACGGCGTCGATGGCGGCCTCTACATCCTCCAGGCGCGCCCCGAGACGGTGCAGTCGCGCCAGACGGGTTCGACGATGCGCCGCTTCCGCATGGACGAGCGCGGGCCCGTCGTCGTCGAGGGCCGCGCCATCGGCCAGAAGATCGGCGCCGGTGCCGTACGCGTGCTCAAGACCATCGACGCGATGCACGACTTCCAGCCCGGCGAGGTGCTCGTCGCCGACATGACCGACCCCGACTGGGAGCCGATCATGAAGCGCGCCAGTGCCATCGTCACCAACCGTGGCGGCCGCACCTGCCACGCCGCGATCATCGCCCGCGAGCTCGGCATCCCGGCCGTCGTCGGCACCGGGTCGGCGACCTCGGCGCTCGCCGAGGGCCAGGACGTCACGGTCTCGTGCGCCGAGGGTGACACCGGTTTCGTCTACGAGGGGATCCGCGAGTTCACCGTCACCGAGACGGCGCTCGACGAGATGCCCGAGGTGCCGGTCAAGATCATGATGAACGTCGGCACCCCCGAGCAGGCCTTCGAGTTCTCGCGCCTGCCCAACAAGGGCGTCGGGCTCGCCCGCCTCGAGTTCATCATCAACCGCCAGATCGGGATCCACCCGAAGGCGCTGCTCGAGCTCGACGACCAGGAGCCCGCGCTCAAGGCGGAGATCGAGGCGCACATCGCCGCGTATGCCGGTCCGCGCGAGTTCTTCGTGCAGCGCGTCGCCGAGGGGATCGCCACGATCGCCGCGGCCTTCGCACCCGAGCCGGTCATCGTGCGCATGTCGGACTTCAAGTCCAACGAGTACGCCGGGCTCATCGGCGGCGAGCGCTACGAGCCGCACGAGGAGAACCCGATGATCGGCTACCGGGGCGCGGCGCGCTACCTCTCGGCCGACTTCGCCGAGTGCTTCGCGATGGA
The DNA here is from genome assembly GCF_056396225.1 of Terrabacter sp. 05T424. Classification (NCBI taxonomy): domain Bacteria; kingdom Bacillati; phylum Actinomycetota; class Actinomycetes; order Micrococcales; family Intrasporangiaceae; genus Terrabacter; species Terrabacter sp. 05T424. The sequence goes on from NZ_JBFTLB010000001.1 coordinate 15,658, forward strand.
GTGCGAGGCGCTCAAGCACGTGCGCGACGACATGGGCCTGACCAACGTCAAGATCATGATCCCGTTCGTGCGCACCGTCGCCGAGGGCGAGGGCGTCATCGACCTGCTCGCCTCGCACGGCCTGGTCCGCGGCGAGAACGACCTGCAGGTCGTGATGATGTGCGAGGTGCCGAGCAACGCCGTCAACGCCGACGAGTTCCTCGACCACTTCGACGGCTTCTCCATCGGCTCCAACGACATGACGCAGCTGACGCTCGGCCTCGACCGCGACAGCGCCCTCGTCGCCGGCTCGTTCGACGAGCGCGACCCCGCGGTCAAGAAGATGCTCGCCATGGCCATCAAGGCGTGCCGCGACCGAGGCAAGTACGTCGGCATCTGCGGGCAGGGTCCGTCCGACCACCCCGACCTCGCCGAGTGGCTGCTCGACCAGGGCATCGAGTCGATGTCGCTCAACCCCGACACTGTCGTCGAGACGTGGACGCGGCTGGCCAAGCACCGCGCGGAGGTCGCCGGCTCGACCGCCGGCTGACCAACGCGACCACTCGCACGAACAACGCGCAACGCCCGCCTGTCACGACAGGCGGGCGTTGCGCGTACGGCTTCGGGTGACGTCAGGCGAGCACCTTGTAGGTGACGGTGAGCCGGACCTGGCCGATGTCGTAGTCGTTGTCGTAGTAGGTGTTCGGGACGTAGACCGTGGCCTCCACCAGGCGGGACGCGTTCACGAGGGCGGCGGGCGAGACCGACCCGATGGTGCGCCACGTCGGGCTCGTGCCGGTCAGGATCTCCGGCGTGAACGTGTAGTCGACGGTGCCCCACCTCGTGAAGCCCGCACCGAGTCGCGACGGGTCGAGCGAGAAGCCGTATGCCTCGATCTTGAGCGAGCTGTAGCTCACGGCGGCCGGCACGGTGAAGCGGTAGGTGGCTGCCGCGATCTCGAGACCGGCGTCGCAGACGTTGGCCAGCCACACGCCAGTCGGATAGAAGTACGAGCTGTTCTTGTCCGCACCGGAACAGTACGGATCGCTGCCCCCGGCGGAGGTCAGCTGAGCCCCGGTCCGGCTCAGCGTCGCGGTCTTGGTGACCAGGCGCTTGCTGCTCACCGCGACGGAGTACTTGGCGCTCGTGCGCCGGTTGCCGGCACCGTCCTGCGCGGTGAGCGTCCAGTAGTAGGTCCCCGCCGCGACGAGGGCGCCGGCGGTGTTGCGACCGTTCCACGTCAGGCTGGTGCGTGCGGCCGTCCGGCTGCCGGTGACGGTGCGCACGACGGCTCCGCTGCCGTTGCGCACGGTCAGGGTGACGCCGGCCGACTCGTTGAGCGTGAAGACCGGTGAGAAGGTGTCGCGGTAGCTGTCCGGATACGGGTAGAACGTCGACCCGCTGCCCGTGACGGACGACATGGTCGGCGCAGCCTGGTCCACGCGGGCGTAGCTGACGGCTGACCCCTTGAGGGTGCCGCCGCTGATGGCGCGGGAGGTCACGAGCTCGATCCGGTAGGTGCCGCTCGTGGCCCGGGCGCCGCCGTTCAGCAGGCCGTTCCAGACGAAGCTGCGGGTTCCGGCCGGGAACGTGCCCAGCCCCGAGGGGCCCCGCACGGCCGTGCCCGCCGAGTTGCGCACGACGTAGACGACGGTCTCGGTGTCGGGCAGGGAGTAGGTGACCTTCGTGGAGTCCGAGCGGCCGTCGGCGTTGGGGCTGAAGACGACCGGGCTGACACTGACGATCCGGGGGTGGAGCGACTGGTTCTTGAAGCTCACGGCGGCCGAGGACGGGCCGGCGCAGGCGCCGGCCGTCGAGCAGCTCACGGCCTTGACGGAGTGCGTGCCGTCGCTCAAGGCGCTGACCGGGTAGGTCAGCGAGAACGGGGCGCTGGAGTCGAGACCGCGCTGGACGCCGTCGATGACGAAGGCCACGGCGCCACCGGGCGCGGTCGCGGAGAACGTGGCGCTGCCCGAGACCGTCTGCGACGGCTTGGGTGACGTGATCACGGGCGCCGCGTTGGACAGGCTGACCGTCACCTGGGTCGAGGCGGAGCTGCACAGGTCCTTGACGCTGCAGTCGACGGCGCTGAGCGTGTGAGCGCCGTTCGGCCGGCCCCACGTGGACCAGACGGCGGATGCCGTGCCGTTGTTGACGGCGACGGGAGATCCGACCGCTGCCCCGTCCACGAGGAAACGGACCTTGGCTGCTGCGGAGGCGGCGGTCAGGGTGACGGGCCCGGAGACGGCGGCGCCGCTGGACGGGGTCGTGAGTGCCGGGACGGTGTCGGGTCGCAGGGCGTCGAAGGCGAGCCGGAAGTCGACCTGGCCCGCACCGAGACCGAGACCCGCGTAGCCGTGCGCCGAGGCGACGATGGCCGCACGCACGTCGTCGGCGCTCGCCCCTCGACGATGGGACCACAGGAGCGCGGCCTCGGCCGCGACCAGCGGTGTCGAGAAGGAGGTGCCGTCGCCGCTGGCGTAGCCGCTCGTGTCCGGGAAGAAGTCGCTGCCGGCCGTGGGGGTGGTGCTCCGGATGGAGGTGCCGGGCGCGGCAAGGGTCACCCACGGGCCGTACTGGGAGAAGGACGCCCGGCTGCCGGTGGCATCGGTCGCGCCCACGGCGACCACCTTGGGGTAGGCGGCCGGGTAGCTCGGGGAGGTGCTGCCGCTGTTGCCCGCAGCCGCGACGACGAGCACTCCCTTGCCGACCGCGTACGCGACGGCGTCGGACTCGACCTGGTCGGGGGAGGTGCTGCCGAGGCTGAGGTTGATGACGTTGGCGCCGTGGTCGGCGGCCCAGATGATGCCGGCTGCCTCCTTGTCGGCGAACACGTCGCCGGCCGGGTCGGCGACCTTGACGGCCATCACGCTGGCGCCCGCCGAGGCGCCGGCGATGCCGATGCCGTTGTCGGCAGTGGCCGCGGCGACGCCCGCCACGAAGGTGCCGTGGCCGACGGCGTCGGTGACGTCGGTGGAGCCGTCGACGGCGTTGTAGGTGTCGGTGACCCGACCGGCGAGGTCCGGGTGTGAGACGTCGACACCGCTGTCGACGACCGCGATGCGCACGGCTGCGTCGCCGCGCTGCACGTCCCACGCGGCCGGGGCGGTGACCGACTCCAGGTAGGGCGTGGTCGCCGAGTAGTCAGGGTCGTTGGGAACGAAGGAGAACGTCTTGCGGCCCACGACGTCGACCCGCGTGACGTCGTGGCGGCCCCGCAGCGTGGCGGCGAACCGGGGGGCAACGGCCGCAGGGACCTCCACCGACACGGTGTCGAGCTGGCGGAGCACGCGGCGCTGTGCACCGCCCTGGGCTTTCGCCGAGCGAGCGACGTCGCCCAGGGCTGTGCCGGCCTGCGTGCCCTTGCGCACCTTGACCGAGAGCACTACCTTGCCCGAGCCGTGCTGGACGGCTAGCCCGCGCAGGTGGCCGGCGGAGCCCTTCGCCGCCGGAGCAGGCGTCGTCGCCGGCTGGGAGTGCAGCTGGCTGAGCCGCTCCTGCTTGGTCACCGGCGGGTTGTCGTCCCCCGTGGCGAGGGCGGCGGTGGCGGGTGGCACGACCAACCCGAGTGCCACCACGGCAGACATGACGGAACGGCGGCGCAGCACGCCCATGGAACCCCCTTGACAGCCCACCGTGCTCGGATGCCGAGCGCAGGCGGGAAGAACTCACCCGCGCAGGACAGCAACGGGCCGATCCGAAACGTAACCTCCGGCGCGGCCGACGGCAGCGGATTGGCGAAAATGCGCATTTCGGACTGGTCGACGTCGAGACCACCCTGCCCGCGCGGTCGCTCGCGGCGGGTGACGAGGCGCACCGATGCCGGGAGCTCCTGGGGGGGCGGCTCAGGCGGCGTCGAGGAACGGGCGGACCCGCGCCAGCGCCTCGGTGCGGCTCAGCACGTTCAGCCGCAGGAAGATGTTCTCCAGGTGCTTGCGCACGGTCCCCTCGGAGAGCAGCAGGTTCGAGGCGATGCGCGCGTTGCTCGCGCCGGTGGCGACCTGCCGCAGGATCTCCCACTGGCGTGGTGTCAGGTTCGGCTCGCCGCGCAGCTCGCGGTCTCGGCGGGCGTGGAGCTCCGCAAGGTGCGGACGCACGAGCCGGAGCATCATCAGCTCACGCTCGGTGAAGTCGGGACCGCCGTTGCGGAACAACAGCACTCGGCGGTCAGGGCCGCCCTGGGGTGTCAGGGGGAGGAGGACCTCTTGCGTGATCCCGAGCGCGTTGACGAAGAAGGAGCCGAGCGGGGTGTTGGCGTAGTCACGGCTGGTCCAGAGGTCCGACCGGCGCTGCACGGTCGTGTAGTCGTTGGTCAGCAACGGACCCGCGCAGCCGTCGAACTTCCAGAACTCCTGCCAGAAGACCTGCGTGAACTCGTCGTCCTCGGTGCCGAAGCTCTCCTCGCGTTCGACACCGTCGTCCGACACGGTCAGCAGGCGGATGTGCTGGTCCCGGACGTCCATGAGCTGGAAGGTGAGATCGTCGCAGGGGATGAGTCGCTGCAGCCCGGCCAGCACGTCGGCGTAGAAGATGTCGTCGCCGTACGCTGCGGGCGCGGGCTCGAGGACGTCGAGCAAGTTCCGGACGTCCTGGTCGGTCAACGTCCAGTGGCTCGTCGTCATGGCACCACCAGTCGCAGTCGGTTCCATATGCCAAGGCTAGGCCCGGCGGCGTCATGTCGGAATGCGCAGAAACGCGTACGGCGAACGTCGTGCGCCGAAGGCCGGATTTCGGGACGGGCCGGATCGCGTGACCGTGGGGGGATGACTCACCACATCCGCCAGTCCACCGCCAGGCCCCTCCGCCGAGCACTGTTCACCGTCGCTGCCGTCGGGGCGCTGGCCCTTCCGGCCGGCTCGGCCGGCGCCTCACCTGCACCGGAGCCGCCGCCCCGAGCGCCTGCGAACTCGGTCACGGTGCAGGAGGCCGTCGACGAGCTCCTCCAGGCGTACTGGAGTGCACCTCTCGCGCAGAAGCTCGGCATCCACGAGGAGATCCTTCTCGTGGTCGCCACCGGGCAGCCGACGCTGTAGCGCCCCCGACCTCAGCGCGAGAAGTGGCGCAGCCCGTCCGGGTGGGGTGGGACGGGCTGCGCCGAGGGCTCCGGCGGAGGGGGGTTGCGCCGGAGCGCGAGCGTGCCCGTCAAGCCAGGGGGCCCGACGGGCATGCAGCAGGAGCATGACATGCGCCCCGCCGGCCGGGGTCGACCAACACGCGCACGCGTGGCGCGACCAGCTCGTCGAGCCACGGCGATGGACCGGCGCGGTCCCAGCCCCGGCGGCCGACGCAGTGAGCGAGCAGGTGGCGATCGAGCATCGCCGCAAACGTCGCCGCCGCGACGAGGCCGTCGACGCCCTCACGCCGTTCGCCCAGCTGCCCGACTGGCTGGCCGCGCGCATGGTGCCGGGCCGCCTCGACTCCTCGCTGCGCGCGAACGTCCCCGAGCTTCGCGACGGGCGGCTCAGGCTCCTCGAGTGCCGGGCTGACCAGCTGCGCGCCAAGGACGCGAGCTGGTTGGTTCGCTGCCGGGCGGTCGTCGCAGCCAGCACCGACGAGGCTGAAGAGGCCCTGGGTGAGCGGGCTGACCCTGTCGAGGTCGTGCTCGCGGGTGAGCTCTACCCACCGTCGCGTCCCGACCCGGCCGTGTCGCCCGGCGCCGGGTTCGGTGAGCCGGGCTACGAGGTCTTCCTTCCCGACCTTCGGGTCCATCTGCACACCGAGCACGAGGACCCGGGGCTGCCGAGCCTCGGGGTGCTGTCCGACCCCGACGAGTCGGCCCGGCTCATCGAGCGGGTGCTCCGGTCGGGCGTGCGTCCCGGGGCCATCGTCGCCTCCAGTCGTCCGCGGGTGGCGCGTGACAAGCCCGGCAGCCGGTGCACGATCCTCTACGACCTCACCTACGACCCGACGTCGAGCAGGCTCCCGAACCCCGTCGTCGCGAAGACGCACCAGGGCGACAAGGGGGCGGTGGCGCACGAGGCTGCGCGACATCGGGGTCACCGCTCTCGCGGCCTCTCCCGAGGGCTACCGTGCCGACCTGCTCATGGCGCTGCTGCACGCCTGGTCGAAGGTGCGCCTGGCGCGCGTCGAGCCCCGGCTGGCCATCCTCAGGCACCAGCTCCGCATCGTCGACCTCACCCCCTGACGTCCAGCGCGCATCGAGAAAGCAATCCGGCCGCGGACGGACTGCTTTCTCGATGGGTGGGGTAGCCTGCCCGGCTCAGCGGAACCGGGACGGGAACTGCGCGATGATGCCGGCGCTCAGCTGGTCGGCCATCATCAGGATGTGGGCGTGCACGGCCTCGTAGTCGGTGACGCTCGCGGCGTACTGGCTACCGAGCTCGTGAGCCGCCTCGGCGAGGGTCTGGTCGAGGTGTGTCTTCATGTCGGCGCGCATGACCTGCCGGGGCCACGCCCGCGGGTTGGCCCTGGCGAGGAAGTCGGCGATGTCGTTGGCGTTGGCGTACCACCGGGCGTTGGCAGCGGTGAACGCAGCCGTGTTGCCGGCCTTGGCGGCCTGGAGCACCTCGACCGCGATGGTGATGTGGTCGTGCAGCAGGGCGGTCAGCCGGTTGCCGGCCGCCACCCCGTAGAACGGCGCGATGGCGTTCCCGATGTCGCTCTGGTTCTTGAGCAGCCGGGCGGCGGTGGCGTCGAAGCCTGCTGACCCGTCGGCGAAGGTCACGATCGCCAGGCGGGTCCAGGTGACGTGGTCCTCCCAGAGCTTGCGCATCTGGTCGTGGAAGGTGGCGCGGACCGTCTTCTGGGTCGTGGCGACGGCCGCATGGGCATGTGCGGCCGTCGGGGTGTCGCCAGCCTGCGCCGACACCATGCCCGACGCCAACACGACGCCCAGTAGAGCCCCCAGAACGAGGGCCACCAGCGAGACCATCTGTCGCCGAAGCGTTCTCGTGCGAGTCATGTCGTTCCTCCTGTCAGGTGACCGACGCGGCCACGACATGTTGGCGGCAGTGCGCGCGCTGGTTCTTACCGGCCACCCGCTCTCGTGAGATGGACGAGGCAGGCACCCTCGCGGGCGAAGGGAACGAGTCCCACCTCGACGTCGTCGGCTCCCGACTGCTCGAGCGTGGCCCGCAGCATCTCGGCGTGCATCGTGCACACGACCTCCGGGTGCTGGCGGGCGGAGCGGAGCACGGGGCACGTGCGCAGTGCGATGTCGCCGGTCGGGTCGACCTGGGGTGAGAAGCCGGCCGTCGTCAGCACCGAGACGACCTGGTCGACCGGAAGCGTCGCCGCGTCGGCGCTCCGTCCACGGGCCGGCGGCACGTCGGCCAGCTGCGCGGCCCAGTGGCGTCCGATGGCTCGGGCGTGCACCTCCGCGTCGGGTGTCGTCGCCAGGTGCTCGGCCATGGCGAGGACGAGCTCGTCGGTGGACACGGGGCGGGCGACGTGGACCGCGTCCACGACGAGGCGCCCCCGCTCGGTCAGGCGGTGGCCGTGGGCCGGGCGTCCGCGCGCCCCGCTCTCGTTCTCGACCCGCTCGACGAGGCCCGCGTCGACGAGGTTGCCCAACTGTGCACGCGTGGAGTTCGGATGGCCGCCGAGCACCTCGGCGAGCTCGGCGATGGTGGCCGGGCCGCCGGTGGCCTCGTGCGTCGCCAGCGCCGACAGCACCTTCTCGCGTGCCGGTGAGAGCTCGGGAAGGGGCACCGGGCCGCTGCGATCGGGTGCCGCGTCGGGGTGTGCGCGAGCAGGCAAGGGCACCCTGACTGGCGCGGTCGCGTTGCGTCGGCTATTTTTCACATGGGCAGTGTATTAAATAGTCGTCCCGCCCGCATCTCCAAGGAGCTCTCGTGACCGTACCCACCCCCCTTCCCGTCTCCGACGTCAGCCAGCCCGGGTGCGCGTGCGGCTGCGTCGACAGCGGCGAGCCCGAGCTCGACGTCCGCCCGATCCCGCACGCCCTGCGTCACGCGACGGTCTTCGGCGCCCTGGGCGCCGTGTCGGCCGGTGGTTCGATGCGCCTGGTGGCGCCGCACGACCCGAAGCCGCTGCTGGCCCAGATCGCGGAGCGCGAGGGGCCCGGCATCGAGGTCACCTACCTCGTGCGCGGCCCGGAGGCGTGGACGCTCCGGTTGACCCGCCGCGCCTGAGCTGCCGACCGCCTCGATCCCTCGGCCCATGTCCCTCGGCGACCAGCAGACGAGCGCCCCACCGGCGCCACGCCCGGTGGCTGCCGACCTGCCCGGCCGCGGGGCGTGGGCCCTGCGCGACCACCCCACGACCCTGTGGCTGAACGCCGCCCTCGTCGTGGCGGCGTTCGGTCGAGGTCTCCCTGCAGCCGACTGGCTCGTCATCCACCTCGTGCTGCTCGGAGCCGTGACCCACGCGGTCATGGTGTGGAGCACCCACTTCGCCCAGGCGCTGCTCAAGACGCCTCCCGGGGTCGACGACCGACGCCAGCAGCGGCGCCGGCTCGCCCTGCTCCTGCTCGGGTCGTCCCTCGTGCTCGTGGGGGTGCCGGTGGGCGTGTGGCCCGTGACGCTCGGCGGCGCGACCTTCGCGGCGGCTGCCGTGACCTGGCACGGCATCGCGCTCTGGCGCCGCCTCCGTTCCGCCCTTCCCGGCCGCTTCCGCGTGACCATCCGCTACTACCTCGCCGCCGCGGCCTGCATGCCGGTCGGCGCCACCTTCGGTGTGCTGCTGGCCCGGCACCCGGCAGACCCGTGGCACTCGCGGCTCCTCGTCGCCCACTCGGTGACGATGGCGCTGGGTTGGCTCGGCCTCGTCGTGACGGGCACGCTCGTCACGCTGTGGCCGACGATGTTGCGGGCGAGGATGGACGGCCGCGCCGAAACCTTTGCTCGCCAGGCACTTCCGGGCCTCTTGGCCGGCCTCGTCGCTGCGGTGGCCGGCGCTCTTGCCGACCTGCGCCCGCTCGCCGTCATCGGACTCCTTGCGTATGCCGCTGGGCTCGGCTGGTGGGCTCGTGCCCTCATCGCTCCCGCCCGTCGCAGCGTGCCCCGTCGCTTCGCCACGGTCTCCGCAGCGTGCGCGCTCACCTGGTTCGTCGCGAGCATCGTCGGGGTGGCGACCCTGGTGGCGCTGCAGCCCGACTGGACGAGTGTCGGCGGCCGTTACGAGTCGGTTGCGGTCGCCCTGGCGGTCGGCTTCGCGCTCCAGCTCGTGCTGGCCGCCCTCAGCCATCTCGTCCCGAGCGTCCTCGGTGGCGGCCCGTCGGCGGTGCGTGCCGGCCTCGCACGGTTCGAACGGGGAGCGCCGACCCGGGTGGTCGGCCACAACCTCGGTCTGCTGCTCTTCCTCCTGCCGCTCCCCGACGCGACTCGGGCTGCCGCTGCCGTCGTCGTCGGTCTCTGCGTCGCGGCCTTCCTGCCCCTCACGGTGCTGGCGGTGCTGGCGTCCGTCCGGGCGCGCAAGGCGATAGAGGCGGCCGGCCCTGAGTCGCCGATCACCCGAATCCGCAAGCAGGAGAAGCCCTTCTGGTCATCGGCCCAGCTGCCGGCAACCGTCTCGTGCATGGCACTGGTGGTCGTCCTCAGCCTCGGTCTGGGCGGAGCAGCCGCGGGCGACGCCGCCGGCGCTGTGCCTTCCACGGGTCACACGACCACCGTCCAGGTGGTGGCGGAGGGGATGCACTTCACGCCGGACACGGTGGAGGTCCCGCGCGGTGACCGACTCGTCATCCACCTGGTCAACGAGGACCACACGACCACCCACGACCTCGTCCTCGCCGACGGGACACGCGCGCCCCGTCTCGCGCCGGGCGCCACGGCCGCCGTCGAGGTCGCGGTCGTCCGGGTTTCGATGGACGGCTGGTGCTCCGTGGTCGGGCACCGACAGATGGGCATGGTGCTGCACATCCGCGCCACGGGCACCCCGGGCGCCCCGGCAGGCGGAGCCGCCACGGCGGCCGGGCCGGTGCCGGGGCCTGACGGCATGACCCACGCCGGTCACGAAGCGGTGGCTACTGCCGCCACGCCGGCCGGGGCGGCACTGCCACCGCTGACGGCCGAGCGCACCCATCGGGTGACCCTCACCGTCGGGGAGGCGGAGCAGGAGGTCGCGCCAGGCCGGTGGCAGCGACGCTGGACGTTCAACGACAGCTCGCCCGGCCCGACGCTCCACGGGCGGGTCGGTGACGTCTTCGAGATCACGCTCGTCAACCACGCCACGATCGGTCACTCGGTCGACTTCCACGCCGGCTCGCGGGCGCCCGACGAGGTGATGCGCACGGTCCCTCCGGGCGGGAAGCTCGTCTACCGCTTCACCGCGACCCGGGCCGGGGTCTGGATGTACCACTGCTCGACGATGCCGATGTCGGCCCACCTCGCCGCCGGCCTCGTCGGGGCGGTCGTGATCGAACCGCCCGCCCTGCCGGCCGTCGACCGCTCCTACGTGATCGTGCAGTCGGAGATCTACCTCGGAGCCAGCACGTCCAGAGGCTCGGCCGACGAGGTCGACGCCACGAAGGCCCGGGCAGACGCCCCGGACCTCCTCGCCTTCAACGGCGTGGCCGACCAGTACGACGCGTCGCCCCTGCCGGCACGGGTCGGCGAGCGAGTTCGCTTCTGGGTGCTGGACGCCGGGCCCAATCGACCCACGAGCTTCCACGTCGTCGGCGCCCAGTTCGACACGGCATACGCCGAGGGAGCGTGGCTGCTGCAGCGCGGCGCCTCCGGCGGCAGCCAGTCGCTGTCGCTCGGACCGAGCCAGGGCGGCTTCGTCGAGACCGTCTTCACAGAGCCCGGGCGCTACCCCTTCGTCAGCCACGTCATGGCCGACGCCGAACGAGGCGCGCACGGGATCGTGCAGGTGCGCCCGTGACCACCAGCAACAGGAGCCGATGATGTGCAGCTACTGCGGATGCGCCGACCTCGAGGTCATCGGACGGTTCATGGCCGAGCACGAGCACATCGTCAACCACCTCGGCGAGCTGCGTCGTTCGATCGACGACGAGTCCGGACGGCGCGCAGCGGTGGAGGCGCTCGCCGCCCACCTCGACCCGCACGTCGCGGCCGAGGAGGCGGGACTCTTCACCGTGATGGCCCGCGACGAGCTCTTCACCGACCACATCAAGGGTCTGTGCGCCGAGCACCACGAGCTCGACGACCTGCTCGCCCGCATCGGCGACGGGCAGGTGGACCTCTTCGTGCGCTTCGAGCATCTCCTGCGCGAGCACATCGACCGTGAGGACAACGGGCTCTTCCCCGCTGCGGCGATCCATCTCGGCGGCCCCGAGTGGGACGAAGTCGACACGTTCACCCCATCCGGAGGAGGAGTATCAGGTGAGAACTACATCGGGTCGTAGCCCTAGTCACACAGGCCACACCCGTGCCAAGGTGCAACCGACGGCAGCCCTCGCGGCTGCCTGTTCCAGCAACGGAGCGCAAGGGAGCGCGACCTGTGTCTGAGAGAACGTCCAAGGTGAACCGAGGCAGCGCCAGCCTGTCCGGGCCCGCGAGTCCCGGTCTCGACGGGCCCGCCTCATCGGCTCTGCTGAAGGCCGGCCGGTTCTTCACCCGATGGGACGAGTCAGCCGACGGCAGAGCAGTTTTCAGGGAGGGTGGTCGCGCGGGCGACGTCTTCTACCGCGACCGCTGGAGCCATGACAAGGTCGTGCGGTCGACCCACGGCGTCAACTGTACCGGCTCGTGCTCGTGGAAGGTCTACGTCAAGGACGGGATCATCACGTGGGAGACGCAGCAGACCGACTACCCGTCCGTCGGCCCTGACCGGCCCGAGTACGAGCCGCGCGGCTGCCCGCGAGGTGCGGCCTTCTCCTGGTACACCTACTCGCCGACGCGGGTGCGCTACCCGTACGTGCGCGGTGTGCTGCTCGAGATGTACCGCGAGGCCAAGGCCCGCCTCGGCGACCCGGTGGCCGCGTGGCACGAGATCACGACCGACCCAGACAAGCGCCGGCGCTACCAGAGCGCCCGCGGCAAGGGCGGTCTCGTGCGCGCCTCGTGGGGCGAGGCCGTCGAGATCGCCGCAGCGGCACACGTGCACACCATCAAGGAGTACGGCCCCGACCGCGTCGCCGGCTTCTCGCCGATCCCGGCCATGTCGATGGTGTCGCACTGCGTGGGCACCCGCTTCATCCAGCTCGTCGGCGGCGTCATGACGAGCTTCTACGACTGGTACGCCGACCTGCCTGTCGCGAGCCCGCAGGTCTTCGGCGACCAGACAGACGTGCCCGAGTCGGGCGACTGGTGGGACGCGACCTACCTCATGATGTGGGGCTCGAACGTCCCCGTCACCCGCACGCCCGACGCCCACTGGATGGCCGAGGTCCGCTACCGCGGCACGAAGGTCGTCACGGTCAGCCCCGACTACGCCGACAACACGAAGTTCGCCGACGAATGGATGCCTGCCCAGGCCGGCACCGATGCGGCGCTCGCGATGGCGATGGGGCACGTGCTGCTCAAGGAGTTCTTCGTCGACCGCGAGGTCGACTTCTTCACCGACTACGTGCGCACCTACACCGACCTGCCCTTCCTGATCCGCCTCGACCCCGCCGAGGGGGCGTATGCCGCCGCGCCGGGTGGGGCGTCCGCGGGACCGTGTGTGCCCGGCAAGTTCCTCATGGCGGCCGACCTGTCCGGTCTCGCCGCCAAGGGCGGTGCAGGAGCCGACGCGCCCGACGAGGACGCCTGGAAGACAGTACTGCTCGACGAGTCGAGCGGCCAGCCGGTGGTGCCGAACGGCTCCATGGGGTTCCGCTACGCCGACTCCGGGAAGGGCCGCTGGAACCTCGACCTCGAGGGCGTCAGACCGGCGCTCACCATGGCCGCTCCAGGTGCCGAGCAGGTCGAGGTGCTGCTGCCCGCCTTCCTCGAGCCCGACGGGTCGGGCTCGGTGCTGCGGCGAGGGGTCCCCGCCCGCCGGGTCGCGGGCCACCTCGTGACGACGGTCTTCGACCTCATGCTCGCGCAGTACGGCGTCGCGCGTGACGGGCTGCCGGGGGAGTGGCCGAGCGGCTACGACGACGTCGAGTCGCCCTACACGCCCGCCTGGCAGGCCGAGGTCACGGGTGTGCCGGCCGAGCAGTGCATCCGCATCGCCCGCGAGTTCGCCACGAACTCCGAGCAGTCGCAAGGCCGCTCGATGATCATCATGGGCGCCGGCATCTGCCAGTGGTTCCACGGCGACGCCACCTACCGCGCGATCCTCTCGCTCCTCGTCCTCACCGGCTGCATGGGCCGCAACGGTGGCGGCTGGGCCCACTACGTCGGCCAGGAGAAGTGCCGTCCGATCACCGGGTGGATCAGCCTGGCCAACGCCCTCGACTGGTCACGCCCTCCGCGGACGATGATCGGCACGGCGTACTGGTACATGCACACCGACCAGTGGCGCAACGACGGCTACTCCGCCGACGCGCTGAGCTCTCCGCTGGCCAAGGGGCACCTCAAGGGCAAGCACACGGCCGACACCATCGCCGAGTCGGCCCGCCTCGGCTGGATGCCCTTCTACCCCCAGTTCGCCACCAACCCCCTCCAGGTGGCGCAGGATGCCGAGGCCGCCGTCGAGGCGGGCAGCGCCCCCAGCGCGGCGGCATACGTCGCCGGGGCCCTGCACGACGGGAGTCTCAAGGCCTCGATCGAGGACGTCGACGCCCCCGAGAACTGGCCCCGCACGCTCGTGCTGTGGCGCAGCAATCTGATGGGCAGCTCGGCCAAGGGCAATGAGTACTTCCTCAAGCACCTGCTCGGCACCCACTCGAACGTCATGGGCAGCGAGAATCCCGAGACGCCGAGGCCGTCCGACGTGAAGTGGCACGACGAGGCGCCGCAGGGCAAGCTCGACCTGCTGCTCTCCGCCGACTTCCGCATGACGTCGACGACGCTCCTCTCGGACATCGTGCTTCCCGCCGCGACGTGGTACGAGAAGCACGACCTCAGTTCCACCGACATGCACCCGTTCGTGCACGCGTTCACCCCGGCCATCGACCCGCCGTGGGAGGCGAAGAGCGACTTCGACCTGTTCCACCTTCTGGCGCAACGGTTCTCGGACCTCGCGAAGCCGCACCTCGGCGTCGTCAAGGACCTCGTGAGCGTCCCGCTGCAGCACGACACCGTCGGCGAGACCGCCCAGCCGGGTGGTCGGGTCGTCGACTGGCGCACCACCGGCAGTCCCGGCACCCCGGGCCGCACGATGCCGGTCTTCCAGGTGGTCGAGCGCGACTACACGGCCATCGCCGAGAAGCTCGCGACGGTGGGCCCGCTGGCCGACACGCTGGGCTTCACGGTCAAGAACGTCACGTTCAACGTGGCGGAGGAGGCCCAGCGCCTGGCGAGGAAGAACGGCGTCATGCTCGGTGGCGCCGGCGACGGCAGGCCCGCGATCGACACCGACGAGAAGCTCGCCGAGGCGATCCTCACCTTCTCGGGCACGACCAACGGTCACCTCGCGGTCCAGGGTTTCCGCACGCTCGAGGAGCGGGTCGGGAAGAAGCTCGTCGACCTCGCCGAAGGGGCGGAGGAGAAACGGGTCTCCTTCGCCGACACCCAGGTCCAGCCCGTGCCGGTCATCACCTCGCCGGAGTGGTCCGGTTCCGAGACCGGCGGGCGACGGTATGCGCCGTTCACGGTCAACATCGAGCGGCTCAAGCCGTTCCACACCCTCACGGGGCGTATGCACTTCTACCTCGACCACGACTGGATGCAGGACGTCGGGGAGGCGCTACCGACCTACCGCCCGCCGCTCGACATGCACCGGCTCTTCGGCGAGCCGAAGCTCGGCCCCGACGGTGCGAAGCAGGTGACGGTGCGCTACCTGACCCCGCACAGCAAGTGGTCGATCCACTCGGAGTACCAGGACAACCTGCTCATGCTCTCGCTCTCGCGAGGCGGGCCGACGGTGTGGATGAGCCCCCAGGACGCCGGCTCCATCGACGTCAGCGACAACGACTGGGTCGAGTGCACGAACGCGAACGGCGTCCTCGTGGCGCGGGCCATCGTCAGCCACCGTATGCCGGAGGGTGTGGTCTACGTGCACCACGCGCAGGAGCGCACCATCGACGTCCCCAAGTCCGAGGCGACAGGGCGACGCGGCGGCATCCACAACTCGGTGACTCGTCTGTTGGTCAAGCCGACCCACCTCATCGGCGGCTACGCCCAGCTGTCCTACACGTTCAACTACCTCGGCCCGACAGGCAACCAACGTGACATGGTCTCGACCGTGCGCAAGCGCTCGCAGGAGGTGACGTACTGATGCGTGTCATGGCCCAGATGGGCATGGTGATGAACCTCGACAAGTGCATCGGCTGCCACACGTGCTCGGTCACGTGCAAGCAGGCGTGGACCAACCGCGCCGGCACCGAGTACGTCTGGTTCAACAACGTCGAGACCCGTCCCGGACAGGGGTATCCGCGTCGCTACGAGGACCAGGAGACCTGGAAGGGCGGCTGGACCCTGACGAGCCGCGGCAACCTGAAGCTCAAGGCCGGCGGCCGGGTGCAGAAGCTGCTCGGCATCTTCGCGAGTCCAGTGCAGCCCAAGCTCGCCGACTACTACGAGCCGTGGACCTACGACTACCAGACCCTCGTCGAGGCGCCGCTCGGCGACGACTTCCCCGTGGCGCGGCCGAAGTCGCTCATCACCGGCGAGAACACCAAGGTCACGTGGTCGGCGAACTGGGACGACAACCTCGGCGGCGCGAGCCAGATGGGGCACCTCGACCCCATCGTCGAGAAGGTGCGTCGCGAGTCCGAGGACAAGATCCGCTTCGAGCTCGAGCAGACCTTCATGTTCTACCTGCCGCGCATCTGCGAGCACTGCCTCAACCCGTCCTGCATGGCGTCATGCCCCTCCGGTGCGATCTACAAGCGCGAGGAGGACGGCATCGTCCTCGTCGACCAGGACCGCTGTCGCGGCTGGCGCCAGTGCATCACCGGCTGCCCGTACAAGAAGATCTACTTCAACCACAAGAGCGGCAAGGCCGAGAAGTGCACCTTCTGCTACCCGCGCATCGAGGTGGGCCTGCCGACGGTCTGCTCCGAGACCTGCGTGGGGCGGCTGCGTTACCTCGGGCTCTTCCTCTACGACGCCGACCGGGTGACGGCGGCCGCGGCGACTCCCGACGAGGGCGACCTCTACGAGGCCCAGCTCGACCTGCTGCTCGACCCCAGCGACCCCGAGGTCGTCGCCGCCGCCCGGCGCGACGGCATACCCGACGACTGGATGGACGCCGCCCGGCGAAGCCCCGTCTACGCGCTGGCGAAGAAGTACCGCCTCGCCCTCCCGCTGCACCCGGAGTACCGCACCATGCCGATGGTCTGGTACGTCCCGCCGCTGTCACCGGTCGTGGACCTGCTTGCGACACAAGGCCATGACGCCGAGAGCCGCGACGTCCTGTTCGGGGCCATCGAGTCGCTGCGCATCCCCGTCGAGTACCTCGCCGAGCTCTTCACGGCGGGGCGCACCGACATCGTCATCGGCGTGCTGCGCAAGCTCGCCGCCATGCGCGCCTACATGCGCGACGTGTCACTGGGCCGCGACGGCGACCCGTCGATCCCGGCCGCGGTCGGGCTCGACGAGGAGACCCTCTACGAGATGTACCGCCTCATGGCGATCGCCAAGTACGACGAGCGCTACGTCATCCCCACCGCGCACGTCGAGCGCGCCCACGAGCTCGAGGAGCTCGGCTGCTCGCTCGACTACGACGAGGGTCCGGGCATGTACGAGTCGGGTCCGTTCGGCGAGGCCAGCGGCCGCCCGGCGCCGGTGGCGGTCGAGACGTTCAACGCGCTCAAGCAGCGCCAGACCACCGACTCGGCGACCTCGGCGGAGGAGCTGCGCGGACGCGTCAACCTGCTCAACTGGGACGGCAACGGCACGCCGCCGGGACTGTTCCCCGAGGGCGAGCGGGCCGCCGCGCGGGAGGTGCAGCCGTGATCGGCCTGCGCACCCGGGCGCGCCGTGACGAGCAACGCCGCGCGCACGACGACCACCGTGTCGTGCACCTCGTCGCCGGCCGCTGCCTCGACTACCCCGACGCCGACCTCGTCGCCGCCCTGCCGATGCTGACGGACGCCCTTGCGGAGCAGGCGGGCTCGGCCGGGGCGGTCGAGCTGGAGTCCCTCGTCCAGCACCTCGGGTCGCAGCCGCTCGAGGTTCTGCAGCGCGCCTACGTCGACACTTTCGACCTCAGCCGCAAGCACGCGCTCTACCTGTCCTACTGGACCGACGGCGACACCCGCCGACGCGGCGAGGTGCTGGGACGCTTCAAGACGGCATACCGGCGCAGTGGCTTCCTCGTCGACACGCACGGCGAGCTGCCCGACTACCTCCCGATGGTGCTCGAGTTCGCTGCGTGCGCCGACGCAGAGGCCGGGACCACCCTGCTGCAGGAGTACCGTGCGAGCCTCGAGCTGCTGCGGATCGCGTTGCAGGAGAAGCAGAGTCCGTATGCCGCGGCCACCGTCGCCGTGTGCGCGACCCTTCCTGGGGAGTCGCCGGTCGATCGTGCAGCCGTCATGGTGATGGTCGGGATGACCGGCCCGCAACCGGCCGAGAGCGTCGGTCTCGAGCCCTACGACCCGAGACTCCTTCCGCTGCAACCGGTCTCGTCGAGCGCACCCGTGGAGGCACGGCCATGAGCACCTTCCTCTGGGGCGTGCTGCCCTACCTCTGCATCGCGAGCCTCGTCGGCGGCACGATCTGGCGCTACCGCTACGACAAGTTCGGCTGGACCACGCGTTCGTCGCAGCTCTACGAGTCGCGTCTGCTGCGCATCGGCTCGCCGCTCTTCCACTTCGGCATCCTGCTCGTCTTCATCGGGCACGTCGGTGGCCTTGTCATCCCCGAGTCGTGGACCGAGGCGGTCGGCGTCAGCGAGGGGCTCTACCACTTCAACGCGCTGCTCTTCGGCGGTCTCGCCGGGTTGTGCACCCTCGTCGGCATCCTCATCCTCGTCTACCGCCGGCGCCGCACCGGTCCCGTCTTCATGGCGACGACGAAGAACGACAAGCTGATGTACGTCTTCCTCGTGGCCGCCATCGTGCTCGGCCTCTGGACGACGCTCGTCAGCGTCGGGGCGGGCAGCGAGGCCCACAACTACCGCGAGACGGTGTCGCCCTGGTTCCGGTCGGTCTTCCTCCTCCAGCCCGACGTCGCGGCCATGGAGGAGGCGCCGATCCAGTTCCACGTGCACGCGATCGTCGGCATGCTGCTCTTCGCGCTCTGGCCGTTCACGCGGCTCGTCCACGCCTTCACGGCCCCGCTCCACTACCTGTTCCGGCCCTACATCGTCTACCGGTCGCGTGACGTCCGGGGCACCGGCTCGCGCTCGAGCCGCCCCGGCTGGTCCGGCGTGGGCACGAGCGACCGGGACCGCTGATGACCACCTCGAAACACCGCTCACAGGAGAACTCATGAGTGCCAGCACCACGACCGCGTCGACGACAACGGCGCCGTTGGTAGGCCACACCCGCAACCTCGCCCTGGCCACGTTCGCCTTCGCGGTGACGTTCTGGGCGTGGAACCTCATCGGCCCGCTCGGCGTGCGCTACACCCAGCAGCTGCAGCTGTCGGGCAGCCAGAAGGCCCTGCTCGTCGCGACGCCCGTGCTCGTCGGGTCACTGGGCCGCATCCCCGTCGGAGCGCTCACCGACAGGTTCGGCGGACGCCTGATGTTCCCCGCCCTCACCCTGCTCTCGGTGCCGTTCGTGCTGCTCGTCGCGCTGGCCGGCAACATGAAGTCGTTCGCGCTGCTGCTCGTCTTCGGCTTCTTCCTCGGGATCGCCGGCACGACCTTCGCCGTGGGCATCCCCTTCGTCAACGCGTGGTTCGCCCCGGCACGGCGCGGCTTCGCCACCGGGGTCTTCGGCGCGGGCATGGGCGGCACGGCCCTGTCGGCCTTCTTCACCCCGCGCTTCGTCACGTGGTTCGGCTACACGGCGACGCACGTCATCATGGCCCTCGCCCTCGTCGCGACGGCGGCGATCTGCTGGTTCGGCATGCGCAACTCACCGACGTGGCGGCCCAACACCGACCCGGTCGTGCCGAAGCTCGCTGCCGCCCTGAAGCTGCCGGTGACCTGGCGGATGTCGTTCCTCTATGCCGTCGCCTTCGGCGGGTTCGTCGCCTTCTCCACCTACCTGCCGACCTACCTCAAAGACGTCTACTCCTTCGACCTCACGGCAGCCGGCACGCGCACGGCTGGCTTCGCCATCGCGGCGGTCGTGGCGCGCCCGCTCGGCGGCATCCTCAGCGACCGCATCGGCCCGCGCACCGTGCTCGCCGTCTCGCTCGCCGGCACGGCTGCGCTGGCCGTCGTGCTCGCCCTCCAGCCGCCCCTCGAGTGGCCGGCCGGCATCTCGTTCGTTGCCATCGCCTTCTTCCTGGGCCTCGGCACGGGCGGCGTGTTCGCGTGGGTGGCCCGGCTCGCCCCCCCGGAGCGCGTCGGCACCGTGACCGGACTCGTCGGCGCCGCCGGCGGTCTCGGCGGCTACTTCCCGCCGCTCGTCATGGGCGCGACCTACCAGAAGGTCTTCAGCGGCTACGGGTTCGGTCTGGCACTGCTCTGCCTCGTCGCGCTCGGCGCCCTCGCCTTCACCCTCGTCGGGATGCGCGAGCGCCGCGCCACCGCCTGACGCGCCGACAGCGTGGCGTATGCCGTCCGCCCTGCTGGGCGGACGGCATACGTCCTCTTTGACGGTCTGGGCACTCAAGGCAAAAGTTCACGTCGAGTGCCCAGTTCCCGACGGGCCAGTCACGTCGACTGCTCAGTTCCCGACGGGCGACTCACGTCGAGTGCTCAGTTTCCCGGCGGGCGACTCACGTCGAGTGCTCAGTTCCCGACGGCCGAGTCGGCGCGGGAGGCACGATCGTCAGCGGGGGACCACGTAGCGCGGTTCGCTGAAGCCGTTGGGGTCCTTGATCGCCAGCGCGGGCTGCGCCTGGGTGCAGCTCATCTCGAGCGTGCAGCGCTGCAGCGTGTTCCGCGTCGCGGGGGTGACCGGCGTCGAGGTGTTGCGCGAGACGACGAAGGTCGACTCGTCCGCCTCGAGGTGCCAGCTCCAGGCCGACACGAGGTGGGCACCGTCGCCGCCCACCACCACGCTGCCGTCGCTGACCCGCACGACGCCCGCGCTGAACCAGAAGCCACCGTCGACGTAGTGCGACCCGACCAGGTAGGTGCCCTGGCTGGAGAAGGCCGTCGGCTGGAACATCGTGGGGTTGCCGCTCTGCCCGCAGCGCTCGACCGTCTTCGGGAAGCCCGGCCGGGTGAGGTCGACGACGGCCCAGCAGAAGTCCTCGAAGGTGGCGGTCGCGGTGGTCCACGACAGGGCTGCGCGCGTCCGGTCGGCCGAGACCGCGACGACGTGCGCGGGGAGCTTGCGGGTGGCTCCGGTGGTGAGGTTCCACTCGAGCGATCCCTGGCTCTCGTCACCGTTCAGGTAGGCGAGGTCGCCCACGACGGCACCCGCCTCGCGCTGGTCCTGGCGTTGCCCGAGCACCGACCCGTCGGGGGCGTAGGCCGAGATCGTGTTCGACGTGCCGCTCTTGGCGAGGACCGTGGATCCGTCCGGCGAGACGACGTACGAGCCGCCCAGGCCGAGGGCGCGGAGCGTCCTGCCGGTCGGTGAGAGGATCTCGAGCTCGGACTGCGCGTTGGGCGTCGAGAGGTGTGACAGGAGCACGAAACCGCCGTTGGACAGCACGGCGAAGCTCTCGACGACGGTGCCCTTCTCGAGGTGGATGACGGTGCCGCCGACACGGATGGTGTCGTCGACGGCATACGTGTTGGAGCGGGTCGCGACAGATCCGACCGGGGCTCCGCTCGTCGGAGGCGGGGTGGGTGTCGGCGTCTGCGACGGCAGCGACCCGGTGGGTGAGGGAACCGAGGTCGTCGTGAGTGCCGGTGCCGGCAGCGTGCCACGCCCCGACCACAGAGTCGGCACGGCGATGGCGATGGCGGCCACCGCGACGGTGGCGGCGACGACGGCGCGGTTGCGCTGGTCACGGCGGCGCTTGGCGATCGCGACGGGGGCGAAGTCGCCGGGCACCTCGACGCGGTCCGCCTCCTGCCGCAGCAGGGTCTGGAGCTCGTGCTCCTGGTCGTGGGTGTTCACGGCGTGACCTCCTTCATCGTGCTGCGCAGCGACCGGATCGCGCGGCTCGTGTGGCTCTTGACGGTGCCGACGGAGCATCCGAGGATCTCCGCGGTCTGGGCCTCGCTGAGGTCCTCGTAGAAGCGCAGGACGACGGCGGCCCGCTGCTGGGGCGCGAGGGAGCGCACGTGCGCCCACAGCTCGCTGTCGTGCGACGGCGCATCGATCCCTGCCGGGTCGATGACGCGGATCAGCTCGCTGTCGGTGCGCTCCCGGTGGCGCCAGGCCCGCCGCCACCACGAGGTGTGCTCGTTGACCATGATCTTGCGGACGTACGCGTCGGGTGACTCGAGGACGCTGATGCGGTCCCACCTGGCGTACGCCTTCGCGAGGGCCGACTGGACGAGGTCCTCGGCGGCATATGGGTCGCCCGTGAGCAGGTAGGCGAAGCGGGCGAAGGACTTCTGGCGCGCCCTCACGTAGGACGAGAAGTCCGCTTCGCGATCGATGGTTCCCACTGGACACCCCCTGGGCCGGCGTGGATGGACGCACTCTCAACGCGGTGAGTGCGCGCCGAGGTTGTCGTCTGCCGGACGATCTCCTCCCAGTGTCCTGCGACGGGGCCCTGAGGGTGCAGGCTTGGCGGATGATCTACCACTTGGCCGAAGAGGCCGACTGGCAGCAGGCCCGCCGCGACGGCAGCTACACCCGGTCGACGCGCGGGGTCTCGCTCGCCGAGGAGGGCTTCATCCACGCGTCGTCCGAGGAGCAGTGGCCGGTCGTGCGGTCACGTTTCTACGCCGATGTGGCAGAGCCGCTCGTGCTGTTGCACATCGACGAGTCCCGCCTCACCTCGAAGGTCGTCCACGAGGTCGGCGACCCGGCCACCGGCGAGACGTTCCCGCACGTCTACGGCCCGATCGACGTCGATGCCGTCGTCGAGACGACCACCCTCGCCCCACCCCACAACACCTGACCCCTCAACCGTCGAGAGGCCAATGTTTGCCGCCTCCCAACCGTCGAGAGGCCAATGTTTGCCGCCTCGCGCGCGTCGAGAGGCCAACGTATGCCGGCTGGTTCGTGCGTCGAGCGCTCACTTCGCGACGCCCACCCCCCGTCGAGTGCTCACTTCCCGACGAGTGATGTCATTCCGGCCGTATGCGACCACGACCGGACTTCACATCGCCTCGCCGCTTCTTGCCGTCGAGCCGCCGTTGCTGGGAGCCACGTGTCGGCCGGGTTGCTCGGCGTGTTGCCGGTGGCGGGGCGAGGGCCGCACGCAGGAGGTCAGCCAGCCGTTCGCGGGCGGCTGCCCGGTTGCGCAACTGGGACCGGTGCTCGCTCGCCACGACCGTGACGCGACCTCCGACGAGGCGCTGGCCGAGGGCGCCCAGCGCACGCTCGCGCTGGGCGTCGGTGAGGGCCGTCGAGGATCCCGGTTCGTAGACGAGCTCGACCCGGCTGTCCGTGGTGTTGACGCCCTGGCCACCAGGCCCCGAGGAGCGGCTGAACCGTTCGACGAGCTCGACTGCGGGGATGACGAGCCCGCGCCGCAGGCCGGGGCCGGGCGCGATCACCAGGTCTCCGCCGGGCTCGTTCACGGTCTCATTGTGCCGAGACAGGCCCCATGATCGCGCGCGAGATCGCGCAGCTCGGGTCGCCAGAGCGCACGGGACGCCCGATCTCACGCACGATCATCTGCGCGACGCCGTGTCGGGAAGTGGGCACTCGACGGAGGTTTGCGTGTCGGGAAGTGGGCACTCGACGGGGGTTCCGTGTCGGGAAGTGGGCACTCGATGGGGGGAGTGCGTGGTTTCCCCGACCGATGGTCAGCGGGGCGGCATGCGGAGGGCGCCGTCGAGGCGGATGACCTCACCGTTGAGCATCGGGTTGTCGACGATGTGGCGCACCAGCGAGGCGTACTCGACCGGGTTGCCGAGACGCGACGGGTGCGGCACCTGCTTCTCGAGGATCTCCTTGACCTCGCCCGGCAGGCCGGCGAGCATCGGCGTCTCGAACGTGCCGGGCGCGATCGTCATGACGCGGATCGCCTTGTCTGCCAGGTCCCGTGCGGCCGACAGCGTGAGGCCGACGATGCCGCCCTTGCTCGCGGCATACGCGGCCTGCCCGATCTGACCGTCGAAGGCGGCGATGCTGGCGGTGTTGATGATGACGCCGCGGTCGCCGTCGACTGGCTCGTTGCCGAGCATCGCGGCGGCCGCGAGACGCATGACGTTGAACGACCCGACGAGGTTGATGTCGATGACGGTCTTGAAGGTGTCGAGCGCGAGCGGGCCGCCGCGGCCGATGACCCGGCCCGGAGTCGCGATGCCGGCACAGCTGACGGCAATGCGCAGCTCGCCGAGCGACGTCGCCTTGTCGATCGCGGCCTGGACCTGCGCCTCGTCGCGCACGTCGGCGGCGACGAAGTGGGCGCTGCCGGCGCGCTGGGCCGAGAGCTCCTCGACGAGAGCCGGGGCCGTGGAGCCCTCGAGGTCGATGATGACGACGGTGGCGCCGTCGGCGACGAGTCTGCGGGCGGTGGCCCCACCGAGACCGGAGCCGCCCCCGGTGATGACGGCGACTGTGGACGAGTTCAGCTGCATGGCAGGGCCTTTCGCTGGATTTGGGGGGATGTCTGGGAGGTCAGCGGGCGAGAAGGTGGCGCGAGATGACGAGCCGCTGGATCTGGTTGGTGCCCTCGAAGATCTGGGTCACCTTGGCCTCGCGCATGTAGCGCTCGAGCGGGAAGTCCTCGGTGTAGCCGGCTCCGCCGAGCACCTGGACGGCGTCGGTCGTCACCTTCATCGAGGCGTCGGTGGCGACGAGCTTGGCGACGGCGGCCTCCTTGCTGAAGCCGCGGCCGGCGTCCTTGAGGCGGGCGGCGTGGAGGTAGGTGGCGCGGGCCGAGGTGACGGCCGCCTCCATGTCGGCGAGCAGGAACGCGAGTCCCTGGAACTCGCCGATGCGGCGGCCGAACTGCTGGCGCTCCGACGCGTACTCGGCGGCGGCGTCGAGCGCTGCCTGCGCGAGTCCGGTGGCCGCTGCGGCGATGCCGAGGCGACCCGCATCAAGGGCTGAGAGGGCCATCTTCATGCCGTCGCCCTTGTTGCCGATGAGCCGGGCGCCGTCGACGGGAACGGCGTCGAACATGACCTGTGAGACGGGGTCGCAGTGCAAGCCCATCTTCTTCTCCGGCTCGGCGAAGGTGAGGCCCGGGGAGTCGGCCGGCACGACGAAGGTCGACAGCCCCTTGCCGCCCTCGTCGGAGGTGCGGGCGAAGGTCGTGTAGTAGTCGGCGTGGCCCGCGTGCGAGATCCAGGCCTTGGTGCCCTTCAGCGACCACCCGGCGTCGGTGCGCGTCGCGCGGGTCGTCATCGAGGCGATGTCGGAGCCTGCGAGCGGCTCGGACAGGCAGTAGGCCCCGAGCTGATCGCCGGAGAGCATGCCGGGCAGCAGGGCCTGCTGCTGCTCGGGCGTGCCGAACGTCGCCACGGGGTATGCCGTGAGGCCGTGCACGCTGACGCCCACCGCGACGCTCATCCAGACCGACGCGATCTCCTCGACGACCTGGAGGTAGACCTCGTAGG
Source organism: Terrabacter sp. 05T424 (assembly GCF_056396225.1). Lineage (NCBI taxonomy): Bacteria > Bacillati > Actinomycetota > Actinomycetes > Micrococcales > Intrasporangiaceae > Terrabacter > Terrabacter sp. 05T424. Next base: position 40,264 of record NZ_JBFTLB010000001.1, read on the forward strand.
GCTGGTCCGCGCCGCCGAACTCCTCGGGGTAGGGCAGCGACAGCAGCCCGGCGCGGCCGAGGGTGCGGAACGTCTCCTCGGGGAAGGCGCGGGCGCGTTCGGCGTCGTCGACCCTCGGCGCGAGGTCCTTGCGGCAGATCTCGCGGGTCAGCTCGATGAGGTCGGTGGCTTCGTCGGTCGGCATCAGCCTCGTCGCTGGCATGGCCTAGATACTAGGACGTCCGAGCATTTCGTCCAAAGTGTGAGACAGGCGTCGCCGCTCGCCGGCGGCGCTCGCCGCTGTCGAGAGCGGTCACTCGAGCGCGGCCGAGCGCGGTCGCCCGAGCCCACCGGGCGGCATACCTCCTCGGAAACCGCAGGACGGGGACACCGCCGCGGCCGTACTGTCGAGCCGTGCTCACGCTGCTGCGGCACCCGCTGCGCGAGACCCCGGCGAGGCCGACCTTCTACGTGCTGACCGCGGTCGCGGCCTTCGCGTATGCCGCCTGCTTCACCCTGAACCTCGTCTTCCAGTACCGCGTGGTCGGGCTCGACCCGTTCCAGATGGTGCTCGTCGGCACCGTGCTCGAGGCGACCTGCTTCGTCTTCGAGGTGCCGACCGGCATCGTCGCGGACCTGTGGAGCCGGCGCGTGTCGGTCATCATCGGCTTCCTGCTCGTCGGGGCGGGCTTCGCCGTCGAGGGCGTGCTCGCCACGTTCGCCGCGGCGCTCGTCGGCAACGTCATCTGGGGCATCGGCTACACCTTCACGTCGGGCGCGCTGCAGGCGTGGATCACCGACGAGGTGGGGGAGGAGGCCGTGTCGGAGGTGTTCACCCGCGAGACGCAGCTGGACCTGGCGTTCGGTTTCGTCGGCACGCTGGCCGCCGGCGCGCTCGGTCTCATCTCCCTCCGGGTGCCGATCGTCGTCGCCGGCGTCACGCTCATGCTCCTGGCCATCGGCCTGCTGCTCACGATGCCCGAGCGCAACTTCCACCCCACCCCGCGTGGAGAGCGCGAGACCTTCGGGCACATGCGAGACCAGCTGGTGGCCGGTGCGCGGATCGCCCGTGGCCGCAGGGTGGTTCGCGTGTTCCTGTTCGTCAGTCTGCTCGTGGGGCTGTCGAGCGAGGTCTTCGACCGGTTGTGGCAGGTGCGGGTGCTCGACACGTTCGCCATGCCGGAGGTGTTCGGCGGCGACGAGGCCGTGGCCTTCACGGCCTTCGCCCTGGTTGGATCCCTCGTCTCGCTCGCGGCCTCCTTCGCGAGCAGTCGCTGGCTGCCCCGACGCGTGGTTGACGAAAACCCCGGCCTGCCGGTCGCCCTCGCCGCCGTCGCGCAGGTGCTGGCCGTCGTCGGCGTCGCCCTCCTCGGGAGCCTGTGGCTGGTGCTTGCCGCACTGTGGCTCCACAACGCGAGCCGCGCCTTCGCCGGCCCGATCGAGGCGACCTGGCTCAACCGCAACCTCGACTCGTCCACGCGTGCCACGGTGCTCTCGATGAACAGCCAGGCCAACGCGATCGGGCAGGTCGCAGGAGGTCCTCCGCTGGGCGCTCTCGCGGCGCGGACCTCGATCCCCGTCGCCCTCGTCGTCGCGGCAGCCGTCCAGCTCCCGTCGGTCGCAGCCTTCTTCCGCGTGCGGCGCGTGGCCGGCCGGCCCGACGCGGCGGTCGACCCCGCGGAGCTTCAGCGGGGGTAGGTGCGCACCTCGGTGGCCTTCACCGCGGCCCACACCTGCTGGCCGACCTGCAGGCCGAGTGCGGTCACGGACTCGAGGGTCACCTCGGCCGTGAGGGAGAGGGCGCCGACGAGGCCGACACGCGCCGACTGGCCCTGCACCGTCACCGACGCCACCCGCAGGTGCCACGTGTTGCGCGGTGAGCCCTCGGGCTCGTGGAGGTGCACCGACACCGCGCTGGGCGGGATCGTGGCCCAGACGCGCCCCTCGGTCGGGCTCGTGGTGACGACGACCCCACCGTCGTCGGTGGTGACGTGACCGCGCGAGTCACCTTCTCCCGCATACAGGTTCAGTCCCACGACGGTGGCGACGTAGGGGCTGCGTGGTTCGCTGAGCACGTCGGCCGGCGTGCCTGACTGGGTGACGCGGCCGTCCTCGACGAAGACGAGGTGGTCGGCGAGGGTGAGGGCGTCGAGGGGGTCGTGGGTCACGAGCACCGTGACGCCGCCGTATGCCGTCAGGCGGGTCGCGAGGTCGCTGCGGGTGCGTGCCCTCGTGTCGGGGTCGAGAGCGGCGAGCGGCTCGTCGAGCAGGAGAAGCGAGGGGTCGGTCGCGAGCGCGCGGGCCAGGGCGACGCGGGCCTGCTGGCCGGAGGACAGCTCACGCGGACGTGAAGTTCCGCGGTCTGCCAGGCCGACCCGGTCGAGCTCAGCGCTGGCCCGCTGGCGCGCCCTCCGGCGGTCGACGCCGCGGCTGCGCGGACCGTAGGCGACGTTGTCGAGCGCGGAGAGGTGTGGGAACAGGAGGCTGTCGGCGAGCATCAGCCCGACGGCGCGCTGCTCGGGCGGCAGGGCACGGCGCCCGTCGTCCCAGAGCTGCCCATCCACGCGGACGTGGCCCTCGGCGACGGCCAGCACGCCGGCGAGGGCGAGCACGGCCGTCGTCTTGCCGCCGCCGTTGGGGCCGAGCACGCCGATGACCTGACCGGGCTCGGCCCGCAGCTCCACGTCGACCTCGATCGTCCCGCGGGACAGCCGGACTCGCGCGTCGAGGCTCATCGCAGCCACCGCCCGCGAAGGACGCCGAGCACGAGCACGCTGACGGCCAGCAGCATGATGGAGATCGAGATCGCCACCTGCGGGTCGCGCTCGAGCTCGACGTAGACGAGGAGCGGCAGGGTCTGCGTGCGGCCCTGGAAGTTGCCGGCGAAGGTGATCGTCGCGCCGAACTCGCCGAGCGCCCGGGCCCACGCGAGGGCGAGCCCGCTCGCGATGCCCGGCAGCACGAGAGGGATCCCCACCGTGCGCAGGTAGCGCAGGTCGGTCGCCCCGAGCGTGCGCGCAACCGACTCGAGGCGCGGGTCGAGGCCTCGCATCGCACCCTCGACGGCGAGCACGTAGTAGGGCATCGCGACGAACGTCTCGGCGAGCACGACGGCCACTGTCGTGAAGGGGATCTGGATCCCGAACGGCGTGAGGTGCTGGCCGAGCAGGCCGTTGCGGCCCCACGTCATGAGCAGGGCGACGCCGCCGACGACGGGTGGCAGCACGAGCGGCACCGTGAGCAGGGCCCGCACCCAGCTCGTCGCCCGGTGGTCGGAGCGGGCGAGGAACCACGCCAGGGGTGTGCCGAGCAGCAGGCACAGCACCGCCGTGGAGGTCGTCGTGGTGAGCGAGAGCCGCAGTGCCGGAAGGACGCTCGGTCCGGCGAGGTCGGCTGGCATGCGTGCCCAGTCTGCGCGCAGCAGCAGGGCGACCAGCGGCACGACGAGCAGCAGCAGCGCCAGCCCCGCCGGGACGCCGAGGGCGACCCTCGTGCGCCAGCGGCCGGCATACCTCATGTCACGGCATCCTTCCGGGCGCCGAGGCCCGTGGGGCTCAGGGCGCGCCGAGGCCGAACGACTGCACCGTGGCCAGCCCCTTGGAACTGAGCAGGTAGGCGACGAAGGCCTTGGTGGCCGCGTCGTCGGCGAGCGTGATGACCGGGTAGGACAGCGTGGTGTTGACGTCGGCGGCGATCTCGACGCCCTTGACGGCGTCCTTCGCCGCCACGACGTCGGAGTGGTAGACGACGGCGGCGTCGGCCTCGCCGAGCTTGACCTTGGCCAGCGTGGCCTTCACGTCGACCTCCTTGCTCACGACGTTGGGCACGACGCGCGCCTTTGTGAACGTCGCCTGCGCCGCCTTGCCGCACGGCACGGTGTCGGCGCACAGGACGACCTTGACCGTGGGCTTGGCGAGGTCGTTGATCGAGGCGACCGCGGCAGGGTTGTCCGGCGGCACGGCGATCTCGAGCAGGTTGGTCGCGAAGTTCTTCGTGTCCTTGACGAGGCCCTTGTCGAGCGGGTCGGCCGCCGCGGTGCCGGCGAGGGCGATGACCTGTGCGGGGGCGCCGTTGTTGACCTGCTGCACGAGCGTGCTGCTCGAGCCGTAGGACGTCTCGACGGTCACGCCGGGGTTGGCCGCGTCGAAGTCCTTCTTCAGCTGGTCGAAGGACTCGGTGAGCGAGGCGGCGGCAAGCACGGTGACGGTGCCCTGGAGGCCCTGCGTCTGGGCCGCCGAGGCACCGGACTTCCCCGGCTGTCCGGTGCCGTCGGCGGAGCTGGTGGGGCTGGTGCTGCCGCACGCGGCCAGCACCAGCGTCGCGAGCGCAGCAGCGGCGCCGGCGGTGAGGGAGCGGCGGTGACGTGCCGGCGTGCTCGTGCTCATACGGGGACCTCCACGACCACGTGGGTCGACTTGACGCTGGCGACGGCGACCGAGCCGACCTCGAGGCCGAGGTCGTCGACCGACTCGCTGGAGAGGAGCGAGACRATGCGGAACGGGCCGCACTGCAACTCGACCTTGGCCATCACGGTGTCCTTCGTGATGGCCGTGACGATGCCTCGCATCCGGTTGCGGGCGGAGGCTCCGCCGATGGCCCCGACCGCGGCCGGGTGGGCCAGCTCCTGGGCGACGGCGGCCAGCTGGGCCCCGTCGACGGTGCGGCGACCGGCCTCGTCGTAGGCGCCGTCGAGCCGGCCGGAGTCGACCATCCGACGAACGGTGTCGTCGGAGATGCCGAGCAGCGCAGCGGCCTCGGTGATGCGCAGTTGCGGCATGACGGCCACTCTACACACGCATCTGCGGTTGTATGCCGGATCGCTCGGCCGCTCGCGCGCGCTCGACGCACACGAGCCCAGACACCATCGAGAAAGCGATCCGTCCGGACGAAACGCTTTCTCGATGGGGTTGGGGGGTTGACATCGGGGTTGAGTCGGCGTGTAATCAATCTATCGATTGATCAAGGAGTTGGTTGACAATGATTCTCTCGCCGGTGTCGGACGCCGACCTCGACCGCGCGTTCGCGGCCCTGGCCGACCCCGTCCGGCGCGCGATCATCGCCCGGCTCAGCCGAGGCCCGGCCACCGTCAACGAGCTCGCCGAACCGTTCGAGATCAGCAAGCAGGCCGTCAGCAAGCACATCCAGGTGCTCGAGCTGGCCGGCCTCGTGAGCCGCACCCGCGACGCCCAGCGCCGACCGGTCCACCTCGAGGCCGCCCGCCTCGAGGCCCTGACGGCCTGGATCGACCGCTACCGCCTCCTCTCCGAGCAGCGGTTCCGCAGTCTCGACGCCCTTCTCGAGCGCACCACCACGCAGGAAGCACCTCGCACCAGCACGCACGACACGAACAAGGAGCACCAGTCATGAGCAACCCACTGAACATCGACGCCCCCGCCGGCAAGCCGTGGATCGACTTCACGCGCGAGTTCGACGCCCCCGTCGAGGCCGTCTTCAACGCCCACCGTGACCCCGAGCTCGTCCGCCAGTGGCTCGGCCCGCGGGGCTACGAGATGGTCATCGACCACTGGAACTTCACCTCCGGCGGCAGCTACCGCTACACGCACCGCGACGGCGACAACGTCTACGGCTTCCGGGGCACGTTCCACACCGTCCGCGACAACGACCTCGCGATCCAGACCTTCGAGTTCGAGGGCGCGCCCGACGAGGTCGCCATCGAGTTCATGCGTTTCGTCGACCTCGGCGACGGCCGCTGCCGGCTCGAGGGCCACAGCGTCGGCCCGAGCGTCGAGGGCCGCGACATGATGGTCGAGAGCGGCATGGAGAAGGGCATGGTCGACAGCTACGAGCAGCTCGAGGAGCTGCTCGGCGCCGCGGAATCGTCGACCGCGGCTTCCTCGTCGGCGCAGGCCTGAGCGCCATGGACTGGACCCTCGAGGTCGTCATCGTCCCGGTCAGCGACCTCGACGCCGCCATCGCCTTCTATCGCGACCAGGTCGGGTTCGACCTCGACCACGACACGAAGAACGAGCACATGCACGTCGCCCAGCTGACGCCGCGCGGATCAGGCTGCTCGATCGTGGTGGGCGACATCCCGGCCCAGCAGGAGATGGCTCCAGGCTCGCTCAAGGGCGTGCAGCTCGTCGTCGCCGACGCCGAGGGCCGCGCGTGCCGAGCTCGTCGGTCGCGGCGTCGAGTGCTCCGAGGTCCAGACCATCGACCCCCGCGACGGCGGCACGTTCTTCGGGTTCGGCGACCCCGACGGCAACACGTGGGCCGTCCAGCAGATCAAGGCTCGCGCCGACAAGCCGTTGATCCCGGCCGACCACCGCGGCCGGTTCGGCGAGGGCGTCGAGCTGTAGGCGACGGGGTCGGCGGCACGACGACAGGGCGTGCCGCCGACCGGGGGTGTCGGGAAGTGAGCACTCGACTGGACCTTCAGGTCGAGTGCCCACTTCCGTGCACGGGCTCCTCGGGAACTCGCCGGCAGCTCCGAACGCCGAGTTCGGTGGCTAACGCCCTGCTCTACCGCGGAGTTCGTCGTCGAACGCGGCGTTCGCGTGCGGAATGCGCGCCCGGGGCGCGAAGGCCGGGTTCCGTTCGATGGCCACCCGGCGGCATACTGACGCGCATGAGCAGCGTCCCCCAGCAGCGCGTCCTCCGGACCGCGATCCCCGGCCCGAGGTCTTCCGAGCTCCAGCAGCGCAAGACCGCCGCCGTGTCCGCCGGTGTCTCGACCGGCCTGCCCGTCTACATCGAGCGGGCGGGCGGCGGCATCCTCGTCGACGTCGACGGCAACCAGCTCATCGACTTCGGCTCCGGCATCGCCGTCACGACCGTCGGCAACGCGGCGCCGCGTGTCGTCGAGCGCGTCACCGCGCAGGTCCAGGACTTCACGCACACCTGCTTCATGGTGACCCCCTACGAGGAGTACCTCGAGGTCGCCGAGGCCCTCAACGACCTCACCCCCGGTGACCACGAGAAGCGCACCGCCCTGTTCAACTCGGGCGCCGAGGCCGTCGAGAACGCCGTCAAGGTCGCGCGCCACCACACGGGCCGCAACGCCGTCGTCGCCTTCGACCACGCCTACCACGGCCGCACCAACCTGACGATGGCGCTCACCGCGAAGAACATGCCCTACAAGCACCGGTTCGGGCCGTTCGCCGGGGAGGTCTACCGCGCCCCGATGAGCTATCCGTTCCGCTGGCCGGGCGGCCCCGCCGACTGCGCGAAGGAGAGCTTCGACGTCTTCGTCCAGCAGGTGCACGCGCAGGTGGGGGAGGACAACCTCGCCGCTGTCATCCTCGAGCCGATCCAGGGCGAGGGCGGGTTCATCGTGCCCGCACCGGGATTCGTCAAGCAGGTCGCCGACTGGTGCCGCGACAACGGGATCGTGTTCATCGCCGACGAGGTGCAGACCGGCTTCTGCCGCACGGGCGACTGGTTCGCCAGCGAGCACGAGGACGTCGTGCCCGACATCATCACGACGGCCAAGGGCATGGCCGGCGGCCTCCCGCTGGCCGGCGTCACTGGGCGTGCCGAGATCATGGACGCCGTCCACGGCGGCGGCCTCGGCGGCACCTACGGCGGCAACCCGGTCGCGTGCGCGTCGGCGCTCGGCGCCATCGAGACGATGAAGGCCGACGACCTCTGTGGCCGCGCCAAGCAGGTCGAGGCGCTCTTCGTGCCGCGCCTCGAGGCCCTGGCCGCGCAGTACCCGCAGATCGGCGACATCCGTGGCCGCGGCGCGATGCTCGCGATCGAGCTCGTCAACGGCGAGGGCGACCTCACCCCGAATGCCGCGCTCACCGGGGCCGTCAACAAGGCCTGCCACGCTGCCGGCCTCGTCACGCTGACGTGCGGCACCTACGGCAACGTCTTCCGGTTCCTGCCGCCCCTCGCCGCGAGCGACGAGCTGCTCTCCGAGGGCCTCGACATCTTCGAGAAGGCGTTCGCCGAGTCCGTCTGAGGCACAACGACCCCGAGGGCGTATGCCGCCCGGTTCCCTTCCAGCGCAACGGAACCGCACGCCGTAGAAGGTGACAAGCGGAGAGGCCCGCCCCCACGAAGGGGGCGGGCCTCACTGCGTCACAAGGGGGGAGGCGTCAGCGCTTCCAGACCTTGATCTGCATCGAGGTGCCGAACTGGTTCTCGATGCCGATGTTGACGCCGTTGTTCGGGACCTTCACGCCAGTGGTCGCCGTCTGGGAGTACCAGAAGGTGCCGCCGTCGTTGAAGACCGGCTTGGCCGCAGCCCCCTTCACCAGGAACGGCGCGCCGTTCTTGTGGAAGGTGAACGTGTCGGACTGCTGCGTCGAGAACGGCGCGTCGTAGCCGGCGATGCGCGGACGGAGCACCGTGCCGTCGGACAGGGCCCGTGGCTCGGGGTTGGCGTCGACCGGGAGGATGAGGCCCTCACCGGGGTGGACCCCGGTGTTGTTGTCAGCCTGCGAGGTGTCCCAGTAGCTGATGAGCAGGCCGTCCTGGTAGGGGAAGTGCTCCACCTTGTCGCCGTTGGTGTTGAGCCAGCCGAAGTTGTACGGGCCGCTCTGCAGGTAGCTGTCGAACGACGCGTAGTTCCGGTAGGAGGCGATGTAGTAGTTGTCGTACGCCCACGAGGTCGTGGCGCCGACCGACGACCAGCCGCTCGCCGTCCAGCCCTCCAGGCCACCCTCGGCCCCGGTGTCCACGAGCGTGGCACCGTTGGAGACGACCTTGACGTCGTCGACGAACCAGCCGAGCTCGGTGTAGGCCGGGTCGGTGTGGTAGCGGAAGCGCAGCTGGACCGTCTTGCCCGCGTAGGCGGAGAGGTCGAACGAGGCGTCCTTCCAGCCCATCTGGCCCTCGGCGGGACCGCTCCAGCCGGTGATGCCGTTGCCCTCGCCGGCGCGGGTGTCCGTGCCGGGGATCGCCGTCCAGCCGGAGCCGTCGTTGACCTCCACGTAGCCGTAGTCGCAGCCGCAGTCCTCGATCGCGTAGTTCGTCGCGAAGGAGAGCGTCGAGGTGCCCGCGCCGAGGGTGACCGAGCGGGCCAGCGTCGCCTCGGTGGCGCTGGTGCGACCGCCGTAGAAGTCCTTCGAACCCGACTTGGGGGCCACAAGGGACGACACGACGTTCTTCTTCGGGAGGGGCACGACGACGGCCTGCGTCTTGTCGGTGTTGTACTCGTGCGGGCCGAGCATGACCTTGGTGCCCTTGGCGGTGGGCGTGACGGTCTTGTAGTCGAGCCAGCCGAGGAAGAGCTTCTCCCACGCGCCGAAGTCGGAGCCGCGCGAGCCGATGGACTGGTCGTTCGGTCCGGCCTGGCGGCTCTGGCTCATCATCGACCACCAGTTGACGCCGTTGTCGGCGCCGGTGGCGGTGTCGTAGAGGTCGGGCAGGCCGAGGTCGTGGCCGTACTCGTGGGTGAAGACGGACATGCCGCCGTTCTCGGGCTGGATCGTGTAGTCACCGACCCACATGCCGGTGTCGGCGATGGGAGTGCCGACCTGCCCGCCGGGGCCGTCGGCGCTCGTAGCCGCGTACCAGCGGTGCGACCAGATGGCGTCCTCGCCCTGGATCGGGTCACCGTCGGCCTGGTCGCCACCTGCGTGCACGATCTGGAAGTGGTCGATGAAGCCGTCGGGCTCGTTGAAGTTGCCGTCGCCATCGACGTCGTAGCGGTCCCACTGGTCGTACTGCGCCAGGTCCGCCTTGATCTGGTCGAGCGTCTTGCCCGCGGCCTTCTGGTCGGCGACCCACTGGTTGACGGCGTCGCGCACGAGGGACCACGTGTTGTTGCAGACGTGCGAGCCGCAGACGTCGCGGCCGTAGCGGGCCTCGTTGTACTTGACCTTGACCCAGTCGGAGACCTCACCGTCGATGCTGTAGCGGCCCGAGCTCTGGCGCTCGTACCACTGCTTGACGCTCTCCTGGGCGCCGCCTTGGCCGATGGGGCCGCCGGCACCGAAGTAGAGGTTCTGGAAGTAGTCGCGAGTGTAGTTCGGCTGCCAGTTCGTCGAGTTGTCGAGCGAACGGTCGGGCGCGGGGATCGCGTTGTGCAGCGGGCCCTCCCACGTCGTCGGGCCGGGCGTGGCCGGGTCCGAGTCGATGTCGGGGTAGGCCGCGCTGCGGTCGTTGCCGAACTCGGCGAGGATCACGAAGATCTTGTCGGTGCCCTGGCGGCCCAGCTCGACGTACTGGTCGACGGGGCCCTTCCCCTTCCCCTTGCCCTTGACCTTGACGACCGTGCTCTTGCCCTTCTGGACCGGCGTGGCCGTGCCGCTGAGGACCTGCTTGATCGCCTCGTCCTTGAGTGCGCGGCGCTTGTCCTCCTGGGGGTTCGGCAGATCGTCCCTCCCCTTGGTCGCCGGGGCGTCGCCGACGTGCACGTTGTTCGGGCTGGCGGTGGGAAGGGCGCCGACCATCGGGGCTCCGATGGACACCCCCATCCCTGCGGCCAGGGCGAGGCTGAGCAGCCCCAAAGATGTCCTACGCACGAAACCTCCTTGTTTCGACGGCACGGGTGGCCGTCAGTGCGCACACACGTGCGGCCCCGATCGGGAGCCGCACGCTGGGTGTGAGATGGGCGGCCGGCGCCCCCGCGCACGGCCCGAGGGAGACCTAATCACCTGCGACCTACCTCGCACCAGAGGTGGAATCGTAAAAATTCAGCAAATCCTCAGGACGTTCCGGACATGTTCCGAAGGACCGGCGGTATGGGCCGGGGGCGGCGGCAGGACCCCCGCCCTGGTCTGTGAGCGCAGGGGAGCCCGCTGGACAGGTGGGCGCCTCGGGTGGTGCCGCGCGGTCAGTCCAGCGGCGTGACGTCTGGGCGCTTGGCCTGTCGGTGGTCACCTGAGGAGCGGCCGGTCAGCCGGCGGTGCACCCACGGCCCGACGTACTCCTTGGCCCACTGTGCGTTGGCCTGGAGCGTCTCCCGGCGTCCGATCGGGGGAGCGGGGTCGAGCGGGGTGGCCCAGTCGGTCTCGGCCGGCGTGTGCCCGAGTGCCTCGAGCGCCGCCAGCGAGACCCGTCGGTGCCCCTCGGTGGTCATGTGGATGCGGTCCTCGGCCCACATGCGCCAGTCGCGCAGTGCAGGCAGCCCCCACTGGTCGATGACATGCGCGCCGTTGCGCCGCGCGATGCTCCAGATGTTGGCGGTGTGGATGGCGGCCCGGCCGCGGGTTGCCTTGACCAGCGGGGCATCTGCGGGATCGACGGGCGTTGCCATCAGCACGTCGGCCCCAGTCGCCCGGACGCGGGCGACGGCCGCCTCGAGCCGGGCTGCGAGCCCGTCGAGGTCGGCCTTGGGCCGGAGGATGTCGTTGCCGCCACCGACGATGCTGACGAGGTCTGGCTGCAGGGCCAGGGCGTCCTCGAGCTGCGACCCGACGACGTCGGCGAGCTTGCGGCCGCGGACCGCGAGGTTGGCGTAGCCGAAGTCGAGCCCGTCGGCGTGGGCGATCTCCGACAGGTGCGCGGCGAGCCGGTCTGCCCAGCCGGCGAACTCGCCGTCGTGGCCGAACGACGGGTCGTCGTCGCACATGCCCTCGGTGAAGGAGTCGCCGATGGCGACGAAGCGGGTCCAGACGGTGGGTCCGGAGCCTCCGGGCGTGGGCTGGGTCATGTCAGCCTCCAGTCGATGGGGGTGGCGCCCTGCTGGGCGAGCAGGTCGTTGGTGCGGCTGAAGGGTCGTGAACCGAAGAAGCCCGACCGGGCCGACAGGGGCGACGGGTGTGCCGACTCGATGCGCGGCACAGGGCCGAGCATCGGTGCCAGCGACTGCGCCTGCCGACCCCAGAGGATCGCGACGAGAGGTCCGCCACGCTCGACCAGCGCCGAGATGGCTTGTGCGGTCACGGTTTCCCAGCCCTTGCCCTGGTGGCTCGCGGAGCGCCCGGGCTGGACGGTGAGCACCCTGTTGAGAAGCATCACTCCTCGGTCGAACCACGGCGTCAGGTCGCCGTTGGCCGGCGTCGCGACGCCGAGGTCGGTGCCCAGCTCCTGGTAGATGTTCTGCAGCGAGCGGGGGACCGGGCGCACGTCGGGGGCGACGCTGAAGCTGAGGCCGACGGGGTGGCCGGTCGTCGGGTAGGGGTCCTGGCCGACGACGAGGACGCGGACGTCGGGTAGCGGGAGCGAGAAGGCTCGCAGCACGTGGTCGCCGGCGGGCAGGTAGCCGCGGCCCGCGGCCACCTCGGCGCGCAGGAACTCACCGAGCTCGGTGATCGTGTCGGCAACCGGCTCGAGGCCGGGCACCCACGTCGGGTGGACGAGCTCGGAAAGGGGTTTCACCGGCACGGCCACACGCTACCCCCGCCGTCCGTGCGACAGAATCGACCCCGATGAACCTCACCCTGCGCGGACCCGCCCTCGTCGACGAGGCCGTGCTGCCCGACGTGCTCGTGCGCGTCGAGGGGGAGCGCGTCGCCGCTGTCACTCCCCTCGAGCCCGGCACGGAGCCGCCCGGCGAGGCCCACGCGGCCGAGCGGGTGAGCGGGACGATGCTGCCGGCATACGTCGACATCCACTGCCACGGCGGCGGCGGCGCGGCGTTCACCGACCTCAGCGACGAGGCGGCTGCCTCCGCGGCCCGGCACCACCACGCCCACGGCTCGACGAGTCTGCTCGCGAGCCTCGTCACCATGACGCCCCGCGAGCTGGAGCGCGGTGTCGCGATGCTCGCCGAGCTCTGCGACGACGGTCTGGTCGACGGCATCCACCTCGAGGGTCCGTGGCTGGCCGAGGCGCGCTGCGGTGCGCACGACCCGACGCTCCTGCGCGACCCGTCGCTCGCCGAGGTCGAGCGCCTCCTCGAGCTCGGCCGGGGGCACATCCGGCAGGTCACCCTCGCCCCCGAACGGGACCACGGGCTCGACCTCGTGCGCTGGCTCGCGTCGGCCGGCGTCCACCCCGCCATCGGCCACACCACCGCCTCCTACGCGACGGTCGAACAGGCCGTCCACGCCGGTGCCGACATCGCCACCCACCTCTTCAACGGCATGGACCCGTGGCACCACCGCGAGCCGGGCGCCGTTGCGGCACTGCTGCGTTCGGCTGCGCGGGGTCACGTCACGGTCGAGCTCATCGCCGACGGCGCCCACCTGTCCGACGACACCGTGCGCACGGTGCTCGACCTCGTCGGAGCCGAGCACGTCGCCTTCGTCTCCGACGCGATGGCGGCCGCGGGAGTGGGGGACGGCGCGTACGTCCTCGGTGGTCTGTCGGTCGTCGTCGACCGCGGCGTCGCGCGCCTGCGCCGCGACCCCGACGGCACCACGCCCGGCTCGATCGCCGGCGGAACCAGCCACGTCGGCGACATCGTCGCTCGCGCGGTCGGCACCGGCATCCCGCTGCCGTATGCCGTCCGCCCCGCCACGCGCACGCCGGCCCGCGCGCTCGGGCTGGCCGACCGCGGCTCGCTCGCCGTAGGGTCGCGCGCTGACGTCGTGGTTGTCGACGACGCGGCCCGCCCGACCAAGGTCATGCGTCGGGGCGCCTGGCTGGCCTGAGCGTCAGCGCCGCCGGAGCACCGCGAGCTGGCCTGCAGAGTGGATGAGCGGGCTGTTGTAGGTGCCCATCAGCTCGAAGCCGCGACGCTCGAACATCGCGATGATGCGCGCGGACGTGACGGGGTCGACGACGCCGATGCCGTCACCGGTCTTCACCGGCTTGCCGAGCCGCGAGTTGAGGGACACGGCCCACCGGACCCCGCGCGCGACGACGAGGTCGACGTAGTTCTCGACGACGTCGGGCTCCATCTCCTGGAAGGAGAAGGAGTTCACGAAGACGTCGAACTCTCCCGTGAGGTCGGGCAGACGGTAGTTCGGCAGGACGGCGGAGCCCTCGAGCTGGATGGGCCCGCTCGGCGCGACCCTCTCGTCGTAGACGGCGACCCGGTCGCCGAACAGCTCGCGCAGGTACCAGGACGCGACGGTGAGCAGGGGCGGGATGTCGACGTTGACGTAGACCGCGTCGGGGTCGCGTGACATGAGGAACTCGCCGAGCACGCCGAAGCCGCCGCCGATCTCGAGGAAACGCTTCGGTGGTGCGTCGACGTGCATCGACAGGGCCGCCATGCAGAGGGCGTAGTTGAGGTAGGGCCGGGTCCAGCCGTGCTCGGCGTTCGTGAAGCGGTAGTACTGGAACGGCGTGCCCACCTTCGACTCGCCGAGACCGTTGAGGTCGCACGGCCAGCTCGCCTGGTTCCAGGCCAGGCGCACCGCGTCGAAGTCGCGCCGGGCCTCGTGCGTGGCGGCGAGCGCCGAGCGGATCCAGCCGGGCTGGGCGTCGGGGAGCGCGGTCTGGACCGTGGCTAGCACCTTGTCGATGACGGCATACGTGAAGCCGACGCCGTAGCGGGGGTAGAACCACCAGGCGGCCGTCGGCCACGACTTGAACGACTCGAGACCGCGGGTCTCCATGTCGGACAGCAGGGCGTCGAGGCCCGGACCCCAGAAGCTCGTGGGGCGGTAGAGGGCGTCCGTGTCGCGCAGCTCGTCGAGCGAACGCTGCGTCATGGCGGACCAGTCGACGGCGGTGGCTTCAGTCATGGGATGCATGTTGCCGGTCCTTGGCGGTGGATGGGCAGAGGACAGCCGGGAATGTACGAATCACCCGCCTTCGAGCACCATCCGCCCGGTATGCGGCCGCCCCGTCCCGTCGCCACACGGCTGCCCTAGGCTCGGCCGGTGACGTCTCCCCGCTGGTCCACTGCCGTCTTCGACCTCGACGGCACGCTCGCCGACACGATCAACCTCATCGTCGAGTCGTACCAGTACGCGTTCCGCACCGTGATCGGTCGGGAGGAGGACCCGGAGGTCATCCGCTCGTGGATCGGGCGCCCGCTCATCGGCGCCTTCCGCGACCATTCGCCCGAGCATGCCGACGAGCTCTACGCGACCTACCTGCAGTGGAACTCCGACAACACCGAACGGCTCATCCGCGGCTACGACGGCGTCGTCGCCGTGCTCGCCGACCTGCGGGCGGCGGGGGTGGGTGTCGGCGTAGCCACCTCGAAGCGTCGCGAGTCGGCCCAGCAGGCCATGGACATCCTCGGCATCACCGAGCACGTCGAGGTGCTCGTGGCGATGGAGGACACCGAGCGCCACAAGCCCGACCCGACACCGCTCCTGCTCGCCCTCGACCGGATGGGCCGCAGCGCGAACGGCGCCGTCTACGTCGGCGACGCCGTCGTCGACGTGCTCGCGGGCAAGGCTGCGGGCATGGACACGGTCGCGGTCACGTGGGGCGCCGGCCTGCCCGAGCCGCTCGAGTCGGTGCGGCCCTCGGCGGTCGTCTCGAACGCCGACGAGCTGCGCTCCACGCTCATCGGCTGACGCCGAGGGCCCCGACATTTCGCGGTCGGGGCGGGCCCCCCGCAGGGCCTAGCATCTGTGCGTGCACAGCTTCGACAAGGACGCCGACCACATCGCCGTCGACAAGGTCCTCAGCTACGCCCGCGAGCGGCTCCTCATGGACCCCATCCCGCTCGACGGTGCCCAGACCCAGGACTACCTCCAGTCGGCGGCCGGCCAGACCATCACGCCGGCCGGGCTCGGCTCGATCCGGGCGATGGAGCTCTTCGAGCACACCCTCGCGCCGGCCTGCCTGTCGACCGACCACCCGCGCTACCTCTCCTTCATCCCGTGCGCGCCGACCCGCGAGGCCGCGGCCTTCGACGTCGTCGTCGGCGCCTCGTCGATCTACGGCGGTTCATGGATGGAGGGTGCGGGCGCGGTCTACGCCGAGAACCAGGCCCTGCGCTGGATCAGCGACCTCGCCGGGCTGCCCGAGTCGGCCGGCGGGGTCTTCGTGCCCGGTGGCACGGTCGGTAACCTCTCCGCCCTCGTCGTGGCGCGGCACACCGCACGGGCCCGGGCCAAGGAGAGCGGCAGCGGCGTCCGCCCCTACCGCGTGGCAGCCACCGACAACGCGCACTCGTCCGTGGTCTCGATGGCCGCGGTCATGGACGCGGAGGTGTGCGGCGTCTCGGTCGACGACAAGCTGCGGATGACCGGCGCCGAGCTGCGAAAGACGTTGGTGGAGAACGGCCCCGAGACGTTCTTCGCGGTGGTGGCCACGAGCGGCACCACCAACTTCGGGGTCGTCGACGACCTCGCCTCCGTCGCCGAGGTGTGCCGCGAGTTCGGCCTGTGGCTGCACGTCGACGGGGCCTACGGCGGCGCCGGGCTCGCCGCTCCGTCGGTGCGGCACCTCTTCGCCGGTATCGAGCACGCCGACTCGTTCATCGTCGACCCGCACAAGTGGCTCTTCGCGCCCTTCGACTGCTGCGCCCTCATCTACCGCGAACCGGAGCTGGCCCGGCTGGCACACACGCAGGAGGCCGGCTACCTCGACGTGATCACGAAGTCGGCCGAGTGGAACCCGACCGACTACTCCATCGGCCTGACGCGACGGGCCCGGGGCCTGCCGCTCTGGTACTCCCTCGCCGTCCACGGCACCGACGCCTACGTCGAGGCCATCGAGAGCACCGTCGAGGTGACGCGCTTCGCGGCCGACGAGATCGGGCGTCGCCCCTACCTCGAGGCGGTCCGCGAGCCGGACCTCTCGGTGGTCGTCTTCCGTCGGCTGGGCTGGTCCCCCGAGGACTACCAGGCGTGGACCGACCGGCTGCTGGCTCAGGAGTTCGCCTTCGTCGTGCCCACGACCTTCCGCGGCGAGACCCTGACCCGCTTCGCCATCGTCAACCCCCACACGACCAAGGAGGACGTCAACGCCATCCTCGACACGATGGCCTGACGGCTCCCAGAGCCCGCGGCCGATCGCGTACGCGTGTGGCTCGGGGAGCGGCCGGACGACGCGACGAGGCGCACCGGTGAGGCGTCACGGATGGGGCCTGCGTGGCCCCTGGGACGGGTGTTCCACGCCCCCGCGGGAGCCTTCCGTCGACATGTGGGCAACACGCCCGACCTGAATGACATGCCTGTCATTTGCCCCTAGGGTGAAGACCGGAGCCAACGCACGACCGCGTACGACCGCACTGAGACGGGACCATGAGCACAGACCACGCCACGGCGCAGCCCCACCGCCCCGAGTCCGAGGACGGCCTCAGCGCGCGCGACCTCGAGATCCTGGCGTTCGAGCGCCAGTGGTGGAAGTACGCCGGCTCGAAGGAGCAGGCCATCAAGGAGCTCTTCGACATGAGTTCCACGCGCTACTACCAGGTGCTGAACGCGCTGCTCGACAGCCCGCTCGCCCTCGAGGCCGACCCGATGCTCATCAAGCGGCTGCGCCGCATGCGGGCGAGCCGCCAGCGGGCGCGCACCACCCGCCGCCTGGGCATCAACGTCTGACCCGACGACGACGGCAGCCAACGTGACCCAGCGGCTGCCGAGCGTCGTGCGAACCCGCCGCCTCGGCCGGATCGCCGGAGTCGCCCGGGTTGGGTGCCGTTGTACCGACTGCGTGGTTCACTTCCCTCATGGCTGAGGTGACGATCCGTCGCGCGTCGGCCGACGACGCGCTCATCGTGGCGGCACTGCACCTCCAGTTCGCCCGCGAGCTCGGTATGCCGTCCGAGGCCGGCTACCTCGACCGCTTCGTCGACGCTTGGCTGGCCGAGCGGCCCGACCGCCCGACCTGGATCGCCGAGAGCCGCGGCGAGCACGCCGGCATCCTCGAGACGCGCCGCATCCGCGCCCTGCCGTGGCCCGGCCGTCGCGACGTGTCGTGGCTGCACGTCGGCGGCCTCTTCGTCGCCCCCGGGTGCCGCGACCGTGGGGTCGGTCGCGCCCTCACCGAGGCCATGATCGAGTGGTCGCGCACCACCGACGTGAAGTGGATCCGGCTCAACGCCCCCGACGACCGCGCGCAGGAGTTCTACGAGCGGCTCGGCTTCAGCTCGCCGGGCCGCCTCATGGAGTTCGACCTGCGAGACCCGCAGTGACCGCTGCCGACCCGGTGCCCGTTCCCCCACCCGGGCCGACCAACTCCCTCGTCGACGTGGGCGGCCTCCGAGTCGGCCACTGCACCCGCGACGAGCCGGGCTGGCTGACCGGCGTCACCGTGGTCGTCGCGCCCGAGGGCGGGGTCGTGGCCGGCGTCGACGTGCGCGGCGGTGGGCCCGGCACCCGTGAGACCGACCTGCTCGACCCACGCAACCTCGTCGACCGGGTCAACGCGGTCGTCCTCGGCGGCGGCTCCGCCTTCGGGCTCGCGGCGGCCGACGGGGTCATGGCCGCGCTCGCCGACGACGGCCTGGGCTGGCCCACTGCCGAGCCGGGCCAGCGCGTTCCCATCGTTCCCGCCGCGATCCTCTTCGACCTGGGCCGCAGCGGCACCTGGCGCCACACTCCGGGCGCGGAGGACGGCAGGGCGGCATACGCGAGCGCCTCGTCCGACGCGGTGGCGCAGGGGTGTGTCGGCGCCGGCACGGGGGCCAAGGTCGGCGGCTTCAAGGGCGGCATCGGCTCCGCGAGCGTCGTGCTCGAGTCGGGCGCCACGGTCGCAGCCCTCGTTGCCGTCAACGCCGTCGGCTCGGCCGTCGACCCCGTGACGGGGCTTCCGTATGCCGTCGGGCTCGCCATCGGTGACGAGCTCGGCCACCTCGAGCCGCCGAGCGCAGCCGAGCTCGACGACGCCCGCACGCGGGTTGAGGCGGCGCCCGGCCGGGCGGCCGGGCTGCCAGGTCTCGCGACCACGATCGGTGTCGTCGCGACCGACGTCACCCTCTCGAAAGCCCAGTGCCAGAAGACTGCCGGGGTCGCGCACGACGGTTATGCCCGTGCCCTCAAGCCGGTCCACACGCTCTTCGACGGCGACACGCTGTTCGCCCTGGCGACCGGCGCGCGGCCGGCGCCCGACCAGATCGAGCTGACGGTCCTGATGGAGGCCGGGGCCGACTGCGTCGCGCGGGCCATCGTGCACGCGCTGCTCGCCGCGACCTCTGTCGACCGCACCGCCGACGGCGGCGTCGCCCTGCGGTCGTGGTCCGACGCCTTCCCTTCCGCCCTCGACCGCTGACCGAGCTCATCGCCGACTGCGGACGGCCGAGCGGCCGCAAGCGCAACTGCCGGATCCGGCGAGCGCGGTGGATTGTGGGCACCTGGTGCCGGAGATCCACCGCAGTCATGCGGGGTCGGCCTCGGTGCGCATGCGTCCACACCCCCGAGCAGGGTTCGAGCGTCGTCCACAGGGCCGGGACCCGGCCTCGTGGTGGACGCGGTGGGTGCCACCTTGGACGGGTGGACGTGCCCGCCCTCGACCCGCTGCTGCGCTCGCAAGCCGGCGTCATCTCGCGACGCCAGGCGCTGTCATGCGCGTTGACCGACAACGACATCGAGCGCCTTCTCCGGCGCCGCGAGTGGGCTGTGGTCCACCCGGGTGTCTATGTCGCCCACACCGGGCCTCTGCCCTGGCGACAGCGCGCGTGGGCGGCGCTGCTCGCCCTCGAGCCGGCAGCGTTGGCGGGACCTTCGGCACTTCGGGTCCATGGTCTCAGCCGGTTGCCGGTCGTCGCCAGCGGCGCGTCGTGACCAGCCGAGGCCCCACGCACCGCGACGTCGAGTACCGCCAGCAGCGAACGGTGGTCGAGCTGGACGGGCGCCTCGTCCACGCCACGGCCGAGCCCCGGTGGCAGGACCTGGAACGTGACATCGACGCCGCCATTTCGGGCGAGACCACCGTTCGGCTCAGCCGGTCGCACGTCACCTGCCCGGTCGGTTCCGTGGCGCACGTCGACCTCGTGCGACCCGCTGCTGCAGAGCGCGGTGGATCGTGGGCACCAGGCGCCGCTGATCCACCGCGGTCTCAGGCCAGCTGACCGGGAGTCGGCCTGCCGTCCCTGGTCAGGGGGTGGGCGGTGCGAGGTGCTCCCAGCCTCTGCGGATCGCGGACTCCAGGTCGGCGAGCGGATAGGGCAGGCGCGGGTCGAGTTCATGCAGGGCCTGCTCTAGCGAGTCGCCGCCGAGCCGGCGCTCGCGGATCACGGCCGCGACCGCGGCGATGTCGTCTCGCTGTCGGGTCACGAATCCCACGTCGACGGGTCGTCCATGGCCCGGCACCACGACGGCGCCCTCGTCGGCCTGGACCAGGTGCGAGGTGAGGGTGTCGGCCCATTCGAGCGGCCAGCAGTCGCCGCCGAACGAGGGGTGGGCGCTCTCCTCGACGAGGTCGCCGAGGAAGATCGCGTCGGTGTCAGGCACGACGACGGCCACGTCTCCGTCGGTGTGGCCGCGGCCGGCATACGTCATCGTGACGACGCGGTCACCGAGGTCGATGGTCGCGTTGGAGCCGAAGGTGCAGTCGGGCCCGCGCACCGGAGTGGCCAGCACCTCGGCGGCGTCGCGCTCCGTGTAGCCGAACTCCGGCGCGGCCACGGGGTCGGCGCGCAGGGCCTCCTTGATGCGCTCCGAGGAGCCGGCGAGCGTGCGGCCGACGTTGTCGTGGGCATGCACCGTGGCCGCGTCGAACGCCGCGTTGCCAAAGGTGTGGTCGAAGTGGACGTGGGTGTTGACGACGTGGCGCACCTCGATGTCGCGCCCGAGGCGGCGCACGTCATCGAGCACCTGGTTGCCCTGGACGTCGCTGGCCCGGGTGTCGATGACGACGGCGCCGTCGCGGCCCAGCACGAGGCCCACGTTGACGTCCCACTGTCGGTAGCGCGCCACGAACACCCGGTCGGCGATCTCGACGAAGCCGTGGGGCTGGGGCCCCGTTCCGGCGGACGCCGTGGTGGCCGCCGCGAAGCCGGGCTTGCCGGTCATGAGCGGGACCTCGATGTGATCCATGTCTCCTCGCGCACCGTCCCACCGTAGTAGCCGGGCAGCGGCGACGCTCCGGACAGGCGGTCGAAGCCCAGTTCCTCTACGTTTGTGAGCCATGTCCTTCGAGCCCTCCACCGACTTCCAGCCCACCCCGGGCCGCCGTCGTCGCCGCCGAGCCGTCATCGTGGCCGCCCTCGCGGCGTTCGCTCTCCTCGCCACCGGAGCCGTCGTGCTCTGGTCGGGCGACAGCTGGCGTGACGAGGCGATGAGCGCCGGCGTCTTCCCGAACGTCCCTGGCTCGGACTTCGCCGAGACGCCGTCGGAGGATGGCTGGGGCACCTCCCCAGGCACTTCTGCAGGCACCTCGGACGCGCCCGGCACGTCGAGCACCGCCGCGCCGCTCCCCGGCACGTCCTCGACGCAGCCTGCCGCGACCGCCGTCGTCGAGCCGGCCTCCGACGCCACGTCGCAGGTCCCCACGACCCGCGCCCCGGCTCCCGACGCGACCACCACCTCGACCGTGGCGCCCCCGCCGGTCCCCGCGCCGACGACGCCGGGCCCGTCGTCGTCGACCGCCGCGCCCAGCCCGTCGCCGACCAAGGGCGGGCCGAAGCCCATGCCGACCTCGCCGCGGCCGACGCCCACGAGCTCTCCGACGCCCTCCGACGGCGGCTGCTTCCTGCTCATCATCTGCTGACCCCGACGCACCCGAAGTGATGGCCCCCGTCGACGCCTGCGCGACGGGGGCCACGCTGCGTGGCAGCCTGTGGCCATGGACTGCGTCTTCTGCTCCGTCGTCGCCGGCGACCTGCCCAGTGACCGGGTGCTCGACGAGCCGGACTTCGTCGGGTTCCTCGACCGGCGGCCGGTGTTCAAGGGCCACGTCCTGCTCGTGCCGCGGGTGCACGTCGACACGTTGCTCGACCTGCCCGACGACCTGCACGCGGGCCTGCTCGGCGCCGCACGCCGTCTCGCAGCCGCGGCCGTGACCGGCCTGGGGGCGCAGGGCTCGTTCGTCGCGATGAACAACGTCGTCAGCCAGTCGGTGCCGCACCTGCACGTGCACGTCGTGCCGCGGACCAAGGGCGACGGCCTGCGCGGCTTCTTCTGGCCGCGCACGACGTACGCCTCTGCCCAGGAGTCCGCAGGGTATGCCGCCCGCCTCGTCGCCGCACTCGAGCCGGCCGCCTGACGCCACCTGCCAGACCCCGCCGCGGCTGGGCGACTGAGGGCGTATGCCGTGCGCCCGGGTGGGCGGACGGCATACCTCCTGGGGAGGGCGCGGTGCGAAGAGAGGGCCGGTCCCTCGTTTTGTTTGCACTCTCACCCCGAGAGTGCCAATAATGGCGTTAGCACTCTCCCTCGGGGAGTGACAGAAATGGGCCGTATGCCGAGGGGTCGGGTCCGCAGCGACATGAAGCTGGGGAGACCGGTCCCGTCCGTCGCGGGCGTCGTGCGGTCCACCACCAACGTTTCGTGTGGGAGGAACCACCCGAATGGCCAAGACCATTGCTTTTGACGAAGAGGCACGCCGCGGTCTCGAGCGGGGCATGAACATCCTCGCCGACGCCGTCCGCGTGACCCTCGGCCCGAAGGGCCGCAACGTCGTCCTGGAGAAGAAGTGGGGCGCCCCCACGATCACCAACGACGGCGTCTCGATCGCCAAGGAGATCGAGCTCGACGACCCGTACGAGAAGATCGGCGCGGAGCTCGTCAAGGAAGTTGCCAAGAAGACCGACGACGTCGCCGGTGACGGCACGACGACGGCCACCGTGCTCGCCCAGGCGATGGTGAAGGAAGGCCTGCGCAACGTGGCCGCCGGCGCCAACCCGATGGCGCTCAAGCGCGGCATCGAGAAGGCCGTCGAGGCCGTCACCGCCCGCCTGCTCGAACAGGCCAAGGAGATCGAGACCAAGGAGCAGATCGCCTCGACCGCCAGCATCTCGGCGGCCGACGAGGAGATCGGTGCCCTCATCGCCGAGGCGATGGACAAGGTCGGCAAGGAAGGTGTCATCACCGTCGAGGACTCCAACACCATGGGCCTCGAGCTGGAGATGACGGAGGGTATGCGCTTCGACAAGGGCTACATCTCCGCCTACTTCGTCACCGACACCGAGCGCATGGAGGCCGTCCTCGACGACGCCTACGTGCTCGTCGCGAACTCCAAGATCGGCAGCATCAAGGACCTCGTCCCGCTGCTCGAGAAGGTCATGCAGTCCGGCAAGCCGCTGCTGATCATCGCCGAGGACATCGAGGGTGAGGCCCTCGCGACGCTCGTCGTGAACAAGATCAAGGGCACCTTCAAGTCCGTCGCCGTCAAGGCTCCGGGCTTCGGCGACCGCCGCAAGGCCATGCTCACCGACATCGCCATCCTCACCGGTGGCCAGGTCATCTCCGAGGAGGTCGGTCTCAAGCTCGAGAACGCCACCCTCGACCTGCTCGGCCGCGCTCGCAAGGTCGTCGTCACCAAGGACGAGACGACCATCGTCGAAGATGCCGAGGACCGCTCGCAGATCGAGGGCCGCATCGCCCAGATCAAGGCCGAGATCGAGAAGTCGGACTCCGACTACGACCGCGAGAAGCTCCAGGAGCGCCTCGCCAAGCTCGCCGGCGGCGTCGCCGTCATCAAGGCGGGCGCGGCCACCGAGGTCGAGCTCAAGGAGCGCAAGCACCGCATCGAGGACGCCGTCCGCAACGCGAAGGCTGCCGTCGAGGAGGGCATCGTCGCCGGTGGTGGCGTGGCCCTCATCCAGGCCGCCAAGGCGCTCGACGAGCTCACGCTCGAGGGTGACGAGGCGACCGGTGCCAACATCGTGCGCGTCGCGACCGAGGCCCCGCTCAAGCAGATCGCGATCAACGCCGGTCTCGAGGGTGGCGTCGTCGCGGAGAAGGTGCGCGGTCTCGAGGCCGGCCACGGTCTCAACGCGGCCTCCGGCGAGTACGGCGACCTGCTGGCCGCCGGCATCATCGACCCGGTCAAGGTGACGCGCTCGGCGCTGCAGAACGCCGCGTCGATCGCCGCGCTGTTCCTCACGACCGAGGCCGTCATCGCCGACAAGCCCGAGAAGAACGCGCCGGCCATGCCCGGTGGCGACGACATGGGCGGCATGGGCGGCATGGGCTTCTGAGCCCCGCCGCTCACGCGACACAGTCACGTCCGAAGGGCGGTTCCCCTGCTGGGGAGCCGCCCTTCGGCGTACCCGTGCCGTCATCGGCTCAGGTGTGCGCCGGAGGCGCGCTCGACCCGGCCAGGGGAGCGCGGCCTCCGGCGCGGACCCGGCGCCGCCAGGGGGTCGAGCGCCGGGTCGTCGGGGGAGTCGGGATGGAGCAGGGACCGAGTCGGGAGAGGTCCGTCCGGAAGGGGCCAGCCGAGACGTCAGACGATGGTGGTCAGGCGATGGCGGTCACCGGGCGAAGAGGGCCCGGGTCGCGTTCTCGTGCTCGGCGTAGGCGCTCGAGGCCTTGAGGGTCAGTCGGCCGACGTCGGCGAGGGCCTCGGTCATCTGCGCCTGGATGCGCTGGTAGTCGTGCATGACGCGCTCGAACTCGACCTTGGCCGGCCCCTGCCAGTCGGCGCCCATGCCGGCGAGGCGACCGCGCAGCTCGGCGGTGCTCGACGTGATGGTGTCGGCCAGGCGGTGGATGTCGCCTGCTGCGGCGGCGATGCGTTCGGTGTCAACGACGGAACGGGACATGTGTCTACTCCTCGATCGGTGGCCGACCCGGTGGTGGCCGCGTTCGTTCGAGGCTAGGTCGGGGGGCAGCTGCGGCGCGGGCGTCATCCACAGGGGCTGGGGTCGCAGGCTGCCCGGCTGTGCTGGCCTAGGCTCGGACCCATGACCGTGTGGATCGATGAGCCCATCTGGCCCGCCCACGGTCGACTCTTCGCACACCTCGTCAGCGACACGTCCTACGACGAGCTGCACGCCGTCGCCCGCACCGCGCAGCTGCACCCGCGCTCGTTCGACGGCGACCACTACGACGTGCCCGAGGGGCGGTGGCAGTCCGCCGTTGACGCCGGGGCCACGCCCACCACGGGGGTCGACCTGGCTCGTCGGCTCAACGCGTCCGGCCTCCGGCTGCGCAAGCGCAAGCGTGACCGCGGCGTGCGGCGCATCCTCGACGTGTCGTTCCCCAACGGCGCGAGTGACGTCGACCTCGTCGCCTCCGACGAACCGATGGACCCCGCAAGGGTGCTCGCCGCCATGGTCTTCGTCCGCGACCGCAGGGGAGACTTCGTCGTCGTGCACAGCGTCCGCCGGGACCAGTGGGGCTCGCCCGGCGGTTGGCGTGAGGAGGACGAGACCCCGGTCGAGAACGCCGTTCGCGAGACGTTCGAGGAGACCGGCCTGAGCCTGCGTCACTCGGACGTGGTCCCTTGTGGCTACGAACGGTTCACGCCCCGCACCGACGACAACGTGTTCGGCCGCGACAAGCCGTTCCTCCAGGTGTTCCGCGCGCGCCTCGACGATGTGCGGCCCGCGATCCACGACGGCGACGACGGCATCCACGAGACCCGGTGGGTGACGCCGGAGGAGTACGCCGAGCTGTGCGGGCACCTCTTCTGGTGGCCGCTGGCGGTCGAGGTGTTCCCCGACCTGCGCGGTCTGGCCCGCCCCGTCTGAGACGCACGTATGCCGCCCACCGAGGTGGACGGCATACGTGATCTGACGCGGTGGGTTCGTCTGCAGCGCAGGCGAGCCCGGCTGGTCAGCGCTGGTTGGTGAAGGTGAGTGCGACGTCGAGGTCGGCCTCGCGCAGCATCCGCTGGACGGCCTGGAGGTCGTCGCGGCTCTTGCTCGAGACGCGCAGCTCGTCGCCCTGGATCTGGCTCTTGACGCCCTTGGGGCCCTCGTCGCGGATCAGCTTGTTGATCTTCTTCGCGTTCTCCTGCGAGATGCCCTCCTTGAGGGGCGCGTCGAGGTGGTACTCCTTGCCGGAGATGCGCGGGCCGGGCTCGGGCACGTCGAGGTGCTTGAGGCTGACCTTGCGCTTGACGAGGTGCGTCTGGACGACGTCGAGGACGGCGAGGCAACGCTCCTCGGTGTTCGCCTTCATCTTGATGACCTCGCCGGCGAGGTCGACGGAGGCGCCCACGTTCTTGAAGTCGTAGCGTGTCGCGATCTCCTTGCTGGCGCTGTTGACCGCGTTTGCGATCTCCTGCTTGTCGAACTTGCTGACGATGTCGAAGGAGGAGTCGGCCATCGGTGTTGGGTCCTTCCGCGTGCTGGTGGCTGGTCTGTCGGATGCGGAGGCCGGGGACCTGCGGACACGCCGAAAGCGTCGTCGAGATCCCGATTCGGACCGCGCCCGATCTCTTGCTATCCTTCCAGACGCACCAAGGCAGGTTGTCCGAGCGGCCAATGGAAACGGACTGTAAATCCGTCGCGAGAGCTACGAAGGTTCGAATCCTTCACCTGCCACCCAGTGCGCCGAGAGGCCCTGACCAGCGGAAACGCCGGTCAGGGCCTCTTGCATGTACGGGGACGGGGTATCCGCCGGCGCGGATTCCGAAGGCGTTGCTGCGACCCGATGACCTGCGCAAACCTGACAGGATCCCCGCGCTGTGGAGAAATCGTGGGGAAATCCGGGGTGCACGAAGGGTCGGTCCGCCGCGCTTGGGTGCATGACCTGCGCTGACGGCGGGGGAGGGGTATGCAATCGCGACGGACGCAGGCACCGTCGCGACATCGGGACGGGGGCACCTACGCCCGTCAGGCCCCATGGCGCTCATGGTTCTCACGACGGTGGCGTTGGTTGCCGCGGTTCTCCTCGCATAACGCAATCCGCAACTCATTCTCGGGACAATGTGTCGAGGCCGCAGCTCTGGGCGTCGGGTGCAGAAAGCGCTCGCCCTGACGATCAGAAGCGGCGAGTGGGTACGGTCATGCCGGTGTCCCGGGCGCTGCCTCGTGGAGGGGGTCTCACCCGGGACGCCGTCATTCGTGCGTACGACCATGCCCACCAAGCCCACCATGCTCAGCCCCTAGGGCGACACGTGCTGGCGGTTGGGAGACTCGCTAGGCAATGGCGGCACATGCGGTCGGCCCTGATGGTTCCGCGTGTCCTATTCCTCGGAGCAAGAACCTCGGCTGCTGGTACGTAATGGCATGACTGCGGGGTCGCGCTGGGCTCCGGCTGGCCGCCGTTCGCGGTGGCTCTCGCAGTGCTCGCGTAGTTCCCCGTTGGATGACGCCGATGATCGCCGGACGGCGGGGGCGCCTTGGTCGGCCGGTCGAGACAGCTTCGGCAAGGTCGACCCGCCGACCGAGGCAGGCGTGCAGCTGCGTGACCACGTGGGTGGGTTGCTGTCGGATGCCGGCGACGCCCTCGCTCATGCCCGCGTCGGGCTCCGGGCAGGGGCTGACGTAGTCGCGCCACGGTGGGGAACTCGCGCACGTCCAGCTCGGCGTCACGGTCGGGCAGGGTCGCGTCGCCTTCGTCCAAGGGCTCCTCCGCGGGCGCGAGCGGGGCACCTTGCATGGCTGCCTCGAGGAGCAGGTGGCCCAGCAGGAAGCTGGTGAAGGATCGGTAAGCACCAACCGCCTGTATCTCCGAGAAGCCGCGGGCCTGGAGGCCGGTGAGGAACGCCTCGACCATTCGGAGGCTGCGCAGCGGCGGACGGAGCCACGGCGCTGCGGGGTGACGGGTCGCGATGAGGGGAAAGGCGGCAGGGTGCTCGACAGCCACGCGACGCACGTTGTGACCGAGCACTTGGAGAAAGGCCTGCCACCCGTCGACGGGCTGCAGGTCCTCGGTGGCCGGGATCTCGATGGATTCCACGAGGCCGTCCACGACGGCTGGGGAAGGCTGTCGGCGTGCGCCGGCGGCCTTCCTCCCCGGGCGACTGCAGCGACCTGTCGTCGAGGTCACCTCACGGCGACGTATCGCGTATGGACCAGTGCGGGTGCGAGGCTAGTGATGGTCGCCCCCTGGGGTATGAAGATGCCATGGCGGATACGGCGATCTTCGATGTCGACGGCACCCTCGTGGACACCAACTACCAGCATGCGCTGGCGTGGTTCCGCGCCCTGCGCCGCTATGACATCACCCGGCCGATGTGGCGCATCCACCGCGGCATCGGGATGGGTGGGGACCTGTTCGTCTCGGCGGTCGCAGGTCGCCAGGTCGAGGAAGCGCATGGGGACGATCTGCGCGAGGCGTGGGCAGAGGAGTTCGACGAGC
Source organism: Terrabacter sp. 05T424 (assembly GCF_056396225.1). Classification (NCBI taxonomy): domain Bacteria; kingdom Bacillati; phylum Actinomycetota; class Actinomycetes; order Micrococcales; family Intrasporangiaceae; genus Terrabacter; species Terrabacter sp. 05T424. Next base: position 68,094 of record NZ_JBFTLB010000001.1, read on the forward strand.
TCATCGGCGAGATCCAGCCTTTCGAGGGCGCGCACGAGCTGCTGGCCGAGGTCAAGGAGCGGGGTTTCCGGCTGGTTCTTGCGAGCTCGGGCAAGACCCAGCACGTCGAGGCCTTCCTGGACCTCATCGACGGCAAGTCCCTCGCCGATGCCTGGACGACCTCGGACGATGTGGAGAAGAGCAAACCCGAGCCGGACATCGTGTCGGCGGCGCTGGCCAAGGTCGGGGGCGCCAGCGCCATCATGGTGGGCGACTCGATCTACGACGCGCAGGCGGCGGCCAAGCTCAACATCCCGACCCTCGGGGTCCGCACCGGGGGCTTCTCGGTTGGTGAACTTCAGGAGGCGGGCGTCCTGCAGGTCTTCGACTCGCTGGTGGCCTTTCGGTACGCCCTGGATGGGACGCCCTTGGCTCGCGCCAGCCGGTGAGTGTGGCGCCGGAGGGGGCGTCCCTGTCTCCGCCGTCGGGCCGCAGGGGCCGCGTCCAAAGCGATGTCACGCACCCTTCGGTTCTGGTGATGACTGCTCCGATGCAAGATCTCGAAGGCTCATTTGCCCGTCACCTCGTGCCCTGCCATGAGGATCCCTATGGCTGCGCCGACGTCGCGGATGCGCTCGAGCGCACACTCCAGATCGCGGACCTTCTGCGCGACAGCACAAGGCATGACGAAGTTGGTCCAACTCCTCCTGCTCGGGGGTGATGGCCCGAACCAGGCTGGAACAACCGGCAGTCCACCTGGCGCGGTCTGGTGGGCTCTCACCCCCAGATGGGGGGACCGGTGACGGGATGCCGCTGGGACAATGGGACTGCGGATCCGCCTTATCCGCCCCCCGGTCAGCGGATCCGAACCGCACCGGCGCGTCGCCGCCAGGTGTCGGAGCCTACGGTCGCCCCAGTTTCACCCCGGGCCGGCCGTAGGCGCGCGAGGAGAGCCTTCACCCTCCGCAGCTGGTAGCTTGCCCCGGGCCGCTGCGCCGCACTACATGGGCAAACCGTGACTGCCCGTCCGGTGCGGAGTGGTCACCCGATCAAGCCCGCGGTGCCGGGGACCGGCGTGGCTCTGTCGCCGGTGGGCAGCGTCGCCCAGTAGACGCTGCCCCCCGCGGGACGGCGCGTGCGGCCACTCGCCAGGGCCAGACTTCGCACGATCTCCAGTCCGCGACCGCGCTCCTGTATCCCGGCACCCTTGCTTACAGCGGAGGTGGCTGCGTCGCTCGTCGGTGGACGAGCGCTGGGGCTTCCGCGGTCGCGTACCGCGATGTGCAGTAGGTCATGGCTCTGCTCCAGCCGTAGCTCGAGGTCCGAGCCGGCGTGCTCTATTCCGTTGGTCACCAGTTCACTGACGATCAGCGTGGCGTCTCCGATCAGCGCTGCCAGCCCCCAAAGACCCAAGACCTCGGTGGTGAACCATCGTGCCCGGCGCGCGGCAATGGGCACGGGCGCCAAGATCAGCCGTTCACGTCGGTTCGGGGGCTGGGCCGGCATCTGCGCCAGGGCGAGCTCAGCCGAGTCGGCGAGCGAGAGGAACAGGGCGGCGCCCACCGCGCGGAGGGCGTCTGCCGGTTGGTCCTGCGCACCGACGAGCCACACCACCGGCCCCGGCCAGGGCACCGACCACTGCGCCCCGACCCAGATGGCAACACACGCCGGATCGAGCCAGGTCACCTCCGACATCTCGCACAGCACGCACGTCGGGTTCTCGACCATCGCCTTGGTCACCGCCTCGCTCAACCTCGAAGCGTCAGTGGGGCGGACCGATCCGCGGATGTGCAACACCGCGCACACACCGGTGTCCGCCCTGGTCAGCTGCACGGGCCCGGCATCTTCCGGGTTGACTCGAGGCCGGACTCGATGGCCAGATGCCCCCTGCTTGTCTCGTCTCGCATAGCCGGGCCCCATTCCCGATCGCCCGCCTAAGCAGGTCGCCACCTGGCCAGCATTCCACCTCAAGAGGAAGCGGCGCCAGATGCGAGTCTGCACTCGTCCATCAGTCGCGAATGGCCGCGGGTGCTGGTCAGCTCGTCGGCGATGTGGCCCGCTCGGCGACTAAGCGGCCGAGAGCGTAGCGGCATCGGCGCTTCGTCTGCTCCGCAACTGCTGGACGACCGTGAGGTCGAACGCGGCAGGGGCCACGCCCAGCGCTGGGATCAGGAACGGGGGGAGGACTGGGAGTGGTCACAGGTCGCGCGAGGTCGCCGGGCGGGGGCGAGACGGGATGCCGCTGAACCGCGGTGCCCCGGTGATCGATTGAGCCTGCGATGGGCACACGGGGGGAACGGTCCCTGTGGCGGTCTCGCCGGCGCGGTCGCTGGCCTGCCCCGAGGACGGCGCCTTGATCCTCCGGTCGAGAGGGTCTCGACACTCGTACGGTGCCTTGAGGTCACGGCTAGAATGGTTGGGTGGACGAGCCGGTTCCATTCGCCGCAGCGGCCGCAGCGGCCGCAGCCAGGCGCGTCGAGGAGCTGGTGGCGCGGCGGCAGCGTCTGCTCGCCGGCGCGCCGTCCAGCCAGGACGACGTCCGAGACGCCGAGAGGTTCGCCGCAGAGGCGCTTCGCCGCGCCAAGCTGGCCCACTCGCGCTCGAGCCTCGCTCATGAGCGTGCCGCGCTCGCCCACGAACATGTCGCTTCCGCCATGGAGGCGTTGGCGGCGCGCAACGGGAATGACGTCGCAGCCGCGCGGTTGCGGCAAGACGCGAGGATCCACCGTGATGCAGCCGCTCTGGACTGGGACGCCGCCGAAAAAGACCGGCGGACGGCCGAGGAGGCCTGACCGAAGCGGCAGCTCCCTGCCCTGCGACCGCCTAGTCGAGCGGCGTCGCGTCCATCACCAGCAGGAGACCGGTTGGTTCCGAACCGGGTGACATGAGCGCTGCCACCGTGATGTTGAGCCGCACCCGTCTGCCGCGACGGTTGATGGCATCCAGGACGAGCTGCTGCGCGTCGGTGACGTCGGACAGGACCGAGTGAAGCAGGGGTTTGAGGGCCTCGGTCGGTAGCCCGATGTCGAGGGTGAGCAGGTGCGTGCCGACTGCTTCGTCGGCACGCACCCCCCACAGGTCCTGGGCGTTCTTGTTCCAGGTCTGGATGGTCAGCTGCCGGTCGAGCACGATCACGGCCGACCTCATGCTCCCGAGGATCGACTCCATGAAGTCGTTCAGCTCGGCCACCTGCGAGCTGCGCTCGCGGAGCTCCTCGTTGGCACCCTGGAGCTCGTCGTTCATCGACTGGAGCTCCTCGTTCATCGTCTCGAGCTCCTCGTTCGTCGACTGGAGCTCTTCGTTGGTGGTCTCGAGCTCCTCGACGGTCGACTGGAGCTCTTCGTTGGTGGTCTCGAGCTCCTCATTCGTCGACTGCAGCTCCTCCGAGGCGGCCTGCAACTGCTTCGTCGTCTGCTCGAGCTCTTGGTGCACCTGGTGGTAGCGCGTCGCATCGGTGAGCGCGATCAGCGTCCCGGCATAACCATCGTGGTCGTCGACCAGCGGGATGAGGTCGATGTCGACGAAGAAGGGGGTCTCGGAGCGCGGCCATGCCACATCGCGGACTTGACGCTGTTGACGAGTCTCGCGCGTCTCCTGGAGCGCTGGGCGTAGCTCGATGGGCCGATAGGACAGGTCAAGGTCCACGAACCGGCGGCCGATGTCCGAGTCGGCGAGCCGGGTCAGCAGCTTGCCCGCCTCGTTGATCATCGCCAGCGTGCCGTGAGCGTCGACCACAAGCTGCGCGAGGGGTGCTGCGGCGAAGGTGTCGGTGCGCAGGCTGTGCAGGGCGTCGGGCACGGCAAAGCGCATGACCGGCGCTGGGTGGCGGCTCACCATGCCTGGGTCGACCGAGGACACAGTGGTCCGGCGGAAGAGCCGACGCTTGAGGTCGAGCGGGGTGAAGCTGTCGGAGTGGTTGAGCAGCATCTCCGCCTTGCCGAGCAGGAGGGTGCCTTCTGGCTTGAGGGCGAACGCCAGTCGGGACAGGATGCGCGACTGTGTCTCGGCGTTGAAATACATCAGGGTGTTGCGGCACGACAGCAGGTCGATGCGTGAGATCGGGGCGTCGCGTGTCAGGTCGTTGCGCCCGAAGATGACGCTTCGACGCAAGTCCTGGCGGAACACCATGCCCTGCATCCCGGACTCGAAGTACTTGTGCCGCAGCTCCTCCGGCACGCTGCTCATCTCGCGTTCCGTGTACGTGGCGGCACGTGCGTAGGCGAGAGCTTCCTCGTCGACGTCGGTCGCATAGATCTTGACGCGTTCGCGGAACTGGTCAGGACCCATGGCCTCCGTCAGGACCATGGCGAGGGAGTAGGCCTCCTGTCCACCCGCGCAGCCGGCACTCCACACCCGGATCTCCCGGTGAGAACCCTCGAGCATCTCAGGAAGCACGCGGCTGCTCAGGTGCTCCCAGGAGTCACGGTCACGGAAGAAGCTCGTGACGTTGATGAGGATGGTGTTGAAGAGCGCGACGAACTCGTCGGGGTTGGCCTCGAGGTAGTCCTGGTAACCATCGAAGGACTGGAATCCGACACCCTGCATTCGATGTCGCACCCGTCTCAGGAGGCTCGGTCGCTTGTAGCCGGTGAAGTCGAAGGCGCGCGACTCCCTGAGATAGACGAGGAGGCTCTCGAAGGCCTCGAACTCAGCCGCGTCGACAGTGTCGACGTCCTCGCCCTCTTCCGATGTCCGCACCGGGTCCTCACTCATCGGCGAGGTCCGCCGTTATGGCAGGCCGAGCCTCGATGAGCTGGCGCACCTGCCCCGCTGCCTCACGGCTATCGGCCGCCTGGCCGCGAAAGCGTGCGGAGCTCAGGAGGCTCCCCTGCTCGGCAGCGCGATCCGCCAGCTGCTCGGCCAGGGCAGCCTTCTCCTCGAGCGCGCGCAAGGCAACCCACAGCGCGTTGTCGACCTGAACCGACTGCTCACCGATCAGGCCTCGTGTCGTCCAAGCGTGGCCCACCCGGCACCGGTAGCGCGACATGGTGCCCTCGCGCACATAGAAAAGCGTGCCGCCGCAGTCGGGGCACGAGAAGCCAGCAGGTTCGCCGGGACGATCTGCAGCATCCATGACGGTTTCCTCCATGTGAGCCATATCGGTCTCCGCCACCATCAACGGCGATGGCGGCGGCAGCGAGACCACGGGAACGTCTTGCCGGCATAGGGAATCGAGCAACGCGCCGATCTCAGATGCTCGCACGACGTGGTCAGGGCGCACCGTGTCCAAGACGCTTTGGGGCATCTCGGGGTAGAGGCAGTCGGCAGGGTCCTGCACGACGACCAAGCCGCCACGACTGCGGATCGCCCACATGCCGGCGGCCCCGTCGTCGAGCGCACCGGAGAGCTCGATGCCGACGACTCGCTGCGACAGCGCTCGTGCGGCTGACCGGAACAGCACATCGACGGCTGGACGGTGACCGTTCTCACGGGGGCCGGGCGTGGCGACCACGTGGTTGTCGACGACCACCAGGTGCAGGTCGGGCGGCGCCACCAGGATCTGCCCGGGTGTGAGCTCGAGCAGCTGCGTCACGTGCCGCGCCGGCAACGAGCCGGAACGCGTGAGGATGTCGGGCAGGACACTCCTTCCGTACGACGGCACGTGCAGCACGACGAGCACGGTCGCAGGGAGGTCAGGCGGAAGACTCGCCACCATCGCGCGCAGTGCCTCCACCCCGCCAGCGGAGGCACCGACGACAACGACGTCACGTCTGCAGTGGGATGAAGGCCGCTCGTCCATCATGCTCCTCAGGTCGTCCATCGGGACGGGGCCACGACGTCACTGCACCATTCCGCCTCTGAACCACCCAGCCTAGTCTCGTTCGCCATCAGCACGCTGACACCTGATGACCGCGCGGGCATACTGGGAGCATGGGGTTGACCGGCCGCATCGCAGAACTGCACCTAGCCGCCTGCGCCGCAGAAGTGCGCGCGGCCGAGTGCCGCGACCGGCTCGAGGGCCTTCGTTCCGTGACGCAGGTCAGCGAACACGACGCCCGCAGAGCTCGGGAGCGTCTTGCGATTGCGATGTCGCGTGCGCACGCGGCGGAACAACGGCTCGGGCAAGTGCGTCTCGTCCATGCCGAACGGCAAGCGCGACGGGACCTCCACGTCAGTGGTCCCATGTGCGACCTCCCGGCTCGGTTGACGAGTGACGACGCGTCGAGCGTCGGCGGACGGTTGCTCCGGTCGGTGCGCGAGGGCAGCTGGCCCGTGCGGGCGTTGTGGCTCGACTTCGTGGGATACCGAGGCAGTTTCGACTACTGGGAGTTCGACGGGTACGTGAACGGCCTGTGGACGATGCCTCTGGCAGACAGGCTCGTCCTCGCCCAGGTGGTGTGGGAGCGGGAGCACGACCTGTGCGACTGACTCACGGCGCCCGGTCACGTGGCCGCGAGTCCCGAGCCGGCAGCCGTCCAGTGCGAGCCACGTCTCCGGCGACGTCGCGCAGCTTCCGATTGAGATGCTGGCTCGTGACGCGGAGCATGGCCAACGCGCTCTCTTCTGACACCTGGTGCACATCCACCAGGATCCCTATCGCCATGCCGATCTGACGACTGGTCAGGCGTGCGCGTTGGACACCATCGGCGTCGTCCGGGGGCTCGGCGTGCAGGAGCAGGAACTTGGCATGAGTCGCGAAGAGGGCTGCGAGAGTGGCCGCCTCCGTGCCGAACACATCCGGCCGCGAGCTGTAGAGGTTGAGCGCCGCTCGACCGGAATCGTCGTCGAGATCGAACGACAGCAGCCCCCGAACGGGAGTCTCGGCCTGCACTGCCATGCAGAACCGAGGCCAGCGCACGTCGCGCGCGAGATCGGGTATCCACACTGGCGCGGTGCTCGCCGCCGGCTCCAGGGAAGGGCCCTCGCCCAATGCGTACTGCAACTCGTCGACGGAGAACGCCACTGGGTCAGAGCACGCCAGACTGCGAGGAGTGGCGTGAGCCGGCCACGCCGTCACGGCTCCCCAGTCGCAACCCGAGACTGATCCGACAGCCAGCTGCACGAGCCGGTGCAGCCCGACGTCACGTTCCGTTCCGTCGGAAAGATACGAGCTGAGCGCGGCAAAGTCTGACGCAATGCCGCTCGGCTCGATCTGGCTGTCCATCCCAGGCTCCTCGTTGACTCAAGTCAAGCGCTGCGCAGGTGCGTGGTCAACGGGCCGCATGTCATCTCGGGAGCGGATCGATCCCGCCGTTTCACGTCGCCGTCGGCTGTTTGGACACCTCTCCGACGGATTGACACGTGCCATCAGCCTGACACGGGAGGGCGGCGGCCGCTCGGAAATTGGCGATCGATCGACTGAGAGTTCTCCGCTGCTGACGCAGACACGAGCGAGCGCCACCGCATCCCTCCATAGCTGCACCGATGGTCTGGCTGTTCGCGAGCACATGCTCGGTACCGGGCGGGAGGTGCGCCTCGGGCAGGCGTCGTCGTGGGCGAGGGTGGACGACGGCTCACTGTGGGCATCGGCCTGAGTCAGGAGGGCTCGGGCGGCGTCGATGTGGCCCAGGGCCAGACTTCTCGAAGCGCACCTGTCGGGGCCAGGCCGGCAGTTCGAGTGAGGGTCCACATCGACGGCCGGCCGGAGCATCGGTGTCGAACCCGGTGAGGCCAGCCGCACCGCCGATCACGACTCGATGGCGTACTCGATGGGTTTGCAGACGCCGCCGTTGGACTTCTCGGCGGAGCAGGCGGTCAGCCCGACGATGAGGTCTGCCTCGGCACGCAGCACGAACCGGTCCCCGGCCCGTGACGTGGGCGGGTCGATGTGCAGCTCGCCGTTCCGCTCGGCCCACACGTTCATGAAGATGTTGAGCGTGGTGGAGATGCGGTCAGGGTCGACGTCGAAGCGCGCCATCTGTGTCGACAGGTTCTCGTAGCAGCTCGGGTGGTAAGCGCCCTCGAGGTCGGGGTAGAGGAGGTCGAACGTCTGCTGGCTGCACGGCGTGAGCAGCAGGTCGTGGCGCCCGCACGTGTCCTCGATGACCGTGGCCATGGGTGTGCTGCGGTTGCTGTAGAGCACGGTGCCGGTCGTGACCAGGGTCGAGCTGGCGTAGTCGATGGTGCGGCCGGAGCTGAGCCACTCGTCGCGGTCATCTGCCATGACGGCGAAGAAGTCGCTGACCTGACCACCCGTCGGGTCGACGACGAGGAGGCGTTGTCCGGCTCCCAGTAGGAAGGCGGTTCCCGTCTGGGGCGCGAGCCGGATCATCTCCACGACCTCCTGGTCCCGAACCACCTGAGGCACAGGGCCGCCGGGACCGAAGTATCGTCCGCCGATGCTGGCCTGGCCGGGGATGTCGCCAGTTGGCCGGGCGTCGAGCTGCGGGGCCTGGCCTGCTTGCCCGCGCTGGCCGGTGTGCGACGGCACGTTCTTCGCCATGGTCATGCTCGTTCCCCCTCCGGGTGTTCGGTGGTCGTTCCTACGGCGTCGTCGGTGTCGAGTGGCGGCGCCCACCCGGCGTCGTGTCGTCGGCCCGAGTACTGCAGCGCCTCGGTGCTCTCGCCGTGGTCGGCGACCATGGGGTTCACCGATCCCTGCAGGTCGACGTCGCGCCGGCGGATCGTCGAGCGCATGCCGTCGTACCGGCCCTCATCGCGCAGCGTCTCGAACTGCTCATGCGGGTTGAAGACCAGTGTCGCCAATGGGGCCCGGCGAGCGACGCGTGAGGCCGTGGGGTGCAGTCCGACGATGAAGTATGCGGTCCCGCCGACGCTGAACGCGAAGTGCGGATTCGCCGGATCGGCGTCCACGCCCGGCGCCCAAGGCTGCCGGTCTGCGTCGTGGAGCCGCTGGAGCAGGGAGAACAGGGACGCCTCGAACGTCTGCTCATCCGCCGGCACCGGGGCACGGAACACTGCGATGAAGGAGTGGAAACCGTCGTCGCCCTCGATGTCCGCTGCGAAGGCGGTGAGCCCTCGAAGGAGGTCGGCTGGGACGTCGGGGTCGTCCATGTGGCCCAGGACGGCATACGTGACGCCATCTTGGCGAAAGACGGACTTGGCTCCGAGACAAGGGAACTCGACGTGAGCCACCATTCGCCTCATGGCATGCACGATCTCCTCGTCCGACGCGCGATGGAGTCCCGCGCGACCCATCTCGCTCAACGTGGTCTCCAAGTCGACGTCGCCGGCTGCCCACGACGAGCTGGCCTCGCTGTCCTCGACCTGCGCGCCGCGTGCGTCCCCTGACATGGCCCTCCCTCTCTCGGCAGGTAGTTAGTACCCACCGGAAGCGGGCCGGACGCGGGCGGGCTCGAAAATCACAAGCCGGCCGATCCAATGGCGCGGACCAGGATGCTCTTCTCGTGGGGGGAGTAGGTCTTGGCGGTGTCGGCGGGAACGGAACCCCCGGCACCTTGGCCGGTCCCTCGGTGATGCCGATGGACGCCTGGCGCGAAGGGGACACGTTCCACGTCGAGTTCGACCTTCCCGGCGTGAACCCCGGATCGATCGACCTGGACGTCGAACGCGACGTCGTCACCGTCAGAGCAGAGAGGACGTCCCGCGCCAGCGACGCCGAGCTGCTCGCCGCCGAGCGTCCGCGGGGGGTGTTCAGTCGCCAGCTGATCCTCGGCGACAACCTCGACACCCAACACATCAGCGCGAGCTATGTCGGAGGCGTACTCACCCCGCAGATCCCGGTCGCCGAGCAGGCCGAGCCGCGCAAGATCTCCATCGCCAGCAAGAGCGAGGACCGGCACGCCATCATCGCCTGAAGGAAGGCGTGACTGCGATGCCGAAAGTCCTGGCGTCAGCGGAGCTGATGCCACGCGACGTGCTCGCCCCCAGCAGCGCCACGGGGGCGGCGGGCCCGGGGTAGGACTTGCACGGTGAGCCCGTGGCCCGGAAACGCTCACCTCCGGACCACGAGCATGAGGGGGCTGGACGACACGGACGACGGGCCCGTACGAGTGCGTATCCGGCGGATGTCCGGGCATCCGCTCCAGGGAGCAGCCGACGGCGAGCCGCTGACCTCCGACCGCTCAGGACGATCGTGGCTCGACGAGGCCGGTCTCGTACGCCATCACGACCAGCTGGGTCCGGTCGCGGGCCCCGAGCTTCATCAGCAGCCGGCCGACGTGGGTCTTCGCCGTCGCCGGCGTCACGTACAGCTGCGCCCCGATCTCCTGGTTGGAGAGGCCGCGGGCGACCAGCACCAGCACCTCCGTCTCGCGCTCGGTCAGCCCTGTCAGGGACGCGGGGGCGGCCGGCCTCCCGCCAGCTCCGGCCGGCTCCTGCCGCACGAACTCCTCGATCAGCTGTCGCGTGACGCTCGGCGCCAACAACGACTCGCCACGGGCGATGACGCGGATGCCGTCGAGCAGCTGGACCGGGGGAGTGTCCTTGAGCAGGAAGCCGCTCGCTCCGGCGCGCAACGCCCCGAAGACGTACTCGTCGAGGTCGAACGTCGTCAGCACGAGCACCCGCGTGCCGGAGTCGAGCGCGGCGATGGCGCGGGTCGCCTCGAGCCCGTCCATCACCGGCATCCGGATGTCCATGAGCACGACGTCCGGCTCGAGCCGGCGCACGAGTTCCACGGCCTCGACCCCGTTCTCGCCCTCGCCCACGACCTCCAGGTCGGGAGCGGAGTCCACGAGCACGCGGAAGGCTCCCCGGATGAGCGCCTGGTCGTCCACCACGACGACCCGCACCGGCTGGCTCATCGCGCCTCCGCGGCATACGGCAGGGTCGCGTGGACGCGGAAGCCGCCGCCGGGTCGCGGACCGGCCTCGAACGTGCCGCCGTAGAGCTCGACCCGCTCCCGCATGCCGATGAGTCCCTGGCCCGCACCCGGCATGAGGGGTGCGACCGTGGTGCCGCGCGGGCTCGTCCGCCTGCGGTCCGCCCGGCCGTCGTCGGCCACCTCGAGCTCGACGCGCCCCTCCGAGCATGCGACGCGAACGCGGGCCACCGGGCCCCCGTGCCTGAGGACGTTCGTCAGCGCCTCCTGCACGACCCGGTATGCCGCGAGGTCGACGCCGGCGGGAAGGTCGGCCAAGGAGCCCGTCGAGTCCATCGTCACCCCGAGCCCTGCCCGGCGCGTGTCGGCCACGAGGGCCCGGACGTCCGCGAGGCCGGGCATCGGGTGCGACGCGGCGGCCTCGCCGTCACGCAGCACCCCGAGCATCCGCCGCATCTCGGTGAGCGTGTCGCGGCTCGTCGACTCGATCACGCCGAGCGCGTCACTGGCCGCGGCCGTGTCGGTCTCGATGACGTGCCGGCCGACCCCTGCCTGCACCGCGATCACCGACATCGAGTGGGCGACGACGTCGTGCAGCTCGCGGGCGATGCGCAGCCGTTCCGCCGTCACCGCGGCGCGGTCACGGTCCTCGCGTTCCCGCTCGAGCAGCCGCGCCCGGTCCTCCATGGCCGCCCACCGCAGCCGTCGCTGACGGAGGTTGTCGCCGGCGAGCCAGGCAACGGCGGTGGCGAGCATCGTCGAGATCACGTCACTCAAGGCCACGACGCCGGCGGGCTGCGCGGCGAGCGCGATGCAGAAGGCGCCGGCCGTCGCACCGAGCGCCAGCAGCGAGTCGCGGCGGCGGCCGTGCAATGCGAGCCCGAACAGCAGCGCGAACGCGCTGAGCCCCGGGTAGGGCGCGTAGTGCAGCAGCGAGAAGGCCAGCAACGCGCCCAGCGTCACGGCGAGCGCGAGCCACGGGGCTCGTCGGTGCACGGCATACGGCGCGGTCAGGAGCACGCCGAGCACCCAAGTCCCGGCGTCGACCGGTCGCTGGCCGGCGCGGACGGAGGCGCCGAACGAGAGGACCAGCAGCACGAAGAGGGCGACTGCGACGAGCGCGTCGGTGACGCGGGGGTCGATCCGCCACGTGCGTCGCCGCGTCGACGTGTCCATACCTGAACAGTAGGGAGGGTCGGGCCCTGCGGGATCGGCTTTGGGGCGTACTCCCGGAGGCGTATGCCGCCGCGCTGAGACCTCTCGGCCTCGCCCTCAGGCGCACGTCGGGGTTCGGCCGCCAGGGCGACGACCCGCACCCCGTCCGGGCCGGATCGTTGGTGCCAGCCAAACCGGCCTCCCGACACAGGAGCTCAGCACCATGCCAACCCTCTCGTTCCACCAGCTCACCAAGCACTACGGCCCCGTCACCGTCCTCGACGGGTTCACCGCCACGGCGCTGCCCGGCCGGGTCACCGCGTTCCTCGGCGTCAACGGCGCGGGAAAGACGACGAGCATGCGGATCCTGCTCGGCCTGACCGACCCGACCAGCGGGACCGCCACCGTCGACGGGGTCCGCTACCGCGACCTGCCCCACCCGACCCGTGTCGTGGGCGCGGTGCTCGACCAGGGCTTCCACCCGAACCGGTCCGCCCGCAACCACATCCGGCTCACCGCGATGCAGGCCGGTGTCCCTGCCCGCACGGCCGACCACCTCCTCGAGCGCTTCGGGCTCGGGCCTGCGGCCGGCCGGCGCGTCGGCGGGTTCTCGCTCGGCATGCGCCAGCGCCTCGCCCTCGCCTCGGCCCTCGTGGGGGACCCGTCGGTGCTCGTCCTCGACGAGCCGCTCAACGGCCTCGACCCCGACGGCATACGCGAGATGCGGCGCTTCCTGCGCTCCTTCGCGGACCGTGGCGGCACCGTCTTCCTCTCCAGCCACCTGCTCTCGGAGGTGGCCGCCGTCGCCGACGACCTCGTCGTCATCCACCACGGCGCACTCGCCGCGGCAGGCCCGGTCCACGACATCGTCGCCGACGACACCGACCTCGAGTCGGTCTTCCACACCCTCATCCACTCCAGCGACACCGAGGAAGTCTGGTCATGAAAACCCTTGTCTCCCTTGAGCTCTACAAGCTCCGCACCACTCCCGCAGCCTGGGCCGGCCTGGCCGTCACGCTCGTCCTGGGTGCCGCGTCAGTCGCGTCCAACGCGCTCGTCCCCAGCCCCGGTGGTCCGGCCTTCGGCTCCATCGACCACGTCAACCACACGCTGTCGGTCTCCGCCCTCACCTCGATGGTCATGCTGGCGATCGGCGTTCTCGTCGTCGCCGGCGAGTACCGTCACCGCACGATCATGCAGACCTTCCTCGGCGAGCCCCGTCGCGCAAGGGTGCTCGCGGCCAAGGCCGTCACCGTGCTCGGTCTCGGGGCGCTGCTCGGCGCCGGAACCTTCGGCGTAGCGTACGCCGAGGCCGTGGTCATCTATGGCGCCCGCGGGGTGCACTCGCTCCCTGTCGACGTCGTGCAGCTCTGGGTCGGCGCGACGGTCGCGTCCGCCCTCTACGGGCTGGTCGGCGTGGCACTCGGTGCCCTGACCCGCAACACGGTCGTGGCCATCATCGGTGCCATCGCCTGGGTCATGATCATCGAGGCCGGCATCCTCGCCAGTGCTCTTCCTGCTGTGGCCCAATGGCTTCCGGCGGGGGCAGCCATCGCACTCACCAGCGTCGGGACGGCCGCACACGGGATGTTGAGCCCGACCACCGCCGCGCTCGTTCTCACGGGCTGGGCCCTGTTGATCTCCGGAGTCGCAGCCCGCTTCAGCCTGAACCGCGAGGCGCACTGACTGACTCCCCAGGCATGGAAAGGACCACGCGTCACGTCGACGAGACGTGACGCGTGGTCCGTTCTTGCTGGCGCGCTGTCGCACCGCCATGCGCAGCCCTGGACTTCAGCCCCCCTGGATGAGAAGCGGATCAAATGACCGCTGGCGGGGAGCCGCGCCCGGTGCCTCGCCACGCGCCCCGGCGCGCGAGCGGCGTCCGCGAGTGTGCACCGTCGGGCCGGGCCCGCTCCGTTCAGCAGACGGCGAGAACGTCCGTTCCGCTCGACGGCACGCGGTGATGGTGCGTCCTGCGCCGGCGCAGCACGCTGGGGCGCGGGCGCTCGACGCGTGCAGCAGACGACGACGAGAGGCACTGATGAGACGCGAGAGCAGCAGCATGGTGGGCGCCGTGCGGGGCGAGAGTCGGACGACGATCGACGTCGCGGTAGCCGCGCCGGCCGCGGGTGCCCCCGTGCCGGTCACCCCCGGCCCGGCGCCGTCCCCCCGAGGTGGCGCCCGCGCACTCCTGCTCGTGTCGTTGTCGCTCCTGTCGATGATCTCGCCGTTCGCGACAGACATGTACCTGCCGTCCTTCCCGCGTATCGCCGACGACCTGTCGACAGCGCCCTCAGGCGTTCAGCTCACGCTCACGACGTTTCTCGTCGGCGTGGCCCTGGGGCAGCTCTTCTTCGGCCCGTTGTCGGACCGCCGTGGGCGCAAGCGACCACTGGTCGCGGGTTCCCTGGTGTGCGTCGTCGCCTCGTTCGTCGCGGTCCACGCACCGACCATCGAGGTCCTGCTTGCCGCCCGCTTCTTCCAGGGGCTCGGAGGCGCCGCCGGGATCGTGATCGCGCGCGCCATCGTCGCAGACCTGTTCAGTGGAGCCGAGGCGGCGAGCATCTTCAGCGTGCTCGCTGTGCTCGGCGGACTCGCGCCGATCGTGGCCCCGGTCGCTGGGGGACTGCTCGCCGGTCCGGTCGGGTGGCGCGGGGTGCTGGGAGTGCTCGCAGGCCTCACCGTGGTCATGAGCCTCGTCGCGGTTTTCGCCATCCGCGAGACCGCGCCGGCGCGGCGTGGCAACGCGGCATCCCCGGGTGCCGCACTCGCCTCACCGACTGCGGGAGTCGCGAGGAGCCCTCACCTCGGGACGGTGCTGCGCCGTCCCGGCTTCACGGCATACGCCCTCGTGAAGACGTTCAGCTTCGCCGTTCTCATGGGCTACATCTCGGCCTCGCCCTTCATCTACCAGGACTACGTCGGCGTCAGCGAGCTCGAAGGGGCGGCCCTGTTCGCGCTGAACTCGCTCGCGATGATCGGCGCCAATGCGGTGAACGCGCGACTCGTGCGCACCCGAGGTCCGGCCCGCATGCTGCGTGTGGGACTGGCCCTGCTCACGACCGCGGTCGTCGCCCTGTCGCTCGTCGTGTTCCTGGCGGCGCCGCCGCAGGCGCTCGTGCCCGTCTTCGTGCTGCTGGTGGGCAGCATGGGCCTCATCTTCGGCAACTCGATCGGCCTTGCGATCAGCCACGCGCGCGATGCCGCCGGGTCAGGTTCCGCCGTCATCGGCTTCGGGCAGTTCGTCGCCGGGGCCGCGGTCGCGCCCCTGGTCGGGCTCGGGGAGCGAGCCACCCCGGTCCCGATGACCGACCTCCTCATCGCGGCCACCGCTGCGACGTGGGTGTGCGCCGCCGTAGCGGAACGGGCCGGCGCGCCGCACGACTGAAGCGGATGGCACGGCTGGGCGTTCCATGAGGTGGCACGGCCGGCTCGTTAACCGCAGACGCCTGCGCAATGCTGCTTCTGAACGCCGGTGTCGAGCCTGACTCCGGCCCTCACACCGCTACGAGGAGTTGGCCGATGACCACCACGACTGTGGAACTGACCGAGCAGAGCACCAGCCGCACGGTCGAGACGCCCAGCGGCACGATCCACTACAACGAGGCGGGGGACGGACATCCGCTGCTCCTTCTGCACGGCAGCGGTCCGGGTGCCACCGGCTGGAGCAACTTCGGTCCCAACCTCAAGGCGCTGAGCAGGCAGTTCCGGGTCATCGCAGCGGACATGCCCGGCTGGGGCAAGTCATCGCCCGTCACGTACGAGAACCGAGACCACGTGACTGCCGTGCGGGACCTGCTCGATGCGCTCGGCATCGAGAAGGCGGCCGTGGTGGGCAACTCGATGGGCGGCGCGACGACGCTGAAGTTCGCGGCCGTGCACCCCGAGCGCGTGTCCCACCTGGTCACGATGGGAGCCGGCGCCGGCGGCGTCCGCCTCTTCTCCCCGGCCGACGGTCCGTCAGAGGGGCTGAAGATCCTCCACCAGGGCTACGTCGAGCCGTCGGTCGAGGTCATGGCCAAGCTCGTCGACATCATGACCTTCGACAGCGGCAGCAAGAGTGAGGCGCTGGCACAGCAGCGCTACGACAACGCCACCGCCAACCGCGTGCACCTGGAGAACTTCGCTGCGGGCATCGGCAAGCCCCGCCGCGGCACGGCCACCGACGAGGAGCTGGCGAGCATCTCCGCACCGGCCCTCATCGTGCACGGCCGCGACGACCGGGTCGTCGGCTACGAGCACAGCCTCAAGCTCGTGGCACTCATCAAGAACTCGCGGCTCGTGCTCTTCAACCGGTGCGGCCACTGGGCACAGCTCGAGCACGCCGACGAGTTCAACCGGCTCGTCGCCGACTTCGTCGCGAACAGCTGACCGGACCGCAGCCACGAGGAGAAGGACACAGCGATGAACACCGTGCTCGAGCGCGTCGAGGAGCTGGCCGTGTACCTGGAGGACCAGGCGGAGGAGGCCGACGACCTCGGTCGCCTGCCAGACGAGACGCGCAAGCGCCTGGAGGAGACCGGCGTCGTCCGCATGCTGCAGCCGAAGGACTTCGGCGGGCTCGAGAGCTCCCCGGTGGAGTTCTTCGAGACCGTCCTGGCGATCGGCTCGCGGCACGGGTCCTCCGGGTGGGTCGCCGGCGTGGTCGGGGTGCACCCGTTCGAGCTGGCGGTCGGCACGCGGCAGATGCAGCAGGAGATCTGGGGTGACGACCCGGACACCTGGGTGGCCTCGCCCTACGCGCCCTTCGGCCGGGCCCGTCCCGTCGACGGGGGCTTCGTCTTCAGCGGACGCTGGCCGTTCTCCTCCGGCACGGACCTGTGCGACTGGGTCGTGCTGGGTGGCATGGTCACCGACCAGCAGGGGCAGGTCACCGAGCCCAACCCGATCCGGCACTTCATCCTGCCGCGCCCCGACTACGAGATCGTCCCCGACTCGTGGCAGGTCGTCGGCCTGCGTGGGACGGGCAGCAAGGACGTCATCATCAAGGACGCGTTCGTCCCAAACCACCGTGTGATCGACCCCATCGACCTCGAGACCGGGGCTGCAGCGGAACAGGCTGGGCGCGCGGACGTGCCCCTCTACCGGATGCCGTTCCACACGATGTTCAGCGGAACGATCGCGTGCGCGACCCTCGCCCTGGCGGAGGGTGCGCTCGCGGCCTTCATCTCGCACAGCCGATCCCGGGTGAGCAGGGCCGGGCACCAGGTCAGCCAGGACCCGCACCAGCTGGCCGCTCTCGGGGGAGCGGCCTCGGACATCCAGGCGAGCCGGGTGCAGTTCCTCTCCGACATGGAGCGGCTCTCGGACCTCGCCCAACGCAACGTCCCCATCGACGTGGCGGTGCGGGCAGAGATCAGGCGGAACCAGGTGCGCGCAGTGCGGCGCGCGGTCGATGCCGTGGACCGGATCGTGGCCCACGCGGGCGGGCACGCCATGCGTCTGGACAACCCGATCCAGCGGTTCTGGCGCGACGCGCACACCGGGCTGGCCCACGCCTCCAACGTGGCCGACCCCGTCTACGCGGTCTACGGCCTCAACCTGTACGGGCACGACCTTCCCCCGGGCACTCGCCTCTGAACGTGCCCGTCGACATCCGGTCGATGGTGACGAAGAGCTGGTCCGGGCCTCAGGCCCGGACCAGCTCTTCGTCCCTCGCGGTGTGCTGCCGCTCCGAGTCCCGTCGGGCCCGGCGCGTCAGGACACCTGGGACACGTTGAGCGCGTACGCCCTGCTCACGCCGCTCGCGGCATGGCGAACGTGCGACTCGATGCGCGGCCAGCTCGTCCCGTGGGGAGGGCCCGACGCAGAGATGGCTGCGACGACCCGTCCCTCGACGATCACCGGGGCGGCGACGCAGGTGAGACCCAGGGTGCCCTCCTCGCGGTCGTAGGCCACCCCGGCCTCGCGGATGCGGCGCAGCTCGCGCACGAACCGGCCGGGCTCGGTGATGGAGTTGCGGGTGCGGCGGGGCAGTCCGGCCTCCACGACCGCGCGGACGGTCGCGCCGTCACTGAAGGCCAGCATCGCCTTGCCCAGCCCGGTGCACGACGCCGGCAGCCGGGCGCCGGGCACGGTGACGAGCCGCACGGGGTTGCCGGCGTGCACCTTCTCGACGTAGACGACGTCCGTTCCCTCGAGGATCGCAAGGTGCGCCGTGAGGCCGGTGTTGATGTGCAGCTCGCTCAGGTCGTGGATCGCCACGTCACGCAGGCCGTGCGGCCGACAGAAGCCGACCCTGCTGCCGAGCTCGAACAAGGAGAGGCCAAGCCGGTACTTGGCACCCGAACGCGCGACGAAGCCGGCCCGCTCGAGGTCGCCGAGCAGGCGGAAGGCCGTGGACTTCGGCATGCCGGCGCGGCGAGCCAGCTCACTGACACCCAGTTCGGGGATGGTGCCTCGGAAGGCGGCCAGCAGCTCGAGCGCTTTGCCCACCGACGTCATCTGCCGGTCTTCGCACTCCGACGAGGCGTCCTGCAGCGTGCCTCCCGGTCGCGGCACGCGCTGCGGGAGCACCCCGTCCGGCTGCTGCGCTGGGTCACGCACGACGTGCGGGCTTCGGGCGGAAACGGTCATCGGCTCTCCTTCGCCACGCCACCTCATCCTCGAGATGCGCTGGTCAACACATTGCCCCAACGTTCGGCTGTGTGGGACGTGCGTCCCATTATGCGGAACTCTCGCCGATCATGGAGCGGTATTCCGCAGGGTGAGGCAAGCCGGTTACGGGGGCGCGGGGCCGTGTCACCGTCATGTTCCGGAGGGCGGCACGAGACGCACCCATCTTTGCCGCAGGCGTGGCGATCATGGCAGCGGCGAGGTCGCCGACCTGCCGACGTCAACGCAGACGAGATGACACCGGGCCCAGCGGGCGCCGAGTAAGGAAACGAACATGGTCACATCAGGCAGAACCCGCCGGGCAGTCGTCGCGCTGGTCGCGATCACCTCCGTCAGCCTCGCCAGCGCGTGCGGTTCCGACTCCCAGGCCGCTACCGGTGGCGGGGGCGGCGTCGAGAAGGCGGACATCTCCGTCGCGGTGTTCCCGAGCTTCAACGCCCTGGGCGCCCAGGCGGCCAACGCTGACGGCACCTTCAAGGCCGCGGGCCTCAACGTGACGCTGACCAAGGTCGCGACGCCGGCCGAGGGCATGCCCCAGCTGCTCGGCGGCAAGGTCCAGTTCGCTCTCATGGACATGACGGTCCCGGCTGTGGCCCGCAGCAAGGGTGTGCCGCTCGTGCTCGTGGCACCGGGCGCCAAGGGCACGCCCCCGAAGGACGGGTTCGGAGTCGGCAACCTCTGGGTGAGGGCCGGAAGCCCCATCAAGACCATGCAGGACGTCCAGAACGCAACGTTCGGCATCCCGCAGATCAACAGCCAGATCTGGGTGGACATCCGCTCGGCGGTGGACGAGGCGGGCGGTGACTCGTCGAAGATCAAGTTCGTCGAGGTGCCCAACACCCTTTCGGCCCTCAAGGCCGGCAACGTCGACGTCACCACGACCTCAGAACCTGCCGGAACCGCGGCCCTCGACGACAGCTCGATCCACCGCTTGGCCGGCTACACCGCCGCCGGCGCCGACCTTGCCTACGCCTACGTCACCACGCAGGAGTTCGCCAAGCAGAACCCGAACACCGTCAAGGCGTTCGAGCAATCCATCCTCAAGGCCAACTCCGCGGTGAACGCCGACCAGGCCACGCGCGTGCGGGTCGCCTCGACCTACGTCAAGGCGCCCAAGGCGTTGCTCGAGAAGGCGCACTACCCGGAGTTCGGCACGGAGGCGATCAGCCCGTCCTCGGTGCAGACGGCCCTCGCCCGGCTGGTCAAGTACGGCCTGCTCGACCAGGCCAAGGCCCCCAAGGCGGCCGACCTGCTCGTCGCGGGCAAGTAGATCGCAGCCGCACGGGTCGCGGCAGCCACTGCTGCCGCGACCCGGGAAGGAAGGAGACTCGCGATGGCGCGATCGGAACCCCAGCGCGGGAGCGCAGGCGGGCGCCTGGCCCGGCAGACGGCGGCGATCATCATCGCCCTCGTCATCTGGCACCTGTTCGCCGTCGGACCGGGTCGGGCGGCAGACGTCCCGACGCCGTGGCGCACCGTGACGACGGCATTGGAGATGGCCCGGACGGGCGACTACTGGACCGCCGTCGGCAACACGCTGCTCACCGCGAACCTCGGGCTCCTGCTGTCCATCGTGGTCGGCGTGCCGCTCGGCCTCTTCAACGGGTCGAGCCGCAAGGTCGCCCTCAGCTCCCAGTTCGTCGTCGACTTCGGCCGGACCATCCCGGGAGTGGCCATCCTGCCGCTGGTCCTGCTGCTCTTCGGCGGCACCCGCGCGATGGCCCTGATCCTGGTGATGTTCGGCGCCGTCTGGCCCATGCTCGTGCAGGCCACGTATGCCGTGCAGCAGGTGTCGCCGCAGCTGCGACAGGTCAGCGCGGCGTTCCATCTGAGCCTCAAGGACCGGATCCGCACCGTCTACCTGCCGAGCGCCATGCCCTTTCTCACCACCGGGCTGCGGATCGCCGCGACGATCAGCCTGCTCCTGGCGATCTCGGCCGAGTTCCTCGGCGGGACGGACGGCCTCGGGCGCAACCTGTTCAACGCCCTCACGGTCAACAACCCCGACGAGATGTTCGTGTACGCCTTCACGGCGTCCATGCTCGGGGTCGCGCTCAACCTCATCCTGCTCGCCGCCCAACGTCGGATCCTGTGGTGGCACCCCTCGCAGCGAGAGAGAGGCTGACATGAAGTCGCTGCGCTCGAAGGTCCTCTGGGAGATCTGGCTCCCCGTCCTGCTCCTCGTCATCTGGTGGTTCGCCAGCGCGAACAGCACGTCGTTCTACTTCCCGCCACTCGACACGATCCTCACCGAGTTCAAGGCGCTCTGGATCTTCCAGAACGTCCCGACGGAGATCGGGCCGAGCGTTGCCCGGCTCGGCGCCGGCTTCGCCATCGCCGTCGTCGGTGGTGTCGCCCTCGGTCTGCTGCTCGGCTCGGTCCGCGCGCTCGAGGAGGCGGTTCGCCCGATCATCGAGTTCCTCCGGGCCACCCCGGGCGTGGCCGTGCTGCCCATCATGATGCTGCTGCTCGGCATCGGGACCCCGATGAAGATCGCCATCATCGCGCTCGTCAGTGCGTGGCCGGTCCTGCTCAACACCATCGACGGCGTCCGCTCCGTGGAGCCGGTGCTCCGGGACGTGTCGAGGAGCTACCGGCTCTCGTCCTGGGACCGGATCCGCCACATCATCCTTCCCACGGCGATGCCCCAGGTCTTCGCCGGGGCGCGGACGGCGCTGGCGATCGGGGTGGTCGCGATGGTGATCTCGGAGATGGTCGGCACCCCGGGCGGCATCGGCTACTTCATCCTCAACTCGCAGCGCGAGTTCGACATCCCCGCGATGTGGACGGGCATCATCGCCCTCGGCATCGTCGGTTACCTGCTCAACAAGCTCTTCGGCCTCGTGGAGAACCGGGTCCTGAGCTGGCACAAGGGCATGATGGCCCACCACGAAGGAGGCGGCTCATGAACGAGACCGATGACCGGAGCGCAGCGCACAGCACTGTCCTGGAGGTGACCGGACTCGGTCACTCCTACGGGACGCACACGGTCCTGCAGGGACTCGACTTCAGTGTGGCCAAGGGGGAGTTCCTCTGCATCGTCGGGCCCTCCGGCGCGGGCAAGACGACCTTGCTCCAGTGCCTGACCGGCCTGCGCAAGCCGACGGAGGGCCGGGTCGTCTTCGAGGGCGAGGTGGTCCGCGACACCCCACGCGGCATGGCCGTGGTCTTCCAGGACTACAGCCGTTCCCTCATGCCCTGGCTGCGTGTCATCGACAACGTCGCCCTACCGCTTCGTTCGGCCGGCGTCCCGAAGGGCGAGCGGCTCGAGCAGGCACGCGCGGCGCTGGCCGAGGTCGGGCTCGCCGACTCCACCCACGCGTACCCGTGGCAGCTCTCGGGAGGCATGCAGCAGCGCGTCGCCATCGCACGCGCGCTCGCCTTCCGACCCCACGCCATCGTCATGGACGAGCCGTTCGCCTCGGTCGACGCCCAGACGCGTGCCGACCTGGAGGACCTCGTCATCCGGCTCAAGGAGCGCCTCGGCATCACGGTGGTACTCGTCACCCACGACATCGACGAGGCCGTCTATCTGGCCGACACCGTCCTGGTCCTGTCGGGCAAGCCGGCGAGCGTCGCAGCGCTCATCCCGGTCGAGCTGCCCGCCCCTCGGGATCAGCTGGCCACCAAGGCGCTTCCCGGTTTCGCCGAGCTGCGCAGCCGGGTCTACACCCTGATCCGCAAGCCCGCCTCTGCGGGTGCCGAGCAGCCGGACGACGAGCGCGACGTGGCGCCGGTCAGCGCGGGCACGGGAGGGTGACGGTCTCCCGCGACGACGTCCTGACTGCCGCCCGGACCGCGGCAGCCTTCGCTCGGCCATCGGAGAGCCTTCTCGAGCTGCGTGCGGCTCATCCGGACCTCTTCGTCCTGCTCGGCGAGGGACTGCCGTTCAGTCCCACGCCCCTACCCGGCGGCTTGCCCGTGCACCTGGGCGACCGTCTCGTCGGAGGACTCGGGGTCAGCGGCGCCACTCCGGACCAGGACGTCGAGCTCGCGACTGCCGCTTTGTCGGCTCTCGCACGCCCCGAGGGAGGGCCTCCGGCAAACGTCCCGCCCGACGGGACAGGAGCCTAGGTAGCGCTCGCCCGGACGGCGAGACTGAGTCGCGGCCGCCAGAAGGTGGTCCGACACACGAGGAGGCACCGATGACCCAGCTCGACACGACGGTGACTGTGGGTGACGAGGACATCGACCCAGCACTGTTCCGCGAGACCCTCGGGCACTACCCGACCGGCGTGGCCGTGGTCACGGGGATCGCCGAGGACGGCACACCGGCAGGCATGGTCGTCGGCTCGTTCACCTCGGTCTCGCTGGACCCGCCCCTCGTGGCATTCCTCCCGACACGAGAGTCGGGCAGCTTCGCCCGGCTGCGCACCGGAAAGACCTTCTGCGTCAACGTTCTTGCCTCTGACCAGGAGCAGACCTGTCGCCGGTTCGCCTCGCGTGCAGAGGACAAGTTCGAGGACATCGCGTGGACGCCGGCCCCCGGCGGGGCGCCCATCCTGGACGGAGCGGTCTCGTGGATCGAGTGCACCTACCAGGACGTCCTCGAGGGCGGGGACCACTACATCGTCGTCGGCCGTGTCCGCCACCTCTCGGTGGCCAGGCCCTCGTTGCCACTGCTCTTCTTCCAGGGGGGCTACGGGCGCTTCGCCCCTCCGTCGCTCGTCGCGCCGTCGCACCCCGACCTCATCCACGCGGTGCGGCTGGCAGAGCTGGCGCGGCACGACATCGAACAGCTGAGCGCGGCCCACGGCGTCGACTGCGCGGTGCTCGCCAAGGTGGGGGGTGACGTCGTGTTCGTCCTCACCTCGAACCAGTCGGAGGAGCGGACCACGCCCTCCGTCGGGCACCGGGTGCCACTCATCCCGCCGCTCGGGTCGGTGTTCCTGCGTGACGCCTCAGAGGCGGAGGTGCAGGAGTGGCTCGCCCGCGCGCCGGGACAAGGGGTCGCCACCGTCGAGACGTTCCGACGCAACCTCGACCGAGTCCGCGAGCGCGGCTTCTCGCTGTCGCTCATGCCGGACCCGTCGGTGGACCGCATCTCGTTGATGTCGGACTACTCCTCGACGGATCGACTGCCGAAGCACGAGCGGCTGATGAAGCAGATGATCGCCGACACGGCAGCCCTCTACGAGCCTGACCTCGACCCGGGCGAGACCTACCACCTGCACTCGATCGTCGTGCCGGTCCCGGGGCCGGACGACACGCCGCCCATCGCCATGCGGATGTCCGGGCTCCCGGCCGGCGCCACGACCGGTCAGGTGCAGGAGTGGGTCGAGGCGCTGTCCCGGGCTGCGGCCTCGGCGGCCGCGAGGCTGTGCCGGTGACTTCGACTGTCGTCGAAGACATTCCGCCATCTGGCACGGTCCGCTGGTCGGACCCGCGTCCAGGACGCAGCATGACGACCAGACAACGTCGAAGAAAGGACCAACGATGAATGCACGCGTCAAGGCCCTCGGGTATGCCGTGGTGTCGGCAACCGACCTCGAGGCCTGGGAGCGCTTCGGCGCCGAGCTGCTCGGCCTCCAGGTCGCCCAGCGCAGCGAGGACCGGCTCACCCTGCGGATGGACCAGTACGTCCACCGGGTCGACATCCGCCGCGCCGACAACGACGGCGTCATAGCCCTCGGGTGGGACGTGGGCAGCCAGTGCGCGCTCGAGGAGATCTCGCAACGACTCGGGGCGGCGGGCTACGAGGTGACCCAGCGTGACGCCCAGGCGGCGGCCGACCGAGGCGTCGACGGGCTGGCCAGCTTCCGCGACCCCGACGACAACTACGACGTCGAGCTGTTCTGGGGGCTTCGCAACGCCACCGAGACATTCGTGTCCCCGATCGGTGCGTCCTTCGTGGCACGCGAGCTCGGGCTCGGACACGCCTTCCAGGTCGTACGTGACGAGGAGACCTACCGTCGGCTGTACTTCGACCTGCTCGGCTTCCGCCTCAGCGACCACATCGACATGCCGGGGGGTGTCACCGGCGTCTTCACGCACTGCAACCCGAGGCACCACTCGTTCGCGTTCGCGGCGGCGCCCAGCCGGCCCATTGGTGTCGGCCACCTCATGTTCGAGATCGACGACCTCGACGTCCTCGGCCGCAACTACGACAAGGTCCTCGCCGGAGCGGCCCCGATCCTGTCGACCTTCGGGAAGCACACGAACGACAAGATGATCTCCTTCTACGTCCGGTCACCCTCCGGCTTCGGGATCGAGTACGGCATCGACGGCATCCTCATCGATGACGAGACCTGGCTTCCCACGCGCTACGACGTGGCCCACTACTGGGGACACCACCGCACCCCGTGACCGGATCAACGAGAGGAGCGGCCATGGCCGTCCTGGACCACATCGAACAGATCGCAGACCTGCTCGAGACCAACGCAGCAGCAGCAGAGCAGCTCGGGCGGCTCACCGACGAGACGGCCTCGGCCCTGCGGGCGTCGGGCGTGATGCGCATGCTCCAGCCCAAGGACTTCGGGGGCCTGGAGTCGCACCCCGTGGACTTCTTCCGTGCTGTCCTCGAGATCGGGTCGCACGACCCCAGTGCGGGGTGGGTTGCCGGGGTCGTGGGCGTCCACCCCCACGAGCTGGCCCACGGTGACCGTCGGGTGCAGCAGGAGGTCTGGGGCGACGACCCGGACACCTGGGTCGCCTCGCCCTACGCGCCCATGGGTCGGGCCAGGCCGGTGGAGGGCGGCTACGTCTTCAACGGACGCTGGAACTTCTCGTCCGGGACCGACCACTGCCAGTGGGTCATGATCGGTGGCCTCGTGACCGACCAGGACGGCAACGTCGCCGAGCCGGACGCCGTCCACTTCCTCCTCCCACGGTCGGACTACCAGATCGTCGAGGACTCCTGGGACGTCATGGGACTGCGGGGCACCGGCAGCAAGGACCTCGTGGTGCGGGATGCCTTCGTCCCTGACTACCGCACGATCGAGACGAAGGGCGTGACCGACGGAACGGGGGGCAAGGATCCCAGCCGCGAGTCGGTGCCGCTGTTCCGGATGCCCCGCAACGTCATGTTCTCGGGAGCCATCACGACGGCAACCCTGGCGATGGCCAAGGGCGCCCTGGCCGCGTACGTCGCGATGACCCGTTCGCGGCAGGGGCGTGGCGGCCGGGCAGCCCTCGACCCGTTCCAGCTCTCGGCGATGGGTGCGGCGGCCGCAGACATCGACGCGAGCGTGCGTCACGTGCTGTGGGACGTCGAACGCGTCTTCGAGATGGTCTCGCGCGGAGAGGTCGTGCCGCTCGAGCTGCGCGCAGAGGTGCGTCGCAACCAGGTCCAGGCGAGCCAGCGTGCGGCTGCGGCTGCGGACAGCGTCTTCCGGCTCAGCGGGGGAGGGTCACTGCACCAGAGCGGCGCCCTCCAGCGTCGGTGGCGTGACACCCAGGCCGCGCTGCACCACGTCCAGAACGGGGCCGGGCCCATCTTCCAGGCCTACGGTCTCAACCTCTTCGGCCACCCGATCCCCGCCCACGTGAAGATCTGATGTCCAAGAGTCTGCCGAACGCGACAGCGACCGTGCCGATCACCGCGGAGTCGACGAGCCGCTTCGTCGACGCCGGAGGTGTCCGGGTGCACTACCACGAGGCCGGGTCGGGTCCCGTGCTGCTCTGCGTCCACGGCGGCGCCCCAGGGGCGTACGGCTGGGGCAACTTCGGGGCCAACGTGCCCGGCCTCGCCGAGCACTTCAGGGTCCTCGTCGTCGACCTGCCGGGGTACGGCCGTTCCGACAAGCCCGAGATCAGTGCGGGCCGCTACGCCTTCTACGCGAAGGTCTTCGCCGACATGCTGGCCGCCCTCGAGATCGACTCGGCCCACATTCTCGGCATGGCCACCGGTGGCGCCGCGGCCATGATGCTGGCCATCGAGCACCCGCAGGTCGTCGACGACCTCGTCCTCGTCAGCTCGGCCGGGGGGCTCCCGTTGTTCACGCCGATGCCGTCCGAGGGCCAGAAGGTCATCCAGTCCTACTACGGCGGTGACGGCCCCTCACGGACCAAGATGCGGTCGTACCTCGAGATGATGATGTTCGACACGTCGTCGATCACTGACGACCTGGTCGAGGAGCGCTACCGGGCGAGCATCGAGCCGGAGTTCATGACGAGCGCTCCAGAGGGGCGGGGCACGCAGAACCGCCCGGTCACCGAAGAGGTGTGGCGCGACGTCGACCGCATCCGGGCACGCACGCTCGTCGTCTGGGGCCGAGACAACCGCGTCCAGGGCTACGACAACGCATTGTTCCTGCTGAGCCGGATCCCGGACGTCCAGGTGCACCTGTACGGCCGCACCGGCCTGTGGGTTCCGTTCGAGCGCACGGACGAGTTCAACGCCTTGCTCGTGGGCTTCCTCCGCGCCCAGCGCGACACCCGCTGACCGGCCATCCCCGGGTTCGCGCGGGGTTCCGTGGCACTCGACAGTCGTGGTCAGGAATGCTCCCCAGCCGTTGACACGAGACGCCGCGCGTCCTACCGTTCAGCATATTGGAATCATGTTCCGAATAATGGGAGTGACGATGGAGTCCGGCAACCTGCTCGAAGGCGACCACAAGCGCTCTGTCCTGGGCCGAGCCTTTGACATCCTCGACTGCTTCGGCGCCGAGACCCCAGAGCAGACCATCGCCGGGGTGTGCACCCGGACCGGTCTCCCGCCGGCGACGGTCCACCGGATGCTGGCGCACCTCGTCGAGTGGGGAGCCGTCGAGCGCGCGTCCCGCGGGCGCTACCGGCTCGGTCGCCGCCTCTGGCGGCTCGGCTGGGGAGTGCCCGAGGTGCGCCGTCTTCGAGACGTGGCACGGCCCTTCCTCGTCGACCTCTACTCGGCCACCGGGGCGCCCGTCGCGCTGTGGTCGCGTGATCGCGACCACGCCATCCTCAGCGACCTCATCTGCGGCCACCAGGCCTCGGGCTCCTGGCAGCCCGAGCGACGAGTCCCGTTGGCGCAGGGTGCGGGCGGCGTCGCGATGCTCGCGCACCTTCCACTCGATGAGCTGGCCGGCGAGCCTGGTCGGCAGCTGGACGACAGCGGGGACTTCGTGTTGCGCCAGCGCCTGGGCGACGTCCGCCGTCACGGGTATGCCGTGAGTCGATCCAGCGTGCCTGGGGACGGCATGCTCATCGCTGCCCCGATCTTCGACGAGGACGGTCAGGTCCGTGCCGCCGTGTCGGTCAGGCTGTCCCAGGAACCTCTGAACGCAGCAGCGCTGGCCCGTGTGGTCGTCGAGGCCGCCCTGCTGACCTCCCGTGGCCTCGGGCACCGCGGCCTGGGTCGTCGTGTCGGCCTGCCCCCGGTGCGTCGCTACGCCTGACGCGTCAAGTCCCCTGCGGGCGCCGCTGCCGCATACCCTTGACCGCCGGCACGGGACGGCGCCGCGGCTCCGTCCTCACAGCGGGCGGCAGGGGCCTGCGGTCGGCGGCACCTCGAGAGAAGGAGCATCATCGATGTCCGTGCTGGTCAAGACGACCCAGGCGATCGACAGTCTCGCTCGGGCCGGTCGCCCGATGCGTCTTGCCGAGGTGGCCGAGGACCTCGGACTGCCCAAGTCGTCGGTCCACCGACTCCTGACGGAGCTGACGGAGCTGCGGATCGCCCGTCGTACCCCCGAGGGCTTGTTCGCCCTGGGCCCGCGACTCCTCTCCTGGGGCGCCAGCGCAGCCGACTCCTTCGTGATCCGCGGGGTCGCCGAGCCGTGGATGCACCGGCTGAGGGACTCCACGGGCGAGAGCGTGCACCTCTACATCCGGCACGGCTCCCATCGCGTCTGCCTCGCCTCTGTCGAGGGTCGGGCGGCCCTGCGGCCCGTCGTGCCCACGGGTGGACTGCAGCCGCTCGGGATCGGGTCCTCCGGCAAGCTGCTCCTGGCCTTCGCGCCGAGGACGGTGCTCGAGGAGGTCCGTGCCGCCGCCAGGAAGAGCAAGAGCTCGATCTCTGACGACGAGGAGCTGGCCAGGATCCGCGATACACACTGGTCGGTCTCCATCGACGAGCGCGAGAAGGGACTGAGCGGCGCCGCGACCTCCATCCGTGGCGGTGACGGCGAGGTGGTTGCCGCGCTCAGCATCTCGGGATCCTCCACCCGCCTGACGCTGCAGCGGTACTCCGAGGTCAAGGACGACGTGTTCACCATCGCGAACGAGATCGGGGCAGCGGTCGGCGGCCGTGCGGAGCGACCCGTCTGACGGGGTGTTCCGGTAGGTGCGAGGACGTCTGACGGGGGAACAGCCGCGCTCGCAGGATGGGCAGGAACCATCTGCCTAGTCCGAAGGAGCGCCATGAGGATCGCCCGTTTCGACGATGACCGCATCGGTGTGGTCGTCGGGGAAGGCATCGTCGACGTGACGGACGCGCTGGAGCTCAGCGCGGGGGAGTGGCCGCCAGTCGCGATGAACCGGCTGATCCGCGACTTCCCGGCCGTCCGCCCGGTGCTGGCCCGGGCGGCTGCCCGGGGACCCGCCCGCCCACTGTCCGAGGTCACCCTGCGGACCCCGGTGCCTTGGCCCAACAAGGTGATCGCATTCCCGGTCAACTACCACGACCACGGCCGCGAGATGCAGGCGCAGTACCGCGCCGACGTGCAGGGGTTCTTCCTCAAGCCGCCGTCGTCGCTCTCCGGAGCCGGCGAGCCCGTCGTCCTGCCCGCCGTGACCCGCCGCGAGGTCCATCACGAGTCCGAGCTGGCCGTCATCATCGGCGCGGGAGGCCGGGACATCCCGCGGGCCGACTGGCAGGCGCACGTCTTCGGCTACGCCTGCCTGCTCGACATGGTGGTGCGCGGGCGAGAGGAACGGGTCTTCCGCAAGGCGTACGACAGCTTCTGCCCCGTCGGCCCGTGGATCACGACGGCGGACGAGGTGGGCGACCCCACGCAGCTCGGGATGCGGCTCTGGGTGGGGGACGAGCTCCGGCAGAACGCGAACACCCGTGACCTCGTCCTCGACATCCCCGGGATGGTCGAGATGGCCTCGGCGGTCATGACCCTGCACCCAGGGGACATCATCGCGACCGGCACCCCCGCCGGGGTCGGACCCGTCACCGACGGCGACACCATCCGGATCAGCATCGAGCGCGTCGGCGAGATGAGCGTCGACGTGGTCCAGGGCACCAACGGGCGCACCGAGGTGTTCGCCCGCCCCTACGACCCACCCATCGTCAAGCAGCACTGAGGAGCCCGACATGACCTCGACCCCTTCCACGTCCGTGGAGGACATCGACAACCTCGACGACCTGTATGCCGTGTTCGACGACCTGAGCGTCGAGGGCGGCTGGCACCGTCGCGCTCCGGCGCTCTGGCCGGAGCCACGACGGAACTTCCTGCCGCACCTCTGGCGGTATGCCGAGGTCAAGGCCGTCCTCGAGGTGGCCGGCCGCCTCGTCGACCACCAGATGGCCGACCGCCGCAACCTGACCCTGACGAACCCCGTCGAGGGCAACCTCTACGCCACCGTGCGGACCCTCGTGGCGGCATACCAGCTGATCAAGCCCGGCGAGGTCGCGCTCGCGCACCACCACACCCCCGCGGCCCTCCGGATCATCCTCGACGGCTGCGGCACCTACACCGTCGTCGACGGCGACCGGGTCGAGATGCGCCCGGGTGACGTGCTCCTCACGCCCAGCTGGGCCTGGCACGAGCACTCCGCCAGCGGCCCCGACGACTGCTACTGGGTCGACATCCTCGACGTGCCGCTCGTCCACCTCCTCGAGCCGATGTTCTTCGAGAAGCATCCCGACGGCGTCCAGGCACAGCCCCGCGATGTCGAGACGTCGCCCATCGCGTTCCGCTGGGAGGACTCGCTCGCACGTCTCGCAGAAGAGACGGAGGCGCCCTGGCACGGCATGGCCGACCGTGAGATCGAGCTGGGGGGCCCGGCGATGCCGACGGTCGCACTGCACGTGCAGGAGCTCGGTGCCGGCTTCACCTCTGCCCGGCAGCGCACGACGGCGAACTCGATCTTCACCGTCGTCGAGGGGGCCGGTCACACGGTCGTCGACGGCGAGACACTCGCGTGGGAGCGCGGCGACATCGTGGCTGTTCCCGCATGGAGGCCCTACCAGCACCTGGTGTCCCAGTCCGCCCGGCTCGTGCGATCGAGCGACGAGCCGGTCCTGGCCGCACTCGGGTTGCTGCGCACCGAGAAACTCTGAAGGAGAAGCAGATGCACGTTGTCCTGGCCGGCGGTGGAGTCGGTGGAATGACGGCCGCACTGGCGCTCTTGCAGCGCGGGGTGCAGGTCACGGTCCTGGAGCAGGCGCGGGAGCTGACCGAGGTCGGCGCGGGGATCCAGATCAGCCCCAACGGCAACCGGGCGCTGGATCACCTGGGCGTCTTCGAGGCCTTGCGGGCGCGCTCGTGCGACCCGGAGCGCAAGGAGTTCCGGCTGTGGAACTCCGGACGTCCGTGGCCGATGTTCGACCTCGGCCCGATGGCGGTGGAGCGCTACGGCTATCCGTACCTCACGGTGTACCGCCCGGACCTGCTCAAGGCGCTCGAGGACGGTGTGCGAGATGCCGGGGAGCAGGTCATCCGGCTCGGTTCCCGGGTCGTGGGTGTCGAGCAGGACGCGTCGAGCGCGAGCGTCGTTCTCGCAGACGGGAGCCGGGTGACCGGTGACGTCGTCATCGGGGCCGACGGAGTGCGCTCGGTCGTGCGCAACACCGTCTGGGGCCCGACCGACCCGCAGTTCTCGGGCATGGTGGCCTGGCGCGGTCTCATCCCGATGGGCGACCTCCCGAGGCACCTGCAGGCACCCGTCGGATCGACGTGGATCGGGCCGGGCGGCCACGCCGTCACGTATGCCTTGCACGGCGGTTCGCTGATGAACTTCGTCGCCACGATCGAGGGCAAGACGTGGACCGCGGCCGGGGGCAACGAGCCGGGCACGGTCGACGAGTGCCTCGCCGACTTCGAGGGTTGGCACGAGGACATCCAGACCCTCATCACGACCTCGCCCCGTCTGCTCAAGTGGGCGCTCGTCAGCCGTGATCCCATTCCCTCCTGGACGTCGGGACGGATCAGCCTGCTCGGAGACGCCGCCCACGCGACGCTGCCCTTCCTCGCCCAGGGGGCCGTCCACTCCATCGAGGACGGTGTCGTGCTCGCCCGCGCTCTCGACGCCTTCGGCGACGACCCAGTGGTCGCCCTCAAGCGCTACGAGGAGGCACGAATCGGCCGCACGAGCCGGATGGTCCGCGGCGCGACGGCCAACACCGACCGGTTCCACAGCCGCGAGCTCGCGACCGATGAGAGTGCGCAGGCCTACCTCGAGCGGGAGTGGAGCGACGAGCCGATCGCCGACCGCTACGACTGGCTCTACTCCTACGACGCGGTGACGGCCTCGATCTGAGGACCCGACGCGCCGTGCGCCGGCCTGCAGCACCGCTCACAGGGTGAGCAGGCCGGCCACGGAGGGGCGGTCGAGCACGCGCGCGATGCGCTCCGCGAGGACGTCGGCCCCGGCCCCGAGCCGACGGGCGTTGAGGTCGTACTTCACCTGGACCTCGGCATCGCTGAGCGGACGCTCGGCCGTGCCGCGATTGGTCAGCACCTCTTCGCGCAGGATCCGCCCGTCGACGGTGCGGACCTCGACGACGGACGGGAAGTGCCGCGGGTAGATCGCCTCACACCGCGGGTCCGAGCCGTGCTCCACCCGAGCGGCCACGGCGAGGTTGAGCGGATCGCGCACCGCCGCGTCGGTGAAGTCGTCGAGATACACCCCCAACCCGCCGCCACCTCGCAGTGCGAGCGCGAACGTGAACGGACCGCTGAACTGCGCGTGATAGCCCGACTCGGGGCGGATCTTCGCCTCGCGCGGCTGGGCGATCGTGCGCAGCGTCGCCCCCGCCACCCCGATGCGGACCGACTCGACCTGCTCGGGACGCAGCCCCCGTTCGCGGAGCCCGACAGCGGCGTCGATCCCGGTGTGGGTGAAGACGTTCGTCGGATACGGCTTGACGAAGCACGAGGCCGTCTCCCACTCGGTGCCGAGCCCTTCGAGCAGGGAGCCCTCGTCGTAGACGTCGCCACAGTAGGCGCGGAAGAACCCGAACCGCCCCTCGAGGACCGTCGGGGGGCCGGTGAGCCCGGCCTCCGCCGCCTGGGCGGCGGCCACGCCGCTGTGTGCGGCCCAGCCACAGTGCATCCGCTTGACCGAGCCTCCGGCGCGGTTGGCCTCGAGCAGCCCGGCCCCCATGCTGCAGGCGATCGCCATCGCGTGGGCGAGGCGTTCGGTGTCCAGCCCCATGGCCACGCCGGCAGCAGCAGCGGCACCGACCGCCCCGCAGATCGACGTGGCGTGCAGGCCACGGTCGAAGAAGACGGAGTTGTTGATCGCGGGATCGTAGCCGGCGTTGCCGAGGCGGATCGTGATCTCGTTCCCGGCTGCGATGGCGGCCAGGAGAACCCGACCCGTGGCTCCGGCCTCCTCGGCCGCGGCCAGAGCTGCCGGCACGACGGAGGCGCTCGGGTGCAGGATCGAGGGCACGTGGGTGTCGTCGAAGTCCAGGGCGTGTGCCAGCGTCCCGTTGACGAGGGCGGCCGACGGCGCAGGGACGTCGAGGTCCAGGCCGATCGCCGCCGCCGTCGGCTGCCCGCCCCAGCGGCGAGCGAGCGTCCGGGCCACCTGCGCCGGGGTGGTGTCCGATGCCGCGACGGAGATCCCGACGACGTCGAGCAGCCGCTGACGGGCATCGTCGAGCGCCCCCTCCGGCGGTCGAGCCGCCACGGCAGCGGCGAACTCTGCGAGCCGGGCAACCGCGGTGCCCTCCATGGGTGTGGTGCCAGCGGCGGCCATGTGTCCTCCGGACGATCGAGGGTGGAGCGCTCGGCCCTGTGGGCGGCCCTCCGGGGTGGGTTGGGACGCTCAGTTGACGAGTGCCAGCGGGCGCAGGGGTGACCCCGTCGCACCGACCAGGCGCAGAGGTGCAGCCACGACGGTGAAGGCCGTGGGGGCCAGACCGGCCAGCTCCTCCAAATTCAGCATCTCGATGATGGGGATTCCCTTCTCCACCAGCAGGATCCGGTGGCCGGGCAGGCGCGCGTGGCCGCGTCCCGCCGGAATGTGTTCGAAGGCGGTGGTGTCGGATCCGACGACCCGGGGCCGGTGTGTGGCCAACCAGGCGACGGCGTCCTCATCGGGTCCGGGCACCCCGCCCTCGTGGTCGAGGAAGGCAGTGTGGTCGTCCCACAGCTGCGCCCAGCCGGTCCGCACGAGGAGCGCCGAGCCGGGCGCGGGGCGGCGGTCGCCGAGGGCGCGGGCCAGCTCGTCGGCCGTGACAGCATGGCCGGGGTCGAGCCGTGGGAGTCCGAGCGCGGCCGGCACGTCGAGCAGGTGCCCGACGCACACGATGGGCTCCACGGTGTGGACGCCGTGGTCGAGGAACCGGCCGCCCGTCTGCGCCTCGGCGGCGGAGGTGCCACCGTGCAAGAGGCCCTCGTGGCTGATGTGGGCGAGGGCGTCGAGATGGGTGCCGGTGTGGGTGCCCATGACGAGCAGGTCGTTGGCTCCCGACGTGCCGTCGACCCGGACCGCGTCGCCGTGCCTGCGCAGGAGGGCATGGCGGAAGCCCGGGTGGTTGGGGGAGGTGGGGATGGCTGCATGCAGCGGCTGGGCGAGGTCGACGACGCGAACCGTCGCCCCGTCTGCCGTGAGTCCGGTGCTCACGCGTGGGCCCGCTCGTGGATGAGCTGGGCCTGCCGCAGGATCGCCGGGTCGACGAAGCTCCCGTCGTCCAGGGTGGTAGCGGCTGACCCCGCGTGCTCCATCGCGACGGCTCTCTCGATCACTTCGCTGGCCCACCGCAGCTCTTCGGTGCGGGGGGCGAAGGCGCTGCGCACGACGGGAACCTGGCGGGGGTGGATGACCGATCGGCCGTAGAACCCGAGCTGACGCAGCCTCTCGCACGACCGGCGCAGGCCGTCCAGGTCGGTCACGTGGGGGTGGACGCTCGCGACGGGAGAAGGAAGGCCGGCCGCTCGTGCGGCCTGCACGACGGTGAGACGGGCGAGCAGCAGGCCGCCGTCGCTCCCGTCGCGCGGCAGCCCGAGGTCGGCGCGCAGGTCGCTCTCGCCCAGGGTGATGGAGTGCACCCCGGTCTCGGCCGCGATCTCGGGAGCGTGGCGCAGGCCGAGGGCCGACTCGATGAGGGGGACGAGGTGAGGCAGGTCCAGGAACCGACGCGAGACGGCATACGCCCTGCGCACGTCTGTCGGCGACTCCACCTTGGGCAGGCGGATGCCCTGGATCCGTCCGTCGGCGAGAAGGGGACCGACCGCTGCGAGGTCCGCCCCGAAGTCGGCTGAGGACACCGGGTTGACACGCACCACGACCGGGACCTCCGCTCCCTCACGTGCGGCTGGTCCACCCCCGCCGGCGCCGGTGGCCAGTGCAGCCAGAGCGGCCGGCAGCATCGTGCGCACGCCGGGACGGGCCGATGGGTGGACGGCGTCCTCGAGGTCGATGACGATGCCGTCGGCCGTCCGGGCGGCCTTGGGCAGCAGCTCGGACAGCCGACCACCGGGCACGTACAGCCAAGTGGCGATCTCGGCGAGCACTCAGACCACGCCCGCGTGGCGCAGCCGAGCGAGGCGCTCGTCGTCGACTCCGAGCTCTGCGAGGACCCGGTCGGTGTCGGCACCGTGGCCACGCCCGGTGTGTCGGATCGTCCCGGGGGACTCCGACATGCGGAAGAGCACGTTGGGCATCCGCACCGGCCCGAGGTCCTGGTCCTCCACGGTGGCGATGGCGCCGATCGCGGCGTACTGCTCGTCCGCGACCACCTGGGACACGTCGTTGACGACGGCGAGCGCCGCGTCCGCACGGGCGAACTCCGTGACGACCTCACACGTGGGTCGCTGGGCGATCCATGAGCCCACCGCCTCGTCCAGCACGTCGGCGTGCTGGGCCCGCTGGAAGCCGTCGTGGAACCACGGCTCCCGCACGAGGTCCGGGCGGCCGACGAGCTCCATCACCCGCTCGGCGATCGAGTGAGCGCTCGTCGAGATCGCGACCCAGTCGCCGTCCCCGGTGCGGTAGGTGTTGCGCGGCGCGTTGTTCTCCGACCGGTTGCCCCGCCGCTGTGTGACGATCCCGAGCTGGTCGTAGACGGTCACCTGCGCACCGAGCATCGCGAGGATCGGCTCGATGATCGCGAGGTCGATGACCTGACCCTCGCCCGTGCGTTCACGACGGTGCAGGGCCGTCAGGGTGGCCACCGCGGCCGCCAGGCCGCTGATGTTGTCCGCGAGGGCCAGCGGCGGCAGGGTCGGCGGCCCGTCCGGCTGGCCGGTGGAGTGGGCGAAGCCGCTCATCGCCTCGGCGATGGTGCCGAAGGCGGGCTCGGTGGCTCGAGGTCCGGTCTGCCCGAACCCGGTGACTCGGGTGAGGATGATGCGGGGGTTCACGCTGCGGAGCCGGCCGTAGCCCAGGCCCCACCGCTCGAGCGTCCCGGGCCTGAAGTTCTCGATGACGACGTCCGCGGTGCGGACCAGCTCGAGGAAGACCTCCTGACCCTCGGGATGCGACAGGTCGAGGGTGACCGCGCTCTTGTTGCGGCCGAGGATCTTCCACCACAGGCCGATCCCGTTCTTGCTCTGGCCGTGCGTCCGTGCCGGGTCCGGCTTGCGTGGGTGCTCGACCTTGATGACGTCGGCGCCGAAGTCCGCGAGGACGGTGGCCGCCGACGGTCCGGCGAAGAGGGTCGCGATGTCGAGGACTCGGATGTCGTCGAGGGCGGCGCCCCGGTCGGGATCCGGAGCGGTGTTCGACGCGGCGCCGGCTGTCGACGGTGACGGCGTGCCCGTGGTCATTGACATGGTTCCTCCTGCTCGAGCGGGACGTCGGCGACGTTAGGGGGCTCGGTTCCGGACGGTCAGACACCGCCTCACCCAGTGAGAGGAAGGACCCTCTGCCGGGCGGCTCTTCCGCTGGGTGCGACAACGTCTGCCACCGGCTGGGGCGTCCCCTGACGATGGCGGAGTCCGGGGCGTCACCAGCCCCGGTCTCCAGCAGAGAGGAGCAGGACGTGACGACCGTGCGCGATGCAGCGTTCGAGGTGCTGCGCCACTTCGGGATGACCCGGATGTTCGCCAACCCGGGCTCGACCGAGGTCGCCCTGCTCACCGACCTGCCGGACGACTTCGAGTTCGTGCTCGGCCTCCACGAGGGGTCGGTCGTCGGGATGGCCTCGGGCCATGCCCTCGCCACCGGGTCTCCGTCGCTCGTGCTGCTGCACACCACGGCCGGCTTCGGCAACGCGGTCGGGGCCATCGCGACCGCCCGCACCAACAAGGCTCCGCTCGTCATCCTCGTCGGCCAGCAGGATCGTCGCCATCTGGCCTCCGACCCCTTCCTGGCCGGACGTCTCGAGGGCCTGGCCGGCAGCTACCCCGTCTCCCTCCGTCAGCCCGCCCGGCCGGCCGACGTGCCGGCTGCCATCGCCAGGGCCGTTCACGAGGCGGCCCTGCAGCGGGGCCCCGCCGTCGTCGTGGTGCCGATGAGCGACTGGTCCGAGCCGGCCGACGAGACGATCGCACTGCCCGCTCCGGCCCGCCTGCGCGTCGCGGGCGGGGTGGACGAGCAGCTGGCCACCGAGCTGACCGCGCTCGTCGACGCTGCCGAAAGGCCGGCCCTCGTCGTGGGCCCAGGCGCCGACTCAGCGGAGGCGTGGAGCGGCCTGACGGCCCTCGCCGAACGTCTGGCCTGCTCGGTCTGGCAGGAGGCCCACGGCTCGCAGTCCGGCTTCCCCCAGGACTCGCCGCGTTTCCGGGGCCACCTGCCGCCCACGCGCGGGGCCCTGCGAGAGACCCTGGCGGGCCACGACCTCGTGCTCGTCGTCGGAGGCCCCGCCTTTCGCCAGGGGACCTGGGAGCCTGGGCCGTTCGTCGAGGCGGGCACGTCCGTCGTCGTCGTCACGTCGGACCCGGAAGAGGCGACCTACAGCGCAGCAGACCTGGCCGTGCTCGGTGACGTGGCCGCGGTCGTCAGCGGCCTGGCCGCACGCGTCGCCTCGAGGGCGGCCACCGCGCCGCCCACCCCTGGCCGGCCGGTGACGATCCCGGAGGACGGCACCCTGCGGGCCGAGCACGTGTACGCCGCCCTGGCCGAGCGCCTGCCGGAGGACGCGACGGTCTTCGAGGAGAGCCCTTCGACCCGCCGTCTCATGCTCGATCTCATCCCCGCGCGACGGCCGTTCGGCTTCGTCACCGTGGCGCAGGGCGGCCTCGGCTTCGCCCTCCCGGCGAGCATCGGCGTGCGGATGGCGCAGCCCGACCGGCCCGTCGTGGCCCTGCTCGGCGACGGTGCCTCGCTCTACAACGTGCAGGGGCTCTGGAGTGCGCAGCACTACCGCGTCGGCACCCTGTTCATCGTCCTGTCCAACGGGGGGTATGCCGTGATGGACCGGCTGGCCGCAGCCCACGGCGGCAAGCCGCCATGGCCGCACTTCGATGACGTGAGCGTGTCCACCATCGCCACCGGGTTCGGTTGCGCCACGAGGCGAGTCACCACCCACGAGGAGCTGGTCGACGAGCTCGACCGCATCCTTCCCACCTTGCGGGAGAGGACCGAACCCCTGCTGCTCGAGGTCGCCGTGGAGGCGACTGCCTGATCACCCGCGCGCGGGCGGAACGAACCCTGCGCAATCCCCCGAGAACGAGAAGGAGGCCGCCATGGCCCAGGACTGGCTTGCCGAGGACATCCTCACCGAGGACCAGGAGGCGTTGCGCGACACGGTGTCGGACATCGGCCGGAAGTACGACATGCAGTACTGGATCGAGGTGGAGGAGTCGGGTCGCTATCCCACCGAGTGGGTCAAGGAGCTGACCGACGGTGGGTGGCTCTCCCTGCTCATCCCCGAGGAGTACGGCGGCGGAGGCGGGACCATCCCCGACGCGGCACTGTTCCTCGAGACGCTGAACCGGTGGGGCGGCAACGCCGGAGCGATTCACGCGCAGATGTACCAGATGGGAGCCATCCTCCGGCACGGCACGGACGCGCAGAAGCAGCAGTGGCTCCCGCAGATCGCCAACGACGGGCTGCGCCTGCAGTCGTTCGGCATCACCGAGCCCGACGCCGGCACGGACACCACCCGCATCCGCACGTTCGCGCGTCGGGAGGGCGACGAGTACGTCGTCAACGGCGGCAAGATCTACACGTCTCGCTTCCACCAGACCGACCTCATGCTCCTGCTCGTGCGCACGGAGAAGTACGAGGACGTCGAGAAGAAGACCGATGGCATCACCGTCCTGCTCGTCGACGTGCGAGAGGCCAAGCAGAACGGCCAGATCGAGTACCGCCCGATCAAGGTGATGTCGGGCCACCACACGAACCAGCTGACGATCACCAACCTGCGCGTGCCCGTCGAGAACCGGATCGGCGAGGAGGGCAAGGGGTTCCGGGTGATCCTCTCCGGGATGAACTCCGAGCGCCTGCTCGTCTCCAGCGAGTACATCGGCTCGGGCCTCTACTTCCTCGACCGCGCCGTGCAGTACTCCAAGGAGCGCGAGGTGTTCGGCCGCCCGATCGGCATGAACCAGGGCATCCAGTTCCCGCTGGCCACTGCCTTCACCGAGCTGCGTGCGGCGAGCCTCATGCGTTGGCACGCGGCCAAGGTCTTCCAGGAGGGGAGCCGGGACGGCTTCTACGCCAACACCGCCAAGCTGCTCTCGTCGAAGGCGCTGTGGAACGCTGCGAACGCGGCGATGGACACCTTCGGTGGGGCAGGGCTGGCTTCCGAGTACGGCATCGAGCAGAAGTTCCGCGCTGCTCGTGGTCCGCTCATCGCCCCGATCTCCACCAACCTCGTTCTCGCGGGTATCGCGCACCGGGACCTCGGCATGCCGAAGAGCTTCTGAGCCATGACCGCTCCCGTCTCAGCGCGTCCCGCCCCGCCTTCCCGGAAGAGAGGCCCCGACTTGGGCCCTGACGCCGACAGGGGGGCCACGTATGCGGTCGCGTCGTTCGCCGCCGAGGCGGCGGCGCGGCACGCGGGCAGGGCGCGCGCCGACGCGGTGCTCACAGCCCTCGTCGACACGGTGGCCGTGGCCGTCGCCGGTGGCGGCACGCCAGCGGTGGGCGCCCTGCTCGGTCTGCTGGACGCCGAGCCGGCCCCAGGGGACTGCAGCATCTGGGGCTCGGACCTGTGCGTCGGTCCGTCGACTGCGGCACTGGTCAACGGCACCGCAGCCCACGCGCTGGACTGGGACGACGCCTCGCCGACCATGCCCATGCACCCCGGGGCGGTGCTCCTGCCGGCCCTGGTCGCACGGGCCGGCCTGGTTCCGGTGACCACCGACCGGTTCGTGTCGGCGTACGCCGTCGGTTCGGCGGTCTTCCGCGCCGTCTCGGAGGTGCTGCCGCTCGACGTCCACTACGGCCGCGGCTGGCACAACACCTCGACGACCGGCCGCCTCGCGGCCACGGCCGCGGTGGCCACCTTGGCGGGGCTCGACGTCGAGACGACGCGACACGCCATCGGACTGGCTGCCTCGACGGCCTCAGGCAGCCGGGCCAACTTCGGCACCATGACCAAGCCCCTGCACGCGGGGCTGGCCGCCCGCGACGCGGTCACCGCCGTGGCGCTGGCCGAGCGCGGGCTCACCTCCCGGGTCACCCAGCTCGAGGCGCCCGGCGGCTTCTTCGCGCTCTTCGGTGAGACGGACGCGGCGACGCTGTCGCAGCTCCCCGAACGTCTCAGCCGCTGGGAGGACGGGTGGAGCGACGACTGGGCCGTCAAGCGCTACCCGTCGTGCTACGCGACACACCGTGCCATCGACGCGGTGCTCGACCTGCGCCCGGGGCTCGACCTCACAAAGATCTCGTCGGTCGAGGTCATCGTGCACCGCGGAGGGCTGAAGCCACTTCTGCCGCACCTTCCCGGCAGTGGACTGGAGGGCAAGTTCAGCCTGCCCTACACCGTGGCTCGGGCTCTGCGAACGGGACTCGTGCGGCTGGACGACTTCTCCGACGATGCAGTCCTCGACCCGGCAGTCCGCTCCCTGATGGACGCCGCCGTCGTGCGCGAGGCCGCCGACCCGGACGACCCGGCGTCGACCGAGCCGTTCACGGTGCTCACGGTGCGGACCCGCGACGGTGGCACGCAGACGCGTCGGGTCGACATCAGCCGAGGGGACTCCCGCAACCCGCTGACCCCGGGGGAGCTGGAGGACAAGGCGATCGACGCCTGCGCCTCCGTCGGCTGGACCTCCGAACGGACCCGAGCCCTCCTCTCCGAGGTGACCTCCCTCTGGCGAGGTGGTGACCTGACCGGCCTCCAGGACGTGCTCGCCGGTCGCCCGGTGACGACTCCGGCTCACGGCCGGAGGGCGGACTCATGAGTGGCCTGCCACGTGTGGAGATCATCGAGGAAGGCATGCGTGAGGGCATGCAGATCGAGAGCGCCGACATCCCGGTCGAGGCCAAGATCCGCCTTCTCGACGCCCTCTCGCGCACCGGGCTGCGCACCATCCAGGTCGGGTCGTTCGTCAGCCCCAGGTGGGTGCCGCAGATGGAGCACATCGAGCAGGTGATCGCGGGCTTCACGCCCGTGCCGGGCGTCCGCTACACCGCCCTGGCGCTCAACCAGAAGGGTGCCGAGCGTCGCGCCCGGCACGTGCCGCCGCTGGCGCCCCAGGAGGCGGCTGCCCGGACGACGGTCCACCTCTGCGACGTCTTCGTCCAGCGCAACACGGCGCGGACCCAGGCCCAGGAGATCTCCGCCGTGCCCGCCACGGTCGAGGCTGCGGTCGAACGGGGCGTGACCGAGGCCGTCGTGGCGATCAACGCCGCGTGGGGCTCGAACTGGCTGGGACAGTTCTCCCAGGAGCGGCGTCAGGATCTGATCCGGCTGCAGATGGACGCCTGGGAGGCGGCCGGGATCACGCCGCAGACCGTGTGGATCGGCGACCCGATGAGCTGGAACTCCCCTCGTGCCGTGGAGCACCAACTCCAGGCCATCCGCCAGGAGTGGCCCCAGGTGCACACCTTCCACCTGCACCTGCACGACGGCCGCGGCAGTGCCCTGACATCGGCGTACGCAGCGCTGAGGTCGCTCTCGACGGAGCACACGCTGGTCCTCGACGCCTCGATCGGCGGGATGGGCGGGTGCCCGTACTGCGGGAACGGACGCGCGACCAAGATGATCCCCACCGAGGACCTCGTGGACCTGCTCGAGACCGAGGGCATCGACACGGGCATCGACCTCGCGAGTCTCGTCGAGGCCGCTCACCTGGCCGAGGAGGTCGTCGGCCACCCGCTCTACGGCAAGGTCAGCAAGGCCGGACCCAGGCCGGGCGCCGAGGCGCTCTACCCGATGGACATGCCGCTCGTCGAGACCGAGGATCAGGCGCAGCACTTCCGTCTCGGGCCCTCCACGTATGCCGGGTGCCCCAGTCCGTGGAGACAGCCGATCACCTCGCCGGCGCGAGACGAGATCGACGGGGTCCGCTGCGCCAGCGGCCCTGAGCGACGTGCACGGAGGGACGTGCCATGACAACGACGGAGTCGACGATGGACAGCCAGATCCCCACCGGGACCGCACCCGGGTCGCTGGTCGGCCTTCGGGTGGTCGAGCTGGGAACCAGCGTTGCCGGACCCACGACCGGCCAGATCCTCGGTGACCTCGGCGCCGAGGTCATCAAGGTCGAGCGCGTGGGCGCCGGCGACGACACTCGCGGCTGGGCGCCCCCGTACTGGGGGAGCGAGCCGATGGCGTTCCTCGGCCTGAACCGCAACAAGAAGAGCCTGGCGCTGGACTTCAAGGACGGTCGGGGCGTGCAGGTGCTCGAACGGCTCCTCGCCGGCGCCGACGTCCTGGTCCAGAACCTGCGTCCCGGTGCGCTCGCGAAGGCCGGCTTCGACGCGGAGCGCCTGCGCGAGCTCAACCGCCGTCTGGTCTACTGCGAGATGAGCGGCTTCGGCTCGGTTGGCCCACGAGCCAGTGAACCCGCGTACGACCCTCTCCTGCAGGCGTATTCGGGGATCGTCAGCATGCTGGACACGGGCGACGGCCCGCCGATGCGGGTGCCCCTGTCGATCCTCGACAAGGGGACCGGGATGTGGGCGGTCATCGGAATCCTCGATGCCCTCCGCCGTCGTGACCTGTCCGGGGAGGGCAGTCACGTGGAGGTGTCGCTTCTGCAGACCGCGGTGTCCTGGGTGGACCAGAAGGTGATGGGGGCGCGCGCCGGCAACCCGGCGCCGCGCAACCTGGGATCGGGCCACCCGGGCGTCGTGCCCTACGGTGCGTTCCCCGTCGCGGACGGCCATGTCTTCATCTCTGCCGGCAACCAGACGCTGTGGACCCGGCTCGTCGAGGCACTGGGGGCCACCGAGCTGCTGGAGCGGCCCGGCTTCGCGTCCAATCCGGAGCGCGCCGAACGCCGTGCTGAGGTCAACGAGGCCGTCTCTGCCGCGACGCGGGCGTTCGCGAGCGACGAGCTGCTCGAACGCCTCGCGGCGGCGGGCGTCCCGAGCGCTCCCGTGCGGCCCGTGCACGAGGTGGCCGACGATCCCCAGGTGCGCGCCGTGGGCCTCGTGACGCCGCTGCCGCACCCCAACGTGCCGGGGCTCGAGGTCGTGCACCTGCCGGTGACCTTCGACGGGGCGTACCTGCCGCACCAGTGCCCTCCGCCGGAGCTCGGGCAGCACAGCGACGAGGTGCTCCACAGTCTCGGTTTCAGCGCCGACGAGGTCGAGCGGATGCTGGCGGACGGCGTGGTCGGTTCCGCTGCGACCACCGTCGGGACGCCGGCATGAGCTCAGTGCTGCTGGACGCCACCCGATGGTCGGGGCGCTACTTCAGCGCCGGTTGGCGGCCGGGGGTGTCGCAGGCGGCCGTCACCGAGAAGGCCACCGGGACCCGACTCGAGACCGTCGGCGTCGCTGACGCCGTGGCGGTGGAGCGGGCCGTCGACGCGGCTGTGGTCGCGCAGCGACGATGGGCGTCACTCGGCTACGACGCGCGCGCCGCGGTCCTGCGGCGCGCCGGGTCGCTCTTCGAGCACCATGCTGACGAGGCGGCCGAGTGGACGGCCCGGGAGTCGGGGGCGCCGTTGGCCATGGCCTGCCGCGCCCAGGGCGTCGCGGCGC
Organism: Terrabacter sp. 05T424; assembly: GCF_056396225.1. Taxonomy (NCBI): domain Bacteria; kingdom Bacillati; phylum Actinomycetota; class Actinomycetes; order Micrococcales; family Intrasporangiaceae; genus Terrabacter; species Terrabacter sp. 05T424. The sequence continues at coordinate 111,613 of NZ_JBFTLB010000001.1, forward strand.
AGGAGTGCTACGAGGCAGCCGGCCTCGCGAGCGCACCGTATGGTGAGCTCCTCCGGTCGAGCGCACCCCGCCTGTCGTTCGCCCGGCGCAGGCCGGTCGGCGTCGTGGGCGTCATCGCGCCCTTCAACGCACCGTTGCTGCTCGCGATCCGAGCGGTCGCGCCCGCCCTCGCCCTGGGCAACGCCGTCGTGCTCAAACCCGATCCGCGGACCGCCGTGAGCGGCGGCGTGCTCATCGCCCGGGTCTTCGAGGAGGCCGGGCTGCCCGAGGGGCTGCTGCACGTGCTCCCCGGGGGAGCAGACGTCGGCCAGGCCGTGGTGGCACACCCACAGGTGCCGGTCATCTCGTTCACGGGGTCGACGCCGGCCGGCCGGGCGATCGCCCGCGCCTGCGCCGACCAGCTCAAACGCGTTCATCTGGAGCTCGGTGGCAACTCGGCTCTCGTCGTCATGGGCGATGCGGACGTGTCGAAGGCAGCTGCCGCCGGGGCCTTCGGGTCGTTCCGCCACGCCGGACAGATCTGCATGGCGAGCGGTCGGCACCTCGTCCACGAGTCCGTCGTGGATGACTACCTCTCCGAGCTGACGCGGATCGCCGCGGCGACCACCGTGGGAGACCCTCTCGGTCCGGGTGTCGGCTACGGCCCTCTCATCGACGCCGGGCAGCGCGACCGGGTCCACAGCATCGTGACTCAGTCGGTGGAGGCCGGGGCCTCTCTGCTCGCCGGTGGCACGTTCGAGGACCTCTTCTACCGCCCCACGGTGCTCTCCTCGGTGCCCCTGCAGGCGCCTGCCTACGCGCAGGAGGTGTTCGGCCCGGTGGCGCCCGTCGTGTCCTTCGCCGACGTGGACGAGGCCGCCGCACTCGCCGCTGACTCGTCCTATGGGCTGTCGCTCGGCATCATCACGCGCGACGTCATGGCGGCGCTCGACCTGGCCGACCGGGTCCCCACGGGGTCGGTGCACATCAACGACCAGACCATCAACGACGAGCCGACAGCGCCGTTCGGAGGCGTCGGTGAGTCTGGCTCGGGTGCTCGCCACGGCGGCGCGCAGTCCAACCTGGAGGCCTTCAGCGAGCTGCAGTGGGTCACCATGCGGCGCGAGGCGCCGCACTACCCCGCCTGAACCTGCTCGACCGAAAGGACGACCCATGAGCGACGACATCCTGCTCGTCGAGGACCGCGACCACGTGCGTCACCTCACCCTCAACCGGCCCGAGGTGCGCAACGCCCTCAACCGCGATCTCAACGACCGGCTCGTCGACGCGATCATCGAGGCCGACCACACCCCCGACGTCTACGTCATCGCGATCACGGGGGCAGGGTCGGCGTTCTGCTCAGGGGCCGACCTCAAGGACGCCCGCGACCTGGCCGCCGCGGGCAAGCCCTTCTACGGCCCGCTCCACAACAACCGTCGCAGCCTGATGGAGGTGATGATCGACTCGCGCAAACCGACGCTCGCGATCGTCAACGGGGCCGCGATGGCCGGTGGATTCGAGCTGGCGCTCTCGTGCGACATGCGGGTCGCCGCGGAGGGCGCTGTCTTCGGTGTACCCGAGGCGAAGCGGGCCCGGGGAGCGCACTTCGCCTCGGTCCTGCTGCCTGTCACGGTTCCTCCCGGCATCGCGATGGAGTGGCTCTACACCGGTCGCAGGATCGGGGCCGTCGAGCTCGAACGGTGGGGACTGCTCAACCGGCTGGTGCCTGAAGACCAGCTGCAGGCGGCGGCCACGGCGCTGCTGGACGACATCGTCGCCTCGGCGCCGTTGTCATTGCAGCGCCTCAAGCTGACGTATCGCAAGACTGCAGGCATGTCGCCGCACGCCGCGATCCGGCTGGATCCGGGGCCGGACGTCTACCTGTCCGAGGACCAGAAGGAGGGCGCGCGGGCGTTCCTCGAGAGGCGAGAGCCACGGTGGCAGGGCCGGTGACGGAGCTGGAGCAGCGAGCGGGGCTGCCGCCTCGAGGACTGCGCCACTCGCTGCGCGCCTTCCGCCACCGCGACTACGCCGTCTTCTGGGTGGGCGCGATCACCTCCAACACGGGCGGGTGGCTCTCCAACCTGACCGTCCCCTTCGTCGTCTACGAGGTGACCCACAGCGCTTTGTGGGTCGGGCTCGTGAGTGTCTTCCAGTTCCTGCCGAACATCGCCCTCGGGCCGTGGGGCGGTGTGATCGCCGACCGACACGACCGGCGACGCGTCCTGCTCGTCACGCAGTCCGGGATGGCCCTCAGCGCCCTGCTCCTGTGGCTCGTCTGGACCGCGGGCGTGCGTGAGCCGCTGGCCATCATGGCGCTCGTCGGGGTGGCCGGGATCTTCCAGGGCATCAACATGCCGAGCTGGCAGTCGTTCGTCAACGACCTCGTGCCGCGTTCCGACCTCGACTCCGCCGTCGCTCTGAACTCCCTGCAGTTCAACGCGGCCCGGTCGCTCGGACCGGCCGTCGCCGGACTGATCCTTGCGACCATCGGGCCGGGATGGGCTCTGCTGCTCAACGCCCTGTCGTTCGTCGCAGTGCTGGTCGCGCTCGCGGCGCTCAGGGTGCGCAACCGCCCTCGGACGACGGATCCCGCACCCGTCTGGCGTCAGTTCGCGACGGCCGTCGGCTACATCCGCGGTCAGCCCGGCATCCAGATGGGCCTGCTCGTCGCGGTCGCGGTAGGTCTGCTCGTCAACCCGATCTTCCAGTTCACCGTCGTCTTCGCCGGCAGCGTCTTTCACGTCGGGCCCTGGACCTTGGGCCTGCTCAATGCCGCCCTCGGCCTCGGAGCACTTCTCGCCGCGCCGGTGCTGGCCGGCTGGAGCCACATCCTTCCCCGGTCGATGCTCACGCGGGTCGGGCTGGTCGGGCAAGCCGTGGGGCTCGCCGGGTTCGCCCTGTCCCCGTCGCCCGGCTGGGCGGCGGCAGCTCTGCTCGTGGTCGGCTGGGCGCTGCTGCTCACCATCTCGGCAACCAACACGGCGGTGCAGATCATCGTGGCCGACCGGCTCCGCGGCCGGGTGCTGGCGGTGCGCATCATGGCCTACACGGGGTGCTTCCCGGTGGGGGGCCTTGCTCAAGGTGTTCTCGCCGACGCCTTCGGCCCACGAGCCACGGTGCTCGGCGCCGGGCTGGTGCTGCTGGCGCTCGCACTGGTGCTGTCATCGTGGCGCGGGCCGTTGCGGATGCAGCGTCTGGACGACCCCCACGACGGCTGACGCCGGACGGCCGGGCCCCTCACGACCGGACACGACGCCCAGGGCTTCCCGCCGAAGGGCAGCACGGTTCGGCCTATGGTTCGTCGGTTGACAGGGTCGCCGCCGCTCCATATGTCAACGCTCACATCGCGGCTGGCGGATCACGCGTCGGTGCACTCGTGATGACACCCGGACGCTCTGCCCTCGCTCGCGGCTGCCCTGCCGCGCGCCCGACAAGGAAGTCACAGGCATGTCCGAAACGCCGGCGCCCCGCGCCCGAACGCGCACCACGAGGCGATCTCTGGCGCGAATCACGGCCCTGGGCGTGGCGCTCACCACCGCACTCAGCGCCCTCACCCTCACCGCCCAGCCGTCCGCCGCGGCGTCGCTCGACGACGGTCTTGTCACGCGCTACACGCTCGACCAGACCACGGGCACGGCCGTTGCCGACGCGTCGGGGCACGGTCGCACGGCAACGGTGAGCGGGGACACGACCTGGACCGGGGCGGAGGGCCTGCGCCTCGGCGGCACCAACGGACACCTGCGCCTGCCCAACGACCTCATGCGGGGCCTGACCGACATCACGGTCTCCACCCAGGTGCGCATCGACGCGAGCCAGGCCACCCCGTACTTCATCTGGGGCCTCGGCAACACGACGAGCGGCGCCGGCAACGGCTACCTCTTCACGACCGGCAACGCGTACCGCACCTCGATCGCGAGCGGCAACTGGTCGACCGAGCAGACCGCCACGGCCGCCGGCCACGTCGACCGCGGGCAGTGGCGCACCCTGACCTACACGCTGTCCGGCGGCACCGGCATCCTCTACGAGGACGGTGTCGAGGTCGGTCGCAAGACCGGCATCACCATCACCCCCGGCTCCATCGGCGGCGGCACGACGACGGCCAACTATCTCGGCCGCTCGGTCTACACCGCCGACAAGTACCTCAAGGGCGAGGTCCGCGACTTCCGCGTCTACGACCGGGCCGTGACGGCGGACGAGGCGAAGCAGCTCGGCGCACAGACCGCTGCCCTGCGGGTCACGTCCGACACCGCTGCGCTCGGCCTCGGTGACACCTCCGCCGTCACTGACGACCTCTCGCTCGCGACCAAGGGAGCCGGCGGCTCCACCGTGACCTGGACGTCCAGCGACGAGTCCGTCGTCGCGACCGACGGAACCGTCACGAGCCCCGCACCGGGTACCGGCAACGCGACGGTGACCCTCACGGCAACGGTGTCGTATGCCGCCGCTTCCGCGACGAAGCAGTTCACCGTGACCGTGCTGCAGGACATCACCGACGGGCAGAAGGTCGCGAATGCCCTTGCAGCGGTGAGCATCCCGGAGGCCAGCGCAACGCGCGGCAACGTCACCCTCCCGACCTCGGGGGCGCGCGGTGTCACGCTGTCGTGGTCGACGAAGGACCCGCAGGTCGTGACGGCGACCGGTGAGGTGAGCCGACCGGCATACGGCAGCAAGGACGCCAAGGGCCGTCTCGTCGTCCGCGCCACGCTCGGGGCCACGTCCGGCACCCGCAACGTCACCCTGACGGTCCTCGCAAAGCCCAAGCAGGAAGCCCTCGAGGGCTACGCGTTCGCGTACTTCACCGGGGAGGGCTCTGCGGATGGGGAGCAGATCTACATGGCAGGCAGCCGCGGCAACGACCCGCTCCACTGGGACGAGCTGAACGGCGGCCGTCCGGTCCTGACCTCGACCGAGGGCGAGCAGGGCGTGCGTGACCCGTTCATCATGCGCAGCCCGGAAGGCGACAAGTTCTACCTCATCGCCACCGACCTCAAGATCTACGGCAACGGCGACTGGGACCGCAGCCAGCGCACGGGCAGCCGCGCCATCGAGGTGTGGGAGTCGACCGACCTCGTCAACTGGAGCCAGCAGCGGCACGTCGTCGTCTCACCGAAGGAGGCCGGCAACACCTGGGCACCCGAGGCGTACTACGACGACTCGATCGGCGCGTACGTCGTGTTCTGGGCCTCCAAGCTCTACGCGGCGAACGACCCGCAGCACACGGGCAGCACGTACAACCGCATGATGTATGCGAAGACCCGCGACTTCAGGACGTTCAGCGAGCCGAAGGTGTGGGTCGACCCCGGCTACTCCGTCATCGACTCCACGGTCGTCAAGCACGGCGACACCTTCTACCGCTTCACCAAGGACGAGCGGAACAACACGTCGTCCACCCCGTGCAGCAAGTTCATCCTCGAGCAGAAGTCGACCTCGCTCCGGTCGACCGACTGGTCGTTCGTCAAGGACTGCATCGGCAAGGCCACCCCGACGAGCCCGGGCATCAACCAGGGCGAGGGCCCGACGGTGTTCAAGTCCAACACCGAGGACAAGTGGTACGTCTTCGTCGACGAGTTCGGCGGCCGCGGCTACGTGCCGTTCGAGACGACCGACCTCGACTCGGGCCAGTTCACGATGTCGACGAACTACCAGCTGCCCGGCCGTCCGCGGCACGGCACGGTGCTCCCGGTGACGAAGGCGGAGCTCGAGCGCCTCAAGGCCGGCCCCACGGCGCGGCCCTCGACGAAGAAGGGAGTCGTCGCTGACTACCGCTTCGGCACGGCCAATGGGGGCGCCGGGACCGCCGTCGCCGACGCGTCGGGCAACCAGCCCGCGGCGACCATCAAGGGCGGAGCCACCCGGACTGCCGACGCCGTCGAGCTCGGCGGAGTGGACGGCTACGTCGACCTGCCCGACAACCTCCTCGCCGGACTCGACGCCGTGACCGTGTCGACCCAGGTCTGGATCGACCCGAACCAGCCGACGCCGTACTTCCTCTGGGGCCTCGGCAACACCTTCAACGGGGCCGGCACCGGCTACCTCTTCGCGACCGGAAACGCCTACCGCACCGCCATCGCCCGAGGTGACTACTCGACGGAGCAGAACGCCGCGTCGGGTCGGGACGTCTCCCGCGGCTCGTGGCACACCCTGACCTACACGCTCTCGGGTGGCACTGCCGTGCTCTACGACAACGGCATCGAGGTCGCTCGCAAGACCGGCGTCACCGTGACACCGGGCCAGCTCGGGGACGGCACGACGACGGCGAACTACGTGGGCCGCTCGCTGTACAACGGCGACCGCTACCTCAAGGGCAAGGTCCGTTCGTTCACCCTGTGGAACCGGGGTCTGGCCGCCAAGGAGGTGCTGGCCCTCCCGGGCAACGAGACGGCGATCGGCTCGGTGAAGCTCGACGCGCTCAAGGTGCCGGCGATCATCGACGGCGACGTCGCGACGGTCACCCTGCCGGTGATGCCCGGCACGGACGTCACGCACCTCGCTCCCGAGCTCGGCCTGCCGGGCGACGCGCGGGTGACGCCGGGCAACGGGTCGACGCAGGACTTCTCGTCACCGGTGACGTACACCGTCACGGGAGCCGACGGCTCGAGCCGTGCGTGGACGGTGAAGGCGGTCGTCATGAACAGCCCGGTCCTGCCCGGCTACAACGCCGACCCCGACATCGTCCGGTTCGGCGACACCTACTGGATCTACGCGACGACGGACGGCTTCGACGGCTGGTCCGGCACGACCTTCAAGACGTGGTCGAGCACCGACCTCGTGCACTGGGCCGAGCACCCGGTCATCCTCGACCTCGGCCCGGACGTGACGTGGGCCGACGGACGCGCGTGGGCTCCTGCGGCCATCGAGAAGAACGGCAAGTACTACCTGTACTTCTGCGCCGACGCGAAGATCGGCGTGGCCGTGGCGGACTCGCCGGCAGGCCCGTTCCGCGACGCCATCGGCACGCCGCTCGTGGCCGCCAACCCGAACGGCGGCCAGGCCATCGACCCGGCTGTCTTCACCGACGACGACGGCCAGTCCTACCTCTACTGGGGCAACGGCAACGCGTACGTCGTGCCGCTGAACGCCGACATGACGTCGTACGACCCGGCAAAGATCGTCCGGCTCACCGGCCTCACGGACTTCCGCGAAGGGCTGTTCCTGCACAAGCGGGCCGGCACCTACTACCTGTCGTGGTCGATCGACGACACGCGCAGCGAGAACTACCGCGTGGGCTACGCGACGATGACCTCACCGCTCGGAGCCGGGCTCGTCAACCGCGGGGTCATCCTGTCGAAGGACCCGTCGCTCGGCATCCTCGGCACGGGCCACCACTCGGTGATCCAGGTGCCCGGAACCGACGACTGGTACGTCGTTTACCACCGCTTCGCCATCCCGGGCGGTGACGGCACGCACCGCGAGGTGACGATCGACCGGCTTCGCTACAACCCGGACGGCACCATCGCCCCCGTCGTCCCCACGCTGGGAAGCGTCGAGCCCCTGCGCTGAGCGCACAGCCCTGCGATCCAGCACCGAGCACGTATGCCGCCGGGCGGGGGAGGCGCCTCCAGCGCACCTTCCCCGCCCGACGGCAGCCGCTCTTCAGACGCCGCGGGCGAAGCGCCAGATCGTCGTGGTCGCGTACGTGTGGCCCGCCCGCAGCACCGCCGAGGGGAAGCCCTCGTGGTTGGGCGCGTCGGGAAACCCCTGCGTCTCGAGGGCGATTCCCGCCCGGGAGGCGTATGCCGTCCGACCCGGCCCCATGATCGTGCCGTCGAAGTGCGTCCCGGTGTACACCTGCAGGCCCGGCTGGTCGCTCTCGACGACGAGGGTGCGCCCGGAGGTGCCGCGCAGGGTGGCCACCTCGCGCAGGCCGGAGCCGCGGACCGCGAAGTTGTGGTCGATGCCGCCGCCGTGCCGCAGCTGCTCGTCGTCCGAGGCGAGTACGTCGCCGAGTCGACGGGGGACGCGGAGGTCGAACGGCGTGCCGGTCACGTCACGCAGCTCACCCGTGGGCAGCAGGGCCGCGTCGACGACGGTGAAGGCGTCGGCAGGGACCGTGAGCTCGTGGTCGTCGATCGTCCCGCTGCCCTCGCCGTCGAGGTTGACGTAGGCGTGGTTGGTCAGGCTGACCACGGTGTCGCGGTCCGTCGTGGCGCGGTAGTCGATGCGCACGCTCGCCGGCGTGACGGAGATGGTCACGGTGACGTCGAGGGCGCCGGGGAAGCCCTGGTCGCCGTCGGCGCTGTGCAGGGCCAGGACCACGTGCCCGGCGTACTGCTCGAGGACGGTCCACTGCCGCTGGTCGAACCCCTCGGTCCCGCCGTGCAGGGTGTTGCCGTTCTCGTTGGTCGCGAGCTGGTGGGCGACCCCGTCCAGCGTGAACCGACCCCCGCGGATCCGGTTGCCGTAGCGGCCGATCGTCGCGCCGAGGTAGTCGCGGCCCGTGCCGTAGGCGGCGGGGTCGCCGAACCCCAGGACCACGTCGACCGGTCCGTCGTCGTCGGTCAGAACGACCCGGCGCACGGCGGCTCCCGCGGTGACCACCTCGAGGGTGATGCCGTCGGCCGTGAGCTCGATCGAGGTGGGGGTGGTCATGGCTCTCCTGGTGTCGCTGGTGCGGGAACGGGGAACGGCGAGGGGCCGGCCCGCGACGTCGCGAGCCGGCCCCTCGGCGGGTCAGCTGAGCAGGAAGGTCGACTTCGAGCCCGAGGCCGGGCCCACGACGAGGCGGCCCTTGTCGTGCCGAAGGTAGGACCCCGGCGCCGAGACCGACTGGAGGGACACGCCCTTCGGGGTCGCGAGACCCGGGAGGCGCCGGAAGCTCGCCTCGGCGGCATACGTGCTGCTGCCGTCCTCGACCGGGTCGATGCGCACGCCCGTGGCGGTCACGCGCACGTACCTGTCGGGGAAGTTGACGGACTGCAGCGACACCGTTTCACCACCGGATCGCCCTGCGACGAAACGGAACTGGCTGTCGGCCAGTTCGCGCACGGCGGCATCGACGCGCAGCTCGTAGGCGAAGTGCCGGACGAACGACGACGCCGAGTCGGCGGGGGAGAGCCGCACGATCGGCCCGCCGGCACCGACCGGCACGCCGAAGAGCGGCGTGCCGTCCGGGTGCCAGTACAGCCGCTGGGCCCGGGCGTGGCGGTTCGGGTCGTAGAGCGGGTCGCCGACGATGTCGCGGTAGTCACGGGCGTGGTAGACCATGACGTCCGTGACGCCGTCCTCGGCCACGGTGAAGCTGTTGTGACCGGGGCCGTACTGCCTCGTCTGCTCGTTCGTCGTGAAGACGGGGTCGACCCCCTTGCTCCACGACCGCGAGTCGAGCAGGTCGGCGCGAGCATCGGCCGTGAGCAGACCCATGCAGTAGCGGGAGTCCGTGGCACTCGCGGAGAAGGTGATGAAGACCCTTCCGTTCCGCACCAGCACCGCCGGACCCTCGTTGACCTTGAAGCCCTGCACCTCCCACGAGCGCGTCGGCGTCGCGATGCGCACCGGCGCGGTCGCCAGCGCGAACGGCGATGCCATCTCGGCGATGTAGAGGCTCGTGTTGACGGCGATCTCGGGCTCGCTCTGGGCCCACACGAGGTAGCGGCGACCGAGGTGCTCGAACGTGGTGGAGTCGAGCGCAAACGAGGGCCACGGCGTGACGATCTGTCGCGGCGCGCCCCAGCCCGAGGGCTCCCGCGGGTCCGCGAGGGCCGACTCCATGACGTACATGCGGATGTTGAAGACGTTGCCCGCGTCGCCGGCGGCGAAGTAGATGTACCAGCGGCCGTCCATGCGATGGAGCTCAGGCGCCCAGATGTGGCCGCCCATCTGCCCGGATGTGGGGCGTCGCCACACGACCGACTCGGCCGCGGAACCGAGGCCCGCGATCGTGCCGGCCCCGCGGACGATGATGCGGTCGTACTCCGGCACGGAGCCGGTGAAGTAATACGTGCCGTTGACCGGCAGCGTGACGAAGGGGTCGGCCCGCTGCCAGACCAGCGGGCTCGCGGTGGGAGCGCCGTAGACCTCGGCGTCGGTGCGCGCGGCGGGGGCCGCGATCGCCCGGCCGGTGAGGCCGGGGATCGCGAGGCCGCTCGCGGCGAGGACGAACCCGCCGAGGCCGCCACCCAGAAGGGTGCGTCGGGAGAGTGCGTGTGACATGGCGGTCTCCTACTTCATCTGGACTCGGAGGAAGGTCACCGAGTTCGGTTCGAAGGTGCGGGTGAAGGTCGAGGCGATGCCCTTGACCGTCGAGGTGACGGGCGCGATCGGCTGTGCGGTGCGGGTGTTCTGGGCCTCGGGGTCACCCGAGATGACGGTCATCTCGGCCTTGCTGGTGACGCGCGCCGTCCCGAGGTCGATGGTGGTGCGGGCCGGGGCGTCCTGGGCGTTGACGACCTTGACGATGAGCTGCTTGCGGGCCACGTCGCGGGTCACGACCTGGGCGAACGGCTCGGTGACGGCATCGTCACGGAAGCTGCCCCAGAGCGCGCCGTCGAGGTAGAGCTCGACCTGGCCACCGCGCACCTTCACGGTGATGTCGTAGGTGTGGCCGGTCTGGATGGTGTTCGGCTTGGCGAGCAACGTCTGCTTCGCCCCGCCCACGGCCTTCTCGACCGCGCCCTGCGTGTTGTTCCAGCCGCCGAGGTTCCACCAGTAGTAGTTGCCCGTGTCCTTGACGCCGAAGCCGACGAGGAAGCCCTCTGCCCCGGCCGTCTTCGTGGCCTTGAGGTTGAGGTCGTAGTCGTGCCAGGTCACGTCGCCGGCGCGCACCAGCGTGTCCTGCGCACCCGTGTCGGACTGGAGGTACGCGCCGTCCTGGACGGTCCACGTCCCCCGGTTCGCGAGCGGGGTCCACTTCGAGGCGTCGCCACTGAAGTCGTCCTTGAACAGCTGCGCGCCGTCGGCGCCGGTCACGGTGACGTCGTCGTACTTCGCGGCGGTCGCCCACGTCGAGAGCCCGATCGCGCCGGTGATCGGCTTCGCCTGTGCGACAGAGCCGCTCGCGGTGCTCGGGACGACCTCGTCGCCGACGTTGTTCATGAAGAGCTTCTGCACCTCGTAGCTCGTCGAGCCCCACGAGCCGGCGTTGTCGAACCAGATCATGTCGGGCTTCCACTGCACGTAGTCGATGTTGGCGAGCAGCGGCGCGTACGACGCCATCTTGACGACGTCGGCGTTGCGCTCGAGGCCCGTCATGTACGCGGCCTCGGCGAGCGAGTTGCGCAGCTTGTTGTCGAGCGAGGCGTACTCGCCGAGGAAGACCTTCGGACCCTGACGGTCGTAGGCGTCGTAGCGCTTGTTGTTCTGGAGGAACCAGTCCGGGCTGTTGTAGTAGTGCTCGTCGAGCATGGCCGTCTTGTTGGCCTTGTTGAGGTCCCACAGCCGGTCGAAGGTGGAGCCGGTGTCGTCGGGCCCGGAGTTCGAGATCACCGTGATCTCGGGGTGCTTGGCCTTGATGGCGGACTCGAACTTCGTGAAGTTGGCGAAGTACTGGTCCGGGAGGTTTTCCTCGTTGCCGACCGCGACCCGCTTGAGCCCGAAGGGCGCGGGGTGGCCCATGGCCGCGCGCTTGGCGCCCCACTCGCTCGTCACCGGACCGTTGGCGAACTCGATGAGGTCGAGGGCGTCCTGGATGTGTCGCTGGAGCAGCGTGTCGTCGACGGTGGCGCGGTTCTGGCCGCAGCCGGTGACGAGGGCCGGCAGCACGGGCACCGGCTGGGCGCCGATGTCCTCGCTGAACTGGAAGTACTCGTAGTAGCCGAGCCCGTAGGACTGGTTGTAGCCCCAGAAGTTCGAGTTGGTCGCGCGCTGCTCGACCGGCCCGACGGTGTCCTTCCACTGGTAGCTGCGGGCCCGCGGGTAGCTGCTGGCGGCGTCGTACGCGTACATGCTGCCGGTGTTGACGAGGCAGCCTCCCGGGAAGCGGACGAAGCCCGGGTGCAGCGCGGCGATCTTGTCGGCGAGGTCCTTGCGCAGGCCGTTGGGCCGGCCCTTGTACGTGTCGCGGGGGAAGAGTGAGACCATGTCGAGGCGCAGCGTGCCGGTGCCGCCGGCCTCGACGGCCAAGCGCCCGGCCGTCGTGGAGGCGGTGGCGACGAAGCTGCCGGTGTACTTCGTCCAGGCGTCGCCCTTGACGTCGATGCGCACCGGAGCCGCGTATGCCGTCGTGCGAGCGGCGTCCCGGAGCGTGACCGTGAGTGGCGTGCCGGGGGCGGCATCGGTGCGGGCCCACACGCTGAAGTCGTAGGTCTTGCCGGCCTCGAGCCGCACGCCGGTGTTGTAGCCGGCGTTGCTGACGCCGAAGGTAGCGCCGGTCGGGTTGGTCAGGTCGAGGCGCAGGTAGGTGCGGTTGCGCTCGTTCAGGCGTGCAGCGTCGTCGACGGTGGTCGCGCTCCCGGCCCCGCCGGCCGTCGCCGAGGTCGACCACGACGTCAGTCCGGAGTAGCTGCGGTTGTCGGCCGGGGAGTACTCGAACGAACGGTTCTGGACGAGCTCTGCGTAGAGGCCGCCGTCTGCGGCTCGGTTGATGTCCTCGTAGAAGACGCCGTACATCGAGTCGTCGATGGCGGGTCCGGTCGATGCGGGGTGGACGGTGATCGAGTAGTCGAGCGGGGCGGTGGTGGCGGAGCTGGTGGCGGTGGGAGTGGCGGTCGCGTCGGCAGCTTGGGCCGACGGGAGTCCGGCGAGCAGTCCGACGCCGAGGACGCCAGTCGCCAGACCCGCCACGACACGTGCGTGTGCCATGGGGTGGGGCCTTTCGTGGAAAGGGGGTGGGGGCCGTGCGTCCGGGTGTCCTCCGCGCACGGGGCAGCACCGGTCCGGAGCAGCCCCGCTCACGAAAGTGAGCGCTAACATAGCAGCCTGCGCCGCCCCGTCAAGTGGTGCGAAAAATCTGGGACTGGGGGTTGACGGGGTGCGATGTTAACGCTCACACTCTTGCTTCAAGTGGCCCGACGGCCACGGCGGACGAGGAGGTCGGCCGCATCACGGCGCCAACGACGGCGTCCAGAAATTGGAGGAAGTCCAGTGCTGAAGAAGATCCTTCCGGTGGCCGTCAGTGCCCTCGCCGTCGCGGCCCTCGCCGCCTGTGGGAGCAGCAGCGGGGCCGCAGCCGGCTCCTCAGGTGGCGCCGCGGGCAACGGCTCGATCGTCATGGGGTTCTCCCAGGTCGGCGCCGAGAGCGGCTGGCGCACCGCGAACACCAAGAGCGTGCAGGAGTCGGCCAAGACGGCCGGCGTCGAGCTGAAGTTCTCCGACGCCCAGCAGAAGCAGGAGAACCAGATCAAGGCGATCCGCTCCTACATCCAGCAGAAGGTCGACGTCATCGCCTTCAGCCCCGTCGTCGAGACCGGTTGGGACACCGTCCTGCTCGAGGCGAAGCGGGCCAACATCCCCGTCATCCTCACCGACCGCGCGGTCGACTCGGAGGACAAGACGCTCTACAAGACCTTCCTCGGCTCCGACTTCGTCACCGAGGGCAAGAAGGCGGGCGAGTGGCTCGTCAAGGACAGTCAGGGCAAGTCCGAGGTCAACGTCGTCGAGCTGCAGGGCACGACCGGTGCCGCACCGGCCATCGACCGGCAGAAGGGCTTCGCCGACGCGATCAAGGCCGCCCCGCAGATCAAGGTCATCGCCTCGCAGACCGGTGACTTCACCCGCTCCGGTGGCAAGCAGGTCATGGAGGCCTTCCTCAAGTCCAACCCGAAGATCGACGTCGTCTACGCGCACAACGACGACATGGGCCTGGGCGCGATCGAGGCCATCGAGGCCGCCGGCAAGGTGCCGGGCAAGGACATCAAGATCATCACCGTCGACGCCGTCAAGGACGGTATGACGGCGCTGTCCGAGGGCAAGATCAACTACATCGTCGAGTGCAGCCCGCTCCTCGGCGACCAGCTGATGGACCTCGCGAAGAAGGTCGTGGCCGGCGAGTCCGTGCCCGAGCGGGTCGTCACGCAGGAGACGACCTTCACGCAGGAGCAGGCCAAGGCGGCTCTGCCCCAGCGCAAGTACTGAGCCCTGCCCGCCCGAGGGCCCGCGGACCACACGCCGGACCGCGCCCCTCACCAGAACGACGGCTCCCGCCACCCTCCGGGTGTGGTGGCGGGGGCCGTCCACCTCACACCCGGAAGCGAAGGACAGGACGTCATGACCGACATGCCGAGCAGGAGGACCGCCCGCCCGGGCGGGACCGGCAGCAGCGGTGACCCAGGGGCAGCCCCCGCGCTCACCCCCGTGGTGAGCATGCGCGGGATCTCGATGGAGTTCCCTGGGGTGAAGGCCCTTCAGGACGTCGACTTCCGCCTCTTCCCCGGCGAGGTGCACGCCCTGATGGGCGAGAACGGCGCCGGCAAGTCGACCCTGATCAAGGTGCTGACCGGGGTCTACACCGCCACCGCCGGCGCGACCGAGCTGCGGGGTGACCGGGTCGCCTTCTCCGGCCCCGCCGACGCGCAGACGGCCGGCGTCAGCACGGTGTACCAGGAGGTGAACCTCTGCCCCAACCTGTCCGTCGCCGAGAACATCCTGCTCGGCCGCGAGCCGCGCCGCTTCGGCTCCATCGACGGCGCCGCGACCCGAGCCAGGGCCGCCGAGCTGCTGGGCCGGATGGGGTTGACCATCGACCCGAGCTCGATCCTCGACGAGCACCCGATCGCCATCCAACAGCTCGTCGCGATCGCCCGCGCGGTCGCCGTCGACGCCCAGGTGCTCATCCTCGACGAGCCGACCTCGAGCCTCGACCAGGACGAGGTCGCCGAGCTCTTCCGGATCATGCGCCACCTGCGCGACGAGGGTGTCGCGATCCTCTTCGTCTCGCACTTCCTCGAACAGGTCTACGAGATCGCCGATCGGATGACGGTCCTGCGCAACGGCCGCCTCGTGGGCGAGCACCTGACCGCGGACCTCAGCCGGATCCAGCTCGTCTCGGCCATGATCGGCCGCGAGCTCGGAGTGCTCGAGGAGGTCGAGCGGCTCGCCGCCGATGCCGCTGAACCCACCGGGTCCGGCTCGACGCCGTTGCTCGAGGCGACCGGCCTGGGCCGTCGCGGCTCGATCGCCCCCTTCGACCTACGCATCGGGGCCGGCGAGGTCGTCGGCCTCGCAGGCCTGCTGGGCAGTGGACGCACCGAGCTCGCCCGCCTGCTCTTCGGCGCCGACCGCGCCGACTCTGGCGAGCTCCGCGTGGACGGGCGCCCCGTCAGCCTGCGGACGCCGCGCTCGGCCATCGCCGCCGGAATCGCGTTCTGCAGCGAGGACCGCAAGGGGGAGGGGATCCTCGCCGACCTCAGCATCCGCGACAACCTCGTCCTCGCCATGCAGGCGGCCCGCGGATGGGCGCGCCCCATCCCGAGGCGCACGAAGGACGAGCTCGTCGAGAAGTGGATGACCGCTCTCGACATCCGTCCGGCCAACCCTGACGCGCTCGTGGGCAAGCTGTCGGGCGGCAACCAGCAGAAGGTGCTGCTCGCCCGTTGGCTCGTCACGCAGCCCAGGCTGCTCATCCTCGACGAGCCGACCCGTGGCATCGACATCGGCGCCAAGGCGCAGATCCAGAAGCTCGTCGCCGAGCTCGCAGCCGACGGCATGGCCGTCGTCTACATCTCGGCCGAGCTCGAGGAGGTGGCCCGTCTCGCGCACCGAGTGGTCGTGCTCAAGGACCGCGCCAAGGTCGCCGAGCTCGACGGGTCGGCCTCGGTCGACGACATCATGCACCTCATCGCGACGCCCGAGCCTTCGGTCGACGACGCGACCCTCACCGAGCGGGTGGCCTCATGAGCAGGGTCCAGGCCTCGCGGAACGCCGTCGGACCGAGCGTCCTCGAGCAGGTTCGGGGCAGCCGCCTGCTGTGGCCCCTCATCGCCCTGGTCGCGCTCATCGCGGCGAACGCGGCGCGCAACGCCGGCTTCCTCTCGGTCCGTCTCCAGGACGGTCACCTCTACGGAAGCCTCGTCGACATCCTCAAGAACGGCGCGCCGACGCTGCTCATCGCCCTCGGCATGACGCTCGTCATCGCGACCCGAGGCATCGATCTCTCCGTCGGGGCGGTGGCTGCGATCGCCGGCGCCGTCGCCTGCACGACCATCGTCGGCTCGCCCGACCCGACGAGCCCCGCCGCGGCGATCACCGGCATCGGCCTGGCCCTCGCGCTCTGCGTCGTGCTCGGCCTGTGGAACGGGTTCCTCGTCTCGCTCCTCGGCATCCAACCGATCATCGCGACACTCGTCCTGATGACGGCCGGCCGTGGCATCGCGATGCTCGTCACGGACGGACAGATCATCACCGTCCGCAACAACTTCTTCGGCGAGATCGGCGCCGGCTTCCTGCTCTTCCCGATCTCGATCCTCATCGCGCTCGCCGTGCTCGCCGTCGTCGCGGTCGTGACGCGTCGCACCGCACTCGGGCTGCTCATCGAGTCGGTCGGCATCAACCCCGAGGCGAGCCGCCTCGCCGGCATCCGGTCGCGCACGATCGTCTGGACGGTCTACGTCTTCGCCGCCCTCTGCGCCGGGGTCGCCGGCCTGATGATCAGCTCCAACGTCAGTGCCGCCGACGCGAACAACGCGGGTCTCTGGATCGAGATGGACGCGATCCTCGCGGTCGTCATCGGTGGCTCGTCCCTCGCCGGCGGCAAGTACTCCCTGTCGGGCACGCTCGTCGGCGCGCTCATCATCCAGACCCTCACGACGACGGTCTACTCGATGGGCATCGCGCCCGAGGTCACCCTCGTCTTCAAGGCCCTCGTCGTCATCGCGGTCTGCCTGCTCCAGGCGCCCAAGGTGCGCGCCCGCTTCGCGCGGCGCAAGCCGTTGCCCCCGCCCTCGCCTGAGCCCGAACCGCCTGCAGCGCAAACCGACCCGGTGGCCGTCTCCGGCGAGCGCCCGTCCGTTCCCGCCGCCGTCGAGGCGTCCGGCACGAAGCAGAAGGTGACCCACTCATGAGCACCACCACTCCGGCTCGGCGCACCGTCCCCGGGCTCTCGAAGGTGCCAGGCATCCCCGGGCGGGTGCTGCCCGTCGTCGCGACGTTCGTGCTGTTCGTGCTCCTCTTCGGCGTCGGCTCCGTGCGCTACGAGGGCTTCACCTCGGGTCAGGTCTTCGCGAACCTCTTCATCGACAACTCGTTCCTCATCGTCCTGGCCGGCGGGATGACCTTCGTCATCCTCACCGGCGGCATCGACCTGTCGGTGGGCGCCGTCGTGGCCCTGTCGACGATGGTCGCCGCCGCGACCCTCAAGGCCGGCTTCCCGGCGCCGCTTGTCATCCTGCTCGTTCTCGCGATCGGCACCGGACTCGGCGTCCTGATGGGCCTGGTCATCCACCACTTCGAGCTGCAGCCGTTCATCGTGACGCTCGCGGGCATGTTCCTGGCACGAGGCCTCTGTTTCGTCATCGGCGTCGAGTCGATCTCGATCAAGGACCCGTTCTTCCGGGCCCTCGCGAC
Source organism: Terrabacter sp. 05T424 (assembly GCF_056396225.1). NCBI lineage: Bacteria > Bacillati > Actinomycetota > Actinomycetes > Micrococcales > Intrasporangiaceae > Terrabacter > Terrabacter sp. 05T424. The sequence goes on from NZ_JBFTLB010000001.1 coordinate 129,028, forward strand.
CGGGACGATCGAGCTGCCCGGTGGGGTCGTCATCACGTGGAGCGTGGTCATCGCCCTCGTCGTCGTGGCCGCCGCGGCGTGGGTGCTGCACCGCACGCGCTTCGGGCGCACCCTCTACGCGATCGGCGGCAGCGAGAGCTCAGCCACCCTGATGGGGCTGCCGGTCGCGCGCGTCAAGGTGGCGGCATACGCCATCAGCGGGCTCTGCGCGGCTGTGGCCGGACTGCTCTTCTCGGTCTACATGCTCTCGGGCTACGGCCTGCACGCCGTCGGCATGGAGCTCGACGCCATCGCGTCGGTCGTCATCGGCGGGACGTTGCTCTCCGGCGGGGTCGGCTTCGTGCTCGGCTCGCTTCTCGGCGTGCTCGTCCTGGGTGTCATCCAGACGCTGATCTCGTTCCAAGGCACGCTGAGCTCATGGTGGACAAAGATCGCGATCGGAACCCTGCTCCTGCTCTTCATCGTGATGCAGCGGCTCTTCATGAAGAGGACGCCGTGAGCGACACCGTGTCACGCGCGCCCGTCATGCAGGACGTGGCCCGGCTGGCCGGCGTCTCGCACCAGACGGTCTCGCGCGTCATCAACGGGGCCTCGAGCATCCGGCCAGAGACGCGCGACCGCGTGCTCCAGGCCATCGAGCGGCTCGGCTACCGTCCCAACACCGCGGCTCGCGCGCTCGTCAGCGGACGGTCGGCGACGATCGGCATCATCACCACCGCGTCGACGCTGTTCGGCCCGACCAGCGTGCACCGCACGGTGAACACGGCGGCCCGCGAGGCCGGGTTCTTCGCCTCGTCGGTGTCGCTGGCGGAGATGACCCGTGAGGGCTTCGACGCCGCCGTCGACCACCTCGACCGGCTCGCCGTCGAGGGCATCGTCGTCATCGCCGGCCACGACGAGGCGCTCGAGGTCGCCCGCTCGCGCAGCGCCAGGCTTCCGTTCGTCATCGTCGAGGGCGACCTCACGCGGGCACGCCGCACCGTCGGCGTCGACAACGTCGCGGGGGCCCGACTGGCCACCCGGCACCTCATCGACCTCGGTCACGTCGAGATCGCCCATGTGACAGGACCGCTCGACTGGGCCGAGGCCCGGGCCCGCGCCGAGGGCTGGCGATCCGAGATGGTCGCGGGCGGCCACCGGCCGATGGAGCCGATTGCAGGCGACTGGTCGGCCGAGAGCGGCTACCTTGCCGGGCTCCGCCTCGCCGAGAACCCTGACGTCACAGCGGTGTTCGCCGCCAACGACCAGATGGCGATCGGCGTGCTGCGGGCGCTGCACGAGGTCGGGCTTTCCGTGCCCGGTGACGTGAGCGTGGTCGGCTTCGACGACGTTCCCGAGGCGGCCTACCTCATCCCACCGCTGACGACGGTCCGCCAGGACTTCGCGGCCATCGGCCGCGAGGCGATCGGGATGCTCACGGCAGCCATCTCGGGCGAGACCGACCAGGTGCCCAGCCTCATCGACCCCGAACTCATCGTCCGCGCGAGCACCGCGCCGCCGGGCCGGACCAGGAGCAGCACGACATGACAGAGACCACCACCGGGGACCGGCCGACGTATGTCGTCGGCGTCGACTACGGGACTCTCTCGGGGAGAGCCCTCGTCGTCCGGGTGTCCGACGGCGCCGAGCTCGGCCACGCCGTCCACGAGTACGCGCACGGCGTGGTCACCGACCGGGTGCCCGGCGCGCCCGACGGTCGGGTGCTGCCGCCGGAGTGGGCGTTGCAGGTGCCCGAGGACTACCGCGACGTGCTGCGCAACGCCGTGCCGGCCGCCGTCAAAAAGGCGGGCATCGACGCGACCGACGTGGTCGGCATCGCCACCGACTTCACGGCCTGCACGGTGCTGCCGACGACGGGCGACGGTGTGCCGCTGTGTGAGCTGCCGCAGTGGTCCGACCGGCCGCACGCCTGGGTGAAGCTGTGGCGACACCACGCCGCGCAGGGCCAGGCCGACCGGATCAACGAGCTGGCCGCGGCTCGCAGTGAGGCGTGGCTGCCGCGCTACGGCGGCCTGATCAGCTCGGAGTGGGAGTTCGCCAAGGCGCTGCAGGTGCTCGAGGAGGACCCCGAGGTGTATGCCGCCACGGAGCGTTGGGTGGAGGCCGCCGACTGGATCGTGTGGCAGCTGTGCGGCAGCTACGTCCGCAACGCGTGCACGGCCGGCTACAAGGGCATCCGCCAGGACGGCGCCTATCCCTCGCGCGACTTCCTGGCCGCGCTCAACCCGGGCTTCGCCTCCTTCGTCGACGACAAGCTCGACCAGCAGATCGGTGAGCTCGGTGCTGTCGCAGGGCGGCTCACGGCTGAGGCGGCCGGCTGGACGGGGCTGCCCGAAGGGATCGCRGTCGCGGTCGGCAACGTCGACGCCCACGTGACGGCCCCGGCCGCGCAGGCCACGGCGCCCGGCCAGATGGTCGCCATCATGGGCACCTCGACGTGCCACGTCATGAGCAGCGACGTGCTTCGCGAGGTGCCGGGCATGTGCGGTGTCGTCGACGGCGGCATCGTCGACGGCCTCTACGGCTACGAGGCCGGCCAGTCCGGCGTGGGCGACATCTTCGGGTGGTTCACCCGCACCGCAGTCCCGGGCGACTATGCCGACGAGGCGGCCACCCGCGGCATCTCCGTGCACGAGCTGCTCACCGAGAAGGCGTCCGCGCAGGCGGTGGGCGAGCACGGGCTCGTCGCCCTCGACTGGCACTCGGGCAACCGCTCCGTCCTGGTCGACCACGAGCTGTCGGGCCTCGTCATCGGGCAGACGCTCGCCAGCCGGCCCGAGGACGTCTACCGCGCCCTGCTGGAGTCAACGGCGTTCGGCACGCGCGTCATCCTCGAGACGTTCCGCGACAGCGGGGTCCCGGTCACCGAGCTCGTCATCGCCGGCGGGCTCACGAAGAACCGGCTCCTGATGCAGATCTACGCCGACGTGACCCGTCTGCCGCTCTCGGTCATCGGATCGGAGCAGGGCCCGGCCCTCGGCTCGGCGATCCACGCGGCGGTCGCGGCGGGCGCCTACCCCGACGTCGCCACGGCGGCGGCGCGCATGGGCCGCGTCGAGCGCGCGGCGTTCGTGCCCGACGAGGCCGGCGCGACGGCATACGACCCGCTGTTCAAGGAGTACGTGCGGCTCCACGACCACTTCGGTCGCGGCGGCAACGACGTGATGAAGCGGCTGAAGGCCTTGCGCCGCAAGGCGATCGCCGACAAGCACGCGATCGAGGCGGACGCGCTCCCTGCTCCTGCCCAGGAGGTCCGCGCAGGAGGTGAGGCGGCGTGAGCGTGCTCACCGATGTGAACGCAACCATCACCTCGATCAGGCGCGAGGTGTGCGCCCTGCATGCCGAGCTGACCCGCTACCAGCTCGTCATCTGGACCGCCGGCAACGTGTCGGCGCGGGTGCCCGGGCGAGACCTCATGGTGATCAAGCCGTCCGGCGTCTCCTACGACGACCTGACGCCGGAGAACATGGTGCTCTGCGACCTGCACGGCCAGGTGCTCGAAGGCGAGCACGCGCCGTCCTCCGACACCGACGCGCAGGCCTACGTCTACCGGCAGATGCCGCACGTCGGCGGGGTCGTGCACACGCACTCGACGTACGCGACCGCCTGGGCCAGCCGTGGCGAGGCGATCCCGTGCTCGCTCACGATGCAGGCTGACGAGTTCGGCGGGGAGATCCCGGTCGGGCCCTTCGCGCTGATCGGCGACGACTCGATCGGCCGGGGCATCGTCGAGACGCTCACGGCCAGCAAGTCGGCCGCGGTGCTGATGAAGCAGCACGGGGTGTTCACCATCGGCAAGGACGCCCGCTCGGCCGTCAAGGCGGCCGTGATGTGCGAGGACGTCGCCCGCACCATGCACATCGCCCGCCAGCTCGGCGAGCCCCTCCGCATCGACCCGACCGACGTCGACTCGCTGTTCGACCGCTACCAGAACGTCTACGGACAGAAGGACACCCCATGACGAGCACGCACTCCGCCAGCACCCACCAGCGAGAGGTGTGGTTCCTCACCGGCAGCCAGCACCTCTACGGGGAGGAGACGCTGCGCCAGGTCGCCGAGCAGAGTCAGGCCATCGCCAAGGAGATCGACGCGAGCGGCGTGCTGCCGGCCCAGGTGGTGTGGAAGCCGATCCTGGCCGACGGCGCCGCGATCCACGCCGCGATCCTCGAGGCCAACGCGGCCCCGGACTGCATCGGTGTCGTCACCTGGATGCACACCTTCTCGCCCGCGAAGATGTGGATCACCGGCCTCGACGCGCTGCGCAAGCCGATGCTGCACCTGCACACGCAGGCCGGCGCCCAGCTGCCGTGGTCGACCATCGACATGGACTTCATGAACCTCAACCAGGCCGCCCACGGCGACCGTGAGTTCGGCTTCGTCAGTGCCCGCCTCGGGGTCGCGCGCAAGGTCATCGCCGGGCACGTGAGCAACCCGGCCGTGCTCGAGCGGATCGGCGCGTGGGGGCGGGCTGCTGCGGGCGTGGCCGAGCTGCGGTCGATGCGGCTGGCCCGGTTCGGGGACAACATGCGCGACGTCGCGGTCACCGAGGGCGACAAGGTCGAGGCGCAGCTGCGGTTCGGGGTCTCGGTCAACACCTACGGCGTGAACGAGCTCGTGCAGGTCGTCGACGCCGTCCCCGACGCCGACATCGACACGCTCGTCGCGGAGTACGAGCAGGCGTACGCCGTCGTGCCCGAGCTGCGTCGTGGCGGCGACCGCCACGACAGCCTGCGCTACGGTGCGCGGATCGAGGCGGGGCTGCGGACCTTCCTGACCGACGGCGGTTTCACGGCCTTCACGACGAACTTCGAGGACCTCGGTGGGCTGCGGCAGCTGCCCGGCCTGGCGGTGCAGCGGCTGATGGCCGACGGCTACGGCTTCGGCGGCGAAGGCGACTGGAAGACCTCCGTTCTCCTGCGCACCACCAAGGCGATGGCCCAGGGTCTGCCCGGCGGCACGTCGTTCATGGAGGACTACACGTACCACCTGGTGCCGGGGGAGGAGAAGATCCTCGGCGCGCACATGCTCGAGGTCTGCCCGACGATCACCTCCCGCCAGCCGTCGCTGGAGATCCACCCGCTCGGCATCGGGGGCCGTGAGGACCCGGTGCGGCTGCGGTTCACGGCGGCGCCCGGTCCCGGTGTGGTCGTCGGCATGAGCGACCTCGGTGGCCGGTTCCGCTTGACCCTCAACGAGATCGACGTCGTCGAGCCCGACGAGGAGCTGCCGCGCCTACCCGTCGCGTGCGCGGTCTGGGAGCCGCGCCCGAGCCTGTCGACGTCAGCAGAGTCGTGGCTGCTCGCCGGGGGTCCGCACCACACGGTGCTGTCCACCGCGGTCGGCACGGAGGAGTTCCGCGACCTCGCGGAGATGATCTCCACCGAGCTCGTCGTCATCGACGCCGGCACGACCACGCAGAGCCTGCGCCAGGAGCTGCGGTGGAGCTCGGCCTACCACCGCCTGGCCGCGCGCCTCTGACGCGACCCCATCAGACCCCGGTGGTGCGGGCGTCGACTCGCGTACCGCCCGCGCCACCGGATTCCACCCAATGCGAAGGCCGTTTCTGTCGAGGCGGCCGGTCACGTGGACCCGTACCCCTTCTGTGCTGCTGTCGACGGCGACGGCCCGCAGGTCCAGGGCGCAGTCAGTGCCGCCGGCTGAGATGGTGGCGGCCAGGTCCCAGCCGTGGTCTCTCGTAGGTGTGGGTCCGGCGGTGACGGAGATGGTCGGGTAGGTCGTGTAGTCGAGCAGACCGGGCCTGGCGAGGTCACGGTCGCGGTGTGATGTGCTCAGCCCCGTGAATCGAGCGCCTGGGGCCAGTCGTCCGTAGCCGGGGCGGCCGGTCTGGTCGACGCCGTGCGGCTCGTGGGTCATGAGGGGTCGACGTCGCCTGGGTCGCGGATACCACCGGCCTGCTGGCGTCCGCCGACACCTACCTGCTCATGACCACGACGCTCGCGTGGTCACGCGACGAGCTCGCCGAATGGCTGCACCGCACGTGGACGCACTTCGCGACCATGCCAAGCCGCTGAACGCCGACCGCGACGACTTCCTCGTCTCCGGCCTTTTCGGGACCTCACACCTCAAGGAGGGGGCGCACTTCGACGGTGGGCATCCGGATGTTGCGAGCGGCCTCCACGGCGTCGTGCCGGGAGGGCATCTCGATGATGTAGATGCCGTTGATCAGTTCCGTCGTCTCGACGAAGGGGCCATCGCTGGCGACGCCCGAACGGAGCGTGACGGCCTGGTCGGGGCGTTGCAGGGGCTCGACGGCGAGGACTGCGCCCTGAGCGCGCACCGCCGCCAGGAACGCGGCATGTCCTTCGAAGAAGTCCTCCTGCTCCGCCTCGCTCGCGGCGTCCCATCGGTCGAAATGGTCCTCCTGCGCCAACATCACCAGGAACTTCACGGCGTCAACTCGCTGAAGCGTTCACTCGTCGCCGACATCATGCCCTCCACTCATCGATGGCCGCCCCACTGCCGATCAGCGTCGCCGGGCGATGGTCAGTCCGTCGAAGGCGGTCAGGACCACGGTCTCGACGCGCTCGTCGGAGGCGACCATGTCGTTGAACGCGCGCAACGCGGTGGTGTTCTCGTCGGTGGCCTCCGGGTCGGCGATACGGCCGCTCCAGAGCACGTTGTCCGCGAGCAGGAGGCCTCCGGGTCGCACCCGCGGCACGAGCTCTTCCCAGTAGGCGGCATACCCGGGCTTGTCGGCGTCGATGAAGACCAGGTCGATGTCTGCGGTCTCGGGCAGCGACCGCAGCGTGTCCAGCGCCGGGGCGATGCGCAGCTCGATGCGGTCTGCCAGACCCGCGGCGGCCCAGGCGCGGGTGCCGATCGCGGTCCACTCCTCACTCACGTCGCAACACAGGAGTGAACCTCCGTCGGCCAGTCCCCGGGCGATGCACATGCTCGAGTAGCCGGTGAACGTGCCCACCTCCACGGCCCGACGGGCGCCGACCAGTCGGGTGAGCATGGTGAGGAGCTGGCCCTGGTCGTCGCCGATCTGCATGCCAGCCACGTCCCCGAGCCGGGCTGTCTCTGCCTGGAGCCCACGGATCACGGGCTCCGGGCGCCACGATCCGTGAGCGACGGCGTAGGAACGGATCGAGTCCGTGATCGCGAAGCTGCGCATCCTCGGACGCTACGCCACACTCCCGCCGTCGTCCGTGGATCTTGGTCAGACCCGCACGCGCCGTGCCCGGGCGATGTCTGCGTACGCCCCAGCGCTCGGCTTCGGCGTGCGCACGAAGGTCTCGCGGTCGACCTCGTGCAGGCCGAGCTGGGCGCCGTAGCCGAAGATCCACTCGAAGTTGTCCATGAGCGTCCAGTGCAGGTAGCCGAGCACGGGCACGCCGTCGTCTGCCGCTGCGAGCAGCGCCGCCAGGGACGGCTCGATGAAGCCGGCTCGCTCGCTGTCGTCGGCCGTCTGCATCCCGTGCTCCGTGACGAGGATCGGCACGCCGGTCTCGGCGTGGGCGTAGCGCACCGCCCCGGCGAGGGACGTCGGCTCGATCGCCGATCCCATGCCGTTGACCGCGGTGCCCGCCGTGGGGGCGACCTCGCCCTCGCCGTCGTACCAACGGCTCTCGTAGTTCTGGATGCCGAGGAAGTCGTCCTCGCGGGCCAGCTCGAGCCAGCGCTCGTAGACCTCAGCCCGCTTGCGGTCACGGAACGAGGGTTCGTCGCCGACGACGCGGTCGTCGACGACGGCCAGCGAGAAGCCCACGGGCAGCTCGGGCCGACGGCTCTTGATCGCGGCGCGAGCGGCACGGTGCCCGGCCGTCATGCCGTCGCCGATCGCGTCCATCTCCTCGGGGACCATGACGTTGCCGGCGCGGTAGCGCTCGACCCCGGCTGCGGCGGACGCCGCCTCGAGGGTGGCGCGCTCGAGGTCGCGCACGAAGTCGGGCAGGTCGAGCCACGACAGCAGGCGCGGCAGGTTCGGCTCGTTGAGCGTGACGGCATACGCGATGCGGTCACCGAAGCGGTCGGTCACCCACCCGCAGTAGCGGGCGAACAGCTCGGCGGCGCGCGGCCCCAGCCAGCCGCCCTCGGCGGCGAACCAGTGCGGCGAGGTGAAGTGGTTGAACGTGACGACGGGAGCGAGGCCGAGCTCGACGCAACGGTCGACCATCGCCTCGTAGTGGTCGAGGGCGGCCTCGTCGAGGGTGCCCTCCTCCGGCTCGACACGCGCCCACTCGACCGAGAAGCGGTATGCGTCCAGCCCCATTCCCTTCACGAGGTCGATGTCCTCGCGCCACAGCTCGTAGCCGTTGCAGGCGCGCCCCGACGGCTCGCGGAAGACCGACGGCGTCGTGTGCTCGAGGAACCACGTGTCGCTGTTGGTGTTCTGCCCCTCGCCCTGGTGACCCGCGGTGGCCACACCGAGCAGGAATCCCCGCGGGATCGGGCGTATGCCGTCGCGGCCGTTCACGTCACCGGCACCGTCGGCGCTGTGGCGGCATCGCTTGTTTCCGCGGGTTCCCAGACGACGTCGAGCTCCTCGCGCTGGCCGAAGCGTTCGAGGTGGTCCTTCACGACCTGGGCGAACCGGTCCGGGTCGCCGTCCTCGGGCACCGACGCCTCGACGCGCAGCTGGCCGCTCTCGGGCCGCATCCGCACGACCTGCCCGGTGTCGAAGCGGATCACGGTCGCACCGTCCTCGTCGCCCGCGCTGCCCTTGCGCGCCCAGTGGTCCGCGAGCTGCTTGGCGTAGCGCTCGGGGCGCTCCGTGGCCATCGTCCCGTGGCGTGTCTGCATTGATGGATCTCCTTGAGCGGTGGTGGTGGTCAGTGGGTGAGCTCGTCGAGCGGGGATGTCGGGGAGGTGTCGGTGGTCGGGCTGTCTTCGGCGCCGACGACTTGCCGCAGGAGGTCGAACGGGTCGGTGACCTCGTCGTCGCGCCACGCGACGTGCTGGTCCGGACGGACGAGCACGAGGTCGGCGCCGTAGAGGGTGCGCAGCCGCGGCAGGTGCGCGAGGTCGAGGACCCGCAGCGGTATGCCGAGCCGCTCGGCGGACTCGCGCAGCGGGTGGGTGCCGGCGTCGCGCGCGAGCCGCACCAGCGTGAAGTCCTCGCCGAGCAGGTCGTAGATCGCTCGGCCGTCGGGGAGCCACGCGTGCGGGAGGCGGGCGCCCGGGTGGGCTGACGGCTCGAACGTGTTCACGGGCTGCCCTGTCGGGCAAGGCTCGTCGGACACCACGACCGGGGATGACGGGTAGTCGTAGCCGAGGACCAGACCCAGGCTGTGGAACTCGGGGTCCTTGGCCTGCAGGGCGCGGGCGACGTCGGTCCGCAGCGCCTCGCCGGCGATGCCATCGGCGTCCAGGTCGGCAGCGGCGAAGGATGGCGCCAGGAACGACTCCTGCTCGCCGGCGGCCGCGATCGTGCGCTCCGCCACGGGGCGCCGTTCGGCCTCGTAGCTGTCGAGGAGTGCCTCGGGGGCCCAGCCCTGCAGCACGGCGGCCAGCTTCCAGCCGAGGTTGACCGCGTCGCCGACGCACGTGTTGAAGCCGTGGCCGCCCCACGGCGGGTTGAGGTGGGCCGCGTCGCCGACCAGGAAGACGCGCCGGCCCCGGTAGCGGTCGACGAGCAGCATCCGGGCCGACCACGGGTCGGTCGCGAGCACGTCGACGTCGATGTCGTCGCCGGCCAGCGACCGGACGAGGGCCACCGCGTCGACGTCCGCGACGTCCTCGTCGATGCCCTGCACGATGGCCCACCACGTGCCGTCGAGGTCGAGGCGACCCATCAGGCCGCCGTGCCGCGCCCCGATGACCCAGTAGTGGATGCCGTGCGCGCACAGGTCACGTTCTTCGAGGGCGCGGCTCCGGAACGTGATGGACAGGTTCGGCACCGTGCCCGACGACCCTCGGTAGCGCATTCCGATGGCCGTCCGGCTGACGCCACTGCTGCCGTCGCAACCGAGCAGGTAGTCGGCCCTGACCTCACGCGTACGGCCCTGGGAGTCCTGCAGCACCGCGCGCGCTTCGTCCGGGCCGTCGGCGACCGACGTGGCCAGCCAGCCGGTGAGGAGCGTGACCGTGGGCAGCTCGGCGCAGGCGTCGCGGAGCACCGCCTCGACGACCGGCTGCGGCGCCTGCTGGCCGGGCTCCGCTGCAAGGTCGGGCGGCGTCGCCCAGAGCCCGAAGGCGTTCTCGAAGCGGGTGATCTCGTGACCGAACAGTCCCGTCACGAAGACCACATCCTGGGCGTAGCCCACCGGGATGGGGGCGGCGTCGCGCAGCCGGTCGGCGATGCCCCAGCGGCGCAGGTGCTCCATCGTCCGGACGCTGGTGGTCTTCGCCCGGGGGCGGAGCGGGTCCAGCACCGAGCGCGGCTCGACGACGAGCACCTCGATGCCGCGTCGGCCGAGCTCGATCGCCACGGCCAGCCCGCTGGGGCCACCGCCGACGACCAGCACCGGGACGCTGTCGGGCACGGTTGTCATCGGTTCTCCTGTCGAGGTGCTCGTCCGTCGGGACGGCGGTCGCCGAGGGGCGTTGCGCGTGCGCTCCGCGAGGTGCGGGCTCCGTCCGGCTCTCGTCCAGCATCCGGGGTCCGCCACGGGTCGACGTAGGCCGATTCCATTGAGCGGCAGTGCGAGCGAGACACCGGCCGGCTCAGTCGGCGGCGTGCCGTGCCTGCCACTGCCTCACCCAGGCGCGGCCGTAGTCGTTGCCGTGCGGTGTGCGCATCACGGTGTGGATGTGGAACGGCTGCGGGGTGTCGTAGTCGAGGAAGACCCCGCAGTGGTGGTCGAGCTCGGCGACGAGCACCGGGGACTGCAGGCGGTAGTAGAAGACGTCGCCGGGGGCGCTGCCACCGATCCACGAGAACCAGGTCTCGTCCAGGTGCGCCTCGATCTCGCGCATCCGGGCGCCCCGCGGGCCCTCGGGCAGCAGCCGCACGAACGACTCGGCGATCTGCCGGGCCAGGTGCTGGGCCTCGGCGGCCAGCTCGGTGACGCGGACACCTTCGAACGGGATGACGCGGTTGTCCTGGAACGCTCCGGCGAGGTGCCGCTCGTCGCCGGGGTGCACGCGACCCTCCGGCATCGCCGGGTCGACCATGAGGTCGTACGCCACGGCGACCCGGCGCTGGTCGTCGTCCAGCGCGGCCATCAGAGCGAGCCCGAGGTCGATCCGGTCGGCGAAGACGTCACGCAGCCCGGCGTGCGGACCCGCGTCGATCTCGTCGGGCTCCGCGCCGAGGAACACCGGCGACAGCAGCATCCGGCCCTCGACGACGAGGCAGTTGACCGCGCAGTGGTGGCCGAACAGCTGCCAGCCCCACGGCGCGTGCAGGTCAGGCCGGCCGTAGAGGGCGATGTTGTAGCTGAACTCGTTGAGCACCGTCGGCAGGTCGACCACCTCACCGAGGAAGCCGTTGATCCGCATCATCGCGTGGGTCAGCTCGTAACCCTCGGGCGAGAGCGACGCGCGCACCAGCGCAAGCGCCTTCTCCCGTACGTCCGCCGGCTGGAGGTCCAGCCGAAGGCCGGTGTCGAACTGCATGAACTCCGGGTTGGCCCAGGTCTGCCACTCGACGGCGTCGACCGCGAAGGAGATGCGCTCCCGCCCACCGTCGTCCAGTGCGGCCAGCAGGTCGTCCGCCGCCGCGACCATCTCGGCCACCGGCGCCTCCTCGCCCGCCGCGGCGGGGGTGAGCACGTAGAGGTCCTTGCGTAGCACGCCGCTCTCAGTGACCCCGCGGAAGTCATTCTGGTACAAGGGCTTCCAGCCCTCGACGAGACCGCCTGTGAAGGTGCCCGGCGTCGCCGCGAGGTCGCGGTACGCGTACGGGTCCAACCCGCGTACCTCGGCCACCCGCGGGTGGTCGTGCGCGAAGAGGTATTGGCGGAACTCGCCGCTCACCGACGTGCCTCGCGGGCGGAGTTGTCGACGACATGGTTCGTCAGGACGCCGAGGCGCTCGACCTCGACCTCGACCTTGTCACCGGGCTGCAGCAGCCACGGGGGAGTGCGGGAGTAGCCCACGCCCGACGGCGTGCCCGTGGCGAGCAGGTCACCGGAACGCAGGGTGAGGGTGTGCGAGATGAGCGACAGCGTGTCGCCGACGGTGTAGACCATCTCGTCGGTGCGCCCGCTCTGGACGACCTCGCCGTTGACGCGTGTCTCCACCAGCAGCCCGTCACGCAGGTCACCGACCTCGGCCGCCGGAACCAGCGGCCCCAGCGGCCCGGAGGCGTCCCCGTTCTTGCCGAGGATCCACTGGGACGTGAGCTTCTGCGCCCGCCGCGACGTGAGGTCGTTGAACGTCGAGTAGCCGACGACGGCCGCGAGCGCCTCCTCGGGGGTCGCGTCCACGAGCGTGCTGCCGACGTAGGCCATCACCTCGCCCTCCCAGTCGAGGCCGTCCTCGTTCGAGGGGACGGGCACCTCCGCGCCGTCGACGGTCAGCGACTGCGTCCACCGGGCGAAGAGGGTCGGGTGGGGCGGCACGCCCTCGCTCGCGAACGAGCCCTCGGCGACGTGCTTGAGGTAGTTCAGGCCGATGCAGATCACCCGGGCGCCCGGCAGGACGGGCGGCACGAGCTCCACGCCGGCCGCGGGCAGGGTCTCGCCCACCGGGTCCGAGGACAGGTGCCCCGAGGGGTCCGCCCAGAACTCGTCCAGTCCGGCGAGCACGGTCAGCTGCGTGCCGTCCGGCGACAACGCCGCCACGTGGACGACGCCGTCCCTGCGAATGCCTGCGATCCTCATCTGTCGTCCTCCGTCGCGACGGCCAGGTGCCGTCGCAGGTAGTCGGTGGTGCGCTCGAGCGCCAGCCGTGGAGCCTCGGGGGAGCCCCGCCACATGTGGTCTGCCCCCTCGAGCACGTCCAGCTCCACGTCCACACCGGCAGCCTGGAGGGCGGCATGCATCCGCTGGCTCTGCACGCACGGCACGAGCCGGTCGGCGCTGCCGTGCAGCAGCAGGAAGGGTGGCGCGTCGGCCGAGACGTGCGAGATCGGGCTCGCCGCAGAAGCGGTGTCGGGCACGGTCTGCGGCGGGGCGCCCAGCAGCAGCGCCTCACGGGAGGCCGGGTCGAGGGGGTCGGCACCGGTGTCGGTGGCGACGGCCGCGACGTCGCTGGGGCCGTACCAGGAGACGACCGCCGACACGGCGCCGGAGGGTCCGGTGACGCCGACGTCGCCCTCGAGCGCTGCGGTGCCCGCGGTGCCCGCAGTCAGGCCGAGCAGCTCGGCGAGGTGGCCGCCGGCCGACTCGCCCCACGCCGCGATCCGCGCGGGATCGATGCCCAGCTCGCCCGACCGGGAGCGCAGCCACCGCACGGCGGCCTTCGCGTCGTGGAGCTGGGCGGGCCAGACCGCCTCACCGGACAGCCGGTAGTCGATGCTCGCGACGGCGACGCCCGCCTGCGCGACGTGCTCGAAAGGGCTGGATGCCGCATACGCGGGGCCGGCCGAGTGGCGACTGCCGAGGCGCCACCCGCCGCCGTGCAGGAAGACGACGACCGGAACCGGCGCGTCGGTGTCGGCGGTGTCAGCGGGGAGGAAGAGGTCGAGCTCGAGCGGTCGGCTGCCCGGGAGCGCGGCATACGGCACGCCGGCCAGCACGGTGATGCCACCGACGACCGTGCGGGCTGGGGGCAGCGGCCCCTCGTGCGCGGGAGGTGGGAGTGGGGGAGTCGTCATGGCGCGGAGGTCAGGCGTCGGGCCACTCGAAGCCCTGCAGGAACTGCATGTTGTGCTCCTGTGCGGCTGCGCCCATCCGCGGGAAGTCCGGGATGAACGGCGGCTGGTCCGTGGTGGCGTGGTCGGTCTCGGTGCCCATGTGCTGGAAGAACCGCTCGAACCCGCCCGACAGGGTGCCCATCATCCGGGCGGCCTCCTCGATCTTGTACGCGTGCGCGAAGCCGGCCGGCACGAAGCCGAAGTCGCCGGGGGTGAGCAGCTCGGAGTGCTTTTCGCCCTCGGCGTCCTGGTAGAAGAGCCGCACCTTGCCGTCGAGCACGTAGAACGTCTCGTGCGTCTCGTTGTGCGAGTGCGTCGGGATGATGTCACCGGCGGGCGAGTCGGCCGTGATGATGCCGAACTGGCCCTCGGTCTCGTCACCCGACAGCAGCACGGTGAACAGGTCGGCGAACAGCATCGAGTGCTCGCCCTCGCCCTTGCGCAGCACGTACGGCTTGGGCTCGCCGGGCAGGACGCCCTTCCACTGCGGGCCCTTGGACGGGTCGATCAGGTACTCGAAGCTCATGCGGCTCTCCTGGGTCGGTTTGGCATCGACAGCCCTGAGCATCCGTGACCGCGGCCTCCGCAGCCCAGCGCGCTGCCATTGGTTGGCACGCCTATCCCTCCGGGAGGGCGTCGGTGCCGCGGTAGCGCAGCTCGGAGAAGGCCACCCGCCCCTCGGCAGAATAGAGGCCGAGAACGCGGCCGGTGAAGGACTGCGCGACCTCGAAGGACCAGTAGCGGCCGTCGAACTCGGCGAGCTGGACGTGCCGGCCGTCGCTGGCGGCGCCGAGCCGGACGGTGCCTCCACCGGCGGCGCCCGGCACGAACCCGCCGGGCGGCCGGACCAGGTCCATCTGCAGCTCCACCTCGCCCGGCGCGAGCTCGACGGACCAGGTCCGCTCGAGTCCGGCCAGTGCCGCGCGTGCGGTGACCGTCGTCGCCCCATCGTCGACACGGGCCTCCACGGCGAACCAGTGGGTCTCGTCGTGCCGGGCAGCCAACCCGCCACGGCCTGCCGAGGCGTCGACCCGGACCGAGACCGTCGCCGACAGGTGCCGCTGCCGGCGTCCGAGGAAGCACGGGACGGCGTCGCCCAAGTCTCGCCCGTCGCCGGTGAGCACCAGCCCGTCGTCGCCGATTGTGGCCACCTCGGACGGTGGGCGGCGCACGGACAGCCAGCCCGGGTCGTTGAGCAGGTCGGGGTCGGTGAGGTCGAACGCGACGTCCTCGTCCGGCGTCGGCCTCGGCGTGACGAGGTCGGCCCGCGGCCAGCCGTCGACCCACCGGACCGGGGCGAGGAACGTCTCCCGCCCGAGCGGCGAGAAGGCGAGGCCGAAGCCGACCGGACGCACTCCCAGCAGCACCATCGCCGTGCCGCCGTCCGGTGTCTCCACGAGGTCGGCGTGGCCCAGGTTCTGCACCGGGTTCTCCGTGCCGGTCGCGGTGACGACCGGGTTGTCGGGGTCGGCCTCCCACGGGCCGGTCGGCGAGGGCCCCCGCGCCACGCTCACCGCGTGGCCGCGGTCGGTGCCGCCCTC
The DNA here is from genome assembly GCF_056396225.1 of Terrabacter sp. 05T424. Classification (NCBI taxonomy): domain Bacteria; kingdom Bacillati; phylum Actinomycetota; class Actinomycetes; order Micrococcales; family Intrasporangiaceae; genus Terrabacter; species Terrabacter sp. 05T424. Next base: position 144,274 of record NZ_JBFTLB010000001.1, read on the forward strand.
GGCGACGAGCAGGTACCAGTGCTCGCCGCGGCGGTAGAGGTGCGGGCCCTCCGGCGCGTAGCGGCCGGTGCCCTCCCACAGCGTGCGCACCTCCTCGAGGGCGCGGCCGGTGGAGAGGTCGACCCGCACCTGCCGGATGGGGTGTGGGAAGCCGGCGAACGTGACAAGAGCGGTGCCGTCGTCGTCCCACGCCAGGTCGGGGTCGATGCCGGTGACGGCGGGGATCGGGGTGCCGTCGTCCCACGGGCCGGCGGGGTCGGTGGCGGTGAAGACGACGCAGCCGCGGCCGCCCAGCATCACCGTGACGATGACGTAGAAGACGCCGTCGCGGTGGCGGATCGTGGGTGCCCAGGCGCCGCCCGGTGTCGGCACGGCGCCCAGGTCGAGCTGCCGCGGGCGGGTCGCGACGTTGCCGATGTGCTCCCAGTGCACGAGGTCGGTGCTGCGGTGGACGGGCAGGCCGGGCAGGTACTCGAACGTCGACGTGACGAGGTAGTAGACGCCGTCGACGAGGACGATGCTCGGGTCGGGGTTGAAGCCGGGCAGCAGCGGGTTGGCCGCGGGCGACACGGTCATGTCAGGCCGTTGCCGCCGCACACGACCTCGGCCATGAGACCCAGCGCCCGGTCGACCTGGTGGATCCCCGTGTGCAGGTTGAGGAAGCCGTGCAACATCCCCGGCACAACCACCTGCCGCACGTCCACGCCGGCCCTTGCCAGCAGGCCCGCGAACGCCTCCGCGGAGGGGCGCAGGTCGTCGTACTCCGAGTTGAGCAGCACGACGGGACAGAGCCCGTCGAGGACCGCGTTGGCCGGCATCGCGTAGCCGTCGGCGAGGCTGGCAGGCCCGCCGAGGTAGTTCTCGGTGATGCCCTGGCGGTCCTCGGGGAGGAAGCGGAGCAGGCGCGGGATCTCGGCAAGCAGTGGTGCCAGCCGGGCCGACGGCGCCGGCACGACGGCATGGAACGTCGTGTACGCGAGCAGCAGGGCGGCCGGCAGCCAGCCGTCCTCGTCCCGCAGGCGCAGGGCGGCGCCGGTGGCGAGGTTGCCGCCCGCGCTCGCGCCGCCCAGCGAGATCCGGTCGGCGTCGACGCCGAGGGTGCCGGTGCAGTCCCGCACCCACCGGACGGCAGCGACGACGTCGTCGTGGGGCACGGGGAAGGTGACGCCGCCGACGCAGAGGCGGTAGTCGACGCTGACGACGACGGCGCCTGCACGCTCGCAGACCTGGCGGGCGGTCCAGTCGGCCTCCGGCATGTCGAGGTCGCCCATCCGGAACGCGCCCCCGTGCAGCCAGACCAGGCAGGGCCGCCCGATCGCGTCGCCGGCCGGGGTGTAGATCCTGACCGGCACGGGTCCGTGCGGCCCGGGTGCCGCGTCCTCCCGCACCTCGACCGTCGGGGGAGCCGGGGCGTCGGTGATCGACATGAACTCGTCGAGCCGCGCGCGCAGGCTCGGGTCGGCCATCCCCTTCTCGAAGGACTCGATGCCCTCCAGCAGGTGGAACCTGGACGAGACGACGGGGTGGACCGGCACGGGCGCTCCTTGGTCGAGTGTCTGCCGCGACGGGCTGGACGCCTGCCGCGGTGCAGGACGAGCGTGCCCAACGGCCGCCCGTGCTCCCACCGCCGATGCCATTGAGCGGCACACCGGCCGAAGGACAGGCCGTGTGCCGGGTCCGGAGGGCCCGGGGGTCAGGAAGAGGCGGTGGCCTCGAGGTTGCCGATGGACCGGCCCGCGCCGAGTCCTCGCGAGATGGACCGCGCAGCGGTGCGGACGGCCGGGCCGAGGAGCCGTGGCTCGGCGTTCTCCTGCGGCACCACGACGGAGAGGGCGGCACTGATCTTGTCGTCGGCGCCGAAGATCGGGGCGGCCACGCTCACCAGCGGCTGTGGCGCCCGCCGTCGGACGGTGGCCAGCCCCTCGCGGCGGATGTCGGCGAGCGTGCGCCGCAGCGCCGCGGGCGAGACCGGGACCCGCTCGGGCAGGTGCACGAGCGGTTGGTCGAGCACGGAGGCCTGGAACTCGGACTCCGCGAACGCGAGCAGCACGAGACCCACCCCGGTCGAGTGCAGGGGCAGGCGACCGCCGACCCGGTAGAGGACGTCCATGGCCTGGTGTGCCGACAGGCGCTCGACCAGCAGCGCCTCGCTGCCCTCGCGGACCGCGAGCAGGACGTGCTGACGCGTGACCTCCTCGAGGTCGCCCATGAACGGAAGGGCCACCTGCTTGAGGCCCTGACCGCGCGGCGCGAGCGAGGCCACCTCCCACAAGCGCACACCGATCGTGAACCTGCCGTCGTCGCCGCGTTCCAGGGCTCCCCAGGCGATCAGCCGCCCGGCCAGCCGCAGCGTGGAGCTGGTCGGGATGCCGCTGCGGCGGCTCAGCTCGCCGAGGCTGAGCGACCGGTGGCCGGCGTCGAAGGCGGCCAGCAGCGCGAAGGCCCGGTCGACGACGGGGTCGCCGTGGGGCGGTCGCCGGCCTCGGACCCGGCCGGGCTCGCCGGTCGCCTCCGTCACGGGTGGGCGCAGGGGCCGCAGGAGTTTTCCATCGATCCGCATTCTGCACCGGGCAGGACCACCTTGTCTTCCATTGAACGGCAAGGGCATGACGCCGGAGCGGGACGGCATCGCATCGTGGTCGGAGCCCGCCAGGGAGCCCACGGCGCCCACCGCTTCGTGCCCGGGCCGACGTGTGGCCCGTCCATCCCGATCTCCGAGATCTCCGGCAAAGGAGCCGAACCATGAACCGACTCATCACCCGACCCGCCCTGGCGCTGACCGCGGGTGTCGCCGTGGTCTCGCTCGCGGCCTGCGGCGCCGGCAACGGCGGTGGGGGCGGCAGCGCGAGCCCCGCCAAGACCGTGACCGTCGCCCTCAACTCCGATGCGGCCCCCAGCGGCTACGACCCGCAGCTCTACGCGCAGGGCCAGTTCACCTTCTTCTCCTCGATGTACGACGCGCTGTTCGTCACCGACACGGACGGCAAGGTCAAGCCCAGCCTGGTCACCGCGTTCAAGAACAACGCCGGCAACACCCAGCTCACCCTGACGCTGAAGGACGGTGTGACCTTCTCCGACGGCTCGAAGCTCGACTCGACCCTGGTGAAGAAGAACCTCGACCAGCGCAGCAACTCGAAGCTGCTCATCAACGGCACCCTCGGCAAGGGCGGCACACAGGAGATCAAGGACGTCGCGGCGCCGGACCCGAAGACCGTCGTCATCACCTGGGCGCAGCCGCAGGCGAGCGGCGAGAGCGCGCTCGCCGACACGAGCGGCATCATCGTGGGCGCCAACGCGGTCGACAAGCGCGAGTCGCTGGCCACGGCGCCCGACGGCTCCGGGCCGTACACCCTCGACACCGGCAGGACCACCAAGGGCAGCAGCTACCAGGTCGTCAAGAACAGCAAGGCGTGGAGCGCCAAGGACTGGTCCTACGACACCATCGTCTTCAAGGTCATCACCGACCCGCAGGCGCTCGCCAACGCCGTCGTCTCCGGACAGGCCGACGTCGCGTGGCAGCTCGACCAGACCACCGTGGCCCTCGTCGACTCCAAGCAGAAGACCACCAAGGTGGGCGGCGTCATCGTCGGCTTCCCCGTCTTCGACAAGCTCGGCAAGACCAACCCGGCCTTCAAGGACCCCAACGTCCGCCTCGCACTGAGCTACGGCACCGACCGCGCAGCGATCGTCAAGGACCTGCACCCCGCCTCGAAGGCGACGGCGCAGCTCTTCCCGTCGGGCTCGCCCGGCTTCGCCGAGGCGCTCAACACCACGTACGCGTACCAGCCGGAGAAGGCCAAGCAGCTGCTGGCGACTGCGGGCTACCCGAACCTCGCCATCGACCTCACGATCGGCGGCCAGCCAACCGCTGACGAGCTCGCCATCCAGAACCAGTGGAAGAAGATCGGCGTCACGCTGAAGTTCGTCAGCGCGACGTCCACCGACCAGATCTTCACAGCGGCCGTCACCCAGCCGCTCGGCTTCGGCCCCTTCAGCGTCGGCAGCAACCCCGCCGGCTTCGTGGCCGGCGTCGTGGTCGGCGGCTTCGCCAACCTTCAGAAGGCCACCGACCCCGCCATCCAGGGGGCCCTCGGCAAGGCCCTGGGGGCCACCGGCACCGCGCAGGACGCGGCCCTGAAGGACCTCAACGCCGCCATCACCAACAGCGGCTGGTACATCCCGGTGTACGAGGACTTCACGTATGCCGGCTACAACGCCGCCAAGGTCGCCGCACCCAGCTGGGCGGGCACGAACAACTACCTCGTGCTGCACAGCATCACGGCGTCGAGCTGACCGCTCTCCGACCGGCCGGTGGCTGCGGCACCGTCGCAGCCACCGGCCCACGGCCACCGGGCCCTGCCCTCGGCCATCCGGCCCTCCCGGCCCATCGACAACCCAGACGAGGAACTCGAGATGTTCGCCTTTGTCTCCCGGCGGCTGGCGCTGGCCGTCCTGACGGTGCTGGCCGCCGTCCTCATCAGCTTCCTGCTGGTGCACGCCACTCCCGGCAGCCCCGGCGCCATCAAGGCCGGACCTTCCGGCACGGCCGCCCAGATCGCGCAGTACAACCACGAGCTCGGCTGGGACCTGCCCCTGTGGCGGCAGTTCGTCGACTACCTCGCGAACCTGCTCAGGCTCGACTTCGGCACGTCACTGATCGACAGCAAGGACATCGGCGCCGACCTCGCCGCCCGGCTGCCCGTCACGGCCTCGATCGCCCTGTTCGCCACCCTGCTCTCGGGCGTCGTCGGGGTCGTGCTCGGGGTCACGGCCGCTGTTCGCGGCGGCCGCTTCGGTCGACTGATCACCTCGAGCAGCGGGGTGGCGCTCTCGCTGCCGGCGTTCTGGGTCGGCATCCTGCTCGTCTACGTGCTCTCGCTCCAGCTCGGCTGGCTCCCCGCGACCGGCTACACGCGCTTCGGCGACGACCCGGTCGGCTGGCTGACGAGCCTGGCCCTGCCCGTGCTCACGCTCACCGTCGGCGGGGCGGCGATCATCGCCCGCACGGCCGGCGCCGGGATGCGTGAGGCGCTGCGGCAGGAGCACGTCCGCACCCTCCGGGCCGTGGGCACGCCCGAGTGGCGCATCCGCTACGTCCACGCCCTGCGCTACGCGAGCGTGCCCGTCGTCTCGGTGCTCGGCATCCAGTTCATCGCCCTGTTCGGCGGCTCGGTGATCATCGAGAACCTCTTCGCCCTGCCCGGCCTCGGCCAGGCCAGCCAGGCGGCCTCCAGCTCCCACGACCTCCCGGCACTCGTCGGCGTGGTCGTCATCGCCACGATCGTCGTCGTCGTGACGAACCTGCTCCTCGAGCTCGTCGTCGCGGCCCTGGACCCGAAGGTGCGCACCTCATGAGCGTCCTGCCCCTCGACGCGGCCGACGAGGTCGCCACCGAACCCGTCCCCGCGACACTGCGCCCGGCGCGCACCATGGTGCTGCGGCGGCCGGGAGCCCTGTTCGGCGTCGCCTGGCTCGTCTTCGTCGTCGTCGCCTCCTTCACTGCGACGCTGTGGCGGCCCTACGAGATCGACGCGCAGGACCTCGCCCACCGGCTCGAGGGCCCGTCCGCGGCCCACTGGCTCGGCACCGACCCCAACGGCCGCGACATCCTCAGCCGCATCTTCACCGCCGGAGCCGAGCCGCTGCTCGTCTCCACGCTCACGGTGCTGGTCGCCTTCGGCATCGGCATCCCGCTCGCCCTGATGGCGGCGCAGCGCGGCCGGCGCACCGAGCAGGTGACGAGCCGGCTGACCGAGATCGTCATGGCCCTGCCGTCGACGATCCTGCTGCTCGCCGTCATCGGCGTCGTCGGCATCAAGATCTACCTCGTCATGGCGATCCTCGGCGTGATGATCTCGGCCGTCGTGTACCGGATCATGCTCGGCGTCGCCCAGTCGGTGCGCCAGCGGCTCTACGTCGACGCGGCCCGCGTCAACGGCCTCGGCTCGCTGGCGGTCAACCTGCGGCACGTCCTCCCCGGCATGGCCACCGTCATCGCCGTGCAGGCGGCGCAGCTGTTCGGCATCGCCCTGCTCATCCAGTCCGGCCTGGCCTTCCTGGGCTTCGGACCGGCCGAGCCCGAGCCGAGCTGGGGCGTCATGATCCAGACGGCGTCACAGCACATCTACGACGCCCCGTGGCTGATGGTGCCCACCGGCCTCGTGCTCGCGCTGACGGTCGTCGCGGTCAACGAGCTGGCCGACGCGATCGCCGGCAAGGCCACCGCGGAGAAGATCGTCCCGCGGCGCAGGACGCGCGTCGTCTCGTCGTCGACGTGGCCTGCTGCGGACCCCGACGCCGTCCTGGAGGTGCGCGAGCTGTCGATCGCCGTGGACGACGGTCCGCAGCTCGTCACCCGCGTCGACTTCGCGCTGCGTCCGGGTCGGGTGCTCGGGCTCGTCGGCGAGTCCGGCTGCGGCAAGACGATGACGGCCCGCTCCCTGCTGGGCCTGCTGCCCGACGGCGTCTCGGTGTCTGGTGGGTCGATCCTGTGGCAGGGCCGCGAGCTCGTCGGTCTCATACAGCAGTTCAAGGGTGTCCGGGGCCGCGAGATCGCGATGATCTCCCAGGAGCCGATGGTCGCACTCGACCCGATGTTCTCCATCGCCTACCAGCTGACCCAGCCGATCCGCCGCTTCCGCGGGGTCGGCCGGGCCCAGGCGAAGACGATCGCCGCCGACCTGCTGCGCAGCGTCGGCATCGTCGACGCCCAGCGCGTGCTCAAGAGCTACCCGCACCAGCTGTCCGGCGGCATGGCTCAGCGCGTCTGCATCGCGCTCGCCCTGACCGGTGAGCCGAAGCTGCTCATCGCCGACGAGCCGACGACGGCGCTCGACGTCACCGTGCAGGCCGAGATCCTCTCGCTGCTGCGGGCGCTCGTACGCGACACCGGCCTTTCCGTCATCATCGTCAGCCACGACCTCGGCGTGGTCGCCGACATCTGCGATGACGTCGTGGTCATGTACGCCGGCGAGGTCGTCGAATCCGGTTCTGTCGCAGCCGTTCTGGACGACGCCGCGCATCCGTACACGATGGCCCTGCTCGGGGCCAACCCGCACGTTCCCGAGGGCGTCCCGGTGCCGCTGCGGCTGGCCTCGATCCCCGGCACCGTGCCCCCACCGGGCTCGTGGCCGACCGGGTGCCGGTTCGCGAGCCGCTGCCAGTTCGCGCAGCCGCAGTGCTCCGAGTCGTTCGCCGCTTTGCCCGGGCACGACGTCGGCCTGGTGCGGTGCGTCCGGGTCGACGAGCTGTCCCGGGCCCACGCGACCTGGGACCCCGACGACACAAGCGCCGAGACCGCGCTCGACCTGGGGGCCCTGCTGGGTGAGCGCACGACCCCCGCCACCACCCGACCGTCCTCGCCGACGTCTCCCACGTCACCGACCGCTGGGGTCTCCTCATGAGCGCCACGCATCCTGCTGCCGCGACGACCCCTCTCGACGCGGAACCCGTCGACGCGGCGGCGCCGGTCCTCGAGGTGCGCGACCTGGTCGTCCGCTACGGCTCGGGACGCAGGGGACGCGACCTGCCCCCCGCCGTCGACGGCGTGAGCTTCGACATCCGGCCCGGCGAGACGCTCGGCGTGGTGGGCGAGTCGGGCTCGGGCAAGTCCACGATCGGGAAGGCGGTCCTCGGCCTGCAGCCGCCGACCGCGGGCACCGTCAGGCTGCACGGGCACGACATCACGTCGATGTCGCTCAAGCAGCGCAGCCGGCTCGTGGCCGACCTGCGGGTCGTCTTCCAGGACCCGTACTCCTCTCTCAACCCCGCGCGCACCATCGGTCAGACGCTGGTCGAGCCGCTCCGGCTCATGGGCGTGAAGGGTGAGCAGGCCTGGGGGAAGGCGCGGGCCGGTCTCGAGTCGGTCGGGCTTCCGGGCGACGCGGTCGACCGCTACCCGTCCCAGTTCTCCGGTGGCCAGCGTCAGCGCATCGCCATCGCGAGGGCCCTCGTCTGTGACCCCAAGGTCGTCGTCCTCGACGAGCCGGTGTCGGCCCTCGACCTGTCGACGCAGGCCCAGGTGCTCAACCTTCTCGCCGACCTCCGCGACGAACGGGGCCTGGCGTTCCTGTTCATCGCCCACGACCTGGGGGTCGTCCGGTTCCTCGCCCAGCGGTCGGTCGTCCTCTACCGCGGGCAGGTCATGGAGACCGGGCCGGCCGAGACCGTCAGCTCCCGGTCACGCCACCCGTACACGGTCGCGTTGACCGCGGCCGCGCCGGTGCCACGCCCGGCCGAGCAGGCCGCGCGGCGGACTGCTCGCGAGGCTCTCGGCATCGGCTCGGCAGGGGCCGCGCAGCCCGCCACGACCGGCTGCCCATTCGCTCCGCGCTGCCCACTGGCGACGGACGTCTGCGTGACCGAGCGGCCCCCGCTCCGGCTGGTCGACAGGACGTCCGTCGCCTGTCACCACGCGGATCGCGTCCCGCAGCTCCGTGACCGCGTACCGGTGCACCACCCGTGACCGCCCCGAGCCTGGAGACGACGTCGTGAGCACCGTCCCCACCGGGCTGCGCGTGGAGCACCTCGACGCGGCACTCGGCATCCTGACGACGGCGCCCCGACTCTCGTGGAGGCTGCCCGACGGCGCCCGCCAGCAGCACGCGTACCGCATCACCGCTGACAACGGCTGGGACTCGGGATGGGTCGAGAGCGACCGGTCCCTGCTCGTGACCTACAGCGGACCGCCCCTCGTCTCGGCCCAACGGGTCGAGTGGCAGGTGGCGGTGCGAACCGATCTGGGAGAGAGCGCCACCTCGGCTGCGGCCTGGTTCGAGACCGGCCTGCTCTGGACCGATGACTGGGCGGTGTCGTGGGTCGAGCCGGGGCAGATGCCCGAAGGCGCGCCCGGCGAGCGACCGGCCGCCCTGCTGCGCTTCGAGTTCGAGGTCGACCGCCCGGTCGCCTCAGCCCGGCTGCACGCCACCGCCCAAGGTCTCTACGAGGCGTTCCTCAACGGGGCACGCGTCGGCGACGCCGAGCTGACCCCCGGCTACACGCAATACGACGAGCGATTGCAGGTGCAGACCCACGACGTGACCAGCTCGATCACGTTGGGGCGCAACGCGTTCGGCGTCGTGCTCGCCGACGGTTGGTTCCGTGGGCAGACCGGTGTGACGCGCGCCGCGGACCAGTGGGGCACCCGGCTCGCCCTCCTCGCCCAGCTGCAGCTCACCCACGACGACGGCAGTGTCACCGTCCTGGGCACCGGCGACGGCTGGCACAGCTCACTGGGCCATGTCGTCACTGCCGACCTCATCGCGGGCGAGCAGTGGGACCTCAACCGGCTGCAGCGTGACTGGACGACGCCCCGGTTCGACGACGACGGGTGGGGCGACGTCATCGTCGTCGACCACGGCTTCGGCGGTCTGGTCGACTCACCCGCACCGCCGGTGCGAGCTGTCGAGGAGATCGTGCCGGTCTCGGTGAACCGGCTTCCCGACGGCCGCCAGGTCATCGACCTCGGCCAGAACATCAACGGGTGGGTCCGGCTCCGAAACCTCGGTCCGGCCGGGACGACGACCACGCTCACGCACGGTGAACGGCTCGACAGCGACGGTGACGTCACCGTGCACAACCTCGAGCCGGACCTGCCCTTCCTGCCCCACCCCCTGCCGGCCGGGCAGGTCGACCGCGTGGTCTCCGCCGGGCAGCCGGGTGACGTCTTCGAGCCTCGCCGCACGACCCACGGCTTCCAGTACGTCCGCATCGAAGGACACCCCGACGTGCTCACCGTCGACGACGTGCGTGGCGTGTTCGTCCACACCGACATGCGGCGTACGGGCTGCTTCTCGAGCAGCGACGAACGGCTCGACGCCTTCCACGACGCGGCGGTGCGCAGCTTCCGTGGGAACGCCTGCGACATCCCGACCGACTGCCCGCACCGCGAGCGGCACGGATGGACGGGCGACTGGCAGCTCTACGTGCCGACCGCCGCCTTCCTCTACGACGTCGCCGGGCTGTCGACCAAGTGGCTGCGAGACGTTGCCGTCGCGCAGTGGCCCGACGGCACCATCGCCAACGTCAGCCCGACCCCGGGTCACGAGGGCCGCGAGGGCCCGGTCGCGTTCCTCAACGGCTCGGCCGGCTGGGGCGACGCGGCGGTCATCGTGCCGTGGGAGATCCACCGCGCCTACGGCGACGACCAGGTGCTCGCCGAGCTCTGGCCGACCATGGTCCGCTGGCTCGACCGCACCGAGCGGATGGCCCGCGAGCAGCGGCACCCGTCACGTGCAGCGCGTCGACCGGTGCCGGCACCGCACGAGCAGTTCGTCTGGGACACCGGCTTCCACTGGGGTGAGTGGCTCGAACCCGGTGACGGGCCCGCACCCATGGACCAGCTCGTCGCCGCCGACCAGGGCGACGTCGCCACCGCCTACTACGCCCACAGCGCCGACCTAATGGCGCGCATCGCCGCGGTGCTCGGCAAGGAGGACGACGCCACGCGGTACGCGGCCCTCGCTGAGCAGGTGCGCCTGGCCTGGCAGGCCGAGTACCTCGACGCGCACGGCCGGCTGACCCCGGACACCCAGGCCAACCACGTGCGGGCGCTCGCGTTCGACCTGGTTCCGGCCGACGCTCGCCGACCGGTCGCCGCCCGTCTGGTCGAGCTGATCCGCGAGGCCGACACCCACCTGGGCACCGGCTTCCTGTCGACGCCCCACCTGCTTCCGGTGCTTGCCGAGACCGGACACCTCGACGTCGCCTACGAGCTGCTCCTCCAGGACTCCGAGCCGGGCTGGCTCGTCATGGTCGACCGGGGGGCGAGCACGGTGTGGGAGCGCTGGGACGGTGTCTCGCCCGACGGAGTGGCCCACGAGTCGCTCAACCACTACTCCAAGGGCGCGGTCATCTCGTTCCTGCACCGCCACGTGGCAGGCATCGAGCTGCTCGAGCCCGCGTACCGGCGGTTCCGGGTGCACCCACGCCCGGGTGGCGGCCTCACCTGCGCCGAGGCGACGCACGAGTCGCCCTACGGGCACATCGAGTCGGCCTGGCGACGGTCCGGCGACACCTTCGAGCTGCGTGTCGTCGTCCCCGCCGGGACCGAGGCCGAGGTCGTGCTGCCTGACGGCACGACCCGCGCCGCAGGGCCCGGTCGGCACGCCTTCACCTGCACCATCGACGAGGAGACCTCCCAGTGACCACCGAAACCGCTTTTGCCGGGGCAGCCCCAGCCGGCGCGCGGACCGTCAGCGACCTCCTCGTCCAGCCCGTCACCGTCGAGCACCACCGCCGGGCGATCGGCATCGGCGAGCGCAGTCCGCGGCTCTCCTGGGTGTCGCAGACCGGCAGCGCCGACTGGCGGCAGGCCGCGTACGAGCTGGAGATCGAGCCGACCCACGGCGCGGTCTGGTCGTCGGGCCGGGTCGACACGGCGGAGTCCGTGCTCGTGCCCTGGGGTGCCCCGCCGCTGGCCAGCCGGGAGCGCCGAGCCGTACGCGTACGCGTGTGGTCCGAGGGGTCCGAGGGGTCCGCGGGGCCGTCGGCGTGGAGCGAGGACGTCGTCGTGGAGGCGGGCCTGCTGGAGCCGTCGGACTGGACGGCGCAGCTCGTCCAGCCGCTGCTGCCCGAGCCGGGGAGTGCGGGGGAGCCGGTGGCAGTGCTCCGCCGCGAGTTCGAGATCCAGCAGCCCGTGGTCCGCGCACGGCTGTACGCCACCGCGCAGGGCATCTACGAGGCGGAGCTCGACGGCAGCGTCGTCGGTGACCAGGTGCTGGCCCCCGGATGGACGAGCTACCGGCACCGGCTCCGCTACCAGACCTACGACGTCACGTCGCTGCTCGGCCCGGGCCGGCACGTATTGGGGATCACCCTGGCCGACGGCTGGTTCCGGGGCCATCTCGGCTTCACCGGGCGGCGCCACCTCTACGGCGACCGGACCGGGGCCTTCGCGCAGCTGGAGGTGGAGCACCCCGACGGGAGCCGCACGGTCGTCACGACCGACGGCTCGTGGCGGTCCGCCCTGGGCGCCGAGACCCGAGCTGACCTCTACAAGGGCGAGACCGTCGACCTCCGGCGCGACCTCACCGGCTGGTCCTCCCCGGGCTTCGACGACGAGGGGTGGACGCCGGTCGACCTCGGGTCGCTCGACGTGTCCACCCTGGTCGCGCCGACGGGGCCGCCGGTGCGACGCGTCGAAAGCCTTCCGGTGCAGCAGGTCTCCACCTCGCCCTCGGGACGGACGCTGGTGGACTTCGGCCAGAACCTCGTCGGATGGGTCCGTCTCGCGCTGCCTGACGGCCCGGCCGGCACCGAGATCACGGTCCGGCACGCGGAGGTGCTCGAGCACGGCGAGCTGGGGGTGCGGCCGCTTCGCGCCGCGGACGCGACCGACGTGGTGATCCTCGACGGGAACGGTCCGCGCAGCTGGGAGCCGCGGTTCACCTTCCACGGCTTCCGCTACGCGGAGGTGACCGGGTGGCCCGGCGAGCTCACGGCCGATGACCTGGAAGCCGTCGTCGTCCACACGGACCTGCGGCGCACCGGCACCTTCAGCTGCTCGGACCCCGACGTCGAACGCCTCCACGAGAACGTCGTGTGGGGCATGCGCGGCAACTTCGTCGACCTGCCCACCGACTGCCCGCAGCGCGACGAGCGGCTGGGCTGGACCGGTGACCTGCAGGTCTTCGCGCCCTCGGCGTCGTTCCTCTTCGACGCGTCCGGGATGCTGCAGTCCTGGCTGGCAGACCTCGCTGTCGAGCAGCTCGAGGACCACGACGGTCTCGTGCCGATGTTCGTGCCCTTCCTCGAGCTCCTGCCCTTCCCGCTGGCGGCGGACGTCGGTTGGGGCGACGCAGCCGTCGTCGTGCCGTGGGTGCTCTACGAGCGCACCGGCGACGCCGGCCTGCTTGCCGACCAGTGGGCGTCGATGACCGCCTGGATCGACGTCTTCGAGCGTCGGGCCGGCGCGGACCTCGACTTCCCGGCGGGCGGGTTCTCCTTCGGTGACTGGCTGGACACCGCCGCCCCACCCGACAACCCGGCCGCGGCCCGGACGCCGTGGCAGTGCGTCGCGGTCGCGTACCTGGCGCGCTCTGCGCGCACGGTGGCGCAGGTCGCCGAGGTGCTCGGGCGGGACGGCACCAGGTATGCCGACCTGGCGGAGCGGGCCGCGGCCCGGTTCCGGGAGGAGTACGTGACGCCCACCGGCCGGGTGGCCTTCCCGTCACAGACCGCGTACGCGCTCGCCCTGGAGTTCGACCTGCTCACGCCCCAGCAGCGTGAGCACGCCGGCAGCCTGCTGGCCGAACAGGTGCTCAAGGACGGGTTCCACATCGCGAGCGGCTTCCTCGGGACGCCGCTGGTGACCGACGCGCTCACGAACGCCGGTGGCCTCGCGTCGGCCTACGAGCTGTTGCTGCAGCGCGAGAACCCGTCGTGGCTCTACCCGGTCACCATGGGCGCCACGACCATCTGGGAGCGCTGGGACTCGATGCTCCCGGACGGCTCGATCAACCCCGGCGACATGACGTCCTTCAACCACTACGCATTCGGCGCGGTGGCGGACTGGCTGCACCGCACCGTGGCGGGCCTCGCGCCGGCCGCGCCCGGCTACCGACGGCTGCGGGTGCAACCGCGGCCCGGGCCCGGGGTGACGTCCGCCGCGGCGACGCACGAGACGCCCTACGGCACCGCCGCCGTCGCGTGGACGCTGTCGGGCGGGACGGCGTTCACGCTCGACGTCACGGTCCCGCCGAACACGACGGCGCAGATCGTGCTGCCCGACGGCAGCGCGCCCGTCGAGGTCGGCTCCGGGCGGCACTCCTTCACCGCGACCATCGACGAGCCGGTGCCGGCGCCGAAGCCGGCGCTCTTCTTCAGTGCCGACGAAATCCACTGAGCAGGAAGGTCCCCCGATGAGCCTGTCCGCGCTCCCGGTGCGTCCCCGCTGCCGGGTCATCGTCGACAACGACTGGTCCGGTGACCCGGACGGGCTCCTCGCCCTCGCCCACCATCTGTTGTCGCCCTCGAACCGGGTCGTCGCGGTGACCAGCTCGTTCCTGTCCCCGCACTTCGGTTCGCCGGTGAGCAAGGCGGCCGACGGGGCCGCCCTCGCCGCTCGTCTCGTCGAGGAGGTGGGCCTCGAGGATCCGCCGATCGTGGCCGCGGGGTGCGAGTCGCCTTTCGACCCAACGCCTTCCGATGGGGAGGCGTCCGCCGCCGTGAGCGCCATCACCGCGGAGGCGCACCGCGACGACCACCTGCCGCTCCACCTGGTGTGCGGAGGCCCGCTGACCAACGTGGCAGCTGCGGTACGCCTGGACCCGGCCATCGCCGACAGGCTGAGGCTGGTCTGGGTGGGAGGCGCCCTCGACCCGGCCACGCCGGAGTACAACCGGGACACCGACGCGGAGGCTGCGGCATACGTCCTCGGCCTGCCCGACCTGGAGACCACCCTGGTCCCGGTCGAGGCGTACCGGCAGTGCGCCGTCTCCGTCGCGGAGCTCGAGCACGGGCTGTGCTCGAGCGGTGCGCTCGGTCGGTGGCTCTTCGAGCGGTTCACCTCACTGCACCTCCCCGACGCCATCGAGCTGGGCGAGGTGTGGCCGATCGGTGACAGCCCGCCGATCCTGCTCACGGCGCTGTCCACCCAGTCCTCGCGCTCGGAGGTTCGAACAGTCCCCGGCACGCAGACCACCCGCCGCGTCCTCACCGAGGTCGACACCCGACTGATCTGGGGCGACCTGCTCGCGAAGCTGTCCCTGCACGAGATGAAAAGGCTGTCATGATCCGCCGCCTCGATCGTCTTAGGAAGTGACGGCGCACTGACAAGGGGCGTCGTCACATCGGACGACCGGTACTCGTGGAGGGGTGCCTGAGTCCAAGCCCGCCCTCGGGCGGGCACAAGACCAGCCCCCGCTCGCCGCAGTGCGAGCGGGGGCTGGTTCCTGCCGCGTGAGGTGGCCCGGCCACAGGCGCTGTTTGACCGCACTGCCCTGCGGGCATGTTTCCTCCAAGGTCTCGATCCAAGGCCGGAGAGGCGCCCGATGTCCAGAATGCGATGCCAGAAATGTTGAGCCGTGCGACGACCCGCTACGGAGCCCGGAAAGTCCTCGTGGCCAGCGCGCTGCTGCTGGCTGTGGTGCCGTTCGCGATGCTGCTGCTCCTCGTCGAGGACAACTGGGGCCCGCTGGACGCTGCCGACTTCGCGGCCCGTGACCGGCTTCACGAGTACGCGCTGACCCACCCGGTGTTCGTGGCCGTCATGCGCACCGCCAGCGACATCGGGTCCGCGCTGGCGTGGCAGATCGTCACGGTTCTCCTCGTCATCTGGCTGCTGTGGCGCCGCCTCTGGCGTCTGGCCGTGTTCGTCGTCGTCACCATCGCGGGCTCGTCGCTGCTCAACTCCCTCGTGAAGGCGGCCGTGCACCGCACCCGGCCCGTCGTGAGCCAGCCGTTCGTCCACGAGCCCGGCGCCAGCTTCCCGAGCGGTCATTCCCAGGCTGCCGTCGTCGGGTTCGGTGTGCTGCTCCTCCTGTTCCTTCCCGTGCTGAGGGGCTACTGGCGACAGATCGCGTGCGCCGTGGCCGTCGTCATGGTGCTGCTCATCGGCTTCTCCCGGGTGGCGCTCGCCGCGCACTTCATCAGTGACGTCGTCGCCGGTTTCGTCCTCGGTGCAGCATGGCTCGCCGCCATGACGGCGGTGTTCAACGCCTGGAACGTGATGTCAGGTGACGCGCCGGTGCGGCCGGCCGATGGCCTCGCGCCCGACCACGGGCCCTCAGCCCGGACCTCCGGGCGATAACGCTGCGTGGCGTCGGACGACTACCTATGCTCGGATTGTGGCCCTGCTCGGGACGAAGCTCCACATGCCCGTCACGCGCTCGAACCTCGTCCCGCGTCCACGCCTGAGCGACCGGATGACGGTCGGCTCACTGCCGCGCGTCGTGCTGGTCTCGGCCCCGGCGGGCTTCGGCAAGACGACCCTGTTGGCCCAGTGGCTGACCCCCGCCTCGGTCACCGGACGACGCGTCGCCTGGGTCTCGCTCGACGACGGCGACAACGACCCGGCCCGACTGCTCGAGCACGTCGTCGCTGCGCTCGCCTCCGTGGAGGACCTCCCGGAGGCGGTCCGGCTGATGGCCGACGGTGGCGCCCCGCCGGCGCAAGCCGTGCTCACCAGCGTCGTCAACGACCTGGACCTCCACGCGGGCGCCACCGTGTTGGCCCTCGACGACTACCACGTCATCGACGCCGCGGACGCCCACGCCGTCGTGGCGTTCCTGCTCGAGCACGCACCGCCCCGCCTCACCATCGCCATCGCCACCCGTGCCGACCCGCCCCTGCCGCTGCCACGGCTGCGCGCCCGGGGCGAGCTGCTGGAGCTGCGGGCCGCCGACCTCCGGTTCACCGCCGAGGAGACCTCGTCGTTCCTCGGCGGCGTGATGGGCCTGTCGCTGACCGCCCGCGACGTGGAGGCCCTGGCCGCCCGCACCGAGGGATGGGCCGTCGGTCTGCAGCTTGCCGGCCTTTCGCTGCAAGGGATTCCGGACAGCAGTGGTTCCGTCGAGGCCTTCGCCGGAACCAACCGGTTCATCCTCGACTACCTCGTCGAGGAGGTCCTGCGTCTCCAACCCGACGACGTGCGACAGTTCCTCCTCGAGACCTCCGTGCTCCAGGAGCTGACCGGACCCCTGACCGACGCGCTGACCGGCCGACAGGACGGCCGCACGATGCTGGAGTCGCTCGACCGGGCCAACCTGTTCGTCGTCTCCCTCGACGACCAGCGGGTATGGTTCCGCTACCACCACCTGTTCGCCGAGGTCCTCCGCTCACGACTGGTCGCCGAGCAGCCCGACCGCGCCGCCCTGCTCCACCACGCGGCCAGTCGCTGGTACGCCGACCACGAGCGTCCCCATGAGGCGGTGCAACACGCGCTGGTCTCGGACGACCCCGACCATGCCGCGGACGTCGTCCAGTGGGCGCTGCCCGACCTTCGGCGTGAACGCCGCCACGACCGCCTCATCCGTGACTGGCTGACCGCACTGCCCGACGAGGCGGTGCGGCCGCGTGCGTTCCTGGCTGCCTACCGGGCGTGGACGTGTCTCGTCGAGGGCAACCTCGCCGGTGTCGACACCTGGCTCGCCCATGCCGACGCAGCCCTGTCGGCGCACCCTCCCGTGCCCGCGGAGGATGCCTCGGCCGCCACCCGGGAGGAGCTGCGTACGCTTCCGGCCACCATCGCGGTCTTCCGCGCCTCTGCCGCTCAGGCCAGAGGCGACACCGACGCCTCCCGACGGCACGCACGTCGGGCGCTGGCCCAGCTCGGGCCGGACGACCACATGGCGCGCGGCGGGGCAGCTGGCTTCCTGGGCATGGCCGCGTGGGCCCGCGGTGACCTCGACGAAGCCGTGACCACGTTCGCAGCCGCACTGCGCTCCCTGGGCGCCGCCGGCGACGTCGCCGACGAGCTCGGGGGCACCGTCCCTCTGGGCAGCATGTGGACGGCACGTGGCCGCCCGGACGAGGCCCGGCGCCTGTTCGAGAAGGCACTCGCGACCGCGCAGGAGCACCCCGGCGCCGCCCTCGCCTCGCTCGGGGACCTGCACGTCGGCCTGGCCGACGTGCTCGTCGAGCAGGGCGACCTCGTGCGTGCCGCCGAGCACCTGGCCGCCGCATCAGCGCTGGGTGACTCCGCCTCGCTGATGGAGAACCGTCACCGGTGGGCCGTGGCTGCCGCGCGGCTGCGGCTGGCGCAGGGAGACCCCGACGGGGCGCTGCGCCTGCTCGGGGAGGCCTCGGACGCGTACGCCCCGGGTTTCTCTCCCGACGTCCGGCCCCTCCCGGCGCTGCGGGCACGCATCCACATCACGCAGGGACGGTTGGCGGACGCGCGGGAGTGGGCCGTCGCCGTCCGCGTCGCCCGTGAGGCGAGCGGTGGGTACCTCGACGAGTTCAACCAGCTCACCCACGTGCGCCTGCTGATCGCCGAGCACCGCGCACGCCCCGGGGCCTCGAACCTCGACGAGGTGGTGGCACGCCTGACCGCCATCGAGGGCGAGGCGCTCGCCGGCGGTCGCGGAGCCGGCGTCGTCGACGTCCACGTGCAGCGCGCTCTCGCGCACGATGCGCTCGGCGAGCGTGCCGCTGCCATCGCCGAGCTGGCCGCCGGCCTGAGCCTCGGCGTTCCAGCCGGGTTCGTGCGCCTCTTCCTCGACGAGGGGCCGCCGCTCGACCGCCTGCTCCTCGCGGCGGAGCGCCACCCCGCGGCAGGCGAGCACGCGCGGGCCCTCCGGCGCGCCACCCACCGACCGGGCCCAGCCGCCCCCGCGGCAACGAACGACGGCGTCCCCGCGGACGCGCTCAGCGAGAGGGAGCTCGAGGTGCTGCGCCTGCTCGCGACGACGCTGACCGGTCCGGACATCGCCCGGGAGCTCTACGTGTCGGTCAACACGCTGCACACCCACACCAGGCACATCTTCACCAAGCTCGACGTCAACACCCGCCGCGCTGCCGTCGAGCGAGCTCGCGAGCTCGGCCACCTCTGACGCGAGTCACCCACCGGATCACCACCGATGGTGATTCGCCGTCACCCCGCCGGTTCCTACCGTCAGGACATCCCGGCAAGCCCGCCGGGGCACCGAGCAGGAGGAACCCGCCATGAACGTCACCACCGCCCGCCTCGGCCAGGCCGCCGGCATCGCCACGGCCGTCGCCGGAGCCATCTTCGTCGCCGTCCAGGTCAACCACCCTGAGATGACCGTCGAGTCCGCAACGACCGCCGACTGGGTCGTCCGCAACGCTGCCAAGACCGTCATGTCCGCCCTCGCGCTGGTGGGCATCGCCGGCATGTACCTGCGCCAGCGGGCCAAGGTCGGTGTCGTCGGCCTTCTCGGGGCCCTCTTCCTGTCCGTCGGCTACCTCTTGATGTTCAGCAGCACCTTCCTGGCCGCCTTCGCCCTACCGACGACGGCGCACACGGACCCGGGCTGGACCAACGACGTCATCCAGGCCGCCTTCCACGGCAAGGCCACTGGCGACATCGGGGCCCTGACGACGGTCTTCGCCGTGACCGGCGTGGCCTACGTCCTCGGGGGTCTCCTGTTCGGCATCGCCACCTTCCGGGCCGGCATCCTGAACCGTTGGGGCGCCGCACTGCTCGCCGTCGGGAACGTGTCCACCGCGGCCCTCGCCTTCTTGCCGCAGTCGTTCAACCGGCCTCTGGCCGTCCCCACCGGGATCGCGCTCATCGTCCTTGGGGCGTCCCTGTGGCGTGACCAGCGCGCCAGCACCACCTCGTCCCTCCCTGCCGCCTCCACAGCGCAGGCCGGGCCTGCGGTGTCGGTCCGATGACCACCCGGCAGCGGGGGTGGCGCATCCCGGTCGCACTGGTGGCCCTGTCGGCCATCCCGCTCGTGGCCGGCACCGCGAGGCTCGTCGAGCTCGCCGGAGGCCCTCGGCTCATCCCCTCCGACCCGCGGTTCACCGCCTCCCCGCTGCCTGTCATCGTCCACATCGTCGGTGCCGCCGTCTACGCACTCCTCGGCGCCGTCCAGTTCGTCCCCGCCGTCCGCCGGCGGCACCCGTCCTGGCACCGCCGGGCGGGCCGGGTCATCGTCGCTGCAGGCGCCGCCGTGGCGGGGTCGGCGCTCTGGATGACGCTCGTCCTCCCGCCCGAGCCCGGGAGCGGCCCCCTGCTGTTCGCCCTGCGGCTGGTGTTCGGCCCGGCCATGGTCGCCGGCCTCGTCCTCGGCGTGACATTCATCCGCCGCGGCGACGTCCGCGCCCACCGGGCCTGGATGACCCGCACGTACGCGATCGCTCTCGGCGCCGGAACCCAGGTGTTCACGGAGGGTATCGGCGGCGCGATCCTCGGGCACAGCGTCCTCGCCCTCGACGCCTCACGGGGAGCGGCCTGGGTGCTCAACCTCGCGGTCGCCGAGTGGGCCATCCGGCGCACCACGCCCCACCGCGTACGCCGCGGTCGTCGCAGCCGTCGCTCGTCGGCCGTGCTCGTCCTCACGACAAGGCACACTGCAGGCACAGGCGGCAGCGACGAGGGGGACAGGGGCGCGACCCATCATCGTCGTGAGGGCCTCACCGCGGACGCCGGGCAACAGACCCGGCGCCCTTGGCCCCCAGTCCATTCAAGGTGACTGTGAAGGCCGCTCTGCTCCCTCTCCTGACACCGCTGGGCCCCTTCGCGCTGCTGGCGATCATGGCGGTGGCCTTCGCCGAGACGGGGCTGCTCGCCGGCTTCCTCCTGCCGGCCGACACGCTCGTGGTGACCGCCGACGTCCTCGTTCCCGCGGGTGCCCTCCAGGCTCCCGTCTGGATGTCACTCGCAGCCGTGACCGCCGCCGCCGTGGCCGGCGTCGCAGGCATGAACCGTCGTCGGTTTCTGGCCCACAACGTTGTCGGCGCCGCGACCCGGGCCGACGTCATGTTCGGCGGCGGCTACGTGTTCGCCGCCATCCCGGCGGTGGCCGACCACCTCGACGTGGCACTGCTCCTGATGGTCGTGGTCTCGACCCTGCCCGGTGCGGCGTCGTTTGCTGCGGGCCCGGAGCGCCAGACGCTCGCCAGTCACCCACGCGTCGGAGGCCCTCACCCCGCAGACGGGGTGAGGGCCTCTGACGAACCCCACGGTTGCCGTGCGCGGGCGTGGCCCGCCCAGGCACTGATCAGGTGAGCGGCGTTGCCGCCTGGACGAACTCGTTCGTGTACGTCTTGGCCAGGTCGATCGACTTGCCCTTGACCTTCGGGTTGAACTCACCGAGCACTGCGAGGCAGGTCTGCGGCCCGTCGGCCGGCATGAGGCCGGTCGCGTTGAAGATGCCCTTCTCGCTGTCGAGGGCTGCGACGTAGGCGGCCTTGCCGACGCCCTTGTAGTAGTCGGCCGGCATCTTGTCGGCGATGTCGGCGCCGCTGTGCTGCTGGATCCACGTCAGCGTCGCGACGTACGCGTTGACGAGCTTCTGCACCGTCGCCTTGTTGCCGTTCACCCAGTCGGTCGGCATGTAGAGCGACGTGGCCGGGTAGGTGCCGCCGAGCGCAGCCTTCGAGCCGGCCGCCGTGCGCATGTCGAGGAGGATGAACGCCGTGCCGTCCGACAGGGCCTTGCTGACGGTCGGCTCGGTCGTCATGCCGCAGGCGATGGTCTTCTGCTTCATCGCGGCGATGAAGGTCTGCCCTGCGCCGACGCCGCGGCGGGTCTCCTGCGTCGGGTCGACCCCGCTCTTCTTGCTGAGGTACTGCGTCAGGAAGTCGGTCGAGGAGCCGGTGTCGGTGATGCCGAGCGACTGGCCCTTGAAGTCGGCCGGGCTCTTGATCGTGCCCTTGAGGTCGCTGCGGCACAGCTCGACCTCGCCGGGGATCTGCAGCATCGACACGACCGCCTCGGACGACTTGCCCTGGGCCTGGAGGGCGATGTTGTGGTCGTAGAAGCCGCCCACACCCTGCACCTGCCCGGCGAGCATGTTCTGCGTCGCGTCGCCTCCGGCGGGCTCGTCGACGAGGTTGACGTTGACGCCGGCCTTGGCGTAGTAGCCGAGCTGCTTGGCGAGCATGAACGGCAGGTAGATCTGCTTGCTCATGCCGCCGACCATGATGGTGACCGTCGGGGCGTTGGCGTCCACCGAGCCGGCAGCTCCGGTGGCGCCGGAGGCGTTGTTGGCGCAGGCCGCCATCGTGGACATCGCGAGCAGGGCAGCGCCCAGTGCGCCGATTCGCTTGGTGTTCAAGGAACTCTCCTTTGAGTCATGGGTGGTTCTGGGGTTCGTTGTGGTTGGCGGGCGTGGTGCGGGCGGCGGGAGCTACTCGTGCGCGCCTCCGTGGGTCTGCGGGGGCCGCCAGCGCAGGAGGCGACGTTCGAGGAGCGTGATGAGCCCTTCTGCGGTGAGCGCGATGGTGGCGACGAGGACCATCCCGGCGAGGACGCCGTTCATGTCGAAGTTGTTCTGCGAGGAGCGGATCAGCAGGCCGAGTCCCTCGTTGGCGCCGAGGATCTCGCCGACGAGCGCGCCGATGAGGGCGAAGCCGAAGCTGATGTGCAGGCTGGCGAGGATCCACGTGAAGGCCGAGGGGAGCACGACGTCGCGGGTGACCCGCCAGCGTGAGGCCCCCAGGAGCCGGGCGTTGGCGACGAGGTTGCGGTCGACCTCGCGGCTGCCCTGGAAGGCGTTGAAGAAGACGCCGAAGAAGACGAGGACGACGGCGAGGATGACCTTCGACTGGATGCCGAACCCGAACGCGACCGTGAAGATCGAGCCCAGGATGATGCGGGGGATCGAGTTGGCCGCCTTGAGGAACGGGGCGAAGATCTCCGACAGGATCTGGATGCGGCCCAGCGCGATGCCGAAGACGACGCCGAGCACGGCGCCGATGATGAAGCCGAGCACGGCCTCCTCGAGCGTGACGAGGATCTGCGTGCCGAGCGAGCCCTGCGGGGTGCCGATCGTGAACCAGTCGACGAGGGTGCTCCACACGCCGGTCGGCTCGCCCCAGAAGAACGGGTCGACGATGGTGGCGTGCACGCACAGCTGCCAGGCAGCGACGAGGACGACGACGATGCCGAGGCGCACACCGGCCAGGCGCAGACGCCGGTTGCGGGCTCGGGCCTGCGGCGACGTCGAGCGTGCCGGGGCGTCCGCCGGCGGGACGGGACGGACCTCGGTGGCCTGAGCGGTCAGGGACCCGTCCTGGCGGATCGCGGCGTCGTTCACGAGGCCACCTCCGTCAGGCGGGTCGTGCGCGCGTACGCCTCCTCGACCTCGGCGCGAAGCGCCTCCCAGATCTGGCCGTAGAGACGCGTGAACCGCGGATCCAGCCGGATCTCCTGCACGACGCGCGGCCGGGGCAGGTCGATCTCGAACTCGGCCTTGACGGTGCCCGGGCCCGCGGTGATGACGACGACCTTGTCGGCGAGGGCGATGGCCTCCTCGAGGTCGTGCGTGACGAAGACGACGGCCGGACGCGTCTGGTCCCACAGCTGCAGCAGCTCGGTCGACATGATGGCGCGGGTCTGCACGTCGAGCGCGCTGAACGGCTCGTCCATGAGGAGGATCCGCGGCTGGTTGACGAGGGTCTGGGCGAGGGCGACGCGCTTGCGCATGCCTCCGGACAGCTGGTGCGGGTAGCGGTCCTCGAAGCCGGCCAGGCCGACGCGGCGCAGCCAGTCGCGCGCCAGGCCGGTGGCCTCCGCGCGGGACTGCCCGCGGTAGAGGGGCCCCGCCGCGACGTTGTCGAGGACGGTGCGCCACGGGAAGACGGCGTCCTGCTGGAAGACGAAGCCGGTGCTCGTGTCGATGCCCTGGACTGGCTTCCCGTGGACCACGGCCTCGCCACGGGTGGGACGCTCCAGCCCGGACACAAGCGTCAGGGTGGTGGACTTCCCGCAGCCGGTGGGACCGACGACGGCGCAGAACTGGCCCTCTTCGACGGTGAGGCTGAGGTTCTCGATGGCGGTGTACGTGCCGCCCCCGCTGGTGGGGAAGGTCTTGGTGACGTTGCGTAGCTCGATGGCTGCCATGGACCGAAACCCTTTCTCTTCGTTGAGTTGCGTCACCGTAAGAGCGGGCGGGACCGGCGCTGAAGTCTTGTGCGCCTTGATCGTGATACTCGCGTTGTCCGTGGTTTTGTGCGTTCTGCTCAGTCATGCTGGACGGAGCAACGACGGTGTGAGGAGAGGTGCGTGAGGAGGGGTATGCCGAGGTTCGGCCGGACGCTGGCGTCCCGCATCCTCTTCGCCGTCCTCGGCATCGTCGTCGTGACGATGGCCGTCGGGTTCGGGTTCTACATCCGACTCACCGGGCAGGCGGCAGACGCCCAGGCCACCGAGCAGGCGACCACCGTGGCGGTCACGGTCGGCCGCATGCCGGAGGTCGCGGCAGCGTTGCGCGACGGGGACCCGCAGCACGAGCTCGCCCAGCTCGCCGAGCGCATCCGCGCCGCGACCCAGGCGTCGTACGTCGTCATCATCGACCGCGACGGCCTGCGCTACTCACACCCCAACCCGTCGCTGGTCGGACAGCGAGTCGAGGAGCCCGTCGTGGCGCTCGACGGTCACGTGCACACCGGCATCGACGAGGGCAGCCTGGGCCGTTCGGCGAACTCGCGGGCGCCGGTCCTCGACGCGTCCGGCCGACCGGTCGGTGAGGTGTCGGTCGGCATCCTCGAGTCGGAGGTCGGCGTGAGGGTGTCCGCCGAGGTGGCCGACATCGCGCTCTACAGCCTTCTCGCCCTCGGCCTCGGCGTGCTCGCCTCGCTCCTGCTCGCCCGGGCCATCAAGCGGGTGACCTTCGGCGTGGAGCCGGCCGAGATCGTCGCTCTCGTGCAGGAGCGCGAGGCCATGTTGCACGGTATCCGCGAGGGGGTCCTCGGCGTCGACGCGGACGGGGCGATCAACGTGCTGAACAGCGAGGCGCGCCGGCTCCTCGGCCTCGAGACCGCACGGCTCGGACAGGCGGTGGAGGACGTCCTGCCGCCGGGTCACCTGCGTCGCGTCGTGACCGGGGAGGCCGACGGCACCGACCTCGTCGCGGTCACCGACGAGCACTTGCTCGTGCTCAACCGGATGCCGGTCGTCGTCGGCGGCCGCGACGCGGGCTGGGTCGTGACGATCCGCGACCGCACCGAGCTGGAGGGACTACTGCGGCAGCTGGACTCCGTCGAGGGTCTGACCACGGCCCTACGCGCCCAGGAGCACGAGTTCTCCAACCGGCTGCACGTGCTCGCGGTGCTGCTCGAGATGGGTGAGGTCGAGGAGGCGACGCAGTACAGCCAGCAGCTCTGGCAGGAGACCTCGCTCGTGAGCGAGGAGATCCGCTCGCGCATCGCTGCACCCGTCGTCGTGGCCCTCCTGCTGGCCAAGACCACGGTGGCGGCCGAGCGCGACGTCATGGTCCGCCTCGACCCGCAGAGTCGTGTCGAGGCGGTCGACGTGGAGGGCCTGCCCGTCACGACCGTGCTGGGCAACCTCATCGACAACGCGGTCGATGCCGTCGCCGACGACGCGCGTACGGCAGGGCGCCATCCCCGTGGCGAGGTCACGGTGACCCTCTGCGTCCGCGAGGGTGCCCTGCACCTGACCGTCGTCGACTCCGGGCCCGGCATCCCCGCCGACCGGATCGACGACGTCTTCGTCGACGGCTACTCGACCAAGAGCCCCCGCGGCGTGATGCGTCGCGGCGTCGGGCTTGCTCTCGTGCACCGGCTCGTCACCCGGTCGGGTGGCACCATCTCTGCGTCGTCACCGGGCGGTGCTCGTTTCGACGTGTCACTGCCGATCCGGGTCCGGGAGGGAGCCGCATGATCGACGTCCTCGTCGTCGACGACGACTACCACGTGGCTCACGCGCACGCCCTCGCGATCACGAGAGTCGAGGGCTTCCGGGTCGTCGGCGAGGCGCACAGCGGGGCCGAGGCCGAGCGGCTCGTCGGTGAGGCAGCACCCGACCTCCTGCTGCTCGACATGTACCTGCCCGACTACACCGGCCTCGACCTCGTGCGCAGGCTCACGGCCACCAGCCGCGCCGTTCCGGACTTCCTGCTCGTCACCGCTGCCCGCGACCTGGACTCGGTCCGCACCTCCATGCAGCTCGGCGCCTTCTACTACCTCGTCAAGCCGTTCACCTTCGCGGCCCTGCGCGAGCAGCTGGAGGCCTATCGCGCGTGGACCGAGCGGCTCCAACGAGCACCCGTTGGCCAGCGTGACGTCGACCAGGAGGTCGTCGACTCGCTGTACAGCCTGAGGAGCACCCCCTCCCGCACGGCCGCCACGGTCCGCGGGCTGCAGCCGACGATGGCCCGCGTCCTCGAGATCGTGACGGCGGCGCCGAAGTCCATCGGCGCCGCTGAGGTGGCCGAGCTCCTCGGCGCCAGCCGCCCGACGGCCCAGCGCTATCTCGCCACCCTGGTCAGGAAGCAGCTCATCGACCTCGACCTGTCCTACGGCTCCACCGGCCGGCCCGAGCACCGCTACCTGCCTCGTCGCCGGTGACCCGCCCGCGCCCGCCGACTGATGGCAGGCGCCTCTCACCCTTCCGCTACAGCCGTCGGCTCCGCAGCCGCAGGGCGTTGCCGATGACGCTGACGGATGACAGCGCCATGGCTGCCGCGGCGATCATCGGTGAGAGCAGCAGGCCGAACAGCGGGTACAGCACGCCGGCCGCAAGGGGTATGCCGGCGGCGTTGTAGACGAAGGCGAACACGAGGTTCTGGCGGATGTTCGACATGGTCGCCCTGGAGAGTGCGCGGGAGCGGACGATGCCGGTGAGGTCACCCTTGAGCAGGGTGACGCCGGCGCTCTCGATGGCGACGTTGGTGCCGGTGCTCATCGCGATGCCCACGTCTGCCGCGGTGAGGGCGGGGGCGTCGTTGACGCCGTCCCCGGCCATGGCCACCACCCGGCCCTCGGCGCGCAGCGCCTTGACGACCTCGCTCTTGTGCGCGGGGAGCACCTCGGCCTCGACGCGGTCGATGCCGAGGGTGCGGGCGACGGCCTGGGCCGTGACCGTGTTGTCGCCGGTGAGCATGACGACCTCGATCCCGTCGTCGCGTAGGGCCTTCAGCGCAGCGGGAGTCGTCTCCTTGACCGGGTCGGCGATGGCGAGCACGCCCGCGACGCGACCATCGACCGCGACGTAGACGGCGCTGGCCCCGTCGGCGCGCAGCCGGTCGGCTTCGAGGTCGAGGCGGGCGGTGTCCACGCCCTCGCCGACGAGGAACGGCCTGCTGCCCACCAGCACCCGGTGTTCGTCGACCGTGCCGGTGACGCCCTTGCCGCTGGGGGCGTCGAAGTCCGTGACGTCAGGAACGACCAGGCTGGCGTCGGTCGCGGCGCCCACGACCGCCAGGCCGAGCGGGTGCTCGCTGGCGCGCTCGACGGCGGCCGCCAGCCGGAGGACCTCCTGCTCGGCGACCCCGTCAGCGGCGCTGACGTGCGTGACGGAGGGGCGGCCCTGCGTGAGGGTGCCGGTCTTGTCGACGACAAGGGTGTTGACCTTCTCCATGAGCTCCAGCGCCTCGGCGTTCTTGATGAGGACGCCGAGCGAGGCGCCGCGCCCGACGCCGACCATGATCGAGACCGGCGTGGCGAGGCCGAGCGCGCACGGGCAGGCGATGATGAGGACGCTCACGGCGACGACGAGGGCGTGCGCGAGGCGCGGGTCCGGGCCGACGGCGGCCCACACGGCGAACGCAGCAACAGCGACCGCGATGACGGCCGGCACGAACAGGGCCGACACCCGGTCGGCGAGCCGCTGGATGGGCGCGCGTGACCGTTGCGCCTCGGCGACCATCTGCACGATGCGGGCGAGCATGGTGTCCCGTCCGACCTTGTCGGCCCGGATGACCAGCGATCCGGTCCGGTTGACGGTGCCTCCGATGACGGTGTCGCCTGCGGCCTTGGTGACCGGCATGGACTCGCCCGTGACCATGGCTTCGTCGACCGTGGACCTGCCGTCGCGCACGGACCCGTCGACCGGAACCGACTCTCCGGGGCGGACGCGCAACAGGTCGCCGAGCTGCACCTCGTCGAGGGGGACCTCGAACTCCGAGCCGTCGGGCTCGATGCGCCGGGCCGTCGTGGGCGTGAGGTCGAGCAGCGCGCGGATCGCGCCGGTCGTGCTCTCCCGGGCGCGCAGCTCGAGGACCTGTCCGAGCAGCACGAGCGCGGTGATGATGGCGGCGGCCTCGAAGTAGACGGCGACCGCACCGTCCATCCGGAACGCCTCAGGGAAGACACCCGGCGCGACGGTCGCGACCACGCTGAACAGCCACGCCACCCCGGTGCCCATGGCGATGAGGGTGAACATGTTGAGCTTCAGCGTGCGCACGGAGGTCCAGCCGCGCTGGAAGAACGGCCAGCCAGCCCACAGCACGATCGGCGTGGCCAGGACGAGCTGGGCCCAGTTGGCTGCCGTCGCGGAGATCGCGTCCTCCAGGGCTGGGACGAGCTCGCGGCCCATGGAGAGCACGAGCACGGGGATGCTGAGGACGACCGCGACGGCGAACCGGCGTGTCATGTCGGCCAGCTCCGGGTTGGGCCCGCTGCTGGCGGTCACGGTGACGGGCTCGAGCGCCATGCCGCAGATCGGGCACGAGCCGGGGCCGGGCCTGCGGATCTCCGGGTGCATCGGGCACGTCCACTCGACCTCGTCGCCGGGGGAAGGGGTCGCGTGGACGCGGTCGTCGCCGGCGGCCCGGGGGTCGTGCCCCGCACGGGTGTTGCCCTCCGAGCGAGTCAGGAACTCAACGGGATTCGCTGCGAAGGCGGAACGGCACCCCGCGGAGCAGAAGTGGAAGGTGTGCCCGTCCAGCTCGTGGTGGTGCTGGCTCGAGGCGGGGTCGACCTCCATCCCGCAGACGGGGTCGCGCACCAGCGAGCGTGTGGTGGCGGTCGAGAGGTGACGGTGGTGGTCCATCACTCCAAGATACCCCTATGGGGTATCTCGTCAAGAGGCGTTGGTCAGGCGCCGGTCCGTCGGGACGCGCCTCTGCGCACCCCGGCCGCGTCGCCGCACCAGGGTCGGGCCGGCCGCGGGTCGGGGCCTCGTGCGGCCTCGTTTCGTGCCCAGGGCTCTCTGCGTGCCGACCTGGGCTGCGTGCGAGCGGACAACGGATGGGTGTCGGTGGATGCCACGGGAGCGACGAGCGTCCCTCGCGATCGACATCCGGCGCGCGGCGCTCCAGGCTTGACCCGCAGGTTGAAGATCGTCTCGGCGAAGGGATGACGATGAGGCCCGAGTTCCACTTCACGCCCCAGTCCGGGTGGATCAACGACCCGCACGGCATCACCGCGAGGGACGGCGGCTATCACTCGTTCTTCCAGTACGTGCCGGGCAGCCCGGCGTGGGCGCCCGGCTGCCACTGGGGTCACGCCACCGGTCCCGACCTGCTGTCGCTCACCGAGCTGCCTGTGGCGATCGCACCCGGTGAGGGGGACGACGGCATCTGGACCGGCGCGCTGGTCACCGAACCGGACGGAGGCGCGCGCATCTTCTACACGGCCACGACGGCACCCGACTTCTCGATCGGTCGCGTCCGCGTCGCGACGCCGACCGACTCCGACTGGGTCTCGTGGCGCAAGGGCGACGTCGTCGTCGACGCCCCGCCGGGACTCGACCTTTCGGCGTACCGCGACCCGTTCGTCGTGCGCGACCCCGACGCGTGGCGCATGTTCGTCGGTGCCGGCACGACGGACGGCACGGCGATGGCGCTGAGCTACCGGTCCGACGACCTGGACGCGTGGACCTACGAGGGCGTCGCCATGGAGCGGTCCACCGACGAGGTCGACCCACTGTGGGTCGGCACCCTGTGGGAGTGCCCGCAGGTCATCGAGGTCGACGGTGCCCACGCGATGGTCTTCTCGGTGTGGGCCGACGACGTGCTGCACCATGCGGCATACGCCCTCGGGATGTATGCGGCAGGGCACCTCGCTGCCGAGACGTGGGGCCGTCTCACGCACGGCCCGAGCTACTACGCGCCCTCGTCCTTCCGCGACGATGCTGGACGGACCTGCCTGCTCTTCTGGATGCGTGGGGTCCAGGACCTCGACGCAGGGTGGGTCGGCGCGCACAGCGTGCCCTACGTGATCGGCGCCGACGGTGACCGTCTCGTCGCGACTCCGCACCCTGACCTGGAGCGGTACCGGTCACCCGCCGTCCCGGCCGGCCTCGTCAGGGGCCTGGCCGCCGACGTCGAGTGGTCGCCCCGGGGCGACGCAACGCTGGACGTCACAAATGGAGACGATGCGCTCCTCGAGATCCGGGTCGGGCACGGGCTGCTCGAGGCGCAGGCCGCGGGAACGTCCTGGCAGATGCCGTTCGACGGCGGCGACGTGCGCGTGATCCTGGACGCGCAGACGGTCGAGATCTCCAGTCGATGCGGCCTGCTCGGTCTCGTGGCCGAGCCACGGGGCAAGTTCCTGCACGTCGTGGCCGACCACGTGACGGTGCATCCCCTCGCTCGCTGACCCATCGCACCACGTCGCCTTCCGAGGCGATCGTGACGCCATCGCGAGGGTAGTGGTCGAAACGGGGTAGGGGGGCCCTGTCGCCGTTCACCGCCCCTCGGGTGCCTCAGCGCGCCTGCCCCGCGAGGCGGCACACGCAAGGCGCCGAGGAGGACACATGGCACAGGTCGTCGCCGTCACCGGGGCGAGCGGGGGCATCGGCCGGGCCGTCGCCCGCGAGTTCGCCCGACACGGAAGCGACGTCGCGCTGCTCGCGCGGGGTGAGACAGGCCTGGAGGCAGCCGCCGCCGAGGTGCGCGCCGAGGGCCGTCGAGCCCTGGTCGTGCCTGTCGACGTCTCCGACGCAGCTGCGATCGAGACGGCCGTCGAGCGCATCGAATCCGAGCTCGGTCCCGTCGACGTGTGGGTCAACGACGCCTTCACGTCCGTCTTCGCCCGGTTCGAAGACATCGCGCCTGAGGAGTACCGCCGCGTCACCGAGGTGAGCTACCTCGGCTACGTCTACGCGACCCGGGCGGTCCTGAGCCGTATGCGGCAGCGTGACGCGGGCACCATCGTGCAGGTCGGTTCGGCGCTCGCCTACCGCGGCATCCCACTGCAGACGGCCTACTGTGGCGCCAAGCACGCCATCCAGGGCTTCCATGAGGCGCTGCGGGTCGAGCTGCTGCACGAGCACAGCAACGTGCACGTCACGATGGTGCAGATGCCGGCGCTCAACACGCCGCAGTTCTCCTGGGTGCTCTCGCGCCTGCCCCGTCACGCCCAGCCGGTTCCACCGATCTACCAGCCCGAGGTCGCTGCCCGGGCCGTCGTCTTCGCCGCCGAGCACCCGCGCAGGCGCGAGTACTGGGTCGGCGCGACCACCGTCGCCACGCTCATGGCCAACGCCGTCGCTCCCGGGCTGCTCGACCGCTACCTGGCGCGGACCGGCTTCGACGCCCAGCAGACCGATGAGGCCCGGTCCGACGACCAGCCGGTGAACCTCTGGGAGCCGGCCGACGGTGCGGACGGCCGTGACTTCGGCGCCCACGGGGTGTTCGGCGGCCGCTCGAAGCCCACGAGCCGCCAGCAGTGGCTGGCACACCGCTACCCGCAGCTGGCCGGGGCCGCCGGAGTCGCGGTGGCCGGGGTCGCCCTCGCGGCCGTGAGGCGCCGGCGGTGAAGCGAAACTCGCGGGCGCGGTTCGTAGGAACCATCGGGATCGCTTGGGGCGCAGTGCTCTTCGCCTTCCCGGAGGAGGTCTGGCAGCGCGTCGCAGGCCGCGGCTGCAGCCAGGACGAGCAGCTCGTCACGCAGGTCCTCGGGCTGCGTCACCTGGCGCAGGGTCTGGCCGAGGTCGTGGCCCCGGTGGCCGTGCGCCGTCCGGCCGCCGCCGTCGACGCCGCCCACGCCCTCTCGATGCTCGCCCTCGCGGTGTGGCGGCCGGACTACGCACCACCCGCCCTGGCGTCCGCGGCTGTCGCCCTCGCAGGCGCGGCCCTGTCCAGCGGAGGACGAGGCGGGTGACGAGCGTTTCGCACGAGCCGGGTTGGGCGGAGATGAGCCGATGGGCTGTAAGGGCTGTCAGGCAGGCCTGGACCTACGCCGAGGAGTGACCCGTAGCCCGTCGAAGGCGTCATCGTGGGCTGACCGGACGTCGGTCGCGCGGCCGAGCAGGGCGAGTCACTGGGTCGGGGAGAGGGCGAGCACGAGCTCACGCACCACCGCTGGGTCGGCCAGACGGTCGCCGTAGAGCTCGCGGAGCTGCCCCATCCGGTAGCGCACGGTCTGCGGGTGCACGTGCAGGGCGGCGGCCACCTCCTCGCGGCGGCCCTGGTGCAGCAGCCACGACAGCAAGGTCTCGGCGAGCCGCTCCCGCGTGCCGGGGGACAGGTCGGCGAGTGGGGCCAGGGCGTGGTCGCGCAGGTCGGCCAGCGCCTCGGCGTCGGCTGTCAGCACGAGGTCGGCGAGGTGCTGCTCGCTGTCCACCGCAGCCCCGGTGCGTGACGGCCGCGCCAGCGCCGCGGTGCGCAGGGCGCGGTCGTAGGAGGACCGCGCCTCCGCCCAGGGGCGCGGTGGCCCGACGACGGCGTGGCGCCCCCGCAGCTGCCGCAGCAGGTGCCGACGCCCCGTGCCGTCCGCGTCGGGGACGAGCAGCAGGGTGAGCGGGTGGTCGGGGTCGGCGTCCTCGATGCCCTGCAGGTCCTCGCCGACCTGGAGGGTGTCCGTGTGGAGGGAGGCGATGGCGCGGCGGGCCTCGGCGGCCGGCAGCAGCACCGCGGTCAGGGACGCCGGCGGGGTCCACTCGGCGCGGGCAGCGGCCGCGGCCAGGACGTCAGCACCAGCACGGGCGAGCAGCTGCTGACCGAGCCGCTCGCGGTAGCGGTCTCGCACCCGGCCACTGGTCGTCAGCTCGTCGGTGTGCCCGGCGACGCTGGCAGCCGACAGCTCGTCGATGTAGGCGAAGAGCAGCTCGGCGAACTTCGCCATCGTCACTGCCGTGAGCCCCGCCCCGGCCGCGGCGGCGGCCAGCTCGCGCCACGCCACCCGCGCCCCGACTCGGTATGCCGCGAGCAGGCTGTCCATCGACCGTCCACCCCGCGCCTCGCCGCGCCCCAGGGCGTACGCGCCCTCGCGGGTGGGGCCCAGCGGCGTGCTCGCGTCGACGTCTCGGCCCCCGCCCGCGAGCTTGAGGAAGCCGGCGATGGCCATCTGCACGGCGCGCTCGATGGTGTCGCCCGCCACCCCACCGAGTGCCCCGCGGTAGTCGGGGACCTCGTCGACCACTGCCGCGACCGTGGTCGCAGCGATGGCGGGGAGGCGCTCACGCAGCTGGCGGAGCACGGCATGGTCGAGCTGGAGGTCTGCTGCGCCTCGAGCGGTCGCTCGTGCAGGCTCTGACGCCATCAACTGTTCCCCCCGAACAAGAGTTCCCGCATTCTTCACGCCGTGCGGTCAGGATCTTACCCTTGCCTGCCAGTCATGCTGGAGACATGAGCCTGCTAGCACCCTCGACCCGAGCCGCCCGACCGTCGCTGCGCCGACGGATCGTCGCCCTGGCCGAGCGCGCGACGTCGCCCCTCCTGCCGGCGGACTACCTCGACCTCTTCGACCCGCTGCGCCCCGGTGCCGACCTGCGCGGCCGCATCGTCGAGGTCAGCCCCGAGACCGTCGACGCGGCCACCATCGTCATCCGCCCGGGCGCCGACTGGGCCGGCCACGTGCCGGGGCAGTACGTGCGCATCGGCGTCGACGTCGACGGCGTACGCCAGTGGCGGGCCTACTCCCTCACCCACGGCCCGCGCGCCGACGGCAACATCTCCATCACCGTCAAGGCCGTGCCCGACGGCCTGGTCAGCAACCACCTCGTGCGCGAGTCGCGACCGGGCACGCTCGTGCACCTCGAGCAGGCGCAGGGCGAGTTCGTGCTTCCCACCGGTGGGGGCAAGTTCCTCTTCGTCACGGCCGGCTCCGGCGTCACGCCGGTCATCGGCATGTTGCGCAACCTCTTTCCCGTCGCCGAGGAGGGCGTCGTACGCCTGCCCCGCGCGGCGGCATACGACATCGTCGTCGTGCACGTGGCGCCGAGCGAGCCGCACTCGATCTTCATCGACAACCTCCGGGCCCTCGACGAGGCAGGCCTGATCCGCCTCGTCGCCCGCTACGACGATGAGCACGGCGTGCTCGACGTCGACGACCTCGACATCCTCGTGCCCGACCTGCACGAGCGGACGACCCTCGCCTGCGGCCCGGGCGGGCTCCTCGACGCCCTCCAGCGACACCACGACCAGCGCGGGCTGGGCCTGCTCACCGAGCAGTTCCGGGCGACAACGCTCGTCGTCGGCGAGGGCGGCACCGTCGGCTTCACCGGCTCCGGCATGACGGTCGACGCCGACGGCGCGACCCCCATCCTCGACGCCGCCGAGGCCGCCGGCGTGCTCATGCCGTCCGGGTGCCGCATGGGCATCTGCTTCGGCTGCGTGCTGCCGCTGCGCGAGGGCGCCGTGCGCGACCTGCGCACCGGCGAGGTCACGCGGGCGACGCCGGGCGAGACCGAGGGCCAGGGCGTCCCGATCCAGACGTGCATCTCCGCAGCCGCCGGCGCCTGCGTCATCGACCACTGACCACTGAGACAGACCCCAAGAGGAGTCACCATGACCGTCCTGCAGAAGAAGGCCCACAACCCCATCGGGCACCTCAGCGCCGCGGACATCGAGCAGATCGGCGTCGAGCTCGACGCCATCCGTCAGTCCGTCATCGACACCCGCGGCGCCGATGACGCGACCTACATCCGCAAGGTCATCGCCACCCAGCGCAAGCTCGAGCTCGGCTCTCGCGCAGTGCTGCTCGTCTCGATGTTCCCGCCGGCCTGGGTCGTCGGGACGGCCGGCCTCGCCGTCGCCAAGATCATCGAGAACATGGAGATCGGCCACAACGTCATGCACGGCCAGTGGGACTGGATGCGTGACCCGAAGATCCACTCGACGACGTGGGAGTGGGACAACGCCAGTCCGTCGGAGCAGTGGAAGCACTCGCACAACGAGCTGCACCACACCTACACGAACGTCATCGGCAAGGACAACGACCTCGGCTACGGCATCATGCGCGTCGACGAGGACCAGCGCTGGGTGCCGCTCTACGCCGCGCAGCCGCTGTGGAACTTCGTCAACGCCTGCTTCTTCGAGTACGGCATCGCCGCCTACGACCTGGAGCTCGGCAAGAACCTCGCCACCAAGGAGCGCCGTCAGGACCCCGACTTCCGGGCGCGCGCCAAGGTGACGCTGAAGAAGATCCGCAACCAGATGACCAAGGACTACGTCATCCACCCGCTCCTGTCCGGCCCGTCGTTCCTCAGCACGCTGACGGCCAACGCCACCGCCAACCTCATCCGCAACCTCTGGACCCACTCGGTCATCATGTGCGGTCACTTTCCCGAGGGCGTCGAGACCTTCGAGCGCCGGTCGATCGTGGGCGAGACCCGCGGCGAGTGGTACCTGCGCCAGATGCTCGGCTCGGCCAACATCAGCGGCAGCAAGGCCATGCACTTCATGACCGGCAACCTCAGCTTCCAGATCGAGCACCACCTCTTCCCCGACCTGCCGAGCAACCGCTACCAGGAGATCGCCCCGCAGGTGCAGGACCTCTTCCGGAGGTACGGCCTGACCTACACGACGGGCTCGCTCCCGCGTCAGGTGGCGTCCGCGTGGAAGAAGGTGTTCCGCCTGTCGCTTCCCAACGACCTCCTGCGCCGGGGCCGGGCCACGGTCGTCCCGATGGCCACCCGACCCGACCCGACGTCCTCGGCCGCCGCCTGAGAGGTACTGCCAGTCCCTCCCACCTGCACGGGTCCGCGCCTACGGTCGAACGCATGACGACTCTCCTCCTGAACAACCACGTCGAGATGCCCGCGATCGGCCCGGGGGTGTTCCAGACCCCGCCGGAGGAGACCCGCGCCGCCGTCGAGGCGGCGCTGGCAACGGGCTACCGGCACATCGACACCGCCGCCGCGTACGGCAAACGAGCGAGAGGTCGGCGAGGCCGTACGCGCCTCCGGCGTGCCACGTGACGAGGTTTCCTCCAGACGAAGATCTGGATCAGCGACTACGGCAACGACCAGACCCTGCACGGGTTCGACAAGAGCGCCGGCAAGCGCGGCGACGAGCAGATCGACCTGCTGATCCTGCACCAGGCCCTGCCGTCCGCGTTCGACAAGACGCTGGAGGCGTACCGGGCTTTGGAGAGGCTCCTCGCGGACGGCAAGGTGCGAGCCATCGGCGTCAGCAACTTCATGATCGAGCACCTCACCGCGCTCTCGAGAAGGCGACGGTGGCGCTCGACGGCATACGTGAGCGGGATGGGGCTCCCGATGGTGCTGATCGGTGGGGTGCCGGCCTCATGGCCCTGTGCCTGCTCGTCGTCGTGGCCGTGATCGCGCCAAGCCGGCACGCCCGCACGACAATGTTCATCCGACGAAAGGAAGCATGATGCAGACACGCACTCTCGGCGCACCGGGCCTCGAGGTCTCCGCCCTCGGCCTCGGCTGCATGGGCATGAGCCAGTCGTTCGGGCCACCGCCCCCGCGCGAGGAGATGATCACGTTCCTGCGCGCCGCAGTCGAGCGGGGCGTCACGTTCTTCGACACCGCCGAGGTCTACGGCCCGTTCCACAACGAGGAGCTCGTGGGCGAGGCGCTGCAGCCCGTTCGTGAGAACGTCGTCATCGCGACGAAGTTCGGCTTCGCCTTCGACGAGAACGGCAAGCAGACCGGTGTCAGCAGCCGACCCGACAGCATCCGGGCCGCCGTCGAGGGCTCACTGCGACGGCTGCGCACGGACACGATCGACCTGCTCTACCAGCACCGGGTCGACCCGGACGTCCCGATCGAGGAGGTCGCGGGCACCGTCAAGGAGCTCATCGAGGCCGGGAAGGTCCGCCACTTCGGGCTGTCCGAGGCCGGCGTCGCGACCGTCCGCCGCGCGCACGCGGTGCAGCCGGTCACGGCGCTGCAGAGCGAGTACTCGCTGTTCTGGCGCGAGCCGGAGGAGGCGATCCTGCCGGCGCTGGAGGAGCTCGGCATCGGCTTCGTGCCGTTCAGCCCGCTCGGGCGCGGCTTCCTGACCGGTCAGGTGACCGCCACCACCGAGTTCGGCGAGGGGGATGTCCGTGCCTCGTTGCCGCGCTTCGAGCGGGAGGCGTTGCAGGCCAACCTCGCCCTCGTCGACCTGGTGCGGGGCGTGGCCGAGCGCAAGCAGGTCACCGTCGGCCAGGTCGCGCTCGCCTGGCTGCTCACGCAGCGGCCGTGGATCACCCCGATCCCCGGGACCAGGCGGCTCGGACGGCTCGACGAGAACCTCGGCGCCGTCGACCTCCTGCTCGCCGACGAGGACCTCGCAGAGCTCGACCGGGCGTCGACGAGCGTGCAGGTGCAGGGCGACCGCTACCCGGAGGCCATGCAGCGGATGATCGACCGCTGACCTCGTCGGTCGTTCGGGCCGGCCCTGCGGCCCCCGCCGCGCCGCACGACCCACGGCCGCGGCGGGGGCTCAGGTGTCGAGGCAGCGGTCCTCGGGGTCGATGGCGCGGACGATGCGCCTCCCGATCTCGGTGACCTGCCGCACCTGGGCTCGGGTCAAGCCGTCGAAGACGAGCCGGCGGACCTCCTGGACGTGGCCCGGCGCCGTGGCCACCACCTTGTCCCAGCCGTCGTCGGTGAGAGTCGCCAGCGTGTAGCGGCCGTCGTCGGGGTCGGGGGTGCGGCGCACCCAGTCGCGCTTCTCGAGCCGGGCGACGACCTGCGAGAGCCGGGGGAGTGAGCCTTCGGCCATCCAGGCGAGGTCGCTCATCCGCAGCTGGTGGTCGGGCGCCTCGGACAGGGCCGCCAGCACGGTGTACTCGAAGTGGCTGAGCTGAGCGGTCTGCCGCAGCTGCCGATCCAGCGCGGGCTCGAGTCGCACGGCGACGCTCATGAGCGACAGGAAGGCGCGACGTTCGTCGTCGTCGAGCCAGCGTGGCGCGGCGTTCTCGGCGCCACGGGACCCGGCTGCTGTCATGTCACCGAGCGTAGTAGCACCCTTCACGCATGAACTGGAACGACATGGGAATGACTTGCTCCATTAAGTCATTGACTTCTACGATCACTTCACACATGAAGTGCCGACCAAGGATGTGGAAGTCATGAACGTTGTGCTGTGGATCATCGCGGGCCTGCTCGCGGCCGCCTTCGCCGTCGCCGGTGCGATGAAGCTGACCCAGCCGAAGGAGAAGCTCGCCGCCTCGGGCCTGGCCTGGGTCGAGGACTTCAGCCCGGGCGCGGTCAACGCGATCGGTGCCCTCGAGCTGCTGGCCGCCGTCGGTCTCGTGGTCCCGGCTCTCGTCGGCGTGGCTCCCGTGCTCGTCCCCCTGGCCGCGACCGGGCTGGCGGCGATGATGCTCGGGGCAGCGATCACGCACGCCAGGCGCAGGGAGATCCAGATGATCGGCATCAACGTCGCGCTGCTCGTGCTGGCGCTCGTGGTGGCGGTCGCCCGATTCGGGCCCCAGGCGTTCACGTCCTGACCTCGGCCACCCGACAAGCACGACGCACGGTCCACGGCGCACGCGACCAGGAGACGACAATGAGCAGCGTGATCGACCCGTTCAACCCGGCCGTGCCCGCCGGTGCCTACGACGACCTGCTCGCGCGGGCGCTCCCCGTCTCACGCCAGCAGCGGGTGTGGGAGCCCGCGGACGGTCGTCTCCCCACACTGTTCGTC
Organism: Terrabacter sp. 05T424; assembly: GCF_056396225.1. Classification (NCBI taxonomy): domain Bacteria; kingdom Bacillati; phylum Actinomycetota; class Actinomycetes; order Micrococcales; family Intrasporangiaceae; genus Terrabacter; species Terrabacter sp. 05T424. The sequence goes on from NZ_JBFTLB010000001.1 coordinate 182,421, forward strand.
AGCCACGGGGCGCCCCCCACGCTCGACGACCCGCAGTGGCTCGACGACCTCTTCGCGTGGGGGCAGTCGATGCCGAAGCCGCGAGCGATCGTCATCGTGTCAGCGCACTGGGAGAACGCCCCAGCGGCCCTGTCCGGCAGTGCCGCCGGGACGCCGCTCTACTACGACTTCGGCGGCTTCCACCCCCGCTACTACACGCTCCCGTACGCCACGCCCGACGCGAACGACCTCGCCCACCGGGTCGCGGGCACCCTCGGCTACAGCCCGGTCCACCAGTTCCCCGACCGGGGCCTCGACCACGGCGCGTTCATCCCGCTCATGGCGATGTACCCCGCCGCCGACGTGCCAGTGGTCCAGCTGTCCATGCCGAGCCTCGAGCCGGAGGCGTTGCTCCGGCTCGGCCGCAGGCTGCACGCGCTGCGTGACGAGGGAGTGCTCGTCATGGGTTCGGGGTTCATGACCCACAGCTTCGCCGTGATGCGCAACCCGGGCCTGGCCGGGCACCTCGACGCGTTCGACGAGTGGGCAGCGGACGCAGCAAGTCGAGGCGACGTCGACAGCCTCTCCGACTACCTGACGAAGGGTCCGGGCGCCAGCGTCGCGCACCCGACCGCCGACCACTTCGTCCCACTGCTGCTGACCATGGGCGCCGCCACCGACGCGAGCACGGCCACGACCGCCTTCGACCGCGCGGTCTTCGGCAACCACATCCGCTCGATCCAGGTGGACTGAGGCGGCGGAGCGCCCCGGGTGCCAGCTGCGAAGGCCGAGGTTGACGACGGGCGTGCCGTCGGGTTCCGTTGGGCCATGGGCAGTCCCGAGCCACCGCAGAGGTCGACGCCGTCCGACGTCGGCACCGACACGGTGCTCGGCAAGGTCGTCGCCGTGCTCTTCGCGTTCTCCGCGGACGACTACGGGCTGTCGCTGGCTGAGCTCGGTCGGCGTACCGGCCTGGCCAAGGGCACGTTGCACCGTGTCGTGAACGACCTCGCAGCGGCGAGGCTGCTCGAGCGAACCACCCACGGCTACCGCCTCAGCGGCCTCGTCTTCGAGCTGGGCATGAGGGCCTCGCTCGAGCGCGGCCTGCTCGAGGTGGCGACCCCCTTCATGGAGGACCTGCGCGAGCGCACCCACGAGACGGTGCACCTGGGTGTGCTCGAAGGGGCCGAGGTCGTCTACGTCGCGAAGATCGGCGGTCACCGTCAGGCGAGCTCGCCGTCGCGCCTCGGGGGACGGATGCCGCTCTACTGCACGGCCATCGGCAAGGCCCTGCTGGCGCACTCGCCGCCCGAGCTCCTCGGCGATGTCGTGGCGGCCGGCCTGACGCGCCGGACGCCGCGCACGATCACGGCGCCGGGGGCGCTGAGCCGCCAGCTCGACCGCATCGTCGAGGACGGCGTGGCCTACGAGTACGAGGAGTCCGCGACCGGCCTGGTCTGCATCGCCGCGCCCGTGCTCGGGCCCGACGACCGTCCGACGGCCGCGATCAGCGTCACGGGTCCCGTGACGCGGTTCCAGCCCGACAAGCACGCGGTCGCGGTGCGGGCCGCCGCGGCCGGGGTGGCCGCGACGCTGGCACGACGGTCGACGCTGCGCCGTTCGAGCGCAGCGGAATGAGGGTCCACTGAGTGGAACGTCGTGATGGCGGCCGCGGTGCCGACTCGCGCAGGGTGGGGGAACACAGACAAGGAGCCCCCATGACCGTCTCCAACCCCTCCGCCGCCACGCACGTCCGGGCGGACCCCGACCCCACCGTCCTCGAGGCCGTCGAGCGCCTCGAGCAGGCGGCGAGGAGCGGCGAGGCCTGCCCGCCGGTGCGCGACCTCCTCGGCGAGACCGACCTGGACCTCGCGTATGCCGTGCAGCACGAGCTCGCACAACGACGCTCGCGCTCGGGCGCCCGCGTCGTGGGGCGCAAGATCGGCCTGACCTCGCCCGCAGTGCAGGCGCAGCTCGGCGTCGACCAGCCCGACTTCGGCGTTCTCTTCGACGACATGGACGTCTCCACGCACGAGCAGGTCCCGACCTCGGCCCTGCTGGCGCCGCGGGCCGAGGCCGAGGTCGCCTTCGTGCTGGGCGCCGACCTTGAGGGCGACGACCTCGACATCGAGACCGTGAGAGCGGCGGTCGAGCACGCTGTGGCGGCGATCGAGATCGTCGACAGCCGCATCGCCGGCTGGGACATCCGCATCACCGACACGATCGCCGACAACGGGTCGAGCGGCCTGTTCGTCCTCGGCGACCGGCGCCTGTCGCTCGACGAGTTCGAGCCTGTCGACGTGCAGATGCAGATGTACGCCGACGACGAGCTGGTGTCCGAGGGCACCGGTGCAGCCTGCCTCGGAGACCCGCTCGAGGCCCTCCTCTGGCTGGCGCGCACGGCGCAGCAGGTCGGTGACCCGTTGCGTGCCGGCCAGGTCGTCCTCTCCGGCGCCCTGGGGCCGATGCGCCCGGTGACCCCGGGGTCGGTGGTGCGCGCCGAGCTGTCTGCGCTCGGCACCGTGACGGCGCGGTTCGCCGCGTCCCCGGCCTGACCGCACCTCGAGCCGTCCCCTCACCCGCACCAGAGCTCGGCGCGCCCGTCCGCGGCCGCGAGGACCTCTCACGCGCCGTCACGCGCCCTCGCGCGCCCTCGCGCGCCCTGAAACCGACCCCGAAGGAAGCACAGATGAACAAGACCAAGGTGGCCATCATCGGCCCCGGCAACATCGGAACAGACCTGATGCTCAAGGTGATACGGCTGTCAAGCACCCTCGAGATGGGTGCGATGGTCGGCATCGACCCGGCCTCCGACGGGCTGCGCCGCGCGGCGAGCCTCGGCGTTCCGACGACCCACGACGGGGTCGACGGACTCATCGCCCTCGACGGCTTCGACGAGATCGACATCGTCTTCGACGCCACGTCCGCGAAGGCCCACGTGGCCAACGCCGCCAGGCTGGCGGCATACGGAAAGAAGCTCGTCGACCTGACGCCGGCAGCCATCGGGCCGTACGTCGTGCCGCCGGTCAACCTCGACCAGCTCCTCGAGGACGACGCCGACAACGTCAACCTCGTCACCTGTGGTGGCCAGGCCACCATCCCGATCGTCGCCGCCATCTCGCGCGTCACGACGGTGCCCTACGCCGAGATCGTCGCCTCCATCGCGTCGAAGTCGGCGGGGCCGGGGACGCGCGCCAACATCGACGAGTTCACCGAGACGACCACCGCGGGCATCGAGAAGGTCGGGGGGGCGCTGCGTGGCAAGGCGATCATCATCCTCAACCCCGCCGAGCCGCCGCTCATCATGCGCGACACCGTCTTCGCCCTCATCGGCGCGTCCGACGAGCAGACGCACGAGGCGATCCGCGCCTCTGTCGACGAGATGGTCGCGAAGGTGCAGGACTACGTGCCCGGCTACCGGCTCAAGCAGCAGGTGCAGTTCACGCCCATCGCGCCCGACGAGCCGGTGCACACGCTGCTCCCCAAGGGCGCCCCCGCGGTGACGACGAAGGTGAGCGTCTTCCTCGAGGTCGAGGGCATGGCGATGTACCTGCCTGCGTATGCCGGCAACCTCGACATCATGACCTCCGCGGCCATGCGGGTGGCCGAGACCATCGCCGAGCGCCTCGGCTCGCGGGCCGACGCAGGAGTGACCGCATGAGCGCCACGACCACCACCCCCGGCGACAGCGCCACCAGCCCAGGAGACCTTCCCGTGACCCTTCCGAACACCGAGACCCCGCTGCTCTACATCCAGGACGTCACGCTGCGCGACGGGATGCACGCCGTCCGCCACCGGATCAGCCCCACGGACGTGGGCCGGATCGTCGCGGCCCTCGACGCGGCCGGCGTCGATGCGATCGAGGTCGCGCACGGGGACGGGCTCGCGGGTGGCAGCCTCAACTACGGCCCCGGCTCGCACAGCGACTGGGCCTGGATCGAGGCCGCCGCGGAGAACATCTCGCAGGCCACCTTGACGACGCTCCTGCTTCCCGGCATCGGCACGATCAGCGAGCTCGAGGACGCGTACTCCCTCGGCGTCCGGTCGGTGCGCGTCGCCACGCACTGCACCGAGGCGGACGTCTCGGCTCAGCACATCAGCAAGGCTCGCGAGCTCGGGATGGACGTCTCTGGCTTCCTCATGATGAGCCACATGAGCAGCGCGCCCGAGCTCGCCGCCCAGGCGAAGCTGATGGAGTCCTACGGCGCCGGCTGCGTCTACGTCACCGACTCCGGTGGACGCCTGACGATGGACGGCGTGCGGGAGCGGGTGCGGGCCTACCGTGACGTGCTCGACCCGAGCACGCAGATCGGCATCCACGCCCACCAGAACCTCTCGCTCGCCGTCGCCAACTCCGTGGTCGCCGTCGAGGAGGGGGTCGTGCGCGTCGACGCGTCGCTCGCCGGCCACGGCGCCGGGGCCGGAAACTGCCCCATCGAGCCGTTCGTCGCGGTCGCCAACCTCAACGAGTGGAAGCACCGTTGCGACCTCTTCGCCCTGCAGGACGCCGCCGACGACCTCGTGCGCCCCCTTCAGGACCGGCCCGTCCAGGTCGACCGGGAGACGCTCACGCTCGGCTACGCGGGGGTCTACTCCAGCTTCCTGCGCCACGCGGAGGCGGCGTCGCAGCGTTACGGCATCGACGTGCGCTCTATCCTGCTCGAGGTCGGCCGTCGCAAGCTCGTCGGCGGCCAGGAGGACATGATCGTCGACATCGCGCTCGACCTCGTCAGTGCCGAAACCAGCGCCGGCTGAGGTGTCGGAAACTGGGCACTCGACTGAGAGGGACCGTCGAGTGCTCAGTTCCCGACGGGGGTTCGGCGTAGGGAAGTGGGCACTCGAGGTGTGAGGAGGGTCGGGTTCTGGTCGAGTGCTCAGTTCCCGACGTGACCTTCCGGTCGAGTGCTCAGTTCCGCGCGAGGGCCGCCCTGAGCTCGCTGTAAGGCCAGACAATTGCGTATGCCGCCGGGTCACGTTGACATGACTCGGCGGCATACGTTGTCGGGAGGGTGTCGATGGTCAGGCGGTGCCGGCGATCACTTTGCGCCCACCACCATGCCGTCCTCGCCCGCCACGACGGTCGTCCTGCCGACACGGTTGAGCCGCTGCGCGACGCGCTTCCAGCCGCCGGGCCCGATGTTGGCCGGAACCACGTGGTGCAGGACGAGCGTGCCCACCTCTATGGTGCGGAGCAGGTCGGCAAGCTGGGCCTCAGTCGTGTGGGCGCCGAACATGTGGTTGCGGAACGCCTGCTTGATCTCCTCGGGGACCGGGAGCGCGTTGATGCTGGCGACGATGGAGTCGTAGTCGATGACCTCGTGGAGTAGGACGTCGCACCCGTCGGCGAGCTCGAGGAGGTTCGGCGACAACGTCGTGTCGCCCGAGACGACGACGGAGCCGTGGTCCGAGTCGAAGCGGTACGCGTACGCCGGTGCCATCTGGCCGTGGTCAACGAGGGTCGCCGACACGGCCACCCGATCGTCCTCGTGGATGCGGAAGGGCCGCATCCGAGGGGGCGGCCCCGAGAGGTTCGCCGTCACGCCCAGGGGCAGGGGGATGTCCTCGGCGTGGACGATCGCGTCGATGCGCGGGGACCCGGCGTCGAAGATGCGGTCGTTGACGTCGGTGGCGAAGGCGCCGAGCAGCTGCTCCATCATCGACCGGGTGCCGGGGGTCGGGTTGCCCGGGTTGAAGGCCGCGGGCGTGGGCCGGCTGGGCGGGAAGACGTGCGGCAGCGCCCCTCGGTCTCCTGGCCCGAGGAGTCGGAAAGGCGTTGCTGCAGAGCCGAGCCCGCCAGCGATGAAGCCCTGCACGAGTAAGGTCGACAGGTCGGTGACGTGGTCCGAGTGCAGGTGGGTGATGAACCCGGCGCGAAAGGCGGTGAGGTCGTTCTTGCCGTCGGCGCCGCCGATCATGCCGGCCTCGTAGAGCCCGGCAGCGGAGCCGTGACCGACGTCGACGAGGTACCTCGCGCCGTCGACCTCGACGACGGTGCAGATCCCGCGCCGACCCGCGGCCTGTCGCCAGATCGGTCCGCCGGCCGTGCCCACCAGGACGGCCTTGGTGCGGGCGTCGCCGCGGATCTGGCGGGCGTTGGAGGACGGGGCGGCCTGGGCGGGTCCTGCGGCCGCGACCGCGAGGCCGAGTGCCGAGGCGACGCCGAGGCCGCCGTGGAGGAGCGCGCGGCGCGCGACTCCACCAGCCATGTGGTCGTCGGGTTCCGCGGCGGTCGGGGCTTCGTGCCCGAGGGCCGTATGGATGTCGTCAGGAAGGCAGCTTCCACACATCTGGATCTCCTTTGATCCGAAAGGGGGCGCAACGCGGCCCACCGACGGCGATGTCGTCGGCAGAGCGCGCCGCGCCCGATGACGACTTGTCAGTTCCCCTGTGTCTGAACCGATTTCGTGGACCGCCAGGGGCTTTTGGGCGTGACCCAGCGGCATACGTGGTCGACCCGGTGGGTCGCTCAGAACTTGCCGGCCATCAGGCTCTCGAGGAGGAAGACGAAGGTGTCGTGGGCCTCGATCTGGGTCCAGTGCCCGCTCTTCGGGATGATGTGGAGCGTGGCGTTGGGCATCGTCTTGGCGAGGTAGGTGCTCGACTCGACCGGCACGATGATGTCGTCGCGACCGTGCACGCACAGCGTCGGGTGCGGCAGCGAGGTCAGCTCCTCCTCGGTGAAGGCAGGCGGGCCGGCCTTCGGGTCGAACATCGCGGCGTGCGAGCGCTTGACGTCGGCTCGCCCGATGTAGGGCATCCGCTCCTCGACGACGCGGTCGACGACCCCCTCGAGGGTGTCCATGTCGTAGACGAACGACTCGAGCAGGTCGCGCAGGGAGTCGGCAGTGGGGTTGGCGTAGAAGGTGCGCAGGTGCTGCAGTCCCGGCGTGATGGGCAGGTCGGGGGCGCCTCCGGAACCCATGAGCAGCATCGTCTCGACGCGCTCCGGCTGCGCCAGCGCCATGCGGATGGAGATCATCCCGCCCATGGAGTTGCCGACGAGGTGGACCTGATCGACGCCCAGCTTGTCGAGCAGCTGCCAGAGCGTCTCCGCCTGGAGCAGGTTGAAGGCCTTCATGCCCGACGGGGGGTCGACCGGGTGCTCGGAGTCGCCGAAACCGACCATGTCCGGCGCGAGGCAGTAGTAGCGCTCGCCGAGCTCCTCGATGACGGCCTTCCAGTTGGAGGTTCCTGTGGCCCCGGGCCCCGAGCCGTGCAGGAAGAGCAGGGCGGTCGGGCTCGACTCGCCCGTCGAGTGGACGCGGTAGGTGACGTCGCTGAGCGTGACGTCGGTGCTGTTGACGGTGGCCATGAAGGCGTACCTCTCTCGGGTGGATTGATTCGACTCTGAAGCAACCACTACACGGTATGCGTGAGAGACCTTCTCGGCAAGGGCTCAAGCACGCACTGTGAGACGCCAAAAGTCACACGAGAAAGACCTTGCCCCGCGCAAGAGTCTGCCCCATGCTCTGTTGCGATCGCTACAGAGACGTCGCGGTCTGCGCTCGACTGACGCGAAGGGACCAAGCATGATCAAGGAGCTCGCCTACATCGGCGTCGCCTCTCCCCGGCACGAGGAGTGGCTCGACTACGGCACCGACGTGCTCGGCTGCGCGGCCGGCCCGCGGGGGAAGAACGGGTCGGTGCGCTTGCGTGTCGATGACGCCCTCCACCGCATCACGATCGAACCGGGCGACCGGGACGAGCTGCTCTACACGGGTTGGGCCTTCGCCAACGAGGCCGAGCTTCACGCGTACCTCGACCGACTGCGGCTCTCGGGACTCGAGACCACGGCCGGCACGCCGGCGGAGTGCCGTGACCGCGGCGTCGCCGAGCTCACCTGGGTGACCGACCCATGGGGAGCCCGGCACGAGTTCGTGGCGGGCCAGCGTCGTCGACCGGGTACCTTCTGGCCCGGTCGGCCGATGACTGGCTTCGTCGCCGACGACTTCGGACTCGGTCACGTCGTCCTCGTCGTGCCCGACCTGGCGCACGCGGACGCGTTCTACGCCGACCTGCTCGGGTTCACGCTGTCCGACCGGGTCGACGAGGAGCACATGAAGGTGCGCTTCTACCACTGCAACGGCAGGCACCACTCGCTCGCGGTCGCCGAGGTGCCGGGCAAGGTGGGCCTCAACCACCTGATGCTCGAGGTCAAGAGCCTCGACGACGTCGGGACCGGCCTCGATATCGCCAAGGCGGCAGGTGTGCCCGTGCTCCGGGGGATCGGTCGTCACACCAACGACCTGATGACCTCGTTCTACATGCTGACGCCGTCGTCGTTCCAGATCGAGTACGGCCACGGCGGCATCGTGGTCGACGACGTGACCTGGGTCGCGGCGACCAACGACCGTCCTTCCCTGTGGGGCCACGAGCTCACCGAGGCGGGCCGAACGACGGCGCCAGGCATCGTCCGCGACGCCGCGCCGGTGATGGCATGAGGTTCGCCAACCGGGGAGGTCGTGCGTTCGTGCTCAAGGGCACGTCGGCCGGCTGGGACCTGGAGAAGGAGAGCAGTGGTCGCTTCTCGCCCGACCCGATGCAGATGTGGGTGCGACACGACGAGATCGCCGCCTGGGTGGCCGGTCTGGACGAGGCGAGCGCCGAGCCCGTGACGCCGGAGGAGCTCGATGCGCCCGTTCCCGTGCCCCCGTCGATCATCGCCATCGGGCTCAACTATGCGGAGCACGCGCTCGAGACCGGCTTCGAGCCGCCCACCGACCTGCCCCCGGTCTTCGCGAAGTTCCCGTCGTCCGTGACGGGTGCCCACGGTGTCGTCCGCCTTCCCGAGGGTGGCACCGTCGACTGGGAGGTGGAGGTCGTCGCCGTGGTCGGCACGCAGATGCACGACGTCGACGAGGCGGACGTCTTCAGCCACCTCGCCGGTCTCACCATCGGCCAGGACCTGTCCGAGCGGACCCGCCAGTTCTCCGGGCCCGCGCCGCAGTTCGGGCTCGCGAAGTCCTACCCGGGTTTCAGCCCGATCGGACCGTGGGTCGTCTCGATGGACGAGCTCGACGACCCGAACGACCTCCGCCTCGGCTGCAGCATCGACGGCCAGGTGGTCCAGTCCGGCACGACGGCCGGCCTGATCTTCTCGATCTCGCGCTCGATCTCCGAGCTGTCGCGGGTGCTCGTGCTGCGGCCCGGTGACCTCGTCTTCACCGGCACTCCCGACGGCGTCGGGATCGGCCTCACGCCGCCCCGCTACCTCCGCTCGGGTGAGGTGCTCGAGACCTGGGTCGACGGCATCGGACGGATGTCGCACACGCTCGTTTGAGCGCGTAGCGGTCACTACACGAAAAGTTCACGCAAACCTATTGCACGGGAACTCACACTCTGCTTCTCTGTAGCAAGCACTACATGAAGATCTGGCTGCGACACCATCGACCCACCACCGGGCCGGCCGCACCACAGGACACTGCACGGCAAAGGAGCCGCCACCATGTCTCGTCCCCTCTTCCGTTCCCGCTCCGCGCGGGCCCTCGCGGCGAGCGCCCTCGCCGTGTCGTTGCTCGGTGCCTGTGGTGCCGGGGAGAAGGTCGCCCCGGTCAGCGCCGAGGCGACCGCCGCCGGCGCGGCCGGCGTCCAGCAGGCCAAGGAGTCGCTGGCCGGTTGGTCCAAGGCGCCCACGTGGCCGAAGGTCACGCCGATCGGCAAGCCCGTCGACCTCACGGGCAAGAAGTTCACGTTCGTCGCCCTGGGCGACCAGATCCCCGTCATCCACGCCGTCGGCGTGGGTGTCACGGAGGCCCTCAGCGCGGCCGGTGCGACCGTCAAGATCTGCGATGGCAAGTTCAACCCGACGGCCGTGGCCGACTGCCTCAAGGCGGCCGGCGACGAGAAGGTCGACGGCGTCATCAGCGCCTTCGTCGACTACCAGATGGCCGGCCCCGCGTTCGACGCGTTGGCCGCCAAGGGCGTCAAGGTCATCGTCGGTGGGGTGGCCCCGTCGGGCGGCCGCAAGGCCGATGCCAACCTCGCCTTCTACGACAACACCCCCCGGGTCTCCGCCCTCCACGAGGCGATGTCGGAGGCCGCGATCGCCGACGGTGGCACGTCGACCAACGTCCTCTGGGTTCGGCTGATGGACTCGACGACGACCACCGGGGCCAGCGCCCAGGGGATCGCCAAGTTCAAGGCCCTCTGCCCGAGCTGCGGCATCGCCGAGACCGAGTTCACCACCGCCAACGTCGACAAGCTCGCCACGTCCGTCAGTGCCGCGTTGGTCTCCAACCCGGACACCAACGCCGTCATCGTGCCGGTGGACAGCTTCGTGCCGCCGGTGCTCCAGGGCATCCTCAGCGCCAAGTTCGGCGGCAAGGTGAAGGTCTTCTCGTCGAGCTCCGACCTCGCCGGCCTGCAGCGCGTCAAGGACGGCCAGCAGACCACCGACCTCGGCACCCCCGTGCTCTTCGAGGGCTGGAAGTTCGCCAACGGGATGGTGCAGCTTCTCGCCGGCCAGGAGGTCGAGAAGGGGACCGAGTTCGTCACCCGCGCCTTCACGAAGGACAACGTCGGCGGACTCACGCTCGACGCCAAGACGTACCTCACCGACGACTGGTTCGGCGGGGGCGCGTACAAGCAGACCTTCCTCGCTGCCTGGGGAGTCAAGTAACCGTGCCCGCCACGATGAGGCTGGTGGCCCGGGGCGTCTCGAAGACGTTCGGATCGACGGTCGTGCTCCGAGACGTCGACCTCGACGTCGCTCCGGGCGAGATCCATGCCCTCATCGGCCAGAACGGCTCCGGCAAGTCGACGCTCGTCAAGATCCTCACGGGCTACCACGCGCCGGACGACGGAGCGACCGTCGCGGTGGACGGGCAGGCGCTGAGCCTGCCCGTCCGCTGGAGCGAGGCGTCGGCGGCCGGGGTCTCGGTCGTGCACCAGGACCTCGGCCTGCTCGACCACCTCACGGTGTCGGAGAACATCGGCGTCGGCGGCTTCGTCCGCCACCAGGTCTCGCGCAAGATCGACTGGCGGGCCCAGCACGCCATCGCGAGAAGGGTGCTCGACCGACTCGACGTGCCCGTCGACCCCCGAGACCCGGTCGGACCGCTCACCGCCATGCGGCGGGCGGAGGTGGCGATCGCCCGCGCTCTGCGGGACCAGCGGCCGGGCGAGGGGCTGGTGATCCTCGACGAGGCCACCCGTTCGCTGCCCCGCGAGGAGCTGGCCAGGTTCCACAGGCTGCTGCGCAAGGTGGTCGCCGACGGCACCGCCATCCTCATGGTCAGCCACAACCTCACAGAGGTGCTGCGGCTCGCCGACCGCGTCACCGTGCTCCGGGACGGCGCCGTCGCAGCCGCCGGCATCCCCACCGCCGGGCTCTCCGAGCACGACCTGGCGCGTCACATGCTCGGCAAGACCGTCGAGGCCGTCGGCCGCTCCCGGCAGCCCGCCGACGAGCCGGGCGGAGTCGCGGCGACCGTCGAGGGCCTGAGCAGCGACGGCGTCGACGACCTCTCCTTCACGGTCGGCCGCGGCGAGATCGTCGGCCTGACTGGTCTGCCGGGGTCGGGCTTCGAGGCGGTCGCCCACCTCGTCACCGGGGGCCGTCGGGCGCGAGCCGGACGCCTCACGACGCCAGCGGGCAGCGTCGACCTCGCCCGTTCCGACGTCGCGACGTGCCTGGCCCTGGGGGCGGCGCTCGTTCCGGAGAAGCGGATCCTCGAGGGACTCGCCGTCGAGCTCAGCATCCGCGACAACATCGCCGTCCCGAGCCTGCGCCGCCGCGGCCGGCCGTGGCACGTCGGTCGGCGCTGGCAGGACCACGAGGCGCGCTCGTCGATCCGCCGGCTCGACATCCGCACCCGCTCGCCCCACGCCCTGGTCAAGGAGCTGTCGGGCGGGAACCAGCAGAAGGTCCTCTTCGCCAAGTGGCTGTCCGTCAGCCCCGACCTCCTCGTGCTCCACGAGCCGACCCAGGCGGTCGACGTCGGGGCCCGTGTCGACATCCTGCGCGCCGTGGCCGACACGGCCGCCCGGGGCGTCGGCGTGCTCCTCGTCAGCATCGAGCCCTCAGACCTGGCCGAGGTCTGTGACCGCATCCTCGTCAACGGCGCCGGCGGCCTGCGCGAGATCCGGACGCAGGACCCCGACGAGGTGCTGCACGCCATCTACTCCGACCACGCCAACCACTCAGACGACTCGGCGTCCGCGCTCGTCGCAGGAGGACCGACCCATGACTGACAGCACCACCCAGAGCTCGGCAGAGCGACTGAGCGAGCAGACCGGACTCACCGAGCGGATCCTGACCGACAGCGGGCGGCCCGAGCAGCCTGCGCCCACGCCGCGACGCGTCACCCTCCGCAGCAGGTTCGAGCCCTCGTGGCTCCACACCGTCACGAGCAAGTACGCACTCGTACTCGTCTGGGGCGCAATGGCGCTCGTCTACTACATCCTCATGCCGACCCGCTTCGGCTCCTGGAGTGCTTTCTCGTCGATCTTCGGCAGCCAGCAGGTGCTCGTGTTCCTCGCGATGTCCGCGATGATCACGCTCGTCGTGGGCGAGTTCGACCTGTCGATCGCCTCCGTCATGGGCATCTCCGCGACGTTGGTCCCGGTGCTCGCCGGCGTCCACGGCTGGAACATCTGGCTGGCCTGCCTCGTCGCGATCGGCGTCTGCCTCCTCGCCGGCGCCGTCAACGCGTTCTTCGTCGTGGTGATGGACGTCTCGAGCTTCGTCGTCACGCTCGGCACCGGCACGTTGCTCATCGGGCTGGCGCAGGTCGTCTCGGGGTCGAACATCGTCTCGGTCAACAGCCCGGAGCTGGGCAACCTCGCGACCTACGAGGTGCTCGGGATGCCGATCTCCTTCTACTACGGCATCCTCCTCGCGGCCGGCATCGCGTACCTCCTGGGCTGGACTCCCTTGGGGCGCAGCATGATCTTCGTCGGAGCGAACCCCGAGGTGGCCCGGCTCGCGGGCATCCGCGTCCCTCGCATCCGGGCCGGGGCCTACCTCGCCGGGTCGCTGCTGGCCGGGCTCGCGGGCGTCATCATGGTCGCCACCGTCGGCGGCTTCGACTCCTCCACGTCGGCGACCTACCTCCTGCCGGCCCTGGCCGCCGTGTTCCTCGGCACCGCCGTGGTGCAGCCGGGCATGTTCAACCCGATCGGGACGATCATCGCCATCTACTTCCTGACGACCGGGATCTTCGGGCTGCAGCTGCTCGGCTTCTCGGGCTGGATCCAGAACGTCTTCTACGGAGCCGGCCTCGTCGTCGCCGTCACGCTCGCCAAGGTCGTCCGCGACCGCTCGCGCACCGACTGACGAGCTGTACGCGTAACGCGCGTCGTCACGCGCGCGAGCTCACACCACCACCCTGCCGAACACGCACACCCACCACACGAGAGGGGGCGACCTCGCCATGCACGAGGCCACCCGATACGTCCTCGACCACGCCGAGGAGCTGCGGGCCGAGGCCGGCCCGAGCGACGAGCTCGGCCGGATCACCGACCGCACGGCCGAGATCCTGCGCGCCTCCGGCGGCATGAAGCTGCTCCAGGCCAAAGACAGTGGCGGCCTGCAGGGCCACCCCAACGACTTCATGGACTGGGTCATGGCGGTCGGGATGAACCACCCGTCCGCCGGCTGGGTCGCGGGAGTGGTGGGGATACACCCCTGGGAGATCGCCATCGCCGACCCGAGGCTCCAGCAGGAGGTCTACGGCGACGATCCCGAGACGTGGCTGGCCTCGCCGTACGCCCCCTTCGGACGGGCGAGGCCGGTCGAGGGCGGCTACCTCTTCAGCGGGCGGTGGCCTTACTCGACAGGCACGGACCACTCGCAGTGGGTCATCCTCGGCGGCATGGTGACCGACGGCTCGGGCACGCCGCTCGCGCCGCCCGACGTCCGGCACTTCGTCCTGCCCCGAGTGGACTACGAGATCGTCGAGGACAGCTGGAACGTCATGGGGCTGGCGGGCACGGGCTCCAAGGACGTACGCATGGTCGACGTCTTCGTGCCCGAGCACCGGGTGCTCGACGGCGTCCTCGTGCGCGACAACACCTACAGCGACCGCTGGCGTGCCGGCGAAGCGCTCTACGCGATGCGGTTCGGGGTGATGTTCCCCTTCGCCATCTCGGCGGGCACCTTCGGCATCGCGCGGGGGGCGCTCCGCGCAGCTCACGACCACATCCGGGCGAGGGTGTCGTCGCAGGGCAGCGCTTCGCGCACGGACCCTTTCGTCCTGGCGGCGCTCGCGCGGGCGGAGTCGGACGTCGAGGCCGGCATCAGCCACGTGCAGTCGATCATCACGCGCTTCCACGACACCGTCGAGGGCGGCGGCGACATCACCGTGAAGGAGCGGCTGCGCTTCAGGGTCGACCAGGTGCGGGCGACCGACCGCGCCATCACCGCGGTGAACGAGCTCTTCCGGTTGATGGGGTCGAGCGCGATCCAGAAGGGGTCACCTCTCGAGACCTTCTGGCGCGACCTGCAGGTCGCCGCCACGCACGTCTGCAACAGCAAGGAGCCCTGCTACCTCGCCTGGGGCCTCGACGCGTTCGGCGGGCAGATCCCCCCGTCCGCCCAGTACTGAACCGGACGTCAGGCGTTGTCGGCGCGTGACGCCCGGGCGGCGCTGGCCGTCGTCTTCGCCGCGACGATCCTGATCGGGCTCAACGCCACGATGCTCAGCGTGGCGCTCCCGACCGTCGTCGGCGACCTCGGAGCCAGCCCGGTGCAGGGCACCTGGATGCTGCTGGCGTACCTCGTCGTGGCCGGCGCGGGCCTGGTGCTCAGCGGGCAGCTGGCCGACTGCCTCGACCTCGCCGCCGTGTTTCGCGCCGGACTCGTGGCCTTCGGGAGCGCCTCGCTCGCCCTCGTGTTCACCAGCGACGCTGCCGTCTTCATCGCCGCCCGGGCAGTCCAGGGAGCAGGGTCGGCGCTCATGCTCAGCACGGCCGCGGCCATCGTCACGGTCAGCCACCCTCCCGAGAGACGCCGAGGCGCCATGGGGGTCTACCTCGCGGGCTTCGCCATCGCCCAGGTCTCGGGCCCGCTCATCGGGGGGCTGGTGACGAGCGCGCTGGGCTGGCGGTCGCTCTTCGTTCTCGGACTGCTCATCGCGGCGGGCGACGTGCTCTTCGGCTGGCGAGCCCTCTCGCGGCTGCCGAGCCGGCGGTTCGCCGGCCTGCGGGTCGACCTGCCGGGCAACGCGCTCATCGTGGTGCTGACGACGCTGCTCCTCGTCGCGCTCGCGGAGGTGCAGCAGGGCGGCTGGGGGAGTGTGCGCACCCTCGTGCCGCTCGCAGGTGTCGTGCTGGCAGTGCCGGCCTTCGTCGCGGTCGAGCGGCGCGCCCGGTGGCCGGCCGTGGCCGTGGAGCTCCTCGCCGACCGGCAGTTCGTCCTCGCCAACGTCGCGGCCTTCTGCCTGTGTGTGGGCAGGGTCGTCCCAGCCGTCGTCTTCAGCCTGTGGTTCCAGGGCGTCGACGGTGACGACCCCTTCAGCGCGGCCCTGCAGATCACGCCTCTCGCGGCGGCCGTCACGGTCGGCACGCTCGCCATCGGACGGCTGGGCCGCAGGCACGACGACGTCGTCACCTCCAGGCTGCTCGCGGGCCTCGCGCTCCTCGGGAGCGCGCTGCTCGTCGCGGCCATGTATGCCGGCGCGGCACCCTGGGCGGTCATCTCCGGTCTCGTCGTGCTCGGGCTCGGCTGCGGGGCGTTCCAGACCGTCAACGGGACGATGATCATCTCGATGGGGGGCCTCACGCGGGCCGGCACCCTCAACGGGATCCGCGCCACTGCCCAGCAGTCCGCGGTCTCCGTCGGTACCGCCCTGCTGCTCTCGCTGGGCGCAGGCGGCCTCACGCCCGAGGCATCCGCCGACTACTACGCCGGCCGCGCCGACCGGCTCGGTGCGCCGGCGCTCGACGCGCTGCTGCACGGGCATCGCGCTGCCGTCTCCGTTCTCCTCGCGCTGACGGCAGTCGGGCTGCTCGCCGTGCTCGGGATGCGCCCCCAGAAGCCCTTCCGTGGAATGTAGGCAACAGAATCTCCGAAGAAGCCCTTGTGCAACAGACGGCTTCGTCCTACATTCTGTGTAGCGATTACTACAGACAAGGCCAGTGAGGTGCTCCTCCAGCCCGGTCGAGAGAGGCAGCAATGACGCTGACATCCGAGCAGACGAGCCGAACGCTCGAGACGGCTTCCGGCACGATCCACTTCTGCGAGGCCGGCGACCCGGCATCGCCGGCGGTGGTGCTCCTGCACGGCTCCGGACCGGGAGCGACGGGGTGGAGCAACTTCAAGACCAACATCGAGGTCCTGGCCGAGCACTTCCACGTCATCGCCCCCGACATGCCCGGCTGGGGCCGGTCGCCGGCGATCACCCGCGAGGAGTCGGACCACGCCCGGGCCGCCGTCGACCTGCTCGACGCGCTCGGCATCGAGCAGGCGGCCTTCATCGGCAACTCCATGGGCGGCATCACCACCCTGCGGGTCGCGACCGAGTATCCCGAGCGCGTCAGCCACATCATCACGATGGGACCCGGCTCCGGCCCCCAGCCGAAGGTCGTCTCGCCCGGCGGCGGCCTCTCCGAAGGCATGCGCACGCTTGTCGCGGCCTACCGCGACCCGTCCGTCGAGTCGATGACCCGCCTCACCGAGGTGATGACCTACGACAGCGCACGCTTCGCGACGCCCGAGCTCGCGGCCGAGCGGGCCGAGAACGCCAACGCCCACCCCGAGCACCTCGCCAACTACCTCGACGGCTTCGCCAAGGGCGGCCCCATCGCGAAGTGGTTCCGCCTCGACGACCTGCCCAAGGTGCAGATCCCGGCGCTGCTCATCCACGGCCGCGACGACCGGGTCGTCCACTTCGAGAACACCCTGCTGCTCCTCGCCCACCTCCCGAACTCGCGCGCCGTCCTGCTCAACCGCTGCGGCCACTGGGCCCAGGTCGAGCACGCCGACGAGTTCAACCGCCTCGTCATCGACTTCGTGAGTGCCAACTAGCCCACGACCCGCTCAGCAGACGCCCTCGGGCGCCGGCGGAAAGGAATTCCCATGACCGACGTGCTCGGCAACATCAAGGAGAACGCCTCCCTCCTCAAGGACGAGGCGAAGCCCAGCGACGACCTCGGCCGGCTCACCGACCGCACCGCGAGCGTGCTGCGCGAGAGCGGCGTGATCCGCCTCTACCAGCCGAAGGAGTTCGGCGGCTACGAAGCGCACCCGGTCGAGTTCATGGAGGCGGCCATGGCCGTCGGCGCGGCCTCACCCTCCGCGGGCTGGGTGACCGGCGTCGTGGGCGTGCACCCGTGGGAGATCGCGATGTTCGACTCCCGCCTCCAGGAGGAGATCTGGGGCGAGGACCCCGACACGTGGACCGCGTCGCCGTACGCCCCGTTCGGTCGGGCCACGAAGGTCGACGGCGGCTTCCTCTTCACCGGTCAGTGGCCCTACTCGACAGGCACCGACCACTCCGAGTGGGTCATCCTCGGCGGACTCGTCGTCGGTGACGACGGTGAGCCGACGATGCCCCCGGACATGCGCCACTTCGTGATCCCGCGCAAGGACTACGAGATCATCGACGACAGCTGGAACGTGCTGGGACTCAAGGGGACCGGCTCGAAGGACGTGCGGATGACCGACGTCTTCATCCCGGACTACCGCGTCGTCGAGGCGCCCCTGATGCTCAACGGAGCCTACGAGGACCGCCAGCCCGGCAAGTCGCTCTACCGCCTGAAGTTCCCCGTCGTCTTCTCCGCGGCGATCAACTCGGGAACGCTCGGCATCGTCCAGGGCGCCCTCGACGTCTACCGCTCCTACATGGAGCAGCGCGTCTCCGCCGACGGCCGCGTGGCCCGGCGCGACCCCATCCAGCTCAACGTCTACGGCGAGGCCGCCGCCGACGTCGCCGCCTCGCGGACCGTGCTCCTCAACGACATGAAGGAGCTCTTCGACCACGTCGACAAGGGCGGCGAGGTGTCGTGGAGCCAGCGCCTGACGGTGCGCCGCAACGGCGTCCGTGCGGTGCGCCGGGCCGTCGACGCGGTCGACCGCCTCTACAAGATCAGCGGCGCACAGAGCATCCACGAGCGGCTCCCCAACGAGCGCTACTGGCGCGACATGCAGTCCGGCCTGAGCCACATCTGCAACGTCTCCGAGTCCATCACGGTCGAGTGGGCCACCGACGACCTCGGCGGCGAGGCCTCGGTCCCGCCCGTCTTCGCCTGACCCGCCAGACACCACACCCCAACGACCATCCCGCACAGACCAACCCGAACGAGGAGATCGACGATGATCACTTCACTTGCCTACCTGGGCATCAACTCACCGAAGAAGGACGAGTGGCCCGAGATGGCCACCCGCTTCTGGGGCGCGATGGTGACCGACCCCGGACCCGACGGGGCCGTGCGCCTCAAGTTCGACGACGCCCAATGGCGCCTGCAGATCCATCCCGGCGAACGCGACGAGACGGCATACATCGGCTGGGGGGTCGACTACGAGGAGGACATCGACCGCGTCGAGAAGGCCCTCGCCGACCTCGGTGTCTCCAGCGAGCGCGGCGACGAGGCGCTGGCGCAGGCCCGGGCCGTCAACCGGATCCTCGTGTTCACCGACCCCTGGGGCTTCCGCCACGAGGTGACCTGGGGCCAGAGCCACGTGCGCTCGTCGTTCCGACCGGGCCGCGCCATCACCGGCTTCGTCACCGGCGCGCAGGGCCTCGGCCACGTGCTGCTGCTCATGCCCGACATCGAGGCGGGCCACGAGTTCTTCACGAAGCTCGGCTTCCGGCTCTCCGACAAGATCATCGTGCCGGGCCGGCTCAACGCGCGCTTCTACCACTGCAACGCGCGGCACCACACGCTCGCGCTGGGGCAGTGCCCGCCCGGTGTGGCCGGGCTCAACCACCTGATGATCCAGGTGGGCTCGATCGACGACGTCGGCACGGGCTACGAGATCGCCCAGGAGATCGGCGTGCCGATCACGCTGACGATCGGCCGACACTCCAACGACCAGCAGTTCAGCTTCTACCACTCGACGCCGAGCTCGTTCCACGTCGAGTACGGCTACGGCGGTCTCGAGGTCGACGAGGAGACCTGGATCCCCAAGGTCTACGACCGCACGGCCGTCTGGGGTCACGAACAGCACCCCGACGGCAAGGGTCGGCCGCCCGGCATCATGCACCCGCTCGCCGACCCGTCGCTGCCGGCGGCCGAGGAGGCCTGAGCAGTCGTGTCCGCAGTCCCGGCCCCCTTCGAGGCGGCCGCGACGCTGGTGGGGGTCGGCCCTGCGCCGACCCCCACCGCACGTCGCGAGCGCCTCCGCGCCCTCCTCGCCCCTCGCCCCGTGGGTGCCTCCGGCGACGGCACGCTCGTGCTGCCCGGTGCGACGGACGCGCTCGGTGTCCGCCTCATCGAGGAGGCGGGCTTCGAGGCCGCGTACGCCACCGGGGCCGGCCTCGCCAACGCGCAGTACGGCGTTCCCGACATCGGCCTCGTGTCGCTCGGCGAGGTGGCCGACCACGTCGAGCGGCTCGCCTCGGCGACCCACCTGCCGCTCGTCGTCGACGCCGACACCGGCTTCGGGCAGCCGGTCATGGCGATGCGCGCCGCGCGACGTCTCGAGCGCGCCGGTGCCGCGGCCCTCCAGCTGGAGGACCAGGACATGCCCAAGCGCTGCGGCCACTTCGACCACCACGCGCTCATCCCCACCGCGCACATGCAGGCCAAGCTCGTCGCCGTGCGCCAAGCCCTCGAGGACCCGGCGACCGTCGTCATCGCGCGCACCGACGCCCGCAGCGTGCACGACATCGACGAGGCGATCCGGCGCGGCCACGCGTACGTCGACGCCGGTGCCGACGTGATCTTCGTCGAGGCCCCGCGCACGGTGGAGGAGCTCGAGCGGGTCGGCCGCGAGCTCGCGGGCGTGCCGCTCGTCGTCAACGTCGTCGAAGGCGGCAAGACCCCGCAGCTGAGCCTCGCGGAGTACCGCGACCTCGGCTTCGGCGTCGTGCTCTTCGCGAACTTCCTCATGCGAGCGGCGATCCGCGCCGGCTCCGAGGCGCTCGCCCACCTGCGGGCGACGGGCGAGACGGCGTCGTATGCCGGCCGGATCGCGACGTGGCAGGAGCGCCAGGCGCTCTTCCACCTCCCCGAGTTCTCCTCTGCCGAGGCGCACTTCGACGCGCCCTCCCACACCCGGGCGGGTGGGCGGTGAGGGAGGAGCCGGGCCTCCCGGCCGCAGGCCTGCCCGTCGATGCCGAGCTGCCAGACCGGGTCGGCGTGCTCGTGCTCGGCGGTGGCCTCGCCGGCGCTGCCGCCCTGCTCGCCGCCGCCGAGGCCGGGCAGTATGCCGTGCTGCTCGAGAAGACCGACGCCTTCGGTGGGTCGACGGTGCGCTCCGCGGGCCTGTCAGCCTTCGTCGGCACGGACGAGCAGCAGGAGCAGGGCATCCCGGACTCCGTCGAGCTGTTCCGCAAAGACCTGCTCGAGACCGGTGGCCACGTCAACGACGGGGCGCTCGTCGACCTCTACTGCGAGCGCCAGCTCGACACGTACCGGTGGCTCAAGGACCACGGCGTGCGCTACGGCCACATCCACGCCGCGTCGGGGCAGTCCGTCCCTCGCTCGCACCCGACGGACACGACGGCGATGCTGCGTTCGCTCTTCACCGCGGCCGGCCGGCTCGGGGCCCGGCTCGTGCTCGGTGCCGACGTCACCCGGATCCTCCACGACGGCTCGCGGGTGACCGGCGTGCTCGTGACGCACGGGGGTGAGGAGCGGCAGGTCCTGGCCGACGCCGTCGTGCTCGCGACCGGGGGCTTCTCGCGGGACCGCGAGATGCTCCAGCGCTTCGCGCCGCAGATGGCCCAGGCCCTTCTGGCCGGGGGAGAGGGCAACCACGGCGACGGGCTGCGCATGGCCATGCGGCTGGGCGCCGGCCTGCAGGACCTGCCCTACGTCAAGGGCACCTACGGGATCTTCCACGAGCCACACCACGGCGAGGACGGCACCGGCATCCTCGCCGTCTACAAGGGTGCGGTCGCCGTCAACCGGAGCGGGCGTCGCTTCGTCGACGAGTCGATCCCCTACAAGGCGCTCGGCGACGCGAGCCTGGCTCAGCCGACCGCGCGCACCTGGCAGGTGTTCGACGCCAAGGTGATGGCGCAGTCCAACGACGAGGTGCCCATCTACGACTTCGCCGGCCGCTTGCGCGCCGGCATGCTCGAGACGTCCGACACCCTGGAAGGCCTCGCCGAGCGGCTGGGCACGGAGCCCGGCGTCCTCGAGTCCGAGATCGCCGACTACAACGCACGCATCGCCGCCGGTGAGCCCGACCGGCTCGGTCGCGTGCACGTGGTGGGGGGTGTCGGTGAGCGGCAGCCCATCGACACGCCGCCCTTCCACGCCCAGCTGTCCGGCACCGTCGTGCTCGCGACCTACTGCGGCGTCACCGTGGACACGGCGATGCGGGTGCTCGACGTCTTCGGCGAGCCGATCCGGCGGCTGTACGCGGCGGGCGAGCTCATCGGCGGGTTCCACGGAGCGGGCTACATGACCGGCACGTCGATCGGGAAGTCGGCCGTCTTCGGCCGGGTCGCCGGTGTCGCCGCCGCCAGCGAGGAGAGTGATCTTCAGTGGTGACAGAGCTGTTCGACCTCACCGGCAGGGTGGCCGTCGTGATCGGGGCTGCCGCTGGCGGCCTCGGAGAGCGCGCCGCACGAGCCCTCGCCGACCACGGCGCGACGGTCGCCGTGGCCGACCTCGAGTCCCAGTCCGACAAGCTCGCCGAGACCCGGGCGCTCTGCGGCGGCACGGCCACGGCCCACACCGTCGACGTGACGAGCGAGGACTCGGTCCGCGCGCTCGCCGACGAGGTCGTCGCGGCGCACGGTCGCGTCGACATCGTCGTCAACGCGGCCGGGGTGATGCTCCGACGAGAGGTCGGCGACACCTCCCTCGAGGACTTCGAGCGCGTCATGCGCGTGAACGTCTCCGGCTGCTGGCTCGTCGGACGCGAGTTCGGTCCGCGCCTGGCCGCCGCCGGCTGGGGCCGCATCGTCAACGTCACGACGGTCTACGCCGAGCGGGTCGGCCCGGTCCCCGAGAGCGCCTACTACGCCTCGAAGGCGGCCGTGGTGAACGTGACTCGCTCGCTGGCGAGCGAGCTCGGGCCCTCCGGCGTCACGGTCAACGCCATCGCCCCGGCCGTCTTCTACCCCACGGCCATGACCGCCCCGCTCGGCAATGACCCCGAGCGCCTCGAGTGGTTCGCGCAACGCACCATGCTCGGCCGGCTCGGCGACCCGGCGACCGATCTCGCCGGTCCCCTCGTCCTGCTCGCGTCACCCGGCTCGGCGTACATGACCGGTCAGGTCGTCTACGTCGACGGCGGTTGGTCCGCGTGGTGAACCCCGAAACCCATTGTCTTCCAAGGAGAAGAGCCTGATGTCCCCGAAGTCTGCACTGCTGATGCTCGACTACCAGGTCGCGCTGGCCCAGGAGGGCGACCTCTGCCTCGCACCGCCGCTCGCGGCCCAGGTGCGCGAGCGCGACGTGCTGTCCACGGCCGCGCGGGTGCTGCAGGCGGCGCGCAGCGCGGAGGTGCCGGTGTTCCACGTGCGGCTCGCCTTCGACCCCACGTACCGGCTGCGCACCAACCGGCTCCCGCGCTTCGACGGCTACCCGGCCAACGGCAAGATGCTCGCGGGCTCGGCCGAGGCGGAGTTCGTCACCGACCTCGCGCCCGTCGACGGCGAGCCGGTCGTCGACAAGGGCTGCGTCAACGCCTTCATCGGCACCCCCCTGCGCGAGGTGCTGGCGGCCGAGGGCGTCGACCACGTCGTGCTCGGCGGCATCGCCACCCACCTCGTCGTCGAGTCCACGGCGCGCCACGCCTCCGACTCCGGGCTGCAGGTCAGCGTGGTCGAGGACATGTGCGCCGCCCCCGACCCGGCCCTGCACGACTTCGCGATCACCCGGACGCTGCCGCTCTTCGGCGACGTCCGCAGCGCCGACGACGTCATCGGGAGCTGGGCATGACCACCACGACACGCGAGCTCGCCCGGGGGGCAAGTGAGCCCACCGGAACCGCCTACGACGTCGTCGTCGTCGGCGGAGGAATCGCCGGCCTGTCCGCCGCGCTCTCGGCGGCCGAGAACGGCGCCCGGGTGGCCCTGCTCGAGCGCTCGGTCGAGGCCGAGACCGGCGGCAACACCCGCTACACCGAGGCCTACCTCCGGATGAAGTCGCTCGACGAGGTCTCCGACGGCCTCGCCGACACACTCGTCGACGACTTCATGGGCCACCCCGACCCGGGCATCACGGCCGACTCGGGCCTCGACTGGGAGCGCCGCAACGCCCTGCTGAGGGCGCACCCGGTCGTCGACCTCGACTACGTCGCCGCCTTCGAGGACAACGCCGGCCCCACCCTGCGCTGGCTCGAGGGCCACGGCATTGCCTTCGGCGAGCTGCCGACGCTCTTCCTGACCGTGTCCACCACCAGGATGGCGCCTGTCGGCGGTGGTCTCGCTCTCGTCGAAACCCTTGGTGCGCGGGCACGATCGCTCGGCGTCGACTTCCACTTCCGCACCACCGCCCGCGCCCTCGTCGTGGACGACTCCGGGGCCGTGACGGGCGTCGAGGCCTCCGTCGCCGACGGCGGGCGGCGCACCTTCACCGGCACGGTGGTGCTCGCGAGCGGTGGCTACCAGGGCAATGCGGAGCTGATGGCGCGCTACCACGGCCCGCTCGGGATGCTGTGCCGTCCCGTCGCCCGTGGCGGCAACTACAACAAGGGCGAGGGCCTCGAGATGGCGATGGCCGTCGGAGCGGCCACCGCAGGCAACTTCTCCCTCTTCCATGCCGAGCCCGTCGACCCGAGGTCGGGTGACCCGGAGGCGGCCATCATGGCGTTCACCTACGGCATCCTCGTCAACGTCGACGGGGAGCGCTTCGTCGACGAGGCGCGCGGCCCGATAGACGCGTGGTACGAGCGCACGACCCGCGACATCCAGGCGCAGCCGCGCGGCATGGCCTGGATGATCCTCGACGCCCAGGGGCAGGCGATCCCGAACCTGCGCACGGCGATCCGCTCGGAGGAGAAGCCGGTTCGCGCCGACTCGGTGGCCGAGCTCGCGGCGAAGATCGAGGTCGACGCGGCAACGCTCGAGGCGACCGTGGAGGCCTACAACGCCGGTTGCCCAGAGGGGGAGTGGGACCCGACCCGTCCCGACGGCCTGGCCACCGACGGGGTGACCCCGCCGAAGTCCAACTGGGCCAAGCCGATCCAGACCGGCCCCTTCATCGCCTACCCGGTGATGTGCGCCAACGTCTTCACCTTCGGTGGCCTCAAGGTCGACGCCGGCTCCCGCGTGATCGACCGCGACGGCCGTGCCATCCCGGGGCTCTACGCCGCCGGTGAGATGACGGGGCTCTACTACTCGAACTACACCGGTTCGACGTCGGTGCTGCGCGGTGCCACGTTCGGGCGCATCGCCGGAGCGGACGCCGCTGCGCTGGCCGCGAAGGAGCGGTCGTGAAGATCTGGCACCAGAGCTTCACCGTGCTCGACGACGTGCCGCACTACCGCGACGCCCTCGAGCGCCACCTGGCCAAGGTGGCCGACCCCGGCACGGAGGTGCACCTCCACGGCATGAAGCCGGGCACCTACCCGAGCGACTACCCGGGCACCCACATCGGCTACGCATACCTCTCGGGGCTGCACAAGGAGCAGTTCGTGCACGCGGCGTTGCGGGCCCAGGACGAGGGCTACGACGCGTTCCTCATCGCGACGATCCCCGACGCGGCGTACGAGGAGTGCCGCTCGGTCGTCGACATCCCGGTGCTCGCGTTCGGGCAGACCTCGGTGCTCATGGCCTCGACGCTCGGCGCCACGGTCGGCATCGTCAACTTCATCGGCGCCCTCGAGCCGCAGCTGCGCCGCAACCTGCGCACCTACGGCCTGGACGCCGTCGTCGGCCCGATCCGGCAGGTGGCGGCGGAGTTCACCGACGTCATGGGGGCGTATGCCGCCCCCGACGCCCTCCTCGAGGCGTTCCGTGCCGCTGCACGCGAGGCGATCGCGGCCGGCGCCGACGTCATCGTGCCGGGGGAGGGGCCGCTCAACGTCTTCCTCGCTGACCACGGTGTCAGCCGGGTCGACGACGTGCCGGTCGTCGATTCGCTCGGCACGCTGCTGCAGGTCGCCGAGCTGCGTGGGCGGCAGTACCGCTCGGCCGGCCTGGTGCCGTCGCGCCGCGGCTTCCACCACGCGCAGCCGCCGCGCGACCTGCTGGACCGGGCCCGCTCGTTCTACGGCATCCCCGACGCCCTCGACGGCTGAGGACCGGGCCATGCACGAGAACATCGAGGTCGACGTCGTCGTGGGCGGCGCGGGTGCCTGCGGCGTGATGGCAGCGCTGCGAGCCAGTGAGGACCCCGACATCGTCGTCGCAGTGCTCGAGAAGAGCATGACCGAAGGCTGCAACGCCGGGGTGTCGAGCGGCAGCCTCGCCGCCGGCGGCACCCGCTTCCAACAGGCTGCCGGCATCGACGACTCGGCCGAGCGTCATGCGGACGACATCCTCGCCGCATCCGGCGACGAGCGTTACCGTGAGGTCGTCGAGGCCCTCTGCGGTGTCGCCGCCGACTACGTGCACTGGGTCGCCGACGACCTCGGCTACCCGATGGACATCGGCACCGACATGGCCCGCAAAGGGATGTCAGTGCCGCGGCTGCACGCCGACCCGGCCCGTGCCGGCGGAGGTCCCCTCATGGGCCACCTGCGGCGGATCCTCGCCGACCGACCCAACGTGGCCGTCCTCGACGAGGCGCCCGTGACCGGTCTGCGCGTCGAGGACGGCACGGTCGTCGGGGTGCGCGCCCAGCAGGGCGGGAGCGAGCTCGTCGTGTCCGCCGGACTCACGGTGCTCGCGACGGACGGCTTCGCGGGCAACCGCGCGCTGATGCAGGAGTTCTGCGCCGAGCTCGGCGACCCCTTCCACGGCGGGGTCAGCACCGCGACGGGTGACGCCCTCGGCTGGTTGCGTCCGCTCGGGGCCGAGCTGCGCAACATGGGTGCGTGCCTGCGCCACGGCCAGGTCACGCTGCACGGCACCCGGGTCAACCCGGCCCTGCCGTGGCTCGGCGCGGTGCTGGTCAACCGCGACGGCCAGCGCTTCGTCGACGAGCAGGCCAACGGCTACTCGGGCCTGGCCGGCGTGGTCCAGCAGCAGCCCGGCGAGCGGGCCGTGATGGTCTGGGACGA
Organism: Terrabacter sp. 05T424; assembly: GCF_056396225.1. Taxonomy (NCBI): domain Bacteria; kingdom Bacillati; phylum Actinomycetota; class Actinomycetes; order Micrococcales; family Intrasporangiaceae; genus Terrabacter; species Terrabacter sp. 05T424. The sequence goes on from NZ_JBFTLB010000001.1 coordinate 208,627, forward strand.
CGAGGCGCAACAGACCGCGCAGCACTCGGAGATGATGCGCGAGTCCGAGAGCGCCGGGGCCCTGCGGACCGCCCCTGACCTCGCCTCGCTGGCGGCCGCAGTCCGGATCGACCCGGCCGTTCTCGAGGCCTCGCTGCAGCCGCTGCCCGGACGGCGCGAGCTGGTCACCCCCTTCCACTACGCCTGGCTCACCCACGGCGTCCTGACGACCCAGGGCGGCGTCGCCATCGACCCGCAGGGACGGGTGCTGCGAACGGACGGCACGTCGATCGCGGGCCTGCGGGCCGGCGGCGGGGTGGCCGTAGGCCTGGCCGGCGCGCAGTCGGGCGGCTACAGCTCCGGCAACGGCCTGCTGTCGGCCTTCGGCATGGGCTGGATCATCGGGAACGGCATCAGCTCGCGTCCTTGACGGGTCTCGGACACGACGAGGGCCGACCCGGGCGGGTCGGCCCTCTCTCGTCACGAGCGTGCGCCGCCGCCAGAAGTGCGCGGTTGCCTCAGCAGTGCGCTTTGCACGACGCACTGGTGACGGAACGCTGCACTCCTGAGGGCTGCGCGCACCTGGGCGAGCTGCCGCGGCGGCGGAGACGGGCTCACATCATGAAGTCGCCGGGCGTGGCCTCGAGGAACGCCGCGAACTCCGCGCGGCGCGGCTCGCGCAGCTGCTCGCCGATCTCGTCGGCGGCCGAACGCAGGGTGCTGATCCAGCCGCGGACGGTGTCGGCATCTGCCCCTCCGGGGAGCTGGCTCGCCCTGAGGCACAGGGCGACTCGCCCCTCGCGCCCGAGGACCGGGACGACGATCGCACCGAGGTCGTAGGTCTCGCCGTCCTGGATCTCGATCGTCTCGAAGAAGGCGGAGGACTGCGAGATGACCGAGCGCACCGCTCGCTCGCGGACCGGCGTGAGGTCCCCGGCGGCATACTCGCGCATCGCCTCGCGCAGGTCGGAGTAGCGCGGGTGGTCGAGCTCCCGCTGCCGCGACACGGCGTAGCCGGTCTCGCGCACCGCGGCGAGGCGACGGCGGTACTTCTCGACGACCTCCGGCTCCTGGCTCGATGCGCGGCGCAGCCAGGCGTCGACGACGGCGTCGTCGGACCAGGCGACGTAGGCCTCCCCGAGCGGGGGCATGAGCGGCACCCGGACCCCGAGCGGCTCGAGCGCCGTCACGCACGGGGCGTATGCCGTCACCGCGGTGGTGAGCTCGTGGTCGTTCGCGGCCACGAGCAGGGCGGTCTCGCAGCCCAGCGTGCGGGCGACGCGCTCGGCCTGGGCGCGGCCGACCTCGGCGAGGCGCACCGACTCGATGAGGTCGGCGTCGCCCTTGGCGCTCAGACCGCGTGAGCTGAAGCCGCCGTAGCCACCCTGGAAGAAGAGCAGGGGCGTCACCGGACGGCTGACCTCCATCGCCTGCACGTCGCACAGCACGATGAAGTGGTCGCCGGCGGTGACGACGTCGTGCGTGCGGCAGTGGATGCGGGCCACGGCGTCGTCGAGGGCGGGTGCGCCGTGGTCCGACGGGTGCCACTGCACCTCGTCGAACTTGCCCGGCCGGGGCACGGCCATCGTGCGGCACAGCTCGAGCTGGTCGTGGGCGAGCACGTTGATGCAGTACGCGTCGGCGTCGCGCATGAGGGCGAAGGTGCCGGACGTCGTGGTCGGCATGAACGCCACGAGCGGGGGGTCGAGCGAGACCGCCGTGAAGGTGCCGACGACCATGCCGACGGGCTCGCCGTCGGGCGAGGTGGCGGTGACGACGGCGACGCCGGTCGGGTAGTGACCCATGACCTCGCGGTAGTGTGCGGGGTCCAGCGCCTGGGACTGGACCATCGATGTGCCCTCGGCCACGGTGCCACCTTCTCTTCCTGCTACTACTCTGTAGCAATCACTACAGTGAAGGTAAGACATCAGGCGGGTGAGGGCAAGGTCTTCCATGCCCGAAAAAGAAACCGCCCTCCCGTGAGCCATGGAACGCGTCGACATTCCGTAGGATCGCACTACAGGGAACCGGCCCACCACGCGTCACGGAGCGGCGGCCGGGCAGAGACTGGAGCGCGAATGGCACGCAAGACCGAACGTCGGCACCGGCAGGGCGACGAGTCCCGCCAGGCCATCCTGGAGGCGACGCTCTCGATCGCTGCCGAGCGGGGCTACGACGGCACGACCGTCGCCCTCGTGCAGCAGGCCACCGGGCTGCCCGCCAGCTCGATCTACTGGCACTTCGGCAGCAAGGACCAGCTCCTGGCAGCCACCCTCGAGCACTCCTACCGGTCCTGGCGCGCCACCGCCCCGACCTGGGTCGCGGGCGCCGAGCCGGAGCTCTTCGCCGACCGCATCGAGAAGCGGTTCGCCGCAGCGGCGCAGTCGCTGACCACCTCGCCCCAGTTCTGGGCCCTCGGGCTGCTGCTCACCCTGCAGCAGCGGGTCAAGGAGCCGGCCGCCCGTCGGCTCTACGCCGAGGTGCGCCACGAGACCGAGGTCGCCATCGGCGACTGGTGGGCCACGGTGCTCGCCCCCGCGGCCCTCGAGGCCGACCCTGACCTGACCACCCGGCTGGCGCGCTTCCACATGATGCTCATGGACGGCCTGTTCCTGCAGGTCCGCTCGACGAACCACAAGGACATCAAACGGCTCGTCAGCCGTGTGGCGCAGGGACTCGGAAAGCACCTCGAGTCGCTGGGGGTCGCGGCATGAGCCCGAAGGCGACCGGCCAGGCCACGCGACCGATCCCCGCCACCGAGGTGAGCAAGGAAGTGAGCAAGGAGGCGAGCAAGGCCGCCCCGCCGGCGAGATCCCGCGACCGCATCATGGAGGCCGCCTCCGAGCTCGCCAAGGAGCGCGGTGTCAGCGGTGCCACGATCGCGCGGGTGTGCCAACGGTCCGGCCTGCCGGTCAGCTCCGTCTACTGGTACTTCGAGGACAAGGACCACCTGTTCGCCGAGGTGATCCGGGCGAGCTATGCCAAGTGGCTCGTCTCGGTGCCGCGGTGGGACGTCTCCACCGACACGACGATCGTCGAGGGCCTGCGCCGGGTGATGGGCCAGTCGACCCGCACCTTCGCCGAGATGCCGGCGTTCCTGCGCATCGGAATGCAGGTGCTGCTCGAGACGGGAGAGGTCAACGCGAAGTCGCGTGCGGCATACGTCGACGTGCGCGAGCAGGTGCGCCTGATGATCTCGGCATGGATCACCCAGCTGCTCCCCGAGCAGGTGGGTGGCGACCTCGCCGACGACCTCGGCAACCTCGTCATCGCGATCTCGGACGGCATCGTCGTCGGCTCGCAGGTCTATCCGGACTTCGACGCCGACGCGTACGTCGAGCTGATGGCCGGCACCATCGACGCGATCGCCGCCTCCGCCTGACCGCCTGTGCCTCATGCCAACGCCACTGCTCCGCACCAAGCTGTTCATCCCGCGTCCGCCGGACAGCACCGTGGCACGCCCGCGGGTCCCGAGCTGATGCGCCGGGGCGTCTCCGGGAAGCTGAGCCTGGTGGCCGCGCAGGCCGGCTTCGGCAAGACCACCGCGATGGCGAGCTGGGCGGCCGTGCGCGCGCCTGGTTCGAGCAGGACGGCCAACCCGTTCCTGCGGTCCGTCATGCCCTGGCGGCAGGCGATCACGACCGGGCGGCGGTTCTGATGGAGACCGCGATCCCCGGGCTCATCGGTCCCGGCTGACGACCGGCCACGGGCTGGCGGCGATCCGCGACTACACGTTCCTCCTCGGCCCCGAACCTCGCCCCCGTCATCAACGCGGTGCTCTTCAGGAACGCTGCTCCACCGATCGCGGCTCGATCTGGTGGGGCCCAGGGGGCGCGCTCATCTTCGTCTGTCGGCCGGGCCTGCGCCCCTTGCGCCCTCCGTACCACGGGCACGACAGTGACAGGGTGCCGGCACGGCATACGTAGTCGGTTCGAGGAGGCTTCGTCGTGACCACGTCACCGCTGCACGTGGACCTGTTGGTGATCGGGTGGGGCAAGGCGGGCAAGACCCTCGCCAAGCGCTACGTGGCCACGGGTCGGTCGGTCGCCCTCGTCGAGCGCGACCCGGCAATGTACGGCGGCACGTGCATCAATGTCGCCTGCGTGCCCACGAAGGACCTCGTCGTGTCGGCCGAGGTCCGGCGCCCGACCGACGACCCGGCGGCGTACTTCGCCCGTGCCGTCACTGACCGTGACACCCTCATCGGCGGGCTGAACGCGGCCAACCACGGCATGCTCGAGGGTGTGGCGACGCTGCTCGACGGCCACTCACGCTTCACCGGCCCGAAGCAGGTCACGGTGCGCACCGCGGAAGGCGAGGTCGTGGTCACCGCGGAGAACATCGTCGTCGGCACCGGGGCGGTGCCGGCCCGCCCGGACATCCCGGGCGCCACGCTGCCCCGGGTGTACGACTCCACGACCATCCAGCACGCCGAGCCGTTCCCGGAGCGGCTGGTCGTCGTCGGCGCCGGCTCCGTCGGTCTGGAGTTCGCGAACATGTTCGCGCTCTTCGGGGCCGACGTCACCCTGCTCGACTCCCGCGACGCCCTCCTCCCCGGCGCCGAACCGGTTGTGGCACAGGCGGTCGAGGACGTCCTGTCCCGTCGCGGTGTGACGGTGCGCCACGACGCCAGGGTGCGCAGCATCGAGCAGGAGGGCGACCGTCTGCGGGTCGTGCTCGCGGGCGACCGCGTCGAGGCCGACGCGGTGCTCCTCGCCACGGGCAGGACACCTGTCACCGGCGACCTCGGCCTGGAGGTGGCCGGAATCGCCACGGACAACGAGGGATTCATCGTCGTCGACGACCGTCTGCGCACCTCCGCCGATGGCGTCTTCGCCGTCGGCGACGTCAACGGAGGCCCGCAGTTCACCTACATCTCGCTCGACGACAACCGGGTGGTCTGGGACCAGCTGACGGGGGAGGGGCGGCGTTCCACCTCAGACCGGGTCGCCGTCCCGCGCACGACGTTCATCACCCCGCCACTCTCGGAGGTGGGGCTCACGCCGATGGAGGCGCGCGCAGCAGGCCACGACGTGCTCCACGCCAGCAAGGAGGTCGCCCGGATCGCGACCATGCCGCGGCCCAAGATCGTCGGTGACCCGGACGGCGTGATCACCTTCACCGTCGACGCGGCGACGCGGCGGATCCTCGGCGCGACCCTCTTCTGCATCGACTCCCAGGAGCTGGTCAACCTCGTCGCCCTGGCCATCCGGACCGGCACCACGGCAGACGAGCTGCTCGACGGGATCTGGACCCACCCGTCCAGCACCGAGGCGCTCAACGAGGTGCTCGCCGAGCTCGCCCCCTACCCCGGTTGATGGCGGTTCGTGCGCTCGGACCGCCGCTGCGTGAGCTCGACCACGATGCTGCGGAAGCGCTCCTCGGTCAGCGGAGAGGCCAGCATGACCGCAGCCCCGACGCCGACGAAGACCGCGGGCCCGAAGCCGGTCAGGTACCGGATGGCATCCAGTGCCGACTGCTCGTGACAACTCCGTCCTGCGACAGCCAGAACCTGCCCGTGCGATGGCCGCCCGAGAAGACTGACACCCGTGCGCTCCTGCCCAGCGTAGTAGTCGGCCCGCCCAGCGCGCCCTCGAACGTGATGCACTCCAGGCGTTTGCGACCCGCTCGAAGACGACCGCCCTCCCCGGGACGCCCCGGTATCACCAGGCCTGTTCGAGCAGCTCCGTCACCGACGCGACGTCGAGCTGTCGCGGGTTGGGGTAGGGCGCCTCGACCACGCGCTCGGCGACCCCGGCCAGGGCGTCACGCGGGACCCCCAGCTCGCGCAGCCGGCGAGGGCCCTCGTGGGCGGCCGCGAGGCCGCGCACCACGCGTACGGGGTCGGTGCCAAGAGCCCGTTCGAGCCGCCGCTCGGCGTCGGGCGCGGCAGGCAGGTTGAAGTCCATGACGTGCGGCAGCAGCATCGCGTGGAGCTCGGCGTGGGGGAGGTCGAAGCTGCCGCCCAGGGAATGGGCGAGCTGGTGGTGCAAGCCCATCCGGGTCTGGGCAAGGCACATCCCGGCGAGCCACCCACCGGCCTGGACCCGGGCGCGAGCACTCAGGTCGCGCAGGTCGGACAGCACGTGGGGCAGCGCCTCGACGATCTCCCGCGCCGACTCCGTGGCGAGGGCGTCGCTCACCGGTGTCCGGTCGGGGGCCCACAGCGCCTCGACCGCGTGCGCGAGCGCGTTGAGCGCACTGGTCAGGGTGAGCCCGTGCGGCATCGACAGGGTCAGCGCGGGGTCGTAGACGACGGTCCGGGGCGCGAGCGCGGGGTCACGGCGCGTCGTCTTCACCCGGCCCCGCGTCTCGCCCAGGACAGGCGTGACCTCCGAGCCGGCATACGTCGTCGGGACGGCCACCTGGGGTATGCCGGTGCGTGCGGCGAGCGCTTTGGCCAGCCCGACCGCGGACCCGCCCCCCAGGGCCACGACGGCGTCGGCACGGTGTGCGGTGACGACGGCGAGCGCCTGGTCGGTGACCTCCACCGGGGTGTGCACCTTCGCGTCGTCGAAGCGTGCCGCGAGGCGGTCGCCCAGCGCGGTTGAGAGCTCGTCCGCGGAAGCGGAGGCCGACCGCGTCGCCACGAGGAGCACTCGTAACGCTCCGACTCGGCCGATCTCGTCGGGAACGTGCCGGAGGGCGCCGGGCCCGATGAGCACTCGGGTCGCGACGCCCTCGTGGACCAGGACTCGAGGCTCGTCAGATGGCGTCGACGCGTCGGTCATGGCTGCAAGCGTGGCACGACTCGGCACCGTGAAGGCGGTCGCCGGCGTCGAGGGGTCCGACTCGCGGGGTCAGCCGACCTTGGGCTGGGGCTTGAAGCGGCGCACCTCGTGCGGCCACCCGCAGGCCTCGGCGATCCTGGAGCCCCACATGTTCGCGGTTGCGTCGTCGGGCACGTCCACGATGGCGAAGCCGCCCAGCCACTCCTTCGTCTCGACGTAGGGGCCGTCGGTGACCATCACGGTGCCGCTGGTGGGGTCGGCGTTGTAGATCGGGCCGTCCTCCTCCTCGAGCCCTCCGGCGAAGACGTACACGCCGGCAGCCTTCATGTCGTTCACGACGCCCATGGCGAGGGGGCCGCGCCCGCGGAACCACTCCTCGGTGTGCTCGCCCACCCACTGCTGGTTGAAGTAGAGGAGGTACTCGGCCACGACGGCTCCTTCAGCTCTGGCGGACCCTGCTGGTCCGCGTCGACACCTTCTACACGAACGGTGTCAGGCGTTTTCGACACCATCGTCCACGCAACTGCCGGGCGGCCGCAGAGACGCAGCGGCCGGACCCACAGATCGTAGGTCCGGCCGCGGGGTCCTCGGGTCACCAGGGGCTCACCAGAGGATGGAGGTCCCGTGGGCGATGTTGTAGTACATGCCGATGTGCGTGTAGAAGTTCATCGCGCCGAAGATCAGGAGCACGACTCCTCCGACGGTCCACGCGCGAGCAGCCCATCGCAGCAGGGCCGGCCGGTCGGTGAGCTGGGCGACGGCGAACAGCAGCGAGCCGAGCGCGATGACTCCCCAGAGGCCGCCGAGGAACAGCGCCTCGAGGAGCGGCAGGTGGCCGAACCGCCCGCTGATCGGCTCCTGCGGCGGAGCGGCGCCGAGCTGGAATCGGACGAAGGCGATGGCGAGGACCGCCATGCCCAGCCCGAGCGCGCCGACGAAGACGGCGACCGGCTTCAGGGCGGCCAGGGCGGCAGCGCGGGCTGGGTCGACGTCGGCCGCGAAGAGGGCGCGGTGGCGCCACAGGTAGATGGCGGCGAAGAGCAACAGCGCACCGAACCCGGCTGCCGGCTGGCCGAAGGCGATGTTGGCGTACTCGAAGCCGTCGCCGCCGAAGGGCCAGGTGACCGTGGTGTGCAGGCCGAGGGCCAGCAGGAGCACGCCGGTGACGCCGAAGAAGCCGGCCCAGCCCTCGCTGTCGATTCGCAGCCCGCGGATGAGTCGGGTCAGGAACCACGCGAAGCCGATGAGTCCCGCTCCCGCCGTGATGGCGACGAGCTCGTTGTAGACGACCATGGCCGTCCACCGTCCTTTCCGGCATTGCATGCCGATGTGAGTGAAGTTTCAACTAGTGGGTGAAAGACGCGCGGCTCGATTCATCTCGTCCCCCGCGCCGCTCGATTTTCGCTACGTTAGGTGTAGCGTAAATCCTCGCTGCTTTGTTCCCGGAAGGACTCGCGATGTCTCCTGCGGCCGGTCGACCGCGTGATGCCGGTGTCGACGAACGCATCGCCGACGCGGCTCTGGCGCTGTTGCGCGAGCGGGGTCCGGAGGCCGTGCACATCGACGCCGTCGCGGCCCGCTCGGGCGTGGCGCGCACGACGATCTACCGTCGTCACCGCGACCGGGAGGCCCTGCTGGCGGCGACCCTCGCCGCCTTCACCGGTGGCGCGTTCCCGCAGGCCGACCTCCCGGTCGAGGAGAAGCTGAGGTGGGTGCTCGAGCAGGTGCGCGCCCTGATCGAGGAGCACCTGGGGCGCGGGGCGATCGCCGCGGTGCTCACCGGCTCCGACCCCGCGTTCAGCGCCGCCCTCCGCGCCCGGCTGAGCAGCTGGTTCGAGGTGCTCGAGCAGGAGATCGCGGCCGACGTCTCCAGCGGCCGGCTCAGGCGGGGCGTGGATGTCGAGGGCCTGGCCGCGCTCGCCTTCGGCGCCTACCTCGGAGAACTGCTGCAGCACGGGCAGCCCCGCCGTGGCTGGGCCGACGGTGTGCTCGAGCTGCTCCTCCTCGGCGTCGGCCCGCAGGGTCGACGCAAGCCCGTCCGAGGGGACTCCTGACCCCGCCACGCGTGCACGGCCCAAGATGCGTATGGCTCAGACGCGCGTCGTCAGCCGGTGGCTGTCCGCGTGCCGGGTGGCGTCTGCCTGCTCGGTCTGCTCGGCGTCGTGCCTGTCCTCGCCGAGGTGGCTCCGCTCCGGGCGGGTGCCGTCGATGACGCCGAAGACGAACCAGGCGGTGACGAACAGGATCGCCACGGCGCCGAGGACCAGGGTGCCGGTGGGTGTCATGGGGGCTCTCCGTTTCCGCGGCGGGGCCGCAGGATTGATTACGCTACATACTGTGTAGCGTTATTTCGTGGTCGATTGTTCCCGCAGCGGTCGTGGGCGGCGGCGCCATGCGGGACTCGGGACTCCCAGCCGGAGGCGAGGCAGGCTGCGTAGCCTGAACAGGTCATGACCAGTGGCGCGGTGGGACAACACAGAGCGACCAAGGAGATCCGATGGGTCGGAACGAGTCGGTGCTGCAGGGCTTGCCCAGGACGAGGGAGTGGCAGGAGGACTTCTACCGCGACCTCCACTCGCACCCCGAGCTGAGCGGCCTGGAGCATCGCACGGTCGCCAAGGTCGCCGAACGCCTTGGCGAGATGGGGTATGCCGTCCAGCAGCTCGGCGGCGGGGTCGTGGGCGTCCTCGAGAACGGACCCGGCCCGGTCGTGCTGACCCGCGCCGACATGGACGCCCTGCCGGTGACCGAGCTGACCGAGCTGCCGTACGCCTCGACCGAGTCCGCCACCGACGAGACCGGTGCCGTCGTGGGCATCGCGCACGCGTGCGGACACGACGTCCACGTCACGTGCCTGCTCGGCGCAGCCGAGCTGATCGCGCAGGGTGCCTCGGCCTGGTCGGGCACGTTCGTGGCCCTCTTCCAGCCGGCCGAGGAGACGGCATCGGGAGCGCAGGCGATGCTCGACGCCGGTCTGGTCGACGCGATCCCGAGACCCGAGGTCGCCTTCGCCCAGCACGTCCTGGGGCTCGAGGCCGGCACGGTGGGAACCCACCCCGGACCAGTGCTCTCCGCCGGTGACAGCATCCGGATCACCCTGTACGGCAAGGGGTCTCACGGCTCCATGCCTCACCTGAGCGTTGACCCGGTCGTCCTCGCTGCGGCCGTGGTGCTGCGGCTGCAGACGGTCGTCGCCCGCGAGACCAAGCCGGGCGAGTTCGCCGTCGTGACGGTGGGCAGCAGCGTCGCGGGCACCAAGAGCAACATCATCGCTGACCGGGCGGTGTTGCTCGTCAACGTGCGCACCTACGACGACGACGTGAGGACCCACGTCCTGTCCGCCATCGAGCGCATCGTCCGGGCCGAGTGCGAGGCGTCCGGTTCACCGCAGGCCCCGACGTTCGACTACTACGACCAGTACCCCCTCACCGACAACGACGCGGAGGTGGGTGAGGCGGTCACTGCCTCGTTCCGGGAGCACTTCGGCGACGAACACGTCGTGGACCTCGGGCGGGTGACGGCCAGCGAGGACTTCAGCCGGGTGCCCGACGCGTTCGGGATCCCCTACTGCTACTGGGGTGTCGGCGGCTTTGCGGCGGGCACCGAGGCGCCTCCCAACCACTCCCCGTTCTTCGCGCCGCTCATCCAGCCGACTCTCGACACCGGGACCACAGCCTTGGTCGTCGCCGCCCTGAGCCGTCTCGGTGAGGCGCAGGCGTAGGTATCCCTCAGCCGCGCCCCGACGCACCCTCCGGCCAGCCCGTGTAGGCCTCGGCCAGGAACCGCGAGCCCGCTTCCGAACCGGTCACCATCGCGAGCTCGCCCAGCTGGCGGCGACGGTCGAAGTCCGTGGCGCCCGGGACCGTGTGCAGCATGCTCGTCATCCAGTAGGAGAAGTGCTGGGCTTTCCACACGCGTGACTGTGCCCGCGGGCTGTAGGTGTCGAGGACGTCCTTGTCTCCCGTCCGCACTGCCTGCTCGAGCACCTCGGCGAGCACCTTGACGTCGGCGAGAGCGAGGTTGAGCCCCTTGGCGCCGGTGGGCGGCACCGTGTGCGCCGCGTCGCCGGCGAGCAGCATGTTGCCGTGGCGCATCGGCTCGCAAACGAAGCTGCGGAAGCGCAGCACCGTCCGGTCGGTGATCGTGCCCTCCTTGAGGCTGAAGCCGTCGGGCCCGCCCACGCGGGACTGCAGCTCCTCCCAGATGCGGTCGTCGCTCCAGGCATCGACGTCCTCGTCGGGATCGCACTGGAAGTACATCCGCTGCAACGTCTCCGAGCGCTGGCTGATGAGGGCGAAGCCGCGGTCGGAGTGCGCATAGATGAGCTCGGGCGCGCTGTGCGGGGCCTCGCAGAGGATGCCGAACCACGCGAACGGGTACTCGCGCGAGAACTGTCGGCGCTGGGCCTCCGGGATCTCGTGCCGGCACATGCTGCGCGAGCCGTCCGCGCCGACGAGGTAGTCGCACTCGACGACCTGCTCCACGCCGGAGGAGTCGGTGAAGCAGATCCGGGGGCGGTCGCCGAGGACGTCCTCGACGCGGGTGTCGCTGACACCGAAACGCACGTCGGCGCCGTCGCGCTCCCGAGCGTCCGCGAGGTCGATGAACACGTCGGTCTGCGGGTAGAGCCACGCCGACTCGCCGACCAGGCCCTTGAAGTCGATCCGGTGGCCGACGCCGCCGAAGCGCAGCTCGATCCCGTCGTGGGCGTGCCCCTCACGCAGGACGCGGTCGGACACACCCGTGTCGACCAGCAGGCGCACGCTGTCGGCCTCGAGGATGCCGGCCCGCACCGTCTGCTCGATCTCGCTGCGCGTGCGGTTGTCGACGGCGACGGAGTCGATGCCTGCGCGGTGCAGCAGGTGCGAGAGCATGAGGCCGGCGGGCCCGGCACCCACGATGCCGACGGTGGTCCTGGTCGTCGTGCTCGGCGCCGGTCGGCTCATCGGTGCTCCTCGTTCGGGGTGCGGCGGTGGATCGACTTGTAGGTGACGTACGCGGCGAGCCCCTCCAGTCCGTACTCGACCCCGAGGCCGGAGTCGTGACGGCCTCCGAAGGGCGCGCTGTGGTTCGAGGCGAAGAAGTTGATGCCCACGGACCCGGTGTCCATTCTCTCAGCCACATCCTGAGCCGCGCGCGGGTCGCTCGAGAAGACGAGGCCGCCGAGCCCGAAGCCCGTGTCGTTGGCCAGCGCGACGGCCTCGTCGATGCCGTCGTAGCGCAGCACGGTGATGACTGGGCCGAAGATCTCCTCTCGGGCCACCCGCATGTCGGGGGTCACGTCAGCCAGGACCGTGGGTTCGACGAAGTAGCCGTGCCCGACGCGGGCTCGTCCACCCGTCGTTGCACGAGCACCCTCCTGACGGGCCGACTCGATGTGCCCCAGCACGCTGTCGTACTGCGCCTTGGTGGCGACCGGGCCGAAGATCGTGTCGTCGTCGAGCGGGTCGCCCTGCCGGCCGGCGCTGATCGTGCTGGTCACCATGTCGACCACCTCGTCGTAGCGCTCGGCCGGCGCGAGGATCCGGGTGCTGATGTAGCAGGTCTGACCCGTGTTGCGCATGCTGGAGCGGATCAGGACCGCCGACATGGCGTCGAGGTCGGCGTCGGGCAGGACGACGGCCGACGACTTGCCGCCGAGCTCGAGTGTGACGGGCCGCAGCAGCTCACCGCACGCGGCGGCGATCTTGCGCCCGACCGGCGTCGACCCGGTGAAGGCGACCTTCGCCGTCAGCGGGTGGCGCACGAGCGCGTCGCCGACGGCCCCCGGCCCGGTGAGGAGGTTGACGACCCCGGCGGGCACACCTGCGGCCTCGACCGCCTCGATGACGAAGCGGATCGACAAGGGAGTGGGCGATGCGGGTTTGACGACGACGGTGCAGCCCGCGAGCAACGCGGGCGCGAGCTTGATCGCGACGAGGTTGATCGGGAAGTTCCACGGCGCGATGAGCACGCACACGCCGACGGGGTCGCGGCGTACGACGGACTCGGAACCCGCCATCGCGGGGAACGGACGCACGTCGTCGGCGTCGAGGTGGTCGGCGATGCCGGCGAACCACCGGAAGATGCCCGCGGCGTTGCCGGCGGCCCCGCGGCTCTCTGAGAGGGGCGTCCCGTTCTCGCGCGTGATCGTGAGCGCGAGCTCCTCGGAGCGCTTCTCGAGCTCGTCGGCCACACGGCGCAGGTGGTCCGCGCGCTCCACTGCCGTCAGCCGCGGCCAGGGTCCGCTCCGGAAGGCGCGGTCGGCCGCCGTCATCGCAGCCTCGACGTCCTCGGGGGTCGCGTCGGGCACCGAGCCCCACACCTCCTCCGTCGCCGGGTCGACGACCTGGGTGCGGGCGTCGCCCGTCGACGGCGTCCACCGCCCGTCGAGGTAGTGGTCGTCGACGTGCGTCCACGGCAGGTCCAGGTCGGCTCGGCTCCGGCTCATCGCAGCACATCCGTCCGGAGCAGGGCGGTCGACCGGTCGAGCGATGCCGTCGCCATCGCGATGCCGGCCTCGGTCAGCAGCTCGGGGATGATCTCCGCGCGCAGCCGGTCGGTGTAGGTCGCGGGGTCCATGCCGAACCAGCCGGAGGCGAGCGCGATACCGGCCGGGTCGAACCGCCAGAGGCGGTCGGCGTCGCGCATCATCGCGTCCTCGAGGCTGTAGGCCTCGTGGCGGGTGTCGTGGCCGTCGATGATGGCGCAGACGTCGTCGACGAACGCCTCGTCGTAGCCGAGCGGCGGCAGCACCTCGCGGGCGATGATGCAGCCCTGCTTCTCGTGCTCGAAGCGGATCGCCGCCTTGCGCCAGTCGCCGCCGAAGCCTTCGGAGATGATGCGGCTCTCGTCGACGCGGCCCCAGCCGGTGTCGTGGAGCAGGATCGCGACGCGCACGAGGCGGGCGTCGGCCTGCGGGTAGGCGCGACACAGGCGTTCGGCGTACGCGAGTGAGATCGGCAGGTGGATGTCGTTGCCGCGGGTGCGCGTCTCGGGGACGACGCTCCTCCACACCGGGTCGAGGTCGGCGCCGTCGGCGGGGGTCAGCGTGATCGGTGAGGTGTCCACCGGACCTGCGGCGGCCACGGGCGTCGGGGGCAGGTGATGAGTCATCGCGGGTCGTTCCTCGTGATCGACTTGAGCGGGGTTTCGGGGTTGGCGGCCTCATCGGGTGGGATCGAGGCGCCTTGGGCGAGAGCGGACTTCACCGCCATGAAGTCCAGCGGGGTGTTGACGCAGTCGGCCGCGATGATGCGCCCGGCGCGGTAGTAGAGGACGGAGAACTTCCCTCGGGCGTCGTCGCGGCGCACGACGGTGCGGTCGTGTCCCGAGCTGAGGCCGGCGATCTGCAGCTTGAGGTCGCCCTGGTTGGACCAGAACCACGGGATGCCGGCGTACTCCTCCTGGCGGCCCGTGATCGAGTACGCGGCGACCTTGGCCTGCTCGACGGCGTTGTTGACGCTCTCGAACCGCACTCGGTCGCCGTCGGGAGCTCCGGGAACGGGGTTGGGCTGGTTGGCCACGTCGCCGACGGCCAGGGTCACGCCGTCGGAGGCGACGGCATACCGGTCGACGACGATGCCGTTGTCGCAGTCCAGGCCGATGCTCTCGGCGAGCTCGGTGTTGGGCACGACGCCGACCCCGATGAGCACGAGGTCGGCGGGGATCGTGCGACCGTCCACCTCGACGCCCCCGACGCGGTCGCCACGCTCGGCCCGGGGGGTGACCCGCTCGACCTTCGCGTCGAGCACGACGTCGATGCCGGCAGCCTCGTGGTGGGCCCGGAGGAACTCGGCGGTCTCGACGCCGACGGCCCGGCCGACGAGGCGCGGACCGGCCTCGACGAGGGTGACGGTCTTGCCGAGCTTGCGCAGGCTCGCCGCGGCCTCGATGCCGATGAAGCCGCCGCCGATGACGACGACGTCCTGGACCGCCGGCACGCGAGCCTTGAGCTCGAGCGCGTCGTCGGCGTTGCGGAGGTAGAGCACGCCCGGCAGGTCAGCACCCGGGAGCGACAGCCGGCGGGCGCGGGCGCCGACCGTGAGAGCGAGTCGCTCGAACGGGAACTGCGCTCCCGAGACTGCGTGGGCCACCCCGGAGCCGTCGTCGGACTTGTCGATGCGCACGACCCGCTCGTTCTTGACCACCCTGATGCGGTGCTCGTCCCAGTACTCCTGGGTGCGGAAGATCAGCGACTCCTTGGTGATGACGTCCTGGAGGAACTCCTTGGACAGGGCCGGCCGCTGGTAGGGCCGGTGGTTCTCCTCGCCGAGCAGGGTGATCGGCCCGTCGTGGCCGAGGGCGCGCAACGACACCGCGAGCTGCACCCCTGCCTGCGAGGAGCCGATGATGAGCAGGCCGGACATGTCAGACCTGCGTCTCGGGGGTCGTCACGTGCAGGTCCATGGCGTCGACGACCTTGATCTGGCACGACAGTCGGGAGGTTGGGCCGCGGTCGACGGCTGCGCCGTAGAGCATCTCGTCCTCCATGTCCTCCATCGTCGGGAGGGCGGCGAAGTCGGCGTCGTCGACGAAGACGTGGCACGTCGCGCACGACAGCGAGCCGCCGCACTCGGCGACGATGCCGGGAACGCCGTTGCGCACTGCGGTCTCCATGACGGAGTCGCCCACCGTCGCCGTGACGGTCCGCGCCTCACCGGTGGTGTCCGTGTAGGTGATCTGGGCCATGTCTCGCTCCTGGTGTGGATTCGGGAAGTGCTGGTTCAGATGAACTGGCGGCCGCCGTCGACGACGAGCGTCTGGCCGCTGATGTACGCGCTGTCGGCGCTCGCGAGGAAGAGCGCAGCACCGACGATGTCCTCGGGTTGGCTCGACCTGCGCAGGGCGCCCCGGTCGACGCCGTACTGCTCGGCGTTCTCCATCAGGCCGAGGCTCGCCTCGGTGAGGGTGAAGCCCGGTGCGATCGCGTTGACGGTGATGCCCCGTCGCCCGAGCTCCTTGGCCATGACTCGAGTCATCGCGATGACCCCGCCCTTCGAGGCGACGTAGTGCAGCCACTGCTCCGACCCGCTGTAGACGGTCGCCGAGGCGAGGTTGACGACACGGGCGCCGTCGGGCAGGTGCGGGCTGCACGCCCGCACGACGAGCCAGGGGCCCTTGAGGTTGACCGCCATGACGGTGTCCCACTCGGCGGGGTCGATGTCCTCGAGCGGCGAGCGGTTGAGGGTCGCGTACACGGCGGCGTTGTTGACGACGACGTCGATGCGTCCGTCGCCGAACGCGGCGACGCCGCGGGCGAGCTGCTCAGTGGATGCCGTCGACGTGACGTCGACGGTGCCGTGCCAGGCCTTTCCGCCCGCCGCCTCGACGAGGCGTGCCGTCTCGGCCACTCCCTCGGCGTTGATGTCGGCGACGGCGACGCGGTAGCCGCGCGCGGCGAACCCGAGCGCGAAGCTGCGTCCGAGCCCCCCGGCCGCGCCCGTGACGAGCACGGTGCGGTCGGGGGCGCCGGTCGGGGTGGTGGGGTCGGTCACGACGGCTCAGTCCTCGAGCAGCTCGACGCGGCCGGTGTTGCCGTCGACCCGGATGCGCTGACCGGTGCGGATGGTCGTCGACCCGTTGCCGGTGCCGGTGACGGCGGGGAGGGCGTACTCGCGGCAGACGATGGCGGCGTGGCTCATCATGCCGCCGATGTCGGTGACGGTCGCCTTGATCTTGCCGAAGATCGGGCCCCACGAGGGCGCGGTGATCGTGGCCACGAGGATCTCGCCCTCCTGCACCTCGCCGAGCTGGTCGGCGTGAGTGACGACGCGCGCCGGACCCTCGGCGACGCCCGGGGAGGCGGCCATGCCCGTGATCGTGCCCGACTCGGCGGAGTCGTCGTCGCCGAGCCACTGCTGCACCTGCTCGGTCGTGATGCCGTAGAGCATCATCGTGAACGGCTCGGTGATCTCTGCCGGCGGCGTGTTGAGGGCCGGCTGGGGTCGCTGGCTCGACAGGGCGTCGATGATGCCCCGGCGGCGCTCGATCTCCTTGGGCCAGTAGTGCGGTCCCGTCGGCTCGGCACCGACCGCCCAGCCGGTGACGAGGTCGAAGATCGCGTCGCGCACCTCACCGCGCGTCAGGTAGAGCAGGTCGCTCTGGTCGGCCCAGAAGCCGGCGTCCGCGAAGACGCGACCGAGCTGACGGACCTTGCGCCAGAAGACGCCCATCGTCCAGTGCTCGATGTAGAAGTTGTGGTTCTCGACGTACGGGTAGGCAGTCGCGGCCAGGCCCACCTTGGCGTCGAAGTCGGCGACCAGCTCGGCCGGCACGAGGTCGCGGTACTCGCTGACCACACGGTCGCGCTCGGCGACGAGCTCGTCGACGGGGCGCAGGATCTGGTGCCCCTCGTCGACGCGACGGACGTAGTCCTTGACGTAGCCGAGGGGGATCTCGAGGTGCTCGATCCAGTACTTGTCGTGGCCGTAGAAGCCGTTGCCGACGGTGAAGTTGAACCACGGGTCCTGGGCCTCGGTCCAAGCGACGAGCCACTCCGCGCCGCCGTCGAGGGCGGCGATCCGGTCGAGCGTGCCCTGGACGTCGTCGGTGTCGGAGAACGCCGGCTGGAGGCCCTTCTCGACGGCGAGGAGGGCGAGCTTCTTGAGCTCGTCGTCCGGGCGGAAGAGCTCCATGTCGACGCCCTGCACCATCTTCGCGATGGACTGGTCGGGGATGCCGGGGAAGAGCTGCTTGCAGAAGCCGAAGAAGTCGAGGTAGGCGAGGTAGCCGAGGTTGAGGAACTCGAAGTGGTACTGCCAGTTCTGGTAGCAGAGCTGGATGAGCCGGTCGTAGCTCTCCATGAGCTTCTCCGACCCGTCCTTGGCCACGCCGGCGACGATGTCGTCGAAGGGCACGGCGTCGGGCAGCGACTCGAACGAGAGGGCCTCCATCTCGGCGATGGTGCCGCGCACCTTGGTGTGCCAGCCGTCGAGCATGCTGTCCCAGTTCTGGAAGTAGTGGCCGGCGCGACGCTCGAACTCGGGCACCCGCGAGGCGATCTCGCCCTCGGGCACCGGGACCGGGCTCATGTAGAGGTAGCCGAGGTGGATCTTGAACTCGATGCCGTTGGCCGGCGGGATGAGCAGGTGTCGGGTGTTGTACTGCCCGAGGCACTTGACGGCGAACTCACCGCCGATCGTCTCGAACGGCTTGAACACCGTCGGCCAGTGCTGGCTGTCGCAGAACCAGAACTTCTCGTCCTCGTCGCCGCTGAGGTTCCGGAACGACAGGAAGTACGGGTACAGGTCCTCCCAGCCCTCGGCGCCGTCGGGCACGGGCAGCGCGGAGGGCTTCGGGAAGGACTTGAGGGTGGGCGCGGCGGCGGGTGCCTGGGCGCTGAGGTCAGCGGTCATGTCGGGACTTCCTTGTCGCGAGTCGGGAAACGCAGGACTGGCTGGGCGGACGCGGCGCGTCCGGTGGGTGAGGGCGGTCAGCTACCGGTCCGGCCGCCGGTGAGGCGGGAGGTCAGACCGGAAAGGCTGAACGCCGGTGGGGTGCCGGCAGTCGCAGCACGGGCGGTGGCCTGCGGCGCTCCGGAGCCCGCGCCCGTCGATCCGGGCGCCGAGTGGACGGTCTCCGGGCGGGCCTGCAGGAGAAGGAGGTTCGAGCCATCTGGAAGGTCTCGGTCGAGCGCCCACTCGACGTCCTGCGGGCAGCCGTAGTGCTTCTCGGCGGCCTTGGCCAGGGCCGCGACGGCCGTGACCTGCTCGGGGGTGAGGCTGAGCCGGGCCCGGCGCTCGTCGTCGACGTCGCGCTCGACGAGTCGGCCCAGCTCGAAGTCGGGCACGAGCTCGGCGTGCTTGTCACCCACGGTCTGGCTGACCGTGGAGAGGACGACCTTGTCCACGACGATGTTGTCCGGGGTGACCTGGCCGGAGACGACCATCTCGCCCACGCCGTAGGACGAGTCGATGGTGACCTTGGAGCGGTCGCCGTTGGTCGGGTTCATCGTCATGGCGACGCCCGACACGGCCGAGTTCACCATCTTCTGCACTGCCACCGCCATCGACAGGCCCTCGTCCGGGATGTCGTTCTTGAGGCGGTAGAGGATCGCCCGGCTGGTGTAGAGCGAGGCCCAGCACGCGCGGACGTGCTTGAGCACGTTGTCGACTCCGGTCAGCCACAGGTAGGTGTCCTGCTGGCCGGCGAAGCTGGCTCCGGGCAGGTCCTCGGCGGTGGCGGAGGAGCGGACGGCGACGGGGACCTCGGCGTCGAACTGGGACTGCAGCTGCTCGTACGCCTCGACGACCTGTGCGTGCACCTCGGCGGGCACCGGGCGCGAGCAGATGGCGTCACGGATCGACGCCGCCACGGAGTCGACGGCCGAGACGTCGTCGGGCGACAGGGTGGAGAGCTTCGAGGCGATCTCGGCGGCGATGCCGGCCTCGTGGACGAACCGGTCGTAGGCCACCGTCGTGACCGCGAAGCCGGGCGGCACCGGCATGCCTGCTGCGGTCATCGTGACGAGTGAGGCGCACTTGCCGCCCAGCAGGTCGTGAACGGGCTCGGCGCCGCCGTCGAAGAACTGGACGTACGCGGAAGGTGCGGAGGTCATGTCAGGACTCCCAGGAGACGGGGACGGCGAGGGGCACGCGGAAGGACAGGTTGTCGCCGAAGTGCACCGGCTCCTCCTCGACCGGCCGCAGGCCGGGCGCGAGACGCGCGACCTCCTCGACGGCGATCTTGGCCTGGAGCTTGGCGAGCATGTTGCCCAGGCAGTAGTGGATGCCGAAGCCGAACGCGAGGTGCTCGCGGGCGTTCGGGCGGGAGATGTCGAAGGACTCGGCGTCGTCGAAGCGGGAGTCGTCGCGGTTGGCCGACCCCATGACGAGCAGCACATCTGCACCCTCGGGGATGTCGACGCCCCCGATCGAGGCAGCTCGGGTGGCCTTGCGGCGCCAGGCGACGATCGACGGGCTGTAGCGCAGCACCTCGTCGACCGCAGCGGCGATGCGGCTGGGGTCGTCGACGACCTGCTGCCACTGGTCGGGGTGCGCGAGCAGGACGCGCAGCGTGTTGGCGATGAGCGTCGTCGTGGTCTCGTGACCGGCGAACAGCAGGCTGTAGCAGATCGACGCGATCTCGTGGTCGCTGATCGGGTCGCCGCCCTGCTGGGCTCGCACCAGGTCGCCGACGAGGCTGTCGGGCTGCGTCTCGTGCGCCTCGGCCACGAGCCGGAGGCACTCCTGCCAGTACTCGACGAGGTTGTGGGCGTGCGGCACCTGCTCGTCGTCGGACAGGTCGCCCCACGTCATGGCGGCTCGCGAGTCGGACCACCGCTTGTAGGTGTCGACCTGGGACACATCGGCGCCGATGAGGGTGAGGATGGTGACCGTCGGCACGGTGTAGGCGAGGTCGCGCACGAGGTCGGCGCGCCGCTCCGGCCGGGCGAGGAAGGCCTCGACCTGCGCGTCGACGTTGGCGCGGATGGTCGGTTCGAGGGCCTTGTAGCGCCGCGGCGTGAACGCCTTCGCGACGACCTTGCGGATGCGCGTGTGCTCCGGGGGGACGCGCGCCGACAGGCCCGAGTACGCCGTGAAGCCGCCCTCCTGCATGATCCGCTCCGCCTCCGGGCCGCGCTCGCGCACGGGTGCCTGGGCGTTCTCGCTGCTGAACGTCTCCCAGTCGTCGAAGACGGCCTTGACGTCGTCGTAGCGCGTCACCACCCAGTAGCCGATGCGCTCGTCGAACATGACCGGCTCCTCGCGACGCAGCTCGGCGTAGGCCGGGAACGGGTCGTCGAGCTTGAAGGGCTCGTAGCCGTGGTGGACGGGGCAGCCGGACTGCCCCGTGGGGGTCTCCGTCGTCTTCGACATGTCCTCATCGTGGCCTCGGGGCCAGCAGGCCGACAACGCTCGACTTCCACTGGGCGGAAGTGAGTTCAGGAGCGCCACCGTGAGACGGCGGGCTCGATGCGTGACGCGACACCGCGGAGGGTTGGGACGTAGCGCACCATGCGGTCCGACTGGGTGGACAGCATGACGAGACCGATCGAGGCCGGCGCGCGACCGTCGCCGGACTGGACGGGAACGGCGATCGAGCACGATCCGGGACGCACCTCCTCGAACGTCGTGGCGTAGCCCTGCTCGCGGATGGTCTCCAGCTCCTCGAGCAGGCGCGTCGGGTTCACGTGGGTGTTGCGGGTGGGCGCCTCGAGGCCACGGGCCACGTACGCGTCGCGCACCCAGGGCTCCTCGAACGCGAGGAGCACCTTCCCCACGGCGGTCGCGTGCAGCGGCAGCCTGCCGCCGACCCGTGACGCGCGGGGCACCCGCTTGGAGCTGTAGATCCGGTCGATGTAGAGGGCCTCGTGGCCCTCGCGCACCGCGAGGTGGGCCGTCTCCTGGGTCAGCGAGAAGAGGTCCTGGAGATAGGGTCTCGCCGCGTCACGGAGCTCGCGCTGGGCGTTCTGCGCGATCTCCCACAGGCGCAGCCCCACGGCATACCTGCCGTTCTCGTCGCGCTCGAGAGCGCCCCACCCGACGAGCTCGGCGACGAGCCGGTGGGCCGTCGGCAGTGGCAGCCCGGCCCCGTCGGCGAGCTGGGTCAGTGACAAGGCACCCGGCGAGTGCTCGTAGGTGGCGAGGATCGCCAGCACCTTGTTCGTGACGGTGCGCCCGGCGTCGCCGGGTGCGCTCGCGGGCGAGTCGGGCATCATCCCAGGGCGATGCGCTGGGGGAGCATGTCCACGTGGGCGACCGCGGACAGGGCCTCGGCCATGGTGCGCGCGGCATCGGTGAAGAGGTGGTCGTGCACCCGGCCGACGACGAGGCGCCGGGTCTGCTCGCGGCTCAGGCCGAACCAGTCCATCACCGTGTCGATCCCGTGCGGTGTGAGGCGCCACAGCTTGTCGGCGTCCTTGACGAGGGCATCGTCGATCGACAGCGCCTCACGACGCGTGTCGTGGCCGTCGACGATCTCGACGACGCGAGCGGCCCGTTCGTCGTCGTGGCCAACCGCTGAGAGGATCGACGCGGCGATGCGGGCGCCCTCCTTCTCGTGGCGCAGCACCGTCTGGCGGTCACCGGCGCCGGGTGCGATGGCGGCGAGGACCTGCGCCTCCGGCACCTGCGACCAGCCGGTGTCGTGCAGCAGGATCGCCGGCAGCACCACCTCTGGGTCGGCGTCCGGGTGGCACTCGACCAGGGCGCGCGCGAGCCCGTAGGCGTACAGCGTGTGGACGTCGTTGTCGCGAACCGCGAGGTAGGGCGCCGCCTCCTGCCAGATGGCCGCGTGGTGCCCGTTCGGGTCGAGCAGGCGCGACGGGTTCGGGGCGTCCGGGACGTGCGCGCTCACGTCGCGCCCGTAGTGGTTGGCGTAGGGCTCTAGCTTGGGCAGCACGTCGTCATTGCACCCCGCCGGCAGCGGTGCCGGCAAGGGGGCGGTTCCGCTGAGCGGAAGTGGCCAAGGGGACGACTTGCCCTTCACTTCGGCGCGGGCTGCGACCGCAGCGCGGCCAGCTCAGAGCGCGACCGGACTCCGAGCTTCGCGTAGATGCGGGTCAAGTGGTACTGCACGGTTTTGGGCGACAGGAACAGCTCGGCGGCCACCTCCTTGTTCGTGCGCCCGCTCGCCACGAGCGAGGCGACGACCTCCTCCTGCGTCGTCAGCTCGTCGTGCTCGCGATCCTGCCGCACGACGTGGACCCCGCCGGCGGCGAGCTCGCGGTCGCAGCGGGCCACGTACGTCGCTGCACCCAAGGCCAGGTACGCCTCCCGTGCCGTCGCGAGGACGGCGTCGGCCTCGGCACGTCGACCGGCTCGGCGCAGGGTCTGCCCGAAGGCGAAGTGGACGCGTGCCCGGTCGTATGCGAGCGGCAGGGGAGACAGGAGCGCCAGCGCGCGCTCGAAGCTGGCTCGCGCAGCGTCGAGGTCTGCCCGGCTGCCGTGCCAGCGGCCGCGGGCGTAGGCCAGCCGGGCCGAGGCCGAGGCGTGGGCTGCGGCCGAGGCCCGGTCCTCGTGCACGCGCAGGAAGTGATCGGCGTCGTCGGCCCGCCCGACCAGCACGAGGGCGTTGGCGTGGACGTCCGTCCAGGGCCAGAACCCCGGCGCGTCGATCCAGCCACGCGCCCACGGCTCGGTGAGGGGCGTGAGGGCGCGCACGACGCCCGCGTAGTCGGCGCGGGCCTCGCTCAGCGCGGCGCGGCCCAGGGCGGCCGGGACCCGCATGACCTCGTAGCCGCGCGCACCCGCCTCGCCGGCGCGGGCGCTGTGCTCGGCAGCGGCCCAGTCGCCGCGCAGGGCGTACACCTGCGTGCGGGTCCACTCCAGGAGGGGGACGAGCAGCTGGGTGCCGGAGCGACGGGCCAGGTCGGCGCCCGCCGCCGCGGTGGCGACGGCGGCCGTCCAGTCACCGGTGACGAACTGGGCCCGGGCGAGCCAGGCCCTGGCCCACAGCGAGATGCGCAGCGACCCGCCGCCGTGGTCGCTCGCGGTGGCGCTCTCGAGCTCCGCGAGGGCAGCGTCCGGGTCGTCGTTCGCCAGGTGGAGCCACCCCGAGGCCATCACGACGCGTTGGGCCACCAGCCCCTCGGGCAGGCGGCCCAGCAGGCTCTCGTACTCCGCGACGGCGGTGGTCACGTCGCCACCGGCCGCGAGGCCCAGGCCGCGGATCGCCGCCGCCTCCAGGGCAGCGGGCGTGCCGGGCGCCACCGCGACGGCGCGGTCGGCCCACTCGACGACGTCGAGGGCGCGGCACCGCGCGAGGGCGTGCAGCACGTGGCGCTGGGCCACGACAGCCGCCGTCGCGGGGTCACGACGTGCGTTGACGAGGTCCCAGGCGCGACGGAGCTTGTGCTCCGCCTCCGCCGGTCGGCCCCGCACGACCGCGAGGTAGCCGAGGGCCGCGTTGCGCTGGGGCGTCTCGCGCACGGTCTCGACCTCGGCGAGGAAGCGCGCCGCCCGAGGCACGTCGCCGGCCCCGACGAGCGCATCGACAGCTGCGACGAGGCGCGCCCCGGACCTCTCGCGGTCGGCACTTGCGTGTGCCGCCACGAGGAGCAGGTCCGCGGCCGCTGCCCAGGCACCGTCCGTCGCCCTGCGTGTGGCCTCGGCCTCCAGGCGCGAGGCCAGCTCCTCGTCCGGTCGTGGGTCAGCGAACCACGTGTGCCGCAGCGAGACTCCCGGGTTCGGCACTACGTCGGCGGCGCGCAGGTGCAGGTCTGCCCGTTCGTCCGGCTCGATCGCGTCGAGCACAGCACGCCGGGCCATGGGGTCTTCGAGGCGCACGGAGCCGCCCAGCTCGTCGAGCTGACGGAGCAGGCCCCCGCGCACGGCCTCCCGAACCGCGAGCGTGGAAGAGCCGACGGCTGCGACGTCGGCGGCCTGGCTCACCTCCACGCCGTGGGCCTGGCGGTCGCCGAGCTCGAGCACGGCCACCGCCTGCACCAGGCGCCGTGCGATGTCACTCATGGCCGCGAGGGTGGCCCGGATCGACCGCGCCGCCGTCGGCGGAGCCGGGAGCACGAGCTGGGGCGCTTCCCAGTCACCCGGGGCCACCGTGTCGAGCACCTCGACGACGTTGCGGACGCGGCCACCACAGTGACGCAGGAGCCGATCAACTTGCAGCGCAGGGAGATTGAGCCCGCGACGCTCGGCGAGTGGGAGGACGTCGTCGAAGTTCAGAGGCGCGAGGCGCACGACGTGGTCGGCAGCAGCGAGGACGACGTCGTGCAGCTGCCCGTCACCGAGGGCGTATGCCGTGCCGTCCCCTCGGGCCGGCGTCCCCGGGTCGAGCTCGCGCCAGCCGAGCACGACGAGCACGCGAGCGGCCCCCCGTCGACGGGTGAGGCTGACGAGCGACTCAATGGAGGACGGGTCGGCATGGTGCGCGTCCTCGAGGACGACGAGGAGGTCCCAGCCTCCGGCCCCGACAGGGACCTGACGCAGCACGTCCTCCGCAGCCGAGAGCGGCGAGAAGCCGGACCCGCCTGTTCCGACCGGCGGCAGCAGGGCACCCAGAGCCGCGCCCGGCTGCATTCTCTCCCAGGGGAGCCCGAGGAGCCGTTGCACCCGGACGGTCTGGATCCGACCGCCCTCTCCGCACCCGTCGACGAAGGCCCGGAGGAACGTGGTGAGGCCTCCGCCCGCCGGAGCGGTCACGACGACGAGGGCCGACTCCGCGGGTGACGGTGCGCCGACGAGGTCGACGAGGGCGTCGAGCTCGCGCAGGCGCGTCGGCAGGACCTGGGCGAGAGTCACACGGCCACGGTAGGCCCCGACTCGACCGCAAACCGCGCCATGGCGCACTTCCGGCCGGTTTTGGGGCGCGGACCGACCCGAAACCGCGCCATGGCGCACTTCCAGCCGGTTCGGGGGCGCGGACCGACCCGAAACCGCGCCATGGCGCACTTCCGGCCGGTTTTGGGGCGCGGACCGACCCGAAACCGCGCCATGGCGCGCTCCTGGAGCGGGTTCGGGCGGGTTCGGGCGGGCCACGGCTTCAGCCCAGGTCGCCGCCCGCGACGGGGAGCACGGTCCCGGTGATGTACGACGCCTCGTCGGAGGCGAGGAAGGTGATCGCCGCGGCCTGCTCGTCGAGGGTCCCGTAGCGGCCCAGGAGGGAGGACCCGAGCGTCTGCTCGATGTGGGCGTCGAACCACGCCCGCTCCTGCTCGTTGCGGGCCGGTGGGGTGCCGCGCGAGATGCGGCGCGGCGGGGCCTCGGTGCCTCCGGGAGCCGTCCCGACGACCCGGATGCCGTGCTCGGCGTACTCCATCGCGAGCGACGCGGTCAGGGCGTTGATCGCGCCCTTGGACGCCGAGTACGGGATGCGGTGGATCCCGCGTGTCGCCGCGGACGACACGTTGACGATGACGCCTCGCTGGGCGGCCACCATCCACGGCAGGACGGCCCGTGTCGTGAAGAGCGTCGTCACGAGCGAGCGCTCGAGCTCGGCTCGGATCTCGGTCTCGGTGAACTCGGTGAAGGGCTTGAAGTTGATGGCTCCGCCGACGTTGTTGACGAGCACGTCGACCCGACCGAAACGGTCGACGGCTCGGCGTGTCAGCTCCTCGCTGCCCCCCCAGGTCTCGAGGTCGCAGGTGACCGCGAGGGCGTCGTGCCCGTCGGCCCGCAGCTCGTCCGCCACCTCGGCGACCAGCTCGGACCGGTCCGCGAGGACGAGCAGCCCGCCCTCGGCTCCGATGCGACGGGCCACCTGCGCGCCGATCCCCTGAGCCGCGCCGGTGACGACGACGACGGTGTCGTCGAAGCGTCCGGGAGAGATGCGTGCGGGTCGGCCGGCGCGGGCGGGTCCCGCCATGGCGCGCCGCATCGTGAGCTTGGAGCGCTCGGCGTGCGCCGCGATGAGCGCTCGGGCGCGCTCGCGGTCGGCGGCCTCGAAGGCCTCGACGATCTCGACGTGGTCGGTGGCGCAGCGCGGGTGGCACCAGGTGGCGCTGCGCAGGGCCTCCTCCATCCGACCCTTGACGCCCAGCGCCTGGTACGCCTGCAGCAGGTGCGCGTTGCGGGTCTGCGCGAAGAGGTAGTCGTGGAAGCTGGCGTTCGCCTCGGTGTACGCGTGAGCGTCGACGAAGCGGTCGCCCTGCACGTAGGGCAGCGTCGACTCGGCGAGCAACCGGTAGCCGGCGAGCTGTTGCGAGCTGAGCCGTCCGATCGTCAGCTCGAGCGCGCCGAGCTCGAGCGCCTGCCGCGCCTCGAACACGGCGTCCGAGGACTGCACGTCGGGGTGCTCCTCGCCGATCTGGTAGCCATCGGACGCCGTGTCCGGAGTCGCGTCCGGCCCTGTGTCTGGCCCTGTGTCGGGCGCTGTGTCGGGCGCCGTGTCGGGCGCTGTGTCGGGCGCTGTGTCAGGCACGGCGTCGGTGGCGTCCGGTGCCGAGAAAAGGAGCTGCTTGGCAATCCGGCGCACGGAGTCGCCGTCGTCCGGCGTCGGACGGGATCCCGTCCACGGGCTGATGTCCGCGGGCGGAAGCACGTCCTGTCCGGCGATGCCCCGGGCGTCGGGCGTTGGCAGCAGCTCTTCTGGATCCCGTTGCAGCTCCCGCGTTTTCGACTGCTCCTGCGTGCGCTCCAGCGCCTCGGGCGGCTCGGCCTGTGCCTTGGCGGACGCGGCAGCCAGAGCGAACTTCTCGTAGTAGAAGCCCGTCGGCTCCGTGCCGCAATCCGTCACGTGGGCGCGCACGGCCTCGACCATCGGCGGCGGGCCGCAGAGGTAGATGGCGACGTCGCCGTCGTGGAGGTGCTCGGGCCGAAGGAGGCTCGTGACGTAGCCCTTGTTCGCTGCCGAGCTGTCGGGGTCGGAGACGCAGTGGTCCCACGTCAGGTTGGCCAGCCCCTCGGCGGCGCGCTCGACCTGGTCGAGGGCCACGAGGTCATCGTCGGTGCTGACGCCGTAGACGAGGTGGGCGTGCCGCTCGCTCGCGGCCGCGCTCAGGGTGCGCAGCATCGACAGGACCGGGGCGAGACCGGTGCCGCCGGCGAGCAGCAGCACCGGCCGCTCGCTCTCGCGCAGGAAGAACGACCCGTGCGGGCCGGTGAAGCTGATCGCGTCCCCGACGGCCGCTCGCTCGTCGAGGTAGGTCGACATCGCGCCGCCCGGCGTCAGCTTCACGAGGAAGGTGAGGCGCTCCTCGTGCGGTGCGTTGCTGAACGAGTACGAGCGGCTGACGTCGGTGCCGGGAACGGCGATGTTGACGTACTGCCCCGGCAGGAAGGCGAGCTCGCCCCGGTTCGCGATCTCGACGGCGATCTCGACCGTCGTGCGCGAGAGGCGTTCGAGACCGGCGAGCGTGCCGGCATACGTCGTCGCCCTCGTCTTGGCCACCTCCGAGGTGCTCGCCACCTGCAGGACGAGGTCCGATCGGGGCCGCATGCTGCACGGCAGCACGAACCCGCGGTCGGCCTCGTCCCGGCTGAGGGCGTCGTCGATGTAGGTCCCGCCGTCGTACTGCCCCGACTCGCAGAACGCCTTGCACGTGCCGCAGGCGCCGTCGCGGCAGTCGAGGGGGATGTTGATGCGTTGGCGGTACGAGGCGTCGGCGACCGTCTGGTCCTCGCGGCACGTCACGAACCGCGTCACGCCGTCCTCGAAGGACAGGGCCACCTGGTGCTTCGCGACGTCGATGTCGTTGACAGTCATGGTTCCCCGCTCAGAAGTGGTAGATGTCGACCACGTGGTGGATGTAGTCGTTCTTCAGCACCACGGTCTTGCGGCGGATGAGGGGAGCGTCGCCCGAGAAGTCGATCGTGTAGAACGAGGTGCCGTAGTACGGGTCGACCGTCTTGTAGCGGAAGTACATCGTGTGCCAGTTGAAGCGCACGTCGACGAGGTCGCCCCGCCGTTCGATGACCTCGACGTTGCTGATGTTGTGGCTCGTTCGCGGCTCCGGCAGCGAGGTCGCCGAGCTGCGCTCGGTGCGGATGCGGAACACGCGGTCCTCGAGACCGCCCTTGTTGGCGTAGTAGATGAGCGAGATGTCGCGCTGCGGGTCCTCGACGAGGTCGTCGTCGTCGGTCCAGGCCGGCATCCAGTAGACGCAGTCGTCGGCGTAGCAGTCGAGCCACTTCTCGAACTCGCGGTCGTCGAGGTGGCGTGCCTCGCGGTAGAGGAACTGCTCGATGTGGTTCTGCGTGACGAGCTTTTCTCCAGAGCGTGTGCCCAGCTGCTCGGTGACGGTCATGAGTGCTCCTTGCGCGACGCCTCGGCGGCCGCGTCCTGCTCGGCCCGCGCCTGCTCCTTGGCCATCGCGGCGCGCATCGTGTCGCGCCAGTACGTGTGCTGGACGGGGTAGAGGCCCTCGTCCTCGTTCTTGACACCGGCCGAGACGACCTCGGTCATCCCGAGCGAGAGGGCCACCTCGTCGGGGCCGTCGAGCCAATGCTCGGCACCGCGGCTCATGTCGTTCCACGGCGCTGCCGTCGCGCGGAAGGTCAGCTGGCAGGAGCGGAACTCCTCGAGGTCGTCGGGAGTCGCCATGCCCGAGGCGTTGAAGAAGTCCTCGTACTGCCGGATGCGCCAGGCCCGCGACTCGGCGCTCTCGCCCTTGGGGGCGATGCAGTAGATCGTGACCTCGGTCTGGTCGGGCGCGATCGGCCGGAAGTGGCGGATCTGCGTCGAGAACTGGTCCATCAGGTACACGTTCGGGTAGAGGCAGAGGTTGCGTGACCCCTTGACCATGAACTCGCCCTTGGCGTCGCCGAAGCGCTCCTTGAGCTCGTCGAGGCGGTCCCAGAGCGGGCGGTCCTGCGGGTTGCCGGCCCACGTCCAGAGGCACAGGTGGCCGTTGGGATAGGACCAGTAGCCGCCGCCAGACTTGCCCCAGCTGCCTGCGTCGAGGGTCTTGGTGCTGTTCGCCGACTCGCCGGTGTCGCGTCGCGACGTCGTGGCCGCGTAGTTCCAGTGGGTGGCAGTGACGTGGTAGCCGTCGGCGCCGTTCTCGGCCTGCACCTTCCAGTTGCCGTCGTAGGTGTAGGTCGAAGACCCGCGCAGCACCTCGAGGCCGTCGGGTGACTGGTCGACGAGCATGTCGATGACGGTCGTCGTGTCGCCGAGGTGCTCGCTCAGGGGAACGACGTCGGCGTTGAGGCTGCCGAAGAGGAAACCTCGGTAGCTGTCGAAGCGGGGCACCTTCGTCATGTCATGGGAACCGTTGGTGCCGAAGGACTCCGGGTATCCGGCGCCGTCGGGGTCCTTGACCTTGAGGAGCGTCCCGTCGTTGCGGAACGTCCAGCCGTGGAAGGGGCAGGTGAGCGTCGTGCGGTTGTCGGTTTTGCGGCGGCAGATCATCGCCCCGCGGTGCGCGCAGGCGTTGACGAGGAGGTGCAGCTCGCCGTCCTTGTCGCGGGTGATGACGACGGGCTGGCGTCCCATGTAGGTCGTGAAGTAGTCACCCGGGGAGGCGACCTGGCTCTCGTGGGCCAGGTAGATCCAGTTGCCCTCGAAGATGTGCGTCATCTCGAGCTCGAAGAGCTCCTCGTCGGTGAAGATGCGGCGGTTGGCGCGGTAGGTGCCGGTGCCCGGCTCCTCCACCACGGCGTCGGCCAGCTTCGCGCCGACCCGATCGAGCGTCTCGGTCATGACTCCTCCAGGCGTCCTTGCGTTGGGGTTCCCGGAACTCCACCACGGCCCGCCAGAGGGTGCACGAGGCGAATACCTAGTGCTGGGTGGGGGCATGATTGATCAATGAGAGTTATCAATAGCGCGGAAATTGGTCTTTGTGTTTCTGGATGCCACCGCTCTAGCGTGAACGAGATCCCCGGACGGAGGTGACCCATGGACCTACGACAGCTCCGCTACTTCGACGTCGTGGCACAGACGTGCCACTTCGGCCAGGCCGCCGAACGCTTGCACATCGCCCAGCCGGCCCTCTCGCAGGCCGTGCGTCGCCTCGAGTCAGAGCTCGGCGTCGTCCTGCTCGAAAGGACCACGCGGCAGGTGGGACTCACCGCCGCGGGCGAGTTCCTTCACCAGGAGGTACGCCGCATCCTCCACGAGCTCGACTCCGCGGTCTCTGCCGTGCGGGGCATCGCCGACGGCCGCCGTGGGCTGTTGCGGGTCGGCTTCACTGGCACCAGCGCCTTCACCCAGCTGGCGGGCCTCTCGAGGCTGCTGCGCACCGAGCTGCCCGACGTCGCGCTCGACGTCCAGGCCGACCTGCTGACGCCGGCCCAGGTCGAGCGGCTGCTCGACGGGCGGCTCGACCTCGGGGTGCTGCGCGGCCCGGTGGCCGCACCCGCCATCGAGACGCGTCACCTCCTCGACGAGCAGCTCGTGCTGGCCCTGCCCGCCGACCACCGGCTCGTGCCGGAGCCGGGACTCGAGGTGTCCGACGTCGCCGTCGACGAGTTCGTCCTCTACGCCGACCCCGGCTCGGCGGTCAACGAGGCAGCCATGGCCGGCTGCCGACGAGCCGGCTTCGCCCCCGTGGTGGCCCACCGCGCCCCGGGCACCGCGGCCCTCCTCGCGCTCGTCGCGGCGGGGCTGGGTGTCGCGCTCGTGCCCGAGTCGGTGCGCAGCATGCAGCTCGCGGGTGTCGTCTTCCGCGAGGTGCACGGTGCACCCACCATCGACCTGTCGCTCGCCTGGCGTTCGGACGACCAATCGCCCCTGGTCGCCAGCGCCCTCGACGTCCTGCGCACAAATGGCTTCTTCGACGCGGTGTCGCTCGGCACCGAACCATCCCCAGCAAAGGATGCATCGTGAAGATCGTTGCCGTAGAGGCGATCCCGTTCCGGATCCCGTACGTCAAGCCGCTGAAATTCGCCAGCGGGGAGGTGCACCACGCCGAGCACGTGCTCGTGCGTGTCCGCACGGACGACGGTGTCGTCGGTGTGGCAGAGGCACCGCCGCGCCCGTTCACCTACGGCGAGACCCAGCGCGGGATCGTTGCCGTCATCGAGACGATCTTCGCGCCCCAGATCGTCGGCCTCTCGCTCACCGAGCGGGAGCGGATGTGGTCCCACCTCGACCGCACCGTCGGCAACCCGACCGCCAAGGCGGCCCTCGACATGGCTGTCTGGGACGCCTTCGGCCGGACGGTTGGGCTCCCGGTGACCGAGCTGCTCGGTGGCTACACCGACCGCATGCGCGTCTCCCACATGCTCGGCTTCGACCAGCCGGCGGCGATGGTCGACGAGGCCCAGCGCATGCGCGACGAGCACGGCATCACCACGTTCAAGGTGAAGGTGGGTCGTCGGCCGGTGTCCCTCGACGTCGACGTCGTGCGGGCGCTGCGCGAGGCGATGGGCCCCGAGGTCGTGCTCTACGTCGACGGCAACCGCGGCTGGTCCGCCTCCGAGTCGGCCCGCGCCATGCGCCAGATGGCCGACCTCGACCTCGCCTTCGCCGAGGAGCTCAACCCCGCCGACGACGTCGTCGGGCGCCGCTGGCTCGTCGGCCAGCTCGACGTCCCGTTCATCGCCGACGAGTCGGCCACGACCCCCGCCGAGGTGACGCGAGAGGTTCTCGGCGGATCGGCGAACGCCCTGTCCATCAAGACGGCCCGCACCGGCTTCACCGGCTCGCAGCGCGTGCTGCACCTCGCCGAGGGGCTCGGGCTCGAGCTCGTCATGGGCAACCAGATCGACGGACAGCTGGGGTCGGCGTGCACCGTCGCGTTCGGGGCCGCCCACCGGCGAACCACGGCCCAGGCCGGCGAGCTGTCCAACTTCCTCGACATGAGCGACGACCTGCTGACCGAGCCCCTGCGCATCGTCGGCGGCGAGCTCGTCGTGGGTCGTGGCTCCGGCCTCGGCGTCGAGATCGACGAGGACAAGCTTCGGCGCTATCGCGTCGACGCGTCCTGACACCACCCGTCAGGACGTCGCCACACCAGTCCAGAACACCACCGAGTACCCACCACGAGAAGGAACGACCATGACCACCGACCAGCACCTCAACGTCGAGGTCGCGACCGCCGCAGCATCGGGCAACGCGGCCACGGAGCGATTCGCCACCGACAAGTCCGCGTTCGCCGCCGTCAAGGACACGCCCGTCGAGCGGGTCGACCTGCTCGCCCGCTCCGTGCTCGACGCGATCTACGAGACCATCCGTCGCGAGAAGGTGACCTACGACGAGTACAACGCGCTCAAGGCGTGGCTCATCCAGGTCGGCCAGGACGGCGAGTGGCCGCTCTTCCTCGACGTCTGGGTCGAGCACGTCGTCGAGGAGGTGGCCACTGACCACCGCGAGGGCAGCAAGGGCACCATCGAGGGTCCCTACTACGTGCCCGGGGCTCCCGAGCAGGGCGCGCGCGGTTCCGTCCCGACCCGTGACGGCGAAGAGGGCACGGCCCTCACGTGGACCGGCACCGTCACGAGCACCGACGGCACCCCGCTCGACGGGGCGACGATCGAGCTGTGGCACGCCGACAACGACGGCTTCTACTCGCAGTTCGCCCCCGGCATCCCCGAGTGGAACCTCCGCGGTTCCTTCACGGTCGGGCCCGACGGGGCCTTCGAGATCCGCACGATCCAGCCCGCGCCCTACCAGATCCCGACCGACGGCGCGTGCGGCAAGCTCATCGCGGCGGCCGGCTGGCACGCCTGGCGTCCGGCCCACATGCACGTCAAGGTGTCGGCCCCCGGCCACGAGCAACTCACGGCCCAGCTCTACTTCCCCGGCGACGAGCACAACGACGACGACATCGCCTCGGCGGTCAAGCCCGAGCTCGTGCTCGACCCGCGCCCGCAGGGCGACGGTGCGGTCGCCGTGGACTACGGCTTCGTTCTTGACCCCGTGCGCGCCTGATGCTCTTCGCTGTCCGGATGGACGTCGACATCCCGCGCGACCTCGACCCGACGCTCCGTGACGAGACGCTCGCGCGTGAGAAGGCCTACTCCCAGCAGCTGCAGCGGGAGGGAGAGTGGCGCCACATCTGGCGGGTCGTCGGGCAGTACTCCAACATCAGCGTCTTCGACGTCTCGTCCAACGACCGCCTGCACGAGATCCTCTGGGGCCTGCCGCTCTTCCCGTACATGACCATCGAGGTGACGCCGCTCGCGGCGCATCCGTCCCAGGTCTGAGCAGCCGCCGGTGACGCCGCCTCCATCAGGGGGAGGCGGCGCCATCGGGGCGCGGGCATGTCGTCGCGGCCGTCCGCGTGGCAGGGTGGAGTACCAGCACGCCACCCCCGGATTGGAACGCGATGCCGCCTCGCGCGTCAGGGCAGACCCGCATCGACCTGGCGCGCCTGCCGCCCGAGCTGCGCGCACTGGTCGAGTCGCTCGTCGGCGGCGAGGTCACGGTCGACCGCGAGGGCGAGACCCTGGGCACCCTGTCGTTCCGGCCGGAGGTGCTGACGGGCACGGTGCACGCGACTCCCGTCCCGGCCGACCATCACGGCCCGCGCGACGAGGGCCACCGGCCCGGCCGCCCGATGCCGGAGGGCGTCAAGGTGGTGGTGACGACGTTGCGACTCTCGCGTGAGGCGCGCCGACGACTCGGCGACGCCATGGGACCCGGCTTCCTCGTCGTCGACTTCGCCGGGGCGCCCGACTCGGCCGACATCATCCTCAGCCACCCGGTCAGCCCGCAGCTGCTGGGCCGCTTCCACCTGATGTTCCCCCAGGCGCACGTCATCGTCACCGAGATCTACGACCCCGAGCTGGGCATCGACGTCACGGGTCCGGTGGGTCGCATCCTCGACGCCGGCGTGCAGGCGTACCTCCCGGCCCGGCGGCGGGGGCGTTCCTCATGCCGCCGCCGGACGACCGCTAGGCGGCTTCGGCCACCGCCGGCTCAGCGAGCCGGCGACGCGGTCGTGGTGAACGGGAGGACCAGCCGTGACGGGTGCGCCGCGTCGCGGTAGACCTTGTGCGTCACGGGGCGGCCCACCGGCAGGTGGAACGCGTCGGGCGGCAGGAGGGCGTTGTGCTCGTCGGCGAGGGGTTCGTCGTTCGAGAGCTGCACGACGAGCCGGTGGCCGGCAGGAACGCCGACGCGAAGGGGTAGAGGCGCACGACGTACTCCTCCACGACGCCGGGGGCTCGACCGGGACCGCGCGGGTGTGTGGGTGGTACGGGTTGCCCTCGGTGGTGCGCTCGTCGAGCTCCCGGTGCGACGCCTTGAGGAAGCCCGTGGTGACGAGCTGCCTCTTCCCCGTGGGTGACTCGTCCCAGAGGCGCAGGATGAGGTTGGTGTCGGGGCTGGTCGATCTCGACGAAGAGGTGGGCCGCACCGGGGTACGGCTCGACCGACTACCAGGCAGGTTTCCGCTCCCACTGGGGCCTCGCCGGTTGACCTGCTGGAGCTCTGCGCGGCCCTCCACATGACCAGCGTGGAGGGCCGCGCGCACGTGCCAGACCCTCGTTGAGCGGGCCGGTGTCAGGGCCAGTCAGTTGCCGACGAGCTCGCTGACGAGCGCTTCGATGCGGCCGCGGATCTCGTCGCGGATCGATCGGACGTGCTCGAGGTCCTGCCCGGCCGGGTCGTCGAGCACCCAGTCCTCGTAACGCTTTCCGGGGTAGAAGGGGCACGCGTCGCCGCAGCCCATCGTCACGACGACGTCCGCCTCGCGCACGGCTGCGTCGGTCAACAGCTTCGGGGTCTCGGCCGTGAGGTCGATGCCTTCCTCGGCCATGGCCAGCACCGCGACGTGGTTGACCTGGTCGGCCGGTGCGGAGCCGGCGGACAGTACCTGGACGCGGTCGCCCGCGAGGTGCTGCAGGTAGCCGGCGGCCATCTGGGACCGGCCTGCGTTGTGCACGCAGACGAAGAGCACGGTGGGCCGGTCGTCACCGGGGGTCCAGGTGTTCACGACGTTGCCTTTCGGGCTGGAGGGGCGATGCGGCGTACGGGATGCAGGAGGGCGACCGCACCGAGTCCGAGTGCGCCGCCGAGCAGCTGGGCGAGGACGAACGCGGGGACGCTTGACGGCGCGATGCCGGCGAAGGTGTCGGTGACGGTCCTGGCCACGGTGACGGCCGGGTTGGCGAACGACGTCGAGCTGGTGAACCAGTACGCGGCGGCGATGTAGCCACCCACGGCGTACGCGACGCGGCTGGCGTCGCCACCCCGCAGCGTGCCGAACACGACGACCACGAGGCCGAGGGTCGCGACGACCTCGCCGAGCCACAGTCCGGATCCGGATCGGACGTGCTGCGACAACGCCACGGCGGGCAGGTCGAACATGAGGTTGGCGACCACGGCGCCGACCAGGCCGCCAACGACCTGCGCGACGACGAGGGTGGCGGCCGTGCGGGTGGAGATCGTCCCGAGCACCCGCTCGAGCACCGTGACGACGGGGTTGAACGAGGCCGACACCGGGTGCAGCGCGATGATCAGCGCGACGAGGACGGCGCCGGTCGCGAGGGAGTTCTCGAGCAGCTGCAGGCCGACGTTGCCGGGGGAGAGGCGGCTCGCCGCGATGCCGGAGCCGATGACGGTCGCCACGAGGAAGGCGGTGCCCAGCAGCTCGGCCGCCGCCTTCTGGCTCAGCCTCACGAAGCGGTGTCGGAGATGAGCGTCGCCAGGGACGACAGGGCGGTGGGGCTGGACCGGTAGTAGACCCAGACGCCCCGCTTCTCCCGTTCGAGCAGGCCCGCCTCGTGGAGCACCTTGAGGTGGTGGCTGATCGTCGGCTGCGAGAGCTCGAATGCGTCGTTGAGGTCGCAGACGCAGGCCTCTCCACCTTCGTGCGAGGCGACCAGCGACAGCAGCCTCAGGCGTACGGGGTCGGCCAGCGCCTTGAGCATCGGCGCGATGCGCTCGGCAGCGTCCTGGCTCAACGGCTCGCGGCTCAGGGGGGAGCAGCAGGCGACCGCCTCGACCGGGGTCAGCGTCAACAGTGAGGGATTCGACACCCGTCGATATTGACAGACGTCGATGTGAGGGTGCAACCTCGCCTCATCAACACATCGACATTCATCGATATCTCGAAGGGGCTCATCATGAACCGCATCCAGCTCGCGCTCAACGTCGACGACCTCCAGGCCTCGATCGACTTCTACTCCACCCTGTTCGACACCGCACCGGCCAAGGTGCGCCCGGGCTACGCCAACTTCGCCGTCGCCGAGCCGCCGCTCAAGCTCGTCCTCATCGAGCAGCAGGGGCGGGGCGGGAGCCTCAACCACTTGGGGATCGAGGTCGGTGACGTCGACACGGTCGACACGGAGCAGACCCGTCTCGCGGAGCGGGGGCTCGCCACGCTCGACGAGCGCGGCACGACGTGCTGCTACGCGAAGCAGGACAAGTTCTGGGTCGAGGGGGCCGCCGACGGCGAGCGCTGGGAGGTCTACACCGTCCTCGCCGACAGCCCAACCTTCAGCGCCTCGGACGGCGCCCCCGCCTGCGGCAGCAACGAGACCCGGACGGAGGCGGCGACAGCGGACGCCTGCTGCTAGGCCTCGGGGGCGCGTTCGGGCGACCCGGAACGTGGGTATCTGCGTCGGTACGAACGAGTTCACAGGAGGCCCCGTGTCGATCGAACCCAGTCGCGAGTCGTCGCCCGCCCACGTCGAGGAGCTCGTGCTCGTGCGCCACGGCGAGAGCGTGGGCAACGTGGCCGATGCCGAGGCCCGGCGGAAGGGGGTCGGCCGCCTCGACCTCCAGACCCGCGATCCGGACACCCCATTGTCGGAGCAGGGGCAGCAGCAGGCCGAGGTGCTCGCCAGGACGCTCGCCGGCCGACCCGACGACGAGCGCCCGGACGTCGTCCTCAGCTCGCCCTACGCCCGAGCCGCCCAGACGGCCCGGCTGGTGACCCAGCCGCTGGGGCTGCGGGCGCTACTCGATGAGCGCCTGCGCGAACGTGATCTCGGCCTGTTCGACGGGCTCACGGGTGCCGGAATCCGAGAGAGATACCCCGACGAGGCGGAGCGGCGAGCCCGTTTGGGCAAGTTCTACTACCGGCCGCCGGGCGGTGAGAGCTGGACGGACGTCGCGCTCCGCGTGCGCCACGTGCTCGTCGACCTGGCATCCATGCACGCCGGCCGCCGCGTGTGGGTCTTCACGCACCAGGCGGTCATCATGAGCTTCCGGCTCGTGCTGGAGGGCCTCGACGAGCAGCGGCTGCTCGCGCTCGACCGGGACGAGCCGCTGGGCAACTGTTCGCTGACGCGTTACCGGCGTGGAGCCGACGGCACACTCGAGCTGGTCTCCTTCGCCGACACCACGCACCTCGCGACCTCGGAGGCTGACGAGACCCACGAGTCTGCACGGCCCGCGGCGAGGTGACGACGATGTCTCGTGACGCGCCACGCACCGTCGATGCCACCCTCCTGGGCGAGTGGCCCCTGCCGTCCTCCGACGGCGACAAGACCGACCGCGGAACTGTGCTCGTCGTCGGCGGCTCACGCCAGACCCCCGGGGCCATCCTCCTCGCCGCCGAGTCGGCCCTGCGTGTGGGCGCCGGCAGGGTGCAGGTCGCGACGGCCGTGGGCGCGGCCCCCGCCCTGTCGGTGATGGTCCCCGAGGCGTATGTGGAGTCCCTCCCCGTGCTCCGTTCGGGGGACCTGGCAGTGGCCGGGGCGGAGCGCATCCTCGAGCTGGCCTCGGAGGTCGACGTCGTCCTGCTCGGCCCCGGTCTGGGCGACCCCCAATCCGCGAACCTGCTTCTCGAGAAGGTGGTGCCGCAGCTCGACACGCGCGTCGTGATCGACGCCCTAGGCACGGCATACCTCACGGACAATCTCGACGGGATACGTCATCTCGAGGGACGAGTTCTGTTGACGCCCAACGAGACCGAGCTCGCCCAGACGCTGAGTGTCCCCCAGTCCGAGGTCGAGGCGGACCCCATGGACGCCGCGCGGCGGCTGGCCGAAGCCACGGGTGCCGTCGTGCTCAGTGGGGGAGAGGTGTCGTGCATCGCCACGGCCCAGGGCGCGTCGTGGCGCCACGAAGGCGGTTCGACGGGACTGGCCACCGCCGGGTCGGGAGACGTCAAGGCGGGCGTCGTGACCGGGCTCATGGCACGCGGTGCCTCACCCGAGCAGGCAGCCGTCTGGGGCACCTGGACGCACGGGCGCGCTGGCGAGGTGCTCGACCGCGAGATGCCAGGGTTCCTGGCGCGCGACCTCTCACAGTGCATCGCGCGAGAGCTGGCCGCGGTGGAGCGATCGGCGGACACCTAGAGGAGCGACGTCGGACGCTCGATCCCTCGTCCGGTCGTGCAACGTCCGGGTCTGCGCCTAGCCTGCGTCCATGTCGACCACCTGGGCCCAGGCGCTGGCCTGGCGCATGCGGCAACACTTCCTCGAGCCCGTCGCCGACGTGTCGGTGGCAGGGGTCGTGCGACGGCTCGGCGCCGTGTCAGCGAAGTCCGAGAGTGCGGCCGAGCTGGCCGTCGGGCTGCGGCGTACGCAGCATCGGCCCGGTGACGTCGCCCGTGCCCTGGAGCAGGGACGTCTCGTCAAGGTGTTCGCCTTCCGTGGCGGGGTCCACTATCTGGCGCCCGACGACGGCGGCGCCTACCTCGCGCTCCGGGCATCCGGCCGGCAGTGGGAGCTGCCGAGCTGGCAGGACTACTACCAGCTCACGCCGGAGACCTGGCCCTCGTTCCGCGAGGCCGTGCGCTATGCACTCGCCGACGGGCCGCTGACCATCCGTGAGCTCGGGGCCGCCGTGACCGGCAAGGCGGCCTTCCGGCACCTGCGTCCCGTCTTCGACGAGGGGGCCGGCACTCTGGTCAAGCCACTGACCTGGCAGGGCGACATGGCGTTCGGGCCGTCGCGCAACGGGCAGGCCACCTTCCAGCGCCTCGACGCCAGCCCCGCGTGGGCCGGGGTGTGGGATCTCGACGAGGCGGGACCGTATGCCGTCGAGTCGTACGTCCGGGCATACGGCCCGGCGACCGCCGACCACGTCCGCTACTGGTTGGGCAGCGGCCTGAGCGCCGGAGGTAGGCGCCTCGACCGGTGGCTCGCCGACCTCGGTGAGCGATTGGCGCCCATCGACGTCGACGGGACGAACGCGTACGTCCTCGCAGAGCACGTCGACGACCTCGTGGCGACCAGACCGACCGACGCCGTGCGGCTGCTGCCCGGCCACGACCAGTGGGTGATGGGGCCGGGCACCAAGGACGAGCACGTGGTGCCGCCGGAGCACCGGACCGCCGTGACGCGCGCGGCGAATCTCGTCGTCGCCGGTGGGGTCGTGAGCGGCACGTGGTCGGTGACACGGGACGAGGTGTCGGTCGCCTGGCTCGCCCCTCGGGAGAGTCCTTCCCAGCGGCAGCCCTCTCGCCGGCTGTTCGAGGCAGAGGTCGCCAGGCTCGCCGAAGTCCTCGACCGGCCGCTGTCACTCGCCCCGATGACGTGAGCCGGTCCCGACGGCATACGGTCGGTCCGTGTCGCACCTCTTCTACCTGGTCGGACCGCCCGCCGTCGGCAAGCTCACCGTCGCCCGCGAGCTCGAGCGACGGACCGGCGCCATCGTCGTCGAGAACGCCGCCCTCGTCGAGAGCCTGCGTTCTCTCGCGCAGCGTCGGGCAGTGCGGTTCGTGCCGGTCTGGCTCACCGCGGACCCGGCGAGCTCGCCTCTCGCGTCGTGCGACCCGACCGGTCTCAGCGGGCGAAGCTGATGGATCCCGAGGTGGTGCGGCGGCTTCTGCCCATCCGCGAGCTGCCGGCCCCGGCCGATGCCGTCGTGCTGACACGACGAGGCGCCGGCCCGACGAGGTCGCGGACCGCATCCTCGCGAGCATCGCCTAGCGGCCGCTGCTCGTCGGCGTCGTCAGCACCTCGGCGCCGTCCTCGGTGATCGCGATCGTGTGCTCGCTGTGGGCCGTGAGGCAGCCCGTCGCGCTGCGCAGCGTCCAGCCGTCGGCGTCGGTGACCAGCTCCGCCGTGTCGGCCATCACCCACGGCTCGAGGGCGAGCAGCAGGCCGGGGCGCAGGGTGTAGCCGCGTCCGGGGCGCCCGTTGTTGGGCACGTGCGGGTCCTGGTGCATCGTCGACCCGACGCCGTGACCTCCGAACTGGGTGTTGACGACGTAGCCCGCGCCCTCGAGCACCGTGCCGATGGCGTGGGAGAGGTCGCCGACGCGCGCGCCGGGTGCGGCAACGGCGATGGCGGCGACGAGGGCGCGCTCGGTGGCCTCGATGAGCGCCGCGCTGTCGGGTGTCGGGGCGTCGCCGACGACGAAGCTGATCGCCGAGTCGGCCACGACGCCGTCGAGCGAGAGGGCGAGGTCGAGTGAGAGCAGGTCGCCGTCGGCGAGGCTGCGGTCGTGGGGGAGCCCGTGGAGCACGGCGTCGTTGACGGACGTGCAGATGTGGTGGCCGAAGGGCCCGCGCCCGAACGACGGCGCGTAGTCGACGTAGCACGACTCGGCGCCGGCCCCGTCGACCATCGACCTCGTCCACCGGTCGATCTCGAGGAGGTTGGTGCCCACGACGGCGCGCGTGCGCATCGACTCGAGGATGTCGGCGACGAGAGCCCCGGCGGCGCGGGCTCGGGGCAGCTGCCCGAGGTGCAGGATCTCGATCATCGCGCAGCCTCTCTCGGTGCCGGCCGTCGGGCGTCGCGGGTCGCGGGGGTCACGCCGGTCACGGGCACAGGTCTAGCACGTCGGGGGGTCGGCGCCAGATGTCGCGCGACAGGCGTTCGGGATACGCCTCGTCCGACGGCGCCACGTCGAAGAGGTGCACCACGCCAGAGCCGTATGCCGGCCACCCCGGGTCACCGTGGACGGCGAAGTCCGTCCACGCCGTGCGCATCTGCCCCGACACCGCCACGGCCTCGGGTGTCGGGTCGCCGATCAGCATCGCCGGCTGCCCGGAGGTGAGGTTGCCGAAGACGAGCGGCACGTCGAGGCCGTGGCACGCGCCGAGCGTCCCGCCCATGCCGGGGGCGGGCCAGGTGAGCTCGTACAGCCAGGCGGCGCCGCCCGCCGCCAGCTGGGCCTCGGCGAGGTGGAGCGACGGCATACGGAAGAGCCAGTCGGACCGCACCACCTCGTAGAGCTGCTCTGGATCGGCGAAGGTCGGCTGGTAGCGCGCCGGGTCGGGTGCGAAGACCTCGGCGGTGCGAGCCGCCTCGGCCGCGGTGACGGTGCCCGCGCGGCCGGTGACCGCGGTGAGGAGGCGCTGCTCGTCCCGCGTGTGCCCGACGACGAGAGGCACCTCGCCGGTGAGGCCCTGCCACGGCGTGGTCGGCAGCACGTCGCCGTCGACGACCGGGGCGAACAGCACGAGTCCGTGAGCCGCTCGACCCCAACGTTGCGCGTACGTCTCGACGTCCTCTGCCAGGGCGCCGGCCACGGCGTCTGCGCCGAGGGGCAGGAGCTGCGGGTCGAGCGTGGCCAGCTCTCCCGGCTCGACGCCGAGCTCCGCGGCGCACGCGGCGGTGATGTCGGCCGCCAGCGCCGGCGTGAAGAACGTGCCGGGCACGCTCTGGGCGATCGCCTGGTGGAAGAGGCCCCTCGCGCGCGGCATGGCGAGGAGCGCCGCCACCGACCCTCCGCCGGCCGACTGGCCGAAGACGGTGACGCGCCCCGGGTCGCCCCCGAACCGTTCGATGTTGCCCTGCACCCACTGGAGTGCGGCCACCTGGTCGAGCAGAGCGCGGTTGTCGGGTCTGCCGTCCACGTGGCCGAAACCCTCGAGACCGACGCGGTAGTTGAAGGTCACGACGACGACACCACCTCGCGCGAGCGTCGTGCCGTCGTACTCGGGAAGGCCGGAGGTGCCGAACGCGTAGGCCCCGCCCTGGATCCACACCATCACCGGTGAGTGGCCCCGCACGTCGCCCGACCACACGTTGACGGTCAGCCATTCGTCGTCGTGGGCGGGCGCGCCCATCGCGTCCATCCCGAAGGCCCCGGACTGCGGCGGAGGCGGGCCGAACCGGGTGCAGTCGCGCGCCCCGGGCCACGGCTCCACGGGACGGGGAGTGTCGAGGCGCACAGGGAGGGACGCGTACGGGATCCCGCGGAAGACCGTCAGGTCGTCGTCCGTCCCGCCGCGGGCGACCCCGCCACTGACCCGGATGTCGACGTGCACCTGACGATCGTCGTCGCAGCTGCCCTGCTCGCGCCACCCGTTTGACCGGAGGCTGGTGGGTGACAGGCCGGAGGGGCCTGCCGCGGGCAGGCCCCTCCGGAGGTCGTGCGGTCAGCCGGTGGCGGTGACAGCCATGGCTGCCGCCTGGCCGGCGAGCGCGCGGGCTCGTGCGTCCGCTGCGCGGATGAGGGCCATGAGCCGGCTGCAGTCCTCCTGCAGCGCGCCCGGCTCGGCTGCAGCAGACCGCTGCCCACCACCCTCACCACCCTCGCCACGCTCACCAGGCTCGGGCTCGGGCCGGTGCGGGGGCGTGGAGGTGTCCAGCACGTGGTGCAGGCGCACCACCGCAGCCACCAGGTCACGCAACCGGTCATCCTGCTCCGAGGTCGCCGCCAACAGCCGACGGAACACCGCCCGCAACCGCGGCCCCGGGTCACACCCCAGCTCGGCCGCGAACACCGTGCGACACGTCTCGTACTCACGCACCGCGTCCGCGTGCTCACCGCGACGCTCCAACGTCTCCAGCAGCACCAGCCACGCCGACTCCAGCAACCGGTCCCGCTCGATCGCCGCCCGCGCCCACCGCTGCGCATGCACCAGGTCACCGGCCTCCAACGCCGCCCGCGCCCCGTCCGCCAACGCCCGCAACACCCGCGCCTCGTGCGCCTGCACCGCCTCCTGCAACCACGGCAGGTCCGCCTCATCCGGCACCAACGGCCGCGCCACCAACGCCAACGCCCGCACGTACACCGCCACCGCCAGCGCCGGCTCACCCGACAGCTCCTGGGCCCGGCCGGTGAGCCGCCCGAACTCGACCACATCCACCGACCAGCCCGCCCAACCCGCCGAGCCGGCCGAGCCTGCCGAGCCCGAGGTGACATCCCACCGGTACCCGCCCGGCACCGTCACGATCGGCGCCGCCCCCACCGGCGTCCCCGGCGCCCCCGCGAGCCGCTTGCGCAACAGGCTCACGTACGCCTCCAACGTGCCCAGCGCCCCGGCCGGGGGCGTGTCACCCCACAGGTACTCGATGATCCGACCCTTGGAGACCGGGTCACCACCCTCGAGCAGCAACGCCAACAACACCTGCCGCGCCTTCGCGCCCCCCAGGTCCCGCGGACCCAACGCCTCCGGCCCGTGTCCCACCACGAGCCCCCCACACAACCGCACCACAGGTACGCCGACCACACCGTTCATGCTGATCCCCCCCAATGCTGATCCCCTTGCAGTTATGTTGCGGGAGCTCGCCCCGCCCCGGAGGCGGAATGGGAGCGAAGGGTGACCCCTAGTTTTTGGGCATGCGTTTCGTGACGCAAACGCGAATGTCGTGGTACTCCAAGCGAATTCGACCCGTGAACAGGGAGCAATCGGACGTTCTGGACACGCCACGGGCCCCCGCTCCAGCGGGGGCCCGTGGCGTGTTCGCTGCCGGTCCGGGAGGTTCAGCCGTTCGAGACGGTGAACGGTGCGGTCTGGCCGCCCCGGTCGGACCTGGCG
Source organism: Terrabacter sp. 05T424 (assembly GCF_056396225.1). Lineage (NCBI taxonomy): Bacteria > Bacillati > Actinomycetota > Actinomycetes > Micrococcales > Intrasporangiaceae > Terrabacter > Terrabacter sp. 05T424. Next base: position 252,218 of record NZ_JBFTLB010000001.1, read on the forward strand.
ATGATGCGACCCGGGTTCGTCGTGGGGACGTTGGTCCGCATGCGGACCGTCCAGTCGCCGATGCCGGGCGGAGCGGCGGCGACGACCGCGGCGGAGGAGCCGACGATCTCGGCGCCGATCGAGCCGTCGGCGTTCACGCGGTACAGCTTGACGGTCGCGCCGACCTGGTCACCGGTGCCCACGACCTTGAAGTCGCCCGCCTTCCACTTGGCCGTGGAGATGGTGATGCGGTCGGTCGCCACCGGGGTCGACAGGGCCAGGGGAGGGGCCGTCTCCGCGCTGGCGGCGCCGGCGTTCAGTGCCTTCACCGTGAACCGGTAGGGCGTTCCCGCCGTGAGCCCCGTGATCGTCTGGCGGGGAACAGTGGTCACCGGCGGCTGCGTGGTCAGCTTGGTGCCCGCGCCGTTGTAGGCGGTGACCTGCCAACCGGTCACCGTGGCGCCGGCGGGTGCAGCGTTCCACGTCAGGGCGACCGAGTTCTGCGTCGGCGTTCCCGTCAGTCCGGTGGGAACAGGCGGCGCGACGGCCGTGACCGGCGTGAAGGTCCCCTCGAACACCGAGGAGATGTTGCCGACCTGGTCGAAGGCCACGATGTGCAGCGTGACCAGTGCGGTGACCGGGATGGACGTGCCCGTGAGCAGCTGCGCGCTGTCGGAGGGCAGGTTGCCCGAGACCACCGGCGTGCCGTCGTTGGTGAAGAACACCTGTCCGTTGCTGGCGACGCTGACCGAGCCGGCCTGCACCGGCGCGGTCGTGCTCTCGCCTGCGGGCGTCACCGAGAGGGTCGGGGCGACGGTGTCGATGGCACCCATCTTGAACGGGATGCTCAGCTTGGCACCGGCCATCGAGCGCACCTCGAAGCTGTACGTCTTGGTGGTGTCGAGACCCGTGAGTGTCGTCTGCGTCGCGCTGACGCCGAGCCGCACGCCCGCGGTGGACTGTGCGCCGGTCGTCGGGTCGGGAGCCGTGACGGCCTCGACGCTGTAGCCGGTGACCGGGTCGGCCGTCGGGACGGCCGTGACCGGGGTCCACTTGACGAGTGCGGTGGCGCCGGTGCGCACGACCGATGCCGAGCCTGCAGGCGCGGTCTGGTCGGCCGGCCCGGCAGGGCAGCCGCCCATGCCCGGGCCGCCGGCCTCGCCGAACTCGGCGATGGTCAGGCCCTGACGGTTGCCGTCGGCGTCCTGGACCTCCCAGTTCATCGCCCGCTCGCCGAGGTCGGCGGCGGCTGCGACGTTGGCGGCCTCTAGGGTGTCGAAGACGTACGTGGCCTTGAAGTGACCGAGTGAGGGGAACTCCAGCATCGAGCTGTAACCACCCCGGGGTGCCGGTGTCAGCGGCCCGGGGACCGCCCGGATGTCACGCTTGCCGATCACCGGAACGAGGTCGGGCTGGATGATCCGCTGCTCGAGGAAGTCGCGGTTGACGACCGGGAGCGCGCTGGCCGGGTCCTCGTTGAAGGTCCCGTCGACGGTGATCGTCGTCCCGCTCTGCACCATGTCATGGCTGACCGTCGCCGACGACGTCGTGGTGTCGTCCGACGAGCCATCGGGAAAGGTGATCGAGACCTTGTCTCCCGCGATGATGTCGGGCGTGACGTCGAGGCCGGTCCCGTTGCCCCAGCAGATACCGCCGGGGTGGTTGACCTCGAAGGCGACGTCGGTGCCGGAGACGACTCCGGTCGCAGAGCCGACGACGCCGACACCCGGGCGGGTGACCTTGATGGTCGCCGTCTCGCCGGCGTGCTCGGAGTAGCCCTCGATCGAGACGAAGTCACGGTCGGGGAACACGGCGATGTTGTTCGGGAAGGTGGGCACGGCCGCAGAGGCCGAGCCGGCGAGCATCAGGATGGGCGTGAACGCCAACCCCACTGCGGCAGTTGCGCCGACGGTTCCTCGGACCCCCCGCCGTCGGGCGGCCCTGTCTTTGGACGTTGTTCTGGCTGGTCGCATCTTGGTCCCCTCCTGCGAGCCATGTCGAGGAAGGGCCAGTTGCCCATCCTTCGCGAGCCTCTACAAGATCGGGCGACCACCTTGTGCATTCCTTGGACATCCGTGGGCCTCGACAGGCGCGTGACCGATCCGCTGCGCTTCGGCTGCATAAGGGCCGATCGAGGACGGAATGTCCGTTGCCCAAGGCTGTGTGTTCGTGGCGAGATCCTCTGCAGCACAGATCAATTCGGGTTCAACAACGAGGTGGATGCGCATGACGGCCGACCGCCGGTCTGGGCAACCAGTGGCCGGCCGTCGGGCCGAGTGGGGGACGATCAGGCGACGACGCCGAAGCCGCCCGTCCACGAGATCTTCTCGCCGGCGGCGAGGCTGATCTGGAGGAAGCCGAGGGCCTCGAGCTCGCGGGCACGGGCCAGTGAGCCCGCGTCGATGGCCTTGAGGCCACCGGCCGCGACGGCACCGGCGAGCTCGGACTTCGCCTCTGCGTCATCGCCGGCGATGAGGACCGTCGTCGTGTTGGGGCCGACGACGCCTGCCGCCAGGGTGCCGCCGAAGGTGGTGTTGAAGGCCTTGACGACCTTGGACTCGGGCAGCAGCTTGCTGATCTCGGCCGCGGCCGAGCCGTCAGCGGGGACGACGAGCGAGTCGAACGTCTCGAAGTTCACCGGGTTCGTGATGTCGACGACGATCTTGCCGGCGAGGCTGTCGCGACGCTCCGCAGCGATCGAGGAGACGGCGCTGTAGGGGACCGCCAGCACGACGATGTCGCCGTTGACCGCGATCGACGCGTCGGCCTCGCCGAGGAGCTGCACCGAGTGGCCGCCCTTGCCGAAGACCCCTGCGATGGCCTGACCCATGTTGCCGGTACCGATGATGCTGATGCGTGCCACTGTGACCTCCAGGTCCGTTGTTGGTTGATGCTTCAAGTAATATGACATGGATAAGTTGACGTGTCAAGTAATCTGCGGACCGGTCGCCTGCCGTGACCTGGGTCCGACCGGAAAGGGGGCGCTTGGTCCCCCTGCGCGACCTACGCTTGGCCCATGTCCGAGGTGCTCCTCGAGGTGACACCGGAAGCCGAGCCGCGACCGCCGATGCGGCGCCCGAGCCGTCGTCGGTGGGTGGCTGCCGCTGCGGCCGGAGGCCTCGCCGTCGGTGGTCTGACCGCCTGGGTCGTCGCCGAGACGACGGCGGCGAGCCCCGGCGCGTCCGTCGGGCCCGCGGTCACCGGCACCGTCACCGGGCAGGTGCCCCTCTGCTTCGGCCCCGGGCCCGACATGAACCTCACGCCCACGCTCGTCGTGGTCGCGACCCAGCAGGGCAACACCACATCGACGGTGACCGTGCCCGCCACGCTCGCAGCCCACACCTATCGCCTGAGCCTGCTGCCGGGCGCGTATGCCGTCGGGGCGGGTTCGTGGCCCAGTGCTGCGGTCACCGTCCGGGCTGGGGCGACCACGGTCGTGGACCTGCCCGGTGGCGCCTGTCTCTAGGTCGGCGTCGAGCCTGGCCGCGCGCGTGGCTGCCCACGGCTCATCCCGCCATTCGGCGGTGGCCCCCCTGCTCTCGGAGGAGGACCGGGGTGGGCCGGCGGCGCCCCCGCGGTCGGTCCGCCCGACAACGCGGGGGAGGTGGCCAGGGGCGCCCCTGCGCACGGTCGCCTCATGACGGTATCAGGTGGCCCCGGGCCAGGTCGCCCGAGTGACCTGACCACCGACCACGGTGGCGGTCATGACGACAGATCCGCCGGGCAGCGGCACGAGCTCGTGGTCACCCTCGGCGACGGCGGGATACACGAGCGTGTACGCGATGCCCCCTCGGCTCGGACGTCCCACGACCGCCACGTGCGCATGGTGGTGGTGGGCATCCCGGGCCTCCTGGTTGTCGGGGCCATGGTGGTGTGGGGCGGCTGCGCCACGGGCCGTCGTCCCGGCCGGGCGGATCTCGACCTCTAGCCCTTCCGTCTCCGGTGGCATCCGGACGACGAGGGCTCCCACGCCGTCACCGATGTCGAGGAGCACTGGCCCCTGGCCGGCATACGGGTTCTCGGCAGTGGCCATGTGGCTCCCCTCCGTTCGCGGCCCCGGGTCGGCGGTGTCGCCGACCCGGGGGCGGGACGCTGGCGCAGTCAGGCGGCCGGGATCCCCGGTGTGCTCTGGAATCCACCGGCCGGGTCGGGCATGTACGGGAACGTCGGCAGCAGGTCCAGGTTGGTGTTCGACGTGCCGTCTTCGAGGAGGGCCGCGGCCTTGTCAGGCGTGAACGACGGGTCGACGAGGGGGATCGTCACGCCGGCGATGGCCCGCAGCTCGATGGCGACGACGTTGTCCTCGAGACGACGCCCGTTCGGGAAGCCGGCCGGGTCACCGGCGATGAGCCCGATCGGGTTGGGCTTGCTGCTCGGTGGGACGGCGAGGTTGAGCCGGAGCAGGTCCGCCTGCCGCCGGCCGGTGAAGTTCTGGAAGCCTGGGACCACCCCGGCGGGAATCCCCGTGAGCAGGATCGCGAGCAGGTCCGCGCGAGCGGCCGTGTAGGCGGCGAGGTGCGGGAAGACGCCCGGGTAGAGGACGGGCAGCAGACGGGCGAGCTCGGGGTGTGCGACGTACTTCGCGAACTGGCTGTCCTCGTGGGGCGCCACGGCGTTCCACCGGTCCTTGTCCGCCATCGGGGTGATGGCCTCGTTGAAGAGCGGGTTGCCCAGCCGTGACACCTGGCTGAAGGGCCCGTGTCCCTCGACCCGCCCCCGCGCGTCGTTCCACATCCGGGCCTTCCGGCGGCTGGCGGTCGCCCACACCCCGATCACGGAGGAGGCGCTCATCACGTCGGTCGGGATGTGCCCGGTGCGGCTGACGTCGGAGATCGGGACCTGGATCGCGATGGTGTGGACGTTGAGGCCCTGCAACCCGTTGACTCCGGCCGCACTCGGCAGTGGTAGCAGGTGCAGGTTCTGGAACGGCCGCAGGGCGCCGAGGTCGAAGATGCTGCCGAGGTCGACGAAGAAGGCGTCGCCGCGCTGGCCGGCGAACACCGTGCGCCCGCCGCGGATCGGGTGGACCGCCGCGTGGGTGAAGGTCGACCCGTAGTTCGGGGTGCTGCGCGGTCCGATGTTGACGGGCGGGCAGGCGAGGCGGCTGGCGAGCACCTGCGGCTTGTGTCCCCGCGCAGTCCTCGTCACCGAGTAGAACTGCGGACGGTTCCAGTCCGGGTCGTGGATCGACGTGATCGGACCCGTGTTGTAGAGGAAGGTCTCGTCGTTGAGAATCTTTGTCGTGAAACGGAACTCGTACGTCACGTCGGCGCGCGCATCGCCGCGGTTGCTCACCTTGATGGCGTAGACGACGTCGTCGCCGAACTCGTAGAAGTTGGGCCCACCCTGCGGGTTCTGGAACGGGATGAAGTTGGCGATGAGGGTGACGGTGTGGGGCCGGTCGGGACTGATGAAGGCGTACACGTCGGTGTTGTCGGCGACGGGGTCCTTGGAGATCTCAGGGGCTTCTCGGTGCGAGGACATCGTCAGCGCCCCGCTGCCCGGTTGAGGCGACGGACGAGGTCGTGGTCGTGGACGACCACCTCCTCGTCGCCGAGGTAGATCACCACCGTGCCTGTGGCCGTGTCGCGCACGTGGGCCACGAGGGGCGCAGCTGCAAGCGTGGCGACCGCCGCACTGGCTGCCGCCGGGGCGGCGACTGCGGTGGCGGCGGCTCCCGCGCCGGCCACGGCCAGGAACGATCGGCGGGAGGTCTGGGACATGGCATCTCCTTCGGCAGGGATCGCGAGATCACGGGCGAGACCTGACCGAAGGACCGACCGGCGAGGTCGTGGCCCAACTGTCGACGCTACTCGCGGGGCGCCGACGTCGCGGCGTTTTGCAGAAGATGGCCCAAGGAGGTCGCGTGCGCTCCTCGTGGGGTGTCGCGGTGAGGGGAAGTCTGGGAGCCTCGAGAAACGGACGCCCCACCCGCGTACCGGCTCGCCCGAACCCAACCCGCACCAGGAGGACGCATGCCCACGTACGAGGTCGGCTACTTCGTCGGCAGCCTGTCATCGACGTCCATCAACCGCACCCTGAGCAAGGCCCTGGTCCGTCTGGCGCCGAAGGACCTGGGCTTCACCGAGATCCCGATCGGCAACCTGCCGCTCTACAGCCCGGACTTCGACTCGGACTACCCCGCGGAGCCCAAGGCGCTCAAGGAGGCGATCGCCGGCTCCCAGGCGGTCCTCTTCGTCACTCCGGAGTACAACCGCTCGATCCCGGGGGCGCTGAAGAACGCCATCGACTGGGCGTCGCGGCCGTGGGGTCAGAACTCGTTCGACCACATCCCTGCCGCCGTGATCGGTGCCTCGCCGGGCCAGATCGGAACGGCGCTGGCCCAGCAGAGCCTCCGCGGCGTACTGAGCTTCTGCAACGCCCGGCAGATGACCGCGCCGGAGGCGTACGTGACGTTCCGGCCGGGGCTCTTCAGCGACGACGGCGAAGTGACCGACGAGTCGACGGCCGACTTCCTGTCCGGCTTCATGCAGGACTTCCGCGACCACATCGAGCGGGTCCTCACCGTCCTCCCGCGTCCCTGACGTCCGGGTCTGCGATCCTGCCGGGTCGAGCCATTGCCTCTCCGCCCTGCCGGCCGGATGATGGTCGGGCGAAGGGAGTCGCAACAGCAGGAGGAGGTCCGGTCATGACGGTCGATCTGCATCCGCTCGACAGGGAGGCTCCGGCCCTGGAGTCCATGACGATCCGCGAGCTGATCGCGGAGCTCGTGAGGCTGCAGGACATGGTCGACCGCGACGCTGCGTCGAATGGATACCGCCCGATTCCCGGTCAGATGCACCGTCGGGCCGAGCTGCAGCGTCGTGAGCGCCGCATCACTCGCGAGCTCGACCGGCGGTATGCCGCCGGATCGGTGTCCGTCGGCAGGTAGCGCTCCGGGCTGCCCGACCGGCAGCGCTCCACAGGGCGTTGCCGCGGCGACCCGAGTGGAGAAGTGTGGGGCCATGATGTCCGCGCTGCGCAAGGGAAGGGTCGACGGGCTGCGCATCGTGGTCGCCTGCGCCCGTTCGCTCGACGAGGTGCCCCACGACGTCTACCTGCTCGACCTCGCACCCACCACCGAGGCCGTGGCGGGCAGCCGCTTCGACGAGGTGCCCTACCTCGAGTGCCTCGAGCCCGTGCTCGACTCCTCCGGCGGCCGGCTGCCGTGGGTCGTCCAGGTGTCACGGACGCACCGCGCAGACCGCGACGGGTTGGGGGAGGCCCGGCTGTCGGTGCTGCTCGCGGTGGGCGGACCGCCGGCCGACGGCGCGCCCGCGCGAGACCTGACCCCGCTGATGGCAGAAGCGTTCTCGCGGATGGTAGGTCGGTTCGCCCCGGACTCGCCGGTGCCCGACCGCGCCGACGCGCTGAACGCCGCGACCGCCGCGGTCGCCCATGCCTTCCGCGACGTGGACCCGGCGACCCTCTCCCTCACCGACGAGGAGCACCACGTGGACGACGACTGCTGGACGGTCGGGCTCGCGGTCCCCGGGGCGACCCGCTTTCGCGTGCAGCTCGGCCTCGCGCCGGGGTTGCCCGCGTCGACGCACGTCCATCGCGTGCCTCAGGGAGAGGTCGTCGACTCGGTCGGCATCTAGCGCCGACGACGAGTCCCGAACCCTCACCCATCCTGAGGGCCGGACTGCCGGTCGGCGTCCGGGTCTCGGCGAGGCTCGCTCGTGCGTTGCTGCCGCGAGCGGCCGAGCGAGTCGGTAGGCGTCAGGGGACCCACTGATCCTCGGCTCGATGGTGAGGTTCTCGATCTGCTGGTAGACGAGCACGAAGGCGAGCGCCAGGACGCCGTCGACCGGCTGCTCGCTCGTGAGACCCACGACCACGGGGAGGGCGATGGCGATGTAGGTGCCGATCGTGGGGACGAACTGGGCCACGACGCCGGTCCAGATGCCGAGAGCCAGCCAGTAGTCCATGCCGATGAGCAGCAGGCACACCGACGTGAAGGCGGCCCAGATGCCGGCGAGGACGATGCGAGCCGCGACATAGCCGCCGGTCTTCTTCACGGCGAGGTCCCAGACGACGACGAGCTGCGCGATGACTCCGAGCACCCCGCCCGCCACCGAGGCCCCGATGCTGGCGACCTGAGAGGGGAAGACCTGGAGCGTGTCGGCGAGCGTCGTGGGGTGGAGCCTGAGGTCGAAGGTGCGGTTCGCCCACTCGGTGATCGCCTTGACCGCCCCCGCGTGTTCCCGGCCGCTCGGCATACGCCCCAAGGCTCTTCTCCAGTCACGCACCAAAGCGCCTGATCGTGGGGCCAGCGCGTAAGGATCCCGGGCCGGCCGGCGGCTCACCCGATATGGGTGACGCCCAGCCGCCTACGTCGTCCCTGCTGTGTTCGCACAGCGAACACTTGTGCAGAATGCGAACACGCTGGTACGGTCGGGCCACGCAGATGAGGAGGTCGACATGAGCGAGACCGTCACCGAGGGGCTCGAGGCCCCGACCGACCGCGACAGCCAGGCGGCGGTCAGTGCCGAGATCGCGGCCGCGCACGCCGACGACGATTCCCGGGCCATCACGCGGGTCCAGCCGCGCCTCGACTTCCCGGCCTACCGCAGCGCCGAGCTGCGCCACCCGACGAAGGAGCCGCGGCACGCCGACCCCGAGGGCATCGAGCTCGTCGCTCCGGTCTTCGGTCACCGCGACGTCGACCCGCTCGAGGCCGACCTGACCATCCAGCGGGGCGGCGAACCGATCGGTGAGCGCATCCGTATCGCCGGTCGCGTGCTCGACGGCGACGGCCGGCCCGTCCGTGGACAGCTCGTCGAGGTGTGGCAGGCGAACGCGGCCGGACGCTACATCCACAAGCGAGACCAGCACCCTGCACCGGTCGACCCGAACTTCACCGGGGTCGGCCGAGTGATCACCGGCGACGACGGCTCCTACTCGTTCGTCACGATCAAGCCGGGCCCCTACCCGTGGCGCAACCATCGCAACGCCTGGCGTCCCGCGCACGTGCACTTCTCGCTCTTCGGCACCGAGTTCACGCAGCGGCTCGTCACGCAGATGTACTTCCCGGGCGATCCGCTCTTCGCCCTCGACCCGATCTACCAGGCCGTCACCAACCAGGCGGCGCGCGACCGGCTCGTCGCCGCCTACGACCACGACACCTCCGAGCACGAGTGGCTGCTCGGCTACCGTTGGGACATCGTGCTCACCGGCACCCACGCGACCCCGATGGAGGAGGGCGAGCATGCCTGACGCACAAGCGAACTCGAAGTATGCCGCCGCTCCCGGTCTGGCGCCCACCCCCGGCCAGACGGTCGGGCCCTTCTACCACTACGCGCTGCCCTTCGAGAACGGCGAGCACCTCGTCCCCGCCCGGACGCCCGGCTCGGTGCGGCTGCACGGCACCGTCACCGACGGCAACGGCGCCCCGGTGCCCGACGCGCTGCTCGAGATCTGGCAGCCCGACACCGAGGGCCGCATCGTGCGCGAGAGCGGCTCGCTGCGACGCGACCCCGGAGTCTTCACCGGCTTCGGCCGCACCCAGACGTGGCGCGACGGCGGCTACTCCTTCACGACCGTCGAGCCGGGCGCGACCTCCGCGGGGGCCGCGCCGTTCATCGCGATGACGGTCTTCGCGCGCGGCCTGCTCAACCGGCTGTTCACCCGCGTCTACCTTCCCGAGCCCTCGTCCGCCCTGGAGTCGGACGCCCTGCTCTCGTCGCTCGACCCCGACGAGCGCGCGACGCTCGTGGCCTCGCGCGAGTCCGACGGGTCGCTGCGGTTCGACGTCCGCCTGCAGGGTGACGGCGAGACCGTCTTCCTCCGCTTCCCGAGGCACGAGGTGTGAGCCCCCTCCTCGAGCCGGGCGCTCCTCGCGCCGCGAGCCTCACCGACGACCGCGCCGTGCTCCAGGCGATGCTAGACGTCGAGGCGGCGTGGGTCCGCGTCCAGGGCCGTCTCGGTCTCGTCACCGACGAGGTCATGGCCGTCGTGGCGGCAGCCTGCGTCGCCGGTGACCACGACGTCGATGACATTGGTGCCCGTGCCGAGGGCGGTGGCAACCCCGTCATCCCGATGCTCGCGTCACTGCGTGAGCGCGTGCGACTGCTGTCGGTCGGGCGGCACGACCACGCCGACGCCCTCGGCGCCGAGACCGACGCCGCCTCGGCGGATGCCGCGGCCGCGATCCACCGTGGTCTCACGAGCCAGGACGTCGTCGACTCCGCCGTCATGCTGCTCGTCGCGCGCGCGGGTGAGGTGCTGAGCCGACACCTCCGCGCCGCCACCGACTCCGCAGCACGGCTCGCCGTCGAGCACCGCGACACGGTCCAGGTCGCACGCACGCTCGCACAGCCCGCACTGCCGACCACCTTCGGGCTCAAGGCCGCCGGCTGGCTCGGCGCCCTCGACGACGTGGTCGACGAGCTCGCGACGGTCCGGCGCGCCCTGCCGGTCCAGTGCGGCGGTGCTGCCGGCACGCTCTCGGCGATCGAGGCGCTGGTCCCCGGTCGGTCGGCCCAGGCCGCGGCGATGCTGGCCGACGAGCTCGGCCTGGCCGACCCGGGCCGACCCTGGCACACCGACCGCGGCCCGATGACCCGCGTCGGCGACAGCCTCGTGCGCACCGCCGACGCGATGGGCAAGGTGGCCACCGACGTGGTGACCCTCTCGCGCGCCGAGATCGCCGAGGTGCGCGAGCCTTCCGACGACGGGCGAGGCGGATCCTCGACCCTTCCGCAGAAGCGCAACCCCGTCCTGTCCGTCCTCGTCAAGGCCGTCGCCATCGAGGCACCGCACCTCGGCGCGACCCTGCACAGTGCCGCCGGTCTCGCCGTCGACGAGCGACCCGACGGATCGTGGCACGCCGAGTGGGGCGCCTTGCTGCGCCTGCTCCGTCGCGTCGTCGTCGCTGCAGCCCAGACTGCCGAGATCCTCGCCGGCCTGGAGGTCGACGTCGACGCGATGCGACGCAACGTCGACGCGGTCGGGCCGGCCCTCGTCGCCGAGCGGCTCCTGCACGAGGTCGCGCGCCTGTCCGGTGGTGCCTCGGCCGTCAGCGCGCTGCGGCCGGCCCTCGTCGGAGGTGCCCGGGCCAGACACCTCACGCCCATCCTGCGCGCCTACCTCCCCGTCGACGTCCTGTCCGACGAGGAGATCGCCGACCTGCTCGAGCCCGCCCACTACCTCGGCGCCGCCGGCGACCTCGTCGACCGGGCCGTGGCGCGCCACCGCGACGCCGACCGCCCGGTCTACCCCAGCATCGACCCCAGCAGCACCGACAGAGGGGGAGCCGCATGACCATCCCGATCACCCTGACGCACCTGCGCTCACCGGAGCAGGCGGCGGCCCTGCTCGTCGTCGGGCCGTCGCTCGGCACGGCCGTGGCCCCGCTGTGGGCGGCCTGCGTCAGCGAGCTGCCTCGCGACCTCGCGGTGGTCGGCTGGGACCTCCCCGGTCACGGTGCGAGCGCGCCCCACGACCATCCGTTCACCGTGCAGGACCTCGCGCGTGCCGTCGTCGAGTCCACCGAGGGCGTCCGCGCCGACTCCGTCGCCCCGGTCCTGTATGCCGGGGTCTCCCTCGGTGGGGCCGTCGGGCTCGCCCTCGCGGTCGACCACACCGATGGCTTCGAGGGCGTGGTCAGCATCGCCTCCGGAGCGAAGATCGGTGAGGCCGACGGCTGGCTCGAGCGGGCCGACCTCGTGCGCCGGGCCGGGACGCCCGTGATGGTCGAGGGTTCGGCGAAGCGCTGGTTCGCGCCGGGCTTCATCGAGCGCGAACCCGCCCGCGCCGCTCAGCTGCTCAGCTCGCTGCAGGACGCCGACAGTGCCAGCTACGCCCGATGCTGCGAGGCCCTCGCCGCGTTCGACGTGCGCGACGACCTCGACCGCGTGCAGGTCCCGCTCCTCGCGCTCGCCGGTGAACTCGACGAGGTCGCACCGCCGCCGATGTCCGAGCTCGTGGCGCAACGCTCCGGCGGTGCGTCCGGGGTGCTTGCCGGAGCTGCGCACCTCCCACCGGCAGAGCAGCCCAGGGCGACAGCGCAGCGGCTCTCCGAGTTCCTCGACACGTTGCCGTCAGGAGGCCGGGCATGAGTGACGACAGCCGTTCCCGGACAGCGGCCCAGGCGCATGCCGAGGGCATGATCGTGCGGCGCGAGGTGTTGTCCGACGCCCATGTCGACCGCGCGTCGGCCGGCACCACCGCATTCACCGAGCCCTTCCAGGACCTCATCACGAGGTACGCGTGGGGCGAGATCTGGACGCGCCCCGGACTCGACCGCCGCACGCGCAGCGCGATCACGCTGACCGCCCTCGTCGCGCGCGACCACTGGGACGAGTTCGCCATGCACGTCCGCGCCGCACGCCGCAACGGCCTCAGCGTCGACGAGATCCAGGAGGTGCTGCTCCAGGCAGCCATCTACCTCGGGGTGCCGTCGGCCAACCATGCGTTCGCCGTCGCCGGCAAGGCGCTCGCCGAGTACGAGCAGGACCCCACCATCGACAGTGACCGCGAGGGCGGTCCCAGAGCAGGAGACCGGTGATGACCACCACCGCCGCATACGTCTACGACGCCGTCCGCACCCCCTTCGGCCGTTTCGGGGGGCTGCTCGCCGGCACCCGGCCCGACGACCTCGCAGCCCACGTCGTCAAGAAGCTCGTCGGCCGCGCGCCGGGGCTCGCCGACGGCGGTTTCGGCGAGCAGGTCGACGAGGTCGTCCTCGGCAACGCCAACGGCGCGGGCGAGGAGAACCGCAACGTGGCGCGCATGGCGACCCTGCTCGCCGGTCTCCCGACGAGCATCCCCGGCTCGACGGTCAACCGGTTGTGCGGGTCGAGCCTGGACGCCGCGATGCTCGCCTCTCGCTCGATCGAGACCGGCGACGCCGAGATCGTCATCAGCGGCGGCGTCGAGTCCATGAGTCGTGCGCCCTGGGTGCTCCCCAAGACCGAGAAGCCCTATCCCGCAGGCGACCTCGCACTCGCCTCGACCACGCTCGGATGGCGCCTCGTCAACCCGGCCATGCCTGCGGACTGGACCGTCTCGCTCGGCGAGGCCACCGAGCAGCTCCGGGAGAAGTACGGCGTCACGCGCGAGCGCCAGGACGCCTTCGCCGCCCGCTCGCACCGCCTGGCCGACCAGGCATGGGCCGACGGGTGGTACGACGACCTCGTCGTCCAGGTGCCGGGCGTCGAGCTGACGCGCGACGAGTCGATCCGCCCCGAGACCACGCCGGAGCGTCTCGCCGGGCTGCGCACCTCGTTCCGCAAGGAGGGTGGCACCGTCACCGCCGGCAACGCCTCGCCGCTCAACGACGGCGCGTCCGCCGTGCTGCTCGGCAGCGAGGGGGCCCGCGACGAGATCGGCCTCGACCCGATCGCCCGCGTCGCCGGTCGCGGGGCCAGCGCCCTCGAGCCGCAGTACTTCGGCTACGCCCCGGTCGAGGCCGCCAATGCCGCCCTCGCCCGCGCCGGCATCGGGTGGGGAGACGTCTCGGCCGTCGAGCTCAACGAGGCCTTCGCCGCGCAGTCGCTGGCCTGCCTCGACGCGTGGCCGATCGACCCCGAGATCGTCAACCGGCACGGCGGCGCCATCGCCATCGGCCACCCGCTCGGCGCGTCGGGTGGGCGCATCCTGGGCACCCTGGCCCGCGACCTCCAGCGCACCGGTGGACGGTGGGGCGTGGCCTGCATCTGCATCGGCGTCGGGCAGGGCCTCGCGGTCGTGCTCGAGAACGTCAGCGCGGGAGTCTCGTCGTGACGACACGGCATACGCAAGAGCACTCGGACACAAGGGAACTGACATGGTGACGATCACCCAGAGCGCGCTCGACGCGGTGGCCGACATCCCCGACGGGGCGACCGTGCTCATCGGCGGCTTCGGCCCCGCCGGGCAGCCCGTGGAGCTCATCGAGGCCCTCGTCGAGAGCGGCACGCGAGACCTCACCGTCGTCAACAACAACGCCGGCAACGGCGATGTCGGCCTCGCCGCGCTGATCGGTGCCGGACGCGTGAGCCGGGTCATCTGCTCCTTCCCGAGGCAGCACGACAGCCACCAGTTCGATGCGAAGTACCGCGCCGGCGAGATCGAGCTCGAGCTCGTGCCCCAGGGCAACCTCGCCGAGCGCATCCGCGCCGCCGGTGCGGGCATCGGCGCCTTCTTCACGCCGACGGGCTACGGCACGCCGCTCGCCGAGGGCAAGGAGGTGCGCGAGATCGACGGACGGCACTACGTGCTCGAGCTGCCGATCCGTGCCGACTACGCCCTCGTCAAGGCGCATCGTGCCGACGAGGTCGGCAACCTCACCTACCGCAAGACCGCACRCAACTTCGGCCCCATCATGGCCGCGGCTGCGACGACCACCATCGTGCAGGTGCACGAGGTCGTGCCGGCCGGCGCCATGGACCCCGAAGGCGTCGTGACGCCGGGCATCTACGTCGACCGCGTCGTCGTGGTGCCGAGTGCGTCGACCCCCGAGCCCGAGGAGGGCCAGTGAGCTCCCTGCAGACCCCGCCCACGTTCACCGAAGGCCCGACGCGGCTCGGCAAGGACGAGCTGGCGGCCCTGGTCGCCGCCGACATCCCGCACGGCGCCTTCGTCAACCTCGGCATCGGCCAGCCGACCCTCGTGTCCAACTACCTCGACGCCGACAGCGGCGTCACGCTGCACACCGAGAACGGCATGCTCGGGATGGGGCCGGAGGCCCACGGCGACGAGGTCGACCTCGACCTCATCAACGCCGGCAAGATCCCGGTGACCGAGCTGCCGGGGGCCTCGTACTTCCACCACGCCGACTCGTTCGCGATGATGCGCGGCGGCCACCTCGACATCTGCGTGCTCGGGGCCTACCAGGTGTCTGCCCGAGGGGACCTGGCCAACTGGCACACGGGTGAGCCGGGTGCGATCCCGGCCGTCGGCGGCGCCATGGACCTCGCCATCGGGGCCAAGGACACCTTCGTGATGATGACCCTGCTGACGCGCGACGGGCAGAGCAAGCTCGTCGAGGCCTGCACCTACCCGCTCACCGGCGTGGGCTGCGTCAGCCGCATCTACACCGATGTCGCGGTCTTCCTCATCGACCGCGAGGGCGGTGACGGCTCCGTCGTCGTGCGGGAGACCCACGGGGTGACCTTCGAGGAGCTCGAGGCCCTCGTCCCGGTGCCGCTACGGCGAGCCTGAGCGTCTTCGTGAATCGCACTGCGGCACAGATGAGCCGGGAGGAGACACATGTCCGAGTCACCTGCCGGTGGTGAGATGGTGCGGTCGGTCGCCAAGACGCTCGACGTCATCCGGGCGTTCGACGCCGACCACCGTGACCTCACCCTCAGCGACGTGGCCCGGCGCACGGGGCAGAGTCGGGCGAGCGCGCGTCGCTTCCTGCTCTCGCTCGAGTCGCTCGGCTTCGTGCGCAGCGACGGACAGCTGTTCTCGCTGACCCCGCGCGTGCTCTCGCTCGGGCACGCGTTCCTCTCGTCGCTGAGCCTGCCCGACGTGGCCGAGCCCCACCTCAAGACCCTGACGTCACAGCTGGGGGAGTCCACGTCGGCGTCGGTCTTCGACGGCGACGACATCGTCTACGTCGCGCGGGTGCAGGCACGGCGGATCATGGCCGTCGAGATCCGGGTGGGCACGAGGTTCCCCGCGTATGCCACCTCGATGGGCCGCGCGATGCTGGCCTTCGCACCTCCGGAGGCCCTCGAGGCCTTCCTCGGGCGCGTGACGCTCGAGCCGCTCACGCCCCACACGGTCTCCGACCCGGCTGTCCTGCGCGACGAGCTGGTGCGCATCCGTGAGCGCGGCTGGGCGGTCGTCGACCAGGAGCTGGAGATCGGGCTGCGCTCGCTCGCCGCCCCCGTCTTCAACCCCCGCGGCGAGGCGATCGCCGCCATCAACGTGTCGACGACCACCGCCTCGTCGGGTCGGTTCGGCGACGACGAGCTCGCGAGCCGTCTCGTCGCGACGGCGAGCGCGATCGGCGCCGACCTGCGCCTGGCGCGACCCGAGATGGCCGACGAGCCCCAGAGGTGGGGCTCCCCGCGTCTCGACCGCTGAGCCGCGCCGCCCCCTCCGTCCTCTCCGTTCGATGTTTTCCGCCGTCCCCCGCGACGGCGGACGACATCGAACGGCGGGGACGGGCTGCCTGCACCGCTACCCGGCCAGGCGGGCCAGCCGGGCGATGGCGAGCTCGTAGCCCTGCGTGCCGCAGCCGACGATGACGCCGTCCACGACGTCGGACAGGTACGAGTGCCCGCGGAAGGACTCGCGCCGGTGGACGTTGCTGATGTGCACCTCGATGACGGGGGCCGTGACGAGCGCGAGTGCGTCGCGGATGGCCACCGACGTGTGCGTGTAGGCCGCCGCGTTGACGACCAGCCCGACGGCGCTGTGCCGCAGCTCCTGGATCGCGTCGACGAGCTCTCCCTCGTGGTTGCTCTGCCGGAAGTCGAGCTCGAGCCCAGCCGCGTCGGCGGCGCGCTGGCACAGCGCCCTGACGTCGTCGAGCGTCTCGTGCCCGTAGACCTCCGGCTGGCGCTCGCCGAGCAGGTTGAGGTTGGGGCCGTTGAGCACGGCGACGCGCTGGGGTGCGGTCATGGGTTGCGTCCTTCGTTCGGGTCGGGGTGCACTGGCACGGGCGCTGGCCCGGTGGAGCCGCGGACGACGAGCTGGGTGGGCGCCACGATGTCGGCCGGGGCGTCGTGCTCGTGCCGCGCCTGCTCTCGCACCAGTGCCACGAGCAGGTCGACAGCCGACCGGCCGGCCTGCTCGGTGCGGTCGCTCAGCGTCGTGAGCGGCGGGTCGCAGAAGTCGGCGCCGAAGATGTCGTCGAAGCCGACGATGCTGACGTCGCCGGGCACCGAGACGCCTCGCGCCTTCATCCGCTTGAGGGCCCCGATGGCCATGAGGTCGTTGTGGGCGATGACCGCGGTCGCCCCGTCGGCCAGTGCGGCCTCACCGGCGAGCAGGCCGCCCTCGACCGAGGGGTGGTAGGGGCCGAGCCGTCGCACCGTCAGTCCGTGCTTCTTTGCGGCAGAGGAGATCCCGGCCCACCGCTGCCGACCCAGCCATGACTCGGGCGGTCCCGCCAGGAAGATCGCACGCCGGTGGCCGAGAGCGACGAGGTGCTCGACGATCTGGCGCGTGCCGCCTTGCTGGTCGGGGCTGACGCTCGTCACGCCGGCCACGCGCCGGTTGACCAGGACGACGGGCATGGCGGAGTCGAACTGGAGGATCCGCGCGTCGGGAAGCCGGCTCGAGCCGAGCAGGAAGCCGTCGACGCCCGGGCCGAGGCGCTCGACCATCCGCGCCTCGGCTCGCGCATTCTCCTCGCTGTCGCCGATGACCAGGATGTGTCCGGTCGCCTCCGCCTGCCGCTCCGCGCCACGGATCAGTCCGGCGAAGTACGGGTTCGTGATGTCCGGCAGCACGAGGGCCAGGGTGGCGGTGCGGCCGGTGCCGAGCGCCCGAGCGGCCGGGCTCGCCCGGTAGCCGAGGCGGGCCGCGACCTGCTGCACGTGCTCACGCGTCACGACGTTCACGCGATCGGGGTTTGTCAGAGCGCGCGACACCGTGGAGGCGGCGACCCCGGCCTCGCGGGCGACGTCGGTGATGGTCACGGCGTGAGGACGTCTCATGGACGGCATGTGGCAAATTTTGGCAAACGTTTGCCAGTCCTTGCAAGGCGTCTCTACCGTCGAGACAGCCCACCGAGGAACACCGCCGTTCTCGTCCCGCACCAGAGTGCAACCCGTCAGGGTCGACGAGGTGGCCCGCACAGGAGGATCGACAATGACGCCAGTCCCCAGCCCGGGAGCCCCCGAGCCCACACCCGTGAACAGGTCGCAGACGGCGCGCACCCCCAAGAAGGCCGCCATCGCGGCCTGGGTCGGCAGTGCGCTGGAGTACTACGACTTCGTCATCTACGGCACGGCCGCCTCGCTGATCTTCCCGAAGATCTTCTTCCCGGAGGGTAATCCGGCCGCCGCCACCGTCGCCTCGCTGGCCACCTTCGGCGTCGGCTACGTCGCGCGCCCCGTCGGGTCGTTCCTGCTGGGCCACGTCGGAGACAAGCTGGGCCGCAAGAAGGTGCTGATCTTCACGCTCCTGCTCATGGGCGTCTCGACCTTCCTCGTCGGCTGCCTGCCGACGTACCAGAGCGTCGGCATGCTCGCGCCGGCCCTGCTCGTCGTGCTGCGCCTGCTGCAGGGCCTTTCGGCAGCGGGGGAGCAGGCCGGTGCCAACTCGATGTCGTTCGAGCACGCACCCGACCACCGCCGCGGCTTCTTCACCAGCTGGACCCTGAGCGGGACCCAGGGCGGTCAGGTGCTCGCGCCGGCGATCTTCCTGCCGCTCGCCGCGATCCTGTCCGAGGACCAGCTCCTGTCGTGGGGCTGGCGGATCCCGTTCTTCATCAGCGCAGTGGTGGTCGTCGTCGGCTTCGTCATCCGCCGCACGCTCGACGAGACCCCGGCGTTCGAGTCCGAGGTGGAGTCGCAGGCCCTCTCGCGCACGCCGCTCTCGGTCCTGCTGCGCGACCACTGGCGCGCCGTGCTGCGGGTGATGTTCGCGGCGTTCATCGCCATGGTGAACACCCTCTACACCGTCTTCGCCCTCGCGTTCGCGACGAAGGACACCTACGGCGTCGGCTTCAGCTCCACGTTCATGCTCTGGGTGGCGATCATCTCGAACCTCGTGGCGATCGCCGTGATCCCGTTCTGGGGCAGCGTCTCCGACCGAGTCGGTCGCAAGCCGGTCTTCCTCGGCGGCCTGGCAGGCTCGGCGGTGCTCGCTGCCGCGTACGTCGCCGTCATCGCCAGCGGCAACCGGGCGCTCACCGCCGTCGTGGGCATCCTCCTCGCGGGCATCGTCTACAGCGCGACCAACGCCGTGTGGCCCTCGACGTATGCCGAGTACTTCCCCACGAGCGTCCGCCTCTCCGGCATGGCGATCGGCACCCAGTTCGGGTTCGCGCTCGCCGGGTTCACGCCGACGATCGCGGCCGCGCTCCTCGGCGACAACGGTGACGGGTGGCCGAAGGTGGCCGCCTTCGCCGTCCTCGCCTGCGCCATCTCCGCCATCGCCGTGGCGACGGGGCCGCGCGGCACCCACAAGATCCCAACCAGCGAGCTGGGTCGTCAGGCGGTGAGGACCTCCGCGCCCGTCAGGACCGCGGCCGTCAGCTCAGAGGCATCCAGGTAAGAGCAGAGAACAGCAGAGAGCCAGGAGAGAGTCGACATCATGACGTCACAGCCGCACCGGAGGTCCTTCGCCATCGGACTCCTCGGAGAGCACATCGGCAGTTCGTTGGCCGCGCCGCTCCAGGAGGCCGAGGGGGCGGCGGCGGGCCACTCGCTGGCGTACCGGCTCGTCGACGCGGCCGACCTGGGGCTCCGACCCGGCGACGCGGCCGACGTGCTGCGCTGGGCGGTCCGCCTCGGCTTCGACGGCCTCAACGTCACGCACCCGTTCAAGACCGTCGTGCTCGACCTGGTCGACGAGGTGTCGCCCGAGGCCGAGGCGCTCGGGGCGGTCAACACGATCGTCATCCGGGGCGGCCGCACGACCGGGCACAACACGGACTGGGTCGGCTTCGCCTCCGCCCTCTCGACGACGCTGCCGCACGCCCTCGGGCAGGACGCCCTCCTGCTCGGGGCGGGCGGGGCCGGTGTGGCCGTCGGCTACGGCGCCCTCCGGGCCGGGGTGCGCCAGCTGCTCGTCTCCGACACCTCGCCCGAACGGGCCCGGGCGGTCGTCGACCGGCTCGAGGCAGCCGTCGGGCCGGGACGCGTGCGAGTGCACCTCGACGTCGCGTCCGCGCTGGAGCAGGTGGGAGGCCTCATCCAGGCGACACCCGTCGGGATGACGAGCTCACCCGGTATGCCGCTCGACCCCACCCTGCTGCGGCCCACCCAGTGGGTGGCCGAGATCATCTACTTCCCGCTCGAGACCGAGCTCGTCCACGCGGCCCGGGCGATCGGGTGCGCCACGATGACCGGCGGCGCCATGGCGATCCACCAGCACGCGGCGGCATACGCGCTCTTCACGGGTGAGGAGGCCGACGTCTCGCGGATGACTGACCACTTCACCCGGCTCACCGGTCTGCGGGTGCTCGCACCCGACACCGTTTCCGCATCGGCCGCCGTGACCACCCAGGCGGGATGAGGAGCCCTGATGCGCAAGGGAATTGCGACCGTCTCCATCAGCGGCAGCCTCGACGTCAAGCTCGAGGCGATCGCCGCCGCGCGCTTCGACTCCGTCGAGCTCTTCGACGCCGACATCGTGTCGTCGCCCCTCGGGCCGGAGGAGATCGCGCGACGGTGCTCCGACCTCGGCCTCGACATCGACCTGTTCCAGCCGCTGCGCGACCTCGTCGGGCTCACACCGGACGCCTTTTCCGACCGGCTGCGGTTCGCCCGGGCCAAGTTCGAGCTGATGGAGCGGCTCGGCGCGACCCGTGCGCTCGTCTGCTCCGCCGTGCACCCGACCTCCGTCGACGACCCCGACCTGACGGCCGAGCAGCTCGGCACGGTCGGGTCGGTGGCGGCCGAGCACGGGTTCACGCTCGCGTACGAGGCGCTGGCCTGGGGCACGCACGTCAACCGGTTCGGCCAGGCGCGGCGCATCGTCGAGAAGGTCGACCTCGCCAACGTCGGCGTCGCGGTCGACACCTTCCACCTGCTGGCGCGCGGCGACGGACCGGAGGCGCTGGCCGGGCTCGCCGGAGACCGCATCGCGTTCGTGCAGATCGCCGACGCGCACGGCCTGAGCATGGACGTCCTCGAGTGGAGCCGCCACCACCGGTGCTTCCCGGGCCAGGGCGTGCTCGACGTCGAGGGCGTCGTCGGCGCCTGCGTGGAGGCGGGCTACCGGGGGCCGCTGTCCCTGGAGGTCTTCAGCGACATCGTGCGCGAGGCCAACCCCCGCGACACGGCGCGAGACGCGATGCGCTCGCTCCTGCACCTCGAGGAGCAGCTCCGTCGCCGGTGGGACGAGACCGACGGGGTGGCGGCCTCCGACGCCGGCTCGGGCATCGACTCTCCCACCGGTCGTCCGCGTCGCCCAAGCGTCGAGCTGTTCGACCCCCCACCCGCGCCGGCCTCGCCCACCATCGACGTCGTCGAGCTCGCCGTCGCGCCCGGCGACTCGCGCACGCACGGCCTCTTCACCAGTCTGGGGTTCACGGCGGAGGGCAGCGGGCCGGCCGGGTCTGCCATCGGTTCCCCGGGCCGCAGCGTCCTGCGCAACGGCGCCGCGACCGTCGTCCTCGACACCCGCTCCGACCTCGAGCTGCGCAGGTCTGCCGCGGCGCAGCGGCCGCACGTCGCGGCGATCGGCGTGCGGGGCGACGCCGACTCCGACCTGCCGGCACGGGCTCAGTCGCTGCACTGGCCGGTCGTCGAGGCGACGGACGGCGAGCGACGGGTCGGTGCCACCCGCAGTCCGGCGGGCGTCGAGGTGCACCTCGACGGGCTGGCGCTCGCGTCACCGGGCACCGAGGACGGCTGGGGGGCGCTCGACCACATCGGCTTCGCGATCGACACCGACCGATCCGACGCGGAGGTCTCCTTCCACCGCACGCTGCTCGGGCTGCGACCGGGGCCGGTGAGCGAGTTCATGGACCCCGCCGGACGGCTGCGCAGCCGCGTGCTCCAGCCGGACGACGGCTCGCTTCGGGTCGTGCTCAACATCGCGGTCCGGGCGCCCGGGGTGCCGACGTGGACGGGGGTCAACCAGCTGGCGTACGCGTGCACCGGACTGCTCGACCGCGCCGAGGCCCTGCGGGCGTCGGGAGCGCCGCTCCTGCCCGTCCCCGACGCGTACTACGACGACCTCGCAGCCCGCCTCGACCCCGCACCCGAGCTGCTGGCCCGACTGCGTCGGCTCGGCGTGCTCTACGACCGGGACGACAAGGGCGGCGAGCTCTTCCACCTCTACACCCCGCTCGTGGCCGGTCGCTTCTACGTCGAGCTGCTCGAGCGCCGGGGCGGCTATCGCGGCTTCGGGGCGGCCAACACGCCGGTGCGCCTCACCTCGCAGGCGGCGACCCCGTGGGTGTGACGTGTCCGCCCGTCGGTCGGAACTCGACAAGACGCTGAGGTAAGCCTTACCTTAATCGACGTGATCATCTGTCAGTGCGCGGCCGTGAGCGACGGCGACGTCGTGCGCGCCGTCGAAGCGGGAGCCCACAACCTCTCGTACGTCTGCCAGACGACCGGGGCCGGCCAGGACTGTGGCTCGTGCGTCTTCTCCGTGCGGCGGATCATCTGCCAGCATGAGGGGGCCCAGCGAGACGCATTCCTGGAGGTGGAAGGTGCAGCCAGCTAGTCCACGCGTCACAGAGCTCCTCAACGACGCCCTGACCTTCGAGCTGACGGTCACGAACACGTACTTCCTGCATGCCCGCATGCTCGACAACTGGGGCTTCCCCAAGCTCGGGAAGGTCTTCTACGACCTGTCGATCGACGAGATGCGCGACGCCGACGACCTGATCAACCGCATCCTCATGTTCGACGGGCACCCCAACGTGCAGAAGCTCGGGGCCATCCACATCGGCGAGACGCCCGAGGAGATGCTCACGCTGGGCCTCGAGAGCGAGAAGGCGGCCGTGGCGCAGTTCAACGCGGCGGCGAAGGAGTGTCACGACTTCGGCGACCACGGCACGGCCAGCGTCTTCGAGGAGATGGTCCGCGACGAGGAGAAGCATGCGGACTGGTTCGAGACGCAGGTGGACGCGCTCGGGCGACTGGGCGCGGCGGCCTACCTGTCGCAGCAGCTGACCGCAGGAGAAGGGCCGAAGTAGCGCCCGACGTGGGCAACGGGTGGCAGGGGACAGGCCGTGGCCCGGCCCCCTGCGCCCCTCCACGAACGCCTGGGGCCGGGCTGACCGCGGGGGCTGGAGCCGGGTGGATGCGTCACCGGCGGCGCCAGGTCCCCTGCGCCGGACGCCGTGGTCGCTCCCCCCGGTGCGACCGCGTGACATTCCACTCGGGCGTCGATGCCATGCGGAACCGTCGACCGGCAAAGCAAGCATCACCCATCCCCTCTCGGGGGAGGATCAGCCGGTGGTGGAATGAGGGAGTCCGCCTTCGGGGGAGAGAATCTCCTCGATCGGGGAGAACCTGCCCCCCGGCGAGCTAGCCTAGGCTCCGTGCCGCTCAGCGACCCAGTAGTGCGCGCCCTGCGCCACGCCGACCAGAAGATGCACGAGGTGGGGCGCGGTGACGTCTTCGGCGTCTACGACGCATGCCGGGCAGCGGTGTCGGCGATCGCGCCGGTCGACGACTTCTACATCGCCCTCCTCAAGGACCGCGACCGACGCATCTCCTACCCCTACCTCTTCAGCAACGGGCACTACCTCGAGACGGGCAGCCTGACGTACGGCCCGGGCGGGGTGGTCGCGTGGATCGCCGCGTCCCACAAGCCGTACCGCTACCGCGACGACGACGGTGCGCTGCTCAACCGGGGTGTCCGCTTCGGTGACGACGAGCTGTCGGCCGATGCGGTGGTCGTGCCGATGATCGGCGAAGACGGCCTCGTCGGCATCATCGGCGCCCTGAGCGACACCCCGTCGGTGTTCACCGACGAGATCGTCACCGCCATGACCTGGCTCGCGGGCGTCGTGCTCGACCGCGTGCAGGCGGCCGACCCCGGGCGACGCCTCGACCTCAGCCTCGTCTACCCCGAGCTCGAGGACGACGGCCGCGCCGGGGCGCTCCTGGCGGTCAACCGCACCTCGGCCGCCCTGACCGGCATGGCGGCCGAGATCGACGAGATGCGACGTCAGCTCGACGAGCTGACGTCAGAAGGCGCGCTCGACGAACGGCTTGCGGCGCTGAGCCGGCGTTGCTTCGAGGTGCAGGCGGCGATCATCACGCGGGTGGGCCAGCACGCCTCCGTCGACGGTCGGGCCGAGTCCCGGCCGGACCCTCTCGAGGGCCTCTCGCCGCGTGAGCGCGACGTCGTCGCGCTCGTCACGAGCCGCACGGGCGACCCGGGCAACGCCGGCATCGCGCGGGCGCTCGACATCGGGACGGCCACGGTCAAGACGCACATCTCGTCTGCCCTGGGCAAGCTCGGACTCCAGCACCGCAGCGAGCTGCGGTGGCTCGTCCACGGTGGCCCCGGACCGCTCGACCTGTCCGACGGCTGAGCCCGACGTCCGAGCCCGACGTCTGAGACCCCGGCCGTATGCCGTCGGGCCGGCTCGCGCGCACGTCCGCGACGGCATACGCGTCGCGGCTCAGACGGTCCCCGCTCGCAGCAGGTCCAGCAGCGAGCGCGCCTCGTCGGCACAGGCCGCACACCCCTGCAGGTGGTGCTCCATGGCGTCGTCGCGGTGGTGTGGGTCGGCCAGCAGCGCCTCGACGTGGAGGTCCATCCGCTCGAAGCAGTCGTCGCACGAGAGCCACGGCGTCGTGTCGACGAGCAGGGCGTCGACGGCTCGGGCTGGGAGGGTCGGCTCCAGCGGTGGACGGGGTCGTGGGGTGTCGGTCATCGGGCGCCTCCGGTGGGGGACAGGTAGCCGCGGACGGTCAGCTCGGCGCGCAGTCGGCGGCGGGCCTCGTGCAGGGTCTTGTAGAGGGCGCCGCGGTTGGTGCCGAGGCGCTCGGCGAGCACGTCGATCGGCACCTCGTCGACGAGGAGGGCGACGGCGATGCGGCGTTGGTAGGGCGTCAGCACGCTCGCCATCGCCCGGGCCAGGGCGTTGGCGAGATCCGAACCCTCGGCGGAGTGCGCGGCGTCGTCGTGGTCGGCGGCGGGGATCGTGCCGAGGTCGAGGTCGCGCAGCTCGACCTCGCGGCGACGCCACTGGAGACGACGAACGTCGGAGGACGCCTGGAGGATGGCGAACTTGAAGGCCCACGTGGTGAACCGGCTGCGGCCCTCGAAGGTGTGCAGCTTGGCCAGCAGGGCGGTCATGGCCTCGTCGGCGGCCTGCTGGACGATCACCTCGACCGAGGCCGGTGAGTCGTCGGGGAGGACGGCGCGCATGCGCCAGACCTGGTGGGCGGCCGCCCGGACCATGAGCTCGTGGAGCAGTCGCAGGGCGACCTGCTGCTCCGGGCCGGGCGTCGAGAGGGCGACGACCCAGTCGGCGGGCTCGCGCCGGTGGGGGGGAGCCGCCGACCCTCGACCTGCCGGCACGGCGAGCCCGCCCGGAGGGGCCGGGCGGGTCGTCGTGCCCGGACCGCTGCCGGGTGGGGGGAGGTCGTCCCGGCTCACGGCGGTCACCGGGACGCCCGGGGATCGTCGACGGGGGAGAGGATGCGCGCGGCCAGCTCGGGCGGGCAGCCCGCGTCGACGAGCTGGAGCAGGGCGTGCAGGTCGATGCGCTGGTGCGCGAGCGCCTCGGCGAGGGCGGCCGGGAAGCCGGCCTCGCGCAGCCGGCACACACGCCACGCGACGACGTCGAGCGGTGGGCCGGGTGAGCGGCACGGCACCGTGTGGCTGGTCTGCTGGATGGTCATACCTCGTTGGCTGACGGAGGGGGTCCGCGTCTTACCCTGGCGCTGCACGACGGCGCGACGCGGAACGGGACGCCCCGTCCTGCCGGTAAGACGTGTGCCCTGTCGCGCCGCCAACACGGTGCAAGCCTCCCACCGCTGCCTGCGCACGTCACGGGCCGCATCCTCCGGGAGGACCACGGGAGACCGACCTTGGAGGTCAGCATGGCCACGACCCTCAGCCCCGCAGGGGCCTCGACATCCGACCTGCACAGCGACGCGACGTACCAGGCGTATGCCGTGCTGCGCACCGCCTTCACGGTCGCGCCGATCGTCTTCGGGCTCGACAAGTTCACCAACCTGCTGGTCCAGTGGGACCGGTACCTCGCGCCCGTGCTGTCGAACCCGCTGCCCGTCACGCCCCACCAGGCCATGTATGCCGTCGGCGTCATCGAGGTGGTGGCCGGGGTCGTCGTGCTGCTGCACCCGCGGCTCGGGGCGTTCGTCGTCGCCGCCTGGCTCGCCGGAATCATCGTCAACCTGCTGCTGATCCCGGGCTTCTATGACGTCGCCCTGCGCGACTTCGGTCTGCTCCTCGCCGCCGTTGCGCTGCAACGGCTCGCCACGCGCTTCGACCCGCGACCCACCCTCTGGCCGCTGCGTCACGCGTAGGCGTGCGGGCGTCCGCGTCGGGCCGGGCGGCGTTCGCACCGGCCCGGCGAGGGCGCGCATCAGGGCTGTTCGAGAGCCGTGAGGGTCAGCTGGGCCCGGTGGTGCCGGTAGTGCAGCTCGGGGTAGGCGTAGACGTCCGCGAGCGTCATGAACGACGCGAAGTACGGGTCCCAGCTCGGCGGGAACGGCATCCCTTCAGCCAGACGCGTTTCCGTCTCCGACTCGAGACTGCGGACGAGGAAGGCGATGGTGCGGTCGCACAGGCCGCCCATGCGGGACCGGTCGAAGACGAGTGCGCCGCCGCACGACCCCACGTAGTTGACCCAGTGGAACGGGACCCGTGTCGCGTCGAGCAGCCGGGCGAAGCCTCGCCCCACCCACGGTGGTCGACGCCCGAGGAAGCGGACGAGCGGCAGCAGCCGGCGCACGACAAGGAAGCCGAAGACCATGTGGAAGAGGAGCTGCTCGTTCGTCCAGGCCGTGCCGTTGCTCGCCGCGCGCAACTGATCGGGGGACGCTCCGACGAGCAGCCGGTGGAGGTCGTCCCGACAGGTCAGCAGGCCGGCCTCGACCTCCGCGCGATGCACGGCAGGTCTCCGCACCGGGCCGGGTTCGGGTGTGCCCACCTGCCGATCGTCCTCCGGAAGTGGTCGCGGGGACAGCGCCAGGCCCGTCAGCCGACGGCGGCGCCGCCCGCGTGCGGGAAGACGAGCGGCTCGCCGAGCAGCTGGAGGCTGACGACGGTGCCGTCGGGCGGCACGTCCTGACCGCGTACGCGGGCCCTGACGACGGCCGGCGCGGCCGAGCCCAGCCCGCCACGCTCGTCGGCGCCGAGGTCGAGGGCGACGAGGGCGTCGTGACCGAAGTAGGTCGAGGAGAGCACGGTGGCCGGGCGACCGGAGCCGTTGGCGACGAGCGCGATCTGTTCGGGGCGCAACAGCACGTCGACGGGTCCGTCGGGCACGTGCTCGACCGAGACCACACCGAGCGCGTGGTGGACCGTTCCGGCGGCGGCGCGCCCGGCGAGCGTCACGGCGTCGCCGAGGAACCCGGCCGATCGCGTGTCGGCGGGACGGTCGTAGACGTCGGCGGGCGAGCCGACCTGCGAGAAGCGCCCGTCGTGCATGATCGCGACCTGGTCGGCCATCGACAGCGCCTCGGACTGGTCGTGGGTCACGAGGATGGCCGTGACCCCCTCACGGCGCAGCACCTCGGCGACGGCCTCGCGGGTCGAGGTGCGCAGCGCGGCGTCGAGCGACGAGAAGGGCTCGTCGAGCAGCAGCACCTTGGGGCGGCGGGCGAGGGCGCGGGCCAGCGCGACGCGCTGCTGCTGGCCGCCCGAGAGCTGGTCGGGACGGCGGCCGGCGAGGCCCACGTCGAGACCGACGAGGCGGAGCAGCTCGCCGAGGCGGGCCGTGTCGCGACGGGCCGCGCGGTCGAGGCCGTAGACGACGTTGGCGCCCACGCTGAGGTGTGGGAAGAGGTTGCCCTCCTGGGCGACGTAGCCGACGCCGCGGCGCTCGGGAGCCCGCCACAGGCCGGGACCGACGACGACGTCGTCACCGAGGGCGACCGAGCCGCTGTCGGGGGCCTGGAAGCCCGCGATGACGCGAAGGAGCGTCGTCTTGCCGCAGCCGGACGGGCCGAGGATGACGGTCGTCGAGCCTTCCGGCACGTGCAGGTCGATGCCCCGCAGGACAGGTTGGCCGTTGTGGGATGCCGTGACATCGGCGATGCGGACCTCGCTCACGTCGCGGTCACCTCCTCAGTTCGTCGCATGAGCAGGTAGGTCACCGGCGCCGACAGGATGACGAGGGCGGCGGCATACGGAGCGGCGGCGGCGTAGTCGAGCGACTCGCTCGCGGCCCAGAAGGCCGTGGCCAGAGTGCGCGTGCCGGTGGGCGCGAGCAGCAGCGTCGCGGTCAGCTCCGTGGAGACCGCGATGAAGACGAGGGCGAAGCCGGCGAGGGTGCCCCGCAGCACGAGGGGCAGCTGCACCCGGACGAAGGCGCGCACCGGGTTGTCGCCGAGGGCCCGTGCCGCGTCGCCCAGCTCGGGCGGCAGGTGGGCGAGGGCCGCGCGGATGGACACCATGGCGCGTGGGACGAAGAGGATGGCGTACGCGAGCACCAGCAGCACCGATGTCTGGTAGACAGCCGGCAGGTAGCGCACGGCCAGCCCGACGAGCGCGAGGGCGACGACGACGCCGGGCAGCGACGAGGCAAGGTAGGTGGAGCGCTCGACCACGACGGCGACCCACCGGTCGCGGCGGTCGATGGCGCGGACCACGAGCCACGCCACGGGGAAGGCCGCCACCGTCGTCAGCACGGCGGCGGTGGCCGCGAGTCGCAGGGTGCTCCAGACCGGGGCGACCAGGTCGCCGGCGGAGAGGGAGTCGGCACCCATGACGAGCCAGCGCCCGATGCTGCCGACCGGGACGGCGATGGCCAGCAGCACCAGCACCACGACGCCGCCCAGAGCCAGCGGTGTGAGGCGACCGAGCCGAACGGGCGTGGGCCGCTGGGGCGTGCCCCGACCGAGGCGGGCGTGGCGGACGCGGCCGCGGCTCACGAGGTCGATGGTGAGGAAGGCGAGGCAGAGCGCGAGCAGCGCCGAGGCGAGCACGCTGCCGGCCGCGTCGTCGAAGGCCACCTGGTACTGGTCGAGGATCGCGGTCGTGAAGGTCGGGAAGCGCACCAGGGCGAGCACGCCGAACTCGGCGAGCAGGTGCAGGGCCACGAGCAAGGCGCCGCCCATGAGGGCCGGGCGCAGCTGGGGGAGCGTCGCGCGCAGGAAGGTCCGCCACGGGCCGAGTCCGAGCGAGCGGGCGGTGTCCTCGAGGCTGCGGTCGAGTCCGCGCAGCACCGCGGCGACGGGCAGGAAGACGAACGGGAAGTACGACAGGGACGTGACGAGGACGGCGCCGGACAGTCCGTTGAGGTCGGGGCGGATCGACACCCACGCGTACGCGTTGACGAACGCCGGGACGGCGAGCGGGCACACGAGCACGACCCGCCACAGACCGGCGAGCGGCAGGTCGGTGCGCTCCACGAGCCAGGCCGCCGCCACACCGAGCACGACGGTGATCGACACCGTCAGCAGCACGAGCGAGAGGGTGTTGCCGAGCAGCTCGCCCACCCGGGGGCGCCAGAGCAGCTGCCCGGCCCGCTCCGGCCCGACCGCCAGCGCCTTGGTGACGATGACGACGAGCGGCGTGCAGCAGACGAGCGCGACGAGGCCCGCCACGAGCCGGGACGCCACCGACCCCGGTCGCCAGCGGCGACCGGGCGAGCCGGTGGAGATGCGTCCGAGCACGGGGACCGTCACGTCAGAGGATGCCCGCCTCGGTCATCAGGGTGATGACCTCGGGACCGTTGAGCGCGTAGGGGTCGACCGGCGGGGCCTCGAGCGAGGCGAGMTTGGGCAGGGCCGGGTCGGACTCGACACCAGCGCCGACGGCATACTCCTTGGCGTCGCTCGAGGCGAGGATGCCCTGGCCCTCCTTGCTGGTGACGAACGCGAGGAACTTCTGCGCATCGGCCGCGTGCTTGCTCGAGCCGAGCACGCCACCGCCCGAGAGGCTGACGAAGGCGCCGGGGTCCTGGTTCTTGAAGTAGTGCAGCTTGGTGTTGCCGCTGCCGTCCTTGCTGAGGGCCTGGTCGCGGTACCAGTAGTAGTGGTACATGATCCCGACCGGCACCTCGCCGGCGTTCACGGCCTTCATCACCGCGATGTTGTTGTTGTAGATCTTGGCGCCGTCCTTGAGGCCCTTGAGCCAGGCCGCCGTCTTGTCCTTGCCCTCGAGCGCGGCGATGGCCGACACGATGGCCTGGAAGTCCGCGCCGCCGGCCGCGGCGCCCCAGCGGCCCGACCACTCCGGCTTCTGGAGGTCCATGATCGACCTCGGGAGCTGGGCCTCGGAGATCTTGCTCGGGTTGTAGACGAGCACGGTCGAGCGGGCTGCGATGCCGACCCACTTGCCGGTGGACGGGGCGTAGTCCTTGCCGACCTGGGCCAGCGTCGCCGGCGTGACCGGCGCGAGGAGGTTGGCGTTCTGCACGGTCGTCATCGCCGGGGAGTTCTCGGTGAGGAAGACGTCGGCAGGGGAGCGGGTGCCCTCCTGGACGAGCTGGGCCGCCATCGCCGAGTCGCCGCCGTAGCGGATCTGGACCTGCGTGCCTGTCTTCTCCTGGAACGCCTTGGCCCAGGCGTCGGTGAGGTTCTCGTGCTGGGCGCTGTAGATCGTGAGCTTGCCCGGGTCGAGCTCGGTGCCCGCCTCGAGGCTGCTGCCGCACGCGGAGAGGGCCAGCATGGCGGCGGCGCTCAGTCCAGCGACGAGAGCGGTGCGTCGGGTGGTCACGGGTCCTCCATCGGGTTGCCGGGACCGGCGGCGCGCGGGGCGGCGTCGACACGGACGCCCGGTCTCGGGATGTCGGTCGCGTCGACGGCCGACGGTGTTCGCTTAGGTTCGCCTTACCTTATTCAATCAGTCGGCGTCGTCCCAATCGGCCCGTTCGGTGAGACGTGCGACGGGGCGGGACGACTCTCGCGCGCGGCTCCGTGCCGCCGTAGGTTGGCGGCATGACGACGGTCCCCACCCACACCCTCAACGACGGCACGACGATCCCGGCCATCGGCTTCGGCACCTACCCGCTCGCGGGTGAGGACGGCATACGCGCGATGGTGTCGGCGGTGGAGGGCGGCTACCGGCTCCTCGACACGGCCGTCAACTACGGGAACGAGACCGAGGTCGGCGAGGCCATCCGTCGGTCGGGCATCGACCGTGACCAGCTGGTCGTGCAGAGCAAGGTGCCGGGCCGCGACCACGCGTTCGACAAGGCCGTCGCCTCGGTCGAGGGAAGCCTCGAGCGGCTCGGCATCGAGCAGCTCGACGTCGCCCTGATCCACTGGCCCAACCCCAGCGTCGGGCTCTACGTCGACGCCTACCGCGCCCTCGTGGAGTGCCGCGAACGTGGGCTCGTGCGCTCCGTCGGGGTCAGCAACTTCACCGAGAAGCACCTCACCGAGATCATCGACGCCACCGGTGTCGTGCCGGCCATCAACCAGGTGGAGCTGCACCCGCTCTTCCCGCAGGAGCAGCTGCGGGCGGTTCACGAGCGGCTCGGGGTGCGCACCGAGAGCTGGAGCCCGCTCGGCAAGCGCAACGCACCCTTCGGTGCCGACCCGGTCGCCGCGGCGGCCGAGGCCCACGGCGTGAGCCCGGCCCAGGCGATCCTCCGGTGGCAGGTCCAGCTCGGTGCGCTGCCGCTGCCCAAGTCGGCCGACCCCGAGCGCCAGCGGGCCAACCTCGACGTCTTCGGCTTCGAGCTCGACGATGCCGAGGTGGCCGCGATCTCGGCACTCGGTCGCGAGGACGGGCGGCTCTTCGGGGGCGACCCCGACACCCACGAGGAGATGTGACTGTGAGGATCGCGTTCGCAGCCTGATGGTGCTGGGCTGTGGTTGGTGACCACGAGTGTGACTCACGGTGTGACTGGCTTCGTGCCCTGGTGCGACTTGTCCGCTCGTGGTCGCCGGCCCCGGCCCGGTTGGAGGAGCTGGCCTGGTCAGGAGCTTGACCGCTGGCGTTAGCGGCGCCTGGCGTGTCTCATCACAGTCCTGCCGAACCTCCGTCCCGGACCGGAACCACGTCCCATCCGGTGAAGGAGAGAACGCATGGCCAGTCTGGCCGATCTGCGTGAGGTGGTCGATGTCGTCATCGGCGTCGACACCCACGTCCACACTCACTCCGCGGCCGTGGTCGAGACCGCGTCCGGTGGTGTCCTCGAGGAGATCACGGTCGAGGCGACAACCGAGGGTTATGCCGAGTTGGTGGAGTTCGCCAACAACCACGCGACGTTGCGGGCCTGGGCAATCGAGGGCACCGGCGGACCCCGGGCGCGTCCACTCCGAGGCGGCGTTCGCGATGCTCGCCGGCGTCGCACCGATCCCGGCGAACAGTGGCCAAGTCACCACCCGGTATCGGCTCAACCGTTACGGAGATCGCCAGCTCAACCGAGCCCTGCACACGGTGGTCCGGATCCGGATGCAGTACCAGCCAGCCACCCGCGACTACGTCGCCCGCCGCGGTGCGGAAGGAAAGACCCGCCGGGAGATTAAACGCCGCCTGGCCCGCTACGTCGCCCGCGACCTCTACCGCCTGCCTGAAAGGGGCGCCGCAGCTGCTTGACGAACCATAGGAGCGTCGCAGACAGCCCTTCGCAGACCATCCTGACGAATCGTCCTGCGCCGCGGGCAGATCGGCTGGGGACAGTCCTTGAGGGGCGTATGCGTTTGGCGTACAATCGAACACATGATCGACTCTACGGCGCTGGCGACGGATGAGCTGGAAACTCTGGTGTTGGCTCTGTCGCGGATCGGGTCCGGCAGCAACGATGCCCGTGCTGATGGCAGGGCCGTCGACAGCGCCGCAGGCTCGGACCGGGTTCGGGTGGACCAGCTGGCGGCGCTCGAGCGGTTGAAGGCCGCCGCGTCGGCGGCCCAGGCGCGGCTCACGGCGGCGTTCGTCGACTCGCAGCAGCAGGTCGCGCAGGCGTGGCGGGACCGGGCGCGGGAGTGCTCGGCCGCCGGTGACTTCGACGGATGGCGGGCTGCGCGGGAGCATGCCCGGGCGTCGTCGTTCGACGACGAGGGTCGTGCCGGCTCGAACGATGGTCGGCGTCGGCGTCGGCGGCGGCCGTCGGGCGTGACGGGCGTGGCGGCGCAGGTCGCGCTGGCTCGGCGCAAGTCCCCGGTCCAGGGCGCGAGCCATGTGCGGCTCGCGCTGGCACTGACGAGCGAACTACCGCACACGATGGCCGCCCTCGCCGCCGGCGAGCTCAGCGAGTGGCGAGCGCAGATCATCGTGCGCGAGACCGCCATCCTGACGGGCGAGCAGCGCAGCCTCGTCGACGCCGAGGTGGTCGGCGGGCACCGCGAGACGTTGGCCGGTTGGGGCGACCGGGAGCTGACCCGGCAGGTCCGCGCTGCCGCCTACCGCATCGACGCGCTTCCGTGGTGGCGCGTGCCTCGAAGGCCGCGACCGAGCGGCGAGTCACGCTGCGTCCGGCGCCCGACACGATGGCCTACCTGACCGCCTTGCTGCCGGTCGCGCAGGCCGTCGCCTCGCACGCCGCGCTCACGGCAGCGGCAGACACGGCCCATGCTGCCGGTGACGAGCGGGGCAAGGGCCAGGTGATGGCCGACACCCTCGTGGCCTGCGTCACCGGCCAGCAGGCCGCCGACGCGGTCCCGGTCGAGGTGCACCTCGTCATGACCGACCGCACCCTCCTCGCCGGCGACGACACCCCGGCCCAGCTGCTGGGCTACGGCACCGTCCCGGCCGCGTTTGCGCGCGCCCAGCTGACCCCCTCGCACGAGGCACGCGGCGAGGTGGATGAGAAGGCGAGGGTGTGGCTGCGACGGCTGTTCACTCACCCGACCACCGGGGCACTGGTCGCCATGGACTCCACCCGCCGAACCTTCGATGGCGGCCTCCGGCGCTACGTCCTCCTGCGTGACGCCGGCACCTGCCGCACCCCGTGGTGCGACGCACCGGCCCAGCACGTCGACCACGTCCGCGACCACGCCGACGGCGGCCCCACCAGCGACACCAACGCGCAAGGCCTGTGCGTGCAGTGCAACCACGCGAAGCAGCACCCGGGCTTCACTGCCATCACCGTCACTGGGCCCGCTGGCCCCGGCTCACCGCCGGGCGCGCCGCACACGGTGGTGACCGCGACCCCGACCGGGCACGCCTACACCTCCCACGCCCCGCCCCTGATCCCCGGACTCCTGCGCGACCAGCGCGAACCCGAACGCGCTCGCGTAGCAACCGAGCCCGACCAGCCAAGTCGTCTCGAACGCGTACTCGCGCTCGCACTCGTCGCCTGAGGCCGTATCGCGCCACCAGCTGTCGTCCACGACTCACGCCTTCGCCGACGCGCGTCGTGGCTCTGGGCATGCCACCCTTGCTCGGGTCGCTTCCACGGGGAAGCACCCAGGGGAGCGAGGACTCATGAAGGCCGACCACTACGACAGCTTCGCCCGCAGCTACGCAACGGCGAACGAGTCGGGTCTCTTCAACAAGTACTACGCGCGACCGGCGATGGTCCAGCTCGCCGGCGACGTCCGCGGTCGTCGCGTGCTCGACGCAGGGTGTGGCTCGGGACCCCTGGCCGAAGACCTGCGCGCGAAGGGCGCCGTCGTGTCGGGCTTCGACTCCAGCGCCGCCATGCTCGAGCTGGCTCGCGAGCGGCTGGGTGAGGACGTCGACCTGCGCGTGGTCGACCTCGGTCAGCCGCTTCCGTACGCCGACGGCGAGTTCGACGACGTCGTGGTCTCGCTCGTCCTGCACTACTTCAAGGACTGGTGGGCACCACTGGCCGAGCTGCGACGCGTCCTGAAGCCCGGCGGTCGCCTCCTCCTGTCGGTCAACCACCCCCGCATCCTCGAGTCGAGCGACCCCGATGCCGACTACTTCGCCGTCACCGAGTACTCCGAGGAGTACACCTTCGGAGACCAGCAGGCGGTGCTCACTTACTGGCACCGACCCTTGCACGCCATGTCCGACGCCTTCACGGAGGCCGGCTTCCGCATCTCGGTCATCAGCGAGCCGCCCTTCTCGCCCGACACGCCACGTGAGCTCCTCCCGCCGGACCTCGGCGATCGAACCGCCTTCATCTGCTTCCTCTTCTTCGTGCTCGAAGCACGCTGACGTCACCTCGTCCGTCGTCAGACCACGCTGATGGCTCGCGGGCGCCCTCGCGTGACGGCGGTCCTCCACCGACGCGTCAGGCCCGGTCGGTGGCTCCGGTCTCGAGCACCCGGGCGGCCAGCACGTGGACCTTGACGTTCTGCGCCATGCTCGCGCGCCTCAGCGCGTCGAACGCCTGCTCGCGGGTCAGCTTGTGGAGCGCCATGAGGACGCCGACGGCGGCACCGATCTCGCGGCTGTGCTCCAGGGCGGCCTCGAGCTGGGTCACCTTCGTCTCTGCGGTATCGAGCCGTTCGAGGGCTTCGAGGAGGTATGCCTCGACCGGAGTGAGACGGGACGCGCCCGGAGACGTCGTGAAGACGGCATCGACGTGCGCCGTGACCACCGCGTCGACGGCTGCGTCACCCCGCGTGACGGCTCGTCGGGCGCTCGTCCGGCCGGGCCTGGCGTCGGCCTCGGCGCCGACCTCGGACCCACGGGACGCACCGACTGCCTCGTGTGGCTCCATCTGCTGACTCCTACGAGATCCCAGTTGCCGGCCAGGGCTCGACCGCAACAGGTGAGGATCCAGCCTAGGGGACCCATGGCCCTCGGTGACCCTCGCGAGGTGCAGGAGTGCGCATGACCCGTCAGGAGGCCGGGCGCAGGGCGAGGCGGCACCCGCTCGGGGGATCGGGTGCCGCCTCAGCCCTTCCATCGCGGCGTACGCCGGATCGTTACACGCGGTCAGTGTCCGGTGGCGTCGTCACGGTGCTGCGCGCCGTAGACCGCGGCCTGGGTGCGTCGTTCGAAACCGAGCTTGGCGAGCAGGCCAGACACGTAGTTCTTCACCGTCTTCTCGGCGAGGTAGAGGCGCTCGCCGATCTGGCGGTTGGTCAGCCCCTCCGCGATGAGCGTCAGGATCTCCTGCTCGCGGTCGGTGAGCGGCGCGGAGCCGGGCGGCGCGCCTGGAGGTGAGCCAGAACCGGCACCAGAGCCGGCCTCGCCCTCGGGGCGCCGGAGTCGGTCGAGCAGGCGCTCGACGAGGGTGGGGTCGATGAG
Source organism: Terrabacter sp. 05T424 (assembly GCF_056396225.1). Classification (NCBI taxonomy): domain Bacteria; kingdom Bacillati; phylum Actinomycetota; class Actinomycetes; order Micrococcales; family Intrasporangiaceae; genus Terrabacter; species Terrabacter sp. 05T424. The sequence goes on from NZ_JBFTLB010000001.1 coordinate 288,035, forward strand.
CGAGTGCCCCGCCGCGACGTGGGCCACCGCCTCGGTGAGCGAGGTGCCCCGGATCTGCTTGAGCAGGTAGCCGGAGGCGCCGGCCATGACCGCCGCGAACAGGGCGTCGTCGTCGTCGTACGAGGTGAGGATGAGGCACCGCGTGCCGGGACTGCTGACCTGCACCTCTCGGCACACGTCGATGCCGCTGCCGTCGGGAAGGCGGGCATCGAGCAGCGCCACGTCGGGAGCGAGCGTCGGGATGCGGCGCAGCGCCTCGGCCGCCGTGCCGGCCTCACCGACGACGCGGAAGCCGCGGTGCGACTCGAGCAGGTCGATGAGCCCGCGGCGCACGATCTCGTGGTCGTCGAGGAGGAAGACGGTCACGGGCTCGGGGTCGGTTGCCCCCTGCCTTGCAGGCTGCCGGGTCACTGGTCCAGTCGCGCCGTCCATGTCAGCACCGTCGTCCTCTCGTCCGATCGCAGGGAGCAGTGCCCGCCGCGGGCCTCGGCACGGCTGGCGAGGTTGGCGAGGCCGCGGTGTCCGGGCTCCGGCGTGACGAGCGTCGCAGACTCGGCGCTGTCTGCCATCTCAGCGCCGTCGATCGCGGCTACCACGAGTCCGCACGGCCCGTCGTCGGTGACCTCGACGCAGAAGGTGGGGCCGGTCACCGACACCCTGACGTCGACGGCGTGTGCCCCGGCATGCCTGACGACGTTCGTGAGGGCCTCGCGCAGGACCGCTGTCACGTCGTGCAGCAGGGACGCGTCGAGCACGCTGGCGACCGGACCGTCGAGGCGCAGGGCCGGCTCGAAGCCCAGTGGTGCGGAGGTCGCCGCCACGACCTCCCGCAGGCGCGTCCGCGACGCGGTGAGGCCGGTCGGTTCCTGCAGCTCGAAGATCGACGCCCGGATCTGGCGGATCGTCTCGTCGAGGTCCTCGACGGCGCGGCTCAGGATCTCGCGCACGTCCTGCCCGTCGGGCTCCTCGCCCGACCGGGACTCAGGCGCGTGCTCGGCAACAGAGTCGAGCGTCAGACCGGTCGCGAAGATGCGCTGGATGACGTGGTCGTGCAGGTCGCGGGCGATCCGGTGACGGTCCTCGAGCAGGGCGACGCGCTCCTCGTCGGCACGGCGGTCGGCGAGCTCGAGGGCCACGGCGGCGTGCGTCGCGAGCTGCTCGGCCATCTCGACGTCTGCCGGGCTGAACGGTGGCCGGCCGGCCCCCCGGGTCACGACGACCACGCCCCGCACGCCCGCGTCGCCCACGAGCGGGCACGCCATCGCCGGACCATCGACACCGACGAGCGTGCCGGGGCCGCCGCCCGCGTCGACCTCGGCGCCGGATCCGCTCGCGGGGGGCTCGGTGAGCACGGCCCGGCGCTCGCGCATCGCCCTGCCGGCCAGGGAGGGCGACGCGGCATACGCGGTGCCGACGCGCGCCTCGGCACCCACCCCGCGGGCGACCTCGACGACGAGCTCGGCGGCATACGGCTGCAGGGCGGGTGCGCTCGCGCCCGGCGAGGGGACGCCCGGCCCGTCGACAGCCGCCGGTGAGCGACGCGTGGGCAGGTCGATCGTCACCGAGTCGGCGTCAGCGAGCCGCAGGACTGCATCGGCGATGCGCACCAGCACCACCTCACCGAGACCGGGACGCAGGAGGTCTCGGCTGATCTCGGCCGAGGCGCGCAACCACTCCTGCCTGCGGCGCGATTCCTCGTAGAGCCTGGCGTTCTCGATGGCGATGCCGGCACTCGCGGCCAGGGCGACGACGAGGTCCTCGTCGTCGGCGCTGAAGTCAGCACCGTCGAACCGGTCGGCGAGATAGAGGTTGCCGAAGACCTGTCCGCGCGAGCGCACCGGGACACCGAGGAAGGCCCGCATGGGCGGGTGCCCGGCCGGGAAGCCGCTGGCCCGGGGGTCATCGGCGATGGAGTGGAGCCGGATCGGTGCAGCGTCGTCGATGACGGCCCCGAGCACGCCGGCGCCGGTGGGCAGGTGCCCGATCCGCTCCACCGTGGCCGCGTCCATCCCGGAGTGCACGAACTGCTCGAGCCTGCCGTCGGCCCCGATGACGCCCAGCGCCGCGTAGTCGGCGCCGGAGACCACCCGGACCGCGTCGACGATGCGACGCAGGACCGCCGGCAGCGCCAGCTCGGAGACGACCGACCGGTTGGCGGCGAGCAGACCGCGCAGGCGGTCCTCGGAGGATCCCTGGCCGGCCGAACCCGAAGCGACGGTCTCGACCATCAGCGCCTGACCGCCCGCGAGCGCCGCGCGACGGTGAGCTCGCTCGTGCGAGAGGTCCCCGGCGGCGCCGACGTCATGCCCCAAGGCTAGGACCGGCCTCTCGCGGGCGGGGGCCTTTGACGGCGCCCGGCCCGCCCGTGCTCGGGGCCGGTGGCAGCGTCATCGACCCGTCGAGGGCGCGTGGTGCGACTCGAACGAGCGGCCGGTGAGCCGCTCCACCTCGATGCCGATGAAGAGGTTGCGGGTGCCCGCCGCCCACGGCTCGGCCCCGTCGAGGGTCCACAGGTGGGTGAGCAGTGCAGGTGACGCCACGGCCTGGGCGCGTCCGCAGGCGATCACGCTCCAGCCGGAGTGGGCCCGTTCGTCGAGCTCGTCGACCTCGAACACGACCTGGGCGGGACGGACGAGCTCCGAGAGCACGCCGAAGGGTGAGGTGCGGAAGACGATGAGGTCGGCGACGCACGCGTAGCTGACCGGGAAGATCTGCGGACCGTCACCGGCCGACCAGCCGATGCGGCCGATGTTGCGTGACTCCAGGAGGGCCTGGCACTCGGCGGGCGCCAGGTCGCTGCTGGCCTGTCGTCGGTTGGACCGCCGGGTCGGGAACTCCCCCCGTCCCTGGGCGACCTGGTGCTGGGCCATGGTCATCTCAGCTCCTTCCGGGTTGGCCGGCGGGGGCGCGGCGCTCGCCGGCGTGCAGCGGTCGGCCGGCGCCGATCGGGCGGCCGAGCTCGACGGCCGAGGCCGCCCGCGGCTCGGGGGTGACGGCCTTGAGCAGCGCCCTGCAGCGCACCAGCTCCGCCCGGATGCGCACCAGCTCCGAACGCAGCTCGAGGAAGCGGACCAGGTGGTCGGCGATGCTCTGTCCCCAGGCCTCCACGGCCCGGAAGTCGGCGCACCACGTCATCGGGATGGTCGCCTCACCCGTCGCGGGTGCCGCGTCGCGCAGGTCGCGCGGGTCGGGATCGTGATCCCGTATGCGTGGGGTGCCCTCGGCCCCCGCCGGCCCGGCGGCATACGCCAGGGTGTCCTCGGGCGTGCCGGCCACCTGCCCCCACACGGTGTCGCTGCGGTGGGTGACGTGCAGGTGGTCCACGACCACCACGAGGTCGAAGCCCCGCTCCGTCGTCGTCGTCGCGACGCACGGCCGGCAGGTCACCCTGTGGCCGGCTCGGGCCAGCTCCGTCGCGATGGTCTCGGCGATCGCCTCGTCGATGCCCGCGACCATGAGCCGCACGGAGGCTGCTCCAGCGGGGTCGGCGGGGTCGGCGGGGTCGAGGGGGTCGGCGGGGTCGCGCCCGCGGGCGCCCGCGTCGACCTCAGCCCCGGCAGCGGGCGGCGCGGGCGGGGTCGAGTACGTGATGAGGACGGTGCACATGGGCTCTCCCGGTCGGTGTGGGGCGCCGGGCGTGACGCCACCTCGATCGTGCGCCGGGCGCGAGTGCCGACGACACGGACGAAGGTCGCACCGGATCGGGCCGAAGGTCCCGACTCGGACAGGCCGGAAGCACCTGTCGAAGGCCACCTGTGGAGCCGCACGATGGAGCAGGAGGTGAGCGACGTGGCCGGGACCACCTGGCTGGCAGAGATCACCGGCACACGATCTGACACGTGCGGCGGCAGCGGTGGGGAACCGCACGTGAGCCCGTCCGTGAGGGCGAGCCGGATCGTCGTGGGCGCGGACCGCTCGGGGAACCGGGGGATCAGGAGGTCCGCGTGGCACTGGGCCGTTGCCGCGGCACGTGCCCGGAGCTGCCCGACAGGATCGGTCACGCTGCACCACCTCCGTCCGTCAGGCGAAGACCCCCGGGGAGGGTAGGTCGCCTGAGTTCGGTTCACGACCGGCCCCGAGGAGACACCCCTCCTCGGGGCCGGTTCACGCCACGGGTCAGGCTCGGGCGGCCTCTCGGTTGCGGTCGAGGTAGCGCATGACCGGGGTGGCGAGGGCGCCATGGACCATGACCGACACGAGGATCGTGAACGCAGCCGTCGACCACAGCCACCGCTCCTCGACGAAGGCGTGCTCGCCCGCCGCGAACGCGAGGTAGTAGAGCGAGCCGACCCCTCGCACGCCGAAGAAGGCCGTTGCCAGGGCCTCGTGCCTGCTCAGCCCGCCCGGGAGGTCATCGCCTCGTGCGCGCACCCGGAGGCTGACCCACCCGGCCAGCGGTCGGAGCACGAAGACGAGCGAGAGGGCGATCAGCACGCCCCGCCAGTCGAGCTCGTCCAACACTCCCTTCGTCATCGCCATGCCCAGCATGAGCAGGATGATCAGCGTCAGCAGCCGCTCGAGGCGCTGGACGACCTCGTGCATGGAGCGGTGGTAGTGGTGGTTGCGCTCTGCCGCGCGGAGGGTCAATCCGCAGGCGAAGACCGAGACGAAGCCGTAGCCACCGACGAGCTGGCTCACCCCGTACGTCATCACGAGGGCGGCCAGCGCCAGCAGCGGCTCACCTTGCTCGGCGAGGCGCAGTGACCTCCGCGGCGAGCGGAATGCGACGCGGGCGAGCCCCCACCCGACGGCGACCCCGACCACGACGCCGACCACGACCTTGCCGACGAGGTCCCACGCGAGCCAGCCGGCCCACCACGAGCCGGCGCTGCCGGCCGAGGCGAGCAGGAGGGCGGCGGTGACGAACGGGAAGGCCAGCCCGTCGTTGAGGCCCGCCTCGGAGGTGAGGGCGAAGCGGACGTCGTCCTTCTCGTCGACGGGCTCGCCCAGCGCCTCGTCATCGCCCTCCTCGTTGTCCCCGTCAGGGGACTCGACCCGGGGGCCCTCCACCTGCACGTCGCTCGCCAGCACCGGGTCGGTCGGCGAGAGGGCGGCACCGAGCAGCAGGGCCGCCGCCGGCGCGACGCCGAGGCCCCAGCCCAGCAGCGCCACGGACGCGATCGTCAGGGGCATGGCGACGGCGAGCAGGCGCCACGTCGGCGACCACGACGCCCAGGCCGTGCGCCGGCGCCACTCGAACGAGCGGTCGATCGCGAGGCCGACGCCCATGAGCGCGACGAGGATGGTGAACTCCGTGACGCGCTCCACCTGGGGGCGGATGAGGATGGGGTCCAGGCGCATCCCCTCCGGCAAGGGCAGCAGGCCGATGCCCATGCCGAGGACGAGCAGCACCATGGCGGCCGAGACGGCATACCGGTCGAGCACTGTCGGGAGCACTGCTGCGAGGAACATCGCCGCCCCGGCGATGAGGTAGATCAGGTTGATCGACATGGCAACGACACGGGCGACACGCTGGGCTCCTCGAAGTGGTGACCCGTTGCACCTACCCGCCTCGGCAGGCCGCCGATCGGCGGAGGGGGCCGAGCCGGGCCGGCGCACGGCCGCGGCACGGCTGGCGCCGGACTCAGAGCCCGGGGTCCTCACCCTCCGGGACGACGAGGAGCCAACGGTAGCCGAAGGGCTCGACGTCGAGCTCGACCGCGCCGCCGGCCCCGATCTCCGTCACCCGTCGCTCGCCGAGCAGGTCGAGCAGCGTGGACCCGGGCGGGAGGTCGGGCAGCGTCAGCGGGACGACAGCACCGTCGGGTCCGAAGTTGTGGAGCCCCAGCATGGCCCAGTCGTCGGTGCGGCTCAGGTGGGCGAGGGTGGACGCGACCGGGTGGTCGAGCACCTCGACCGTGGCCCACCCGCTCTGCGGCAGCTGCCGGTAGCGACGGACGAGCCCGCGCATGAACCACCACAGCGAGTCGGGGTCGCGGCGCTGGTCGGCGACGTTGACGTGCTCCGGCCCGAAGAGGCCGTCGGGCATGGGACGGGTGAGCCGCCGAGGTGACGCGGAGGAGAACCCGCCGCTCTCGCCTTCGGTCCACTGCATCGGGCTGCGGACCGCGAGGCGGCCCGGGATGTCGAGGTTCTCACCCATCCCGATCTCCTCCCCGTAGAAGAGCACCGGCGTTCCTGGCAGGGAGAACATGAGCGAGTAGACGAGTCGGAGACGGCGTTGGTCGCCGCCGACCATCGGGGGCAGGCGGCGACGTAGACCGCGGTCGTAGAGCTGCATGTCGGGGTCGGGCCCGAAGGCGTCGAAGACCTCACGGCGTTCGGGCATGGTCAGCTTGTCGAGCGTCAGCTCGTCGTGGTTGCGCACGAAGTTGGCCCACTGGCTCGTCACGTCCAGGGCGGGCCGTTCGCGCAGCGCATCAGCCAGGGGTGCGGCCTCGCCGCGGGCGAGCGACAGGTAGAGCCGCTGCATCCCGATGAAGTCGAACTGCATGTTGAGTCCGTCGCCGTCGTCACCGCCGAAGAAACGCTTCTGGTCCGGGTAGGGCAGGTTCACCTCGCCGAGCAGCACCGCGTCACCCACGCGTCGGGTGACGAACGAGCGGACGTCGCCGAGGTAGCGGTCGGGGTTGAAGGCGTCTTGCTCGGCGTCGTCGACGCCGGGCACGCCGTCGCGGGCGAAGAGGAACGGGACGGCGTCCACCCTGAAGCCCGAGACGCCGAGCTCGAGCCAGAATCCGAGCGTTCGCGAGATCTCCTCCTGCACAGCCGGATTGGCGACATTGAGGTCGGGTTGGTGCTTGTAGAAGTGGTGCAGGTAGTAGTCGCCCGTCTTCTCGTCGCGCTCCCAGATGCTGTCCTCCTGGTCAGGGAAGACGACGTCCTTCTTGCTCGACCTCGGCTTGGTGCGGCTCCAGACGTAGTAGTCGCGGTAGGGGTCCTCGCGGCTGCGCCGGGCCGACCTGAACCACGGGTGCTTGTCGGACGTGTGGTTCATGACGAAGTCGACGATGACGCGTATGCCGTGTGCCCGTGCCGTGCGCACCAGCTCGACGAAGTCGCCGAGCGTCCCCAGCTTCGGGTCGACCCCGAAGAAGTCGGTGATGTCGTAGCCGTCGTCCTTGCGAGCGGTCGGGTACAGCGGCATGAGCCACAGGCACGTGATGCCCAGGTCGGCGAGGTACTCGATGTGGTCGGTCATGCCGCGGAGGTCGCCCACCCCGTCGCCGTCGGAGTCGTGGAAGGTCTCCACGTCTGCGCAGTAGAGGACGGCGTTCTTCCACCACACGTCGCCCGTGTCGCTGATCCTCATCGGCCCGCTCCTCGTGTTGCGTGTGTCGGATCCTGCTGCGGCACAGGCCTGCTCGGTGACAGCTGTGGAAGGACGTGCTCCCCGAAGGCGTCGATGAAGGGCGTCTGGTCCTTGCCGACGAAGTGGAGGTAGAGCTCGTCCCAGCCCATCTCGACGTAGTCCTGCAGCCACTGTGCGTGCCGGCCGAGGTCGGCGGAGACGAGCACCGCGTCGCGCACCCCGTCGGGTGGGACGGTCTCACCGATGAGGTCGAACGCCTCGACGGTCTCGGTGTCCCACGCGACGGGCGGGCCGAGCACGTTGCTGCGCCACTGGTCGTGGGCCGTCGACAGCGCCTCGCCCTCCGTCGGTGCCCAGCTGAGGTGGATCTGGAGCCGGGCCGGACCTCGTCCGCCGGCGCCCCGGTAGGCCTCGAGCACTCGACGAAGCGTGTCGGCGGGCTGGTTGACGGTGATCAGCCCGTCCGCCCAGGTGGCGTGCCGGGCGGCGGTCTCGGGGGTGACGGCCGGACCGACGAGGTCGGGCGCCGGGTCCGCGCGGGTCCACACGCGCCCCCTGTTGACCGTGACGAGCCCGTCGTGGCTCACCTCCTCACCGTTGAGCAGCCGCCGGATGACGTCCACGCACTCGAGGAGCCGGGCGTCGCGCACCTCCTTGCGGGGCCATTCGGCGCCCGTGACCCGCTCGTTCGACGCCTCGCCCGAGCCGAGCGCCGCCCAGAACCGGCCGGGGAACATCTGGCCCAGGGTGGCGATCGACTGCGCCACGACCGCGGGGTGGTAGCGCTGCCCAGGGGCCGTCACCACGCCGAACGGGAGCGACGTCGTGGCCAGGGCAGCGCCCAGCCAGCTCCACGCGTACCCGGACTCGCCCTGCCGGCTGCTCCATGGCGAGAGATGGTCTGACGACATGCCTGCGGTGAAGCCGGCAGCCTCGGCCGCCTGGACGTCGCGCAGGAGCCGGGCCGGGTCGATCTGCTCGTGGGAGCAGTGGAAGCCGATGACGGTCATGCCCACTCACGCAACCGCACGTCGGTCCGGTCGTCAACGGCCCCAGCACTGATCTGCTTGTGCGAGTCAGGCTCTCGTCGAAATGGGTATGAGAACGGGTTCAGCCGGGCAGCCGCCGCCAGGCGTCGATGGCCCCGGCGTCCGCCAGCTGGTCGAGCACTGCGGTCCGCAGCAGCGTGTGGCCGGTGGCGTTCGGGTGGTCACCGTCGTCGAGGAGGTCGCTGGTGGGGTCACGCTCGCCCGACTCGCCCTTGAGGGGCGTGTAGGCGTCGACGTAGACGGCGCCTGTGTTGGCCGCCACCTGCGCGACGGTCGTGTTGACGAGGCGGGTCAGCGCGTCGCTGCCGAGCACGAAGTCCGCCCCGAGTGCCCGGCCTACGGAACCGTCGAGCGTGACGTTCCAGTAGCCGAGCACGGCGATGCGCAGGTCGGGTCGAGTGTTGATCTGCTTGATGCTGGTGAGGATTCGGGTCAAGCCGTCGCGCACGCCGGCGAGTGTGGCGGACCAGCAGCCCGACGTCGCCGCCGGCAGGCACGCCCTGTCGGCCACGTTCCCGAGGTCGAAGTCGTTGGCGCCGACCTCGACGACGACGAGGTCGGCGTCCGCCAGGTGCTCGCGTGTCGGCGACGTCAGCAGGTCGTCGGCGACGTCTGTGGTGGTCCAGCCCCCCGTCGCGTCGTTGTGCACGATCCAAGGACGCTGCGTCAGGTGCCCGAGCTCGCTGCCGACCTGCTCGACGTAGCCGGTGCAGCCGCAGGTGTCAGCCGACGGCACCGAGTCGCCGAGGCCTACGACCGTCAGCGGTCCCGACGGCGTGCTCGACGCTGTGCTCGACGGTGTGCTCGACGGAGGCTGGCTGGCGTCTGCCGTCCGGCCCGGCGCGCTCGACGTCGCCGTGCCCGCACCTGGCCGCGCCACGTCGCCGAGGGCCAGGCCCGTGCCGGGCACGACCCCCGTGACCACCAGCGCGACGAGGACCACCAGGGCCAGGACGGCTGCGACCACGTGGTGCGGGCCGGGACGACCGCTGGACCGGGCCGGCGGGTGACCCGAGGATTCCTCGGACGGCCGCGACGGCATACGGGCACCCTTGTCACGCATGGAAACCCGACAGCGTCTGGGCCAGCCACGAGAGAGCGGTCGGGATGTAGGGGGTGAAGACGCCGTTGCGGTGGCCGCCATGGGCGAGCACCGTGCCGGCGACATCGAGCGGGGCGTGCGCGGCGCCGAGGAAGCTCGAGGTGCTCGGGTAGGAGAGCTGGTCCTCCCGGGACGTGAGCACCCACATGGCGAGCGGTGGGGGAGCGGTGCGCGCCTTCGTCACGAGGTCGTAGTCGCGCAGGGTGCGGCTCGTGAGCGGGTCGTAGGCGCGGGAGAAGTCGGGCCGGAAGTAGCCGAGCAGCACGATGGCAGCCCCGAAGACGTCGGGGTGGCGCATCGAGACGGAGGCGGCGCACCACGCCCCGTAGGAGTAGCCGATCGTTGCCCAGCCCCCGCGTGTGCGCTCGACCCGGAAGTGGTGGACCGTCCAGGCGGGGATGTCGCGGGCCAGCCAGGTGTCGGTCTGCGGCTCGCCGGGCGCGCCGTTGACGCACTCGGTGTCGAGTCCGGCCGGGGTGTCGATGCGCGGGACGACGACGATGGACGGCGCCATCCGGTGCGCGGCCGTCAAGGTGTCGATGTCGGAGAGGAAGCTGAGCTTGAGGAAGCTCTTCGGGCCGCTGGGGAAGCCGTGGAGTCCCACGAGGACGGGGTAGGTGCGGCTCGAGTGAGGGTCGTAGCCGACGGGGAGGTAGACGTACACCTGGCCTTCGGCGTGGGAGCGCCCGGCCACCACGGTGTACGTCTGCAGCCGCGCCCCCGGCTGCGGCAGCGGCGGCAAGGTGGCCGGCGTCGCCAGCCCCCTCAGTCCCGGCCCCCGAACGGACGCCACGACGGCCTCGCGGGCCGTGCCGCCGCGGTGCGACTCCACGGACGGCGAGCGCGACCCGAAGAGGTCGCCCCAGCTGGAGTAGAAGAAGTACTGGTCGTTGAGCGCCGCGCCGCAGAGGGCGACGACGAGCACGTTGAGCAGGAGCACCTGGCCCGCGCGCAGGGCGAGCCGGACGGGGCGCCGGCCACCGTGGGGCACCCCGGCGACGACGAGCCCGAACACGGCCACCGCCAGGATGCCGAGGAGGACGACGAGGCTCGTGTCGGTCAGCTCCACGTCGGGCTCCGTCGGGCCGTTCGGTCGGTGAGGGGGCGGACGAACGGGAAGGTGAGGACGGAGCGGATCGGGGTGTTGGTCAGCAGCATGACGAGCCGGTCGACGCCGATGCCGAGTCCGCCGCTCGGGGGCATCCCCAGCTCGAGTGCGAGCAGGAAGTCCTCGTCCACCTCCATCGCCTCGGGGTCGCCGGCTGCCGCCTTGAGCGACTGCTCGGTCAGCCGGGCCCGCTGGTCGACGGGGTCGGTCAGCTCGCTGTAGGCCGTGCCGACCTCCATGCCCGCGACGACGAGGTCCCAGCGCTCGGCCAGCCCCCGCTCCGAACGGTGCGGGTGGGCGAGCGGTGAGGTCTCGACCGGGAAGTCGGTGTAGAACGTGGGCCGCAGCGTGTTCGGCTCGACGAGAGCGGCGTACAGCTCCTCGATGACGGCCCCGGAGCCCATGTCGGGGCGCACCGCGACGTCGTGGGTGTCGGCGAGCCCGAGCATCACGTCCATGTCGGTGTCGAGCGACACCGGCTGCCCGACGGCCTCCGACACCGCGTCCAGCACCCGCACGACCGGCCAGGGCGCGCTGATGTCGACGAGCTCGACGTCAGCGAGCCCGGTGCGCAGCGCGTCGGGTCCGGGCAGCGGCAGCGCCTCACGACCGTGGAGGGTGCAGGCGGCGTCCTTGACGAGCCGCTCGGTGAGGCGCCGCATCTCCACGTAGTCGGCGTGCGGCCGGTACACCTCGAGGGAGGTGAACTCGGGGTTGTGCGTCGCGTCGGCCCCTTCGTTGCGGAAGTTGCGCCCCAGCTCGAAGACCGGCCCCAGCCCGGCAACGAGCAGGCGCTTGAGGTGCAGCTCCGGGGCGATCCGCAGCGAGAGGTCGACCCCGTACGCGTTGATGAACGTCCGGAAGGGGCGTGCGGTGGCGCCGCCGTGCACCGTGTGGAGCATCGGGGTCTCCACCTCGAGGTAGCCGCCGTCGTTGAGCGTGCGGCGGAGCGAGCCGACGACGGCCGACCGCTGTCGGAGCAGGTCGAGGCCTTCGGGGTTCGCGAGCAGGTCGGTCGAGCGCTGCCGGGCCCGGGCGGTCGGGTCGTCGAACGAGCCGAACGGCACGGGGTGCAGGGACTTGGCCTCCATGCGCCATGCCTGGCCCAGCAGGCTGGGCGTGCCCGAACGGGAGTGCCCCGTCACCCCCTCGACGCGGACGAGGTCGCCGATGTCGACGACGCTCGTGAACTGGTCGAGGCACGGCCTGCCGATGGCCGCGGCGTCGAGGAGCACCTGGAGCTCGTCGTGTCCTTCGACGAGTCGGGCGAAGGCGACGCCGCCGTGGTCGCGCAGCTCGCGGACGCGGCCCACGACCGAGAGGCGTGTCGGGCGCTCCCACACGTCGGTCCGCAGGTCCCCGATGGGCGTCGTGGGGATCGTCGCTGCGGCGACCGGGTAGGCGTCGAGTCCCGCGGCCCGCATCCGGTCCAGGGTCGCGGCGCGGTGGCGGAACTGGTCGGTGCGGCGGGGTCCGAGCGCATCGGTGTCGTGGGTCCGGGCCGCGGCGTCGAGCTCGTCCAGCTGGGCCAGGTGGTCGGCGTCGAGCTCGCCGCCGGTGCCTCGCGGACCTGGCCACGGCATGAAGCCCTCGACGGCCCCGGCAGCCACGGCGACCTGGGGGAGGGACACCGCGTCGTCGTAGCAGAGGAACCGGGGCTCCCACGTCGGGTCGTACTTCTCGTTGGAGTGGTAGAGCCGCTCGAGCTGCCAGAACCGGTCGAGCCGGCCGAGCACCGAGGCACCCACACGAGTGAACGACCCGGAGCCGAGGCGCTCGGCGTCCTCGAAGACGGCCCGGAACAGGCAGAAGTTGAGCGACACACGTCGCAGCCCGAGCGGGTGCGCGCCGGCTAGCAGCTCGCTCACCATGAGCTCGGTGACACCGTTGGGGGCGTCGGGCGAGCGGCGCATCACGTCGAGCGACACCCCGTGGCGACCCCAGGGCACCAGGCCGAGCACGCCGACAAGCTCCGAGCCTCGCTGACCGGGCGCGTGCGCGGTCACGAGCAGGACGTCGCCGTCGGACCGGTCACCGTGGCGACCCAGTGCCATCGAGAAGCCACGTTCGGTCTCGCCGTGCCGCCAGGCGTCGACCCGCTCGACGACCTGGGTGAGCTCACCCGGCGGGACGTCCCGCTGGCGGCGCACCTGGACCGTGACCCCGGCCCGGGTCGCCCGCTTGACGGCGTGCCGCACCGGTGAGAGCGAGGCCCGGCGCAGGTCGAACCGAGCCGGGTCGAGCACGGCCTCGTCGCCGAGCCGCAGCACGCGCATGCCCCCCGCAGCGGCATACGCTCGCGCCCCTCGTTCGCTGGTGCCGAGGACGGCTGGCACCCAACCGAACTCGCGAGCCTCGGCCCGCCAGGCCTCGATGGCTGCGCGCCAGCTGTCGGGGTCGCCGACCGGGTCGGACGACGCCAGTGAGACGCCGGCAAGCACGCGGTAGGTGACGGCGGCGCGACCATCGGGCGAGAAGACCGAGGCCTTGTCGCGTCGCGTGGCGAAGTAGCCGAGCGAGTCGTCGGCGCCGTGCCGGGCGAGGAGGCCGCGGAGCGCGACCTCGCGGTCGGGCGACCGCCGGCTGCCGGGCCTGGCCGAAGCCAGGAACAGGGCGACGGTCGTGAGGATGGTGAGGCCGGCACAGACCGCGACCACTTCGACGACCCACTCCGGAACGCCGACGAGGGCGCGCCGGGTCACCCCGCCGAAGGCCGCGAGCACCGTGCCGACGATGCCGTCGACCTCGGTGCGTGGTGCACCGACCGCGCCGAGCAGGGCCCAGGCGACGCCCAGCGTGACCAGGCTGCCGGCGACGATGGCCCCCAGCGCGACCCACCAGGACCCGCTTTGCAGCTTGCCGGTGAAGGCACTCCGGATGCGGTGGAGCCACCACAGCACGGCCACGGCGACGACCATCGAGGCGATGTCGAGGCCCCGGCCGAGGTCGCCGCGGCTCTCCCACATGCGGACGAGGGGCAGGCGCGCCGCGGGCACCAGGGCGACGACCCCGACGTAGAGGCCGAGCGCCTGGAACAGGGCGACGAGCCACAGCCCGATCCGCTTGCGCCCGAGCAGGGCGCGCGTCACCAGGGCCAGCACGACGACGGAGACGAAGGTGCGCGCCACGGGGACGTTGAGCAGGCCGAAGACGGCTTCGCCGGGAACCGGCCCGGGGCGACGGCGCGCGAGGAGGGTCAGCAGCAGGGCGACCAGCGTGGCCAGCGCATACAGACCGGTGAGCATGCGCGCGGAACGGTGGGGAGCCGGCGGCCCGGAGTGACGGGTGCCCATGGGCGAGAGGATGCCCCTGCTGGCTGGACGCCCGCTGGACGTCTCCTGTGACCGACGTGGCGTGCAGCAAATGCTCAGGTTGCTCGGCTGCGGTGGCGGGTATCGCCAAGGAGCGGGTCCGTGCACACGGCCGGGCCGCTGGGGGCGTCGAAGGTCGAGGAGGGCCCATGCTGGGTGGAAAGCGCGTCAACGGTCTCGGTGCGGTCGCAGGAGGCGTCGGGGCAGGCCTCGCGGCGCTCGGCACGTGGGACCTGCTGCAGAAGAAGCACACGATCCTGCGCCGCTATCCCGTCATCGGTCACATGCGCTACCTCCTCGAGGGCATCCGCCCGGAGCTCCAGCAGTACTTCATCGAGCGCGACTGGGACGGCAGGCCGTTCGACCGCGACACCCGTTCGGTCATCTACGAGCGCGCCAAGGGCATCCACGGTGAGCGCCCCTTCGGCACCGAGCTCGACGTCAACGAGGTCGGCTACGAGTACCTCGTCCACTCGGTGGCGCCGACTGACCCGCCGAAGCAGCCGGCGCGCGTCATGGTCGGAGGTCCCGACTGCTCGAAGCCCTACTCCATGGCGCTGCTCAACGTCTCGGCGATGAGCTTCGGAGCACTGTCGGCCAACGCGATCCGCGCCCTGAACAAGGGCGCCGCGATGGGCGGCTTCGCTCACGACACCGGCGAGGGCGGGCTGTCGCCCTACCACCTCGAGAACGGCGGCGACATCGTCTGGGAGATCGGCACCGGCTATTTCGGGGCCCGCACCAAGGACGGCGACTTCGACCCGGACACCTTCCGCGACAAGGCAGCCCACGACGCCGTCAGGTGCGTCTCGCTCAAGCTCAGTCAGGGCGCGAAGCCCGGGATCGGCGGCGTCCTGCCGGGCGCGAAGGTCACCAAGGAGATCGCCGACATCCGCCAGGTGCCGCAGGGCGAGAAGTGCGTCAGCCCGTCGTCGCACCGCGTCTTCCACACGCCCGTCGAGCTGGTCGAGTTCATCGGCCGGATGCGCGAGCTCGCCGGCGGCAAGCCCACCGGCTTCAAGCTCTGCGTCGGGTCGCGCGTCGACGTGCTCTCGATCTGCAAGGCCATGCTCGAGGTGGGCACGACGCCCGACTTCATCGTCGTCGACGGCTCCGAGGGCGGAACGGGGGCCGCGCCCCTCGAGTTCGAGGACCACGTCGGCATGCCCCTGACCCACGGCCTCATGACCCTGCACAACGCCCTCGTGGGCGTCGGCCTGCGCGACCGGATCCGCATCGGCGCGAGCGGCAAGGTGGCTGCAGGCAACGACGTCGTCAAGCGCATCGTCCAGGGCGCCGACTACACGAATGCGGCCCGCGCGATGATGATGGCCGCCGGCTGCATCCAGGCTCAGCGCTGCCACACCGACAAGTGCCCCAGCGGGGTCGCGACCCAGAACCCCCGCCGCGCAAGGGCGCTCGACGTCGGCGACAAGAGCGTTCGCGTCCAGCGCTTCCAGGAGGCCACCGTGGAGTCGGCCATGAAGATCATGGCCGCCATGGGCGTCACCGACCCGGCCCAGCTGAACCCGCACCACCTGCGCCGCAACGTCTCCGCGACCACGACGCTGTCCTACGCCGAGCTCTACGACTGGCTCGAGCCGGGTCAGCTGCTCGCCGAGCCGCCCGCGGCGTGGGCAGGCGACTGGGCCGTCGCCACGGCCGATCACTTCGCACCCCACGCCTCCCCGCGTCACCTCTGAGGAAGGACCGACATGACCACTGTCGCCGAGCACATCGTCACCGCCCTCGCGGACTCCGGGGTGCGCCAGGTCTGGGGCGTCGTCGGTGACGCGCTGAACCCCCTCACCGACGCCATCCGCCGGGATGACCGGGTCGAGTGGGTCGGGGTGCGCCACGAGGAGGCCGCAGCCTTCGCCGTCAGTGCGCAGGCCCAGCTCACCGGCACCATCGGCGTGTGCATGGGCACGGTCGGCCCGGGCTCGATCCACCTGCTCAACGGCCTCTACGACGCGAAGAAGTCGCACGCGCCGGTGCTCGCGATCTGCGGCCAGGTGCCGAGCGCCGAGATCGGCACCGACTTCTTCCAGGAGGTCGACAACGACACGCTCTTCGCCGACGTGTCCGTCTGGGCGCACACGTTGAGCGCGCCGGCCCAGCTGCCGCACCTGCTCGAGCAGGCGGTCAACGCCGCGTACGCGCAGCGCGGGGTCTCGGTGCTCACCGTTCCCGGCGACGTGGGAGACATGGACGTGCCGAAGCACACGACGACACCGGTCTTCGCGCCGACGTCTGCGGCCGCCGCGGCTCCCGCCGACGCGGTCCGCCGCGTCGCGGAGATGCTCGGTGGTGACGAGGCCGTCACGCTCCTCGTCGGGTCCGGTGCCCGGGACGCGCGCGACCAGGTGCTCGAGCTGGCCGACCTGCTGGCGGCGCCGATGGTGCTGACGCTCAAGGCGAAGGAGGGCCTGGAGCACGACAACCCCTTCGAGGTGGGTCAGTCGGGGCTCATCGGCAACCCTGCCGCGGCCAAGGCGATGGACGCCTGCGACGTGCTCGTCCTCGTCGGCACCGACTTCCCGTACCGCGACTGGTACCCGAAGGAGAAGACGGTGGTCCAGCTCGACTCCCGCGGCGAGCACATCGGTCGTCGCACCCCCGTCGCCCAGGCGCTCGTGGGCGACGCCAGGGCGACGCTCGAGGCGCTGCTCCCGCTGCTGGCCAGGCGCGCCGACCGCGCCCACCTCGACCAGGCCGTGCACGCGTACCGCAGCTGGCACGAGAGGCAGCGTGCCCTGCTCGACCCGCACCACGACGACTCCCTGCTCGGACGGGCCCGGGCCGTGTTCGACAACCCGGACGAGCGGATCCGGCCCGAGGCGCTGGCTGCAGCCGTCGACCGGCTCGCCCCCGACTCGACGATCTTCACGAGCGACACGGGCATGTCGACGGCGTGGCTCTCGCGGTTCGTCACGATGCGKGGAACCCGGCGGCTGGTCGGCTCCTACAACCTCGGCTCGATGGCCAACGCCCTACCCATGGCGCTCGGGGCGCAGGCGCTCGACCGGGCTCGCCCCGTCGTGTCCTTCTCCGGTGACGGCGGCCTCATGATGCTGCTCGGAGACCTGCGCACCGCAGTGACCCACGACCTGCCCGTCAAGGTCGTCGTGTTCGACAACGGGCGCCTGGGCATGGTCAAGCTCGAGCAGGAACAGGGTGGTCTGCCGGAGTTCGGCACCGAGCTCGACAACCCCGACCTCGCCGCCGTCGCCACGGCGATGGGTCTCACTGCCCGCCGGGTCACCGACGCCGGTGACCTCGACGAGGCGGTCGCGTGGGCGCTCGCCACCGCCGGCCCGGTGCTGCTCGACGTCGTGACCAACCCCGACGAGGTTGCCGTGCCGCCGAAGCCGACGCTCGCGCAGGGCTGGGGCTTCGCGATCGCCAAGTCGCGCGAGGCCTTCGAGAGCCGGTGAGGGGGAGCCCACCGTGTGCCGCCTCTTCGGCCTCACCGCCGGGCACCGCCGCGTCCGGGCGACCTTCTGGCTGCTCGATGCCCCCGACAGCCTGACCGCGCAGTCGCACGCCAACCTCGACGGCACCGGCCTCGGGACCTTCGACGAGGGAGGCCGGCCCGTCGTCGAGAAGCAGGCGCTCGCGGCCTACGACGACGCCGACTTCGCCGGCGAGGCCCGGGACCGCACGAGTGCGACCTTCGTGGCGCACGTGCGCCACTCGTCGGGTGCCCCCGTGCGCCTCGAGAACACCCACCCGTTCGAGATGGACGGTCGGCTCTTCGCCCACAACGGTGTCGTCGAGGGCATGGACGTGCTCGAACGCCACCTCGGTGACGACCTGCGCCGCGTCGGTGGCGACACCGACTCAGAGCGGCTGTTCGCTCTGGTCACCCGCGAGACCGCGGCCGCCGGCGGAGATGTCGGCGCGGGCCTCAGCGCCGCCCTGCGCTGGGTGGCGGCCGAGCTGCCCGTGTATGCCGTCAACGTCGTCCTCACCACGCCCGGCCGTCTCTGGGCGGTGCGCTACCCCGCCACGCACGCGCTGTGGGTGCTCGAGCGCCACGAGCCGCGTGGCCGGCTCGACCACAGGTCCGCCGCCGGCACGCACGTCGTCTCGCACGACCTGTCCGACGCGCCCAGCGTCGTCGTGGCGAGTGAGCGCCTCGACGACGACGACCGTTGGCGCCTGCTCGAGCCAGGGGTGCTGCTCGCCGTCGACGAGCGCCTCGCCGTCACCGAGCGACTCGTCGTCGACTCGGAGCCGCGCCGGCCGCTGCACCTGGACGACCTGGGGGCGGCCGCCGCGTCGCAGCGTCCTACCGGTGGTGCCGGGCCGGTCGGCGGGGCGTGAGACCCGCGGCAAGACAGCTCAACGGCCTGCGACGACACGCTCGACGAGGTCGGTCCACGCCGCGAGGATGCGTTCGCGGCTCACCCCGCCGTCGAGCTGCTGACTCACGATGGAGACGTCGAGCGGTGCGAGCAACGCCATGGCGAGGAGGGGGAGGTCGCCCGTCACCCGGAGCTCGGTGAGCAGGTGGCGCACGTGCACGGTCCAGAATGCGACCGCGGGTCCCGACCTCCCGTGGCGCCCCGCCGCGGCGACCATGAGGTCGGTGCTCGCGATGGTGCGGTCGAGGCGGGAGGCGCCGAAGGCGAGGAGCCGCTCGAGGGGAGGGGCGCCCGGACCGAGCGGGGGCGGCCCCGAGATGACGAGGCCCTGCCAGCGTGCCTCGGTGTGGTCGAGCAGGGCGGTCATGAGCCCGGCCCTGCTGCCGAACCGGCGGAACACGGTGCCCTTGCCGACACCGGCCTCGGAGGCGACCGCGTCCATCGTCACGGCCTCGGCCCCGTCACGATCGACGAGCCGGTGGGCGGCGTCGAGCAGCAGCTCGCGGTTGCGTGCCGCGTCGCGGCGCTCCGGACGGGCGTGCAGGTCGAAGAGCGCGCGCTCGACCGTCGGCTCCGTGGACACGGTCGTGATCCTAGGTGGGAGGTCGGCATGGCGGCTCCGGAATAGAAACGGACTGTGGTCCGTTTGGCTCCACATGACTTCTGCTGCCCCCAGCCCCACTGTCCCCACCCGCGTCGCCGTGCTCGTCGGCAGCCTCCGCGCCGACTCGGTCAACCGCCGCATCGCCGAGACCCTCCGCGACCAGGCCCCCGCCGGCGTCGAAGTCCAGATCGTCGACGGTCTGGCCGCTCTGCCCTTCTACAACGAGGACATCGACGGCGACCAGGCTCCGGCTCCGGCCGCCGACCTGCGTGCCACCGTGGCCGGCGCCGACCGCGTGCTCGTCGTGACGCCGGAGTACAACGGCACGATGCCGGCCGTGCTGAACAACGCCATCGACTGGCTGTCCCGGCCGTTCGGGCAGGGCGCCATCTCGGGCAAGCCCTTCGCCGTCATCGGAGCGACGCCGACCCCCTACGGCGGCAAGTGGGCCCACGACGACGCGCGCCGCTCGGCAGGCATCGCCGGCGCGGTCGTCCTCGACCAGGTGGTCGTGTCGCAGTCGACGATCGACACCGACGTGCTCGGTGACCCCCAGGTCTTCGGCCGCCTGCGCGACGCGCTCGGCGCCCTCGTCGACCACCAGGTCCAGGCTGCCTGAGCGGCACGACCCCCAAAGACCTCCCTCTGTCGACCCCGGTCGACCCGCGCGTGGCCTCGCCGATCCCGGCGGGGCCACGCTCGTCGGTGCGCGTCCGCCGGCGTGCTCGTCAGCCCGCGGGGGTGGTGGCGGCGATGACGCGGGTCAGGGCGGTGCGGAGCAGCTCGAGCTCGCCGAGCTCCATCCCCAGCGTCTCGACGATCTGCGGCGGCACCTCGAGCGCCTTGGCGCGCAGCCGGCGACCACGCTGCGTCAGGGTGATCGCGAGCGCCCGGTCGTCCTCCGGGTGGCGGTCGCGGGTGACCAGCCCCGCCCCCTCGAGGCGCTTCAGCAGCGGGGAGAGCGTGGCCGGCTCGAGGCTGAGCAGGTGGCTGATCTCGCGGAGCGTCAGGGGCGACCGCTCCCAGAGCGCCAGCATGACGAGGTACTGGGGGTGGGTGAGACCGAGCGGCTCGAGCACCGGCCGGTAGAGGCCGATGACGTTGCGAGCCGCCACGGCCAGTGCGAAGCAGACCTGCTGGTCGAGGCGCAGCAGGTCATCGGGTGCCGCGGTGTCGAGGCGGTGCGTCGCCTCGGAGTCGTTCGGGGTGCGGGTGGTCATCTCGCCTCGTCGTCGGGGGTGGTCCTCTTTCGCCTGTACACTAACAGTTAGCACACTAACCATGGAGGCAGCACGTGGCGAGCTCGAGGTCCAAGGGACTGTCCGTCGGATACCGCATCGGCTACCGGTTGCGCCTGATCGGGCTGACGATCTTCGGTCCCGCCGAGCTCGGTGAGGGCAACGACCCCAAGGCCCGTCTCGCGCGTGAACGCGAGGCCCGCGTGGCTCGCGCCCGCGCCGCGCGCGGGAGCGACGCCGACTGACGCCCACCGTCTTTCGAGGTCGGGCGCGCCCTGACGGGAGTACCGTCTGGAGTATCGGCTCGTCCCGGGAGGTTGCCATGGGTGATCGCGTAGGAATCTTCGTCCTGTTCGGTGTCATCGTCATCCTCGTCATCGGCTTCGTCATGGTCGAGCCGAGGAGCTCCCGGCGGGGAGGCGACCCGATGGACTCCATGAACTCGCACCGCGACCGCACGGAGCAGGACCGCCGTGACCACCCCGAGGGTGCAGAGCGTTCCCACCTCGTCGGCAACCCGCCGGTCGACACGATCAGCACCGAGGGCTGGGGGGTCGCCACCCCGGGCGAGGGAGCCATGCCCGAAGAGCTGCCCGAGGACGTCCACCCCGAGCTGCACCAGGACCGCACGCGCCGACGCCGCCACTAGCCGCGTCGCGCGGCGAACGCCCCGGTCGACGCGGTCGACGCGGCCGCGGCGGTCATCCGCAGTGCCCGGTGAGCGGCCTTGCCAGACTGGGCGCATGACGGACGTGACGACGGAGAAGAACTGGGCCGGCAACCACACCTATCGGGCTCGCATCGAGCGGGCGCGCTCGGTCGAGCACCTGCAGGAGATCGTGGCGGCGTCCGCGCGCGTGCGCGCCCTCGGGTCGCGCCACTCCTTCACCGACCTCACCGACATCACCGATGTCGACGACGGCGTGCTCGTGTCACTGGCCGAGCTGCCGACGACGGTGGACGTCGACCCCGCGAGCCGCACGGCCCGCGTGACGGGCCGTGCGGCATACGGCGACGTCGCCACCCAGCTGCAGGCGGCCGGGTGGGCGCTCGGCAACCTGGCCTCGCTGCCGCACATCTCGGTGGCCGGCGCCGTGGCCACGGGCACTCACGGGTCGGGCGTCGAGAACGGTTCTCTCGCAACGGCGGTCGCATCCCTCGACATGATCGGGCCGGACGGTGAGATGCGCACCGTCAGCCGGGGAGACGCCGACTTCGAGGGCAGCGTCGTGTCCTTGGGTGCGCTTGGCGTCGTCACGGGGCTGACCCTCGACATCGAACCGACCTACGACATTCGCCAGGACGTCTACACCGGGCTCGGCTGGGACGCCCTCGTCGCCAACATCGAGGAGGTCGCCCGCAGTGCCTACAGCGTCAGCCTCTTCACCCGCTGGACCGATGCCGGCATCGAGCAGGTCTGGCGCAAGAGCCGCGTCGACGAGGCGCCCGTCGACCTGCACGGCGCGCAACCGGCCGGCCGCACCCTGCACATGCTCGAGGGTGCCCCCACCGAGTCGGTCACCGAGCAGGGCGGCGTGTTCGGGCCGTGGCTCGACCGGCTGCCGCACTTCCGGATGGAGTTCACCCCGAGCCGCGGCGAGGAGCTGCAGAGCGAGTACCTCCTGCCCCGCACGCGCGCGCTCTCCGCGATCGAGCGGCTGCGCGCGCTCGGCCCCCGACTGGCGCCGGTGCTGCAGGTGTGCGAGCTGCGGACCGTCGCAGCGGACGAGCACTGGCTCAGCAGCTCCTACGGCCACGATGTCCTGGGCGTGCACTTCACGTGGCTGCGCGACGAGGAGCGGGTGTATGCCGTCCTGCCCGCCGTAGAGGACGCCCTCCTGCCACTCGGCGCCCGCCCGCACTGGGGCAAGTGCTTCGTGGCTGCCGCCGACGCGATCGCCCCGCTCTATCCCCGCCTGGGCGACTTCCGCGCGTTGCGCGACCGCGTCGACCCCGACCGGGTCTTCGGCAACGCGTGGCTCCAGCGGGTCATCGGCTGACGCTCAGCTCAGGACCCCCTCGCGCAGGGCGCCGGCGAACGACGTGATCTCGCCGAGCGCGCCGACGAGGCAGGCCTGGTAGGCGTGGTAGACGTCCGGGCGCCCTTGCCACACAACGCTCGACGGTTCGAGTGCGGGTGAGAGCTCGTGTCGCCACGACCCCCGCTCGGCGTCGACGAACCAGTGCTGGGCATGCTGCCACCAGCGGTCGTACCACGCGGCATACGTCGGGTCGCCCGTGGCGAGGTCGAGCGTGCGGGCGGCCCCGATGGCCTCGGCGACGACCCAGTGCAGCCGGTCGCGGACGACCGGACGCCCCTCGAAGTCGGTGGTGTAGACGAAGCCCTCGTTGCCGTCGACGTGCCAGCCCTCGTGCACCGCGACGTCGAAGAGCGAGCGGGCGTCGTCGAGCAGCCACGGTGGCGCCTCGGCACCCAGTGCGCGGCGCAGGTGGAGAGCCAGCCTCGCCCACTCGAGCAGGTGGCCCGGCGTGACACCGAAGGGCCGGAACTTGTCGGTCGCGCGCTCGCGGTTGTAGTCGGGGCGCGGCTGCCAGGCGGAGTCGAAGTGCTCGGGCAGCCGGTAGTTCCACGACCGGGCGAAGCCGTGCACCACCCGCTCGGTGATGCGCAGCGCGTGCCCGAGCCACCGCGGGTCGCGCGTCACGTCCCACGCCGCGAGCAGGGCCTCGAGCGAGTGCATGTTCGCGTTGACGCCGCGGTAGTCCTCGAGCTCGGTCCAGGTGCGGTCCCACACGTCGACGGCCAAGCCGTCGGACTCGCGCCAGAATCGCTGCTCGAAGGTCTGCAGGGCAGTGTCGAGCAGGTCGTCGGCGCCGGGGCGTCGCGCGGCCGAGGCGCTCGTCGCGGCGAGCACGACGAAGGCGTGCTCATAGGCCCGCTTGTCGGCGATGTCGGGAGAGCCGTCGGGGTGGACCGACGCGAACCAGCCGCCGTGCTCGGCGTCGTGGAGCATCCCCCCGGGCGCGAAGGTCGCTACGCCGTGGTCGACGAGATCGGTCGACGCGGTGTCGCCCTCGAGCACGGCGAGCGCCGCGACGTGGGTCATCCGCGCCGTGATCCACAGCTCGACGCCCTTGTCGGGGTCGAGGTCGCCGTCGTCGGTGAGCCAGCCGAAGCCGCCCGACGGGTTCTGCGCACGCCGCACGAGGGTGCGCATGCGTCGTCGCTGCTCGTCGAGCCAGTCGAGGTGGTCGAGGTGGTCGGCGGGCGAGGAAGGAGCATCGGCCATGGGCCCAGTCTGCCGAGATCGGCGCGCGGCCGCTGGAGGTCCGGCCAACGAGACGGGCGTGGCGTGTGCCAGCAGGTTGGGGTGTCGGCTCAGAAGTCGCCGGCGCCCCGACGCAGGCGGGTCAGCACGTCGACGAGCGCGTGGACGTCACCCGAGCCGAGGTCGGGCTGCTCGAACACTTCGGAGTTGAGGGCCTTCGTCGCCCGCTCGGCGAGCTCGCGGCCCGACGGCGTCAGGGCGACGAGCATGGCGCGGCGGTCCTCCGGGTGCGTCGAACGCGTCACGAGCCCGGCGTCCTCGAGGCGGTCGACGGCGTTCGTCACGCTGGTGGGGTGCACCTGCAGACGCGAGCCGATGACCTTCATCGGCAGCGACCCGCGCTTGCTGAACCACAGCAGCATGAGCACCTCGTAGCGGGCAAAGGTCACACCGAGCGGCTTGAGGGTGGCCTCGACCCGGGCGAGGACGATCTGGTGCGCCCGCATGAGGGAGGTGATCGCGGCCATGCCGTCGGCGGCGGCGTCCCAGCCCTGCTCGACCCACTGGTCGCGGGCGCGGGCGATCGGGTCGAAACCGAGCCCGGAACCCGCGGCGACGCCAGGCGGTGCCGGGACTGGCTGCGCCTCGAGGGCTCCGGTTGTGTCCGCGCTCATGGCGCCATCGTAGGGCGGCGACGCGTTGACGTCCATTAGTAGGAAGTCCTACTATTTTTGCATGTCCGACGCAGCGAAGCGCGATCTCCACCAGCCGTCACACCACGTCCGCCTCGTCACGGCGAGCAGCCTGTTCGACGGGCACGACGCGTCGATCAACATCATGCGGCGCATCATGCAGACGCAGGGGGCCGAGGTGATCCACCTCGGGCACAACCGCTCGGTCCAGGAGGTCGTCGACGCGGCGATCGAGGAGGACGTGCAGGGCGTCGCCGTCAGCTCCTACCAGGGTGGGCACGTCGAGTACTTCGAGTACCTCGTGCAGCTGCTCAAGGAGAACGGCGCCGGCCACATCCGCGTCGTCGGTGGCGGTGGCGGCGTCATCGTGCCCGAAGAGATCGCCCGCCTGCGCGAGTCTGGCGTGACCATCTTCAGCCCCGAGGACGGCCAGCGGCTCGGCCTCGCCGGCATGATCAACCGGGTCGTCGCCGACTGCGACTTCGACCCGTGGGACATCGCGTCGCCCTCGCTCGAGGCGCTCCTCGCCGGAGACCGCTCGGCCGTGGCGCGCGCCATCACCGGCGCCCAGGAGGGCGAGCTCGACGACGCGACCCTGACGGGCATCCGCGAGGCGGCCGGTCGCCGGCGCGTTCCGGTGCTCGGCATCACCGGCACCGGCGGCTCGGGCAAGTCGAGCCTCACCGACGAGATCGTCCGGCGGCTGCGCCTCGACCAGCAGGACAAGCTCCGTGTCGCGGTGCTCGCCATCGACCCCACCCGCTCCCGTGGCGGTGGCGCGCTGCTCGGCGACCGCATCCGCATGAGCTCGCTCGACGGTGACCGCGTCTTCTTCCGCAGCCTCGCCACCCGTGGCGAGTCGCAGGTGCCGGCCCACCTCGACGACGTGCTCGACGTGGTGCGGGCCGCAGGCTTCGACCTCGTCATCCTCGAGACGCCGGGCATCGGCCAGGGTGACGCCGCCGTCGTGCGCTACGCCGACGTCTCCCTCTACGTCATGACGCCCGAGTTCGGCGCCAGCAGCCAGCTCGAGAAGATCGACATGCTCGACCGGGCCGACGTCGTCGCCATCAACAAGTTCGAGCGGCGCGGTGCCGAGGACGCCCTGCGCGACGTCGGTCGCCAGATGGTGCGCAACCGCGAGGCCTTCGGCAAGGGCCCCGGCGACATGCCCGTCTTCGGCACGAGCGCCGCCACCTTCAACGACGACGGCGTGACCGCGCTGTACCAGGAGCTGCGAACCCTGCTCTCCGACAAGGGGATGCCGGTCGAGGAGGGCGTGCTCCCGCACGTCGCGACCAGGCAGTCCACCCGCATCGCGACGATCGTGCCCGCCGCCCGGGTGCGCTACCTCGCCGAGATCAGCGACACGGTCCGCGGCTACCACGAGGCCACCGAGCGGTATGCCGCGGCGGCCAGCCGCGTGCAGCGCCTCGAGTCGGTGCGCCGCGAGCTCGCGGCCGCAGCGGCGGCCGACGACGTCGACAGCGCCGAGAGCGCTGTCGACGCCGTGGAGGCGCTCCTCGAGAAGGCCCGCACCGACGTGCCCACCGACGTGGCCGGCGCCCTCGCCGCCTGGCCCTCCGTCGTCGAGTCCTACTCCGGCGACGAGCAGGTCGTCAGCATCCGTGGCAAGGAGATCCGCAACTCCCTGACCCGCGAGTCGCTGTCGGGCAACAAGATCCCCCGCGTCGCGCTGCCCCGCTACCGCGACCACGGCGAACTCGTCAGCTTCCTGCGTCGCGAGAACCTCCCCGGCTACTACCCCTTCACGGCGGGCGTCTTCCCGTTCAAGCGCGAGGGGGAGGACCCGGCGCGCATGTTCGCGGGGGAGGGCGACCCGTTCCGCACCAACCGCCGCTTCAAGCTCGTCTCCGAGGGACAGCCGGCGACGCGCCTGTCGACGGCCTTCGACTCCGTGACCCTCTACGGCCGCGACCCCGACCCGCGCCCCGACGTCTACGGCAAGGTCGGCACCTCGGGCGTCTCGGTCGCCACCCTCGACGACATGAAGGCGCTCTACGACGGCTTCGACCTCGTCTCGCCCACCACGTCGGTGTCGATGACGATCAACGGACCCGCGCCGACGATCCTCGCCTTCTTCCTCAACACCGCCATCGACCAGCAGGTCGACGTCTTCCGCGAGCGGGAGGGGCGTGAGCCCGGCGACGACGAGCGGGCCGAGCTCACGGCATACGCCCTCGCGAACGTCCGCGGCACGGTGCAGGCCGACATCCTCAAGGAGGACCAGGGCCAGAACACCTGCATCTTCAGCACCGAGTTCAGCCTGAAGATGATGGCCGACATCCAGGAGTGGTTCATCGAGCGGAAGGTCCGCAACTTCTACTCCGTGTCGATCTCCGGCTACCACATCGCCGAGGCCGGGGCGAACCCCATCAGCCAGCTCGCGTTCACCCTCGCCAACGGTTTCACGTACGTCGAGAGCTACCTCGCGCGGGGCATGAAGATCGACGACTTCGCGCCCAACCTGAGCTTCTTCTTCAGCAACGGCATGGACCCCGAGTACTCCGTGCTCGGCCGCGTGGCCCGCCGCATCTGGGCGGTGGCGATGAAGGAGAAGTACGGCGCCAACGACCGCAGCCAGAAGCTGAAGTACCACGTGCAGACGTCTGGCCGCTCACTGCACGCGCAGGAGATGGACTTCAACGACATCCGCACGACGCTCCAGGCGCTCATCGCGATCTACGACAACGCGAACTCTTTGCACACCAACGCTTTCGACGAGGCCGTCACGACCCCGTCGGAGGAGTCGGTGCGCCGTGCCCTCGCGATCCAGCTCATCATCAATCGCGAGTGGGGTCTCGCGATGAACGAGAACCCGCTCCAGGGGTCGTTCGTCATCGACGAGCTCACCGACCTCGTCGAGGCAGCCGTGCTCAAGGAGTTCGACCGCATCACCGAGCGTGGCGGCGTTCTCGGGGCGATGGAGACCGGTTACCAGCGTGGCCGCATCCAGGACGAGTCGATGCTCTACGAGCACCGCAAGCACGACGGCAGCCTGCCGATCATCGGCGTCAACACCTTCCGCAACCCGCACGAGGGGGAGGAGCCCCGCAAGGTGGTGCTCGCCCGGGGCACCGAGGACGAGAAGCAGAGCCAGCTCTCACGCGTCCGGGCGTTCCGTTCGGAGCACGAGGTCGAGGCGAAGGCCGCGCTCGAGGATCTCAAGACGGTCGCGATCGAGGGCGGCAACGTCTTCGAGGTGCTGATGCGCGCAGCTCGCGTCTGCTCGCTCCAGCAGGTCACCGAGGCCTTCTTCGAGGTCGGCGGCCAGTACCGCCGCAACGTCTGACCCCCACCCTCAACCGTCGAGAGGCCAAAGTTTGTCGGTCCTGACCAGTCGAGAGGCCAGTCCATGTCCTCTGTGACGCTGCTCGACGACCTGGCGTATGCCGTCTCGCTCCCGACGCCGCCAGGTCGGATCGTGTCGCTGGTGCCGTCCATCACGGAGGCCTTGGCAACAACATGCCAGGACCGGCTCGTCGGGGCGACCGACTGGTGCACGCACCCGAGCGACCTTGCGGTGCAACGAGTTCGGGGCACCAAGAACCCCGACCGCGTGGCGATCGCCGCGCTGAGTCCCGACCTGGTCGTGGCCAACAAGGAGGAGAATCGCGAGCTCGACGTGCAGCGGTTGCGGGCTGCCGGCATACCCGTCTGGGTCACCGACATCGAGACGGTGCCGGGGGCGCTCGACTCGCTCGAGCGGTTGTTCGTGGAGGTGCTCGACATCGGAACGCCCACCTGGCTCGCGGCCGCCCGCGACGAGTGGTCGGGTCCGGTGCCCGAGCCGACGCTCGAGGTTGCGGTGGCGATCTGGCGCGACCCGTGGATGGCGGTCGGGCGCGACACCTTCACGGGCGACGTCGCCGCCCGGCTGGGCTGGCACAACGTGCTCGCCGGCTCGCCCGAGCGTTACCCCCACGTCGACCTGGCCGACCTCGACCGCGACGGCGTGACGGTCCTGCTGCCCGACGAGCCCTACGTGTTCACGGCGCAGGACGGTCCCGAGGCATTCAGGCAGGCGCGTACCGCACTCGTCAGCGGCCGGCTGCTCACGTGGTACGGCCCCTCGCTCGTCGGCGCCCGCGCCGCGCTCGCCGCGGCCGTCAGCGGCTGACGAGGTCTGGCCTGTCGACGGCGGCGAGGGGGCCACACGTGGCCTCTCGACGGTTTGAGGGGGTCAGGGCTCGTCGGCGACGACGAGGAGTCCAGCGCACATGAGCTGTCGCGCGAGCTCGATGCCCACCATGTCGGCCCGGAGCACCCCGCCGCCCACGAGGGCGACGAGGGTGCCGACCTCGTGCGGGCCGACAGGTCGGTCGCCGAGACGGCTGCGCAGGGTCACCGAGCCGTTCGGGTCGGGCACGAGGCGCGCATCGACATGGGGGCGCAGCCGGAGGCCGGTCTCGGGAGTGAGCGCGTCCGCCGCGGCGACCTGGGCCAGCGGCCCGATCGGTGCCGGTCGCTGCGCCGACCGCACCCGCGCCTCGAGGGCATCGACCACCGCGCCGGCGTCGACCGAGCCGAGCTCTCGTATCAGGCTCTCGCGCACCACCTCGATGTCGGTCGCCAGCGAGGCGCCGTCGAGGCCCGACGAGGTCAGCTCGAGGGAGGCGCGCACCCGCTCGTCGCGGCTCGCCGACGCCAGCGCGAGGCGCACGAGCTCGTCCGCGAGGTGGCGCCGCGTCCACACGTGGATGCCGAGAGTCAGGTGGGTGCTCACGCCGCCGCGCGCGGTGGCCGAGTGGATCCAGCCGCGCGGCAGGTAGAGCACGTCACCCGGTCGAAGCGTGACCTCGAGGTCGGGCTCGGCCCGCCCGGCCTCCTCGACGGCTGCGCGGTGGTCGGTCCACGGCTGGTCGCGCAGCGGGGACGCGTGGACCGGCGCCCTGAGCCGCCAGCGCTTCTCGCCGGCGATCTGCAGCACGAAGACGTCGTGCACGTCGTAGTGGTCGCTGAAGCCGGTGCTCTGGCTCGGCGTGACGTACGCGTTGGCCTGCACCGGATGGCCGAGCTCCTCGGCGAGCTGCTGGGTGAAGTCGATCAGCGGGCCCCACGTGCGGTGGAGGCCCTGCAGGACGATGGTCGAGCCCTCGCCGAAGAGGTGGAGCAGCTTGTCGTCGCTGACCTGGTCGGTGACGGTGGCCCCGACACCGCCACCCTGCGTGAACTCGCGGTCGCCGAGGGTGCGGCCGTCACGTGCGACGCGCAGGAAGGGAGCGCGCAGTCCTCGCCGGGAGACGAGCTCGTCGACGGCGTGCTCGTCGAACAGGTCAGCCAGGTCTCCGGGAAGGTCCGCGGCCGTCGTCACGAGCGGCCGGCTGGACCAGTGCTCACGGGCGAAGGTGTCGGAGTCGATCGAGACGAGACGCCGCAGGGCCGAGTGCCCGCCGTCGGAGGCGGGCACCCGGCTCGTCGTGCCAGCGGTCATCAGGCTCCGCCGTCGGCACCGCCGTCGTGGCTGTCGGTGTCGGCGCCCCCGTCAGCCGGGCCTTCACCGTCGGAGTCCGCTCCTGCGCCGCCGTCGGCTCCGCCGTCGTGGGTCTGCGCGTCGGCGCCGCCGTCAGCCGGGCCCTCTCCACCGGAACCGGCGTCGGAGCCCATCTCGGAGCCCATGCCAGAGCCCATGCCAGAGCCCATGCCAGAGCCCAGGTCGGACTCGGTGTCGGATCCCAGCGCCGTGTCGGCGCCGCCGTCCGCTCCGCCGTCGTGGGTCTGCGCGTCGGCGCCGCCGTCAGCCGGCCCCTCGGTCGTCGGGTCGTCGCTCACCGGGTCCAGCGGGTTGTCGCTCATGGCTGCTCCTCTTGCTGATTCCAGGCGGCGCCGGACGACGCCGTCGCCCCTGCACCTACCCGCTGCCGGGCGCTCCGGCACGAACCGGGCCCCATGTCGTGCCCGCCGTCAGGTGAGGTGGTCGAAGTCGCCACGCGTCCAGGCTGCGTGCCGGTCGGCCGAGAAGCGGACCACGGCCTTCGCCTCGCGCGGCACAACAGCGCCGAAGTTGTTGTAGAGCCGGTCGTAGTGCAGCCCTTCGAGCTGGGCGGCGATGCGCTGGACCACCTTGCCGGACAAGGGGATCCGGTTGGGATAGCTGCGGAGGAAGCTGACCGACCTCCGGTCGGGGTTCGGGAAGACGGCGTCGCCGGCGAGCAGCACGCCACGGCCCTCCGCGCCAGCCTGCCACTCGACGACGGCCTGGCCGCGGAAGTGACCCCCCACGCGGTGCAGGGTGAGGCCGGGTGCCACCTCGCGGGACTCGTCGTAGAGCTCGACGAGCGCGTCGTTGCGTCGCACCCACTCCGCGTCGCGTTCCGCGACGAGCACCGGCACCTCCCCGAGCGCCCGGGCCCACTCCGTCTGCACGCCGTACATGTGCGGGTGGCTCGCGGCCACGGCGAGGGTCGGCCCGAGCGACCTCACGAACTCGACCGCCTCGTCGTCGAGGTAGCCGACGCAGTCGAAGAGCAGGACGCCCTCCGGGGCGCGCACCACCATGGTCTGCTGCCCGATGCCGACGGCGGGGTCGGCGTGCAGCCCCCAGAGGTCGTGCTCGACGGGATCGATGGTGATGCGGGTGCCTGCCTCGCGCAGCTCCGCGACGGTCGTCCACCGCTGGCCCGACGCGGGCACCCACTGCCGGTCGTCCTCGCACACCTCGCACTCCGTCGGCGGCTCCGCCAGGTCATCGGTCTCGACGGCACAGGTCGCACAGATCCAGATCACCCGCCCAGCCTGCCCGGCTGCGCCGCGCCGCACCAGCAGGTTTGCGGGAGGATGCATCCGTGATCATGCACCTGCGCGCCGCTGTCGAGCAGCTGTATGCCGCCCCGCCGGCCCGCTTCACCCCGCTGCGTTCCGAGCTGGTGGCCGAGGCGAAGAAGGCCGGCGACAAGGACCTCGCCACGGCGATCGGCGCCCTCCGCAAGCCGACGGTGGCCGCGTGGGCCGTCAACCACTTCGTGCGCGAGCACGCCGACGAGCTCGAGGACTTCCGCGAGTTCGCCGAGCTGCTCCGCGAGGCCCAGCGCAGCCTCGATGCCGACCAGCTGCGGCTGCTGGGTCGTGAGCGGTCGAGGCGCGTCGACGCGCTGGCCGAGCGCATCGGGGCAGAGTCGGCGGAGGCCGGGCAGAAGCTCGGCGCCGGGGTGGCGCAGGAGGTCCGCGACACCCTGACGGCCGTGATCGCCGACGAGGATGCCGAGTCCTCCGTGCTCACCGGTTCGCTCGTGCGCTCCCTCAGCTACTCGGGCTTCGGCTCGGTCGACGTCGAGGACGTCGTGGCGCTCGGGGGTGACGACGGTGACGGTGGGACCGCCCGTCCGTCGCTGTCTGTCGTCCGGGGCGGCGCCGGCTCCAAGGGCAAGGGCGGCGAGGCCGACGACGGTGAGGACGGTGAGGACGCCGTCGACCTCGAGGAGCGGCGCCGGGCCAAGCGAGCCGCGGTGCGAGCCCGTCTCCAGTCAGCACTCGAGACGGCCCGCTCCGAGCTGCGCACCGCCGACCGGCAGGTCGCCGTCCTCACCGCGCGCCACGAGGAGGTGACCGAGGGCATCGCCGACCTGGAGCGGCGGCTCGCCACGGCCCGCGGGCGGCTCGAGAAGGTCACCGGCGAGCTCGAGGACGCGACCGGCATACGCGATCGCCGTGAGACGGAGGAGGAGGCCGCGCAGCAGGCCCTCGCCGACCACGACGCGGAGGGCTGACCTGCCCTGGTGCGGGGGAGCCGAGGCCGGGGCGGCGCCCTGCCCGCGGGCCGTGCGCACGTGCCCTGCCCGATTTCGTATCCACGGCTGCGACCGTGTAGTCTCGCCGTCGCACAGCAGGTCGACCCGGGCCCGTCGTCACGACGGTTCCACGACGTCGGCCGTGCCCCAATAGCTCAGTCGGCAGAGCGTTTCCATGGTAAGGAAAAGGTCTAGGGTTCGATTCCCTATTGGGGCTCTGGTCGGCCGGTCCCGGCCTCTCGCAGCATCGCGACGAGGTCCGGGCACGGCAGCCCATGGCGGGGTAGCTCAGCTGGTTAGAGCGCACGACTCATAATCGTGAGGTCGCGGGATCGAGCCCCGCTCCCGCTACCACTTCCACGCGCACCGACGTCGATTTCTCCAATCGCCGGGGTGTCGCGTAGCCTAGGACGTCGCGCCTGCGTGTCACCCGGGAGCCCGGAACGCGTGACGCGCCGCGCGACACCCGTCGCAAGACGACAGATCACCCCGTACGTTCCCGAAAGAGCAGGTTGCCGTGGCCAGCAAGAGCACCGACGTCCGTCCCAAGATCACGATGGCGTGCGTGGACTGCAAGGACCGCAACTACATCACGAAGAAGAACCGTCGGAACAACCCCGACCGTCTCGCGATGAACAAGTTCTGCCCGAAGTGCGGCAAGCACACGGAGCACCGCGAGACCCGCTGACCCAGCGGCTCGACGTCCACGCTCCCTCGGCCCTCGGCCGGGGGAGCGTCGTCGTTCCCGAACGGCTCGCCAGTCGGGTCCGGTCGGGTCCGGCCGGTCCGGCCGGGCCGAGACGCGCTGAGCCCGTGACCCCGCCGGTCGGTAGGGTGCCCGTATGCCGGTGAACGCAGACTTCCAGGGGCGGGTCTACCCGCCCACCGAGACCTACCGGGTCAGTGCCGCCAAGATCCGCGAGTTCGCCGAGGCCGTCGGCTCGGCCGACCCCGTCCACGTCGACGCCGAGGTCGCCCGGGCGCGCGGCTACGCCGACGTCATCGCGCCACCCACGTTCGCCGTGCTCATCGCCCAGCAGTGCGACGCGCAGCTGATCGCCGACCCCGAGGCCGGCATCGACTTCTCGCGGGTCGTCCACGGCGAGCAGCGCTTCACCCACCACCGCCCGCTCACGGCCGGCGACGCCGTCATCGGCACGCTCCACGTCGACGCGGTGCGCGAGGCCGGGGGCCACGCGATGGTGACGACACGCACCGAGCTCGCCACCGAGCAGGGTGAGGCCGTCTGCACGGCCACGTCGACGATCGTCATCCGAGGAGGCGAGTGATGAGCACCCAGCCCACGACATCCACGACATCCGCCACCCCCGCGCCCACAGCGGTGCGGGCGTTCGACAGCGTCGCCGCCGGTGACGCGCTCCCGCCCGTGACCGTGCACGTCGACCGGGCCCGCCTCGTGCAGTACGCCGGGGCGTCGTTGGACCGCAACCGGATCCACTGGGACGAGCCGTTCGCCAAGAAGGTGGGCCTGCCCGACGTCATCGCCCACGGCATGTTCACGATGGGCTCGGCCGTCACCGTCGTGACCGACTGGGTGGGCGACGCCGGCCGCGTCGTCGAGTACGGCGTGCGCTTCACCCGCCCCGTGGTCGTGCCCTACGACACCGGCGCCGACGTCGAGGTCTCCGGCGTCGTGAAGTCCGTCGACCCCGAGACCAAGCGGGTCACGGTCGAGCTGACCGCCATCGCGGCCGGCGAGAAGGTCCTGGGCCGCGCCCTGGCCGTCGCCCGGCTCGACTGAGACGTCAGGTCCACACGTGCGCGAGGATCACGACGTCCCCCTCTCGACCCTGACGACGATGCGCGTCGGGGGTCCTGCGGCCCGGCTCGTCACCGTCGAGACGATCGACGAGCTCGTCGACGCCGTGCGCGAGGTCGACGACGCCGACGAGCCGTTGCTCGTCCTGTCAGGCGGGTCGAACCTCGTCGTGTCCGACGACGGCTTCCAGGGCACGGTCGTGCACGTCGCCACGAGCGGTGTCACGCCGGAGTCGGCCGACGCGTGCGGGGGAGCGATGGTGCGCGTCGCGGCCGGCGAGGTCTGGGACGACGTCGTCGAGCGGGCCGTGGCGGAGGGCTGGGCGGGGGTCGAGGCGCTCAGCGGCATCCCCGGCCGCGCCGGCGCCACCCCCATCCAGAACGTCGGCGCCTACGGCCAGGACATCTCGCAGACCGTTGCGCACGTGCGCACGTGGGACCGCCAGGAGCAGGCCGTCCGCACCTTCATGAGCTCGGACTGCGCCTTCACCTACCGTCACTCACGCTTCAAGGGCAACGCGCGCTACGTCGTGCTCGACGTGCTCTTCCAGTTCGAGCTCGCCAACCTCAGCCGCCCGATCGCGTATGCCGCCCTGGCCAAGGGTCTCGACGTCCCTCTGGGCGCGCGCGTGCCCCTCGAGGACGCCCGCGAGGCCGTGCTGCAGCAGCGACGGTCCCGCGGCATGGTGCTCGACGACGCCGACCCCGACACCTGGTCGTGCGGGTCGTTCTTCACCAACCCGATCCTCAGCAGGCAGCAGTTCGACGCCCTCGTCGAGCGGGTCGGCGAGCGGCTCGGGTGGGAGGGGCCGACGCCTCCCCGGTTCGCCGAGCCCGACGGCCGCGTCAAGACGAGCGCGGCGTGGCTCATCGAGCACGCCGGGTTCGGCAAGGGATTCGGGCTCCCCGCCCCGGCGGCCCTGTCGACCAAGCACACCCTCGCGGTCACCAACCGTGGCGGCGCCACGGCGGGCGACGTCGTCGCTCTCGCACGCCAGGTCCGCGACGGCGTCCGTGACGCCTTCGGCGTCACCCTCGTCAACGAGCCGGTGCTGCTCGGCCTCGACCTCTGACGGCCGGCACAACGGCGCCGCGAGATAGCGCCATGGTGCTACCTCGCGGCGCTACCTCGTGGCGCTACTTAGTGAGGACGACGTTGAACGACTTCGCCGGCAGCTTCTTGCCGGTCGTGCTGACCTGGTAGGCCGGACGGTTGAAGCCGAGCTTCAGCGCGCTCGTCGTGCCGCGGTCGACCTTGAAGAACACCCAGCCGGCGGTGGTCTGGGACCGCTTGGCGGGCTTCAGCACGGTGGCGCCCCAGCGCTTGGTGAACTCTGACGTGGGCACGACCGACTGTGCGGGGCTGGCGGCCACGAGGGAGAGCATCGAGGAGTCGACCGAGGCGGAGTAGCGGCTGCCCGCCTTCAGGGTCACCCACACGCCGACGATCTCGAACTGCTTGGCCCCGACCGGCTGTCCGGAGGGCCACGAGAGGTTGCGCACCAGCCGCCGGGCGGTGATGGTGTGCCCGAGCTCGGGGTCCTTCAGGGTGGCCGTGATCGTCTTCGTCACCATCTTGTCGACCGGCGCGGCCGCGTCCGAGGTGGTGCTGGGGGGCGCCGTCGCGGGGCTCGTCGACGTCGCGGCGGCTTCCGTCGTCGACGACGTGACACCGGCGGGCGCCGTCGGGTCGGCGGTCACCGGGGACTCGCCGCTGCAGGCCGCCAGGGCGACGACAGGGGCGAGCAGGCCGACGACCGAAAGGCGTCGCAGGCGGTCGCCCGAGGCGGTCGTGGGGCGGGCGAGGGCGGCGGCAGAAGTCTTCATCTCCCGCCCAGCATGACCGGGCGCACCGACCCTGAGCAAACTCGGTGCGCCGACGTGGACGGTGCAGTGCAGCGGCCGGTGGGTGATTTTGCCCCGGTGTGCCCGGCTCCTCGGTGTGGCCCGAGTCACGCCATGTGGCGGGTCAGGCCGGCTCGGTGGCCAACCCGCGGTCACCCGCAACGGTCGGGGTGGTGACGTCGTGCTCGGGGCGCGCGAGCCACCCGTCGACGTCGGCCATGGCGGCTGCGCGCAGCCGGGACGGCATCCGGCTGCCTTCGAGGGACCCGCGCGCGAGGTCGGCCAGCCCCTTGTCGTCGAACCCGAGGTCACGGGCCGCGGCATACTGCGCCGCCAGCCGCGACCCGAACAGCAGGGGGTCGTCGGCGCCGAGGGCCACCGGGATGCCCGAGTCGACGATGCGACGCAGCGGCACTTCGGTGGGGTCGGCATAGACGCCGAGGGCGACGTTGCTGCCTGGGCACACCTCGAGGGTGACGCCGGCCTCGGCGACCGCGTCGAGCACCTGCGGGTCCTCGACGCTGCGCACGCCGTGGCCGATGCGGTCGGGGTCGAGGTGCTCGAGGGTCTCCATCACCGACTGTGCCCCGAGCAGCTCGCCGCCGTGCGGCACCAGGGCGAGCCCGGCCCGTCGGGCGATGGCGAAGGCCGGCGCGAAGTCGGCGACCACGCCGCGCCGTTCGTCGTTCGAGAGCCCGAACCCGACGACCTCGCCCGCCCCGTCGCCGGCGTGGTGCGCCGCCAGCCGGGCGAGCGTGCGGGCCTCCAGGGGGTGGCGCATCCGGCTCGCCGCGACGACGACGCCGACGCCGGTGCGGCCCTCGGACGACACGGCCCGGGCCTCGTCGAGGACGATCTCCAGAGCCGGCGTGATGCCCCCGACGAAGGGCGCGTAGGACGTCGGGTCCACCTGGATCTCGAGCCATCGCGAGCCCTCGGCCGCGTCGTCCTCGGCGGCCTCGCGCACGATGCGGCGCATGTCGCTCTCGCTGCGCACGCAGGAGCGGGCGGCGTCGTAGAGCCGCTGGAACCGGAACCAGCCGCGCTCGTCGGTGGCCCGTGCGAGCTTCGGCGGCCATCCGGATGCGAGCGCGTCGGGAAGCCGGATGCCGTGCGCGGAAGCCAGGTCGCGCACCGTGTCGATGCGCATCGAGCCGGTGAAGTGCAGGTGCAGGTGGGCCTTGGGGAGGTCCTCCACCGAGCGCGTCATGCGGGCCAGTGTGTCACCCGCTGCTGCGGCCGGCCGGGCAGCCTGAGTCAGCGACGCGGCCTACCTGGTGCATGGCGCGAGATCAGTCCTCGTCGGGCTCGTCGGCGATCTCGTCGACGACGTGCATGGCGGCCTCCTCGGCCGAAGCGCCCGCGCCGTCGACGCCCACGTCGCTGGCCCAGGCCTGCTTCTCCTCGTCGTCGTGCGCGCCCTCGTCATCGGCCACGAGACGGCCCGCGCGGGCGTCGCCGACCTCGCGGTCGCCGAGCCAGTCGTCCTCGGCGTCGATGGAGTCGGGGTCGTCGCCGCCGATGCGGTCGTCGTCGAGGCCGCTCTCGTTGTCGGGCCGGCCGTAGGCCGAGCTGGGATCGGGCTCCTCCTGCAGGATGCGCTCGTCGATCGTCTCGTCGATCGACTCCTCGTAGGCCGTCGTGCCGTGGGCATTGACACCCTGCGGACGGTCGTTGGGGGAGTAGCCGCGGTCGAGGACGTCGTCGAGCTCGCCGTCCTCGAGGGTGTCCTCGGGCTGGAGCTGGTCCTCGTCGTCGACGCTGTAGCTGGTGAGGTCGTCGTCGATGTTCTCGTTGGCTTCGCTCATCGGGCTGCTCCTTCGGTGGCCGGCTCGGTCGGCGCCGCGGCGGCGTCGCTCCCGTCCCCTACCCCGGCGGACCGGTCGGCGGTCACCTTCTCGGCGGCGGCGAGGGCGACGCAGGTCGCCACGCCGGCCATGGCCGTGCGCACCTCGTCGAGAACCGGGAACGTCGGGGCGAGGCGGATGTTGCGGTCGCGTGGGTCGTGCCCGAGCGGGAAGGACGCGCCGGCCGGGGTCAGCGCGATGCCGGCCTCCTTGGCCAGGGCCACGACCTGCGACGCCGTGCCGTCGAGCACGTCGAGGTTGACGAAGTAGCCACCGGTGGGCCGCGTCCACTCGGCGACCTCGAGGCCGTCGAGCCCCTCGGTGAGGGCCTGGTCGACCGCCGCGAACTTCGGGGCGATGATCTCGCGGTGCCCGCGCATGTGTGCGCGAACGCCGTCGGCGTCCTTGAAGAACTCGATGTGCCGCAGGTGGTTGACCTTGTCGGGTCCGATCGAGCTCATCGACAGGTGCTTGAGGTACCACTTCACGTTGGCCTCGCTGGCCGCCAGCACGGCGACCCCGGCGCCGGCGAACGTGATCTTCGACGTCGAGGCGAACATGATCGGGCGGTTCGGGTGGCCCGACGCAGCCGCGAGCGTGAGGATGTCGGCGCTCTTGGCCTCGTCCTCGGTGAGGTGGTGGAAGGCGTACGCGTTGTCCCAGAAGATCGTGAAGTCGGGTGCCGCTGTCGGCATCGCCGCGAGTCGGGCCGCGATCTCCTGCGAGACGACGGCGCCGGACGGGTTGGCGTAGGTGGGCACGATCCAGATGCCCTTGATGCTCGGGTCGTCCTTGACGAGAGCCTCGACCGCAGCGATGTCGGGGCCGTCGTCGTGCATGTCGACGGTGACCATCTCGATGCCGAACGAGGCCAGCATCGAGAAGTGCCGGTCGTAGCCGGGGACGGGGCAGACGAAACGGACCTTCTCCTCCTGCGACCACGGCCGCGGGGAGTCGACGCCGCCGAAGAGCAGGAAGTCGACGATCGTGCTGTACATCATCGTCAGGCTCGAGTTGCCGCCGGCGACGACCTGCGCGGGCTCGACCCACAGCAGCTCGGCGAACATCTCGCGCAGCTCGGCCAGGCCCTCGAGACCGCCGTAGTTGCGCACGTCGACGCCGGCCCGGTCCTTCGTCGTCGACGGCAGTGCGAGCAACGCATCCGAGAGGTCGAGCTGCGCGGCCGACGGCTTGCCCCGCGTCAGGTCCAGCTTGAGCCCGCGGGCCTGCAGGCCGGCATAGGCTTCACGCTGCTCGGCGAGGAAGCCGGCCAGGTCGTCGTCGGACAGGGACGCGAGGGCGGTGCGCGGGTTCGTCACCCTCCCGATCCTGCCACTCGGGCGTGCTCCCGAGGAGCGCGGTCCGTATGCCGGGTGGTGCCGTCACCGGGACCCCCTGGACGTGGACGCGGCGCGGCCGGGGGGCTGTCGGCGCTCGGTTCGCGTTGCGGTCCGATCGTCCCGTATGATCGACCCTCGGACGGCTTCGCTGGCCATGCTGACGCATGCCGTCCCGCCGCGACCCCCACGGTCTCGGCGAAGGGCAATAGCTCAATTGGTAGAGCACTGGTCTCCAAAACCAGCGGTTGTGGGTTCGAGTCCCTCTTGCCCTGCGCATCCCCAGTGATGTGGTCGTCGTGCAAGGCGGCACGCGGCTCTCGCTCAGGCGTGGACACCCCACGGTCCCGGGCGCTGTCGCGGGCCAGTACCCAGGCAGAAAGAAGGAATCGTGACGGAGACGAGCGCCAAGCGCGGGTCCGGCCGGGCTGACAAGGCCCGTGGCGGCAACCCGGTGTCGCGGTTCCTCGGCGCGATCAGCCTCTTTGTTCGCCAGATCCTCGACGAGCTGCGCAAGGTCGTGCGGCCCACGGGCCCCGAGCTCGTGCGCTACACCACCGTGGTGGTCGTGTTCGTCGTGATCATGATGGCTCTCGTGTCGGGGCTCGACTTCGGTCTGAGCAAGCTGATCTCGTGGGCCTTCACCGGCTCGACGAGCTGACGCGCGGGCTCGCCGCCCGCCCCGGGATGTCACCACCAGCCGCCATCGGCTGGTCCACGAGCAAGGAAGTAGGTCAGAGCGTGTCCGAGCAGTTCGCCCACGAGGGTGCCCCGAACGGCGACAGCACCGGGACCGACGTCGTCGACCCCGCGGCCCCGTCCGACGAGCTCTCGGCCTCCGACGTCGCGTCGGGTGCTGAGGACGCCGAGGCCACCGACGCGAGTGTCGACGACGCGTCTGACGCCGACGAGGCCGCTGACCACTCCGACGACCCCACGGACGAGGACGACGAAGCCGGCGAGCCGAGCGACGAGCTCGACTCCGACGACGACTCCGACGACGACTCCGAGGCCACCCCGGCTGCCACCGGCAGCGGCGACCCCGTCGCCGACTTCAAGGCCGACCTGCGCAGCCGCTTCGGCGACTGGTTCGTCATCCACTCCTACGCCGGCTACGAGAACCGCGTGAAGGCGAACCTCGAGACGCGCATCCAGACCCTCAACATGGAGGACTTCATCTTCGAGATCGAGGTCCCCATGGAGGAGGTCACCGAGATCAAGAACGGCCAGAAGAAGCAGGTCCGCCGCGTCCGGATGCCCGGATACGTCCTCGTCCGCATGGACCTCACCGACGAGAGCTGGGGCGCCGTCCGCCACACGCCCGGTGTGACCGGCTTCGTCGGCAACGCGCACCAGCCGGTGCCGCTGTCGATCGACGAGGTCTTCACGATGCTCGCCCCGACCTTCGAGGCGGCCGCGGGCGCCGACGGCTCGGCGGCGTCGAAGTCCAGCGCCCCCAAGGACGTCCGCGTCGTCGACTTCGAGGTCGGCGAGTCCGTCACCGTCATGGAGGGGCCCTTCGAGACCCTTCCCGCCACGATCTCCGAGATCAACGCCGACACGCAGAAGCTCAAGGTGCTCGTCTCGATCTTCGGCCGGGAGACCCCGGTCGAGCTCTCCTTCGCCCAGGTCGCCAAGATCTGAGCAAGGTCCCACCACGTTCGGTGCGGCATCCCGCACCGGCATGCAACCGGGTCATCGCCCACGGCGTCGGCCACAACGCAGAAGGTAGGCAACCATGCCCCCCAAGAAGAAGGTCTCCGGCTTCATCAAGCTGCAGATCCAGGCCGGACAGGCCACCCCCGCCCCGCCCGTCGGCCCGGCCCTCGGTCAGCACGGCGTCAACATCATGGAGTTCGTCAAGGCGTACAACGCCGCGACGGAGTCCCAGCGCGGCAACGTCATCCCGGTCGAGATCACGGTCTACGAGGACCGCTCGTTCACCTTCGTGACGAAGACCCCGCCGGCCGCCGAGCTCATCAAGAAGGCCGCCGGCGTCGCCAAGGGTTCCGGCGAGCCGCACAAGACCAAGGTCGCCAAGCTCTCGCGTGACCAGGTCCTCGAGATCGCTCGCCAGAAGATGGAAGACCTCAACGCCAACGACGAGGAGATGGCGGCGCGCATCATCGCCGGCACCGCTCGCTCGATGGGCATCGACACCGAGCTCTGACGAGCCCGGGTCACCAGAACCTCGGGACGCCCGCCCTCCTCGTGAGGGCGGGCACCCCCGAACCGGGGCACACGGCATACGGCCGTGAAGCCCCCGTGGGAGACCAGCGCACGGTCGCACCACGACTCCACGAAGAAAGCAGGAGCAGTCATGAAGCGCAGCAAGAACTACCGCGCCGCAGCCGAGCTCGTCACGCCGGGCAAGGTCTACGCCCCGCTCGAGGCCGTCCGCGTCGCCAAGAAGACCGCGAAGGCCAAGTACGACGAGACCGTCGAGGTCGCCATGCGTCTCGGCGTCGACCCCCGCAAGGCCGACCAGGCCGTCCGCGGCACGGTCAACCTGCCGCACGGCACGGGCAAGACCGCCCGCGTCCTCGTCTTCGCCAACGGTGACAAGGCCGAGGCCGCCCGCGAGGCCGGCGCCGACCACGTCGGCTCCGACGACCTCCTCGAGAAGGTCCAGGGCGGCTGGCTCGACTTCGACGCCGTCGTCGCCACCCCTGACCTCATGGGCAAGGTCGGTCGTCTCGGCAAGGTGCTCGGCCCGCGTGGCCTCATGCCCAACCCGAAGACCGGCACCGTGACGATGGACGTCGCCAAGGCCGTCGCCGACATCAAGGGCGGCAAGATCGAGTTCCGCGTCGACAAGCACGCGAACCTCCACTTCATCATCGGCAAGGCGTCCTTCGACGAGACCAAGCTCGTCGAGAACTACGCCGCCGCCCTCGAGGAGATCCTGCGTCTGAAGCCGGCCAGCTCCAAGGGCCGCTACATCGAGAAGGCCACCGTCTCCACGACGATGGGCCCGGGCATCCCGCTCGACTTCTCCAAGACGCGCAACCTCCTCGTCGAGGAGGACCAGGCCTGATCGCCTGACCCACGCAGTCGAGAGCCCGTCACCCCACTGGGGTGGCGGGCTCTCGAGCGTCGACGGGCGTATGCCGGCACGCTCGCTTCCATGGCAACGTGCCCGTCGCCGATGCGGCTCACGACCACCGACCCCGCTCGCTTGAGCTCCCTCACCACAGCGCTCCCTTCCTGATCGAGAGAACACTCCGTCACTCGACCATGGCGGGACCGCGCTCACCTTCTCGATCGAGAGAACACTGCGTCACGTCGTCGGGGATCGGGTGGGTGCTCGGCGCGATCTGCGGCGTTCGCCCGGGTACGGTCGAAAGATGAGTCGTCACAGCGCACGCACAACGACACGTTCCCGATGGGTCCTCGGCGCCCTCGTCGTCGGCCTCCCGCTCGCCCTCCTGCCAGCCACGGCCGGTGCCCAGCCGACGGTGGTGCCCGCGCCACAGCGCGACCACGGCCGGCACGGCAACCCGACGCCGCTGCCCAAGTCCCCGCTCATGGTCGGTTCCGGGGGCGCGGTCACCTCCGTCGACCGCGACGCCTCGCAGGTCGGCATCGACGTGCTCGCCCGGGGCGGCAACGCCGCGGACGCCGCCGTCGCGACAGCCGCTGCCCTCGGCGTCACCGAGCCCTACAGCGCCGGCATCGGCGGTGGCGGCTTCCTCGTCTACTACGACGCACGCGCCAGGAAGGTCAGCACCATCGACGGCCGGGAGACCGCGCCGATGTCCTTCACCGACAAGGCGTTCATCGACCCGGCCACCGGCCAGCCCTACGCCTTCGCCACCGCCGTGAACTCCGGCCTCTCGGTCGGGGTCCCGGGCACGCCCGCACTGTGGGCCAAGGCGCTGCGCGACCACGGCACCATCTCCTTCAACGAAGCGCTCAAGCCGGCCGAGCGGCTCGCCGCCAAGGGGTTCGTCGTCGACCAGACCTTCCACGACCAGACGGCACAGAACGCCACTCGGTTCTCGAGGTTCCCGGCGACGGCGCAGGTGTTCCTGCGCAACGGCCAGGCGCCGGCCGTCGGCTCGACCTTCACCAACCCCGACATGGCCAGGGCCTACCGCACGCTGCGGACCCAGGGGACGGACGTGCTCTACCGTGGCCGCCTCGGTGAGGCGATCGTCCGCGAGTCCAACGCCCCGCACACCGTGCCGGGCCAGGAGGTCATGGGCGGGAAGCTGACGCTGCGCGACCTGGCCTCCTACCGCGCGCTGACGAAGGCGCCGATCCACTCGCAGTACGAGGGCCTCGACGTCTACGGCATGCCGGTTCCCAGCTCGGGCGGCATCGCCGTCGCCGAGATCCTCAACCTCATGAAGGCCTACGAGAACCGCACGGGCACCAAGACGTCCGCGCTCTCCGACGTGGACTACCTGCACCGGTTCTCCGAGGCGTCGGCCACGGCGTTCGCCGACCGAAACCGCTACGTCGGCGACGTGCCCGGTGTCCCCGTCGATGAGCTGACGAGCCGAGGCTTCGCCGCCGAGCGCGCCTGCCTCTTCGACCCGGCCAAGGCCTACTCGCCGCGGCCGATCCCGCCGGGCATCCCCGACGGCTCCTACACCTCGTGCGCCACCGCACCCGCGTCGTCACAGCCCAGCGAGGGGCAGTCGACCACCCACCTGACCGTGGCCGACCGGTGGGGGAACGTGGCGTCCTACACCCTCACCATCGAGCAGACGGGTGGCTCGGGGATCACGGTGCCTGGCTACGGCTTCCTGCTCAACAACGAGCTGACCGACTTCAACTTCGCCCCGACCCAGGGCGAGGCCCCCGACCCGAACCTCCCGGGCCCCGGCAAGCGGCCGCGGTCGTCGATGAGCCCGACGATCCTGCTTCAGGACGGTCGTCCCTACCTGGCCGTCGGCTCGCCCGGCGGCGCCACGATCATCACGTCGGTGTCGCAGACGATCCTCGGCTACCTCGACCGTGAACTGTCACTGGTCGACGCCATCGCGGCCCCGCGGCTCTCCTCCCGCAACGGCGCGGCGGAGGACGCCGAGCCGGCGTTCCTTGCGAGCCCCGCCGCGGCCGGGTTGCGCGCCCTCGGGCACGTGCTCAGGGACGCTGGTGAGATCGGCGCAGTGACGGCGATCCGGAGCCTCGGTGGCAACCGCTTCGAGGCGGCGGCCGAGACGGTGCGGCGCGGGGGCGGCTCGGCGATGGTCGTCCATCCCCGCTGACCGCCCCGGTCACCGGGGATGGAAAGGAGACCGTTCCCACCGGGGACGGCCTCCTTCGGTGTGAGTCCGGCTGCGGGATCGGTGCGACGTGCGGAGTGCGCATATCACGCAAATAGTCGATGTGTCGCATAACACACTGGTGCGGACCCTCGTTTTCTGTGCACATCGGTCAGGGGATCGATGGCAGGGCATCGATGACAGGGAGCTCGACAATGAACAGGAAACTCACGGCGATCCTCGTCGGTGCGGCCATCTCGGGGATGGCCGCGCCTCTCACTGCCGCTCCGGCGACTGCGGCCACGCCGCTGCTCGGGGCCAGCGCCTCCGCCTACGGCAGCTACGTCGTGGTCGGGGGCGTCGTCCGTTCCGGCCCGACGGCATACGCCGGGATCAGCTGCACCACGGTGTTCGGGAGGTCCACCGCCGGATCCGCCGCGGCTGGCGATGTTCCTGCCGGTTGGGTCGGCGCCACCCGCACCAGCGCGACGACGACGCAGAGCCCGACCGGTCACTCGAGCCGGGCGTCGTCGACGACCTCGGGGGTGAACCTCCTCAAGGGGCTCGTCCACGCCGACAACGTGACCTCGACGAGTGCCGCCTCACGCAGCACCGCCGGGGCTCTCACTGGCTCGAACACATCCCAGCTCGTCGGGCTCAAGGTCGGCGG
This sequence comes from Terrabacter sp. 05T424, assembly GCF_056396225.1. Lineage (NCBI taxonomy): Bacteria > Bacillati > Actinomycetota > Actinomycetes > Micrococcales > Intrasporangiaceae > Terrabacter > Terrabacter sp. 05T424. The sequence continues at coordinate 332,454 of NZ_JBFTLB010000001.1, forward strand.
CCGGTCGGTCAACAGCGTCCCCGCCCCGAATTCGGCCATCACCCTGCGTTCGTCGGGCTGGGCGGCCTTCGCGACGGTCTACCTCAACCAGCAGTCCAGGTCGGTCGTCGGCAATGAGCTGCGGGTCGCCACCACGGCCCTGCGGGTCGTCGTCACAGGGTCGAACGCGCTCGGTCTTCCCATCGGCTCACGCATGGACGTCGGCGTGTCCCGCGCGACGCTGACGGGTCCCGTGAGCGGGCTCGTCGGTGGGTTCGGCTTTGCGACGTCCGCGAGCTACCCCGACGGCGCTGCGTCATCGAGCCGCACCGCCCTGGCCGGCGTGCCGTGCACCGGCGGTTCGGGTCAGGCGACCCTCGCGACAGCCACCGTCCCCACGTTGGTCTCGACCGGCACGACCTCCACCGACGTTCTCTCCAAGCTGACCTCGACCGTGCGCAGCTCCTGGGCGCGGAACACGATCACGGCCCCGCGGGTGCTCGGCGGCCTGATCAGCGCTGAGTCGATCGTCGCCGAGACCTCGGCGCGGCAGGCCGGCCCCGGCGGCGCTCCCGTTTACGCCGACGCGTCCAGGTTCGTGGGGCTGCGCATCCCGGGCGTCCCGGCCATCTCGTCGTCGGTCCCGCCCAACACCGTGCTGACCGTCCCCGGCGTAGGCAAGGTCACGCTGCACAAGGTGGTGCGCACCTCGAAGTCCATCGAGGTGGTCATGCTCGAGATCGTGACCGACCGCGTCCGGGGCAGTCTCCCGACGGGTTCCGTGGTGCGTGTCGGATCGTCCGTGACCTCATTGCTCTGAGATCCGCCGAGACGGGGCAGGGCAGGCTGGTCGTGACCATCGTCGCGACGAGCCTGCCCGCTCGGCCGCGTGCTCGCCCCGGGACGGTGCGGTGACAGGTCAGGAAGGCAGTCAGGCGGGCTTGGTCGTGGGCCACGGCCACGCTGTGCAGCCCTTGAGGCCGTAGGTCTGCTGCATCATGACGGGCGCCACCTTGCCCGGGCCGCCACAGTACGCGTGGGCGTGGCCGATGCCGTGGCCCACCTCGTGGTTGACGAGGTAGGTGCGGTAGGCGGCGATGTCGGTGCCGTAGGCCTCGGCGCCCAGCACCCAGCGTCGCAGGTTGAGCACGACCCGCCCGGAGTTGTGGCAGCTCACCTCACCTCGGGTCTCGAGCGGGGCGCACAGCTTGTCGGTGGTGTTCGGGCTCGCGAGGGTGATGCGCAGGTCGATGCCTGCACCCCTCGCCGCAGCGGCCGGCGCCACGTTGACGAACCGGACGTCGTCCTTGGTCTGCCAGCCGCGGGGGTCGGTGAGCACGGTGCCGACGACGGTGGCCAGCTGTTCGCCGGACACGTCCAGCCCGCCCTCGAGCTCGACGGTGTAGCGCACTGTGCGGCCGCTGGCCGGGGTGGGGCGAAGAGCCTTGGCGGGCATCGCGACGACCGTGAAGCGTCCGGTGCCGGACTCGATGACGTTGCCCTTGGCGTCCTTGCCGTCGTTGAGGGTGGCGCCCCCGGCCGTGGCACCGGCGTCGCCCTGGGCTGCAGTGCCTGGTGTCTCGCCGGCGGCGGAGCCTCCGACGGGGGAGCCGACCTGTGAGTCGGGCACACGCTCGACCTGGTCGACGGCGATGGAGGGCGCCGTACCCGCCGCGAACGACAACCGGTCGATGCGGAGCAGCCCCGCCTCCGGCACGGGCTCGCGGGCTCCCGCGCCGCTCACCGACCACACGTCGCCGGCGATGCAGAGCACGACGACCAGACCGGCCCACGTGCGTCGACGGCGGATGGCCTGCCGTTGAGCCGGGGTGGGCCGGCGTTCCACGCTGCCTCGCGCCATGTGGCTCACGCTAGGTCACCTACCCGCCCTAGGCAGGGAGCGCACCCGGGACGCGCGGGAGAGCGGGCCAGGGCCATGCCGATTTGGTCGTGGGGGGCGCACCCCGTACTCTGGTCAACGACCAATGACCGCCGGTTGGAGGCGTGGGCAACCACGATCTCTCGAAGGTCCCGCACGATGCGGGCAGCCAGCGCAGGACACTCAGCCTCACGGCATACGTCGAGTATGCCGCCTCGAGCCCCGAGCGCCCTGCGCCGGGGCTCTTCTCGTGCAGGCCCTACGGGCCCCTTCACCGGCGGCACCACGCAAGGGAAGGAGGCCCAGATGGCGAACGCCGAGAAGAGCGCAGCCATTGCCGAGATCGCGGACAAGTTCCGTGAGTCCGGTGCGGCCGTTCTCACCGAGTACCGCGGCCTGACCGTGAAGCAGCTCACCGAGCTGCGCAACTCGATCCGAGAGCACGCCACCTACGCCGTGGTCAAGAACACGCTCACGGAGCGCGCCGCGCAGGAGGCCGGGATCTCGGCCTTCGACGGCCACCTCCAGGGCCCGTCGGCCATCGCCTTCGTCACCGGTGACCCGGTCGAAGCGGCCAAGGGTCTGCGTGACTTCGCCAAGGCACACCCCCTCCTCGTGATCAAGGCCGGCGTCCTCGACGGCAAGGCCTTGTCCCCCGAGGAGATCACGAAGCTCGCGGACCTCGAGTCCCGCGAGGTTCTCCTGGCCAAGCTTGCGGGGGCCATGAAGGGCTCCCTCACCAAGGCCGCCTACCTCTTCGTCGCACCTCTGTCGCAGACGGCCCGCGTGGTCGACGCCCTGCGCCAGAAGGTCGAGGCGCAGGGTCCCGCCACGCCGGCTGCCGCCGACGAGGCTCCCGCCACGGAGGCTCCGGCCGCCGAGGCAACCACCGACGTCGCCGAGGGTGGCGACGAGAGCTGATTGCGCTCCTGCGCTCCAGCTCGATTCAACAACACGCCACTCACGGCAATATCTAGGAAGGAAGCCACCATGGCGAAGCTCAGCACCGTCGAGCTCCTTGACGCTTTCAAGGAGATGACCCTCATCGAGCTCTCTGAGTTCGTGAAGCAGTTCGAGGAGACCTTCGAGGTCACCGCTGCTGCCCCCGTTGCCGCCGCTCCCGCGGCTGCCGGTGGCGGCGCTGCCGCCGTCGAGGAGGAGGAGAAGGACTCGTTCGACGTCGTTCTCACCGCCGCCGGCGAGAAGAAGATCCAGGTCATCAAGGAGGTCCGCGCGCTCACGAGCCTCGGTCTCAAGGAGGCCAAGGACCTCGTGGACGGCGCCCCCAAGCCCGTTCTCGAGGGTGTCGACAAGGCTGCGGCCGAGAAGGCCAAGGAGCAGCTCGAGGGCGCCGGCGCGTCCGTCGAGCTCAAGTGATCTGACCCGGCTCTGCCGGGATCACTGCTTCACCGCGAAGGCGGGTCCGACCACACGGTCGGGCCCGCCTTTTCGTTTGCCCACCGTGCCCGGTCGAGTGCTCACTTCCCGACGGCCCCTCCCCGTCGAGTGCTCACTTCCCGACGGTCCCTCCCCGTCGAGTGCTCACTTCCCGACGGCCCCTCCCCGTCGAGTGCTCAGTTCCCGACGGCCCCTCCCCGTCGAGTGCTCAGTTCCCGACGGACGCGGGGCGTGACGGCGGTCGCGGCGTGGAGCGTCGGTGGCCGTTCCAGCCCACCCGCTCCTTGCGTATGCCGCATGGCCGCCGCCGATGCCGCTCCCACCGCCACGCCCCGCGCCCTCTGTGGGCACTGTGGGTCGAGGCGATTCGTCGCGTCCTGGCGCGACCGCATACCTCCTCCGACGGAGGGCTCCGACTCAGGCGGCGTGGGTCAGGGCGTCCTTCAGGGCCGCGAGCACGAGGGCGACGCGGTCGCGGCGGGCGTTGTGGCCCATCAGGCCGATGCGCCAGACCGTCGAGGCGAACTCACCGACGCCCGCGCCGATCTCGATGTCGTGCCGCTCGAGCAGGTAGCCCCGCACGGCCGCCGAGTCGACCCCGTCTGGCACGCGCACCGTCGTCAGCTCGGGCAGGCGCCAGCCCTCGGACGCAAAGAGCTCGAGCCCCATTTCCTGCAGGCCGTCCTGCAGGAGTCGTCCGGCCTCGGCGTGGCGGTCCCAGACCTTTTCGAGTCCCTCGTCGGCGATGCGACGAAGTCCGGCGTGCAGGCTCGCGACCATCGCCGTCGGTGCGGTGTGGTGGTAGGTGCGCTTGCCGGCGCCTGAGGCCTCGCCGACGTAGCCGCCCAGCAGGCCGAGGTCGAGGTACCACGACGACGGCTTCTCCACGCGCCGCGCGAAGGCGTGGTCGCTGATGGTGAACGGCGCGAGGCCGGGGGCGACGCCGAGGCACTTCTGCGTGCCGGCGTAGCCGATGTCGATGCCCCACTCGTCGGCGCGCAGCTCGATGCCGCCGATGCTCGTCACGGCGTCGACGAGCAGCAGGGCATCACCCTTGACTGCGCCGAGCGCGGCGATGTCGGAGCGGACACCGGTCGAGGTCTCGGCATGGACGGCCGCGATGATCTTCGGTGACGGGTGGGCGGCGGCCACGCGCTCGGCATCGACGGGCGTGCCCCACTCGTGGTCGACCCGGACCACCTCGGCGCCGTGGCGTCCCGCCACGTCGACCATGCGCTCGCCGAAGAGCCCGTTGACGGCGACCACGACGACGTCGCCGGGGGAGACGGTGTTGACGAAGGCGGCTTCCATGCCGGCCGACCCCGTCGCCGAGAGCGGCAGCGTACGCCGGTTGCCGGTGCCCCACACGTAGCGGAGCAGGTCGCACGTCTCGTCCATGATCGCCAGGAAGTCGGGGTCGAGGTGCCCGAGCAGGGGCGCGGCCAGAGCGAGCGTCGCCTCGGGGTAGGGGTTGCAGGGGCCCGGCCCGAAGAGGTGACGCTCGGCGACGGGACGGGACGCGGTGGTCGGGGGCGTGGTCGTCATCAGAAGGCTGCTCCGGGGTTGAGGATGCCCTGCGGGTCGAGGGCGTTCTTGATGCGGTGGGTGAGGGCCATGACATCGGGGCCCAGTTGCTCGGGGAGGGCAGCGCGCTTGAGGCGACCGACCCCGTGCTCGCCGGTAATGGTGCCGCCGAGGCTGATCGCGAGGCTCATCACCTCCGAGAACGCCTGTGCCGCACGCTCCTTCGCGTCGGCATCGCCGGGTGGGTGCACGACGATCGGGTGCGTGTTGCCGTCGCCGGCGTGCGCCACGACCGGGATCTCGACCTCACGCCGTGCCGCGATGGCCGCGATGCCAGTGAGCAGCTCGGGCAGCCGCGGCACGGGCACCCCGACGTCCTCGAGCATGATGGCGCCGCGGCGCTCGATGGCGACGATCGCCGACCGCCGGGCGGCGACGAACATCGCTCCCTCGTCGGAGTCGGTCGTCGAGAAGCACTCGCGGGCGCCGCCGGCCGTGCAGATGCGCTCCATCTCGGCGATCTCCTCGCCGCGCGCAGCACCCGGGGCGTCGGACTGCGCGAGCAGCATCGCGCCGGCCGTGCGGTCGAGCCCCATGCTGCGATGGTCCTCGACGGCGTTGATGGAGGCCTGGTCCATGAGCTCCATCATCGACGCGCGCATGCTCGCCCCGATGGCGACGACCACGCGGGCGGCCGCCTCGACGTCGTCGAAGGTGGCGACCAGCGTCGCCGGAGGAGCCTGGGCCGGCACGAGCCGCAGCGTCGCGCGAGTCACGATGCCCAGCGTGCCCTCGCTGCCGACGAAGAGCTTGACGAGCGAGAGGCCGGCGGTGTCCTTGACCCGCTGGCCGCCCAGGTGCACGAGCGTGCCGTCGGCGAGCACGACGTCGAGGCCGAGCACGTAGTCCGTGGTCACGCCGTACTTCACGCAGCACAGGCCGCCGGCATTGGTGGCGACGTTGCCGCCGATCGAGCAGATCTCGTAGGACGACGGGTCGGGTGGATACCAGAGGCCGTACTGCGCCGCGGCTCGCTTCACCTCTGCGTTGAGGGCGCCGGCCTCGACGACGGCGGTGCGCGTCGCGGGGTCGATCTCGAGCGCCCGCATCCGCTCGAGGCTCAGCACGATGCAACCGTCGATCGCGTTGGCGCCACCGGACAGTCCGCTGCCGGCGCCACGAGGCACGACAGGTATGCCGTGAGCCCCGGCCCAGCGCACCGTGGCCTGCACGTCCTTCGCGGTCTCCGCCCGGACCACGGCGAGCGGCATACCTGCGCCGGCGTCAGCGGTGTAGTCGAAGCGGTAGGCCGCCAGGCTGTCGGGCTCGGTCAGCAGGGCGCCGGTCGCCAGGGTGTCTGCGAGGTCACCCAGGGCCGGGCGGTCCGGAGCGTCCTTGCTCACTGTCGTCACCGACCCACCGTAACCACGGGCCGCTGGGTGTCGCGCGCTCGGGCAGGGTGGGCCGATGCGCGTGCGCCACGAACCGGCCGGCTGGTCCTGCCCCTTCTGCAACCTGCTGGCCGGGATCACGAACGCCGACAGCGCCGCCGACGACATCGTCGCCAGTGAAGGCCTCGTCTTCGCGCGAATCGGCCCGAAGTGGTGGCCGGCGAACCCGGGCGCCGTTCTCGTGGTGCCGACAGCCCACCACGAGAACCTCTACGGCCTCCCGAGCGAGGTGCGCGTAACGCAGCAGCGCCGGACCGCGGCTGCGGACGAACTCCTCGAACGATGCCTCCACGGACTGCCTCTCGCTGGGGGTGCCGGCCCTTGTACCGGCACCTCGACACCTCGACGCATCGACACCCCGGATGTGCTGCACCGGCGCCCCACGGATTCCGGTGGACGTCCGGGTAGGTTTGCCCGCATGGGATGGCTGTCGCGCACCTTCGGCTCCGGCGATGACACCCCGGCGTCCGCGCCGGGCAACCCGCCAGCGAACCCGGACGCGTCGGCGCCCCAGTCTGGACCGCCCGTCCCCGTCGCGCCCCAGCTCGTTGCGCCCCTGCCCGTCGCCGACGCGCCCTCGGGCACGCCCACGCCGACGCCGTCCGGGCGCTACGGCCCGCTCGTCTCCGTCACGCACTTCGACACGGCGCCGCCCGAGCTCGAGTGGCAGCTCCCCCTGAACGGTGAGCTCTACCGGCTCATGCCCGGATCCGACCGGCCCGACTACTCGCTCTTCGTGCTCGAGCGGCCGGTGCACTTCTACCCCGCCGACGGTTTCGACCTCGGTCGGGTCGAGGCGGAGCAGCGGGTCGAGGACCGCAAGGGCCGCCCGATGGTCCGGGTGCACGCGCTGCTCCTGTGTGCCCGCTTCGTCGGCCAGCAGCTTCACCCTGGCATGAAGGACCTCGCCGTCAACCTCGCCTACGTCATCGACAACTCGCTCGCGCGCGACGCGGAGGTCGACTTCGGCAAGATCGAGTTCGCCGCCATCGGCTTCCTGAGCGAGGGGCACACGCCCCGACCCGGCGCAGACAACCCCGCCGACACCCCGGCTGACACGGCAGCGGAAGGCCCGGCTGACGCCACGCCCGGCACGACGGCCGCGTATGCCGCCGACCCAGCCCAGCCGCATACGGCCGCCGACGCGACCGGCGGGGAGGAAGGCTCCCCTGCGAATGGGGGAGGGGTCGACGCCGGCGCCGTGGCAGGGGTGCTCGACGAGGTCGCCGCAGTGCTGCGCCAGGGGATCGAGGCCCAGCGTGGCGTGCCCGTCCAGCGCATGACGGCGGCGCTGACCGTCGACGCGGCCCACCGGCTCACCGGCCTGTCGGGCAACGCCGACGGCCAGGCGCCGGTGCCGACGCCGGAGACGTTCGCCCGGCTGGCCGATGTGCTCGCGCGCCTCGGCGCGGCCGGCGGCCAGGGCGACGCCGGAGTCGCGTCGTTCACCGTGCGCGTCGACGGCGACAGCGTCAGCCACGAGGTCACCGCCACCCACTGAGCGTCAGGCGCGGGCGACCTCGTGGTAGCCGCGCACCTGGGCCGGGTCGACGAGCCGGCCGACGCTGATCTCCCACACGGCGCCGTCGAAGCTCTCGAAGACGAGCAGCTCGCCGGCATGGGTGAACTCCACGAACTCGCACGTGCCGCTGCTGCCGGTGCCCGTGTCGCCCTTGGCCGTGTAGGTCAGCGAGCCGGCCTCGAGCAACGTCCAGTCGCGACCGTCGAGCGTCGTCCCGGCGTGGTCGGGCTCGCCGAACAGGTCGTGACGCGAGCGCCAGTGGATGATCGACGCGGCCCCGCGCGGCCGCAACGAGACCCATTCGCGAGGCCCCGAGGCGGTGATGCAGTGCTCGCCCCAGGCCATGCCGTCGAGGTCGAAGCGCAGGCTGCCCACGACACGGTGGCGCGTGCCCTCGACCTCGAGCACGGCACCTGGCCCGACCTGCGACTCACGCAGCTTCGCTCGCATGCACCCCTCCTCCATCACGGTGCACACAGGGTAACCACCGCCGCCCGGCCACACCGGGCAAACCGAACTCGCGCGTAACTTCCGTCCGGGCCCCTCGTTTCCCCCGTAGCCGAGTCGAGACGGTGAGAGAGATGCAGGTGGATGCCACATGGGTGTGGAGATCGCGGTCACAGGGCTGACCAAGACGTTCGGGTCGCAGACGATCTGGCGGGACGTGACCCTCACGCTTCCCGCAGGTGAGATCTCGGTCATGCTCGGCCCCTCCGGCACGGGCAAGTCGGTCTTCCTCAAGACGCTCGTCGGGCTGCTCAAGCCCGACGCCGGCTCGATCGTCATCAACGGCCGCGACCTCACGCGGCTGAGGGAGTCCGACCTCTACGAGGTGCGCAAGCTGTTCGGTGTCCTCTTCCAGGACGGTGCGCTCTTCGGGTCGATGACCCTCTACGACAACGTCGCCTTCCCCCTGCGCGAGCACACGAAGAAGACCGAGGCCGAGATCAGGCGCATCGTCAGCGAGAAGATGGAGCTCGTCGGTCTCTCGGGCGCCGAGAGCAAGCTGCCGGGTGAGATCTCCGGCGGCATGCGCAAGCGCGCCGGACTGGCCCGCGCGCTGGTGCTCGATCCCGAGATCCTCCTCATCGACGAGCCCGACTCGGGCCTCGACCCGGTGCGCACCTCCTACATCAACCAGCTCTTCATCGACCTCAACGCCCAGATCGACGCGACCTTCCTCATCGTCACGCACGACATCAACACCGCCCGCACCGTGCCCGACAACATCGGGCTGCTCTACCACAAGCACCTGGCGATGTTCGGCCCGCGCGAGATGCTGCTGAGCTCGGAGGAACCGGTCGTGCGCCAGTTCCTCAACGCCCAGACCGTGGGACCGATCGGCATGTCCGAGGAGAAGGACGCCGACGAGCTGGCGGCCGAGGAGGGCCAGGAGCTCCCCCCGCTGCCGCCCATCGCCCTCCAGCTGCGCACGAGCGACGGTTCGCCGCGCCGTGCAGAGCGCCCGGCGGGGGAGTGGTGCCGCGCCAACGGCGTGACCCCCGCGCCCGGCTCGTTCCTCTCGGACAAGGCGGGCGTCCCCGGGGTCCGCTACGAGTCGCCGGCCGCGCCGACGGCCGTCCAGCCCGCGGCCGCGGCGGAGTCACCCGAGCTCGTCGGCGAGGTGAGCTGACATGGCCGCACCCCTCACCGGCGCACTGCGCCAGTCCGGCTCCCTGTTCGCGCTCACGCTCGACGTCTTCCGAGCCCTGCCGAAACGGCCGTTCCAGGTCAAGGAGTTCATCCAGCAGGCCTGGTTCATCGCGAGCGTCACGATCCTGCCGACGGCCCTCGTGTCCATCCCCTTCGGCGCGGTCATCGCGCTCCAGCTCGGCACGCTGACCCGCCAGCTCGGGGCCCAGTCCTACACCGGAGCGGCGAGCGTGCTCGCGGTCCTGCGTGAGGCGAGCCCGATCGTCACGGCGCTGCTCATCGCGGGCGCCGGCGGCTCGGCGATCTGCGCCGACATCGGTTCCCGCAAGATCCGCGAGGAGATCGACGCCATGGAGGTGCTCGGCATCAGCCCGATCCAGCGCCTCGTCGTGCCCCGCGTGCTCGCCTCGATGCTCGTCGCGGTGCTGCTCAACGGACTCGTGTCGGTCGTCGGCGTCGTCGGTGGATACGTCTTCAACGTCATCGTCCAGGGCGGCACGCCCGGCGCGTACATCGCGAGCTTCACCGCCCTCGCCCAGCTGCCCGACCTCTGGACCGCCGAGATCAAGGCCCTCATCTTCGGGGCGATAGCCGCAGTGGTCGCGGCCTACAAGGGACTCAACGCCGGGGGTGGCCCGAAGGGCGTCGGCGACGCCGTCAACCAGAGCGTCGTCATCACCTTCATGCTGCTCTTCGTCGTCAACTTCGTCATCACGGCCGTGTACTTCCAGGTCGTCCCCCAGAAGATCTGAGAACCGACCATGGCGACCAAGACCAAGACCAAGACCCAGACCCAGACCAAGACCAAGACCCGACCCCAGAGCGCGGAGCGCCTGCTCCACCTGGCCGGCGGGCCCTCCCGCGCGCTCGACTCGCTCGGCGAGCAGATGCGCTTCTACGTGCGATCCCTCGCGTGGAGCGGACGCACCCTGCGCCGCTACAAGAAGGAGGTCGTGCGCCTCCTCGCCGAGGTCTCGCTCGGCACCGGCGCGCTGTCGGTCATCGGCGGCACGGTCGGCGTCATCGCCTTCCTCGCCTTCTTCACCGGCACCGAGGTGGGCCTGCAGGGCTACTCCTCGCTCGACCAGCTCGGCACCGGCGCGTTCACCGGCTTCTTCTCCGCCTACCTCAACACCCGCGAGATCGCCCCGCTCGTCGCCGGCCTCGCACTCGCTGCCACCGTCGGCTGCGGCTTCACCGCACAGCTCGGCGCGATGCGCATCTCCGAGGAGGTCGACGCGCTCGAGGTCATGGGCATCCCGTCTCTGCCGTTCCTCGTCACCACCCGGATGATCGCTGGCTTCGTCGCCGTCATCCCGCTCTACGTGCTGGGGCTCCTCAGCTCGTATGCCGCGACCCGGTTCATCTCGACGGCGTACTTCGGGCAGTCGGAGGGCACCTACGACCACTACTTCCACCTGTTCCTGCCACCGGGCGACGTCTTCTGGTCGTTCGCCAAGGTCATGGTGTTCGCGGTCGTCATCATCCTCATCCACTGCTACTACGGCTACACCGCGTCGGGCGGCCCCGCGGGCGTGGGCGTGGCCGTCGGCACGGCCGTGCGCACCTCGATCGTCGCCATCAACATCGTCGACTTCTTCCTGTCGCTCGCGATCTGGGGCGCGACCACGAGTGTCCGGATCGCCGGATGAGCCCCGCGAAGAGCACAGCCGCAGACGACGTCAGCACCGACGCGACTCCGGGCCCGATCACCCAGCACACGCGAAAGCGCTTGGGGCAGAAGGCATACGGCATCATCTTCCTCGTGGTGCTTACGCTCCTTCTCGGGCTCTCGATCGCCTCGTTCCAGAAGCGCTTCACGCCCGTCGTCATGGTCACGCTCGAGACCAACCGGCTCGGCAGCCAGCTGCAGGAGAGCTCCGACGTCAAGCTGCGCGGCCTGCTCGTGGGCGAGGTGCGCACCGTCGAGGCGACGCCCACCGGTGCCCGCCTGGAGCTCGCGCTGCAGCCCGAGGACGTCGCGAAGATCCCCGCCAACGTCACGGCTCGCCTGCTGCCCAAGACGCTCTTCGGCGAGCGCTACGTCGACCTCGTCACGGCGGGGCCGAGCCAGCGCTCGATCCGGGCCGGCGACGTCATCCCGCAGGACCGCAGCACGGTCGCGATCGAGCTCGAGACGGTCCTCGACAACCTCTACCCGCTGCTGCGCACGGTGCAGCCGGCCAAGCTGGCCACGACCCTCAACGCCCTGTCGACGACGCTCGACGGTCGCGGCGACCAGATCGGGCGCAACTTCGTGCTGGTCGACCGCTACCTCAAGGCGCTCAACCCCAGCATGCCGACGATCCAGAAGGACATCTCCCTGCTCGCCGACACCGCAGACCTCTACAACGGCGTCGCGCCCGACTTCTTCCGCCTCACCGAGTCGCTTCGGGTCACCAACCGCACCATCGTCGAGAAGGACCAGCAGCTCGCGGCCTTCCTCGTCGGCACGGCCGGCTTCGCCAACGAGGCCGCCGGCTTCCTGCGCGACAACGGTGACCGCATCATCCAGGTCGGCCAGGTGAGCCGCCCGACGCTCGCCGTGCTCGCCGAGTACTCCCCGATCTACCCGTGCGTCGCCAGCGGCATGGTCAACTGGCTGCCGCGGGCCAACCAGGCGTTCTCGGGCGGGACGTTCCACATCACGCTCGAGGTCGTGCCGCCCCGCCAGGCCTACAAGCCGGGCGAGGAGCCGCGCTGGGACGACAAGCGCGGGCCGCACTGCTACGGCCTGCCCTCGCCCGACGGGTCGCAGTCGAACCCGTTCGCCGGCAACCACTTCGACGACGGCACGAGGCCGGCGAGCAACGCCCAACCGTTCTCGGGCGTGCCGCAGGCGCTGCTGGGTGACGCGGCCGCCGACTCGGGGTCGGCCGGCACGGCCGACGAGCAGCGCGTCGTCGGTGCCCTCTTCGCCCGCGACGGGCAGCAGGGGAGCGACGGCGCTGACGGCATACGCACCCTGCTCGCCGGGCCGATGATGCGTGGAACGGTGGTGAGCACCCGATGAAGGTCAAGGGTTCCCTCATCAAGCTCATCGTCTTCGCGGCGGTCACGCTGTTCGCGACGAGCATCCTCGCGCTGACCATCGCCAACATCCAGCTCGGGTCGAAGGCGACCTACACGGCTCTCGTCAGCGACGCCACGGGCGTCATCGCCGGGCAGGACGTCCGCATCGCCGGCGTGCGCGTCGGGGAGGTGTCCGACGTCCGGGTCGCACCGGGAGCGGGCTCCGACCACGCCACCGCCGCGATCGAGTTCTCGGTGCTCAAGAGCTCGGTGCTCACCCAGGGCACGGAGGTGACGGTGAAGTACCGCAACCTCGTCGGGCAGCGCTACCTGGCGCTCACGCAGGGCGCCGGCACCCCGGCCGCGCTCCCGGACGGCGCGACGATCCCACTCGCCCGCACCCACCCGGCGCTCGACCTCACCGTCCTGTTCAACGGCTTCAAGCCGCTCTTCGCCGCGCTCTCGCCGAGCGACGTCAACGAGCTCTCGGGCCTGCTCATCCAGACCCTCCAGGGCGAGGGCGGAGACGTGAACAGCCTGCTGGCCAAGACCGCGAGCCTGACGTCCACCCTCGCCGACCGCGACGCCGTGATCGGCCGCACGATCGACAACCTCAACGCCGTGCTCGGCACCGTCGACGCCCACGACCAGCAGCTGCTCTCGCTCATCGACCAGCTGCAGCGCTTCACGAGCGGTCTCGCGGCCGACCGCGAGACGATCGGGCGCTCCCTCTCGGGCATCAACACGCTGTCCGCCGAGACGGCCGACCTTCTCGTGTCGACGCGCCCGTTCATCAAGGACGACGTCGCCCAGCTGCGCACCCTCGCCACGACGCTCAACAAGCCTGCGAACGTCAAGGAGTTCGAGGATTTCATCTCGAACGCCACCACTCGCATCACGACCCTGACACGCACCGCCACCTACGGCTCGTGGTTCAACTTCTACCTCTGCCGGTTCGACACCAAGAGCCCGCTGCTGCCCGGTGTTTCGCCCACCTACGACGTCGCGTCCGCGAGGTGCAACTCATGAGCACGCCCTTCCGCGAGCGCAACCCCGTGCCGATCGGCGCTGCCGGTCTGGTGATCCTCGGGCTGCTGCTGTTCCTCGCGTTCAACGCCTCGAGCCTGCCGTTCATCGGGGGTGGCACGTCCTACAGTGCCGCCTTCACCGAGGCGGGCGGCATCCGACCCGACGACGACGTGCGCATCGCGGGCGTCAAGGTCGGCAAGGTGACCGGCGTCGACCTCGAGGACGGTCACGTGCGCGTCGACTTCACGATCACCGAGGACGCCTCGTTCGGCACCCGCACGGGCGCCTCCATCCGGATGAAGACGATCCTCGGCGAGAAGTACGTCGCGCTCGACCCCGAGGGCGCCGGCCAGCTCGACGCGGACAGCCAGATCCCGGTCTCGCGCACGGTCAGCTCCTACGACGTCATCAACGCCTTCCAGGACCTCACCACCACGACCGAGCGGATCGACACCGGCCAGCTGGCGAAGTCGCTCTCGGTCATCGCCACCGAGTTCAAGGACAGCCCGCAGTACGTCCGGTCCACACTCGACGGGCTCTCGCGCCTGTCGCGCACCGTCGCCAGCCGCGATGCCGAGCTCGGCTCGCTGCTCCAGCGCGCCAACAGCGTGTCCGGGCTGGTGCGCAGCCGCAACCAGCAGGTCGGCACGCTCATCAAGGACGCCGACCTGCTCATGGTCGAGCTCGTCAAGCGCCGCGACGACATCCGCACCCTGTTCCGCAACACGTCGGCGCTCGCCACGCAGCTGACCGGTCTGGCTCGTGACAACCGGGCCCAGCTGAAGCCGGCGCTCGCCGAGCTCGACAAGACCCTCGCCCTGCTGCAGAAGCACGACACCGACCTCCAGAAGACGATCCGCGCCATGGCCCCCTTCACCCGCGTCTACGCCAACACCCTCGGTAGCGGCCGCTGGTTCGACACGTGGGTGTCCAACCTCGTCGTGCCCGTCGGCACGCCCGGTCTGGCACTGCCGGGCACGCAGCTGCCCGGACTGCTCCTGCCCGGCACCTCAGGAGGTGCTCGCTGATGGCCGCACAGACCAGCAGCCGGATGCCGTTCGGTCGGCTCCACGGTCCCGCGACCGCGCTCGGAAAGGTCGTGACCGGCCTCGTCGTCGTCGCCCTGGTCGCGGCCGCGTTCCTCTTCTGGCCGCGGCAGCAGCAGACGACGGTCAGCGCCGACTTCACCCGCGCCGTCGGGCTCTACCCCGGTTCCGACGTGCGGATCCTCGGGGTCAAGGTCGGCCAGGTCGAGGCGGTGGCACCCGAGGGCGACCACGTGCACGTCACCTTCAGCTACGACGAGAAGTACCGCGTGCCGGCCTCGGCCAAGGCCGCGATCGTGGCGCCGTCACTGGTCTCCGACCGCTACGTGCAGCTGCTCCCCGTCTACGAGGCGGGACCGGCGCTCGCGCCCGGAACGCGGATCCCGCTGTCGCGCACGGCAGTTCCTGTGGAGCTCGACCGGGTGTCGCAGAGCCTCGACGACCTCATGGTCGCGCTCGGGCCCGACGGCGCCAACAAGGACGGTGCGCTCAACCAGCTGCTCCAGACGTCGGCCGCCAACCTCGACGGCAACGGCGACAAGCTGAACTCGACGGTGCACGACCTGTCCACGGCACTGTCGACGCTCTCGGGCAGCCGGGACGACCTCTTCGGCACGGTGAAGAACCTCCAGTCCTTCACCTCGATGCTGGCCTCGAACAACGCGCAGGTACGCCGTCTCAACTCCGACCTGGCGACCGTGGCGGTCCAGCTGGGTGAGGAGCGCGAGAACCTCAAGTCGACGCTGAGCAGCCTCGGGGTCGCTGTCGACGAGGTGTCCGGCTTCGTCGCTGACAACCGGACGCTGCTCAAGAGCAACCTCGACCGCGCGGTCACCGTCACCGGCGCCTTCGCGAAGAACCGCCAGGCGCTCGCCCAGGTGCTCGAGAATGCCCCCGTGGCGCTCTCGAACCTCCAGAACGCCTACCACCCCGAGACGGGCACACTCGACACGCGCAACAACGCGAAGGGCCTGGACGATCCCCTGCTCCTCGTCTGCTCGATCCTCACCGGGCCGACCAACGCCGGCAACACACGCCTGTGCGACTCGCTCAAGAAGGCCGTGCTGCCCAAGCTGCCCCAGCTCCCCTCGCTGCCGAACGGCTCTGCGCTGCAAGGCAGTCCGCAACCGGGTGGGCTCGTCAACCTGCGTGGTGCCGATCCGACCCTCGGCGGACTGCTCGGAGGTTCCCGATGACGTATGCCGCCCGCAACCGTTCTCGTGCCGCGCTCGCCGCCGTCGTGCTCGGCTCTCTGGCCCTCGGTGGCTGCAGCGCCTACGACCTGCCCCTCCCGGGCGGCGCCGGCACCGGCGACAACTCCTACACGGTCACCGCGGAGTTCGCCGACGTGCTCGACCTCGTGCCGCAGTCGTCGGTGAAGGTCAACCAGGTGACCGTCGGCTCCGTCGAGGACATCCAGGTCACCGGCTGGACCGCGACGGTCCGGCTCCGCCTGCCCGGCAACGTCGTGCTGCCCGACAACGCCACGGCCGAGCTCAAGCAGACCTCGCTCCTGGGTGAGAAGTACGTCGCGCTCGCCGCACCCACCGACGCGAAGCCGCAGGGCAGGCTCGGCCAGGGCGACCGCATCCCGCTGTCCCGCACGAGTCGCAACCCCGAGGTCGAGGAGGTCCTCGGCGCGATGTCGCTGCTGCTCAACGGCGGCGGCGTGGCCCAGCTGAAGACCATCGAGGTCGAGCTGAACAACGCACTGCGCGGCCGCACCGGAGACGTCAAGGACCTCGTCGGCCAGCTGAACACCTTCGTCGGTGGGCTCGACGCCCAGAAGGGCGAGATCGTGCGCGCCATCGACAGCATCGACCGGCTCTCCGGCACCCTCGCGAAGAACTCGGACAAGATCGCCAAGGCCCTCGACGAGCTGCCCAAGGGGCTCAAGATCCTCGCCGACCAGCGCCGACAGCTGACGGCGATGCTGACCGCCCTGCGCGACCTCGGCGAGGTCGGCACCCGCGTCATCCGCGGGTCGCGGGCCGACCTCGAGGCGAACCTCCGCGCCGTCAGCCCGATCCTGCGCCAGCTCAACAAGGCCGGCGACGACCTGCCGAAGAGCTTCCAGCTGCTGCTGACCTACCCCTTCCCCAACAACGCCCAGAACACCATCAAGGGCGACTACACCAACCTCTGGGCCACCCTCGACACCAACCTCGACACGCTCGCGGGCAACCTCGGTGTGGGCAAGCTCCCGAGCGGGCCAGGTCTGCCGGGCCTGCCGACCTTGCCGAGCGTGCCAGGAGTCCCGCTGCCGTCGGTCCCTCGCCCGAGCATCCCGCTGCCGTCCGTCCCCGGCGTTCCCTCCGGCATACCGACGACACTGCCGGGCGGCCTCCTCGGGGCTCCCCGGGCGGGTGGCTCCTCAGCCGACACAGCGTCGTGGTCCGCCCTCTTCCCCACGGGAGGCTCCCGATGATCACGCGCACCGTCCGGCTCCAGCTCGCCGCGTTCGCCCTCCTGTCGGTGGCCCTCGTCGCCATCCTGTCGGCGAACTACGTCGGGCTGACCGACAAGATCGCCGGCGGCAGCTATGTCGTCTCCGCCGACCTGGCACAGTCGGGCGGCATCTTCGTCGGCGCCGAGGTCACCTACCGCGGCGTCACGGTCGGCAAGGTCGAGGGGATGCGGCTCTCGGGCGACGGCGTCGTCGTCGACGCGCGCCTCGACCGCGGCACCGAGGTGCCGAAGGACGCCAAGGCCGTCGTCGAGAACCGGTCCGCCGTGGGGGAGCAGTACCTCGACCTCCAGCCGCGCACCTCTCGCGCTCCCTTCCTCGCCGCGGGCGACGTGATCCCGCGCGATCGGACGGCGTTCCCGATCCGCATCGACCAGCTGCTCCAGCACGTCGACAACACCGTCGCCTCCGTGCCGCGCGATGCCCTCGTCACGACCGTCGACGAGCTCGCCGACGCCTTCAAGGGCGGCGGCGCCGACCTGCAACGCCTCATCGACTCGGGCAACGCCCTGACCACGGCAGCCTCAGAGGCCCTGCCCCAGACGACCAAGCTCATCGACGACGGCCGCATCGTGCTCGACACCCAGGTGCGGTCCGGCAAGGACATCCGCACCAGCGTCTCCGGCTTCGCCGACGTGGCTGACGCCCTGCGTCAGGCCGACCCCGACCTCCGCGTCGTGCTCGACCGGGGTGCCGTCGCCACCAAGGAGCTCGACGCGCTCATCGCCGAGAACAAGCAGAGCCTCGCGGCGCTCATCGCCAACTTCATCACCATCGGCAACGTGACCACGGCGCGCCTCGACGGGATCGAGCAGCTGCTCGTGACCTACCCCGACGTCGTCAACGGCGGCTTCACGGTCGTGCCCGGCGACGGCACCGCGCACTTCGGCCTCGTGCTCAACGTCGACGACCCGAAGGCCTGCGAGGCGGGCTACGAAGGCACCCAGAAGGTCGACCCGCACCGGACTTCGGGCCTTCCGCCGGTCAACCTCGACGCGCACTGCGCAGCCTCGCGCGGCTCCGGCGTCAACGTGCGAGGCGCGCAGAACGCGCCCAAACCGTCCCGTTCGGGGCAGAACGGCGGCGGTCTGAGCTACCCGATGGCGTTCGGCCCCACTCCGGTCACTCTCGGCAACCCGGCCGTGACCTCCGGGAGCCCTGCCTCGTTGTCAGTGCAGTCGCCGGTCGTCCCGGCCGGCGGCGACGCACGGACCGGCAACGGCACGAGCTGGCTCTGGATGATGCAGGAGGCGCTCCGCTAGCCGGTGACGGAAGGAATCCCCTCGATGACGATGGCCCCCACCCGCTCCACCTCCCAGGCGGGGAGCGAGCCGCCCAACCGGTCACCCCACCCCGAAGACACTGCCGCCGATGAGCGCGACGCCAGTGCTCCCGGCCGTGACGACGCGCCACGTGCGGGCCTCAGGGGTGTCCGCACGTGGCGACCCACGCCGCGCCTGCTCTGGACGGTCACCGCAGTCCTGCTCCTCGCGGCGGTCGCCGTGTCGGCCACCCTCGGCCGGTCGGCCTGGCGGGCGCAGCGCACAGCAGACGCCCGTGACACCGCGCTCGCTGCCGGGCGCCAGATCGCCGTCAACTTCGTGACGATGAACGCCGCGACGTTCGACGCCGACACCAAGCGGGTGCTCGCCGAGTCGACCGGCTCGTTCCAGAAGGAGTACGCCGCGACGCTCGCGCAGCTGAAGCCGGTCGTGACGGCCAACAAGACCGTCTCCACGGTCGAGCGCGCCGAGGCCTCGCTCGTCTCCGGCGACGACGACTCCGCCCGCGTCATCGTGGGCGTCGTCGCCCCCACCACGAACGCCTCGACCCCCAAGGCCGAGAAGAAGACCTACCGGCTCCGGCTCGACCTCGTGAAGGTCGGCGACTCCTGGAAGGTGAGCACCCTTGACTTCGTCAGCTGACCCCCGACGCCCGGCCGGCACGGCAGGCGCCCCGCGCCGTCGTGTCGCCGGCACCCGCCGTCGACGCGAGTCGACCGCGTCCACCCTCGTGCTCGACCGCAGCACCGAGGTCGACGCCGACCTCAACACCGACACCGATCTCCTCGCCCCCACGAAGCACGACCGCGGGCTCGCGGCTGCAGCCGCCGACACCGCGGACACCCGGGCTCCCTCTGACACGGCGCCGTCGGCCGGCCCCGTCCGTGAGCGTGCGGACGACCGTGCCGAGGGGCGCGCGCGACGTGGCTCGGCCCGTCTGTGGATCGCAGCCGCCGGGGCCGTGGTCGCCCTCGCACTGCTCGCGACCGCGACCGTCTACGGCCTGCGGCCCACCGTGTCCGACACCGACCGCGCGGCAGCGGTCGGCTCGGCCCGGACGACGCTCGAGAGCCTGCTCAGCTACAGCGGGTCGACCTTCGACAAGCACGTCGGTGAGGTCGCTCCGCAGCTGACGTCCCCCTTCAAGGACCAGTTCACCAAGGTCGCGGCCAGCGACATCAAGCCGATGGCGGTCAAGAACGAGGCGACCGTGCAGGCCAAGGTCTACGAGGCCGGCGTCATGGACGCCTCGGGCGACGGCGGCGAGGGCACGACGGTCCGCGTCATGGCCTTCGTCAACCAGGCCACCACGACCAAGGCGCAGCAGGCGCCGGCGATCGACCAGAACCGGGTCATCGCCACGATGCGCAAGGTCGGCGAGCGCTGGCTCGTCAGCGAGCTCTCCGCCTTCTGACGAGCTGCTGACCGGCTTTTCTACGAGGGGGGCAACCTGGGGGGCGAGGTCCCGGGCGTCGATCCCGACGTCCGGGACCGAGCGCCGTCGCGCGCGGACCGACCGCCTCGCGACGCTGCGGCATACTGCCTGCTGTGAAGCTGATCCAGGCCGATGGCGTCCCCGAGTCCCTTGCCCGCGTCGACCAGCCGGAGGCAGCGCCCGTGCGCGTGGGCGTCGTCCAGCACGAGTGGGTCGACGACCCCGCCGCGCTGGTCGCGACCCTCCGCGACGGCATTCGCACGGCGGCCGAGGCCGGCGCCACGATCGTCTTCCTGCCCGAGCTGACGCTGTCGCGCTACCCGGCCGACACGCTTCCGGAGGGCACCCCGTCGGCCATCGCCGAGGACCTCGAGACCGGACCCACCGTCAGCTTCGCGCGCGAGGCCGCCCGCGACTTCGGCGTGCACGTGCACGCCTCGCTCTACGAGCGCGCCGACGCCGGTGACAGGCTCGGCTTCAACACCGCCGTCGTCGTCGCCCCGACCGGCGAGGTCGTGGCGCGCACCCGCAAGACGCACATCCCCGTCACGGCCGGATACTACGAGGACAAGTACTTCCGTCCGGGTCCGCCCGAGGACGCGTATCCCATTGTTTCCCTTGACAACCCGTCGGTGCGTCTCGGTCTGCCGACGTGTTGGGACGAGTGGTTCCCCGAGGTCGCGCGCCTCTACTCGCTGGGCGGCGCCGAGGTGCTCTGCTACCCGACGGCCATCGGCTCCGAGCCCGACCACCCCGGCTTCGACACGCAGCCGCTGTGGCAGCAGGTCATCGTCGGCAATGGCATCGCCAACGGCCTCTTCATGGTGGTTCCCAACCGCTTCGGCACCGAGGGCCTCATCACCTTCTACGGCAGCTCGTTCATCTCCGACCCGTACGGCCGCATCCTCGTGCAGGCCCCACGTGACGAGGCCGCGGTCCTGGTGGCCGACCTCGACCTGGCCCAGCGTCGAGACTGGCTCGAGCTGTTCCCGTTCCTCGAGACCCGGCGTCCCGACTCGTATGCCGCCCTGACCGCCCCCGTGCGCGACGAGCACCGTCGCGAGGTGGAGCAGTGACCGACGCCCCCGAGGCGTCACCCGGGGGAGGCGCCGACGCCGCGACGCCGGCCTGGCGCATGCCGTCCGAGACCGCCCCGCACGACTGCACGTGGATGGCGTGGCCGAGCCAGGGCTACACGCTGGGCGACACCGCCGAGGAGGTCGAGACCGCTCGCCGCACCTGGGCCGCCGTCGCCAATGCCGTCACCGAGTTCGAGCCGGTCCGCATGGTCGTCGTCCCCGACGACCTCGCCGTGGCACGCGAGCGCCTGCACCCCGACGTCGAGCTGGTCCCGGCTGCCCTCGACGACGCGTGGATGCGCGACATCGGCCCGACGTTCGTCCACTCCGGCGACGGCACCCGGCTCGGCGCGGTCGACTGGGTGTTCAACGGCTGGGGCGCCCAGTCCTGGGCCAGCTGGGAGCACGACGCGCGCATCGGGACCTTCGTGGGAGGCCTCAGCGGAGCCGAGGTCATCGGCTCGTCCCTCGTCAACGAGGGCGGCGGCATCCACGTCGACGGCCTCGGAACCGTGCTCCTGACCGAGACCGTGCAGCTCGACCCGGGTCGCAACCCGGGCCTGGCCCGTGCCGACGTCGAGGCCGAGCTCGCCCGCACCATCGGCGCCACGACGTGCATCTGGCTGCCCCGCGGCCTCACCCGCGACTACGACGAGTTCGGCACGCGCGGTCACGTCGACATCGTCGCCACCATCCCGAGCCCCGGGGTCGTCCTGCTCCACGAGCAGCAGGACCCGAACCATCCCGACCATGCGGTCTCACGCGAGCTGCGGGCCCTGCTCGAGGACGCCCGCGACGCCAGGGGTGAGCGCTTCGAGGTCGTGGGGGTGCCGGCGCCGCGCACACTCGCCGACGACGACGGGCCGGTGGACTGGAGCTACCTCAACCACCTCGTCGTCAACGACGGCGTCATCGCCTGCACGTTCGGCGACCCTCAGGACGAGGCGTCGCTGGCGGTCCTCGCCGATGCCTACCCGGGCCGACGCGTCGTCGGCGTCGACGCCCGTCCACTCTTCGACCGTGGCGGCGGCATCCACTGCATCACCCAGCAGCAGCCCAGCGTCTGATGTCGAGTGCCCACTTCCGGACGCCCGACCTGATCGAAAGAGCAGTTCGTTCGCTCGGCCGCGGGCGGCCTCACGACGAACGGCTCTTTCGATGAGGGGTTCAGGCCTGGGGGAGGCGCTTGTGGATGTCCTCGCTCATCCGGACGACGGAGAGGTAGAACTCCAGCGTCATGCGGATCACCGCGAGGTAGATGACCAGGAAGATCGGTCCGAGGATGAGCACCGACAGCCCGCTTCCGAAGCCGCGGACGAAGCCGGCGAAGAGCAGCACCAGCCAGGTGGCCACGAGCGCCACGGTCGCGAGCAGGTAGACGAAGCGCACCAGGATCGGCGTCACGAAGTTGGTGAAGCTGAAGTCGAAGAGCGCCGTGAAGAAGCCGGCGCCCTCGCGTGCCGGGTTGGGCACGCTGGCCATCCCGGACGGGCCGGGCGAGTAGCCCGTCGGCGCCTGCGGCGGTGGCGGGGGCGGCGGGCTGCCGGCACCCGTGGACGACCCGGGCGCGGCGCTCTGCACCGGCTCCGCCGGGGAGTCGAACGCTCCCGTCGGACCGCTCGACGGCGACGAGCCGGACGAGCCGGACGAACTCGTCGGCAGGGGCGTGGTCGGGTCGCCGGCGGGGCGGTTGAAGGACGGTTGCTCGGGCGGGTTCTGGTCGGACATGGCTTCCCTCTCGGAAGGACGTCTGCGGAACTGGATGCCCCTCCCATGCTAGGCGGCGGCGGCACGCCCGCCCGGTCCGCGACGCGCCTACGGAGTGGGCAGGTCTTGACGTCTGGGCCGCGTCGGGCCATATTCGTCGCGTTCGCATCGCGAGCTCCCGGTCCGGGAGGCGTAGCAGGTCACGCCGAGGGCGCTCGGTCGTTCGAGACCGGGCCGTACCTCGGCTGACGACCTCCGCCGCTTGACCCGGCTGGACACTCCTGCCCTTCGACGGTAGGCTAAGCCTTTGCGCTGCCCATGCCCACCCTTCGCGACCTCGGTCAGGCCATCCACCATGCCACACGGCATGCGGCTCGACCATGGGACCCGCGAGCGGAGCCATGCGGCAACGCGGATCTGAAGATTCGAAAAAGGCCCGTGGAAGGACCCTCCTTGGCTGCCTCGCGTACTGCGACGAACATGTCCACCGCACAGACCCCTTCGGGGCGTCTGTCCTTCGCGAAGATTCGCGAACCACTCGAGGTCCCCGACCTCCTGGCGCTTCAGACGGAGAGCTTCGACTGGCTGCTCGGCAACGAGCGCTGGCAGGCTCGCGTCGCCGCGGCCAAGGCCGAGGGACGCACCGACGTCCCGGACCGGTCCGGGCTCGAGGAGATCTTCGAGGAGATCTCCCCGATCGAGGACTTCAGCGGCTCGATGTCGCTGTCGTTCCGCGACCACCGCTTCGAGGAGACCCGCAAGACGATCGAGTCGTGCAAGGAGCGCGACCAGACGTACGACGCGCCCCTCTTCGTCACCGCCGAGTTCATGAACTCCCAGACCGGCGAGATCAAGAGCCAGACGGTGTTCATGGGCGACTTCCCGCTCATGACCGAGCGCGGCACCTTCATCATCAACGGCACCGAGCGTGTCGTCGTCTCGCAGCTCGTCCGCAGCCCGGGCGTGTACTTCGAGCGCACGCCCGACAAGACGTCCGACAAGGACATCTACACGGCCAAGATCATCCCGAGCCGTGGTGCCTGGCTCGAGTTCGAGATCGACAAGCGCGACATGGTCGGCGTCCGCGTCGACCGCAAGCGCAAGCAGTCGGTCACGGTGCTCCTCAAGGCCCTCGGCTGGACCGAGGCCCAGATCCTCGAGGAGTTCGGCGAGTTCGAGTCGATGCGCCTCACCCTGGAGAAGGACCACACCCAGGGCCAGGACGACGCGCTGCTCGACATCTACCGCAAGCTGCGCCCGGGCGAACCGCCGACGAAGGAGGCCGCGCAGACCCTGCTCGACAACCTCTACTTCAACGGCAAGCGCTATGACCTCGCGAAGGTCGGTCGCTACAAGGTCAACAAGAAGCTCGGCCTCGACGCCTCGATCAACGACTCGACCCTGTCCATCGACGACATCGTCAAGACGATCAAGTTCATCGTCACGCTGCACGACGGCCAGGACTCGATGAAGGGCGTCAAGAACGGCGACGAGGTCGACGTGCGCGTCGAGGTCGACGATATCGACCACTTCGGCAACCGTCGCCTGCGCTCCGTCGGCGAGCTGATCCAGAACCAGGTCCGCACCGGTCTGTCGCGCATGGAGCGCGTCGTCCGCGAGCGCATGACCACGCAGGACGTCGAGGCGATCACCCCGCAGACCCTGATCAACATCCGCCCCGTGGTGGCGTCGATCAAGGAGTTCTTCGGCACCTCGCAGCTCTCGCAGTTCATGGACCAGAACAACCCGCTCGCGGGTCTGACGCACAAGCGTCGTCTGTCCGCACTCGGCCCGGGTGGTATCTCCCGTGACCGGGCCCAGATGGAGGTCCGTGACGTCCACCCGTCGCACTACGGCCGCATGTGCCCGATCGAGACGCCGGAAGGCCCGAACATCGGTCTCATCGGCTCGCTCGCGTCCTACGGTCGCATCAACGCGTTCGGCTTCATCGAGACGCCGTACCGCAAGGTGACCGGCGGTCACGTCACCGACGACGTCGACTACCTGTCGGCCGACGAGGAGGACCGCTTCGTCGTCGCCCAGGCCAACGCGCCGCTCGACAAGCAGAACAACTTCACCGAGGACCGCGTGCTCGTGCGCACCAAGGGTGGAGAGGTCGAGCTCGTCCCCGGCGACGAGGTCGACTACATGGACGTCTCGCCGCGCCAGATGGTGTCTGCCGCGACCGCGATGATCCCGTTCCTCGAGCACGACGACGCCAACCGCGCGCTCATGGGCGCCAACATGCAGCGTCAGGCCGTCCCGCTCGTCAAGAGCGAGGCGCCAATCGTCGGCACCGGCATGGAGTTCCGCGCCGCCCTCGACTCGGGCGACGTCGTCCGCGCCGAGAAGGCAGGTGTCGTGCAGGAGGTGTCGGCTGACCTCGTCACCGTCGCCAACGACGACGGCACCTACCAGACCTACCGCATCGCCAAGTTCGCGCGCTCCAACCAGGGCACGAGCTACAACCAGGTCGTCGTCGTCAACGAGGGCGACCGGCTCGAGGCCGGCGGCGTCATCGCCGACGGTCCCGCGACCGAGGGTGGCGAGATGGCGCTCGGGCGCAACCTGCTGGTCGCGTTCATGTCGTGGGAGGGCCACAACTACGAGGACGCGATCATCCTCAGCCAGCGTCTGGTCCAGGACGACGTCCTCTCTTCGATCCACATCGAGGAGCACGAGGTCGACGCCCGCGACACGAAGCTCGGCCCCGAGGAGATCACCCGGGACATCCCGAACGTCTCCGAGGAGGTCCTGGCCGACCTCGACGAGCGCGGCATCATCCGCGTCGGCGCCGAGGTCCGCGACGGCGACCTGCTCGTCGGCAAGGTCACGCCCAAGGGCGAGACCGAGCTGACCCCGGAGGAGCGCCTGCTCCGCGCGATCTTCGGTGAGAAGGCGCGCGAGGTCCGCGACACGTCGCTCAAGGTGCCTCACGGCGAGACCGGCACGGTCATCGGCGTCAAGGAGTTCCGCGCCGACATGGGCGACGACCTGCCGCCCGGCGTCAACCAGCTCGTCCGCGTCTACGTGGCCAACAAGCGCAAGATCACCGACGGTGACAAGCTCGCCGGTCGCCATGGCAACAAGGGCGTCATCTCCAAGATCCTGCCGGTCGAGGACATGCCGTTCCTCGAGGACGGCACGCCGGTCGACGTCGTGCTCAACCCGCACGGTGTGCCGCGTCGTATGAACCTCGGCCAGATCCTCGAGCTGCACCTCGGCTGGGCCGCCTCGCGCGGCTGGAAGATCGAGGGCAACCCGGAGTGGGCCAAGGAGATCGCGGTCGACGCGCACGAGGCCCCTGCGGGCACGCGTGTGGCGACCCCGGTCTTCGACGGTGCCTCCGAGGACGTCGTGACCGGTCTGCTCGACTCGACGCTCAAGACGCGCGACGGGGTCCGCCTCATCGACGCCTCGGGCAAGACGCGCCTCTTCGACGGCCGCTCCGGCGAGCCGTTCCCCGAGCCCGTCGCGGTCGGCTACATGTACATCCTCAAGCTGCACCACCTCGTCGACGACAAGATCCACGCTCGCTCGACGGGTCCGTACTCCATGATCACCCAGCAGCCGCTCGGCGGTAAGGCCCAGTTCGGTGGCCAGCGCTTCGGTGAGATGGAGGTCTGGGCCCTCGAGGCGTACGGCGCCGCCTACACGCTCCAGGAGCTGCTGACGATCAAGTCGGACGACGTTCCCGGCCGCGTGAAGGTCTACGAGGCCATCGTCAAGGGCGAGAACATCCCCGACTCGGGCATCCCGGAGTCGTTCAAGGTCCTCCTCAAGGAGATGCAGTCCCTGTGTCTCAACGTCGAGGTCCTGAGCAGCGACGGCACGACGATCGAGATGAAGGAGTCCGACGAAGAGGTCTTCCGCGCAGCGGAGGAGCTCGGCATCGACCTGAGCCGGCGTGAGCCGTCCAGCGTCGAAGAGGTCTGAGAAAAGGCCACCCCACGACAAGCGGTGCGTATGCCGCTGGGCCCGCTCAGCGGCATACGCCACCGGTTGTCAACGAATCCCACTCAGACCAAAGACTTAACGAGAGTTACGAGAGAAGGAACCACGTGCTCGACGTCAACTTCTTCGACGAGCTGCGCATCGGCCTTGCCACTGCGGAGTCCATCCGCCAGTGGAGCCACGGCGAGGTCAAGAAGCCCGAGACCATCAACTACCGCACGCTGAAGCCCGAGAAGGAGGGCCTGTTCTGCGAGCGCATCTTCGGCCCCACCCGGGACTGGGAGTGCAACTGCGGCAAGTACAAGCGCGTCCGCTTCAAGGGCATCATCTGCGAGCGCTGTGGCGTCGAGGTCACGCGCGCCAAGGTGCGTCGTGAGCGGATGGGCCACATCGAGCTCGCCGCGCCCGTCACCCACATCTGGTACTTCAAGGGTGTGCCGAGCCGCCTCGGCTACCTGCTCGACCTCGCCCCGAAGGACCTCGAGAAGGTCATCTACTTCGCGGCCTACATGATCACGTCCGTCGACGACGACCAGCGCCACGCTGACCTGCCGTCGCTCGAGGCGCAGATCCAGGTCGAGAAGAAGGAGATCGAGAACCGCCGCGACTCGGATGTCGAGTCGCGTGCGCAGCTGCTCGAGCGCAACGTCGCCGAGCTCGAGGCCGAGGGTGCCAAGGCCGACGCGAAGCGCAAGGTCCGCGACCAGGCCGAGCGCGAGATGAACAACATCCGCAAGCGCGCCGACCAGCAGGTCGAGCGCCTCGAGCAGGTCTGGGACCGCTTCAAGAACCTCAAGGTCCAGGACCTCGAGGGCGACGAGATCCTCTACCGCGAGATGCGTGACCGTTTCGGTCTGTACTTCGAGGGCGGCATGGGCGCCGCAGCCATCCAGAAGCGCCTCCAGTCCTTCGACCTCGACGCCGAGGCCGAGCTCCTGCAGGAGATCATCGCCACCGGCAAGGGCCAGAAGAAGACCCGGGCCATCAAGCGCCTCAAGGTCGTCAACGCCTTCCAGATGACGACGAACCACCCGTCGGGCATGGTCCTCGACGCGATCCCGGTCATCCCCCCGGACCTGCGCCCGATGGTGCAGCTCGACGGTGGCCGCTTCGCGACCTCGGACCTCAACGACCTCTACCGTCGCGTCATCAACCGCAACAACCGCCTGAAGCGCCTGCTCGACCTCGGTGCGCCCGAGATCATCGTCAACAACGAGAAGCGCATGCTCCAGGAGGCCGTCGACAGCCTCTTCGACAACGGCCGTCGCGGTCGCCCGGTCACGGGCCCCGGCAACCGTCCGCTCAAGTCGCTGTCCGACATGCTCAAGGGCAAGCAGGGGCGTTTCCGCCAGAACCTGCTCGGCAAGCGCGTCGACTACTCCGGCCGTTCGGTCATCGTCGTCGGCCCGCAGCTGAAGCTGCACCAGTGCGGTCTGCCCAAGCAGATGGCGCTCGAGCTCTTCAAGCCGTTCGTGATGAAGCGTCTGGTCGACCTCGACCACGCGCAGAACATCAAGTCGGCCAAGCGCATGGTCGAGCGGGCCCGTCCGGTCGTGTGGGACGTCCTCGAAGAGGTCATCACCGAGCACCCCGTGCTGCTCAACCGTGCGCCCACCCTGCACCGTCTCGGCATCCAGGCGTTCGAGCCGCAGCTCGTCGAGGGCAAGGCCATCCAGATCCACCCGCTCGTCTGCTCGGCGTTCAACGCCGACTTCGACGGCGACCAGATGGCCGTCCACGTGCCGCTGTCGGCAGAGGCGCAGGCCGAGGCCCGCATCCTCATGCTGTCGAGCAACAACATCCTCAAGCCGGCTGACGGTCGCCCCGTCACCATGCCGACGCAGGACATGATCACCGGCATCTACCACCTCACCGACGCCATCGACGGCGGCGGCACCGGTGCGGGTCGCGCGTTCACGTCTCCGTCGGAGGCGCGGATGGCGTTCGACCGTGGCGAGATCCAGATCGGCTCGGCGGTCAAGCTGCGCCTCACCGACGCGGTGCCCCCGGCTGGCTTCGAGCTGCCCGAGGGTGTCGAGGCCGGCGAGGACGGCATCGTGCCGAGCATCACGCTCGAGACGACGCTCGGCCGCGCGATCTTCAACGACACGCTGCCGATCGACTACCCGTTCGAGAACCGCCCGGTGGACCGCAAGCGCCTCTCGGCGATCGTCAACGACCTCGCGGAGCGCTACTCCAAGGTCCAGGTCGCCGCGTCCCTCGACGCCCTGAAGGAGGCCGGTTTCCACTGGTCGACCCGATCGGGCTGCACCGTCGCCATCTCCGACGTCACGACGCCGGACAACAAGACGGCGATCCTCGAGGGCTACGAGACGAAGGCCGCCAAGGTCCAGACGCAGTACGAGCGTGGTCTGATCACCGACGACGAGCGCCGACAGGAGCTCGTCGAGATCTGGACGCAGGCGTCGAACCAGGTCGCCAAGGAGATGGAGACCAACTTCCCGCGCACGAACCCCATCTACCGGATGGTGAGCTCGGGTGCTGGTGGTAACTGGTTCCAGATCCGTCAGATCGCCGGCATGCGTGGCCTGATGGCCAACCCGAAGGGCGAGATCATCCCGCGCCCGATCAAGGCGAACTTCCGTGAGGGCCTCACGGTGCTCGAGTTCTTCATCTCGACGCACGGTGCCCGTAAGGGTCTGGCCGACACGGCGCTTCGTACCGCCGACTCGGGCTACCTCACGCGTCGTCTCGTCGACGTGTCGCAGGACGTCATCATCCGTGAGGACGACTGTGGCTCCGAGCGCGGCCTGAAGCTGCCGATCGCCCAGGTCAACGAGACCACGGGCACGCGGGCGCCGAGCGATGTCGTCGAGGCCTCGATCTACGCCCGTACGCTCGCCGAGGACGTCACCGACAAGGACGGCACCGTCCTCGCCGTGGCCGGCATCGACCTCGGTGACGTCGTCATCGACGCGCTCTACGCCGCCGGGGTCGACGAGGTGCGGGTCCGCTCGGTCCTCACCTGTGACAGCAAGGTCGGCACGTGTGCGGCCTGCTACGGCCGCTCGCTCGCGACCGGCAAGCTCGTCGACATCGGCGAGGCCGTCGGCATCATCGCGGCCCAGTCGATCGGTGAGCCCGGCACGCAGCTGACGATGCGCACCTTCCACACCGGTGGCGCGGCTGCGGCCGACGACATCACCCAGGGTCTGCCGCGTGTCGTCGAGCTCTTCGAGGCCCGTACGCCCAAGGGTGTCGCCCCGATCGCCGAGGCCACCGGTCGCGTCGAGATCGAGGACACCGACAAGGCGCGTCGCGTCCTGCTCACGCCCGACGACGGCTCCGAGCAGCACGCCTACCCGGTGAGCAAGCGTTCGCGCCTGCTCGTCGGCGACGGTGACCACGTGACCGTGGGTGACAAGCTGGTCCAGGGCGCGATCGACCCGAAGCAGGTCCTTCGCATCCTCGGCCCGCGTGCCGCCCAGAAGCACCTCGTCGACGAGGTGCAGCGGGTCTACCGCCAGCAGGGTGTGTCGATCCACGACAAGCACATCGAGGTCATCGTGCGGCAGATGCTGCGGCGCGTGACGATCATCGAGGCCGGCGACGCGGACCTCCTCCCGGGCGAGCTCGCCGAGCGCGGCCGCTTCGAGGACGAGAACCGTCGCGTCATGGCTGAGGGTGGCCGCCCGGCCGCTGGTCGTCCCGAGCTCATGGGCATCACCAAGGCCTCGCTGGCCACCGAGTCGTGGCTGTCGGCCGCGTCCTTCCAGGAGACGACCCGCGTGCTCACGCAGGCCGCCATGGAAGCCAAGTCCGACCCGCTGCTCGGCCTCAAGGAGAACGTCATCCTCGGAAAGCTCATCCCTGCCGGCACGGGCCTGCCCCGCTACCGGAACATCAAGGTCGAGCCCACCGAGGAGGCCAAGGCTGCGATGTACTCCCTGCCGAACTACGACGCCTACGACTACGCAGGCTTCGGTTCGGGCTCGGGCGAGGCCATCCGTCTCGACGACGAGGCTCTCGGTCTCGACCAGTTCTGAGCGGTGGCCCGGGTCTGACACCCGAGCACCACGTATGCCGCAGGGCCGGCTCCCCGTCACGGGGAGCCGGCCCTCGGCGTTCCCGGGAAGGGCGCAGCTCGCCCTCCCCAAAACGGACAATTCGGACTAGCCTCGAACGGCAGGTGGTCGTCCGGCGGCGTCCGGGCAGTCGGCGGCACCCGTCCGGAGGTCGTCATGGTCCGAACGCCACGAAGCCCGCGAGCACCACGAGAGCCTCGATCAGCGAGGATCGTGCGCGGCCCCCGCGGTCCACGCACCCAGTCCGCGCGATGGCCGTTCCTGCTGGCGGTCGTCATGCTCGCCGTCGCGGCCGTCCTGTCGTCGGCGCCGCGGGGCAGCGGTGCCACCGTCTACGACGTCCGTGACGCAGCGCTGCGCCGCGAGGTCACCAAGGTGTTTGGCGACTCGCGGGTCACCGCGTCGTCGGCGAGGGTCGGGGCCGTCATCAGGGACGCGTCGACCCGCTCGAACATCTACCTGCGAGGCGCCGACACCCCGCTCGCCCCCGCCTCGACCCAGAAGACGTTCACGGCTGCCGCGGCGCTCAGCCGCCTCGGGGCCGGCTACCGGTGGCCCACCGACCTCTACGCCGGTGCCCCGGTGAGCGGGGGAGTGGTGTCCGGGCGCCTCTACCTGCGGGGGAGCGGCGACCCGACGCTGCTCGAGAAGGACCTCACCTCGCTCGTGTCCGCCCTGAGGGCCAAGGGGGTCACTCGCATCACCGGAGACGTCGTCGCCGACGCCTCCGCCTTCGACGACGTGCGCTACAACCCGTACTGGTCCACGTCGTACGCGTCCGCCTACTACGCGGCCCAGGTGTCGGCCCTGACACTGTCGCCAGACACCGACTACGACGCCGGCACGATCATCGTCACCGCGACCCCAGCGGCCTCGACGGCGGCGCTGGCGCGCCTGACGGTCACGCCGGCCTCCGCGGCGTCGCACGTGCGCCTCGTCAACAGGACCCGCACGTCGGCGGCCGGCACGGCGACGACGATCGCGGTCACCCGCGCGGCCGGCACCAACACGATCACGGTGAGTGGACAGGTGCCTGTGCGGCACGCGGCCACCCGCAAGTGGGTGACGGTGAACGACCCCGCGCTCATGGTCGGGCGCGCGCTGCGGGCCCGCCTCGTCGCCGCCGGCATCCGGGTCGACGGCAGCGCGGTGCGAGGCGCGACACCGAAGGCGCGCACCCTGCTGGCACGGCACTCATCGATGACGCTGGGGCAGCTGCTCGTGCCCTTCCTCAAGCTGAGCAACAACTCGCACGCCGAGGCCATCACGAAGACCCTGGGTGCGAGGACCGGCCGTCCGGGCAGCTGGGCCGACGGCACCGCCGCGCTCCGGGCGTATGCCGTCGGCGCCGGCATCCCGGTGACCGGTCTGCGCTTCGTCGACGGCTCGGGCCTGGCCCGCGCCAACCGGCTCACCCCGAACCAGCTCGCGCTGCTGCTCGACAAGGCCCAGCACGCCCCGTGGTGGTCCGCCTTCCGGGCCGCGCTGCCGGTGGCCGGGGTCGACCCGGTGCGGTGGCAGGGTGGCACGCTCGCCTCGCGGATGCGCGGCACGGCCGCCGCCGGCAACCTGCGGGCCAAGAACGGCAGCCTCACCGGCGTCAGCTCGCTCGCCGGCTACGTGTCGGGCGCCGACGGTCGGCGCTACGTCTTCGTCATGATGAGCAACTTCTCCGGCACCTCGCCGCGTCCGGTGGAGGACCGCCTCGGGGTGCTGCTCGCCCGCTGGCGCATGACCAACCGGTGACCCGCTGGGGGAGCCTGCCTCGATAGGGTGGTCGCATGACCGAGCCGACAGCCGACGCGCCGCACTCGCCCGAGCCCGACGACCAGACGACGTCGGCCGGAGCGCCCAGCGGCGAGGGCCCCACGCCCACGATCATCGTGCTCACCGAGGAGGCGCTCAAGGCCGTCGACGTGACCAAGATCGTCGGTCTGCACGAGGACGACCGGCCCACCTACCGGGTGCTCGTGCCGGCAGACACCGAGCGCAACCTGCTCAGCTCCTTCCTCAACCACCTGAGCCTCTTCGAGATGCGCGAGGCGCTCGAGGCGCTGCGCCCCGTCAACCGCACCGGCGCGCACGCCGACGCCGACACGGCGCTCTCCACGACGCTCGCAGAGTTCGAGCGCCACGACGTCGACGCCACCGGCGAGATCACCTCCGACGACCCCATGCCCGCCCTCGTCGAGGAGGTCGCCAGGCTGGGCGCGCGCGAGGTCGTCGTCGTCACCGAGCCGCACGCCGTCGAGGACACCTTCCACCGCGACTGGGCCTCGCGGGCCCGCGAGTCGCTCGGCGTCCCCGTGCTGCACATGTACGCCGGTGACTGGCGGCTCGGCTGACCCAGCCGGTCCATGCGACGCCAGCGGGCGGCATACCCCATCGGGAGGTCTGGGCCGCTCCAACCGATTTGGTCGGCGTGCCGCACCCCGGTACGCTTGAACACTGTGTCTGAGGCAGAACTCAGGCACGCGCGATGACGGCCTCGGTGCCCTGTCCAACCGCACGCTGCGGATGCGACACCACTTCGGTCCAGAGCAGACCTTCCGCCGGGCAACCCATCCCTTCCGAACGCCGTGAGGCCGTGGCAGGAGCGGGAAGTGCAGGGGGAAGAACCGGATCCGACACACCCGACCTCGGGGGTCGACGAGCCGAACAGCCAAGGAGTCGTCCTCCCGGACGACTGACAACGAGCAACGTTATGGAGTAACCAGGTTGCCTACCATCAACCAGCTGGTCCGCAAGGGCCGCCAGGACAAGGCCACGAAGGCCAAGACCCCGGCGCTCAAGGGCTCGCCCCAGCGCCGCGGTGTGTGCACCCGCGTGTACACCACCACCCCCAAGAAGCCGAACTCTGCCCTGCGCAAGGTCGCCCGTGTGCGCCTCTCCAGCGGCATCGAGGTCACGGCCTACATCCCTGGCGTCGGCCACAACCTGCAGGAGCACTCGATCGTGCTCGTGCGCGGTGGTCGTGTGAAGGACCTCCCGGGTGTGCGTTACAAGATCGTCCGCGGCACGCTCGACACCCAGGGTGTCAAGAACCGCAAGCAGGCTCGTAGCCGTTACGGCGCGAAGAAGGAGAAGAGCTGATGCCTCGTAAGGGACCCGCTCCGAAGCGCCCGCTCGTCGTCGACCCGGTCTACCAGAGCCCGCTCGTCACGCAGCTCGTCAACAAGATCCTCCTCGACGGCAAGAAGTCGATCGCCGAGATGATCGTCTACGGCGCCCTCGAGGGCGTCCGCGCCAAGACCGGCACCGACCCCGTCGCCACGCTCAAGCGTGCGCTCGACAACGTCAAGCCGGCCATGGAGGTCAAGAGCCGTCGCGTCGGTGGCGCGACCTACCAGGTGCCGATCGAGGTCAAGCCCGGTCGCTCGACCACGCTCGCCCTGCGCTGGCTCGTCGGCTACTCGCGGCAGCGTCGTGAGAAGACCATGACCGAGCGCCTGATGAACGAGATCCTCGACGCGAGCAACGGCCTCGGTGCCGCTGTGAAGCGCCGCGAGGACACCCACAAGATGGCCGAGTCCAACAAGGCCTTCGCGCACTACCGCTGGTGACCCAGCGGTCCGGCCGGTATGCCGGGGAGCTCGCTCCACGGCATACCGCCGGGCACGCGCCCGCCCGTCCTGCGACGCGGCCCACGGCGCCCACGATTTCACCCCACGACGAATGAGACGAGAAACCTGACGTGGCACTCGACGTCCTGACGGACCTCAACAAGGTCCGCAACATCGGCATCATGGCGCACATCGACGCTGGCAAGACCACGGTGACGGAGCGCATCCTGTTCTACACCGGTGTCAACCACAAGATCGGTGAGACCCACGACGGTGCGTCGACCACCGACTGGATGGAGCAGGAGAAGGAACGCGGCATCACGATCACGTCTGCCGCCGTGACCTCCTTCTGGGAAGGCACCCAGGTCAACATCATCGACACCCCCGGGCACGTCGACTTCACGGTCGAGGTGGAGCGCTCGCTGCGCGTCCTCGACGGTGCCGTCGCGGTGTTCGACGGCAAGGAGGGTGTCGAGCCCCAGTCCGAGACGGTGTGGCGCCAGGCAGACAAGTACGACGTGCCGCGCATCTGCTTCGTCAACAAGATGGACAAGCTCGGCGCGGACTTCTACTTCACCGTGCAGACGATCAAGGACCGCCTCGGTGCGGAGCCGCTCGTCATGCAGCTCCCGATCGGTGCCGAGAACGACTTCCTCGGTGTCATCGACCTCGTCTACATGCGTGCCCTCGTGTGGCCCGGCGACGCCAAGGGCGACGTGACCATGGGTGCGAAGTACGAGATCGCCGAGATCCCGGCGGACCTCCAGGCCAAGGCCGAGAAGTACCGCATGGCGCTCGTCGAGCGCGTCGCCGAGTCCGACGACGACCTCATGGAGAAGTACCTCGGTGGCGAGGAGCTGACACCGGAGGAGATCAAGGCCGGCATCCGCAAGCTCACGGTCAACTCCGAGCTCTACCCGGTGTTCTGTGGCTCCGCGTTCAAGAACCGCGGCGTGCAGCCCATGCTCGACGCCGTCGTCGACTACCTCCCCTCGCCCCTCGACGTGCCCCCGATGATCGGTCACAAGCCGGGCGACGAGAGCGTCGAGCTGACGCGTGCACCGAGCAAGGACGAGCCGTTCTCGGCTCTCGCCTTCAAGGTCGCCACGCACCCGTTCTTCGGCACGCTGACCTTCATCCGCGTCTACTCGGGCCACATCAGCTCGGGCACGAGCGTCGTGAACTCGACCAAGGGCCGCAAGGAGCGCATCGGGAAGCTCTTCCAGATGCACGCCAACAAGGAGAACCCCGTCGAGGAGGCCATGGCCGGCCACATCTACGCGGCCATCGGCCTCAAGGACACGACGACCGGCGACACGCTGTCCGACCTCAACGAGCAGATCGTGCTCGAGTCGATGACCTTCCCCGACCCCGTCATCCAGGTCGCCATCGAGCCCAAGACCAAGGGTGACCAGGAGAAGCTCGGCACGGCCATCCAGAAGCTCTCCGCGGAGGACCCGACCTTCCAGGTCCACCACGACGAGGACACCGGCCAGACGATCATCGCCGGCATGGGCGAGCTGCACCTCGACATCCTGGTCGACCGCATGAAGCGCGAGTTCAAGGTCGAGGCCAACGTCGGCAAGCCGCAGGTGGCCTACCGCGAGACGATCCGCCGCGCGGTGCTGAAGTACGACTACACGCACAAGAAGCAGACCGGTGGCTCCGGCCAGTTCGCCAAGGTCCAGGTCAGCTTCGAGCCGCTGGGCGAGACCGAGGACGGCTCGATGTACGAGTTCGTCAACGGTGTCTCCGGTGGTCGCGTCCCGCGTGAGTACATCCCGTCGGTCGACGCCGGCATCCAGGACGCCATGCAGTACGGCGTGCTCGCCGGGTACCCCCTCGTGGGCATCCGAGCGACCCTGAACGACGGTGCCTACCACGACGTCGACTCCTCGGAGATGGCGTTCAAGATCGCCGGCTCGATGGTCCTCAAGGAGGCCATCAAGAAGGCGGACCCGGTCCTGCTCGAGCCGATGATGGCCGTCGAGGTGCGCACGCCCGAGGACTACATGGGCGAGGTCATCGGCGACATCAACTCTCGACGTGGCCAGATCCAGGGCATGGAGGACATCAGCGGCGCCAAGGTCGTCAAGGGCCTCGTCCCGCTGTCCGAGATGTTCGGCTACGTCGGTGACCTGCGCTCCAAGACGCAGGGCCGTGCGAGCTTCTCCATGGAGTTCGACTCCTACGCAGAGGTCCCCAAGGCTGTTGCCGAGGAGATCATCAAGAAGACCCGCGGAGAGTGACTGCGGGCCATCCCGTAGTCTCTTTCATCGGAAACCACCCCACAGCGCCACGTCCTGCCCTGGTCGTACGGCGTAACACGAGAAAGTCCTGAGGAGGACCACAGTGGCGAAGGCAAAGTTCGAGCGGACCAAGCCGCACGTCAACATCGGCACCATCGGTCACATCGACCACGGCAAGACGACGCTGACGGCTGCGATTTCCAAGGTTCTGCACGACAAGTACCCCGACCTGAACCCCCAGTTCGCGTTCGAGGACATCGACAAGGCTCCCGAGGAGCGCCAGCGCGGCATCACGATCTCGATCGCGCACATCGAGTACCAGACGGAGGGTCGTCACTACGCCCACGTCGACTGCCCCGGTCACGCTGACTACGTGAAGAACATGATCACGGGTGCGGCCCAGATGGACGGCGCGATCCTCGTGGTCGCCGCCACCGACGGCCCGATGCCGCAGACGAAGGAGCACGTCCTGCTCGCCAAGCAGGTCGGCGTCCCCTACATCGTCGTGGCGCTCAACAAGGCCGACATGGTCGACGACGAGGAGATCCTCGAGCTCGTCGAGATGGAGGTCCGTGAGCTGCTCTCGGGCTACGAGTTCCCCGGCGACGACCTTCCCGTCATCAAGGTCTCGGCGCTCAAGGCGCTCGAGGGCGACGCGGAGTGGGGCCAGACGGTCCTCGACCTCATGGACGCCGTGGACACCTACATCCCGGAGCCCGAGCGCGACATCGACAAGCCGTTCCTGATGCCCGTCGAGGACGTCTTCACGATCACCGGTCGTGGCACCGTCGTCACCGGTCGTATCGAGCGCGGCATCCTCAAGGTCAACGAGGAGGTCGAGATCGTCGGCATCCACACCGGCCCGCCGGCCAAGACCACCGTCACCGGTGTCGAGATGTTCCGCAAGCTGCTCGACGAGGGTCGCGCCGGTGAGAACGTCGGCCTCCTTCTTCGTGGCACGAAGCGCGAGGACGTCGAGCGCGGCCAGGTCGTCGTCAAGCCCGGCTCGATCA
Source organism: Terrabacter sp. 05T424 (assembly GCF_056396225.1). Classification (NCBI taxonomy): domain Bacteria; kingdom Bacillati; phylum Actinomycetota; class Actinomycetes; order Micrococcales; family Intrasporangiaceae; genus Terrabacter; species Terrabacter sp. 05T424. Next base: position 369,743 of record NZ_JBFTLB010000001.1, read on the forward strand.
CGCCCCACACCGAGTTCGAGGCTCAGGTCTACATCCTGGGCAAGGACGAGGGTGGCCGTCACACGCCGTTCTACGACAACTACCGTCCGCAGTTCTACTTCCGTACGACGGACGTCACGGGTGTCGTGCACCTGCCCGAGGGCACCGAGATGGTCATGCCCGGCGACAACACCGACATGACGGTCGAGCTCATCCAGCCGATCGCCATGGAGGAGGGCCTCAACTTCGCCATCCGCGAGGGTGGCCGCACGGTTGGCGCCGGCAAGGTCACCAAGATCAACAAGTGACCTGACGCTGCACCTGCAGCACCAGCTTCAGAGCAGTACGCGTAGGGCCCGTTCCGCTTCGGCGGGGCGGGCCCTTCCGCCTGCCCGCGGTTCCCGGGCAGAGCGCGTACGCCGGCCGGGCCCCGGGGCGGCCGCGGTCCCTGCCGCTGCGCCCGCGACMGACCCGCGCGGCGCCCGCCGGCACCCGCTCGGCTACCGTGTGCCGGTGCCACGTTCCCGTCACGTGCCCACCCTGTCGTGGCTGGCCTGCTCGCTGCTCGTGCTCCCTGCGGTGCTGACCGGGTGCGCGTCGGCCGCGCCCGTCGGCGCCCCGCGAGCCGCGACGACGGCGCGGACGTCCACGGCCGCCACGTCGCGCCCCACCCCGGGGGCCGCGACGACCAGCAGGCCGTTGCCCGAGCTGACGCTCAACAGCCCCTCCCTGCTGCAGGGCTCGCGTGTCGTAGTCACCGACTCGTCCGTCTCGTTCGCCGTGCCGGAACGTTGGGAGGCGTACTCCTTGGAGGTGCTCAATGCCCTGGCGGCGGACCCGCCCGAGCGTGTCTCTGCCGCGGCGGACCTCCAGGGAGAGGACGGGGCCGACTACGTGAAGTTCCGTGTCGCCGACCACGATGCGATCGCAGTGGGGCCCGGTGACCGCCCGTACAGCGTCCTCGTGAGCAACGAGTCGCTCGTCAACGGCAAGGAAGCCGGGCTGGCGACCATCGTCAAGGACGCCGGCGGAGACGTCGAGGTGTCCACCTGGGCGTCGACACTCGGCCCGGCGAAGGTGGTGCGGTTCCAGCTCGACGGCAGGCAGGTGGTCGGGGTGGAGGCCCACGTCCGGCACGGCAACCGCGTCGTCGTCCTGGTCGTGACTGGCGTCCAGCAGCGACAGGCCGACAGCCTCATGCGCCGGGTGCTCAGCAGTCTCAAGACCGTCTGACCTCACCTGCAGTGCGGTGGCGGTGTTCGAAAGCGGCAGGCTGGTCGGGCGGTCGTGTAGCGCACCAGGCCGCCGAGGTGGATCTGGCCGTCGGAGGTCCAGCCCGGCCGGGGTCTTGAAGGGATCGTCACCCGCGGTCGAGCGCGGGTCGAGCAGCCGTGCTACTGGCCGAGCGCGACGAGGACGACGGTGTCGGAGTCGGCCGCGAGGTAGGCCGTGGCGCGGAACGAACCCTGCGCGAAGAGGGCGTCGAGCGCCTTCGACGTGAGCAGCTGTCCGGCGGGGACCGCGGAGCGCACGCCGTCCTCGACCGCTGGTGTCTCGGTCGTCGGCTGGGGCGAGGCGGCACGTAGCGTCGCGGCGCTCTCGGGCGTCACCTTCACGACTGCGTCGATCCAGTAGGTCGAGGGGCCCGGTGCCTCGCTGCCGAGGGTGCCGGACATCCACGTCGCCGATACCGGCTGGCCGAGGGCGCTGAAGCGCTTGGTCAGCGGCTCGAGGTCGGTGCGGACCTCGCCGGTGCCGGTCTTGGTCCCTGGGGTCACGGCGCTCACGGTGCTCCTCGTGCGGTCGGTCGGCGGGTCGGGCTCGGTGCTGCAGGCCCCGGCCGCGGCCAGGGTCAGCAGGGCGGCGGCGGTCGCCAGGGCCCGGCGGCGGTGGCTCATCGGCTGCTTCCTCGTTCGTCGGCCCGGTCCTCGCGACCGAGACCCGGGGTGCGCTCGACGTCGCCCGAGCCCACGTCGATGGTGGGCGGCGGCGAGCCGACCGGCCACGTGATCGTACGGGTGACGTCGCCGCTCGACGGGAACGGCTTGGCCCAGCCGATCTCGGTGAAGCGGCCGTTCTCGTTGTCGCCCGCGCCGCTGGCGATGTCGGCCTGGTCGGGGTTGAAGTTGTAGTAGTCCTCGGCATGGACGGTGACCTGCATCGACACCTGGCCGTCCTCCACCGTGACGTCGGCGCTGCTCCACTGCTGGTAGCCGCCGATCGTCTTCTGCCAGTTCTCGGTCTTCGGGTAGTCGGTGGCGGGGTGAGCCTCACCCGTCATGCTGAAGTGGGAGTTGCCGTTGCGGACCATCTCGTCGACGGCCGCCGCCGTGCGGGCCACCTCGTCGTTGACGTTGGCCGCGATCGACGGGTCCTCCTTGTAGCCCTCTTCGTAGTCGAAGCGCGCCGGCTCGCCGTTGTTGTCCCAGTAGTGGGCGTACATCGCCGTCGCGTCGTCGAGGTCGGACTTCAACGCCCGACCGGCCTCGAGCTTGGCCATCCACTCGAGCTTGGTGAGGTGGTCGTGCCAGTTCGAGTCCTTGGAGTCGTACTCGAAGCCCTCGTCCCACTCGATGTCGGGCTTGTCGGGCTCACCGAAGTCGTAGCCGTCGACCGGGCCGCCGGTGCCGGTCGTGGCAGGGGGCGGGGGAGTGGTCGGCGTGGGCGCGGGCCCGGGCGACGGTGAGGGCGTGGGCCCACCGAAGGACATCGGGACCGTGCCGCCGAGCGGGACTGAGCCACCGCCACCGTTGGCGCTGCCGGGCACGGTGCCGCCATCGCCGCTCGTGCCCCGCTGCCGGGCGGCGTTCTCGCGCAGTCTGGACCCCAGGCCGTGGAGGGCCCTCTCGAGCGCGTCGATGCTCGGCGCCGAGGAGCGCCAGTCGCCGCGGAAGGACTCGAAGTCGCCGCCGCCCCAGGCGGTGCCGAGCGAGCCGAAGGCGTGGTCGACGGCCGAACGAGCGGCTCGGCACTCGCCGGCGTAGCGGTCGAGCTGGCCCGCCGACCGCTCCAGGGCGTCCGGATCGGCGCCCTTCCTGTACACGACCACGGCTGTGCCCCTCCCCGAGCATCGGCGACCGCGGCCGAGGGGCGGCCGCTCCTGACGACCCTAGGCACCCCCGGTGCTGACGGCCAATGGGGAGCACTCCCCGTGACCGGGTCACGACCCGGCTCGGCCCCAGAACCAGGCCGTCACGCCGGCGAGCACCGCGCTCACGGCCCGTCGCGAACCGCGACGGGCCGTCCGTCGTGCACCACCTGCTCGCCGAGGACGACGTGGAGCGACCGGAGCGTGCGCGTCGTCTTGCTCGCCTCCGGCGGCAGCGCGCCGGGCGACCGGTGTCGAAGAGACGGGGCACGGGGTCTGGCCAGCCGATCGCGGCCGGCGCCGTGGGCCACGACGTGGACCCAGCCGAGCCCGTCGTCGTGGCCGCGCAGTCCGTCTCGCCGACGTACCAGGGCGGCATACGCCCCGTCGTCGCGGACGACCGGGTCGGGGGGAGGCGAGGTCGTCGACCAGTCGGGACAGCGCTGCGTCGGGCATGGGGGCGATGCTCGCAGTCCCGGGGCCCGCGGTGGGCGCCACCTGTCGGTGGATAAGGTCGGGGACCATGGCGCACTCGTTCGACACCGACACCGAAGCCCAGGGGCTCATCGACTACGTCGACGCCAGCCCCACCCCGTTCCACGCGTGCGAGCAGGCCGCCCGGCGGCTCGGGGCCGAGGGCTTCATCGAGGTCGACGAGCGGGCGGCGTGGCCGACCGAGCCGGGCCGCCACTACCTCGTGCGCGGGGGCTCGCTCATCGCCTGGGACACGACGGGCGCGCACGGCGCAGGTGCCGGTCCGGCGGCCGGGTTCCGCGTCGTCGGTGCCCACACCGACAGCCCCAACCTGCGCCTCAAGCCGAACCCCGACCACAGCCGTGCCGGCTGGCAGATGCTGGGCGTCGAGCCCTACGGCGGACTCCTCCTCAGCTCATGGCTCGACCGCGACCTCGGCCTCGCGGGCCGCGTCGCGGTGCGCGGACGCGAAGGTGTCGAGTCGCGCACCTTCCACGGTCGCGAGGCCCTGCTCCGCGTCGCGCAGCTCGCGATCCACCTCGACCGCACCCAGAACGAGGCCCTCAGCCTCAACAAGCAGGCGCACATGGAGCCGCTCTGGGGCGTCGGTGACGAGCCCGGCGACTTCGTCGGCTACCTCGCCGAGCAGGTCGGCGTCGACCGTCATGACGTCCTGTCGTGGGACGTCATGACGCACCCGGTCCAGCCGTCGACACGTCTCGGTCGCGCCCGCGAGCTCATCGCGGCCCCCCGCCTCGACAACCTCGCGACCTCGTATGCCGGTGTGCGCGCTCTGCTCGACGCCGTGGCCACCGAGCCCACCCACGTGCCCGTCCTCGTGCTCTTCGACCACGAGGAGATCGGCAGCACCTCGGAGCGCGGTGCCACCTCGACCCTGCTGCCGTCCGTCCTCGAGCGGATCGTCACCGCGGGCGGCGGCACCCGTGACGACTATTGGCGTGCGCTCGCCTCCACCGTCATCGCCTCCGGTGACATGGGGCACGCGACGCACCCCAACTACGCCGACCGGCACGAGCCGATGCACACCATCAGGGTCAACGGCGGCCCGGTGCTCAAGGTCAACGCCAACCTGCGCTACGCGACCGACTCGGTCGGGGCCGCCGCGTTCCGGCTCGCCTGCGAGCAGGCCGGCGTGCCGATGCAGACCTTCGTCACGCGCAGCGACCTTCCGTGCGGCTCGACCGTCGGGCCGGTCACCTCGTCCCTGACCGGGGCGACCACCGTCGACTTCGGTGCGGCCGCGCTCTCGATGCACAGCACGCGCGAGCTGATGGGTGCCGACGACCCGGCCATGTATGCCGGCGCGCTGAGCGCCTTCCTCGCCCCGGCCTGAGAGCCGGGCTGGGCGCGGACCGCAGGTGAGCCGCCTGCCCAGCCGGGCGGCATACGTCCTCGGGCATGGGAGGATGAACCCGTGGAGGCCCCAGCGCTCGACGTGCCCGACCGGCCGACCCTCGTCTACGACGCGGACTGCGGGTTCTGCACGCGAAGTGCCCTGTTCGCCAAGCGGTGGGTCGACCGTCGTGACCGGTTCGCGGTGCGCCCGTGGCAGGAGCTCGACCTGGCGGCCATCGGGCTGTCGGCCGCCGACTGCGACGAGGCGGCCCAGTTCGTGACCGCGGACGGCTCGATCCGCTCCGGTCACCGGGCGATCGCGAGCGCGGCCACCCACGGTGCGCCGGCCTGGCGGCCCGTCGGCTACCTGCTGATGGCCCCCGGCGTCTCGCGGGTGGCGTCTCGCGCGTACGGCTGGGTCGCCGAGCACCGCTACCAGCTGCCGGGTGGCACGGCGGCGTGCGCGCGGCCGTCGGCGACGCCGGGGGAGTGACTCACCGCGCGACGGCGGCCGGCCTCACGACGCGCCACAGCCCCTGGCCTGCGGTGACGCCTCTGCTCGATTTGATAGTGCGTCGCCGCCTCTGGCACACTGTTCAGGTTGCTTGACGCGCGTCGCTGACCCATGTCGGTGCCGCCGCCCCTTGAGAGCCTCCTGACGGGGACTCGCCCGGACTCCTCTCGGAGGCCCAAGGGAAGCGCAAGTTACCCGGTTCGGCCGGGCAATCCACACCGGAAGTAGCACGGAAGTGCGTCACTTTCGCCGCGAAGCGGGCGCGACACGCCCGACCTCGGGGGTCGGATGGCCAAGGGAACCGGAAGTCAGAAGCGAGAGAGAGACGTTCATCAGATGGCGGGACAGAAGATCCGCATCCGGCTGAAGTCGTACGACCACGAGGTCATCGACAACTCGGCCCGGAAGATCGTTGACACAGTGACGCGCGCCGGCGCGACCGTGGTGGGCCCCGTCCCGCTGCCGACGGAGAAGAACGTCTTCGTCGTGATCCGGTCGCCGCACAAGTACAAGGACAGCCGCGAGCACTTCGAGATGCGCACGCACAAGCGCCTCATCGACATCATCGACCCGACGCCCAAGGCCGTCGACTCGCTGATGCGTCTCGACCTGCCGGCGGACGTCAACATCGAGATCAAGCTCTGAGGCGGTTGCTGACATGACTGTTGCTCAGAAGAACGTCAAGGGCGTGCTCGGCGAGAAGCTCGGCATGACCCAGGTGTGGGACGCCGACAACAAGCTCGTCCCCGTGACCGTCGTCCAGGCCGGCCCCTGCGTCGTGACGCAGGTGCGCGCCGACGAGACCGACGGCTACGCCGCGGTCCAGATCGCCTTCGGTGCGATCGACCCGCGCAAGGTCAACAAGCCGATGAGCGGTCACTTCGAGAAGGCCGGCGTCACGCCGCGCCGTCACCTCGTCGAGCTGCGCACCGCGGACGCCGGCGACTACGAGCTCGGCCAGGAGATCACCGCCGACTCGTTCGAGGCCGGCCAGCGCGTCGACGCGACGGGTACCACCAAGGGCAAGGGCTTCGCCGGTGTCATGAAGCGTCACGGCTTCCACGGCGTCAGCTCCTCGCACGGTGCGCACCGCAACCACCGCAAGCCGGGCTCCATCGGCGGCTGCTCGACCCCGGGCCGTGTCTTCAAGGGCATGCGCATGGCCGGTCGCATGGGTGGCGTCCGCCAGACGACCCAGAACCTCCAGATCCACGCCGTTGACGCCGAGAAGGGCCTGCTGCTCATCAAGGGTGCCGTCCCCGGTCCCCGCGGTGGCATCGTCCTGATCCGCACGGCTGCGAAGGGTGCATGATCGACATGGCAACCAAGACCCCGAACCTGCCCGCCGAGATCTTCGACGTGCAGACGAACGTCCCGCTGATCCACCAGGTCGTGGTGGCCCAGCTCGCGGCGGCTCGTCAGGGCACGCACTCGACCAAGACCCGCGGCGAGGTCCGCGGCGGTGGGCGCAAGCCGTACCGCCAGAAGGGCACCGGCCGTGCGCGTCAGGGCTCGACCCGCGCGCCGCAGTTCGCCGGCGGTGGCGTCGTCCACGGCCCGCAGCCGCGTGACTACAGCCAGCGCACCCCCAAGAAGATGAAGGCCGCCGCCCTGCGCGGTGCCCTCTCCGACCGGGCCCGCTTCGACCGCATCCACGTCGTCGACTCCGTCGTCACGGGTGAGCTGCCCTCGGCCAAGGACGCCGCGGCGCTGCTCGCGGGCCTCACCGAGCGTCCGAACCTGCTCGTCGTGCTGACGCGCGACGACGAGGTGTCGTTCAAGTCGGTGCGCAACCTGCAGAACGTCCACGTCCTGGTCGCCGACCAGCTCAACACGTACGACGTCCTGTGCGCCGACGACATCGTCTTCACGCAGGCCGCCCTCGACGCGTTCGTGGCCGGTCCCGTGAAGGCCGACAAGGCCGACAAGGAGGCCTCCAAGTGAGCATCCACGCCAAGGACCCCCGCGACATCCTGATCGCGCCGGTCGTCTCCGAGAAGTCGTACGGGCTGCTCGACGAGGGCAAGTACACCTTCATCGTCGACCCGCGTGCGAACAAGACGGAGATCAAGATCGCCATCGAGGCGATCTTCAACGTCAAGGTCGACAAGGTCCACACCCTGAACCGCCAGGGCAAGACCCGTCGCACCCGATTCGGCCTCGGCAAGCGCAAGGACACCAAGCGTGCGATCGTCTCCCTCCGCGAGGGCTCGATCGACATCTTCGGTGCGGGCGCCTGAGATAGACGAAGAGAGACTTAACGAACATGGGTATCCGCAAGTACAAGCCGACCACGCCGGGCCGTCGTGGCTCGTCGGTCGCCGACTTCGTCGAGATCACGCGCACCACTCCGGAGAAGTCGCTGGTCCGCCCCCTGTCGAAGACGGGTGGCCGTAACAACGCCGGCCGCATCACCACGCGCCACATCGGTGGCGGTCACAAGCGCGCCTACCGCGTCATCGACTTCCGTCGCCATGACAAGGACGGCGTGCCGGCCAAGGTCGCTCACATCGAGTACGACCCCAACCGCACCGCGCGCATCGCGCTCGTCCAGTACGTCGACGGCGAGAAGCGCTACATCCTGGCCCCGAACAAGCTGAAGCAGGGCGACCCGATCGAGAACGGCCCCGCGGCCGACATCAAGCCGGGCAACTCGCTTCCGCTGCGCAACATCCCCGTGGGTACGGTCGTTCACGCGATCGAGCTCAAGCCCGGTGGCGGCGCCAAGATCGCCCGCTCCGCGGGTGCTCGCGTGCAGCTCGTCGCCAAGGACGGCCCCTACGCCCAGCTGCGTATGCCGTCCGGTGAGATCCGCAACGTCGACGCGCGCTGCCGCGCGACCGTCGGCGAGGTCGGCAACGCCGAGCAGAGCAACATCAACTGGGGCAAGGCCGGCCGCATGCGCTGGAAGGGCAAGCGCCCGACCGTCCGTGGTGTCGCGATGAACCCGGTCGACCACCCGCACGGTGGTGGTGAGGGCAAGACGTCCGGTGGACGTCACCCCGTCTCCCCCTGGGGTCAGGCCGAGGGCCGCACCCGCAAGGGACACAAGGAAAGCGACAAGCTCATCGTGCGTCGCCGTCGTACTGGCAAGAAGCGCTGATAAGGAGCCTTTGGAATGCCTCGTAGCCTGAAGAAGGGCCCCTTCATCGACGACCACCTTCAGAAGAAGGTGGACGCCCAGAACGAAGCGGGCACCAAGACCGTCATCAAGACCTGGTCGCGCCGTTCGGTCATCAGCCCGGACATGCTCGGCCACACCTTCGCCGTCCATGACGGCCGCAAGCACGTCCCGGTGTTCGTCACCGAGTCGATGGTCGGCCACAAGCTCGGCGAGTTCGCGCCGACCCGCACGTTCAAGGGTCACGTGAAGGACGACAAGAAGGGTCGTCGTCGCTGATGGCCACCGAATCCAAGGAAGAAGTCATGGAAGCCAAGGCTTCGGCGCGGCACGTCCGTGTCAGCCCGCAGAAGGCTCGCCGTGTCGTGGACCTGATCCGCGGCAAGGCGGCCACCGACGCCGTCACGACGCTGACCTTCGCTCCGCAGTCGGCCTCCGACCCGGTCAAGAAGGTGCTCGAGAGCGCCATCGCCAACGCCCGTGTCAAGGCTGACCGCGAGTCGGTCGCCTTCGACGAGCGCAACCTCGTCATCACGGCCGCGTTCGTCGACGAGGGCCCGACCATGAAGCGATTCCGTCCGCGGGCCCAGGGCCGCGCCGGTCGCATCAACAAGCGCACGAGCCACATCACCGTGGTCGTCACGCAGCCGGAGAACAAGAAGGGAGCCCGCTGATGGGTCAGAAGGTCAACCCCCACGGCTTCCGTCTCGGCATCACGACGGACCACAAGAGCCGCTGGTTCGCCGACTCGACGAAGTCGGGTCAGCGCTACCGCGACTACGTCAAGGAAGATGTCGCCATCCGTCGCCTGATGGAGAAGGGCATGGAGCGCGCCGGTATCGCCTCGGTCGAGATCGAGCGCACCCGTGACCGCGTCCGCGTCGACATCCACACGGCCCGCCCGGGCATCGTCATCGGCCGCCGCGGCGCCGAGGCCGACCGCATCCGCGGCGAGCTCGAGAAGCTCACGGGCAAGCAGGTCCAGCTGAACATCCTCGAGGTCAAGAACCCCGAGATCGTCTCCCAGCTGGTCGCCCAGGGCATCGCCGAGCAGCTCTCGGCCCGCGTGGCGTTCCGCCGCGCGATGCGCAAGGGCATGCAGTCCGCCCAGCGCGCCGGCGCCAAGGGCATCCGCGTGCAGGTCTCGGGCCGCCTCAACGGCGCCGAGATGAGCCGCACCGAGTTCTACCGCGAGGGTCGCGTCCCGCTGCACACGCTGCGTGCGCAGATCGACTACGGCTTCTACGAGGCCCGCACGACCTTCGGCCGCATCGGCGTCAAGGTCTGGATCTACAAGGGCGACATGACGGCGAAGGAGCTCGCGGCCCAGCAGGCCGCCGCCCCGCGCCCGTCGCGTGGCCCGCGTCGTGACGGCGGCGACCGCCCGAACCGCGCCCGTCGTGGTGACCGCAACGAGACCGCCGCTGCTCCGGCAGTGAACGAGACCGCTGCTGCCGAGGCTCCCGCCGCGGCGAGCACCGAGAATGAGCAGGCCTGACCATGTTGATTCCCCGTCGAGTCAAGCACCGCAAGCAGCACCACCCGAACCGCCACGGTGCGGCCAAGGGTGGCACGACGATCGCCTTCGGCGACTTCGGCATCCAGGCTCTCGAGCCCGCCTACGTCACCAACCGGCAGATCGAGTCCGCTCGTATCGCGATGACCCGTTACATGAAGCGTGGCGGAAAGGTGTGGATCAACATCTACCCCGACCGTCCGCTCACCAAGAAGCCCGCCGAGACCCGCATGGGTTCCGGTAAGGGTTCGCCGGAGTGGTGGATCGCCAACGTCAAGCCGGGCCGCGTCATGTTCGAGATCTCGGGCGTGACCGAGCCGGTGGCGCGCGAGGCCATGCGTCTCGCGATGCACAAGCTCCCCATGAAGTGCCGCTTCGTTCAGCGTGAGGGTGGTGACATCTGATGGCAGTCGGAACCAAGGACCTGGCTCCCGAGCAGCTGCGTGGTCTCGACGACACGAAGCTGGCGGACGAGCTGAAGAAGGCCAAGGAAGAGCTGTTCAACCTGCGTTTCCAGTCGGCCACCGGCCAGCTGGACAACCACGGGCGTCTGCGCGCGGTCAAGAAGGACATCGCACGGATCTACACCGAGATGCGTGAGCGCGAGCTCGGCATCGGCTCGGCGCCCGCCGCCCCCAAGGCGGAGGAGAAGGCCGAGAAGGCGGACAAGAAGTCCGCCAAGGCCGACAAGACCGAGAAGGCTGACAAGGCCGAGAAGAAGGCCAAGAAGGCTGACAAGGCGCAGGAGGCTGACGCATGAGCGAGCAGGAGAAGGTCGTGAGCGACCAGGCGAGTGAGCGCAACCACCGCAAGACCCGTCAGGGCTACGTGGTGAGCGACAAGATGGACAAGACCGTCGTCGTCGAGGTCGAGGACCGCGTCAAGCACGCGCTCTACAGCAAGGTCATCCGTCGCACCAGCAAGGTCAAGGTGCACGACGAGCAGAACGAGGCCGGCATCGGCGACCGCGTGCTGATCATGGAGACGCGTCCGCTCTCCGCGACGAAGCGCTGGCGCATCGTCGAGATCCTCGAGAAGGCCAAGTAAGCCAACCCACCGGGGGCTCCGCCCCCTGTGTGCCCCCCATTCCGTTCGGCAAGGCTCATCCGGGCAACCGGTGAGAACCAGCACGACGACAGGAGTTAGAAGTGATTCAGCAGGAGTCGCGGCTGCGCGTCGCCGACAACACCGGTGCCAAGGAACTCCTTTGCATCCGTGTTCTCGGTGGCTCGGGCCGTCGGTACGCCGGCATCGGCGACACGATCGTCGCCACCGTCAAGGACGCGATCCCTGGCGGCAACGTGAAGAAGGGTGACGTCGTCAAGGCCGTCATCGTCCGCACCGTCAAGGAGCGTCGCCGTGCCGACGGTTCCTACATCAAGTTCGACGAGAACGCTGCGGTGATCCTCAAGACCGACGGTGACCCCCGTGGTACCCGCATCTTCGGCCCGGTGGGCCGCGAGCTTCGCGAGAAGAAGTTCATGAAGATCATCTCGCTCGCGCCGGAGGTGCTGTGAACATGGCGAACAAGCCGACCAAGATGAAGATCAAGAAGGGTGACCTCGTCCAGGTCATCTCCGGCCGCAGCCAGAAGAACGGCGGCGACCGGGGCAAGCAGGGCAAGGTCATCGCGGTCTACCCCGAGAACCAGCGCGTGCTGGTCGAGGGCATCAACCGCGTCACCAAGCACGTCAAGGCGGGCGCGACCGCCCGTGGCACGCGCACCGGTGGCCTGACGCACACCGAGGCCGCGATCCACGTGAGCAACGTCGCGATCGTCGACCCCGAGTCGAAGAAGCCGACCCGCGTCAAGACGCGTGTCGAGACCGTGGAGCGCAACGGTCGCCAGAAGGCGGCTCGCGTCCGTGTCGCGGTCAAGTCGGACAAGGACCTCTGAGAATGACTGAGACCAGCACCAAGCCGCGCCTGAAGCAGCGCTACCAGGACGAGATCAAGGGCTCCCTGCAGGAGCAGTTCGGCCACGCCAACGTCATGCAGGTCCCCGGCGTCGTCAAGGTCGTCGTCAACATGGGTGTCGGCGACGCGGCCAAGGACAGCAAGCTGATCGAGGGCGCCGTGCGCGACCTCACGGCCATCACCGGCCAGAAGCCGGTCGTGACCAAGGCTCGCAAGTCCATCGCCCAGTTCAAGCTGCGTGAGGGCATGCCGATCGGCGCCCACACCACGCTCCGCGGCGACCGCATGTGGGAGTTCCTCGACCGTCTCGTCACGATCGCCCTCCCGCGCATCCGTGACTTCCGTGGCCTCTCGCCGAAGCAGTTCGACGGCAACGGCAACTACACGTTCGGTCTGACCGAGCAGTCGATGTTCCACGAGATCGACCAGGACCGGATCGACCGCGTGCGGGGCATGGACATCACCGTGGTCACCACGGCGACCAACGATGACGAGGGTCGCGCGCTGCTCAAGCAGCTCGGCTTCCCCTTCAAGGAGAACTGACATGGCCAAGACCGCGCTCGTTAACAAGGCGAACCGGAAGCCGAAGTTCAAGGTCCGCGCGTACACCCGCTGTCAGAAGTGCGGTCGTCCGCACTCGGTGTACCGCAAGTTCGGCCTCTGCCGCATCTGCCTTCGCGAGATGGCTCACGCGGGCGAGCTGCCGGGCGTGACCAAGAGCTCCTGGTAATCGGCTTTTCGAGCCCAGAGCACAACCCAGACCAACACACCTCTGACACCGTAGGTCGACCACACGGCGCAAGCCGGCGGCAGATGCCGCGGTCGAAACCCCGGTGAGGAAGGGCGGAGAGCCCACATGACCATGACTGACCCGATTGCGGACATGCTGACCCGCGTCCGGAACGCCAACTCGGCGCACCACGACGTCGTCTCCATGCCGTACTCGAAGCTGAAGAAGAACATCGCCGAGATCCTCCAGGCCGAGGGCTACATCGCCTCGTGGAAGATCGAGGAGGCCGAGGTCGGCCAGACGCTGACCATCGACCTCAAGTACGGCCCCAACCGCGAGCGCTCCATCGCCGGTGTGCGTCGCGTGAGCAAGCCCGGTCTGCGCGTCTACGCCAAGTCGACGAACCTGCCCAAGGTTCTCGGCGGGCTCGGTGTCGCGATCCTGTCGACCTCGACGGGTCTCCTGACCGACAAGCAGGCACACGAGAAGGGCGTGGGTGGGGAAGTCCTCGCCTACGTCTGGTAAGGAGACGCAGACATGTCGCGTATCGGACGACTCCCCGTCTCCATCCCCTCGGGTGTGGACATCAACGTCGCCGGCCAGGACGTCACGGTCAAGGGCCCCAAGGGTGAGCTCTCCCTGACCGTCGTCCAGCCGATCACGGTCGAGCTGGCCGAGGGCAACCTCGAGGTCAAGCGCCCCGACGACGAGCGTGACTCGCGCTCGCGCCACGGCCTGACCCGCTCGCTCATCAACAACATGGTCCTCGGCGTCACCGAGGGCTACGAGAAGAAGATGGAGATCCACGGCACGGGTTACCGTGTCGCGGCGAAGGGCTCGGACCTCGAGTTCTCGCTCGGATACTCGCACCCGATCCTCATCGAGGCTCCCGCCGGCATCAGCTTCGCCGTCGAGAACCCGACCCGCTTCTCGGTGCAGGGCATCGACAAGCAGCTCGTCGGTGAGGTCGCGGCCAACATCCGCAAGCTGCGCAAGCCCGACCCGTACAAGGGCAAGGGCGTTCGCTACGCGGGCGAGCAGATCCGTCGCAAGGTCGGAAAGGCCGGTAAGTAAGCCATGGCAATGATCATCAAGCGCGGCAAGTCCAAGGCTGCCGCCCGTATCCGTCGCCAGGTCCGCGGTCGCAAGAAGATCAGCGGCACCACCGCCCGTCCCCGCCTCGTGGTGTCGCGCTCCAGCCGTCACCTCTTCGTCCAGGTCGTCGACGACACGGTCGGCAAGACCGTGGCCTCGGCCTCGACGATGGAGGCCGACCTGCGTGCGTTCGAGGGTGACAAGACCGCCAAGGCCAAGAAGGTCGGCGAGCTCGTCGCCTCGCGTGCCAAGGACGCCGGCATCGAGTCCGTCGTGTTCGACCGTGGTGGCAACAAGTACCACGGCCGCGTCGCGGCGATCGCCGAGGGCGCCCGTGAAGGTGGGCTGTCCCTGTGACCAAGCACTTCGTGACCGCAATTGTTGAGATGAGGAACATCTGATGCCCGGACAGCAGCGTCGAGGCACCGGCCCCGCCGGTGGCGGCGAGCGCACCGAGCGCGGAGACCGCCGCGACAACCGCGGTGGCCGCGACAACCGCGACAGCCGTGACGACAAGAACCAGTACGTCGAGCGTGTCGTGACCATCAACCGTGTCGCCAAGGTCGTCAAGGGTGGTCGTCGCTTCAGCTTCACCGCCCTTGTCGTCGTCGGTGACGGTGACGGCACCGTGGGTGTCGGCTACGGCAAGGCCAAGGAAGTTCCCGCGGCCATCGCCAAGGGTGTCGAGGAGGCCAAGAAGAACTTCTTCAAGGTCCCCCGCATCCAGGGCACCATCCCGCACCCCGTCCAGGGTGAGGCGGCCGCAGGTGTCGTCATGCTCCGCCCCGCCGCCCCCGGTACCGGTGTCATCGCCGGTGGCCCGGTGCGTGCGGTGCTCGAGTGCGCCGGCATCCACGACGTCCTCAGCAAGTCGCTGGGCTCCGACAACGCCATCAACATCGTGCACGCCACGGCCCAGGCCCTGCGTGACCTCGAGCGCCCCGAGTCGGTCGCTGCCCGCCGTGGCAAGACCCTCGAGGAGGTCGCTCCGGCGGCCATGCTCAGGGCCCGTGCCGCCGGCATCGCCGAGGCCCAGGCCGCGAAGGCTGGTGCGTGATGGCTCGTCTCAAGGTGACCCAGACCCGTTCCGAGATCGGCGGCAAGCAGAACCAGCGTGACACGCTGCGCAGCCTCGGTCTGAAGCGCATTGGCGACGTCGTCGTCAAGGAGGACCGTCCCGAGATCCGCGGGATGGTCAAGACGGTCACGCACCTCGTGTCCGTCGAGGAGGTTGACTGACCATGGCCGACAACGCCAAGAACTCGGGCGAGTCCGCCCTCAGGGTCCACCACCTGCGTCCGGCCCCCGGAGCCAAGACCGCCAAGACCCGCGTCGGTCGTGGTGAGGGCTCCAAGGGCAAGACCGCCGGTCGTGGCACCAAGGGCACCAAGGCCCGTTACCAGGTCCCGGAGCGTTTCGAGGGCGGCTCGATGCCGATGCACATGCGCCTTCCGAAGCTCCGTGGCTTCAAGAACCCGTTCCGCACCGAGTACCAGGTCGTGAACCTGGACCGCCTGCAGGTCCTCTTCCCGGAGGGCGGGCAGGTCTCGGTCGAGGACCTCGTCGCCAAGGGTGCCGTCCGCGACGGCTTCCCGGTGAAGGTGCTCGGGACCGGCGAGATCTCCGTCAAGGTCGAGGTCGAGGCGCACAAGTTCTCGGCGTCCGCCAAGGAGAAGATCGAGGCCGCCGGCGGCACGGTCACGGCCCTCGCGGGCTGAGTGACCGGTCCAGCGTGACCCCCACACACCTCGTGTGAGCAGCGCCCCGAGCGCCAGCCGCGGGCCGACGTGACGTCGGTTACCGCGGAGGGAGGCTCGGGGCGCTGCGCCTTTGCGTTAACCTTCCACGGATTGCATGAATGACGCCGCGCCACCCCGCGGCCCCCAGGAGGACCCAGTGCTCGCCGCCTTCGTACGCGCGTTCCGTACCCCGGACCTGCGCAAGAAGCTGCTTTTCACGCTCGGCATCATCGTGCTGTTCCGGCTCGGATCACACGTGCCGACGCCCGGTATCAGCTACAGCCTCGTGCAGAACTGTCTGCAGGCCAACAAGGGCCAGTCGGGTGACCAGAGCGGGTTCCTCAACCTGGCCAACCTCTTCAGCGGCGGTGCGCTGCTGCAGCTGTCGGTGTTCGCGCTCGGGATCATGCCGTACATCACCGCGAGCATCATCATCCAGCTGCTCACGGTGGTCATCCCGCGCTTCGAGGCGCTCAAGGAGGAGGGCCAGTCGGGTCAGAGCAAGCTGACCCAGTACACCCGCTACCTGACGATCGGCCTCGCGATCCTCCAGTCGGCCACGCTCGTCACGTTCGCGCGCAACCCGTCCAGCCTGTTCGGCGGCTCGTGCACCTCGATCATGAACGACCAGTCGATGGTCACCATCTTGATCATGGTCCTCACCATGACGGCCGGCACCGGCCTGATCATGTGGTTCGGCGAGCTCATCACCGACAAGGGCGTCGGCAACGGCATGTCGCTGATGATCTTCACCTCGATCGCCGCCGGCTTCCCGGCTTCGCTCTGGGGCATCCGTGAGAACAAGGGCTGGGGCACCTTCCTCGGCATCATCACGCTCGGCATTTTCGTGATCGCCGCAGTCGTCTTCGTCGAGCAGTCGCAGCGCCGCATCCCCGTCCAGTACGCCAAGCGCATGGTCGGCCGGCGCATGTACGGCGGCACGTCCACGTACATCCCGCTCAAGGTCAACATGGCCGGCGTCATCCCGGTCATCTTCGCCAGCTCGCTGCTGGCCCTGCCCGGCCTCATCGCGCAGTTCAACACGCGCGCCGACGGCACCAACCCCGAATGGGTGACGTGGGTGCAGTCGAACCTGGTGCGCGGTGACCACCCCATCTACATGGCGATCTACGTCTCCCTCATCCTCTTCTTCACGTTCTTCTACGTCTCGATCACGTTCAACCCGACCGAGGTCGCCGAGAACATGAAGAAGTACGGCGGCTTCATCCCGGGTATCCGGGCCGGGCGACCCACGGCCGAGTACCTCAACTACGTCCTGACCCGAATCACCGTGCCGGGTGCCATCTACCTCGCCATCGTCTCGCTGATCCCGCTCGTTGCCCTCGTGCTCGTCGGCGCCAACCAGAACTTCCCGTTCGGTGGCACCTCGATCCTCATCGTCGTCGGCGTGGGTCTCGAGACGGTCAAGCAGATCGAGGCACAGCTGCAGCAGCGTCACTACGAAGGGTTCCTGCGTTAAATGCGACTGATCATCCTCGGCCCGCCCGGTGCCGGTAAGGGCACCCAGGCGGCGCGGATCGCCGACCGCCTCGGCATCCCCGCCATCTCGACCGGCGACATCTTCCGCGCCAACATCAAGGACCAGACCCCGCTGGGGGTCAAGGTCGACGAGATCATCAAGTCCGGTGGCTACGTCTCCGACGACATCACCAACGAGATCGTCGAGGACCGCCTCTCCTGGGACGACGCCACCCACGGCTTCCTCCTCGACGGCTACCCGCGCACCTCGGGCCAGGTCGACGCGCTCGACGCCATGCTCGCGCGCCACGGCCACGCCCTCGATGCCGTCCTCGAGCTCGAGGTCGACGAGGACGCCATCGTCGAGCGCCTGCTCAAGCGGGCCGAGACCGAGGGGCGCGCCGACGACACCGAGGACGTCATCCGCGAGCGTCAGGCGATCTACCGCAAGGAGACCGCGCCGCTGTCGCACCACTACGACCAGGTCGGCCTCCTCGTGAAGGTCGACGGCATGGGCGAGGTCGACGAGGTCACCGACCGCGTCATCGCCGCGCTGCCCCAGCACGCCTGATGTTCGGACGCCGAGGCCGGCTCCAGGGCCGCACCGACGAGCAGCTCCTCCTCATGCGTGAGGCGGGGCTGCTCGTCGGGCGCACCCTCGAGATGCTCGCGGGCGAGGTGCGCCCGGGGGTCACGACGCTCGAGCTCGACCGCCTCGCCGAGGACTTCATCCGCAGCCACGGCGGCATCCCGAACTTCCAGCTCGTGCCGGGCTACAGCCACACGCTCTGCACGAGCGTCAACGACGAGGTCGTCCACGGCATCCCCGGCCCGCGGGTGCTGGCGGCGGGCGACATCGTCTCCATCGACTGCGGCGCCGAGGTCAAGGGCTGGAACGGCGACGCGGCCTTCACCGCGGTCGTCGGTGGTCCCGACGCCGGCCGGCCCGAGGACCTCGCGCTCATCTCCGCCACCGAGGCCAGCCTGTACGCCGGCATCGCCGCGATGCAGGTGGGCGGCAGGCTGTACGCCGTCGGTGACGCCGTCGAGGCGAGCATCGAGCGTGCCGCCGACCGCGACGGGCACGCGTACGGTGTCATCGACGAGTACGTCGGCCACGGCATCGGCACCGAGATGCACATGGATCCCCAGATCCCGAACTACGCCGTGCGCGAGACGGGCCCGAAGCTCGTCGACGGGTTCACCGGCGCCATCGAGCCGATGATCACGCTGGGCTCGACCGACACCAAGGTGCTGGCCGACGACTGGACCGTCGTGACGGCCGACGGGTCGCGGGCCGCGCACGCGGAGCACTCCGTCGCGGTCCGCGAGAACGGCCTGTGGATCCTCACCGCCATCGACGGTGGAAAGGCTGCCCTCGAGGCGGTCGGGGCGGCATACGCCCCTCTCGACGTCTCGGTCTGAGACGGTGCTCTGACGCGCCGCACGGGCCCCGGCCGCTGCCCCCGTGGGGCGACGCCGACGCGTAGCCTCGCGCTGTGACCCTTCCCCGCAGCACCCCGTCGGCCCAGGGCGTCGACGCCGCAGGCGTCCTCGATCTCGTCGACGCCGTCGAGCGTGAGCACCTCGGCCTCCACAGCATCATGGTCGTGCGCCACGGCCACGTCGTCGCCGAGGGCTGGTGGAGGCCGTATGCCGCCGACCGCGTCCACCTCGCGTACTCCCTCTCGAAGACGCTGACGGCCACGGCCGTCGGGTTCCTGGCGCAGGAGGGTCGCCTCTCGCTCGACGACCGGGTGCTCGACCACTTCCCCGACCTCGACCGCGACCGCGTCGCACCCGGCTGGCAGGACGTGCGCGTGCGGCACTGCCTCTCGATGACCGTCGGGCACGAGGAGGACGCGTGGACGCACGTCTTCGACCGGATGAGCGGCAGCGACTTCGCCGACACCGGCGACTGGGTGCCTCGCGTCTTCGCGACCACGCCCACCCGTGAGCCGGGCACGGTCTTCGCCTACAACCAGGTCGCGACCTACCTGCTCGCCGTCATCGTGCGACAGCTGACGGGCGGCGGCATCGCCGACGTCCTGCATCCGCGGCTGCTCGTGCCGCTCGGCGTGCAGGAGGGCATTCCGTGGCACCGCGACCCGGTCGGTCGCGAGCTCGGCTTCACGGGGTCGCACCTGACGACCGAGACGATCGCATCGGTCGCCCAGCTCTACCTCGACCGGGGTCGCTGGCAGGGGCGCCAGCTGCTGTCCGAGGCCTGGGTCGACGAGGCCACCCGCGCATTCGGGCCGCTCAACGAGGACCCCGGCGCCGACGACGACTGGAGGCGCGGCTACGGCTACTCGTTCTGGATGCAGCGCTTCGGCTTCCGCGGCGACGGGGCCTACGGGCAGTTCCTGATCGTGCTGCCCGAGCACGACACCGTCGCGGCCGTCACGGCGGAGCAGCAGCGCATGCAGTCGACCCTCGACGCGCTGTGGCGCCACCTCGTGCCCGCCATCGGTGCGGCCGGATCCGACGCGGCTGACGCCGCATTGGCCGAGCGTCTGGCGGGCCTCGAGATCCCCGCCATGACGGGAGAGGCGCTGGGCCCGGAGTACGCCGAGTTCAACCGTTCGAGCTCGTCCGACCTGGCCCCGGACTACACGGCAGTCTCGGTCACGCGCGAGGGCGCCGACCTGGTGCTCGGCCTGGCCCGGCGCGGGCAGTGGCTGCGCGTGCCGGTCGGCGTCGGGGCCTGGCGCGAGAGCGACCTGGTCGCTGCGGGAGGCACGCTTCCGGTCGTCGCCAGCGGTGGCTGGGTCGACGAGGACACCTTCCGCGCCGAGGTCATCGTGATCGAGACGCCGCACCGCTTCCGCGTCGAGGCGCGGCTGCGCAGCGCCGACGCCGACCTGACGTGGCGCATGGTGCCGCTGACCGGCTACGACCCGATGTGGCTCTCGACCCGCTGGGCCACTGCCTGAGCCGATGACGGCTGTCGGTGCCCGGGTGCAGAATCGGGGAGTGCTGCGCGAGGCAGCGGAAGGGGGCCCACCGTGGCCGGTGACGAGAGCACGACAGACACGACGACGAGCACGTCGGTTGCGGCGGCGCAGGCACCCCCCGGCGGCGTGGCCGCCGACCACAACCCGTGGCCCGCCCTCTGGGCCATGGTCATCGGCTTCTTCATGATCCTCGTCGACTCGACGATCGTGTCGGTGGCGACCCCGGCGATCCTGCGAGGGCTCGACACCGAGGTCAACAGTGTCATCTGGGTCACGAGCGCCTACCTGCTCGCCTACGCCACGCCGCTGCTCATCACCGGGCGGCTCGGCGATCGCTACGGCCCGAAGAACATCTACCTGGCCGGGCTCGCCATCTTCACCCTGGCCTCGCTGTGGTGCGGCCTCACCGGCACCATCACGGGCCTCATCGTCGCCCGTGTCGTGCAGGGCATCGGTGCCTCGATGCTCACGCCGCAGACCATGGCCGTGATCACGCGCACCTTCCCGGCCGCCTCACGCGGGCAGGCCATGGCCCTCTGGGGCGCGACCGCCGGCGTCGCGATCCTCGTCGGACCCGTCGTCGGCGGCCTGCTCGTCGACGGCCCCGGCTGGGAGTGGATCTTCTTCATCAACGTGCCGGTCGGCATCGTCGCCTTCGTCCTTGCGGCCCGGCTCGTGCCGCGTCTGGGCACGCGCAGCCATGACTTCGACTGGCTCGGTGTCGCGCTGTCGGCCGTGGGGATGTTCCTCATCGTCTTCGGGGTGCAGGAGGGTGAGACCTACAACTGGGGCGCGATCTCGGGATTCGTGTCGGTGCCGCTGCTGATCGGGGTCGGACTCGTCGTGTTCGCCCTGTTCCTCGTGTGGCAGTCCCGCAACACGAACGAGCCCCTGGTCCCGCTCGGGCTGTTCCGCGACCGCAACTTCTCCGTGTCCAACATCGGCATCACGACGGTCGGCTTCGCGATCACGGCGATGGCCTTCCCGTTCATGCTCTACGCGCAGGCGGTCCGGGGCCTCAGCCCGACGTCGTCGGCACTGCTGCTCGCACCGATGGCGGTCATCTCCGGCGCGCTCGCTCCGGTCGGCGGTCGCCTCACCGACAAGGTCCACCCGAAGATGCTCGCCCCCGTCGGCCTGGGTCTCACCTCGGCCTCGCTCTTCTGGGTGGCCGCCGTCATGCACCCCGCCACCCCGATCTGGCAGCTGCTCCTGCCGATGGCGCTGATGGGCGTCGGCAGCGCCTTCATGTGGGGCCCGCTCGCGGCCACCGCCACCCGCAACCTGCCGCTGTCGTCGGCCGGCGCGGGGGCCGGGGTCTACAACACGACGCGGCAGGTGGGCGCCGTCCTCGGCAGCGCGGCCATCGCCGCGGTCATCGAGGCGCGGATGGCCGCCAACCTGCCCGGCCTCCAGCTGTCAGCAGGGTCGATCCAGCAGGGCGGCGGCCGTGCGATGCCACCACAGGTCTCCGACGGCTTCTCCTCGGCCATGTCCCAGGCGATGCTGCTGCCCGCCGCCGTGCTGCTCATCGGGGTCGTGGCCGTGCTCTTCTTCGAGCGACCCGCGCACCACGGCTGACCCTACGACCTCGCCGGGCGGCCCGACCGGAAAGGGACCAGCCTCGTCACCCGGTGAGCCCGGTCAGCCAGGCGAGTCCGGTGAGCCGGTCGGTCCCGGTCAGTCCCGACGGCCGAGGGCGCCGGCGCGTCCGCCGACGTGCACGACCATCCGCTCGGCGACGACCCGCGCGTTGGCCTGCAGCACCTCGAACGGCACGCGTGGGAGGTTCTCCTCCCAGTCGATGAGGGGCGACCCGCGGAACTGCAGCATCCGCGCGGGCCGGCCGAGGAAGAACAGGTGCAGGTGGGCGCCGCCGTCGCCGTACTTGGCCAGCTGCACTCGGCCGACGGTCGGCACGTGCTCGACCGCGTCGGAGATCGCGACGACGAGCTGACCCATCTCGGCGGCGAGGTCGGCGGGGAGCGAGGGCAGGTCGTGGTGCTCCACCGGCATCAGCATGAGCATCAGCGGGAGCCCGGTGTCGCGTGACAGCGTCAGCCGCCAGCGTGAGTTCGTCCAGACGACGCGCTCGTCGGCGTCGTCGAACCCTTGTGCGCAGTGACAGTCGGCAGCCTGCTCGCCGCGGCGCGGGGGCTCCTCGTCGGCTGGGGGCCGCACCGGCTTGAGCCGAAGGCCCTCGAGCTCGTACGGGTAGATGTCCCACCCGGGCATCTCCTCGACTGCCACGGGCAGTCGCCCGTCCTCACCCGCCGCAGCGGCGATGCGGGCGTAGTAGTCGTCGACCGACTCCGCCTCGGTCGGGGGCGCGCTGACCGTGTCGGTGTGGTCGTCGGGTGCAGGTKGGTGGGCGGCGTCGGCGCCGGGCTCGGTCACCCGGCCAGTATGCCGGGTGGCCGGGTCGCGCGTCCGCGGGTGCGGACCGCGCCCGGGCCCACCCGGCACGACGCCGGGAGCCGGCGACTACTTCGACGGCTGGGGGGTGGAGCAGCCGATCTTCGGGTTGAGCCCGACGTAGTTGAGCGGGCCCGCGACGATCGTGATCGCGGTCGTCGACAGTCGGCTGCAGCTCGGGTCGGACGAGCCAAGCTCGAGGGGCGCAGCAAGGCCCGGCGTGCCCGTCGGTTCCGCTCGCCCTCCCCACCCGGCGGATACGCCCCCGCAACCACCTGGCCGATGGCACGATCACAGGGTGGGGACGATCGGTGACTACCTGGAGGGCCTCGAGCCGGATCAGCGCGCAGCGTTGCAGCACGTCGTCGACGTCGCGTCACGCCTGGTGCCGGAGGCGGAGGAAGGCACGAGCTACGGGATGCCTGCCCTGCGCCTGGACGGCCGGCCGCTCGTCGGGATCACCGCTGCCGCGAAGCACCTGTCGGTCTTCCCGTTCAGCCCGGCGGTCGTCGAGGCGGTGGCGCCCGACCTCGACGGCTTCGCCCTGAGCAAGGGCACCGTCCGCTTCACGGTCGACCGTCCCGTGCCCGACACGGTGCTCGAGCGCATCGTCTCGCTCCGGCTGGCCGAGCTCAGGCGTTGAGGCAGTCCCTCACGATCCGAGGCTCCGCAACGGGTCCACCGGCCCGTGGATCGCGAACGGCGCTCCGGTGACGTGGGCCCAGTAGCGGTCGCCGAAGGACCAGTGCCACCACTCGGTCGGGTAGTTGACCAGGCCGGCGCGCCCGAGTGCTCCGGCGAGCACCGAGCGCAGCTGCCGGGCGTGAGGACCGATGCCCGGCGCGTCGAAGTAGCAGGCTCCGCGGCTCTCCTCGGGCGTCGCGTCGATGGGCGTGCCGAGGTCGAGCCGACGGCCGTCGTCGTCGGCGAGGATGAGGTCGACGGCGGCGCCGCTGACGTGGGGCGCGCTCGCCGGCGGCGCCACGAAGCGGCTCGCCAGACGGTCGAGCTCGGCCGCGTCGAGCCATGGCTGGTCGTCAGCCAGCCGACGGCGGTACGCCGCGTGGATCGCCTGCTGAGCGGCCAACGGTCGCAGCCCCTCCACGACGAGCAGGTGCAGGCCGTCGGGGAGCGTCGACTGCGCCTCGCCGAGCCGGTCGGCGAGGGTGTGGCGCACGAGCCGGTGAGGAGGGGTCGGCATCGACGCGGCCCAGACGAGGCCGAGGCCCGGCGGAGGGTCCGGCTGGGTGGGTACGACGAGCACCCCGGCGCTCGCGACGTCGACGAGCTCGGACCCGTCGTCGACGACACGGATGCCCACGACGCGTGGGTCGGAGAGCAAGGTAGGGCCTGGCGCCGTCGTCGGAGCGCTCACCCGTGCACCCCTGACACCATCGCCACCGATGACCCGGCCGCGGTCCGCACCAGGAGGTCGACCAGATCTGCGTAGTCCGTCCCGGCGGCGGCCCACATGCGTGGGAACTGCGACGCAGGCGTGAACCCGGGGAACGTGTTGACCTCGTTGAGGACCGGTCCGTCGACTCCGACGAGGAAGTCGACGCGGGCGAGGCCCCGGCAGCCGAGGGCGTCGAATGCCGCGACGGCCAGCTGCTCGAGGTGTGCGGTGAGCTCCGGACCGAGTGGCGCAGGGACGGCGAACCGAGTCGCCGCACTCTCGTACTTGGCGGTCTCGGTGAAGAACGGCTCGTCGGGGTCGCTGCGGACGAGCAACGAGGGTCCGCAGCGCACCTCGCCGTCCGGCAGCTCGAGCACAGGCACGTCGACTTCGAGGCCGCTGACCTCGGCCTCCACCAGGATGGAGTCCCCGCCGGCCTCGAGGGCGGTCACGAGAGCGGAGCGGAGCTCGCTGGGTGCGAGAGCGGCGAGCCGGGTGACACCGATGCTGGATCCGCCGTGGACCGGCTTGACGTAGACCGGCCCTGCCAGGCCCGCGGCGACGAAGTGAGCGGCAAGGCGGTCGAGTTCCACCGCCGAGCGGGTCGCCGCGACTGCGCGGTCGGCGCCCACGAACAGGCCCGGAGCGACCGGTAGGCCGGCGTTTCCGACGACGAGCTTGGTCAGCTGCTTGTCGAGGCACACGGCGCTGGCGGCGACGGGGGACCCGACGTAGGGCACGCCGAGCACCTCAAGGAACCCCTGCACCGTGCCGTCCTCGCCGAACCTCCCGTGCAGGGCGGGGACGGCGACGTCGCAGCCGAGCAGCGTGTCGACGGCGACGAGCCGGCCTACGCCTGCCGGCGTGTGCCACTCGCCGGCGCGGTCGACGAGCACGGGCACGACCTCGTGCCCCGCGCGGCGCAGCCCGTCCATGATGCCTTCGCCGCTGGCGACCGAGACGTCGTGCTCGCTGCTCGTTCCTCCGTGGATGACGGCCACTCTCATGCCTGCTCCCTTCCTGGACCGGGGTGGTCGCACGCCGAGGTGGCGCCGACGTGCCGGCGTGCCACACGCGCGCCGATCCCGGTGTAGATCTCGTGCTCGTTCGTGCCGGACCAGGCGGCCCACTCCCGCGCCGTGGGCTCGCCGCGGTCGCCGGGCCCGAGCACGACGACCTCCGTGCCGACGGCCACCGGCTCGGGCCCGAGGTCGGCCACGAGCTGGTCCATGGAGACGCGCCCGATGAGGGGCGCGCGGCGCCCGGCGAGCCAGATGCTCGCGTGCCCGGTCGCGGCGCGGGGGATCCCGTCGGCGTAGCCGAGGGGGACCAGGGCGAGGTGGGTGTCGCGGGAGGTCCGCCCGACGTGGTCGTAGCCGACGCCCCGGCCGGCTGCGACGCGTCGCACCTGGAGGACGCGCGTGCGAAGGGTGAGGGCGGGCCGGAGCCCCTCGCCGATGCCGTAGAGGCCGGCGCCGACGCGGACGAGGTCGTATGCCGCGTGGCGTGGGTTGGCCTGCACGGCAGCGGTGTTCGCCAGATGGACGACCTCGGGCCGCAGTCCGGCTGCCCGCGAGAGGTCGAGGCCGACGCGGAACATGAGCAGCTGGCGGCGGGTGGCCACGGCGTCCGGCTCGCCCCCGTGGGACAGGTGCGACCACACGCCGACGACACGAACCCGGCCGGCTGACTCGAGGGAGGCGGCGGCGCCCACGAGGCGCGCCCAGTCCTCACCGGGGCAGCCGCTGCGGTGCAGGCCCGTGTCGAGCTTGAGGTGGATGCGGGGCACTCCGCCGGCGCGGGCGACGGCGGCGAGGTCACCCGGGCTGCTCACCGACAGGTCGATGCGGGCAGCCACCGCAGCCGCGGCGCGAGCCGGGTCGAAGAGCCACGCGAGCACCGGGGCATCGAGGCCTGCCCGCCGCAGCTCGAGGGCCTCCGACACTTGCGTCACGCCGAGCCACGTCGCACCGGCCGCCAGGCACGTGCGCGCCACCGGCACGGCTCCGTGTCCGAAGGCGTCGGCCTTGACGACGGCCATCAGGGCGGCGCCCGCGGCAGCGCGCAGGGTGCGCACGTTCGCGGCCAGCGCGCCGTGGTCGACGACCGCTTCGGCGAGCTCACCCGACACCTCCGCGGGGCCACCGACAGGGAGGGTCGCTGACATCCTGGTGAAGTCCCTTGGGGCAGTGGCGATCTCGCTTGTCTCCAACATGCCTCGACGCTAGGAGTTCGCCCCCGGGATGCGCATCGCTCCGCGGTCCGAGATGCGCGTCGTCCCGTGGGAGGAGGAGACCAGCGGCCGGGTGGAGACGGGAGCGGTCAGGGCAGGGCGATGGCCCCGGTCTGGTAGGCGAGCACGACGAGGGCGACCCGGTCACGGACGCCGGTCTTGGCGAGGATGTGCCCGACGTGCGTCTTGACCGTCGTCTCGGAGACGAAGAGGGCTTCCGCGATCTCGGAGTTGGTCAGGCCGCCCGCGATCGCGACCCAGACCTCGCGCTCCCGGTCGGTCAGCGTGGACGTGCGGTCGAGCAGGGCGCCCGCGACCGGGGCGCCACGCACGTAGGTCTCGACGAGCCGGCGGGTCGTCGACGGAGCGATGACGGCGTCACCGGCGTGGACCGTGCGGATCGCCGCGAGGAGGTCCTCCGGCGGAGCGTCCTTGAGCAGGAAGCCCGACGCCCCCGCCCGGAGCGCGGTGAACGCGTACTCGTCAAGGTCGAAGGTCGTGAGGACGAGCACCTTTGTCGCGCAGTCGCGCTCGGCGATGATCCGGGTGGCCTCGATGCCGTCCATCCGGGGCATGCGCACGTCCATGAGCACGACGTCGGCCGGGACCGTGGCCAGGGTGTCGACGCAGTGCTGCCCGTCGGCGCACTCGGCGACGACGGTGAGGTCGGGCTGCGATCGCACGAGCATGGCAAAGCCGGCGCGCACGAGCGCCTGGTCGTCGACGATCATCACGCGGATCACCGGGCCACCTCGATCGGTCGGGTCGCGCCGGCTGCGAGCCGGGGCAGGGTCGCCGTGACCCGGTAGCCGCCGCGGGGGTCGGGCCCCGTGACGAGCGAGCCGCCGATCACCTCGACCCGCTCGGCCATGCCGCGCAGCCCGTGGCCCGCACCGCTGCCGTCTCCGTTGCTCGTGCCGACCCCGTCGTCGACGACGTCGACCACCACTCGGTTGGGTGCGACGGTCACGCTGACCCATGCCGTCGCGTCGTCACCCGCGTGCTTCATGACGTTCGTCAGCGCCTCTTGGACGATGCGGTACGCCGTGAGCCCCGTCGCGGCGTCACCCTCGATCGCGTCGCGGGGGAGCAGCTCGCCCTCCTGGCGCAGGTGCACGACCCTGCCTCCGGCGGTGAGGCCCGCGACGAGCGTCTCGATGTCGGCGAGTCCCGGCTGCGGCGCCTCCGGCACCCCCGTCGTGTCGTCGCGGAGCACCCCCAGCAGCCGCCGCATCTCCGCCAGCGAGGCCCGGCCCGTCGCGGCGATCGTGGCGAGCGCCGTCGTCGCGGCGTCGGGGTCGGACGCGGCCGCGAAGCGCGCACCGTCGGCCTGCACGATCATGACGGAGAGCCCGTGCGCCACGACGTCGTGCATCTCACGCGCGATCCGCTGCCGGTCGGCCAGCCCGTCGGCGCGGCTCACGGCAGCGCGCTCGGCCTGCTCGTGGGCGGCCGCGTCGGCGGCGTGCGACGCGGACTCGTGCTGGAGGGCGGCCCTCTCCCGGGCGGCGCGGACCTGGTCGGCGACGGCCCACGTGAGCACGACGACGGCGGCGCTGTTGAAGAGGTAGACGGCGAGCCGGTCGGACAGCAACGTCCCGATCGGCGGCAGGAGGTAGCCGTAGCGCAGCAGGAGCAGAGCGGTGGCCAGGCCGATCGAGCCCAGCGCCGCTGCGAGGGCCCACAGCCCCCCGCGCCTGTCGGTCCACAAGGTGACGCCGAAGAGCGCGATCAGTGCCATGAGCACCGTCGGCAGTCCGAGCATGGCCCCGACGGCATACAGCAGGTACGCCAGCACCCCGCAGGCCGCGTACGTCGCCCGCGGGAAGCGGGGGAGAAGGAGCAGGCCCAGCGCCCCCAGCCCGATCCCGAGGTAGCCGAGGACCTCCGGCTGGTCCCGGAGGTCGACCCACCAGGCGCTGCGCCCCAGTGCGGCCGCGATGGTGATCGACGTGACGAAGTAGAGCAGCGCGATGATCGCGCCGACGCGGTCGACGAGCGGACGTGCCGCCGCGGCGGGAGCAGCCGGCGCGGCGGGAGCATGGGGTGCGGGCCGGGCGGTCACGCGAGCACGCTACCCAAGGTGCCGGCACACGGAATCCTCCCGTGGGAGGACGTCTGCGCAGGCGCTGCGGCGGGTGCGGCCGGGTCGGTCGCAGCCCGGGAGCACGATTTCGGGTAATCGCCGCCGTGGCGTATTCTTGTGCGTTGGGTGTCGTGTGCCTCGACGCCTGAGTCTCGCCTGTGCCCCGACGAACCACGCGGAGCACGGCAACAGGCACGTCTCAAGGCCGGTCCAGTCCGGGTCGGCCACCAACAGATAGACGGAGGATATGGCCAAGAAGGACGGTGTCATCGAGATCGAGGGCACGATCGTCGAGGCTCTCCCGAACGCGATGTTCCGGGTGGAGCTCTCGAACGGTCACAAGGTGCTCGCACACATCTCGGGCAAGATGCGACAGCACTACATCAGGATCCTCCCTGAGGACCGTGTGGTGGTCGAGCTCTCGCCCTATGACCTGACCCGCGGTCGGATCGTCTTCCGCTACCGCTGAGCACCAGGGTCGGCCGAGGCAGCGCGCGCGAGCGAGCACGCCGGGGCCGGGACGAGTGCGAGGCACCAACTCCGATTACACAACCAAGCACCTGTCGACACGAGCCTCCCGGGGCCCGCGGAGACGGGCGCGCGATCTGAAGACAGCAGGCAGATGAAGGTTCAGCCGAGCGTCAAGAAGATCTGCGACAAGTGCAAGGTGATCCGCCGCAACGGTCGGGTCATGGTGATCTGCGAGAACCTGCGCCACAAGCAGCGCCAGGGCTGAGCAGAAGCACCACCTCGCCGTCGACAGAACTTCGACAGCACGCAAGACAAGTGAATGAAAGCAGCACCCGGCCCCTGATGACCGACCGTCGTGTCGGCGCAGGACGTCACCCCCGGCACGGAGGCCGGGGACCGGTGGCCCGTCCTTCTGTGTGGCGGGCCGAGACCCCGGATCGGTGCCTTGCTCCAGACCTCCGCGTAACAGAAATCAGGAGACAACCCAACATGGCTCGTCTTGTTGGAGTCGACCTTCCGCGCGAGAAGCGCGTCGAGGTCGCACTGACCTACATCTTCGGTGTCGGTCGCACCCGTTCCAAGGAGGCGCTGGTTGCCACCGGCGTCGACCCCAACACCCGCGTCAAGGACCTCGGTGAGACCGAGCTCGTTGCGCTTCGTGACTTCCTCGAGGGCAACTACCGCCTCGAGGGTGACCTTCGCCGTGAGGTGCAGGCCGACATCCGCCGCAAGGTCGAGATCGGCTCCTACGAAGGTCTCCGTCACCGTCGTGGTCTTCCCGTGCGCGGTCAGCGCACCAAGACCAACGCGCGCACCCGCAAGGGCCCGAAGCGCACCGTGGCCGGCAAGAAGAAGGCCAAGTGATCGATCGGCGCGTTGATCGCCCCGTTTGGTCCACCGACATTCAGTTCTGACGTAGGAGAAACATGCCTCCCAAGGCTCGCGCGACGAAGGTTCGTCGCAAGGAGAAGAAGAACGTCGCCCACGGGCACGCTCACATCAAGAGCACGTTCAACAACACGATCATCTCGATCACCGACCCCACCGGCGCCGTGATCGCCTGGGCCTCCGCCGGCCAGGTCGGCTTCAAGGGCTCGCGCAAGTCCACCCCCTTCGCGGCCCAGATGGCGGCCGAGGCTGCTGGCCGCCGCGCCATGGAGCACGGCATGCGCAAGGTCGACGTCTTCGTGAAGGGCCCGGGCTCGGGCCGCGAGACGGCGATCCGTTCGCTCACCGCCACCGGCCTGGAGGTCGGCGCGATCAGCGACGTCACGCCCACGCCGCACAACGGTGTCCGCCCGCCCAAGCGCCGTCGCGTCTGATCCGGCCAGAGACCAGGAAGAATAGATAAGTCATGGCTCGTTACACCGGCCCGATCACCAAGAAGTCCCGCCGCCTCAAGATGGACCTCGTCGGCGGCGACAAGAACTTCGAGCTCCGCCCGTTCCCGCCCGGCCAGCACGGCCGTCGCCGGATCCAGGAGAAGGAGTACCTGACGCAGCTGCAGGAGAAGCAGCGCGCCCGCTTCCAGTACGGCGTCATGGAGAAGCAGTTCGTCCGCTACTACAAGGAAGCGGCGAAGCGCCCCGGCAAGACCGGTGAGAACCTCCTCCAGATCCTCGAGTCGCGTCTCGACAACGTGGTCTACCGCGCGGGCCTGGCCCGCACGCGTCGCCACGCCCGTCAGCTCGTCACGCACGGTCACTTCGAGGTCAACGGCGTGCGCGTCGACGTCCCGAGCTACCGCGTCGAGCAGTACGACATCATCACGGTCCGCAAGCAGTCCGTCGAGAGCTTCCCGTTCGAGCTGGCTCGCCAGACGTTCGGCGAGCGTCCCATCCCGGCCTGGATGCAGGTCGTCGACGGCTCGCTGCAGATCCTCATCCACCAGCTCCCGGTGCGCGCGCAGATCGACTCGCAGCTCACCGAGCAGCTGATCGTCGAGCTCTACTCGAAGAACTGACCGAGGACGTATGCCGTGGGGCATCGCCCCCACGGCATACGCCCCTCGTCGCTGGGGCCGGCTCGCAGACAGAGCCGCGCCGGCCCGCCCGGATCACGACCGGGCAGTTTCACGAGGCGTCATATGGCGGTCGCCCGTGGGAAGGAACTGAACAGTGCTCATCGCACAGCGTCCCGTGCTCTCCGAAGAGGTCGTGGTCGAGGACCGCAGCCGCTTCACCATCGAGCCGCTCGAGCCCGGCTTCGGCTACACGCTCGGCAACTCCCTCCGTCGCACCCTGCTCTCGAGCATCCCGGGAGCGGCGGTCACCTCCATCCGCATCGACGGCGTGCTCCACGAGTTCACGACCGTGCCGGGCGTGAAGGAGGACGTCACCGAGATGATCCTCAACATCAAGGGCCTCGTCGTCTCCTCGGAGCACGACGAGCCGGTCGTCATGTACCTGCGCAAGCAGGGCCCGGGTGCGGTCACCGCCGCCGACATCACGCCGCCGGCGGGTGTCGAGGTGCACAACCCCGACCTGCACATCGCGACGCTCAACGACAAGGGCAAGCTCGAGATGGAGCTGACCGTGGAGCGTGGCCGTGGCTACGTCTCGGCGCAGCAGAACAAGTCCGGTGACCAGGAGATCGGCCGCATCCCGGTCGACTCGATCTACAGCCCGGTGCTCACCGTGACCTACAAGGTCGAGGCGACCCGAGTCGAGCAGCGCACCGACTTCGACAAGCTCATCGTCGACGTCGAGACGAAGAACTCGATGACCCCGCGTGACGCCATGGCCTCGGCCGGCAAGACGCTGGTCGAGCTCTTCGGCCTGGCCCGCGAGCTCAACGTCGAGGCCGAGGGCATCGACATGGGCCCGTCGCCGACCGACGCCGCGCTCGCCGCGGACCTCGCCCTGCCGATCGAGGACCTCGACCTGACGGTTCGTTCCTACAACTGCCTCAAGCGCGAGGGCATCCACACCGTGGGTGAGCTCGTGGGTCGCAGCGAGGCCGACCTGCTCGACATCCGCAACTTCGGTGCGAAGTCGATCGACGAGGTCAAGGCCAAGCTCGTCGGCATGGGTCTGGCCCTCAAGGACAGCCCGCCCGGGTTCGACCCGTCGGCCCTGGTCGACGGCTACGGCGACGATGACTACAGCGACGACGACGACCAGTCGTTCGTCGAGGACGAGCGTCTCTGACCAACCGCTTCTTGACCGAGCCCTCGACGCCCTGCTCGAGAACGGCCTGGTCGGACTTCTAGGAGAAACGAAATGCCCACCCCCACCAAGGGTCCCCGCGTCGGTGGCGGCCCCGCCCACGAGCGGCTGATCCTGGCCAACCTCGCGACGTCGCTCTTCGAGCACGACAAGATCACGACGACCGAGGCCAAGGCCAAGCGTCTGCGCCCGCTCGCCGAGCGTCTCATCACGTTCGCCAAGCGCGGCGACCTGCACGCCCGTCGTCGCGTCCTCACGGTCGTGCGCGACAAGGGTGTCGTCCACCGTCTCTTCGCCGAGATCGCCCCCGACATGGCGGCTCGCGAGGGTGGCTACACCCGCATCACGAAGATCGGCCCCCGCAAGGGTGACAACGCCCCCATGGTCGTCATCGAGCTCGTCCGCGAGCCGCTGTCGGCCAAGAAGGCGACGGTCAAGGAGGCCGAGGCCGCCACGAAGCGCGCTGCCAAGCAGAGCGAGTCGAAGCAGGCTGCTGCCGACACCAAGGCCGCCGAGGACGCCGAGAAGGTCGACGCGACCGACGCGACCGAGGCGACCGAGGCCGGCGTCGAGCTGCCCGAGGGCGCGGTCGCCGCGAACGAGGACGGCTCGGCCCCCGAGGGCTACACCGTCAAGGGCAACGCCGACTCCGGCAAGTACCACGAGCCCGACGGCCAGTGGTACGACCAGACGGTCGCGGAGTTCTGGTTCCAGTCGGCCGAGGACGCCGAGAAGGCCGGCTTCGTGAAGGCCGGCGGCGGCTCCTGAGCCAAGCACCACCCATCGAGAAAGCAGTTCGTCCGATCGGACGGACTGCTTTCTCGATTTATGGGCGGCCGAACTGCTTTCTCGATGTGAGCGGCGTACGTGGGACGCAGCGTTCTTACGACCGCGAGTGCGAGTTGGTCTCGGGATCACCAGGCGTGGGCGACGTCGACGACGAGGCGGCGGCCGCCGTCGGCATCGGCGATGACGAACGCGCGCATCGGCAGGCGTGCCCGGACGCCGAGGCCGTAGTCGGTGTAGCCCTCGAAGCTGCCGATGTTCTTCAGCTGCCGGAAGGTGCGCCAGCCGGAGAACGTGGTCGCGCTCGTGCCCAGCGTCGAGGGTGCGTCGACGGTGATCTGGATCTTCGCGCCGCCGCTGACGGGCACCGGGAGCCCGCTGCCGGGGCCCGTCACCGCGCTGACGTAGCGCACGCGGTAGCCCAGCGTCCCGCGGCCCGGGTTGAGGTCGAAGACGACCCGGTCGAAGCACGCGTGCTGCCCTGCCCTGGCCGAGGTGACCCGGCCCGTCCAGAGCAGGCTCGGGCTCGTCGCCTTGGTGGCCGAGCCCCAGGTGATGCCGCAGAACGGCGCGGCGGAGGCCGACGTGGTGGCGGCGACAGCCGCCGGGGCGACGAGGGCGGCTGCGAGAGCGGCGCCCGCGACCCGGCGAGAGATGGTGTTCATTTCAGGTTCCCCCTTCCGCGAGCCCCGGACCCGCTGTCCGGTGCTCCACACACAAGACGTGTGAAGGTCAGAGGTGGTTGACGGCCTCCTGGTACGCCGTGGCGCCACCCGGTTAGGCTCTGTCGCGATGAGCGAGGAGAACGGGTCGCGCGAGCCGGACCCTGCACTGCTGAGGGTGCGGATCGACCTGGCCTACGACGGCACCCACTTCTCCGGCTGGGCCGCCCAGCCAGGCCTCCGCACCGTCCAGGGGGAGCTGGCCGCCGCGCTCGCCACCGTGCTGCGCAGCCCCGAGCCCGTACGCGTGACCGTGGCCGGCCGCACCGACGCCGGCGTGCACGCCCGCGGACAGGTCGTGCACGCAGATCTCGACCCGCACGCTTGGGCGGACCTGCCCGGCCGGTCCGACCGGGAGCCGGGCCCCTCGCTCGTGAGCCGTCTCGGCGGCGTCCTGCCCCACGACATCGTCGTGCGACGGGCGGCGCCGGCACCTGAGGGTTTCGACGCGCGGTTCGCGGCGCTCGAGCGGCGCTACGTCTACCGGATCGCCGACCCGAGCGCCCTGCGCGACCCGCTGCGACGGCACGACACGGTCTGGTGGCGCAAGCCGCTCGACGTGGGTGCGATGGACGAAGCCGCCCGGTCGCTCGTCGGCCTGCGCGACTTCGCGGCGTTCTGCAAGCAGCGTGAGGGCGCGACCACAGTGCGCACTCTGCTCGACTTCTCGTGGGTGCGTCTCGACGACGGGGTGCTGGCCGCCACCGTGCGCGCGGACGCGTTCTGCCACTCGATGGTGCGCTCGCTCGTCGGCGCGGTCGTGCCCGTGGGGGAGGGGCGACGCGAGCGCGACTGGCCGAGGGCCCTGCAGGAAGGTCGCGACAGCGCCCTCGGCATCCACGTCTTGCCCGCCCTCGGGCTCAGCCTCGAGGAGGTCGTCTACCCCGCGGACGACGACCTCGCCGCCCGCTCGTCGGCCACGCGCGCGAGGCGTGAGCCGGCCTGACGTCGTCTCGGTCCCGAGACTCGACCCGGCACCCGGGGAGGGCCTGTGGTTGGATCCTCGTCATGACTGCCCGCCCGACCCGCATCGTCTCGGTCGGCCTCCTGACGTGCGCGCTGGTGCTCACCGGATGCTCGAAGGGCCCGGCCGACGCCCAGACGACCCCCTCGAGTGCCGGCCAGGCGTCATCCTCACAGTCCACCTCACAGTCCACCTCACCGGCGCCGTCCGCGAGCTCCACGGGCTCCTCGTCGGGCACGTCGACGGCGACTGCGACGGGCGATGAGGTCAAGGGCAAGTCGGGTGCGTTCACCGTGGTTCCGCCCGAGGGCTGGACCGAGGCCACCGACAAGGCCGACGGGGTCGCCAACATCGACCTCGTGCTGCTGTCGTCGAAGAAGGTCGGCTCCTTCGCCAACAACCTCGTCGTGCTGTCCTCGGCGGGTGACCGGTCGGCGCTCGACGAAGAGATGGCCAAGGGCCGCGAGCAGATGAGCGCGGCGGGTCGCGCCATCACCACGGCGCCCACCAGGGCGGTGGCGGGGACACCCGCCGTCGGCTTCACGACGACGTTCGAGCGCGACGGCATCAAGGTGCTGGCCCGGTCCTACGGGATCCAACGTGACGGCAAGGTCTACCTGCTCACGCTCAGCTCTTCGCAGGGAGAGGCCGATCACGCCCTCGCCGAGTTCGACGAGCTGCTGTCGACCTGGGCGTGGACGTAGCCCGATGCTGCGACTGAGGACGTCGGCGACCCTGCTCCCGGCGCTCGGCCTGGTCATGGCCTCGGCCCTGGCCGGGTGCTCCCACGACGCCCCGCCGGCGCCGGCCACCCCCACCGACACCGGGGTCGTCCACCTGCCCACGTCGGTCGCGCCGACGACCGACAGTGCCGGCCATCGCATCCAGCAGCTGCCGGCCCAGGCGAGCCGTCCCGCGCTGAGCGAGGAGCGGGTGCGCGGCAACGACTACAGCTACCAGCAACCGGTCGGCTGGTCTGCGGGGGAGCCCGCCCTCGACCCGCCGCCCGACACGCTGATCCGACCCGACGACACCGACGTGCCGGCGTTCATCGCCGTCGAACGACCGATCCGGATCGGGTCGAGCTCCCTCTCGGAGGTCGTCGACCGGCTCCGCAGCGGCTTCGAGGACAAGGGCTTCAGGCCCATGGCCGCACCCGAGCGGCAGATCGGCGGCTACGGCGCGATGGGCATCGTCGTCGACCAGTCCGACCAGGTGCGCCACGTCTACTACGTCGCGGCCTACGCCGAGCAGGCCTTCGCGATCCGCCTCACCTACGACCCGAGCCACCCCGAGTCCCTCGACGTCTACCGCGCCGTGCTCGACTCGTGGTCGTGGGGCTGAGGGCCGTGCGGGTGACCGCCAGGCCCCGCGTTATCCGCGTGACGCGGCCTGCCGGCATACGTCAGGCTTGACCCCCGTGGGCCACGTCGACGTCAACTCCGTCTCTTTCAGCCTGCCTGACGGCAGGCCGCTGCTCAACGACGTCTCGGTGCGGGTGGGTGAGGGCGCCAAGATCGCGCTGATCGGCCCCAACGGCACCGGCAAGACGACCCTCACGCGCATCGTCGCCGGCGACCTCGCCGCGCACGAAGGAGCCGTCACGCGCTCCGGCGGCCTCGGCGTCATGCGCCAGTTCATCGGCAAGGTCCGCGACGACACGACCGTGCGCGACCTGCTCGTCTCCGTCGCGCCCGACCGCATCCGCGAGGCGGCCGAGGAGATCGACCGCACCGAGCTGGCCATGATGGAGCGCGACTCCGAGGCCGACCAGATGGCGTACGCCCACGCGCTCGTCGAGTGGGGCGAGGCACGCGGCTACGAGCAGGAGACCCTCTGGGACCAGTGCACCGTGGCAGCCCTCGGCGTGCCCTACGAGAAGGCGCAGTGGCGCAAGGTCAACACGCTCTCGGGCGGTGAGCAGAAGCGGCTCGTCCTCGAGGCGCTGCTCCGCGGCCCGGAGGAGGTGCTGCTGCTCGACGAGCCCGACAACTACCTCGATGTCCCCACGAAGCGGTGGCTCGAGGAGGCACTCGTCGCGAGCCCGAAGACGGTGCTGTTCATCAGCCACGACCGTGAGCTGCTCGACCGCGTGGCCACCCGCATCGCGACCCTCGAGCCGGGCGCTGCGGGCGCGACCCTGTGGGTGCACCCGGGGCGCTTCTCGACGTATGCCGCCGCGCGGGCCGACCGCAACGCCCGCCTCGAGGAGCTGCGCCGCCGTTGGGACGAGGAGCACGTCAAGCTCAAGACCCTCGTGCAGACCCTGAAGGTCAAGGCGAAGTACAACGACGGGATGGCGTCGCGCTACCAGGCGGCGCAGACCAGGCTCGCGAAGTTCGAGCAGGCCGGCCCGCCCGAGGAGACGCCGATGACGCAGTCGGTCAAGATGCGGCTCACGGGCGGACGCACGGCCAAGCGCGCCATCGTCGCGACCGATCTCGAGCTGACCGGGCTGATGAAGCCCTTCGACCTGGAGGTCTGGTACGGCGAGCGGGTCGCGATCCTCGGCAGCAACGGCTCCGGCAAGTCGCACTTCCTCCGCCTGCTCGCCAGCGGCGGCACCGACCCCGAGCGCGAGCACCAGCCGGTGGGTGACGTGCAGCCCGACCCCGTCGCGCACAGCGGTGTCGTGCGGCTCGGGTCGCGGGTGCGCCCGGGCTGGTTCGCCCAGACCCACCAGCACCCGACGCTGCTCGGTCGCACCCTGCTCGAGATCCTGCACCGAGGCGACGAGCACCGGGCGGGCAAGCCCCGCGAGGAGGCGGCGCGCGCGCTCGACCGCTACGAGCTCGCCCGGTCGGGAGAGCAGCGCTTCGACTCGCTCTCCGGCGGCCAGCAGGCGCGCTTCCAGATCCTGCTGCTCGAGCTGTCCGGCGCGACGATGCTGCTGCTCGACGAGCCGACCGACAACCTAGACCTGCAGTCCGCCGAGGCGCTCGAGGAGGGTCTCGACCGGTTCGAGGGGACGGTCGTCGCCGTGACCCACGACCGGTGGTTCGCCCGCGGCTTCGACCGCTTCCTGGTGTTCGGCTCCGACGGCCGCGTCTACGAGTCGACCGAGCCGGTGTGGGACGAAGGCCGGGTCGTCCGGCCACGCTGACGGGAGTAGCGTCGAGGCCATGCTGCTGCGTGAGCTCGACACCGGTGTCGTCGGCGCCCCGATGGCGGGCGGGCCCACCACGCCCGAGCTCGTCGCGGCCGTGGGGGACGCCGGTGGCCTCGGCTTCCTCGCGGGCGGCTACCTCACCGCGCCGGCGCTCGCGGCGGCCATCGCCGAGGTGTGGGACGCGACGTCGCGCCCGTTCGGCGTCAACCTCTTCGTGCCCGACCAGGCCAACGCGTATGCCGTCACGCCGGGAGGGCTGAACGGCTCCGACCGTGCCGCTGCCGTGGCCGCCTACCGCGAGCGTCTCGTCGCCGACGCAGAGACGGTCGGTGCCGAGCCGGGAGAGGCACGCCCCGGCGACGACGACGACTGGGAGCGCAAGGTCGACCTCGTCGTGCGCGAGCGGGTGCCCGTCGTGTCGTTCACGTTCGGGCTGCCCGACTCGGCGGTGCTCGGGGCGCTGCGCCGCTCCGGCACAGAGACCGTGGCCACCGTGACCGACCTCGACGAGGCCCGAGCCGCGCTGGAGGCGGGGGTCGACGCGCTCTGCCTGCAGGGCCCTGACGGTGGCGGCCACCGCGGCACGCTCGACCCATCCAAGCGGCCCTCGGACCTCGACCTCGTCGAGCTGGTTGCCGCCGTGCGCGCCGAGACCGAGGCCCCGCTCGTCGCAGCCGGGGGCATCTCCACCCCCGAGCAGGCGGAGCGGGTGCGCGCGGCCGGGGCTGATGCCGTGCAGGTCGGCACGGCCCTGCTGCTCACGCCCGAGGCCGGCACGGGCCTGGCCTATCGGCGTGCCCTGGGCGATGCGGCCTACACCGGCACCGCGGTGACCAGGGCCTACTCGGGACGCTGGGCCCGCGGCCTCGAGACCGACTTCCTGCGCAGGCACGACGGGGAGGCCCCAGCGGCCTACCCCGAGGTGCACCACCTCACCGTCCCGTTGCGACGGGCGTCAGCGAAGGCCGAACGCCCAGACCTGCTCGCGCTCTGGGCCGGCACCGGATGGCGCTCGACGCGTGCGGTGCCGGCGGCGACCGTCGTCGCCGAGCTCGCCCGCGCCTGACAAGCCGGGCAGGCCTCGCCCGTGTGCTGACCGGCGGGTGACGGCATACGGTGACGTCATGCCGAGTGCCGAGGGAAACCTGACCTGGGAGCCCGCCACCGGGCGACCCGACCTGCTCGCGCCGTCGGTGGCCGCCGCGCTGGGGCAGGTGCCCGAGGTGCGGGTGGCGGCGATCGACGCGACCCTCGCCGACACGGCCGCCTTCTGCGAGGCCTATGACGTCGCGCCCGAGGCGTCCGCCAACTGCGTCGTCGTCGAGGCGAGGCGCGGCGAGACGACCACCCTCGCTGCGGTCATGGTGCTCGCGACCGACCGCGCCGACATCAACCGGGTCGTGCGTCGGCACCTGGGCGCGCGCAAGATCTCGTTCGCCGACCAGGCCAAGACGCAGGAGCTCACCGGCATGCAGCAGGGCGGGATCACCCCGGTCGGGCTGCCGGCCGACTGGCCCGTGCTCGTCGACAGGGCGGTTGCCGAGGCCGGCCCGGTGGTCGTCGGGGCCGGCGTGCGAGGGGCCAAGCTGCTCCTCGACGGGGCGGCGCTCGCGACGCTGCCGACCGCCGAGGTCGTCGAGCTCGCCATCCGCGAGTCCTGAGGGCCCGCCACGCGATCGCCCCATCGGTGACGTGTCGGGGCAAGATCTCGCAACATCCTGAGCACAAATGCAAAAAATTGCAGTTCTGGGCTGGCGTGGTGTCCGAAATGGGCGCTAGGTTCTCCGACGGTGGTCGAGCGTCCAGACGCGGGCGTGCGCGACCCCGCCCACAAAGGAGTGCGCATGCGCCGTCGCCCGGCCCTGTCCGTCGCCAGCATCTCGGCCCTCGTCGTCGCCGGACTCGCCGTCCCGCTGACGGGGGCTCCCGTCGCCCGGGCCGAGACGCCGCGCACCGCGACGCTCGTCGGCTCGCTGCAGAGCGAGCTCGGGTGTGACGCCGACTGGGCGCCCGCCTGCACGGCGACCGACCTCGTGCGGCAGCCCGGCACCACGACGTATGCCGCCGACTTCACCGTCCCCGCGGGCTCCTACGAGCTCAAGGTCGCGATCGACCACGACTGGGCCGAGAGCTACGGGCAGGGCAGCGCCAACCTGCCGCTCGTGCTGCAGCACGCGGCGAAGCTGCGCTTCACCTACGACGACACGACGCACTCCGTGGGCATCGCCCCCACCGACCTGCCGGGCACCGCGACCGCGGCTGACGCGAAGCTCGCCGCCTCCTCGCTGCGTGAGCTCGCGACGCGCGAGCGCTTCTACTTCGTCATGGCCGACCGCTTCGCCAACGGCGACTCCTCCACCGACCGGGGCGGGCTCACCGGGTCGCGCCTCGAGACCGGCTTCGACCCGAGCGATGCCGGCTTCTTCCACGGCGGAGACCTCAAGGGCATCTCCCAGCGGCTCGACTACATCAAGGGACTCGGCACCACGGCGATCTGGCTGACCCCGTCGTTCAAGAACCGTCCCGTCCAGGGCTCGGGCTCCGACGCGAGCGCCGGCTACCACGGCTACTGGGTCACCGACTTCACGAAGGTCGACCCGCACCTCGGCACGAACGCCGACATGAAGGCGCTCATCGCGGCTGCCCACGCCAAGGGGATGAAGGTCTACTTCGACATCATCACCAACCACACCGCCGACGTCGTCGACTACGACGGGGGGCAGCACGGCTACGTCTCCAAGGAGGCCTCGCCCTACAAGGACGCGAGCGGTGCGGCGTTCGACGACGCCGCGGTCGCGGGCAAGCCGATGTGCGCGGGCACGGCGAAGGCCTATCCGGACTGCTTCCCGGCGCTGTCGGCCGCATCGTCCTTCCCCTACAAGCCGGTCTTCCGCACCGAGGCCGACAAGAACGCCAAAATCCCCGCGTGGCTCAACGACCCGACGATGTACCACAACCGCGGTGACTCGACGTTCGCCGGAGAGTCCTCGACGTACGGCGACTTCGTCGGTCTCGACGACCTCTTCACCGAGCGTGCCGACGTCGTCTCGGGCATGACCGACATCTACAAGTCCTGGGTCGACTTCGGCATCGACGGCTTCCGCATCGACACCGTCAAGCACGTCAACATGGAGTTCTGGCAGGCCTTCTCGCCGGCGATCCTCAAGCACGCCACGGAGATCGGCAACCCCGACTTCAACATGTTCGGCGAGGTCTTCGACGGGAACCCCGCCTACACGAGCCAGTTCACGACCACGGGCAAGCTCCCGGCGACCCTCGACTTCGGCTTCCAGGGCGCGGCCCTCGGCTTCGCGCAGGGCAAGGCGACGACCGGCGTGCGCGACCTCTTCGCGGGCGACGACTACTACACCGACACCGACTCCAACGCCTATGAGCTGCCGACCTTCCTCGGCAACCACGACATGGGCCGGTCCGGCGCGATGCTGCTCTCGGCCGGCTACACCGGCGACGCGCTGCTCGCCCGCACCGAGCTCGCCAACTCGCTGATGTTCCTGTCACGGGGCAACCCGGTCGTCTACTACGGCGACGAGCAGGGCTTCACCGGGCCGACGAGCGGTTTCGACGACAAGCGCGCCCGCCAGGACATGTTCGGCACCAGCACCGACATCTACAAGGACGACGTCATCGTCGGCAGCTCGCAGCCGCAGGGCACCGGGCCGCACTACTCGACGAACGTCCCGCTCTACCGCCACATCCAGCAGCTCGCGGCGCTGCGCCAGGCCCACCCGGCGCTCGCCGACGGCGCCCAGGTGCACCGCTACGCCTCCGACGCCGCCGGCATCTACGCGTTCAGCCGCATCGACAAGGCGGCCAAGCGCGAGTACGTCGTCGCGACCAACAACGCCACGACGGCCAAGACCGCGACGTTCGAGACCTACTCTGCCGGAAGCAAGTTCGTGCCCCTGCTCGGTGCCAGGAGCGACCTGCGCGCTGACCCGTCCGGCCGCGTCACCGTGACCGTGCCGCCGCTGTCGGTCGCGGTCTACCGTGCAAACGACGCGATGGCCTCCTCGCCGAGCGCGCCGACGATCATCCCCACGTCGCCCAGTGCCGGCGGTGTCGTGGGTGGCCGCGCCGAGATCGGCGCCGCCCTCGACGGCACCACGTTCGCCGAGGTGACCTTCCTGCAGCGCCCGGTCGGCGCGACGCAGTGGACGCCCATCGGCACCGACGACAACGCCCCCTACCGCGTCTTCCACGAGGTCTCCGGCCTCGCGAAGGGCACCCTCGTCGAGTACCGGATGGTGGCCAAGGACCTGAACGGCAAGGTCTCGGCGACCTCTACGTACGGCGTCGTGGGCGACCCGCAGTCGACGGGCGGCGGCGACACCGGCGGCGTCGGTCCCGTCACGCAGCCGAACGCCGTCAGCATCCCCGGCAGCCACAACTCCGAGATGGGTTGCCCCGGTGACTGGCAGCCGGCCTGTGACCAGGCGCAGCTGACGCTCGACCCCAAGGACGACATCTGGAAGGGCTCGGCCACCATCCCGGCCGGCGACTACGAGTACAAGGCCGCGATCGACAAGGCCTGGGACGAGAACTACGGGCTCGGCGGCGCTCCCGGTGGCGGCAACATCGGCTACAAGGCACCCGGGGGCTCGGTCGACTTCTTCTACGACCACCGCACCCACTGGGTGACGAGCTCGGCCCAGGGGCCGATCCTCACCGCCCCGGGCAGCTTCCAGAGCGAGCTCGGCTGCCCCGGCGACTGGGCCCCCGACTGCATGCGTTCCTGGCTGCAGGACCCCGACGGTGACGGCACCTACACCTTCAGCACCGACCGCATCCCGGCAGGCAGCTACGAGTTCAAGGTTGCCGTCGACCGGACGTGGAACGAGTCCTACCCGGCGAACAACGTCGCCTTCACGGTGCCCAGCGCCGGTGTCGTCACGACGATCACCTACAAGGCCTCGACGCACGAGGTCACCGTCAAGACGTCCAAGGCGGGCGCCGCCCCGGACCTCACGAAGTCCAAGGCGTTCGTCGTCGGTCCCGACCTGGTGGCGTGGCCGGCCTCGGCCCTGCCTGCCGGCACCGACCCGGCGACGTTGCGCTGGCGACTGCACTGGTCGGCCGACGGCGGGCTCGCCGTCGACGCCGAGGCCGTCACGGGCGGGTCTGTCGCGACCCTGACGCGCGACCCGGCGGGCCTGCCCACGTCGCTCGTCGCAGCCCACCCCGAGCTCAAGGGTGCCGTGGCCCTGCGGATGGACAAGGCCACGTCGCGGCACCTGCCAGAGATCCTCCAGGGCCAGGTCGCGGTCGGGATGTACGACACGACCGGGCGACTGCTCGACGCCACGGGCGCGCAGACCGCCATCGCGGTCGACGCCCTGTACGCCGCATCGGCACGCGGCCGCACCTACGGGCCCAGCTTCACGGGCTCCGGCCGCGTCGGCTTCACGCTCTGGGCGCCCACCGCCCAGTCCGTCAGCCTGCTGACCTGGCCTGCCGGCAGTGCCGACCAGCCCGCGGGCACGGCCAGACGCACCGCGATGTCTCGCGTAACGGACGGCTCGTGGTCGGCTTCGCTCGCCGGCACGGCCCGCAACGCCCGCTACCTCTACGAGGTGAAGGTCTACGCGCCGACGACGGGCAAGGTCGAGACCAACCTCGTCACCGACCCCAGCTCCGTTGCGCTGACACCGAACTCGACCCGGTCGGTCGCGGTCGACCTGCGCGACCCGGCCTTCATGCCGACTGCGTGGCGCACCACCAGCGCGCCCACCTTGAAGCAGGCGGTCGACTCGACCATCTACGAGCTGCACGTGCGCGACTACTCCGCGTCCGACGCGAAGGTCCCGGCCGGCATACGCGGCAGCTACCTCGCGTTCGCCGCCGACGGCGACGGACGCGCGCACCTCAAGGCGCTCGCGAAGGCGGGGCTCAACACGGTCCACCTGCTCCCGACCTTCGACATCGCCTCGATCGAGGAGGATCGCGCCAAGCAGGAGACGCCGAAGTGCGACCTCGCCTCCTTCGCCCCCGACAGCGAGGAGCAGCAGAAGTGCACCAGTGCGGTCGCTGCCAAGGACGCCTTCAACTGGGGCTACGACCCGTTCCACTACAGCGTGCCCGACGGTTCGTACGCCTCGAGCGCCAAGACCGCTGACGGTGGCGCGCGTGTCGCCGAGTTCCGCACCATGGTCGGGGCACTGCACCAGGACGGCCTGCGCGTCGTGCTCGACCAGGTGTTCAACCACACGAACGCCTCGGGCCAGGCCGACAAGTCGGTGCTCGACAAGGTCGTGCCCGGCTACTACCAGCGCCTCAACGCGAGCGGCGCGGTCGAGACGTCCACGTGCTGCCAGAACGTCGCCACGGAGCACGCGATGGCCGAGAAG
This sequence comes from Terrabacter sp. 05T424, assembly GCF_056396225.1. NCBI lineage: Bacteria > Bacillati > Actinomycetota > Actinomycetes > Micrococcales > Intrasporangiaceae > Terrabacter > Terrabacter sp. 05T424. Next base: position 413,422 of record NZ_JBFTLB010000001.1, read on the forward strand.
CTCATGGTCGACTCGGTCGTCTCGTGGGCGCGGAACTACAAGGTCGACGGGTTCCGCTTCGACCTGATGGGCCACCACAGCAAGGCGAACATGCTCGCCGTGCGTGCCGCCCTCGATGCCCTCACCCCGTTCAAGGACGGCGTGGACGGCAAGGCGATCTATCTCTACGGCGAGGGCTGGAACTTCGGCGAGGTCGCCGACAACGCGCTGTTCGTCCAGGCGACGCAGGGCCAGCTCGGCGGCACCGGCATCGGAACGTTCTCCGACCGGCTCCGTGACGCGGTCCGCGGCGGCGGTCCGTTCGACGAGGACCCCCGCAAGCAGGGCTTCGGCTCGGGCGAGGCCACCGACGACAACGGCGCCGCCGACAAGGACGGCAAGCCGGTCAACGCGGACGCCGCCGGTCGGCTCGCCCACGACACCGACCTCGTCCAGCTCGGGCTCGCGGGCAACCTCAAGACGTTCACCTTCCGCAGCCAGAAGAGCGGCCAGGCGGTGAACGGCACGCAGGTCGACTACAACGGCTCGCCGGCCGGCTACGCCGACCAGCCGGACGAGGTCGTCAGCTACGTCGACGCCCACGACAACGAGACGCTCTTCGACTCGCTCACCTACAAGCTGCCCGTCGCGACGTCGATGCGCGACCGGGTGCGGATGAACACCCTGTCGCTCGCGACGACCGCCCTCGCGCAGACCCCGTCGTTCTGGCATGCCGGTGCCGACCTGCTCCGCAGCAAGTCGCTCAACCGCGACTCGTACGACAGCGGTGACTGGTTCAACCGGCTCGACTGGACGGGGGCCGACAACGGCTTCGGGCACGGCCTTCCCCCGCAGGAGCAGAACTCCGCGAAGTGGCCGTTCATGAAGCCGTTGCTCGCCAACAGCGCGCTCAAGCCGGGCGCAGCAGATGTGCGTGCGGCCGACGCGATGGCCCAGGACCTGCTGCGACTTCGCTTCAGCACCAAGCTGTTCCGCCTCGGCAACGCTGCTGCGATCAACGCCAAGGTGAGCTTCCCGGTGTCGGGCACCGCCGACGCGAAGCAGGGCGTCATCGTCATGCGGGTCGACGACGCCTTGGGCACCGACGCCGACCCGGCCCTGCGCGGCCTCGTCGTCGTGTTCAACGCCACGCCGAACGCCGTGACGCAGAAGGTGCCCGGTCTCACCGGGCCGGTGGCCCTCAGCCCGGTACAGGCCGGCGGGGCCGACAGCCTCGTCAAGCAGGCGGCCTACGACGCCGGCAACGGCACGTTCTCCGTGCCCGCGCGCACGGTGGCCGTCTTCGTGCAGCCGAAGTGACCGGTCCGACGATGCGAGCGCCGGTCCCCGCACCCGCGGGGGACCGGCGCTCGCGCGTGCCGGCGCGCTCCCGAGCGCGAGCGGCGGGGCATAGGTTGGGCGGGTGACGACTCCTGACATGACCTACCGGCAGCTCGGCGACAGCGGGCTGACCGTCTCCACCGTCGGTATCGGCTGCAACAACTTCGGTCGCCGGGTCGACCAGGACGGCACCAACGCGGTCGTGCGGCAGGCGATCGACAGCGGCATCACGCTGTTCGACACGGCCGACATCTACGGTCAGGGCGCCAGCGAGGAGATGCTCGGACTGGCTCTGGGGTCTGAGCGCGAGAACGTCGTGGTGGCAACGAAGTTCGGCATGGACATGCAGGGCAGCAACGGCCCCGACTGGGGCGTGCGCGGTTCCCGGCGCTACGTCCGCAAGGCCGTCGAGGCGAGCTTGCGCAGGCTCGGCACCGACTGGATCGACCTCTACCAGCTGCACCGGCCCGACCCGCAGACGCCGATCGACGAGACGCTCGCCGCTCTCGACGAGCTCGTCAGGGAGGGCAAGGTCCGCTACATCGGCAGCAGCAACTTCACCGGCTGGCAGGTCGTCGACGCGGACTGGACTGCACGCGCCGAGGGCTCGGCCCGCTTCGTCTCCGCGCAGAACGAGTACTCCCTGCTCGAGCGCGACGTCGAGGACGAGCTCGTGCCGGCCTGCGAGCACGTCGGCGTCGGCCTGCTGCCGTTCTTCCCGCTCGCATCGGGACTGCTGACCGGCAAGTACCGTCGCGGCGAGTCGGCGCCGACCGGCACGCGGCTCGCGGGGCTGCCCGACCGGCTCGCGGCCGCCGACTGGGACACCATCGAGCGCATCGAGGCGTATGCCGTCCAGCGCGACCTGCGCCCCATCGACGTCGCCATCGGCGGGCTGGCAGCCCAACCGGCCGTCGCCTCCGTCATCGCCGGCGCGACGCGTCCCGAACAGGTCGTCGAGAACGTGCGCGCGGGGCTCTGGGAGCCGACAGCCGAGGATCTCGTCGAGCTCGACGAGATCACGTCGCCGCCGGTGTGACCTCCGGCGTCGACATCGCCGCGCTGGCGCGCGCCTTCTCGGCACGTCGGGCGTTGCGGTAGAACCAGGCACCCAGCACGCTGAACGCGCCCGCGCACACCATGGCGACCTGCGTCGACACGCGCTCGGCGAGGAGGCCGAAGAGCGGGGCCGAGACTCCGAACGCCACGGACGCCACCATCGAGTTGATCGACAGGACGGTCGCCCGGTTGCGGGCCCGAGCCTCGCGGTGCAGCAGCGCAGAGTGTGCGGGACCGGCCGAGCCGTGGAGCAGGTAGGTCACTCCGTAGGCCGCGATGAGCGCCGCCGGGCCGGCGACGAGGCCCATGACGACGGCGCCGAGCCCGTTGAGGATGCGGGCGAGGATCGCGGTGCGGGCCACGCCGACGCGCCGGCTCGTCCAGCCGGACAGGGCGGCTCCCAGGGCGAACACGCCCCAGCCGGCGGCGGCGACGGGGCCCATGATGGCGCCCGCGCGCTCCTCGCCGCCGACGAGCTCGGCGAGCCGGATCGGCTGGAAGGTCTCGAACACGAGCATGCCCACCGACCAGAAGATCTCCACGCAGACGATGCCGCGCAGCGCTGCGTTGGTGCGGAGCATCCCGAGGCCTTCGCGCACGACGACCGGTGACTCCTTGGCCGAGGCAAGGGCGCGGCGGACGCCGGAGGAGTCGACGTGCTCAGCGGCCCGCGGCTCGCGGAGCAGTGCGAGCACCGCGATGAGGTGGACGACGTTGAGGGCCACGAAGACCGCCACGGGCAGCACGAGCGCCGACGCGCCGGCGAACGGGTGCCACCAGACGAGGGCACCGGACAGCAGGGCTCCGGCGGCGATGCCGCCGCCGAGCACGGTGCCCTGCGCGGCCAGCGACCCGTCGACGTCAGCGCCGGGGTCGGAGGCGTGCACGGTGTCGACGAACCACGCCTCGAGCGGCCCCGAGTCGAGCGCCCGGAAGATGCCGGTCAGCACCGCGGCCGCGAGGAACATCCAGAACGCGTGGGCGAGGAGCAGCACGAGGCTGGCGACGACGTTGACGACGGCCGACACGACGAAGACGGGCCGGCGGCCGAACGCGTCGGCGAAGCCGCTCGTCGGCAGCTCGAGGGCGAAGATCGTCAGGCCGGCGGCCGACGACACGGTCATGGCCTGGGCGATGGTGAGTCCACGCTCGAGCTGCCACAGCGTGAGCAGCCCGACGACGAGGCCGACGGGGAACCAGCGCGTGAAGGTCAGCGCGAGGAAGACGCGGCGGGCCGCGGCGGGGGAGAGGACGGCATACGGCTTCGGGGTGGCCTCACGGCCGGTCTGGTGGCTCATCGTCGGGCTCCGGCTGTGGGTGGACGGTCGAGGTCGAGGGGGTAGGCGAAGGCGTAGACGGCGATGCGGCGGGCCTGCGGGTTGCCCTGCCCGACCCGTCGGTAGCGCTCGATGAGCTCCCACATCTCCTCGCGCATGGCCTCGAGGGACTCGGCGTCGACGAGCACCGAGGCATCGCTCGAGCCGCAGGCGTCCTGCCAGGCGGTGGGCCAGGTCGTGGAGACGTCGAGCCATTTGTCGTACTGCTCGCTGAAGTGGCGGGCGTAGTCGCGGGTCAGCCAGTTGAGGGCGGTCTCGGAGTCCTCGTCGCCCTCGAAGTCGCTGGGGTGCCAGGAGTGGTACTCCGAGCTGGCCTGCCACAGCCGACGCTTGCCCTCACCCTCCTCCGTGTCGTGGACGAGGCCGACCGACTCGAGCTTGCGCAGGTGGTAGCTGGTGGCACCCGAGTTGGTGCCGAGCAGTGTCGCGAGGTCCGTTGCGGTCGACGGGCCCTGCCGGCGCAGGGCGCCCAGGAGGCGTGACCGCAGCGGGTGGGCCAGCACCCGCAGGCTCTCGGGCGTCAGCCAGAGGTTGTCGGGATCGGCAGCCCCGGGCGAGGGGGACGGAGGTGCGGAGGCGGGGCTCGGGCGGTCGTGTGCAGCCATAGTGTGCACAATACCTTTGCACAGTTCGTTTGCACAATAGTTCTGCACGCCACACATCTGGTTGCGTCTCCGCAGGTCAGGGGCGGTATTCCGTGGGTGCCGGCACGATTTGGGTGCGACGGCGCCACCCCGTAACATTGGTGAGGTTGTGCACCGGGCCGTCAGGCGAACCACGCTCCGCAATCCTCAGCGCGAGGCGGGCGACGCGGACCGAGCCCAGCGTCACACCAGTGGCTCCACCATTTCAGAAGCGAAGGCAGACTCCATTGCGCACCTACACCCCGAAGCCCGGCGAGGTCACTCGCACGTGGCACGTCATCGACGCGTCCGACGTCGTCCTCGGCCGCCTCGCGAGCCAGGCCGCTGTGCTCCTCCGGGGCAAGCACAAGCCGCAGTTCGCGCCGCACGTCGACACCGGTGACTTCGTCATCATCGTCAACGCCGAGAAGGTCGCCCTCACCGGCGCCAAGCTCGAGCAGAAGAAGGCCTACCGCCACTCCGGCTTCCCGGGCGGCCTGCGTGCCACCTCCTACACCGAGCTGCTCGCCAAGAGCCCCGAGAAGGCCATCGAGAAGGCCATCCGCGGCATGCTCCCGAAGAACTCGCTGGCTCGCCAGCAGCTCTCCAAGCTCAAGGTCTACCGCGGCTCCGAGCACCCCCACGCGGCGCAGAAGCCCGTCCCCTTCGAGATCACCCAGGTTGCGCAGTAAGCCCCGGCTGCTGCGTAGAAAGCGACTAGACACGTGACTGACATCGTGAACGAGGACGTCCTCGACACCGAAGAGCCCGAGCTGACCGAGTACACCAGCGAGTCCTCGGCGTCCGACTCCGCGCTCGGCGAGCCCAAGCGCGCCCGGCAGGTCTCGACCCCCGGCGCCGCCACCGGCCGACGCAAGCAGGCCATCGCCCGCGTGCGCATCGTCCCCGGCACCGGCGAGTGGAAGATCAACGGCCGTACGCTCGACGGCTACTTCCCCAACAAGGTGCACCAGCAGATCGTCAAGGAGCCCCTGACGCTGCTCGAGCTCGACGGGTCCTACGACGTGCTCGTGCGCGTCCACGGCGGTGGCCCCTCCGGCCAGGCCGGTGCCGTGCGTCTCGGCGTCGCCCGGTCGCTCAACGAGGTCGACTCCGAGCTGAACCGTCCCGCCCTCAAGAAGGCCGGCTTCCTCTCGCGCGACGCCCGCGTGCCCGAGCGCAAGAAGGCGGGTCTCAAGAAGGCCCGCAAGGCTCCCCAGTACTCCAAGCGCTGACGGCGGACCCGGCGACGAGCCCAGCCGCCCGTCCCGGTCCACCCAGCGTGGCTGCACACCAGCCGCCCACAGGCCCCCGAGCAACGCTCGGGGGCCTGTGCCGTCCCCGGGGCGCCACGCCCGTCGGCGTGTTCCGTGGCCCGCGCATCAGCGGGTGTGGCAGCCCTCGTTCCTGAGACGTGTCGGCGCGCGACCTGTCAGATTGCCCCCAAGAGCGACGGGAAAGGCACCCCTTGGAGCAATCTCGCGGACCGGCATGGCACCCTCGTGCCATGCGCTACCGGGGGCTGGGTGAGGTGGGGCTGCTCCTCGTGTCAGGGGCAGGCCTGCTGCTTGCCCTGACCCGGACCGGTTCCGACCTCGGGATGGTGCTGTGGTGGCTGGCCCTGGTCCTCGTCGGGGTGCTGGCGCCGGGCTGGGTCGCCGTGCGCGCCGTGCGCGGCGGCCGCGTCGCCGCCACMGACCTCGGGTGGGCGGGCCCCACGGGGCTCGCGCTGGCCCTCGTGACCTGGCTGCTGGCCCACCTGGTGGGGCAGCGCCTGCCGTCGCTCGTCGTCGGGCCGGTCCTCGTTGCCGGGCTCCTCGCCCTTCCGGCGACCCGCAGACGCGTCCTCGGCCACCGCGCCGACGACGACGAGGGGGCATCCGGCTCCTGGCCCGCCCGGGCGTGGGCGACCCTCGCCGTCCTCGTGCTCGTGGCGGTGCGCTGGGTCTGGGTGGGAGGGCTGGCGCTGATGCCGCCGCGACCCACGGCGACCTACGAGCTGTGGAACGCCGACGTGCTCTACCAGACAGCACTCACCGGCGAGCTGCGACGCGAGCTGGTGCCCGGCTATCCCATGGTCGACGGCGAACCCCTCGGCTACCACTGGTTCTTCCACGCCCTCGCCGCACAGCTGAGCGGCACGGGGGTCGACGACCTCGACATCGCGACCCGCGTGCTCCCCGCGACGTTGGTCGTGCTCCTGCTGCTGCTCGCGGCCGCCGTCGGGCACCAGGTGGTCGGGCACTGGTCCGGTGGCATCGGCGCCGCCGCGGCGCTCGCCGTGGTGCGACCGATGGTGGTCGACACCTGGGTGCAGCCCCCGATCCTCGCCGTGCCCAACTACTGGCAGCTGAGCCCTACGGCCGCGCTGGGCTGGGTCTTCGGCCTGGCCACGGTGGGGACCCTGCTCGCCGTGCTGCGGCGTGCCCGGTCCGACCGTGCCGCCCCGACGGTCCTGGTGCCGCTCTTCGCGGTGGGGGCGGCCGGGGCGAAGTCGGCCCAGCTGCCGGTCATCATCTGCGGCGTGGGGCTGGCCGGCCTCGCGATCCTCGTGGGGGAGTGGCGGCGGCGCTCCACGGGCCGGGGCCGCATCACGGCGTCGGCGCGGCGGTACGCCCTCTACCTCGGCCTGCTCGCCCTGATCACGGCGTTGGCCGTGCTCTTCCTCTACCCGGGGTCCTACGGCCTGCGGTTCACGCCGTCGTTCTGGCCCCAGTTCGAGAGGACGCTCGTTCTCGGTCGGCCCGAGGGCAGCGCCTGGGCCGAGGTCGCGGCGGTGGTCGTGTCGTTCATCCGCCGGTGGGCACCGACGCTGTTCCCCGCCCTCGGCCTGCTCGTGCTGGTGCGTCGCCGGCCGGGTGACCCGGCCGGCTGGCTCGGCATCGGCACCCTGGTCGGCGGAGTGCTGGCTGCCCTGACGTTCCGGCACCCGAGCGGCTCCCAGTACTACTTCGCCATCGCCGCACTGCCCATCGGCTACGCGTTGTCCGGTGCCGGCATCGGATGCTGGGTGCGCGACGAGCTGGCCGCCAGGCGGGAGTCGGCGATCGGGGCGGGAGCCGACGTCGCCGACGCCGACGTCGCCGACGCCACCCCCGGGACCCTGCGCGACCGCTGGTCGCGCGTGCGCGGCCCTGTCCTGCTCGCCGGGGTGGTCGCCGCCGGTGGACTGCTCGTCGTCCTCGTCGTACGCCGGTTCCTGCGTTCCGGGGGGCGGCGTCCGACCGCGCTCACCCGGCCGCACGGCGAGGCCGAGGCCATCACGGCGTGGTTCACGCCCACCCTGGGTCTGCTCGTCGGACTCGGGCTGGTGGTGACCCTCGCCTGGCTGCTGCGACGACGCTCGTCCGTGCCGGTCGTGCGTGGGACCTGGGTGGCACTGCTCGCCCTGGCGGTCGCCGCCGGTGGCGTGCGAGCGCTCGCTCCGGCCCTGTCGCCCTTCAAGCACCTTCGTGTCGCGACGAGCCCTTCGGCAGCGACGGACCGCGACCACCGTCCGGCCCTGACGCCGGCGCTCTTCGATGCCGGGCAGTACCTGAGGCTGCACGCCTCACCGGGCGACGTCGTCGCCACCAACAGGGTCTACAACGGGGTGTCGGCCTCGGGTCGGCCCGACAACCGGGACTTCTCGGTGTCGGCGTTCTCCGGGCTGCGCACCGACGTCGGTGGCTACGGCTACGCCCCTCGCGTGCTCCAGCTCGACACGCCCGGGCAGAGCTACGTCGCGGCGCCGTTCTGGGACCAGCCGCGCCTCGACGCCGAGCTGGCCCTCGTCAAGAACCCCACGGCCGAGAACCTCGCATCCGCCTACCGCACCCGCGGCGTGCGGTGGCTCGTGGCCGACGAGCGATCGGGCCCGGTCTCGCCGCAGCTCGCGACCCTGACCGATCTCGTCAGCCGCACCGACGGCGTGTGGCTCGCGCGCCTGCGGGCACCGAGCGGCTGAGACCCCGCGCACCGTTTCGCACGAGTTGTCCCTTTCGTCCCGCATGGGAAGATCGGAGCAGCTCGTCAGGCGGTTGCCGGCTCGGGCGGTATCGTCGTCCGAGCACGTGATCAGCACATGATCAGCACATGAACTCGGGAGGCCAGGGGGCCACCCCGACCGGAAGGCACACAGCGTGGCTCGACTCTTCGGCACGGACGGCGTCCGTGGTGTGGCGAACAAGGACATCACCGCAGAGCTGGCGCTCGACCTCTCGGTCGCGGCAGCGCACGTGCTCGCCGAGGTGGGTGCCTTCAACGGCCACCGGCCCGTGGCGGTCGTGGGGCGCGACCCCCGGGCGTCGGGCGAGTTCCTCGCCGCAGCCACGACGGCAGGCCTCGCCTCCGCGGGCGTCGACGTGAGGGACGCCGGCGTGCTCCCCACCCCGGCGATCGCCTACCTCGTGGCCGAGCAGGACGCCGATCTCGGGGCGATGCTCTCCGCCTCGCACAACCCGATGCCCGACAACGGGATCAAGTTCTTCGCCCGCGGCGGGCACAAGCTCGCCGACGACCTCGAGGACCGCATCGAGAAGCGGCTCCGCGCCGACTGGGAGCGGCCCACCGGGGGAGCCGTGGGCCGCATCACGCCTCTCGTCGACGGCGCCGACCGCTACGTGGCGCACCTGCTCTCCGTGCTCCCGCACCGCCTCGACGGCCTGCACGTCGTCGTCGACGCCGCCCACGGGGCCGCGTCCGAGGTCGCGCCGCGCGCGTTCCGTGAAGCGGGCGCCCGGGTCACGCTGATCGGCGGCGAGCCCGACGGCCTCAACATCAACGACGGCTACGGCTCGACCCACATCGACCACCTCAAGCAGTCCGTGCTCGAGGTCGGCGCCGACCTCGGCATCGCGCTCGACGGCGACGCCGACCGCTGCCTCGCCGTCGACGCCGCCGGACACGAGGTCGACGGCGACCAGATCATGGCGATCCTCGCGCTGGCCATGAAGGAGCAGGGCGTCCTGCGGGGCGACACGCTCGTCGCGACCGTCATGTCCAACCTCGGCATGATCCAGGCCCTCGGCAGCGCCGGCATCAAGGTGCTCCAGACGGCCGTGGGCGACCGGTACGTGCTCGAAGGCATGAAGGACGGCGGCTACTCCCTCGGCGGTGAGCAGTCCGGCCACGTCGTCATGCTCGACCACGGCACGACGGGCGACGGCACGCTGACCGGGCTCATGCTCGCCTCGCGGGTCGCCGCGACGGGGCGCACCCTGTCTGACCTCGCGGCGATCATGACCCACTTCCCGCAGGTGCTCGTCAACGTCAAGGACGTCGACAAGTCCGCCCTCGAGGCCAACACCGCGGTCGCCGATGCCGTGCGCGCCGCCGAGGGCGAGCTGGGCGAGTCCGGGCGGGTGCTGCTGCGCAAGTCCGGCACCGAGCCTGTCGTGCGCGTCATGGTCGAGGCTGAAGACGGTGACCAGGCGCGCACCCTGGCCGACCGCCTCGTGGGTGTCGTCAGGGCCGAGCTCAGCCTCTGACGCCGTCGACAGCGGATGCTGGAGCCGCGCGGTCCACTCGGACACACGAACGGGCGTCTGCCCGCCCAGCTCACGCTCAACCGCTGGCCAGCACGCGACGTTCGTATGTCGCGGTGGCCGCCGGCCGGCATACCTGCTCGGCTCGTTGACGGCGTCGACGGCGTCGACGGCGTTGACGGCGTCAACGGCTAAATCGGCGTGGAGGCGGCCGCTGGTGCTGCGTAGGGTGCGTGACATGCCCGCCACCACCGAGTCCTCCACTGAGCCCACCCCCGCGCCCAACCCGCTGCTCAGCCCGAGCCCGCTGCCGTTCTCGCTGCCGCCCTTCGCCGTGGTGCGCGACGAGCACTACCCGGAGGCGTTCGACCACGGCATGGTCGAGCACCTGGCCGAGGTCGAGGTCATCGCCACGAACCCCGACGCGCCGACCTTCGACAACACGCTCGCGGCCCTCGAGCGGTCGGGGCGCACGCTGAGCCGCGTCAGCCTCGCGTTCTTCGGCACGTCCAGCTCGCTCGCCACCGACGCCGTGCAGGCGATCGAGGAGGAGTACGCGCCGAAGCTGACCGCGCACGGTGATGCCGTCCGGCTCGACCCGCGCCTCTACGCCCGCATCCAGGCCGTGCACGGCGACGCGGACGCGATGGCCGCCCTCGACCCCGAGTCGCGTCGGCTCGTCGAGCGGCACCTCACCGAGATGACCGTCGCCGGGGCCGGCCTCGACGACGACGCGAAGGTGGCCCTGCGCGACCTCAACGGCCGGCTCGCGACCCTCAACACGCGCTTCGAGAAGCGGCTGCTCTCCGACTCCAACGACCTCGCCGTCCTCGTCGACGACGTGGCCGACCTCGACGGCCTCACGGCCGGCGAGATCTCCGCAGCGGCCGAGGCCGCCCGTGAGCACGGTCACGACGGCAAGTGGTTGATCACGCTCGTGCTGCCCACCGGGCACCCGCACCTCGCCTCGCTGACGAACCGCGACCTGCGCCGGCGCCTCCACGAGGCCCAGAGCGCCCGTGGCAACCGGGACAACGCCGACGACACCAAGGCGCTCGTTCTCGAGATCGTGCGTCTGCGGGCGGAGCGGGCCCGGTTGCTCGGGTACCCGACCCACGCCGGCGCCGCACTCGCCGACTCGACGGCACGCACGCCGCAGCGCGTCTTGGAGCTGCTGGGTCGGCTCGCGCCTGCGGCGGCGCGCAACATCGAGGCCGAGCGTGCCCTGCTCGAGGACGAGGCCGGCCAGCCGATCGAGGCCCATGACTGGGCCTTCTGGGCCGAGCGCGTGCGCGCGTCGAGGTATGCCGTGGACCTCGCGGCGATGCGCCCCTACTTCGAGGCCGAGCGCGTGCTGCAGGACGGCATCTTCTTCGCCGCCGAGAAGCTCTACGGCGTCACCTTCCACGAGCGCGACGACCTCGTCGGCTACCACCCGGACGTCCGCGTCTTCGAGGTGCACGACGCGGACGGGGCGCCGTTCGGCCTCTACCTGCTCGACCTCTACACCCGCGACACGAAGAAGGGCGGGGCCTGGATGAACAGCCTCGTCAGCCAGAACACGCTGCTGGAGCAGCCGCACGCCGTCGTGATGAACAACCTCAACGTCCCGAAGCCCGGCGCGGGCGAGCCCACGCTGCTGACCTACGACGAGACGCGGACCTTCTTCCACGAGTTCGGCCACGCTCTGCACGGTCTGCTGGCCCGGGTCACCTACCCGCACTTCGCCGGCACCCGGGTCTTCCGCGACTTCGTCGAGTACCCGAGCCAGGTCAACGAGATGTGGATGCTCTGGCCGGAGGTGCTCTCGAACTACGCCGTGCACCACGAGACGGGCGAGCGGCTGCCGCAGGAGCTCGTCGAACGGCTCGTCTCGGCCCAGTCCTGGGGCGAGGGGTTCGGCACGGGGGAGTACCTCGCGGCGTCGCTCCTCGACCAGGCCTGGCACGCACTCGACGTCGAGGAGGCCGCGGCCGTGACGGACGTCTCGGCGTTCGAGACAGACGCGCTCGACAAGGTCGGCCTCTCGAACCCCCTTGTGCCACCGCGCTATCGGTCCACCTACTTCGCGCACACCTTCTCCTACTCCTATGACGCGCAGTACTACGCGTACATCTGGAGCGAGGTGCTCGACGCCGACACGGTCGCGTGGTTCCACGAGAACGGCGGCCTGACGCGCGCCAACGGTGACCGCTACCGCCAGTACGTCGTCGGCATCGGCGGTGCGGCCGACCCGCTAGAGTCCTACCGAGAGTTCCGTGGCGCCGACGCCGACATCAGGCACCTGCTGGAGCGCCGCGGCCTCGACTGAGTCCCGGCGGGCGCCCACGCTGGCAGACTCGGCGGGGTGAGCAGTCACCTCAACGGCGTCCCGCTGCGGCGCGCCATGACGCCGCGCGACCCGCACGAGTCGCATCGGGTCTCGACGCCGCTCGAGCTGTTCTTCGACCTCGTCATGGTCGTGGCCATCGCCAGCGCAGCCGCCCAGTGGCACCACGGCATCACCGAGGGACACCTCGGCGACGTCGGCGGCTTCCTCATGGCGTTCTTCGCGATCTGGCTCGCCTGGCTCAACTACACGTGGTTCGCCTCGGCCTACGACTGCGACGACGTGGTCTACCGGGTGCTGACCTTCGTGATCATGACCGGCTCGCTCATGCTCGCGGCCGGGATCCCGGAGCTGTTCCGTGACGGCCAGTCCGTGCTGCTCGTCGCTGGCTACATCGTCATGCGCCTGGCCATGGTGCTGCTGTGGCTGCGCGCGGCGAGCGGTGACGCGCCACGTCGCACGACGGCACTGTGGTACGCCCGCGGGATCCTGCTCGTGCAGGTGTTCTGGGTGCTGCGGCTGCTCGTGCACGACCAGCCCTGGGTGACCCTCACCTTCCTCGTCGGCGTGGCTCTCGAGCTCGCCGTGCCGCCGCTGGCCGAGCGCCACGGGATGACGCCCTTCCACCCGCACCACATCTCCGAGCGCTACTCCCTGCTGACGATCATCGTGCTCGGCGAGGTGATCCTCGCGTCGGTCCAGGCCGTGCAGGGGGCGATCGACGACGTGGTGACGGCCGACCTCTTCGGCGTCATCGGCGGCGGGCTGCTCATCGTGTACTCGATGTGGTGGCTCTACTTCAAACGCGACCATCTCGACCTCTTCCAGCGCGGGCTCCGCGAGATCTCAGTCGTCGGCTACGGGCACTACCTCGTCTTCGCCGCCGGCGCCGCGACGGGTGCGGGTCTCGCCGCGGCGGTGGACGTCGCCGAGCACCACGCCCATGTGGGTCACCGCGCGGCGGGGATCGCGCTCGCCGGCGCGATCACGATGTACCTCGTCGTCCTCGGTGCGATCCGGGTCGTCGCTGACCAGGATCGTCGTCACCTCGCCGAGTCCGTCGTCGTCGCCGCCCTCGTGCTCGCCATCCCGCTTGTGCTGCCCTCGGTCGGGCTCGTCGTGCTGGGTATCGGGCTCGTCCTCACCGGAGCCGTCGCCCACCACGTGTGGCAGACGCGTGATGTCTCGCCAACACCCGCCTGACACGCGCGAACGCCGCGTTCGGCGCCGAACTCACTGTTGGAACAGAGCTTTCGGCACCGAACGCGGCGTTCGGCATGGAACGTGGGTTTGGCTCAGTCGACCTGGCGCAGCAGTCCCGTGTCGACGTCGTAGACGAAGCCGGCCGTCTCGACGCCCTTCGCGATGAGTGGGTGGGTGCGCACCCGGGCGAGGTCCTCGCGCAGGGCCCGCTCCTGGTCGGCGATCGCGTGGAAGGTCATCCACGACGCGTCCTCGCCCGCACTGGCGCCGACCCGCTCGCGCAGCTCGCCCTCGGTGTTCGAGGCCATCGCGCAGCGCGTGTGCGGCACGACGAGGATGCGCTCCACGCCGAGCAGGTGGGTGGCGAGGACGAGTGCCTCCAGCGCGTCGCTGCCGACGCGGCCGCCGGGGTTGCGGAAGATCTTCGCGTCGCCCGGGCGCAGACCGACGAGACCCAGCGGGTCGATGCGCGAGTCCATGCACGTCACGATGGCGACACCCGCTCGGGCGATGCCATCGAATCCGGCCATGTCGAAGCTGTCGGCGTAGGCGCGGTTGGCGGCAATAAGGTCATCGAAACCCCTTGCAGCAGAGGCGTTCTCAGTCACGTGATCACTCCAGTCCGGGTCGCTTGGAAATGGTGAAGGCCATCGGCTTGCTGACCTCTGCGAAGAAGTCGTTGCCCTTGTCGTCGACGACAATGAAGGCGGGGAAGTCCTCGACGTCGATCTTCCACACCGCCTCCATGCCGAGCTCTTCGTACTCGAGCACCTCGACGTGCTTGATGCAGTCCTGCGCGAGGCGCGCTGCGGGACCGCCGATCGAGCCGAGGTAGAAGCCGCCGTGGGTGTCGCAGGCGTCGGTGACCTGCTTGCTCCGGTTGCCCTTGGCGAGCATCACCTTCGACCCTCCGGCAGCCTGGAACTGGTCGACGTAGGAGTCCATCCGGCCGGCCGTGGTGGGCCCAAACGAGCCGGACGGCATACCTTCTGGCGTCTTCGCCGGCCCGGCGTAGTAGACGGGGTGGTCCTTGAGGTACTGCGGCATCTGCTCGCCCGCGTCGAGGCGCTCCTTGATCTTCGCGTGCGCGATGTCGCGGGCGACGACCAGAGGGCCGGTGAGAGAGAGGCGCGTCTTGACGGGGTGCCGGCTCAGCTCGGCGAGGATGTCGTCCATCGGCTGGTTGAGGTCGACCTTGACGACGACGTTGCGGCTGGTCGAGCTGACGCCGATGGCGTCGTCCTCGTGCTCGCCGAGGTCGACCGCGCCCGCATCGGGCAGGAAGCGCGCCGGGTCGGTCTCGAGCTGCTCGATGAAGACACCCTCGGGCGTGATCTTGCCGAGGCACTGGCGGTCGGCGGAGCACGAGACGGCAATGGCCACGGGCAGGCTCGCGCCGTGGCGGGGGAGACGGACGACGCGCACGTCGTGGCAGAAGTACTTGCCGCCGAACTGCGCCCCGATGCCGAACTGGCGGGTCAGCTCGAGCACCTTCTCCTCGAGCTCGGTGTCACGGAAGCCGTGCGCCGTCATCGAGCCCGAGTTCGGCAGCGAGTCGAGGTACTTCGCCGACGCGTACTTCGCTGTCTTCAGGGCGAACTCGGCGCTCGTGCCGCCGATGACGATGGCGAGGTGGTAGGGCGGGCACGCGGCAGTGCCGAGGGAGCGCAGCTTCTCGTCGAGGAAGCGCATCATCGCGTCCTCGTTGAGGATCGCCTTCGTCTCCTGGTAGAGGTAGCTCTTGTTGGCCGAGCCGCCTCCCTTGGCCATGAAGAGGAACTTGTACTGGGCCTCGTGGCCCGGCGCGGTGTCGGCGTAGAGCTCGACCTGGGCGGGGAGGTTGGAGCCAGTGTTCTTCTCCTCCCACGTCGTGATCGGCGCCATCTGCGAATAGCGCAGGTTGAGGCGCGTGTACGCGTCGTAGACGCCCTCGCTGACGGCCTGCTCGTCGGTGCCGGCCGTGAGGACGTGCTGGCCCCGCTTGCCCATGACGATCGCGGTGCCGGTGTCCTGGCACATCGGCAGCACGCCGCCGGCGGCGATGTTGGCGTTCTTGAGCAGGTCGAGCGCGACGAACTTGTCGTTGTTGCTCGCCTCGGGGTCGTCGAGGATGTTGCGCAGCTGCTGCAGGTGCCCGGGTCGCAGGTAGTGGGCGATGTCGTGCATCGCCGTCTCGGT
Organism: Terrabacter sp. 05T424; assembly: GCF_056396225.1. Classification (NCBI taxonomy): domain Bacteria; kingdom Bacillati; phylum Actinomycetota; class Actinomycetes; order Micrococcales; family Intrasporangiaceae; genus Terrabacter; species Terrabacter sp. 05T424. Next base: position 428,936 of record NZ_JBFTLB010000001.1, read on the forward strand.
GAGCAGTCGCAGGGCCTCGGGGTCGACCTCGAGGAAGGTGCGGCCCCCCGGGCCCTCGACGGCGCGCACACCCTCGGTCGTGATCAGCCGGTAGGGCGTCTCGTCGGCGCCGATCGGCAGCAGGTCCTCGTAGCTGAATTCCGCCATGTCCTCGTTTCGTCCTTCCGGCGCTCCGAGGTCACGCCGTCGCGAACCTGACGCCGCACCGAGCCTATTCGGTCGCTCCGGGCAGGTGCGCGCCGGCCCAGCACGTGAACCCGTTTGAGGAACGGGCCCGAGCGGGTAGTGGCCTGATACGGACAACCCGACCGACATTGGACGCGTGTGGGCGCGCCTGTGCCGCAGTACTGGACAGACGCGGTCACAACTCCGCAAATTTTTGCACCACTATGGCGGAGGTCACACTTCTGGTGTTGGGTGAGAGAGACGGACACACGACGAGGCGACGCCGCCCCGTCTGCACGACACCCGGCTCCCGAGTCGGGCTCCTGTGGAAGCCGGTCACCCAGCGTGGCTGGTCAGCTTGGGGCCAACGCAGCCCCCAACCCTCTGAGGAGGAGCAGGAATGTTGAACCGGAAAGCGGGGCTCACTGCCCTGATCGGCATCACCGTCGCGGGACTCGCGTCAGGATGTTTGTCGTCTAACTCGGGGACCTCGACCAACGCCGGAACGGCGGGTGGTCCGGGAAAGAGCACCGTCGAGGTCATGTACGGCCTCGGGCCGGACACCGAGCCGGGCTTCAAGGTCGACGTCCAGAACTGGGCCAAGCAGAACAACGTCACGGTGAAGTTCACCAAGGCCGGGTCCTGGGACACCGAGATCCGCACCCGCGTCCAGGGCGGCAACCCGCCCGATGTGGGGCTCTTCCCGCAGCCGGGACTCATGTGCGACCTGGCCAAGCAGAAGAAACTGGTCCCCTACGACGACGCGACCGTCGGCACCGACAAGGCGACGCTCGTCCCGGGCCTCGTCGACGCCGGCACGTGCGCCGACAGCAAGGTCTATGGCCTGCCCAACGAGGTGAGCGTCAAGAGCATCCTCTGGACAGACGCACCCGCCTTCAAGGCGGCGGGCTACCAGGACCCCAAGACGCTCGACGAGCTGCTGACCCTGACGCAGACCATCAAGTCGCAGGGCAAGACGCCGTGGTGCATCGCGGCCGAGTCCGGAGCGGCCACCGGTTGGCCGATCACCGACTGGATCGAGGACCTCGTCCTGCGCTTCGCCGGACCCGAGAACTACGACAAGTGGGTCAAGGGCCAGCTGAAGTTCAACAGCCCGGAGATCAAGCCGGCGTGGGAGTACTTCCAGAAGATCGCCTTCGGTGACGGCTTCGTGCGAGGCGGCACCAAGTCCATCGTGGCGACCGCGTTCGGCACCGGCGGCAACGCCCTGTTCACCCAGCCCCCCGGCTGCTACCTGTTCAAGCAGGCGACCTTCGTGGCCAACAAGGGCGGCTTCCCCGACGCCGTCATCGCCAAGGTCGACACCGAGACGAAGCCGCTCGCCTTCCCGGCCAAGACCGAGGGCGACAACCCGGTGCTCGTGGCCGGCGACCTCGCGGCCGCGTTCAACAACGACCCGAACACTCTGAAGCTGCGCAACTTCATCGCCAGCAAGGAGAACGGCACCCAGCAGGCCAAGAACGGTGCGTTCTCGCCGCACAAGACGGCTGACGTCTCGCTGCTGCCCAACAAGACGCTCCAGACCGTCGCCACCGACGTGCTCTACAAGGCGACGGCGGCCCGCTTCGACGGTTCCGACGCCATGCCCGCCAAGGTCGGTGCGGGAACGTTCTGGACCGAGCCGGTCAAGTGGCTCTCGGGCCAGCAGGACCTCGACACGACCCTCAACAACATCGACGACAGCTTCCCGAAGACCAGCAGCTGACGCCGCCTGGCCGCGGGGGGACCAGCCCGGTCCCCCCGCGGTCGACAGCGCGTTCTCCCATTCGAGAGAGGAAGTGCCATGGCCATCAAGGTCCTCAACGCGGTGATCGCGATCCTCGGGGGCATCGGCGGCGCCATCATCATCTTCTGGATCCTCAACAAGCTCGCTGAGTCGCTGAAGGGCCGCTGGGAAGACCGGGTCAAGCCGTGGATGTTCGCCGGTCCGGCGATCCTCGCCATCGCGGTGTACCTCATCTACCCGGCGATCGTCACGATCCAGTACAGCTTCGCCAACGAGGACTCCACGGCGTACGTCGGTTTCAAGAACTACACGGACGTCCTGACCGACAAGACGTTCCTGCAGGTGCTGTTCAACAACGTCCTGTGGATCATCATCGTGCCGGCCCTGACGGTGGTGCTCGGCCTCGGCGTCGCAGTGCTGGCCGACCGGCTCCGGCCACGGGGCGAGAAGTCGGCGAAGACCTTCATCTTCCTGCCGATGGCGATCAGCATGGTCGGTGCTGCGACCATCTGGCGGACCATCTACGACTTCCAGCCCGAAGGCAGCCCTCAGACCGGCCTGCTCAATGCCATCCTGGGGTTCTTCAACAAGTCACCCGTGTTCTGGTACGGCACGGACACCCTGCACCTCAACAGCCTGCTGCTCATGGTGATCCTGATCTGGACCCAGGTCGGCTACTCGATGGTGCTGCTCTCGGCCGCGATCAAGGGCGTGCCCGAAGACACGGTCGAGGCGGGACGCATCGACGGCGCCGGTGAACGCCGAATCTTCTTCAGCATCATCATTCCCCAGATCTGGCCCACCGTGATCACCGTGTTCATCACGGTGCTCATCGGTGTCATGAAGGTGTTCGACGTCGTCTACGTGACGACCAACGGCGCCTACAACACCGACGTCATCGCGCGGCGCTTCTACGACGAGCTGTACACCCAGGGCAACAACGGCTACGCGGCCGCGATCGTCGTGATCCTGCTCATCGCGGTCATCCCGATCCTGATCTACCAGGTCCGCCACTTCAAGGCCGAGGAGGCAGCACGATGACCACGACTATCCAGCCGGGCACCGGCACGCCCGCCGACGAGCCGCAGATCATCAAGCAGAGCAAGCCGGGCAGCGGCGCCGGGTCGGCCACCTGGCCGGTGCGCGTCGGGCTGCTCATCCTCTGCATCGCGTGGATGATCCCCGCTCTCGGCATGCTCATCAACTCGTTCCGCCCGCGCGACGAGCAGTTCGGCTCGGGCTGGTGGACCGCGTTCTTCAACCCGTTCGGGTCGTCGTGGACCCTGCAGAACTACAGCGACGTGCTGACGAACGACGCCGCCGGCATCCCGATGTCCCAGGCGTTCATCAACAGCCTGATCGTGGCGCTGCCTGCGACGGTCATCCCGATCCTCATCGCAGCGTTCGCGGCATACTCCTTCACCTTCATGCAGTGGAAGGGTCGCGACGTCGTCTTCGTCATCATCGTCGGCCTGCTTGTCGTGCCCAACCAGGTGGCGTTCGTGCCCCTGGTGAAGCTCTACGGGTCGTTGGGCCTCAACGGCACGTTCCTCGCGGTGTGGCTGGCCCACATCGGGTTCGGCATGCCGCTCGCGGTCTACATCCTGCGCAGCTACATGTCGGGTCTGCCCAACGCCGTCATCGAATCGGCCAAGATCGACGGCGCCAGCCACTTCACGACGTTCTGGCGCCTCATCATGCCGATGTCGACGCCCGCGCTGGCATCGTTCGCCATCTTCCAGTTCCTCTGGGTCTGGAACGACCTGCTCGTGGCGCTCATCTTCCTCGGGCGCGGCGACAACACGGTGGCGACCGTGGCCCTGCAAGGACTGCAAGGGCAGACCGGCCAGGGCAAGGAGCTGATACCCGCGGCCGGCTACATCACGATCATCGTCCCGATCCTGGTGTTCCTGGCCCTGCAGCGCTACTTCATCCGCGGCATGACCTCGGGCGCGGTCAAGGGCTGATCCCAGCCAGACGACCGCGACACTGCTGGCCCGGAACCTGCGAGGTTCCGGGCCAGCGGCGTGGGGAGGCCCGTCGCCCGCAGCTCAGGTGCGCTCGCTCACGACCCACGCCGTGGTGTTCGGGCCGAGCCGGCCGTCGGCGAGCAACGGCCCCGAGCTGAGGACCACCTGTCCGGGCGGGAGCCCCGACAGTGCGCCCACGAAGCAGGTGACCACGGTCCAGGCGCCGCGGGTGAAGTGCAGCTCGCCGGGCCCATCGGCGTCCACCCACGAGAGGTCACCGACGGACGGCTCGGCGAGGAGCCTTCGCCGAACCGGAGAGCGGCCCGGTAGAGGTTGAGCGTCGAGTTGGGGTCGTCCGCCTCTGCGGCGACGGCATAGCCAGAGAACCACTCCGGCTGGGGCGGATGCGCGGGGCCCGGTCCGAAACCGAAGGAGGGGCCGTCGGGGGTCCACGGGATCGGGACCCGGCAGCCGTCACGTCCCTTGGCCAGGTGGCCTGTCCGCTGCCACGTCGGGTCCTGGAGCCGGTCGCGGGGGATCGTGGCGACCTCCCGAAGACCGAGCTCCTCCCCCTGGTAGACGTAGGCCGATCCGGGCAGCGCCAGGCCCGGGTCCAGAGCACGGCGAGCCCCGGCCACGGGCGGTGCCGGGAGCCGGGGTTCGAGCGACGTCAGACGCAGCGACCGTTCGTGCACTCGTGGTCGAAGAGGGCCCGGGCGAGGACCGTCGTCATGTCGGCCGGCGAGGGCGCCGCGTAGAAGTCGGAGTAGGTCATCTTCGAAATCTGCGTCAGCGCATTGGGGTCGACGTCGGGGCCGATGCCGATGGTGGTGATGGCGATCGGCTTGTTCGGGTCGCTCGCGGCACGCAGGTTGGCCTTGAGCTGCTCGAGCGAGATGCCGTTCGGGTCCTCGTTGCGGCCGTCGGTGAGGATGACGACGGCGTTGACGCGATTGGGGTCGTACTGTGACTTCACCTTCTGGTACGCCGCCCAGATGGTGTCGTAGAGGCCGGTGCCTCCGCCGACGTTCTTGGCCAGCGACGCGACCGCGGTGGCCGCCTGCGCCCGGTGGCTGTCGTCGTCGAGGCGGCCGATGGGGGCCAGCTCCTTGTAGTCGACGCCGCCGCCACCGAGGCCGATGGAGAAGGCCCACAGGCCCAGCTTCGTCGTCTTTGGCAGGGCGGCGAGGGCGATGCCGGCCGCCTCCTGCGTGATGGCGACACGCGTCGTGTTGCCCACCTTGTCCTTCATCGACCCGGACACGTCGAAGACCGAGAGGATCGAGAAGTCGGTCGTGGCCGACTGCCACACGTTGGTCGCGGCGGTCACGGCGGCCGCGTCGGGCGTGTCGCCGATCTTCACCTCGCCGACGCTGCCCTTCGGGGTCGGCATGGTCACCGGCACGGCTGTCGAGCGGATGCCGTACGCGGCGAAGATGCTCGCCGCGCGGGGGGTCATGAGGTACGCGCGGAGCAGCTCGACCGCCTGGTCTCGCACCGGGTCGGTCGCGACGTTGACGAGCGAGAACTCGAAGGCGGGCGTGCCCTCGCTCGGAGTCACCGAGACCATCTTGTGGTCGGGGAAGATCCGGTTGTGGTCGATGAGGTCGGCCTCCGACACCGGGAAGGCCGGGGCCTGGTCTGGCGTGGCGTTGTAGACGCCGAAGAGGTCGTCGATCGAGGGGGCTGCGCCCTTGGCGAGCTTGGGGATCACGACTCGACCCTGCTCGGCCGACAGCTTCGGCAGGGCGGACGCGAGGGTCAGCATTCCGGCGGTCGTCGAGCGGGGGTCGCTCATGCGGATCGGGCTTTCGGACGCGACGAGGTCGAGCCACTTGGGCTGCGCGTCGAGGGTGGCGGCCTGCTTCGGGTCCATCGCGATGACGAGGGGGCTCTTCGCGAAGGCGCTCGCGGGCTTGGCGTTGAGCTTGGCCGTCTCGTTGACGCGCTCCACCCAGCGTGGCGAGTCGGGGATCCAACCGTCAGGCCGGTCGGGCTGGCCCTGACCGAGACCGATCATGGCCTCGATGGGGGCCTTGCCGCGCACGACGTAGTCGACGCACGGCGACTGGGGGTCGGCCTGGTACTCCTTCGCCAGCGCGAGCACCGCGGGCTGTGCGGCCTCGGAGACCCAGAGCGACACCGGCGTGCGGTCGGGGCAGTTCTTGCCCGGGGCCGCGGTGAGGGCGGCCACCGGCGTGGTCTCGCGCCCCTTCCACCAGATGAAGCCGCCGAGACCGGCTCCGGCGAGCAGCACGACGCCCAGCATGGCCGCGATGATGCGGTTGCGCCGTGCTGCCGCGATCCTCGCCTCGAGCGCCTTACGGTTGGCCCGGCTCTCGACCAGGCTCTTCTCGTACGGGCCCATGGGGCGTTGTGGAGGGGTGGGGTTGGACACGAGGTTTCCTCACATGAGGACGCCCCGGCACCGGGGCGTCAGGGTGAACCACCGGCCAAAACTACCCGGCGGCTCGCGCAGAATGGTGCCTGACCCCGAGGCATCTTGTCGAATGTCCGAGTTGTCCCCCAGAACCGTCCTCGGGGTCTCTCGTCGAGGCTGTCAGGGCAGGTCGGAGCGGGTGGGGGCATGCGCGCCGGCACGCCCCACGGTGAGCGCGCCGGAGGCCAGCGCGCGCTCGACGGCGGGAAGGACGTCGGCGAGGTGGGCCTGCTGGAGGCGGGCCCGGGCGTCGGGGCCGCCGAGCAGACCGGCGTCGATGAGCCCCGAGACGAGGCCGGCCATGAAGGAGTCTCCGGCCCCGACGGTGTCGACCACCTCGACCCGAGGCGCCGGCAGGGCCTGCTGCTCGCCCGTGCGGCTGACCAGCACCACGGCACCTTCGGCGCCGCGGGTCATCACGATCACGGCGGGGCCGAGCTCGCTCCAGGCCCGCAGGACCTCCTCCTCGGACTCACCCGGGCAGAGCCAGGCGATGTCCTCGTCGCTGACCTTGACGAGGTCGGAGAGCCGGATGGAGTCCTCGATGGTGCGCCGGGCCTGCTCGGGCAGACCCATCAGCGACGGCCTGGCGTTGGCGTCGTAGGAGACCGTGGCCCCGAGGTCACGGGCCACGGCGAGGATCTCGCGGGCCTGGCCACCGCCGGGCTCGAGCACCGCGCCGATGCTGCCGGTGTGCACGTGGCCGTATGCCGTGAGGCCGGGGACCGAGGCCACCTGCCACTCGAGGTCGAACACGTAGGTGGCGGCGCCCGTGGCGTCGAGGGTCGCGTGCGCGACCGACGTGAAGGGCGCACCCTGGGAGCCGGCGGTCAGCGCGACTCCGCGCTGACGGCATACCTCCTCGATGCGGCGCCCGCGCTCGTCGGTGGCGATCCACGTCGCGAGGTCGACGGGGTGGTCGAGGGCGGCGAGGCCGAACGCGACGTTGGCCGGGCTGCCACCGACGTGCTCCTCGGTGTCGCCGCCCGGAGTGGTGACGGCGTCGATGAGCGCCTCGCCGATGACGAGGGTGCGGAGGGGGGTGGTCTGACCCATGTCGCCCCTCAGTCCTCGATCATGTCGGCGCTGCCGAACCAACCAGGGCGGTCGAAGCGGTGCTCGCTGTCGATGGTGCGGATCGTGCCGCTGCGCGAGCGCATCACCAGAGAGTTGGTGCGGGCCGACTTCGCGCCGTAGCGGACACCGCGCAGCAGCTCGCCGTCGGTGATGCCGGTCGCGACGAAGAAGCACTCGCCGGTGACGAGGTCGTTGGTCGACAGCACCCGCTCGAGGTCGTGGCCGGCGTCGAGGGCCTTCTGCCGCTCGTCGTCGTCCTTGGGCCAGAGGCGACCCTGGATGACGCCGCCCGTGCACTTGATGGCGCACGCGGCGATGATGCCCTCGGGGGTGCCGCCGATGCCGAGCAGCAGGTCGACACCGGTGCCGGGACGGGCGGCCATGACGGCACCCGCGACGTCGCCGTCGACGATGTAGCGGATGCGGGCGCCGGTGTCGCGGATCTCCTGGGCCAGGCCTTCGTGGCGCGGCCGGTCGAGCATGACGACCGTGACGTCGGCGGGCGTCTCGTTCTTCGCCTTGGCCACGCGCCGGATGTTCTCGGAGACGGGGAGGCGGATGTCGACGACGTCGGCGGCTTCGGGACCGGTAGCGAGCTTGTCCATGTAGAACACGGCGGACGGGTCGTACATGGCGCCCCGGTTGGCGACGGCCATGACGGCGACGGCGTTGTTCATGCCCTTGGCGGTGAGCGTGGTGCCGTCGATCGGGTCGACGGCGACGTCGACCTCGGGACCGGTGCCGTCACCGACCTGCTCGCCGTTGAAGAGCATCGGGGCGTTGTCCTTCTCGCCCTCGCCGATGACGACGACCCCTCGCATGCTGACGGTCGAAATCATGGCGCGCATCGCCTCGACGGCGGCGCCGTCGGCCTTGTTCTTCTCACCCCGCCCCACCCAGCGGCCGCCGGCCATGGCGGCTGCCTCTGTCACACGAACCAGCTCGAGAGCGAGGTTGCGATCCGGCTGGCTGTGCTTCATCAAGGTCCTCCGTCGGCGCAGAACGAGTCGGCGCCAGCCTAGCGGTGGGCCCACCCGGGTTTGGACGGCGTCCGCGGGTCGGGGACGATTGAGGCATGAGCACCCCGTCGACGCCGTCGACACCACCGACGTCCGCGGCAGCTTCGACGCCTGCCGAGCCTGACTCCGCGGCCACCGAGGCGACCTCCGAAGTGGCCCCGGAAGCGGCCCGGGAAGCGGCCCCTGAGGCGGCGCCGGAGGGAGCGCCCGAGAGCGCCCCGGCGCCCGCGAAGAGCCGCTACTCGATGGGGACCCTGCCCAACATGCTGCGCTCGATGCTCGTCATCGGGCTGTTCGTCCTCGCGCTCGTGGCCATCGTCCCGCGCATCACCTCGGTGCAGCGGCCGGCCGTCGACGCCGCCGGCAAGGCCGGTCAGGTCGCGGCCCAGACCACGTGGCCGATCCAGCTGCCCAAGGGCCTGGGCGACGGTTGGGTCTCCACGGTCGCGACGTACGCCCCTGGCACCGAGGGGGTGCCGACGTTCACCACGGTCTGGACGACGCCGAGCGGCAAGGACATCGCGCTGAAGCAGGCGGTCGGGGCCACCGACGGCTGGGTCCGCCGCTCGGTCAACGACGGTGCGCCATCGGGCTCCGCAAAGGTGTCGGGTCGTGCCTTCGAGCGCTTCGTCGCCCAGGACGCCGGTCAGATCGCCTACGTCGCCCGCGGCACCGGCGCGAAGGGACTCACCCTCGTGGCCAGCGGCACCGCGCCCGAGGACGAGCTCAAGGCCTTCGTCGCGGCGCTGGCCCCCGTGTCGCCCGCTCCGGGCGTCAGCCCGGTGCCGCCGCCCACGAGCTGAGCTCGATCGTCAGGCGTCGTCGTCGTCGAAGACGGCGTCGTCGGCGTGGACCTGCGTGGCGGGATCGGCGGCCGGGGCGGGTCGCGTCGCCCGCTCGATCTCGGCCTGGGCGCCGTCGAGCCAGGTGCCGCAGTGTGCCGCCAGCGCCTCGCCGCGCCGCCACAGGTGCATGGAGTCCTCGAGCGGAGCCTGTCCGGCCTCGAGCTTGGCGACGATGCCGATGAGCTCCTCGCGGGCGTCCTCGTAACGCATCGCAGCGATGTCGGGGAACGTGCCGTCGGTCGAGGTCGCGTCAGCCATGGGCGTCACCCTATGACGTCTCGGCGACGGGGCTGCCCGGGCCGTCGTGGTGCGTGTCGCCCTCGACGGGGACGCTCGGGTCGAGGGGGAGCGGCTGAACCGACTGCGGCGTGGCGGCCGGCTCCGCCCCGGTGCCGCGCGACCGTCCCGGGCGAGCTGCCGTCGTGCCTGCCGTCGTGCCCGCAGCCTTGCCTGCAGCCTTGCCTGCAGCCTTGTTCACACCCTGCTTCACCGCGGCCTCGGTCGCGCTCCTCGTCGCCGCCGCCTTGCGGGGGGTCGCCACCGCACGGGTCGTGGCGCGGCCCGTCTTCCGCGCCGCCGACGTCGCACCGGGGCCGCGGCCCGGGGTCTCGTCGGCGCCGTCGCTGACCGGCCTCACCCCGAAGTCGCCGCGGGCGACCCGCACGCGGAGCAGCTCTCCCACGCCGACGTCGTCCTGGTCCATCACGATGCGTCCGTCGCGGTGCTGCACGACGGCATACCCACGCTCGAGGGTCGACTGTGGCGACAGCGCGACGACCTGCCGGCGCAGGTGCTCGGTCTGGTCGGCGGCGCGGTGCAGGCGGGCCTCGACGCGTGTGGTCGCCCTGACCCGGAGAGCGGCGACCTCCTGGCGTCGCGCCCGCACGAGTGCGACGGGGTCGGCCATGACCGGCCGAGAGACCAGCGCGCGGAGTCCCGACCGCTCGGACTCGACACGGCGCACGAGTGCGCGTCGCAGCCGGTCGCGTGCCCCGTCGACGGTGCTGCGCTCACGGGCGGCGTCGGGAACGACTTTCTTGCCGGCGTCGGTCGGGGTCGAGGCACGCCAGTCGGCCACGAAGTCGAGCAGCGGCTGGTCCACGTCGTGGCCGATGGCGCTGATCACGGGGGTGCGGGCCTCCGCCACGGCGCGGATCATCGCCTCGTTGGAGAAGGGGAGGAGCTCCTCGAGGGCGCCGCCGCCGCGGGCGATGACGATGACGTCGACCATCGGAAGTGCGTCGAGCTCGCGCAGGGCCGCGACCACCTCGGTGACGGCGGACGTGCCCTGCACGGCCACCTCGCGGATCTCGAAAACGACTGCGGGCCAACGGCGCCGGGCGTTCTCGACGACGTCCTTCTCGGCTGCCGAGTTGCGTCCCGTGATGAGCCCGACGCGGTGCGGCAGGAACGGGATCGGTCGCTTGCGCCCGACGTCGAAGACGCCTTCCGCGGCCAGCGTGCGCTTGAGGATCTCGACCCGCGCAAGCAGGTCGCCGATGCCGACGGGTCGGATCTGCCGGGCCTCGAGCTGCAGTGTGCCGCGCTTGGTCCAGAAGGTCGGCTTGGCCTGCAGCACGACGCGCGCGCCCTGCGCGAGCGGGATGGGCATCGCGTTGACGGCGTTCATCGGGACCGACACCGACAGCGACATGTCGACGTCGGGGTCGCGGAGGGTGAGGAACGCCGTGCCGCCGCGCGGGTTGAACTGCACGACCTGGCCCTCGACCCAGAGCTGGCTCATCCGGTCGACGTAGTCGGAGATCTTGAGACTGAGCACCCGCACCGGCCACGGCTGCTCGGCCGTGGTGTCGGCGGCCTTGTCGGGCAGCGGGCTCGTCATGCTCACTCGCGCCACCCTAAAGGTGTTGCGGCCCCCGGGCGGCGCACCTAGCGTCGGCGCGGTGACTCCCGAGTCCCTCGACGCCCTGCGATGGGTGGCCGACCGGTTCGCGCTCGGCGGGGTCCGTGAGGCGCAGTGGGTGGCGCGCGGCGCGATGGGCGAGGTCCACCGCGTCGTGACGGACTCCGGGGCGTATGCCGTCAAGCGCACCTTCTGGCGTGAGGACCCTGACGACGTGGTGGAGGCGCGAGCCCGGTTCGAGGTCGGTTTCGCCGAGCGGTGTCGGGTGGCGGGCCTGCCCTCGCCGCGGGCGGTCGTCGGCCCGGGCGGCGCGGTGGTCGCAAACGACGATGCCATGACCGGGTGGCGCGTCCACGAGTTCGTCGCCGGCGTCGTGCCCGACCGGTCCGACCCGGCCGCGCAGCGGTGGGTGGTCGAACAAGGCGCTCTCATCCACGGGCTCGCGCTCGAGCCGATGCCTGGCGACACGGTCCAGGAGTTCTACCGCGTGTCAGCCGTGGACTGGTCGGGTCTGGCTGAACGTGTCGACGACGCCGGGGCTGCGTGTTCAGCCGGGCTGCGTTCACGGGCCGCGGAGTTCGCAGACCTGGGGGAGTGGGCCACGAACGTGCCCCTCCACGAGGTCGTGCTGTGTCACCGCGACCTCAAGGCGAACAACACGTTGCTCGAGCCGAGCGGCGCCAGGTGGCTGCTCGACTGGGACGACATCGGTGCGCACGACCCAGCGCGCGAGGTCGGGACGGTCCTGCTCCACCACGTGCCCGACGAGGCGGCGCTCGTGACGCTCGCGGCGGCATACGGGGCAGGTGGCAGCACAGGCGGCGAATCGGGTGCGCAGGGGTCGGCCCCTTACGATGGGGCCATGAGCCAGCCCGCCGACCAGACGTCCGCCAAGAAGGTTCTCCTCGCGGCGCCGCGCGGCTACTGCGCCGGTGTCGACCGGGCCGTCGTGACCGTCGAGAAGGCCCTGGAGCTCTACGGCCCTCCCGTCTACGTGCGCAAGCAGATCGTGCACAACAAGCACGTCGTCAACACGCTCGAGAAGCGCGGTGCGATCTTCGTCGACGAGACCGACGAGGTGCCGGAAGGTGCGACTGTCATCTTCTCGGCGCACGGCGTCGCGCCCGTCGTCCACGAGGAGGCGAAGGCACGCAGCCTCAAGACGATCGACGCCACCTGCCCGCTCGTGACGAAGGTGCACCGCGAGGCGGTGCGCTTCGCCGATGCCGACTTCGACATCCTGCTCATCGGCCACGAGGGCCACGAAGAGGTCGTCGGCACGGCCGGTGAGGCCCCCGAGCACATCACGCTCGTCGACGGTCCCGACGACGTCGACAACGTCACGGTCCGCGACCCCGAGAAGGTCGTGTGGCTCTCGCAGACGACCCTGTCGGTCGACGAGACGATGCAGACGGTCGCGCGCCTCAAGGAGAAGTTCCCAGCGCTGCAGAGCCCGCCGTCCGACGACATCTGCTACGCCACCCAGAACCGTCAGCTCGCCGTCAAGCAGATGGCCAAGGACACCGACCTCATGATCGTCGTGGGGTCGCGCAACTCGTCGAACTCGGTCCGGCTGGTCGAGGTCGCGCTCGAGCACGGCGCGCGCGACGGCCACCTCGTCGACTTCGCCGACGAGATCCAGGAGGCGTGGCTCGACGGCGTGACAACCGTCGGCGTGACGTCTGGGGCCAGCGTGCCGGAGGTGCTCGTTCGCGACGTGCTGAGCTGGCTCGCCGAGCGCGGCTACGGCGAGGTCGAGGCGGTCATCGCTGCCGAGGAGTCCCTGCTCTTCTCGCTGCCCAACGAGCTGCGTCGCGACCTCAAGGCCCGCAAGGGCGAGGAGTCCGGCACGCTGCGCCACGACGCCGCCTTCGAGGACGCCGGCTCGCTGCACTGAGGCGCGCGCCTCGCGGACCGCGCCCGTCAGCCGCCCAGGGCGGCGACGAGGGCGGGCTGCAACCGGTCGAGCGACGGGCCGGCGACGTACTGCCCGCCCGTGATCGCCACGACCTGGCGCATCGCCGCTGCGTCGACCCGGTCGCCCAGGCCGAGCACCACGACCTGAACGGGCCGCGCGGCGTCCTTGGCCGAGGCGAGACGCTGCTTGAGCAGGTCGAGCGTCAGTCCGTAGTCGTCCTCGTTGGGGCCGTCGGCGACGATGACCACGGTGTTGGTGCAGCCGGCTCGCCAGGTGCTCTTGGCGCGGTCGTAGGTCGCGGCGATGCTGTCGTACAGGCCGCTGCCGCCGCCGACGAACGAGTCGAGACCGGCCACGGCCTTGTCGAACTCGGCCACCCGCTTGGCATCCCCGAGGGGCGCGACGTCGATGAGCTGGCGGAAGTCGTCACCGTGGGACCCGATGTGCTGCGAGTAGATCCACAGGGACGCGACGGTCGCGGGGTTCGCGCCGCTGACGGCCCGCACGGTGGCTCGCTGGAGGACGTCGAGCCGCTTGCCCTCCTTGTCGCGCTCGAGCATCGACCCCGAGACGTCGACGGCCAGCAGCGCCTGCGTGCGCTTCGACGCGGCGGCCCAGAGGCCCGTCGCCTTTGCGAGGGGAGCACCGCCAGCCTTGCCCGCGACCGAGATCGTGCCGTAGAGGGGCGATGGATCTGCGGGCTCGCCACCTGATGTGCGGAAACCGCTGTCCTGCAGCAGCTTTCGCGTGGCTTCGGAGGTGAGGTGCTTCTCGAGCGCGGCCACGAGCGGCTTCTTGGCCGCATCAGTGGTCAGCGAGACGACGGAGTAGTCCACGGCGGGAGCGCCCTCGGCGGGTGCCACGGCAGCGAGCGACGTGTCCGGGTGCTCGGTGTTCCAGGCGACGAGCTGGGCCTGGGTGACCACGGCGCCCGTGCGGCCGTCCGACGCCGCCACCTCGGCGAGCGAGACGTCGCCGGCGGCCGCGATGGTGCGCAGCCGTGCCTCCAGCACGAGCGGGGTCGCCACCGAGACGGCGGCCTCGCCGACGGCGGAGCGGCGCGGGTCGGGGATCCGCACCGCGACCGGCCCGCCCAGGAGGTCGGCCCAGCCCAGGCGGGTGCCGAGGGCGGACGCCCGTGAGTCCTTCATCGCGATGACGACCGCGCTCGAGGCGAAGGGCTCACCGGCGTCGACCGTCGTGCCCGAGACGGTGCCCGCACGGTCCGTCCAGGAGGGGGAGTCGGTGACCCAGGCGTCCGGGCGTGCGGCGGCGACGAGCGAGCCGGAGACGGCGTAGGGCTCCTCGGAGTTGATCGTGTAGGCGGCGCAGGGGCCATCGGCCTGCTTGGCGAGGTCCTCGGCTGCGGCCGCGACCGCTGGAGCAACGGCGGGCGCTGCGGAGACCCTGACCTTCACGGGGTTGGTGCACGACGTGGGCTGGGCGGCTGTCGTCGGCAGGGCGGTCGGGACGTCCGTCGCTCCGAGGTAGCGGTAGGCGCCCACGCCCAGGCCGGCGACGACGACGACGACCGCCAAGGCGCCGGCCACCCGCGTGCGTCGGCGTCGCCGGGCTCGTTCAAGGGCAGCAGCCTCGACCCTCTCGCGCGACTCACGCAGGCTCTGCTCGTAGGGGCCGATGCGTCGACCCGAACTGCCGGATTCTCTAGGTCCCGGGCCCCCCACCCCGGTCATGCTCTGCCTGTTCCCACGCGCGTATTTTCCGGTGCAGCCCTACGGGTGTCCATTTTCTGGACAAATCGGACACCGCGTCGGCTCTGGCCCTCAGGCAGACCGTTCGCCGGCGGGGGAGTCGGGTGCGGATCCCCTTGCGTCGCGGTGAGCGGGGTCGGCGGTCGCGCGCTCCAGGAAGGCGTCGTCGCGAGCGTCGCGGCCGAGGTCGTCGGTGAGCTCGGCCGCGCTGAGCGACCGGGGCGCGACCTCGAGGGGCTCGAGGGCGGGCGGCTGCTCGCTCGTCAGGTGCAGCTCGTGCATGCGTCGGGCCGTGACGAGCACGCGGGACTCGAGAGTGCCGACGAACTTGTTGTATTGCTCGACCGAGCGCGAGAGGGCCTGGCCCATCGTCGTCACGTGCCCGCCGAGGGTGGACAGGCGCGAGTAGAGGTCCTGCCCGATGGCGAGCAGCTCGCGGGCGTTCTGCTCGAGGGAGTCCTGCTGCCAGATGGCCCCGATCGTGCGCAGCACCGCGAAGAGGGTGCCGGGAGAGGCGAGCACGACCTTGCGCGTGAGGGCGTGCTCGTAGAGGCCGGGGTCGTCGGCCAGCGCCGTCGCGAGGATGGCCTCGCCGGGCACGAAGCACACGACGACCTCGGGGGAGCGGGTGAAGGCGGTCCAGTAGGCCTTGGCGGCCAGGCTCTCGACGTGACGGCGCAGGGAGGTGGCGTGGGCGGCCAGCAGCTCGGCCCGCTCGATCTCGGACACGGTGTCGCCGTGCGCTTGGAGGAAGTGCGCCATCGGCGCCTTGGAGTCGACCACGACGTGGCGCGACCCCGGGAGGTTGATGACGGCGTCGGGCCGCACGGTGGCGCCGTGCCGGCTGATGCGCGTGACCTGCTCGTCGAAGTCGCAGCGGGCGATGAGGCCCGACAGCTCGAGCACCCGGCGCAGCTGCACCTCGCCCCACGCGCCGCGCACCGTCGAGGCGTTGAGGGCGCTGGCGAGCGTGGCCGTCTCGGTGCGCAGCGACTCGGTGGAGCGGCTCACCTCGGTGAGTCGCTCGCCCAGCTGCCCGAACTGGAGGGAACGGTCGCGCTCGAGGGCACCGACCTGGCGCTCCACCCGGCCGATGGTGTCGCGCAGCGGGGCGAGCAGGGCGGCGGTCGCGTCGTCGACCTCCCGAGCCGCCTCGAGGTCGCCGACCCGCTCGCGCAGCACGTCGCGCTCGGCCTCGGCCGCGGCGGACCGGGCGAGCAGGGCCGACCGCGCCGAGAGCCAGGCGAGGAGAGCGCCGACCAGCCCTCCGACGATGAGCCCGACGAGCAGCGCGGTGGTGTCCATGGCCACACCGTCGCAGAGGGCGCCGACAGTGACGGAGGCGACACCCCGGCATACCCCGTCGGGGGCTTCTGTTAGACCTTGACCGTGAGCGAGTACGACGACGCGACCCGGCTCGAGGCCGGCGACGACCCGAAGCGCAGGCACGGAACCTTCCACGAGGAGTGGATGATCGGCAACGCCGTCAACGGGGGCCTGGTCATGGCGACGGCGCTGCGCGCGCTGGGTGAGCACCTCGTGGCCGACCCGACCGAGACGACCCAGCACGTCGACCCGGTGGTGCTGTCCGCGTACTTCATGACCGCCTCACAGCCCGGCCCGTTCACGGTGACCACCGAGGTGATGCGCTGCGGCCGCACGCTCTCGACCGGGCAGATGGCGATCCACCAGGTCGGCGACGACGGGCAGCCGGTCGAGCGCATGCGCGCCATCGGCTCCTTCGGCAACCTCACCGACCTCGAGGTGCAGCGGCAGGCCGGGCCGCCCGACCTGCCGCCCCCCGACGAGTGCCTCTCGGCCGAGCAGGCGCCCCCCGACTTCCTCGCCAACGCCAAGTTCCTCGAGCGGCTCGACCTGCGCCTCGACCCCTCGACGGCCGGTTGGGCCCTCGGCAAGCCGTCGATGCGCGGGGTCATGCGGGGATGGCTGCGACTGCGCGACGGCCGCGAGCCCGACACGACGATGCTCATGATGGCGCTCGACGCGCTGCCGCCGGTCGCGTTCGACCTCGGCCTCCTCGGCTGGACGCCGACGCTCGAGTTCACCGGCCACGTCCGCCGCCGGCCGGCACCGGGCTGGCTGCGGGTCTCGCTGTCGAGCGAGACCCTCGGTGGCGGGATGATGGAGGAGGACGCCATGATCTGGGACTCCGCCGGCGACCTCGTGGCCCAGTCACGCCAGCTCTGCGGCGTGCGGATGCCGCGGTGACGGCCGAGTCGTGACGGCCGGGTCGTGACGTGAGCGTCGAGCTCGTCTACGAGACCCACTCGATCACCGAGGACAACGAGGCCGGCGTCGCGACCGGATGGCTGCCCGGACGTCTCTCCGCGCAGGGGCGTGCCCTGGCCGCTGAGCTCGGGCAGCGCCGCCCCGCGAGGGGGTTCGCGGCCGTCTGGTCCTCAGATCTCGCTCGGGCCGTCGAGACCGCCCAGCTCGCGTACTACGGCACCGGCGTGCCGCTGGTGACCGACGCGCGCCTGCGCGAGTGCGACTACGGCACGCTCAACGGCGGCCAGAGGGTCCTCCTGATCGCACACTCGGCCAACCGCTGGGCTCTGCAGCACCTGCTCGACGGCACGCCTCTCGGGCAGGTCGTCACCGCGCCGTTCGCGTGGCAGCCCGGCTGGGAGTGGACGCTCGCGTGAGCCCGGCGTGACGGCATACGTCCTCGTGGTCGGGAGCCGGCGCGAGCGCCGTTAGACTCTTGACCCCGTGGCACTCACCATCGGAATCGTCGGTCTCCCCAACGTCGGCAAGTCGACGCTCTTCAACGCGCTGACCAAGAACAACGTGCTCGCCGCGAACTATCCGTTCGCGACGATCGAGCCCAACGTCGGCGTCGTGCCGCTGCCCGACCCGCGGCTCGGCGCGCTCGCCGAGATCTTCAGCTCGGAGAAGATCCTCCCGGCGACCGTGAGCTTCGTCGACATCGCCGGCATCGTCCGCGGCGCGAGCGAGGGTGAGGGTCTCGGCAACAAGTTCCTCGCCAACATCCGCGAGGCGGACGCGATCTGCCAGGTCGTGCGCGCGTTCGAGGACGGCGACGTCGTCCACGTCGACGGCAAGGTCAGCCCCGCCAGCGACATCGAGACCATCCACACCGAGCTCATCCTCGCCGACCTCCAGACGCTCGAGAAGGCCGTGCCCCGCCTCGAGAAGGAGGCGCGGATCAACAAGGACAAGAAGGCCGCGCTCGAGCTCGCGCAGGCAGCCCAGAAGGTCCTCGAGGAGGGCCACACGCTGTATGCCGCTGGCCCCGCTGCAGGGGTCGACCTGACCGAGGCGAAGCAGCTGGGCCTGCTGACCACCAAGCCCTTCATCTACGTGTTCAACCTCGACGAGGACCAGCTCGCCGACGCCTCCCTCCAGGAGTCGCTGCGTGAGCTCGCGGCGCCCGCCGACGCCGTCTTCCTCAACGCGAAGCTCGAGATGGACCTCATGGAGATGGAGCCCGACGAGGCCCTCGAGCTGTTGCAGAGCTTCGGGGCCGAGGAGTCCGGCCTCGACCAGCTGGCGCGCACGGGCTTCCACACGCTCGGCCTGCAGACCTACCTCACGGCCGGCCCCAAGGAGTCGCGCGCCTGGACGATCGGCAAGGGCTGGACCGCCCCGCAGGCCGCCGGCGTCATCCACACGGACTTCCAGCGCGGCTTCATCAAGGCCGAGGTCGTCGGCTTCGACGACCTCGTCGCGGCCGGCTCGATGAGTGCGGCCAAGTCGGCCGGCAAGGTCCGCATCGAGGGCAAGGACTACGTCATGGCCGACGGAGACGTGGTGGAGTTCCGCTTCAACGTGTAGCCGCCGTCGGGCCGTCTCGCCCACGGCGCACGTCCCGAGGCCGGGTGCCGCAAGACGGTAATCTGAGCGCCGCCGACACACTCCGGACCGGCCCAACGAGCCGGCACCAGCCCCATCAGCCGACATCCACCGCCGACCGACAAGGAGCACCGTGTCCCAGCAGGTCCGCATGCCGCCCCGTCAGCGGCAGGAGTCCACGGAGGCGTCCCAGGGCGCCCCGCGAGCGCAGCGACGCGGCGACATCCAAGGTATGCGTGCCGTGGCCGTTCTCTCGGTCATGCTCAGCCACGCCGAGATCGTCGGCTTCGCCGGCGGCTACGTCGGCGTCGACGTCTTCTTCGTCATCTCCGGCTTCCTCATCACCGGGATCCTCGCCCGGGAGGTCACCAAGAGCGGCCGGGTCTCGATCGCCGGGTTCTACGCCCGGCGTGCCATGCGCATCCTTCCGGCCGCCACGGTGGCGCTGCTCGTCGTGTGCCTCGTCTCCTTGCTCGTCTACACGACGAACAACCTGCACCTCGTGCTCCAGGACATCGGGGCGGCCGCACTCTTCTCGGCCAACATCGACTTCGCCCTCGCCGGCACCGACTACTTCTCGACGAGCGCGTTCGTCTCGCCGGTGCAGCACTTCTGGTCGCTTGCCGTGGAGGAGCAGTTCTACCTCGTGTGGCCCGCGGTCATCGGCCTCATCATGTACCTCGGGGCGCGTGCCCGGGGGGCATCGGGCTCGTCACGGCCCGCCACCCGCGCCGTCGCCCTCCGGCGCTCGGCGGCCCTGGTGCTGCTGCTCGCACTGCTCTCCTTCTGGTGGTCGGTGCACCGCACGGGAACCAACCCGCAGATGGCGTACTACTCGACGTTCACGCGCACGTGGGAGCTCAGCGTGGGCGCGCTGCTGGCCCTCTCGGCCGGCAGCATCGCTCGGCTCCCGGCCGCGGTGAAGGGGGTCGCCTCCTGGGCCGGCCTGCTCGCCATCGCCGTCGCCGTGCTCACCTTCAGCTCGGCGACGCCGTTCCCGGGGTGGCACGCCGCACTGCCCGTCGTCGGCGCGGCCCTCGTGCTCGGCGGCGGCATCGGCGGCCCCCGTGCCGGAGCCCGCCTGCTGCTCGACACGCGTCCGATGCGCTTCGTCGGCAACATCTCCTACTCCCTCTACCTCTGGCACTGGCCGCTGCTGATCCTCCCCGGCGCCTACCTCGTGCGTGACCTCGGACTCCTCGAGCGCCTGCTCGCGCTCGCCGCGTCCGTCGTGCTCGCCTGGGCCAGCTACCGGTGGGTCGAGACGCCGTTCCACCACCCGACGAAGGCGACCGGCACCGCGGGACAGCCCGAAGGCGCCGCCGCGTCGCGAGCGGACGTTCGTGGCACCGCCCGCGCCCACCGCCGCTCCGTCAACCGCTCGTTGCTGCTGTGGCCGGCGGCCGTGGCCATGGTCCTGACCGGCGTGGCCGGGGTCTGGGTCTACGACGCGAGCCGCAGCGGCGGGTCCGCCGCCGCACTCGCCCAGGCGAACAGCGCACCCGAGACGCCCCAGCAACTGATCGCCGACGTGGCCAAGTCTTCGGCCCTCGCCCGCCAGAACGCTCCTCTGGCCACCCCGCTCGTGCCGGCCCTGCCCGACCTCTTCGGCGACATCACCCACCCGATGGGCACCTGCTCGGCATCACGCGAGGCGCTGACGATCGACATCTGCCCCAGCGGTGACACCAAGGCCTCGCGGACGATCGTGCTGTGGGGCGACTCCCACATCGGTATGTGGATGCGCCCCCTCGAGCAGCTCGCCAAGGAGCGCGGCTACAAGATCGTCCCCTTCACCAAGGCCAGCTGCGTGCCGCTCGACGAGGTGGAGTGGTATCGGGGGAAGGCCTATCCCGAGTGCCGGAAGTTCGGCCAGTGGGCTCTCGACCAGATCACCCGCCTCAAGCCCGACCACATCCTCATCAGCGGCTTCCTCGGCACACCCCTCGTCAACGACGCAGGCACCGGCCCGCTGACGGTCGGGCAGGACACCGAGCGGTTCACCGCGGGCGCGCAACGGATGCTCTCCAAGGTGCACTCCCGCCTTCCCGCCACCAAGGTGACCGTGCTCAGCGACGTGTCGATCCTCGAACAGGACGCCGGCAAGTGCCTCGGCTCGAAGCGCGCCACCATGAGCACGTGCGTCAAGCCGATGTCCGCCGCCGTCGCCTCGCGCAACGACGGCTGGAAGTCTGCGACCGCCGCCACGGGAGCGCGCTACCTCGACCTGTTGCCCTACTTCTGCGCCGAGACCTGCCCGATCGTGGTCGGCAACACCATCGTCTACCGCGACAGCAACCACATCACGAGCACGTACGCCCAGAGACTCAAGCCCGTCTTCGGCAAGGAGCTCGGCCTCTGACCGTCCGACGCCGTGGGCGGCGCCGGTCGACGGTGTCGGCGGGCTGTGCCATCGTCTGAGCATGGACGAGGGGCGGCTCGAGGACCACGGTGGGCCGGACGCGCTGGTGGGTGGCGGGGCCGCCCACGACGACGCGGCTGATCGGGCTGACGGGGCGCCGCTGGTTCGAGGGCGGCGCCTTCGTGGCACGCGGTTCATCGGATGCGACCTGAGCGATGTGGTGGTGCGCGGCAGCGACGTCGCCGGCATGGAGGTCGACTCACCCTGGCTGATGGAGGGTGGCGGCCGCCTGCTGGTCAACGGCGTGGACGTGGTGCCCCTCGTCGACGCGGAGCTGAACCGCCGCTTCCCCGGACGCCAGCTGCGTTCGGCGTCGAGTCCTTCGGGTCTGCGCCAGGCCTGGGCCGCGGTGGAGCAGGCGTGGGCAGCCACCCTCGAGCGCGCCATGAGCATGCCCGCCGACACGGTCGACGCGTCGGTGGGCGGCGAGTGGTCGCTGGCCCAGACGCTGCGGCACCTCGTCATGGCGACCGACGTGTGGCTGGGCAGGGCGGTTCTCAGGGTGGAGCAGCCCTACCACCCCCTGGGGCTGCCCCACGACGAGCACGACACCGAGGCCTACGACGAGTCCGCCTTCGCCGTTGACGCGCCGCCCTTCGAGCAGGTGCTCGAGGCTCGGGCCGGTCGCCAGGCGATGGTGCGTGACTACCCTGCCCGGGTCTCCGCGGGAGAGCTCGAGGAGAGCCGGAGCAACCCGCACGCCCCAAAGGTCCACGAGACCGTCCTGTCGTGCCTGCGCACCATTCTCGAGGAGGAGTGGGAGCACCACCGGTATGCCGTGCGCGACCTCGACCTCCTCGCAGAAGGCGGCCGCTGAGCTGCTGCCAGGGTCAGAGCGGCACGAGGCGCAACGAGTCCAGGGTGGCCTGCTGCGCTGCCAGCACCTTCCCGCTCGTGTCGGGGAACCAGGACCGCTCGACGACGACCCGTTCGCCATGCACGACGACGACCCACAGCTCGACGAGCTGGTGCTGGGCTGCCATGGGGCGGTAGGTCATCACGCCGCCGTTGTCGCAGAGGCTCGCTTCCGGGTCGTCGAGCTGCGCGGTCAGGTGCACGCCGGATCCGCCGAACCGCACCGTCGGCGTGATCGGCTGGATCACCCTGAAGGGATACCGCGACAGCACCTCGTGTGCCAGGTCAGCGGGGGAGGGCCCTGGTTCCGCCGGCACGCTGGTCTGCGCCCGACAGGGCCCGAACGGCAGCCCGTCCAGCTCCATCACGCGGATGCCTGCGTCCTCCCTCACGAAGGTCGGTGTCTGCACCACGACCCCCTGCTGGAAGAGCCACCACGGCTCGCCGGACGGTGTGATCTGCACGGCGAGGGCGGAGCGAGGGAACGTCGGGAAGAGGTTGCCGGGCATGCGCAGGCGGTAGGTCGCCCCGGTGCGGAGGGCGCTCGCGGTGCGGAAGGCGTACGCGTCGCGGTCGACGAGGTGCGGCGCCTCCGGAACCGCCGCCGACGGGGGAGTGGGCCGGGCATCCGTCGTCTGCCCGACGGCCCCGGTGGAGACCGAGGCGCCGGTCCGCGTGGCCGTCGAGTCCGCACCTGCGCCCGACGCCCCGGTGCAGGCGCTCAGCGCCACGACGACCCCCATCACCAGCCCGACGATCGCTCTGCTGGCCACGTCGCCTCCTGCCCAGATCATGCGGGCCCGTGGGCGTCGGAACCGCCTGCTCCCAGTGTCCCCCGGACCGGGCTCGGACACAGCCGCGCCGACCTCTTCGACCGCCGGGGCGCGAGCGCGCGGGCCCCACTAGGGTCGGCCCCATGAGCGACGACCTGACGATCCTGCACAACAACCGCTGCTCGACCTCTCGAGCGGCGATGGAGCGCATCGACGAGGCGCACGTGCACGCCGAGGTCGTCGACTACCTGCGCCGGCCGCTCGACGCGGCCGCCCTCGGTGAGCTGCTCGACAAGCTCGAGGACGCCCCGAGCGACCTCGTCCGGCGCGATCCCCACTTCGCCGAGCTGGGCCTGACCGAAGCCGACGTCGCGACGCGCGAGCAGGTCATCGAGGTGCTCGTCGAGCACCCGCGGCTCATGCAGCGGCCCGTCCTCGTCAAGGGTGACCGGGCGATCATCGGCCGCCCCAGGGACCGGGTTGCCGCCTTCCTCGCGGACTGACCAGCGGCGTCGGGACCCGTCAGTCCGTAGGCGACACAGGGGGACTCGTCAGACGAGGCCCAGGCCACGGCGACCGGTGTCGTTGAGCTGCGCCGTCGTGAACCGGTCGGGCCAGCTGCGCTCGTAGTGCTCCTCCGGGAAGTCGCTCGGGCTGGAACCGCTGACGAAGGCCTCACGCACCTCGGCGGCATACCTCTCGTTGCGCTCGCACCACGGGGCGGCCGGGACGTACATGACGTTGCCCCAACCCTGCTGGTCCTGCACGGGCGCGACGCTGTGGATCATGTCGCAGTGCCACCAGACCGAGTCGCCCGCCTGGACGTCGGGGATGCCGCTCAGCGCCTCGAGCAGCAGCGGGTGCCACTTCTCGCTGGCCGGGAAGACCTGGTTGGTGGTGACGCCGCACATGTCGTCGTCGGCGACGTCGTCGAGGAGCGGGCGCAGCATGAGGTAGGCCATCGCCTCGGGGATCGGCACGGTGTGCAGCACGCCCTGGTCGTGTGCCATGTCGGACAGGGCGGTCCAGCCCTGGAAGGTGCGGAACGCCGAGCACATCGTCGTGCCCGGGTACTGCGGGCCGGAGGTGCGGTGGGCTGCGTCCCACGGGTCGTACGCCTCGACGTTGCCGTCGAAGAGGTGGCGGAACGCCTGCTGGTAGCCCCGGGTCATCCAGAGGTCGAGGGTGCCGGGGTCGCAGTGCGCACCGAGGCCGTTCGAGTCCGCACCCGGCGGCCGCCGGCGGATGCGGTCTGGGTAGAGGGAGTCACGGTTGGGGTCGAACCAGGTGACGCCGTCCGACTCGTGCTTCCACTGGCTGTTGAGGAAGGACTGGACGGTCGCCATGCGCTCGCTCTGACGAGCCTCCATCTGGGCCGCCGACCAGTAGATGGGGTAGATCTCGGGCTTGGAGCCGACGCTGCCGAAGAAGTCGTCGCCGGGCCCCCGGTAGCTGTCGAAGAACCCGTTGCCCTCGACATAGTCGACGATGCCGGAGTCCCACCGGAGCGCCTGCTCGCGAGGGAAGTGGCCGCGGACGACGAGGCAGCCGCGCCGCTGCAGCTTCGCGAGCTGCTCGCGCGTCACGGTGCCGTCGGCGATCTCGGCGTAGTCGATGACCGGCCAGACGTCCTCGCCGCGCTCCTTGGCCTCCCTGATCTCGGCGACCTGCTCGGCGACCCGGTGCTCCACGACGGCGAAGACCTCCTCGACGGTGCGGCCGGACGCCTCGATGCGCTCGCGGATCGCCTGCTTGATCTCGCGGACTGCGCGAGGAAGGTCGTCGGGGGTGCTCTCCCAGTGGGGGAGGCCGGAGATGTCGGAGACAGACGGGCTGACGGGTGCTGCGGTCATGGCTCTTCCTTTGGTGAGGACTCCTTACGAATGACCACGGTAGCGTGTCGCAAGCATTTAGGCAAGCGTCCTAACTAGAATGCGGTCATGTCGTCCACGAAACCGAGCCTCGAGCTGCTGAGGTCCCTCACCGACGAGCACGTCCTCCGCGCCCTGATGGTGCGTCGCAAGCTGACCCGGGCCGAGGTCGCCGCATGGACGGGCATCTCCAAGCCGACGATCTCCGAGGCGTTCCGCCGGTTGGAGCCGGCGGGCGTCGTCGTCGACACGGGGGAGCGCAGCCAGGGACGCGGCCGAGCCGGCTCGTACTTCACGCTCTCGCCTGCGTGCGGAGCTGCCCTCGTCGTCGGCATCACCGCCCAGGGCGTCGTCGCTGAGACCGTGGACGCCTTCGGCGACGTCACCGGCTCGGCCGAGGAGGCGCTCGACCGGGGTGCCGATGCCGGCGGGGTGGCACGAGCGATGGGTCGGGCAGTCGCGGCGGTGGCCACCCTCCCCGGAGCCGCGACGATACGCACGGCCGCCGTCAGTGCCGCCGACCCCGTCGACCGCGCATCGGGGCGCCTCGTCCACCTCCCCGACTCGCCGTTCCTCGTCGGCGACCTCGATCCGGCGTCCCTGCTCGCCGAAGCGGTGGACGGGCCGGTTCTCGTCGACAACGACGTCAACTGGGCCGCGCGGGCCGAGCAGTCGGCCGCACACGACGGCGCCGCAGGTTCACGCGACTTCGTCTACCTGTACCTCGACGAAGGCCTCGGGTGCGCCGTCGTCGCGGACGGTGACGTCCGGCGCGGTCACTCGGGCCTCGCCGGCGAGATCGCCCACCTCGTCACGACGGGCCCGGGCGGCCGGGCCATGCCGTTGACCGAGGTCTTCGCTGAGCTGGGCCTGCGCCGAGCGGGTTCCACCGCGGTCGACGTCGGTCTCGTCCGGTCGGCCGACGGTGCGACGTTCGCCGCCCTCGGCGCAGCAGTCTGCGGCGTGCTCGCTGCGATCGTCGCGCTCACCGACCCCGAGATCGTCGTCGTGGGCGGAGCGTGGGGTCGCGAGGCGACCTTCCTCGCCGAGCTGTCCCGTCAGGCTGCCGAGCTGCCGCGCCCGGTGCCTGTTGCCCCCGCCGGCGTCGTCGAGCGCCCGCCGCTCGCGGGTGCCCGCTCGGCAGCGCTCGAGCAGCTGCGTGACCTCATCGTGCTCGGCGCTCGGGAGCCGAGCACGCCCTAACCGCAAAGGTGCCGGGCGCCGTCAGCTCGCCGACTCCGTCAGGCCCGGACCGGGGCCGGTCGTCGCGATGAAGTCGCGCACGAGGTCGGAGAACCGGTCGGGGTCGTCGAGGTGCGGGAAGTGGCCGGCACCCTCGAACAGCTCGAGCCGGCACCCCGGCAGGGCCTCCTTGGCCCGCTCGGCATGACGCGACGGAATGACCATGTCGTTCGTGCCCCAGATGACGAGCACCGGCAGGCCGACGAGGTCGGGCAGGTACTCGCGCGCCGTCACGGTCTGGCCCCGGGCGTCCAGCACGGCCCGCGTCGTCGTGAGGAACGCCCGGCGGCTCTCGGCGTCGCTCAGCCTGGCGAAGCCGTCCCAGGCCGCGCGCATGTCATGGCTCGCCCGCCAGCCCGCGCGGGCCATCGTGCGGCCGATCGTCTCGACCCCGCCCCGGACCCACCCTGAGGCGAGGGCGGGCAGCACCCACTCGGCGCCGGGCAGGGTCACGGCCCGGAGGGCCGGGTTGACCTCCCTGCCGAGGCCGCCGCTGCCGACGAGCACGAGACGCTCCACGCGCTCCGGGAAGAGGTAGCAGAACTCGAGGGAAATGCCGCCGCCGAGGGAATGTCCGACAAGGGTCACCCGGTCGATGCCCAGACGGTCGATGAGGTCGCGCAGGGTGGCAGCGTGGGTGGCGAGCGAGTGGTCGCCGTTCGTGTTGGCCGACGCGCCGTGGCCGAAGAGGTCGGGCACGACGACACGGTGCCGGTCGTCCAGGCGTTCGATCAGGTGCCCCCAGCTCGAGTGCGACCCGAGCAGCCCGTGGACAAAAAGGACCGTCTCACCGGCGCCGCTGTCGACGAACGACAGGGCATGCCCGTGCAGCGAGATCACCTGCGGCTGTAGCACGCTCACGACACCCCCTCGCGTCCGCGAACCCCTTCTTCGAGGTTAGCGCCGCCGGGCGGCCTGCATGACCCGAATCGAGCACGGCGCGGCGGTGCTCAGTCCGCCGGAGGCAGCACGACGCCGAAACCGGCGACGGCGAGACGCAGGAGCACCTGGCCCGGCGCCAGCAGGTCGGCGATGCGCGCGGCACTCAGCAGCTCGAGCTCTGCGAGCCGGACGGCATACGCCTCGGGGCCCTCGAGCCGGGCGCGCTGGAGCTCGATCGCGTTGTGCCACACCTTGTTCCGGGCCTCTCGCAGGAACCGCACCGACGCTCGACGGTTGAGCGGAGTGAGCAGGCGGTCGAGGGCCTGCTTGGTGGACTGTTCCGACAGCTCGTCGTCCTCAGCCGCGACCCGGCCGGAGAGCACGGCGTCGATCCGCGCGTGGTCCCGGCGTCGCCGGTCCAGCAGCACGGGGTCGGCGAAGTCCGCGTCGCTGATGACCGCGAGAAGGGCCTGGGGCAGGTCGTAGTTGATGTGCGCGTTGATGCCGAGCAGCACCTGGCGGAGCGCCGGCAGCTCGGCGGGCGCCGCAAAGGCGAGCGCCCACGGTCGGGGTGCCCGTTGGTCGGGTGAGAGGTCGGCTTCGAGGGCGTCGAGGTAGAGGTCCGCGAAGACGACGTCCCAGGCCTCGACCCAGGCCGGGTCCTCGAACGATGCGTCGTCGATGGCCTTCGCGACCGCTTGTGTCGTGCGCAGGTAGGTGGCGAGGAAGGCCCGACGAGCCGCGAGAGGCGGCGGCAGCTCGTCGAGCAGCCCGGTCATCCGGTCGACGACGTCACCGATGCCCCGCGGGCCCGTCTGGGTCATGTCGCGTTCTCCTCACCCGGGTCGGCTCCTGTCCCTAGTCTGGAACGAGAGTCGAACGGCGTCAGGGGATTCGGTGCGCCGGCAGCCGCTGCCGACGGAGGTCGCCCAGTGTCGAGGAGGCCGGATGGGACGCAGGCACGGACCGCGGTCCTTCGACGCGGTCGAGGTGGGCAAGCGCGAGACCGACGCCTGGGCCTCGTACTACCGCCACGAGTGGGCACGGTTCCTCCGGGCGTCGGTCGGCATGGTCGCCGCCGGGTTCGGCATGAACCGTCGCGACACCCTTCGCGGCGCCTGGCTCGTGCTGCGTGCCAACCAGGCATGGGCTCCCTTCCCCGACAACGACCCCGATCGGGCACGCGGGCTGATGCGCGACTTCTACGCGCTGGTCGTCAGCACGGGTGGCCTCGATCTCGACCCGGTCCGGGCCTCGACCCTCGAGGTCGAGTGGTGGCGGGTCCACCGCGAGCACCAGCACGACGGGGCGGTCACGACCGACGACCTGGTCGGTGCACTCGTCGACCTCTACGCGTACGTCTACGGCGCCGAGGCCGACCTGATGAGGCCCGCCGCCGAGCACCGGGTCGAGGCGATGGACCTCTCAGACCGCTGGGTGCGCGCGGGGTGTGCGCTCGACGACCCCCTCCTCGCGGCCGAGCGGCGCGCTCTCGTCGCGTCCTATGCCGCGCTGCTCGCCGCCATCGGCCGGGTGGGCTCGTGACGACCCATGTCTCACCGGCCGCTCGAGACTGACCCCGCCTCCACGTCGGAGCGTGACGACCGCGTGCTGCCGACGACGAGGGTCCTCTCGGGCGTGCTCGTACCGATCCTCGTCACCGCCTTCGTCATCCTCTACGGCTTCCCGTCCGACACCGAGCGGCTCTTCGCGTGGACGATCCGCCCCGAGCTGACCCCCATGGTCCTGGCCTCGGCCTACCTCGGCGGCGCCTGGTTCTTCGTCCGCGTCCTGCGCGAGGGCCGCTGGGCCCGGGTGAGCGCCGGGCTGGTCGCCGTGACGCTCTTCGCGGGGCTGCTCGGCGTCGCGACGGTGCTGCACTGGGACCGCTTCAACCACGGCCACATCGCCTTCTGGCTGTGGGCGGTGCTCTACTTCACGGCGCCGCTGCTCGTCCTCACTGCATGGTTCGCCAACCAGCGCACGGCGTCGCCGCCCCGCTCCACCGAGCTCCGTCTCGGGCGGATCGCTCGCGCCGTCGTGGCCGCCGGCGCCGGCCTCGCCCTCGCCACGGGTCTCGTCATGGAGGTGGCGCCGGCCACGGTGATCCCGGTCTGGCCGTGGCTGCTCACGCCCCTAACCTGTCGCGTCGTCGGGGCCGTGTTCTGCCTCGGCTGCGCCGGACTCGTCGTCACCAGGGACCCGAGGTGGGTGCGCCTGCGGCTCATGGTCGAGGTCGAGACCGTGATGCTCACCCTGGTGCTCGTCGCGCTGGCCCGCGCCCACACGGACCTGCGCACCGACCGCCTGCTCACCTGGCCGCTCGTCGGGGGCCTCGCCGCCACGCTCGCCGCCTCGGTGGCACTGTGGGTGCGCATGGCCCGGCGCGAGCGCGCTCCGTGACGCCCTCCACCTCCGGCGAGGCCTCAGCGCGGCGTCAGCGCGGCGTCAGCACGAGGAACGGCAGCCCGGTGCAGTGCGTGGCGGTCCAGTCCGCGTGCGGGGCGGTCTCGCCCGCCAGCCATGCCCCGACGGGGAGCCCGCGCAGCAGGTCGCCGGTGACCCAGGTCGGGTCGGACGACGTCACGACGCGACCGGAGCCGTTGACGAGGACGCAGGTGCGGTCGACCGAGCCCATGACGTCGAGGAGGTGCTCCTCGAACCAGGCAACGAGCACGTCGACCCCGACCACCCCCGCGAACGCCCCGTCGACGAGGAACGGCTGGGTGAACGTCAGGGTGTACTGGTCGGTGCAGAGGTAGTCGACGTAAGGTCCCGTGACCTGTCGCTGCCCGGACTCGAATGGCTTTGCGTACCAAGGCAGCTCGGTGTAGTCGCGGAAGCCGACCGCACGCGGGTCGGTCTCCGCGGCGAGCTTCGCGATGGTCGTGGAGCCTCCCCGGGTCTCGGTGGTCCACCACTCGAGCCAGTAGGGGGCGTCTGCGAGCGTGCCCGGCGCCATGACGGCCCCAGCGCCGGCGACCGGTGTCTGCGGGTCGGCGAGCATCGCGCGGCAGCGCTCCTCGATGTCGAGGTCGGCGCGGCGTGGTGCCGCCCCGGAGAGTGGTCCGGTGAGCAGGTCCCCGAGGTCGTCGAGCTGGCCGAAGACCCATTGTCCGAAGTCGGAGACCCATCGGGCCACGTCGGTGTCGGTCGTGGTGGTCGTCATGGTTATCATTCGGTCCTTCGCGATCGGGTGAGGCGGTGCAGCGCCTTCACGGCGTCGAAGAGCTGCCTGACATGCTCCTCCGCGCGGTCCCGCGCTGCGCTGGGATCGCCGGCGGCCACCGCCTCGACGATGGCGTCGTGAGCGGCCTCGGTCGCGGCCGCGAGCTCGACGTCGGCCAGCCACAGCACGGGTCCGATCTCGCGCTGGAGCACCATCTCCTCACGCGTCAGCCGGGCCGACTGGGCCGTCGCGGCGAGCTCGAGGTGGAAGCTGCCCTCCAGACGAGGTATGCCGCTGGGCTCGTCCGGGTCGGCACGTGCGGTGGCGAGCCGCCGAAGACGTGCGATGTCGTCGGGATCGGACCGCTCGGCGGCCAGTGCCGCGCAGTGTCCGCTGATGGCGCAGTAGTGGTCGGCCAGGTCGCGCAGCTCGCCCAGTCCCGCGTGGGCCAGGCGGGCCAGCAGGGCGGCCCGCCCCCCGTCGTGGGGTGCCTTGACGAAGGACCCGCCGCCCCGTCCGCGGCGCGTGACGATGAGGTCGTCGTCGCGCAGCGTGCCGAGCGCCTCACGCACCGTCACGGTGGCGACGCCGAAACGGTCGGCGAGGTCGCTCTCGGGGGGCAGCATGCTGCCGTCGGGGAGCAGGCCCATCGCGATCGCCTCACCCAGGCGACGGCGTACCGCCTCGGCTCGTCCCTCGGCGGGCAGCGGCGCGAACACGGCGGCATACGGGCCGAGGGGCATCGACCGATCCGCCATGGAGCCTCCGCAACAGTTTGGGCACACCGCTTGCGCTTAAACATATGGACCCATACGTTTTCCGTCCAGAGGCAGAAGTGCGTTCGACGACGAGCGCCCCGACGACCCGAGGAGTCACCATGGCGGCCGACCAGGCGCCCGGTGTGCCGGCCATCCGGCTGAGCGGGCTGCGCAAGGAGTTCGCGGGCAGCCCTCCGGTCGTCGCCGTCGACGACGTCGACCTCGACGTTCGTTCGGGGGAGTTCTTCTCGATGCTCGGGCCCTCCGGATCCGGCAAGACGACCGTGCTGCGCATGATCGCCGGCTTCGAGGAGCCGACGGCCGGTGCCATCGAGCTCGCCGGCACGGACGTCACGCGGCGTCAGCCCTACGAGCGTGACGTCAACACGGTGTTCCAGGACTACGCACTCTTCCCGCACATGAGCGTGGCCGAGAACGTCGAGTACGGCCTGCTCGTCAAGAAGGTGGGCCGCGCGGAGCGGCGCACCCGCGTCGCGGAGGCGCTCGAGCAGGTGCGCCTCGGAGACCACGGCCCGCGACGCCCCTCGCAGCTCTCGGGTGGCCAGCGCCAGCGCGTCGCCCTCGCGCGGGCTCTCGTCAACCGGCCGACCGTGCTCCTGCTCGACGAGCCCCTGGGCGCCCTCGACCTCAAGCTGCGCGAGCAGATGCAGGTCGAGCTCAAGGCGATCCAGCGCGACGTCGGCATCACGTTCCTCTTCGTCACCCACGACCAGGAGGAGGCCCTCACCCTCTCCGACCGCATCGCGGTCTTCAACGCCGGCCGCATCGAGCAGGTCGGCACGGCCCACGAGGTCTACGAGAGCCCGGCGTCGGCGTTCGTCGCGGGCTTCGTCGGCACCTCCAACCTGCTCACCGGGGAGGCGGCGCGCGCGATCCTGGGCCGCGCCGGTTCCGTCGCGATCCGACCGGAGAAGCTCCTCGTCGTGCCGGCAGTTGTGGGAGGCGCCGACGACGGGCACCTCAGGGCCGAGGGCTCTCTCGAGGAGGTCGTCTACGGCGGACCCGTCACGCGGTACGTCGTGGCCCTCGACGTGGGGGGCCGGCTGACGGCCCTCGAGCAGAACACCGGAGGCCGGGCGGACGGCGCAGCCCTGCGCCGCGGCGACCGGGTCGCCCTCCGATGGCGGTCCGAGCACGTCATCGACGTGCCGGGCCCACCCACGCCCGAGCTGCAGGGGCAGGGCGCCTCACCAAACGAAGCACCAACCACATGAAGGAGATCGTCGTGCGCACGTCAAGGAAGTCCCTCATCGGGACCGTCGCGGCGGTGGCCGTCCTCGCCCTCGCCGGTTGCGGCAGCTCCACTCCCAGCAGTCCCGGTGGGAGCGCGGCCCCCGGGGGCATGCAGGTGCCCGACCTCAAACCCCTCGACAAGCTCGGCACCCCCGAGGGCCAGGTCAACGTCCTCGCGTGGCCCGGCTACGTCGAGGACGGCAGCAACGACCCGAAGGTCGACTGGGTCACCGACTTCGAGAAGACGTCGGGCTGCAAGGTCAACATCAAG
The DNA here is from genome assembly GCF_056396225.1 of Terrabacter sp. 05T424. Taxonomy (NCBI): domain Bacteria; kingdom Bacillati; phylum Actinomycetota; class Actinomycetes; order Micrococcales; family Intrasporangiaceae; genus Terrabacter; species Terrabacter sp. 05T424. The sequence goes on from NZ_JBFTLB010000001.1 coordinate 461,027, forward strand.
ACCTTCGGCACGTCGGACGAGGCCGTCCAGCTCATGCGCACGGGCCAGTACGACGCCGTGTCGGCCTCGGGCGACGCGACGCTGCGCCTGATCGCCGCCGGCGACGTCGAGCCCGTCAACACCTCGCTCGTCAAGAACTACGCCGCCATCTTCGACGCGCTCAAGATGAAGCCGTGGAACTCCGTCAACGGGGTGGCATACGGCATCCCGCACGGGCGCGGAGCCAACCTGCTGATGTACCGCACCGACATGGTCAAGCCCGCCCCCGACTCGTGGGGTGCCGTCTTCGACCAGGTCGGCGCGGCGCAGAAGGGCAAGCTCACGGCGTACGACTCGCCGATCTACATCGCCGACGCCGCGCTCTACCTCATGTCGACCAAGCCCGACCTCGGCATCAAGGACCCGTACGCCCTCGACGAGACCCAACTCGCGGCGGCCGTCGACCTGCTCAAGGCGCAGAAGGCCAACATCAGCGAGTACTGGTCGGACTACCTCAAGGAGGTGCAGGCCTTCAAGACCGGCACCGCCACCGTCGGCACCACGTGGCAGGTCATCGCCAACACGGCCGAGGGCGAGAAGGCACCGGTCGCGGCGGTGCTGCCCAAGGAGGGCTCGACGGGCTGGTCCGACACGTGGATGGTGTCGGCGAAGTCGAAGAACAAGACGTGCGCCTACCTGCTCATCGACCACCTCGTCTCGCCGAAGGTCAACGCGCAGATCGCCGAGTACTTCGGCGAGGCGCCGGCCAACAAGAAGGCGTGCGCCGAGACGGCAGATCCCAACCACTGCAAGGTCTTCCACGCCGAGGACGAGGCGTATTTCGCCAAGGTCCACTACTGGAACACGCCGATCAGCGCGTGCCTCGACGGTCGCACCGACGTCAAGTGCACCGACTACGCGGCCTGGACCAAGGCCTGGACCGAGATCCGCAACAGCTGACCCAGCCGCACCGAACGAGGAGGCGACGATGAGACGACGCAGAGGCCTGGCCGCCCTGCTCGGCCCACCCATGCTCTGGCTCGTCGTCGCCTACCTCGGGGCGCTCGCCGTCATCTTCGCGACGGCGTTCTGGAGCACCGACCCGTTCACGAACCTCGTCGTCCGCACCTTCACGCTCGAGAACTTCCGCGAGCTGCTCAGCGGCACCTACCTCGGCATCATCGGGCGCACCTTGCTCATCGCGGTCTTCGTGACCGTGCTGTGCGTGGCCATCGCCGTGCCCTTCGCGTTCTTCATGGCGCGGGTGGCGCCGCGCCGCTTCCGGGGCCTCCTGCTCGCCGGGGTGCTCGTGCCGCTCTGGGCGAGCTACCTCGTCAAGGCCTACGCGTGGCGCACCATGGTGCAGCCCGAGGGCGTGCTCGACAGCACCTTCGGGGCCACGCCGGGCTACGGCTTCGCGGCCGTGGTGCTCACCCTGACCTACCTGTGGCTGCCGTACATGGTGCTGCCCGTGTATGCCGCCTTCGAGCGGCTCCCCGAGAGCCACCTCGAGGCCAGCGCCGACCTCGGGGGCCGGGCGTCCACGACCTTCCGACGGGTCGTCGTGCCGTCGCTGCTGCCGGCGATCGCCGCCGGGTCGGTCTTCACCTTCTCGCTCTCGCTCGGCGACTACATCGCGGTGCAGATCGTCGGCGGCAAGCTCCAGGTGCTCGGCACCGCGGTGCTGCAGAACATCACGCTCGACCTGCCCTTCGCCGCCGCTCTGGGCACGGCCTCGGTCGCGATCATGGTCCTCTACCTGCTCGCCGTGCGGCGCACGGGCGCGCTCGACAACCTGTGAGGCCGCCGATGGACAGCTTCACCTCGACGAGGAGCTCCCGATGAGACTCGGACGCGGCGCGACGCTGGCCCTGACGGCGTTCGCGACCCTCGTGCTCGCCTTCGTCTACGTGCCGCTCGTCGTGGTGGCGGTCAACTCGTTCAACAGCGACCGCACCTTCGGTTGGCCGCCTCCCGGCTTCACGACGCAGTGGTGGCGAGCGGCCTTGCAGGCACAGGGTCCTCGCGATGCGCTGCTCACCTCGGTGCAGGCGGGCCTGGGCGCCACGTCGATCGCCATCGTGCTCGGCACCCTCCTCGCACTGGCCCTGAGCCGCTACGACTTCTTCGGCAAGCACGCCATCTCGATCCTCGTCGTGCTGCCGATCGCGCTGCCGGGCATCGTCACCGGGGTCGCGCTCCAGTCGGTGATCCAGAACGTCCTGCGCCCGGTGTTCGGCGTCGGTGCCGGCCTGTTCACGATCATCGTCGGCCACGCGACCTTCTGCATCGTCATCGTCTTCAACAACGTCACGGCACGCCTGCGCCGGCTCGGTGGGTCGCTCGAGCAGGCCTCCGCCGACCTCGGCGCCCGGCCGTTCACGACCTTCCGGCGTGTGACGTTCCCGCTGCTGCGCTCGAGCCTGCTGGCCGGAGCCCTTCTCGCCTTCGCGCTCAGCTTCGACGAGATCGTGGTGACGACCTTCACGGCCGGGCCGGAGAGCCAGACCCTGCCGATCTGGATCTTCAACAACCTCTTCCGGCCCAACCAGGCGCCCGTCGTCAACGTCGTCGCCGTCGTGCTCATCGTGCTCTCGATCGTGCCGGTGTGGCTTGCGCAGCGTCTCGGTGGTGCGGACGCCGCCGAGAGCCGCCTCTGAGGTTCGCCTTGGACGGGCCGGTGCGAGGTTCGGTCAGGCCGCGCGGCGAGCGGTGACGAGCAGGTACTCCCACTGCATCGGGCCGCCGTCGGCGAGCGACTCCGTCCCGAGGTCGGCCAGCACGGCGTCGAGGGCGGCGACCTCGGCGGGGTCGTCGGCGATGAGTCGATAGGTGGCGATCGTCGGGCCGTAGGTCCGCTTGAAGAAGTCGCGGAACTCCTCGCCGCTCGCGAAGGGCACTGGGACCATTCGCTTCTCGGCGGTGAGCGACTCGACGCGGTCACCGAACAGCTCGCGCACGTGTGCCTCGCTGCCCCACAGGGGTGGGGGCTGGGCCCCGGGAGGCGGCGGTGCGGCATACGGCTTCATGGCGGCGAACATCTGCCCGATGAAACCCTCCGGCGTCCAGCTCACGAGCCCGATCGTCCCGCCGGGCCTCGCGACCCGCGCGAGCTCCGCCGACGAACGGTCGTGGTGCGGCGCGAACATCACACCCACGCAAGACATGACGACGTCGAAGAACGCGTCGGCGTACGGCAACGCCTCGGCGTCGGCCCGTTCCCACGTGACGGTCACGCCGGCCGCCTCGGCGAGCCCCCGGCCCACGTCGAGCAGCTCGGCCGCGAGGTCGCTCGCCGTCACCCGGGCCCCCTGCCGTGCGGCGGGGATCGCCGCGTTGCCCGACCCGGCGGCGACGTCGAGGACGTCCTGCCCGGATGCGATGCGGCACGCCTCGACGAGGACTCGGCCGAGCTCCGGGATGACCTCCCTGGCCACGGCCGGGTAGTCGCCGAGCGCCCACATCGCTGCGTGCCGGGCCTTCAGGGCTGCATCGGCTGCCGCTGCCTCGGACGTGACGGTGTGCGTTGTCATGCGGTCTTCCCCTCCATCGTGGTCGGCCCGGTGCTTCCCCCAGAGCCGGACGGCGTCGGTGCCGTCCTGACCAGAGTCGGCCCCGCGGGCGGCGCGCCCTAGTACACGTTGTGGACTGACGCGGTCCAGGATCAGGACCGATACTGGGGTGGGCGCCCCGGAGGGGCCGGTGGCGACCGGCTCGTCCAGCACGACCGGAGGTGGGGCATGGGACGACACGACCCCGGAGCCGGGCAGTACTGCCCGATCTCGCGCACGCTCGACGTCGTGGGGGAGCGCTGGTCGCTCCTCATCCTGCGCGACATGATGACCGGCACGACGCGCTTCAACGACCTCGCTCGCGGACTGCCCGGCCTGTCACGCACGCTGCTGACGAAGCGGCTGCGACATCTCGAGCGCTTCGGCGTCGTCGAGCGCTCGGGCTCGCGCTACGTGCTGTCACCTTCAGGACGGGCCCTCGAGCCGATCGTCTTCGGCATGGCGCAGTGGGGCGCCGAGTGGATGTTCGGCGACCCGGAGCCCGAGGAACTCGACGCGCAGCTGCTCGTCTGGTGGATGCACGCGCGCGTGGACACGTCGGGGCTCGACGGAGACCGGCACGTGCTGCACCTGCGGTTCGCGGACGACCCGCGCCGCTTCTGGATCCTCGTCGAGCACGGCACCCCGTCGGTCTGCATGGCCGACCCGGGCTTCCCCGTCGACGTGACCATCAGCTCGGACGTCGCGTCGCTGTATGCCGTCTGGCTCGGCCGTATGCCGCTGGCCGTCACCGTGCGCTCGGGCCGTGTCACGCTCGAGGGGCCGACACGGGTGACGCGGCGCCTCGACGAGGTGCTGCAGCTCAGTCCCGTGGCACCGTTCGTGGCAGCAGCCAGCGCCTGAGGGAGGAGCCTCTCAGCAGCCGGCGGGACCGCAGGCTGCCGCATCCGTCGCGTCGACGGCGACGCCGCTCGCCGCGGGCTGCAGCATGACGAGGGGGTGCGACTCGCGCCAGGCCTGCTCGAGCGCCTGGGCGAAGAGCTCGGTGGGCTGGGCGCCGGAGACGCCGTACTTCTCGTCGAGCACGAAGAAGGGCACGCCGCGGATGCCGAGCTGCTGCGCGGCCGTGATGTCGGCGACGACGTCCTTGCGCCACGTGTGGCTCTCGAGGTCGCGCACGATCTCGTCGGAGTCCAGGCCTGCCTCGACGCCGATGCGCACGAGCACGTCACGATCGCCGATGTCCTCGCCGTGCTCGAAGTGCGCCGAGAGGAGAGCCTCCTTGACGGCGTCGCCGACGCCGCGGGCCTTGGCCAGGTGCAGCAGCTCGTGGCCGGCGAAGCTGTTCGCGACGACGACCGAGCCGAAGTCGTAGGCGAGCCCCTCGTCGGCGGCGATGGCGGTGACCTGGTCGAACATCTGGCTGACCTGGTCACGTGACATGCCCTTGCGGTCGACGAGGTAGTCGAGCTCGGTGCCGTCGTGGTGGTCGGGGAGCGTGGGGTCGAGCTGGTAGCTGCGCCACTGAACGTCCACGTCGTCGCGGTGGGGGAACGTGGCGAGCGCCTTCTCGAAGCGGCGCTTGCCGATGTAGCACCAGGGGCAGGCGATGTCAGACCAGATCTCGACCTTCATGGAATCTTCAACCACCGACGTCGGCGATTGCTTCCCGCCGTCGGGGACGGTGTCCGCGGCCTCCGTCACGTGTTGTCGACGGTCCCGTCGCGAAGTGTGTCCGAGCCGACGGCCGGCTCGGTGGTCGGCTCGGCAGCCGGGTCCGTGGTCGGCTTGGTGCCCGGCGCGGCAGGGGAGCTGCTCCTGCCCGAGTCGCCGGCGACGGTGTCGACGTTCTCGGGGAAGTGGCAGGCGACCGCATGGCCCGGCGCGAGCTGCACCAAGGGCGGTTCCTGGGTCTTGCAGATCTCCTGGGCCTTCCAGCAGCGGGTGTGGAACCGGCACGCCGGCGGCGGGTTGACCGGGCTCGGCACGTCGCCCTCGAGCCGGATGCGCTCGCGGCGGTTGCGGCGCTCGGTGTCGGGGATCGGCACCGCCGACATCAGGGCCGTCGTGTAGGGGTGCATCGGACGGGTGTAGAGCTCGTCACGGTCGGCGATCTCGACGAGCTTGCCGAGGTACATGACCGCCACGCGGTCGGACATGTGACGCACCACGGAGAGGTCGTGCGCGATCACGACGTAGGTCAGGCCGAACTCGTCCTGCAGGTCCTCGAGCAGGTTGATGACCTGCGCCTGGATCGACACGTCGAGGGCCGACACGGGCTCGTCGGCGACGATGAGCTTCGGCTTGAGGGCGAGCGACCGGGCGATGCCGATGCGCTGGCGCTGACCGCCGGAGAACTCGTGCGGGTAGCGGTTGTAGTGCTCGGGGCTGAGGCCGACGACCTCGAGCAGCTCCTGGACCGTGGCCTTGATGCCCTTCTCGGTCTTGATGTCCTGCAGCCGGTAGGGGGCTCCGATGATGGTGCCGACCGTGTGCCGGGGGTTCAGCGAGCTGTAAGGGTCCTGGAAGATCATCTGCACGTCGCGACGCAGCGGGCGCAGCTTCGCGGTGGACCAGTGCGTGATGTCCTCGCCCTCGAGGAGCAGCTGCCCATCCGTCGGCTCGATGAGGCGCGTCAGCATGCGCCCGGTCGTCGTCTTGCCACAACCGGACTCGCCGACGAGCGCGAGGGTCTCGCCCCTGGCGACGTCGAAGGTCAGGCCGTCGACGGCCTGGACCGCGCCCACCTGACGCTGGAGCAGGCCGCGACGGATCGGGAAGTGCTTCGTCAGGCCCCGGACCTGGAGCAGGGCGTCGCCCGACGTCTTCGGGGTGCCCTCGGGAGCGGACGTGGTGGTCACGGGTGGCCTCCTGGGCTCGTGTATGCGGTCACAGCGTGGGCCGGATCTCGTTCTCCCAGATGGCCTTCTTCTCCTCCTGCGAGAGGTGGCAGGCGGCGTAGTGCCCCTTGATCCCCTCGGCGAAAGGAGGTCTCTGGCTCTGGCTCAGGCCGCCCGTGCGGTCGGCGTAGGCGCACCGCGGGTGGAACGGGCAGCCCGACGGCACGTTGATCAGGCTCGGCGGAGAGCCCTTGATGGGGCGCAACCGCTCGGTGCGCTCGCGGTCGAGGCGCGGCATCGAGCTGAGCAGCCCCCACGTGTAGGGGTGCTGCGGCTCACGGAAGACGGCGTCGGCAGAGCTGTACTCGACGCCGCGACCGGCATACATGACCATGATGTCGTCGGACAGCTCGGCGACCACCCCGAGGTCGTGCGTGATGATGATGACGGCCGAGTTGAACTCGGACTGCAGGTCGCGGATGAGGTCGAGGATCTGGGCCTGGACCGTCACGTCGAGGGCCGTCGTCGGCTCGTCGGCGATGAGCAGGTCGGGGTCGCACGACAGGGCCATCGCGATCATAGCGCGCTGACGCATGCCCCCGGAGAACTGGTGCGGGTAGTCGTCGACGCGGGTGTTCGGCTGCGGGATGCCGACGCGGTCGAGCATGTCGATCGCGTGCTTGCGCGCGACCTGGTTGCTCACCTGGTGGTGCACCTTGTAGGCCTCGACGATCTGGTGGCCCACCGTGTAGAAGGGATGCATCGCCGACAGCGGGTCCTGGAAGATCATCGCCATGCGCTTGCCACGCAGCGACCGCACCTTCTCGCTGCCCGCGCCGATGAGCTCCTCGCCGCCCAGCTGGATCGAGCCGGTCATCTTCACCGAGCTCGGCTTGTGCAGGCCCATGATCGACATGCTCGTGACGCTCTTGCCGGAGCCGGACTCGCCCACGATGCCGAGGGTCTTGCCCCGGGCGAGGTCGAACGAGAGCCCGTCGACGGACTTCACGACACCGTCGTCGGTGGGGAAGTGGACGCGGAGGTCGCGCACCGACAGGAAGGCGTCGGGCGCCGGGGCGCCCAGGCCGCCGATGCCGTCGGAGCTGACTGTCGTGCCGGCGCGCCGGCTGCGGCGGCGGTCCTGCTTCTCGGCGGCGGGGGAGGCCTCGCCGGCCGTGGCGGCCGAGCTGTCGGCTGACGGGGCGGTCTGCTTCGTGGGCTCGCTCATGCGGTGCGCACTCTCGGGTCGACGACGGCGTACAGGAGGTCCACGACCAGGTTGGCCATGATGATGAACGTGGCACCGAGGAGGGTCACACCCAGCACCTTGGGGAGGTCGTTGTTGTTGATGGCATCGACGGCGTACTTGCCGATGCCGTTGAGGGAGAACGTGGTCTCGGTGAGGATCGCGCCGCCGAGCAGCAGGCCGAGGTCGAGACCGAAGATCGTGAGGATCGGCGTCAGCGCCGCGCGGAGGCCGTGCTTGACCACGACGTCGCGCTCGCGAAGGCCCTTGGCGCGGGCCGTTCGGATGTAGTCCTCGTTCATGGTCTCGAGCATGCCCGCGCGGGTCAGGCGGGCGTACGCGGCGGCGTAGAGGAAGGAGAGGGTGATCCACGGCAGGAGCAGGTCGTACGCCCACTTGGCAGGGTTCTCCTGCAGGGGCGTGTAGCTGCCTCCCTGGGCGGTCCACCCGACGCCGTAGCTGAAGATCGACAGCGACAGCAGTCCGGTGAAGAAGATCGGGAGCGAGACGCCCGCGAGGGCAACGCCCATGGCGGAGCGGTCGAGCGCGGTGCCGCGGCGCAGGGCGGACACGACGCCGGTGGCGACGCCACCGAACAGCCAGAGGATCGCGGCTCCGGACGCGAGGGACAGGGTCACCGGCAGCCGGTCGAGCAGGTCGGGCAGCACGGGGTTCTGCGTGATGAAGGAGTAGCCGAGGCACGGCGCCGGGCACTGGTCGATGCCGGCGCCGGTGTTGTACTCGGAGCCCGCCACGAGCCCCTTGGCGAACCGGCCGTACTGGACCCAGATCGGGTCGGTGAATCCGAGGCGCACGGCGGCCTCGTGGACCTGCGCCGGGCCCGCGCTCTTGCCGACGTAGCGCGAGGCCAGGTCGTCGGCGGTCGCACCGCCGATGCGCGGCACGAGGAAGAAGATGGCGAAGGTGACCGCGCTCACGACGAAGAGCAGGACGATGGCGCCGAGGATGCGCCGGATCATGTACGTCAGCAAGGGGATCGGCCGGACGCGGTGGCGGTGGACTCCTGTGAGCCCACCGCCACCGGGTCTGCGCCTTCACCTACTTTCAGGTGGGTCGGGCGTGGTGCGGTGACGTGCGAGAAAGCGTGTTACTGCTTGACGCCCATCGCGGCGTAGTCGTACATCGTGAAGCCGTCGTTGACGAAGACGTTCGTGATCGTGTCGGGACGGAACAGCAGACCCTTCGACCACACACCGGGGATGACGGCAGCGGCCTCCATGACCGACTTGTCGACGGTGCCCCAGATCTCCTCGCGCTTCGTCTGGTCGTTCTCCAACATCGCCTTGTCGATGCCGGCGTCGACCGCAGGCACCTTGATGCCGAGGTTCGTGTTGCCGGACGGGCGGATGACGCGGCTGTCGGTGATCTGGCTCATGAAGCCGAAGCCGTCGGGCCAGTCAGCACCCCAGCCGTAGACGATGATGCCGAGCTTGTTGGCCTTCGCGTAGTCCGGCTTGCCGGCGTACAGCTTGGTGTAGTCGGCGGTCGGGTACGGCTTGATCGTCAGCTTGATGCCGACCTTGGCCAGCGACTGCTGGAGCGACTCGGCCGTCGCCTTCTCCTTGGGACGCTCGGTGCGGTAGGAGATGTTCGTCTCGAAACCGTTCGGCTGACCACACTTCGCGAGCTCGGCCTTGGCGGCGTCGACGTCGCCCTGCGGCTTGCTGGCGAAGTTGTAGAGGTCCATGTCCAGGTGACCCGGGACGTTCGGCGGCATCAGGCTCGTGGCGATGTCACCGCCGGTCTTGCCGCCGTAGGCGCGCTGGTAGCCGGTCTTGTCGTAGGCGAGCACGACGGCCTTGCGGCAGTCGATGTTGTCGAGCGGGGCGACATCGCTGTTGAGCACCGAGAACCAGGTGCGGGCCGCCGACGCGTTGTCGGTCTTGGCCTTGAGGGTCGGGTCGGCGAGGATCTTGCCCTGCGACTCCGCCTGGACGCCGGTGCCGGCGATGTCGACGTCGAGACCACCGCTCTGGAGGCGGTTGTCGATGTCGGGTGCGTTGAGGCCGAGCTCGACGGTGATCTTGTCGGGCAGCGCCTTGCGGCCGGACTCGGGGTCGGTCGCCGGGTCGTAGTTGGTGTTGCGCTCGAGCTCGATGCGCTTGCCCTGCTGGTAGACCGAGAACTTGTACGGGCCGCTCGAGATCACGTGCTCCTTGTACTTCGTGCCGGTGTCCTTGGCCTGCGGCACGGGGGCCGTGGAGGGCAGCTGGGCGAAGTAGTCGAAGCCGGAGAACGCCGTCTTCAGCTTGAAGACGATCGTCTTGTCGTCGGGCGTCTCGATCGACTTGAGGTTGTCGAGGTTCTTGTCCTTGAAGACCGAGTAGCCGGCGGGCACGTCGGCCAGGAAGTCGTTAAAGTACGTCGGGCCGTTCGGGAACGTGTCCTTGTCGAGCGAGCGCGCCACGCCGTACTTGACGTCCTTGCTCGTGATCGGCGAGCCGTCCTCGTACTTGAGGCCGTCACGCAGCGTGTACGTCCACGTCTTGTTGCCGTCGCTCGGCTTGCCGAGGGAGGTGGCGAGGTCGGGAACGAGCTTGGCGCCCTCGGCCCCCGGAGCGGCCTTGAAGACGACGAGCGTGCGCGCGTAGTTGCGCAGGAAGTTCCAGGACAGGCCGTAGTAGGTGTCGCCCGGGTCCACGGAGTCCCAGTCGCCCGCCATGCCGAAGCGGAGCGTGCCGCCCTTCTTGTCGGAGGCGTTGAAGATCTTGCCGATCGCGGCATCGGCGGCGGGTTGCGCAGAGCTGCCTCCACCGCTGCCGCCAGTGCCGGAGCCTGTGCCCGTGTTGCTGGCGCCACCGCCACAGGCGGACAGCCCCAGGGCCAGGGCGGCCGCCGCGGCGACTGCCATGATGCGTGTGTTCTTCATCTGTGTTTGCGCTCCTTGCTTTCAGTACAGCGGAAGTGCGGGTCGCGGAGGTTACCGAGACCGTGGGTCGAGGGCGTCACGCAAGCCGTCCCCGAAGAGGTTGAAGGCGAGGACCGTCACGAAGATGGCCAGGCCTGGCGGGAGCATGAACCAGGGATCCACCTGGTACCAGCGCGCCGCGTCGGCGAGCATGCCTCCCCACGTCGCGCGGGGCGGCTGGACGCCGACTCCGAGGTAGGACAGTGCCGCCTCGAAGAGGATGTTGCTCGGGATGAGCAGGGTCGCGTAGACGAGGATCGGCGCGACGAGGTTGGGCAGCAGCTCCTTGACGAGGATGTAGGGAGTGCGAGCACCCATGCTGCGGGCCGCGTCGACGAACTCGCGCTCGCGCAGCGACAGTGTCTGGCCGCGGACGATGCGCCCGATGTAGGGCCAGTTGAAGAACCCGATGATGAAGACGATGACCGCGATGCGGAGAGAGTCGCCGTGCAGGCCGAAGGCCGAGTCGGGGATGACACCGACGAGGGCGAGCGCGAAGACGATGAGCGGGAACGCCAGGAAGATGTCCATCAGGCGGCTGATGAGGCCGTCGACGGCGCCCCCGACGAAGCCGGCGATGACACCCATGGCCGTGCCGATGACCACCGACAGCAGGGTGGCGAGGAAGGCGATGAGCAGCGAGATCTGCGAGCCGTAGAGCACGCGGCTGAAGAGGTCACGCCCGTTGACCGGCTCGACACCGAAGAGGAAGTCCCACGAGACGCCGCCGAAGCGGGCCGTCGGCACCTGCAGGTCGGGGTCGACGAGCTCCTGGTGGAACTCGTTCGGCTCGTGGCCGAGCAGGCCCACGATGAGCGGGGCGAAGATGGCGACCAGGATGAGGAACAGGACGAAGAAGCCGCCGCCGAGCGCGACCTTGTCTCGCTTGAGCCGCGCCCAGGCGATCTGGCCGAGCGAACGTCCCTCGATCCGCTTCTCGCCCACGAGCACCAGCTCTGGTGCCGCAGTCGCGGCCCCGGGCTCGGTCTCCAGGGGAGTGCTCACGTGCCGTCACCTCCGGGTCGTGATCGGTGCCGGGGACCGGTCGGCCGCCAACATGCTGATGTGCAGCCGAAACCTACCGTCCCCCATGACCGCGCGCCCCATCTTTCAACGGCGCGCCACCGGCAGCAACCGACGTGGCCGAATCGTGACGCGGAGGATATCTTCCGGCGATCTGGCCCGCGCGACCGGAAGATTGCCGCCGTCGGGACACGTGCTGCGTCCCGGCGCCGGTCTGTCCCGGTGTGTCCGACCCGGTGTCCCGGTGTGTCCGCGTACGCGTCCGGCTAGGACTCGGCCGACGGGTCCGTCTCGTCCTCGAAGGTGCCCAGCACACGCTCGAGGAGGTCCTCCATCGTCACCAGGCCGACGGGGTCGGCGGGCCCGTCGACGATGACGAGCTGGGCGTGCGCGGCCCGCATCAGCGACACCGTGTCAAGCAGGGAGAGGCCCTGGTCGACGTGCAGCGCCGGTGACGTGACCGTCGTGACGGGGGCCTGCCCGGGCGCGCGGACGATGTCGCGCACGTGGGCGAGGCCGACCGGTCGACCACCCTCGCGCACGACCAGCCGGGAACGGCCCGTGTCGCGCGAGAGGGCCTCGGCCTCGGCACAGGTGGCGGAGGTCGGGACCCCGATCGCCTGGTCCATCGGCACGACGACCTCGGTCAGGGGTGTCGTGTCGAGGTCGATCGCGCCGGCGAGCACGCGGTGCTCGGGCTCGGCGAGCATGCCGTGCTCCTTGGAGCTCGCGATGAGCAGCTGGAGCTCCTTGGGGCCGTGCACCTGACCGAGCTCGTTCTGGGGCGTGACCCCCACGAGCCGGAGGCACCCGTTGGCCATGGCGTTGAGCAGGCTGAGGGCCGGGCGGGCCACCCACGCGAAGCCGCGGAACGGCAGTGCGAGCAGCACCGCCGACCGCTCCGGGTGCGCGATGGCCCACGACTTGGGCGCCATCTCGCCCACGACCATGTGCAGGAAGACGACGATGCCGACGGCCAGCACGACGGAGACGACGTATGCCGCCGCGTCGGGGAGGCGCGCGAAGGTGAAGACGGGCGTCAGCAGCTCGGCAACCGCGGGCTTGGCGAGCGAGCCGAGCCCCAGCGTGCACAGGGTGATGCCGAGCTGGGCTCCGGCGAGCATGAGCGACAGCTCGCGGTTGGCGCGCACCGCGGCTCGCGCGGCGACCGAGCCACGCTCGGCGAGGGTCTCGAGGCGGTGCCGCTTGCTCGCGACCACGGCGAACTCGGCCGCGACGAAGAAGGCGTTGAGCACCAGCAGGAGCACGGAGACCAGCAGGGCGGTGATCATCGGCCGGCCTCCGTGCGCTCGTCGGCGGCCGGGGGCCACACGGCATCACCCGGATCGTCGCCGTCGGCGGCGAGGGCCTCGAGGTCTGACATGAGGTCGAGCACCTCGACGCGCACCGAGGAGGGCACGTGCCGTTCGACCGTCTCGACCGTCAGGCGCACCGACACGGGCAGGTGGCGGGGCTCGTCGTCACCGCTCGCGGCGGAGGCCGGGTCGTCGCTGTCGGCGTCGTCGGCGTCGTCGGTGCCGGTTGACTCGTCGAGGTCGCGGTGGCGGTCCGTGACGACCTCGCGGCTCGCCTCCACGACGACGTCGTCACCGACGACCGCTGTGCGACCGAGGTGCTCGAGCATGAGACCGCTGACCGTGGAGTACTCGTCGCTGCTGCGTAGGGTCAGCTCGCTGGCGGTGTCGAGCTCGTCGAGACGCAGGTGACCGGGCACCACCCAGGTGTCGGGTCCGGCCTCGACGACGCCCGGCTGAGGGGCGTCGTCCTCGTCGAGGATGTCGCCGACGACCTCCTCGGCGATGTCCTCGAAGGTGACGATACCGGCGAAGCCGCCGTGCTCGTCGACGACGACGGCCAGCTGCCGATGGTCGGCGCGGATCTGCTCGAGCACGCGGGGGAGCGGGGCGCTCGTCGGCACGACCGTCGGGTCGGAGACGATGGATCCCACGGTCGTCGTGGACCGCTGCCCGGGCTCGACCGAGAGCACCTCGGCGATGCCGGCCACTCCCACGATGTCGTCGCCGTCGCGGCCCGTCACCGGGAAGCGCGACCAGCCGGTGTCGAGCAGCTCGACCAGCTGCGACACCGAGGCGTCGGCGCGAACGGTCGTGACGCGTACGCGGGGGGTCATCACGTCGCCGGCGTCGAGCTCGCGGAACCGAAGTCCGCCCTCGAGCACGTCGGACAGGTCGTCGTCGAGCAGTCCACCGGCGTGGGACTCGTCGATGATGCGGGTGAGGTCCTCGGCGGTGGCGCCGTGCTCGAGCTCCTCGACGGGCTCGATCCCCACCTTGCGCAGCAGGGCCGTCGACGCGCGGTCGAAGAGGCGCACCAGCGGGCCCGACACCTTGAGGTAGGCGAGGGTCGAGCGGCTGAGGGCACGGGCGAGGGGCACGGTGCGCGCGATCGCCAGGTTCTTCGGGGCGAGCTCGCCGAAGACCATCTGCACGATCGTGGAGAAGACGAGGACCGCGGTGACCGACAGGCTGAGCCGAGCGGCATACGACATCGACGGGTCGAGCAGCTCGGCGATCCCCTCGCCCACGAGGGGCTCGGACACGTAGCCGACGAGCAGCGCGGTCACGGTGATGCCGAACTGGGCGGCCGACAGGGTGAAGGAGAGCTGCGAGGTGACCTTCATGGCGCGCTGGGCAGCAGCGTCGCCGTCGTCGGCGAGCTGCCGGAGGGCATTGCGGTCGACGGCGACGTAGGCGAACTCCTGCGCCACGAAGTAGCCGGTCGCCGCGGTGAGGGCGAGGATCAGCAGGATGCCCAGGCCGATGCCGAGGGCGGTGCTCATGCGATCACCATCCGGACGAGCAGGCGGTGGGGCGGGGACGGCCGGACGGGGTCCGGCCAGGGACTATGACCCTCCTGGGACTCGGCGCGCGAGCCGGAGCGTGAGTGCGATCGCATGAGGCAATCCTAAGTTACGAGGCCGCGTGCCCCCTGCCCTGCGTTCAGGACGTCAGCCGGAGGCGGTGGCTCCCTTGCGCGCGGCCTCCTGGCTGATCTGGTGGGCCAGCTCGACGTCCAGCTGCGTCAGGCCACCCTCGGAGTGCGTCGACAGCGCGAAGCTGACGGTGCGCCACCGGATGTCGACGTCGGGATGGTGGTCCATCGCCTCGGCGGCCGAGCCCACCTCCTGCACCAGGGAGATGCCGGTGAGGAAGTCCGGCGCCTCGTAGGAGGCGCGGATCGTGTCGCCGTCACGCGTCCAGCCGGGCAGGTCGCCGAGCTGCCGCTCGATCTCCTCGTCGGTGAGCAGTCGTGTCATGCCCCCCAGTAAACCCCGGACGTATGCCGAGTGGCCGGGTCGCGGCCCACCGATGCGCACCGATCCGATGCCTCCGTGTGGCACCATCGACGTCGCCATGAGCACCTCGGACCGCCCGCCAGTCCGCCTCGTCGTCGGGGCGGCCATCGTCGACGACCTCGTGCGGCCCACCCGGCTGCTCTCCGCCCGACGCACCGAGCCCGCCGCGCTGGCCGGGGGCTGGGAGCTGCCCGGGGGCAAGGTCGACGAGGGCGAGTCGCCGCTGTCGGCCCTGCACCGAGAGGTTCTCGAGGAGCTCGGCGTCCGCGTGGAGCTCGGAGCGCACCTGCCCGGGCCGCTGCCGGGCAGCACCTGGCCACTGGGCGACCGCTACGAGATGCTGGTCTGGCTCGCCGAGGTCGTCGAGGGCACCCCGGCTCCCATCGAGGACCACGACGAGCTGCGGTGGCTGGCGATCGACGACCTGCGCGCCGTGGCCTGGCTGCCGGCCGACCTGCCGATCGTCGAGCAGCTAGAGGCCGTTCTCGGCCGCCCCGGCAGGACCTGACGTCCCCTCACGCACCGCTGGCACCACCACCGGTCCCACCCCGAGCCGTGGTCCGGACCACCCCCCAAACCCTGAGAGACTGTTCCTCATGCCCATGAAGACCCGCGCGGACATCCGTAACGTCGCCATCGTCGCCCACGTCGACCACGGCAAGACCACCCTCGTCGACAAGATGCTCTGGCAGTCCGGTGCCTTCGGTGAGCACCAGCACGTCGACGAGCGCGCGATGGACTCCGGTGACCTCGAGCGCGAGAAGGGCATCACGATCCTCGCGAAGAACACCGCGGTGCACTACACGGGCAAGGCGGCCTCCGACCGCGGTCTCGCCGACGGCGTGACGATCAACATCATCGACACTCCCGGCCACGCCGACTTCGGTGGCGAGGTCGAGCGCGGGCTGTCCATGGTCGACGGTGTCGTGCTCCTCGTCGACGCGTCCGAGGGCCCGCTGCCGCAGACCCGCTTCGTGCTGCGCAAGGCGCTGGCCGCGAAGATGCCGGTCATCCTCTGCATCAACAAGGTCGACCGTCCCGACTCGCGCATCGCCGAGGTCGTCGACGAGGCCTACGAGCTCTTCCTCGACCTCGACGCCACCGAGGAGCAGATCGACTTCCCGATCGTCTACGCCTCGGCCAAGGCCGGCCGCGCGTCGACGGAGCGCCCCGACGACGGTGGCCTGCCCGTGGGCGAGGACCTCGAGGCCCTCTTCGAGACGATCCTCGAGACCATCCCCGCCCCGACCTACGACGACGAGGCCCCGCTCCAGGCCCACGTCACCAACCTCGACGCGTCCAACTTCCTCGGCCGCCTCGCCCTGCTCCGCGTCCACAACGGCACGATCCGCAAGGGCCAGCAGGTCACGTGGTGCCGTCACGACGGCTCCCAGCAGCGCGTCAAGATCACCGAGCTGCTCATGACCGAGGCCCTCGAGCGCAAGCCCGCCGAGGAGGCCGGCCCGGGCGACATCATCGCCGTCGCCGGCATCCCCGACATCACCATCGGCGAGACCCTCGCCGACGCCGAGAACCCGATCCCGCTGCCGCTCATCACGGTCGACGAGCCGGCCATCTCGATGACCATCGGCACCAACACCAGCCCGATGGTTGGGCAGGTGCGCGGCTCGAAGGTCACCGCCCGCATGGTCAAGGACCGCCTCGACAAGGAGCTCATCGGCAACGTGTCGCTGCGCATCCTGGCCACCGAGCGTCCCGACGCGTGGGAGGTGCAGGGCCGAGGCGAGCTCGCGCTCGCCATCCTCGTCGAGCAGATGCGCCGCGAGGGCTACGAGCTGACCGTCGGCAAGCCGCAGGTCGTCACGCGCGAGGTCGACGGCAAGGTCCACGAGCCCGTCGAGCGCCTCACCATCGACACCCCCGAGGAGTTCCTCGGCCCCATCACGCAGATCATGGCCGCCCGCAAGGGCCGCATGGAGCAGATGACCAACCACGGCACCGGCTGGATCCGCATGGAGTTCCTCGTGCCCAGCCGTGGCCTCATCGGCTTCCGCACCGAGTTCCTCACCGAGACGCGCGGCACCGGCATCGCCCACCACGTCTTCGAGGACTACGAGCCGTGGTTCGGCGCGATCACGACCCGCACGAGCGGCTCGCTCGTCTCGGACCGCAAGGGCGTCGTCACCTCCTACGCCATGGTCAACCTCCAGGAGCGCGGCACGCTCTTCGTCGACCCGACGACCGAGGTCTACGAGGGCATGATCGTCGGCGAGAACTCCCGCGCCGACGACATGGACGTCAACATCACCAAGGAGAAGAAGCTCACCAACGTGCGCGCCTCCTCCTCCGACAACTTCGAGAAGATCGTCCCCCCGCGCAAGCTCAGCCTCGAGCAGAGCCTCGAGTTCTGCCGCGAGGACGAGTGCGTCGAGGTGACGCCCGAGACCGTCCGCATCCGCAAGGTCGTCCTCGACGCCGGCGAGCGCGCTCGCACCGCTTCTCGCGCGCGTTCGGCGGCGAAGGCCGAGGGCTGACCGACCCGTGCCTGTCGTGGGGCGCGTGGTTGGCGGACTGAGCCGGTCGCTGGCCGTCGGGGTCGGTGCTGCCCTCCTGGCAGCAGGCGCCGCGGCGTGCACCGCCGCGGGCGACACGTCGGCGCAGAGCGCTGCCGTGCCCGCCCCGTCGGCGTCGGCCGCCGGGCAGCCCGGCGGCACCCTGCAGGTGCTCGTTGCAGGCACCGTCGCGACGTGGGACCCGCAGCTGATGTACGTCGGGCCCGAGGCCTTCTTCGCCCAGCGCACGTTCGTCCGGGGCCTCACGGCATACGGCACCGGGGCACACCAGCGCGACGTGCAGGGCGACCTCGCGACCGACGCGGGCACGCCGTCCGACGGCGCCCGCTCGTGGAGCTTCACCCTCCGCGAGGGCCTCAGGTGGCAGGACGGCTCGCCGATCAGCTGCGACGACGTGCGCCACGGCGTCGCGCGCACCTTCGACCGGCGCACCCACGTGGGGGGCACCAACTACGCCAGCTACCTGCTCGACATGCCGACGCACGTCACCGCCGAGGGCCTCGAGAAGCCCGTCTACGCGGGGCCCTCGGACACCGCGCACCAGGCCGACTTCGACCGCGCCGTCTCGTGCAGGGGCCGCACGGTCACCTTCAAGCTGCGCGACGCCGAGCCGGACTTCCCGCACATCGTCGCGCTGCCCGAGTTCGCCCCCCGCAAGGCGTCGTCCGACACGAAGACCGACAAGGCGTCGTATGCCGTCATGTCGAGCGGGCCCTACCGCCTCAAGGCGCCGTGGGTCGTCGGCAAGGGCGGCACCTTCGTGCGCAACGAGCACTGGGACCCGCGCTCCGACCCCATCCGGCACGCGTACCCCGACGAGATCCAGGTGACCTCCGGGCTCGGTGAGTCCACGGTCATCCAGCGGCTGCTCAACCAGCAGGCCGACGACGCGTACGCCGTCTCGTGGGTGCAGGCGAGCCCCACGCTGCGCAACCAGGCCGGCACCGACCTCCAGGCGCGGCTGACGTTCCCGTTCACGGGCAGCGTCGACTACCTGGCCGTCAACATGCGCAGCAAGGCGATGGCCGACMCCGCCGTGCGCAAGGCGCTCGCGACGTCGACCAACCGGGCCACCTACGTCGCGGCCACCGGCGGCGAGGGCGCGGGCACGCCGACGTGGTCGATCCTGTCGCCGACGGTCTACCCCGACTCGGTCCGGCCGCCCTCGGCGAACGGCGTCGAGGGCGACCCCGAGGCGGCCCGCCGGATGCTCCAGCAGGCCGGCGTCAAGCTGCCGGTCAAGCTCCGCGTCGTCTACGCCCGCTCGGTGCTCGCCGACAAGGCGTACGCCGCTCTCGCCGCCGGGTGGGAGCGTGCGGGCTTCGATGTCGATCTGAAGGGCGTGGCCCCGGAGGAGTACTACGAGGAGATCGAGAAGCCGACGTCGGTCGACTCCTACGACGTCTTCCGTGGGGTGTGGACGCCCGACTGGCCGTCCGCAGGTGGCGTGCTGCCGGCGCTCTTCGACTCGCGCATCAACATCGACTCGTCCGGCCCCGGCCAGGACGTCGGCTACTTCTCGAGCGACCCCCTGAACTCCCTCATCGACAAGGCCGACGCGACGGCCGACCCGGCCGCCCGGGCCAAGGTGTGGCAGCAGGCCGACAGCACCATCCGCGGCCAGGTCGGCTACATCGCCCTGTCCGCCACCAAGGCCCTCTACCTCCACGGCGCCGGCGTCAGGTCCTACGAAGACCACAGCGTGGGTGGCATCGTCGACCTCGCCACCGCGTCCGTGCGCTGACGCAAGCCGACCGAGCCGACCTGAACGAGAGGGACCACGTGCCGCGCCTGCTCTTCGTCCACGCCCATCCGGACGACGAGACGCTCACCTGCGGCGTCACGATGGCCCACCACGTGGCGCGCGGAGACGAGGTCCACGTGCTGACCTGCACGCTCGGCGAGGAGGGCGAGGTCATCCCGCCGTCGCTCGCGCACCTGGAAGCCGATCTGTCCGACCGCCTGGGCGCCTACCGGCACGGCGAGCTGGTGCGCGCCCTGTCACGCATCGGCGCGACGATGCACGTCCTCGGGGCCGATGCGTCTTCGGGGCGGCTCTCGCGCTACCGCGACTCGGGCATGGCCGGCTCGCCCGCGGCTGCCCGCGCAGAGGCCTTCGCACGAGCCGACCTCGACGAGGCCGGTGCCCTCGTCGCCGACGTGCTGCGCCAGGTCCGACCCGACGTCGTCGTCACCTACGACGAGCACGGCGGCTACGGGCATCCCGACCACATCCAGACGCACCGGGTCACCCGGCGCGCGCTCCAGCTGCTCGAGGCCTCGGAGCTGCCGGAGCGCACCTACGAGATCGTGACGCCGGTCGGGTGGGCGAGCGAGGACCGCGCGTGGCTGGCCGCCGCCGACCCGGCGCTGCTGGCCACCGACGGGTGGTGGCATGACCCCGAGCTCGGCGGAGTCGTGGCTGCGGGAGGTCCGCGGGCCCCACGGCTCGTCGTGCCCGCGGCCGACCACCCGTTCCCGCCCTCGGTCGTCGACGACGGGGCCGTCAGCCACGTCGTGCACGACGACGCCGCGCGGGCGGTGAAGAACGACGCGCTGCGCGCCCACGCCACGCAGGTGCTCGTCGCGGGCGACGACGTGCACGCCCTCTCGAACCTCATCGCCGTGCGCACGACCGCGCGCGAAGGTTTCCGCCAGGTCGACCCGCTCACGTGGCGACCGACCGGCCAGCACGGCACCGACCTCCTCACCTAGCCAGATCGAGAGAGCACCCCGTCACGCGGGCCGTGGGCGCGCGCGTACGTTCGATTGGCTGGGGTTCGATCGAGAGAACACCCCGTCACGCGGGCGGCGTGACTGCGCGTACTTTTGATCGCGCGGGACGCGCCTCGCCGAAAAGCAGGGCCGCTGGCACTACGGTCGTGGCACCTTGATCCGCCGACCGGAGAGCCGATGTCCGACGACCCGTACGTGCCGAACCGTGACCATCGCCGCGACCGCAGCTCCACCGCGCTTCGCCTCTTCGTCGCGGTCGTCGTGCTCGGGGGCGGCTACGTCGGGCTCTGCACCTGGTCGGCCGAGCACGTGCCGGCGTCGGTGTCCGTGGGTGACATCCAGATCGGCGGCATGACGCCGGAGGCTGCACGCGCCGCCATCGACAAGGGCTCGCGCTCACTGCTCGCAACGCCCATCGCGCTCACCGTGCCCGGGCGCGCAGACCCAGTCGAGGTCGTGCCGAGTGAGGCCGGCCTGAGCGTCGACGCCGACCGATCCCTCGACGGACTCACCGGATTCACGCTCGACCCGAGGCGGGTGTGGGACAAGCTGACCGGATCGGTCGAGGCGCCCCTGCTCACGAGCGGCGACGACGACCGGCTGACCGCCTATCTCGAGAGGCTCGCTCCCAGCGTCGCCGTGGCGCCCGTCGAGGGCCGGGTGACCTTTCCCGGTGGTTCCGTCGCCGTCGACCTGCCGGTGCCCGGGCGCACGCTCGACATCGCGGCCACGAAGCTCGCCCTGCGCAAGGCCTTCCCCGACGCGACCGAGGCGGCCGCGGCGGTGCGCGACACCGACCCGCAGGTCAGCGCCGAGACGGTCCAGCAGGTTGCCGACCAGTTCGGCAGCACCGCGATGTCAGGGCCCCTGACGCTCGTCAGCGGCACCACCCGGGCCGTGCTCACCCCGGCGGAGTACGCCTCCATGGTCTCGGTGGTGCCCGACGGCGCCGGCGGACTCAAGCCGGCCTTCGACCAGCCGGCGCTGACGCGGCTGGTCTCCACGAAGGTCCGGGCGACCACCCGCGCGGCGAGCAGTGCCCGCTGGGTCTTCGAGGCAGCCGACGGCAAGCCCCGCCTGGTGCCCTCGGTCGACGGGCTCGCCGTCGACGAGGACGCCATCGGCAAGCGCGTCGTGGCGGCGATCTCGGGCACGAACCGCACGGTCGACGTGAGCGCCACCGTCGCTCGTCCGCCGTTCACGAGTCAGGACGCCCAGAAGGCCGGCGTGACGACGGTCGTCGTCGACTTCAAGAGCCCCTTCCCGACCAACGACCCGACCCGCACCAGCAACCTCGTCGTGGCGGCGAAGCGGATCAACGGCACCTACGTCCCCCCGGGAGGCACCTTCAGCCTCAACGGGATCCTCGGCGAGCGCACCACCGACAAGGGGTATGCCGACGGCACCGTCATCATCAACGGCCGGCTGACGCGGGGCACGGGCGGCGGCATCAGCCAGGTCTCGACGGTCATCTACAACATGGCCTACTTCGCCGGGGCCGACATCCAGGAGTTCACCGCGCACGCCTTCTTCATCCCCCGCTACCCCGAGGGGCGCGAGGCGACGGTGTACTGGCCGACCGTCGACAACAGGTGGAAGAACGACACGTCCTACGGGATGCTCCTCCAGACCTGGGTCGAGGGCGGCTTCGTCCACGGTCGCATCTGGAGCACGAAGACGTGGGACATCAAGTCGGTCAAGGGTCCGCGGCGAAACATCGTGCCTGCCAAGACGATTCGCATCAACAGCCTCAAGTGCTACCCGCAGCAGCCCAACCCGGGCTTCGACGTGACGGTCACCCGCCAGTGGTTTCGTCACGCCACGACCACGCTCGTGAAGAGCGAGTCCGTCCGGACGCACTACATCCCCGAGGACCACATCGTCTGCACCAACCCGGCGGCCACCCCGCCGTGACGGCCGGTCAGGCGGACGGCTTCGCGAGGTAGGTGTACTCGTGGTGCACCGTGAAGCCGAGGTCCGTCCAGAACGCGACGCCCGCGGCGTTGTCACCCGACACCTGGATGTACATCGCCGGCATGTTGTTCTCGCGGGCCACCATCGCCGCCGCCGACACGATGGTCGTGGCCAGGCCGGTACGCCGGTGGTCGGGGTGCACCCAGAGGCCGAAGATCCCGGCCCAGCCGGGGTGGATCGCCAGGCGGGCGAGGCCGATGATCGCCGTGCTCTCCGGGTCGCGCACCGACAGGAAGAGCTGGCCGTCGCTGCCGGTGAGCACCGCCTCGGTGGCTCCCGGCACGATGGAGCGCTGCTGGCCGTAGGTGGTCAGCCAGTCGAGCTGCAGCTCGGCGTCCGCCGTGACGGGCGCCGACTGCTCGGTCAGCGGTGGGACCGCCGCGGACGGGCCGGTCATGACGAGAACGCGCTGCCAGCTCTCCCGGCCCCCGCCGACCACGTAGCCGCGCTCGAGCAGGGCCGCGACAGCGGGCTGATCGGCCGGGTCGAAGCCGGTGTCGCCGTGCACCTGGAAGATCGCGGGCCGGCCTCGGTCGGAGTACCACTTCTCGGCGAAGTCGATCGCCTTGTCGACCGGGAGGGACGGGTCGCCCACGACCAGTGCCGAGTTGGCGCGGCCGGTGAAACCGTCGGAGGCACGCAGCACCCAGTCGCCCACGCCGCCGCGGTCGACCGGCTGCCATCCCTTCGCCATCAGCTTCTCGAGGTCGTCGGCCGAGACCCGCTCGTGCGGCCTCCCGGCACGGCTCGCGGGCGGCGGAACGGGCTTGGCGGCGAGGATGTCGGCCCGGATCAGCTTCACGCGCTCGGTCTTCGTGTCGACGATGAGGAAGTCGGCGTCACGGGCGACGAGCTCGCCGACGAAGTCGGTCGCGGCAGCCTCCGCGCCCTCCTCGAGGCGGTAGCGCACGACGACGCGGTTGCCGATCGCCAGGCCCGCGCTGAGGCGGTGCCCGGGGGTGTCGCTGCTGCCGAGAGCCGTCGGCTCCGAGCCGGTCTCCGAGCCTGTGTCGGAGTGGGTCTCATCGGTGGGGCCGTGCGTGGGCTCGCCGTTCATGTCCGGCATACTAGGCGGTGCAGCATCCGCTCCCGAACGCTCCACAGGAGGTCCCGCTCCCCATGACCTACGTCATCGCCCAGCCCTGCGTCGACCTGAAGGACCGTGCCTGCATCGAGGAGTGTCCGGTCGACTGCATCTACGAGGGCAAGCGGTCGCTCTACATCCACCCCGACGAGTGCGTCGACTGCGGCGCCTGCGAGCCCGTGTGCCCCGTCGAGGCGATCTACTACGAGGACGACGTGCCTGAGCAGTGGGCCGACTACTACAACGCCAACGTCGAGTTCTTCAACGACCTCGGCAGCCCCGGCGGCGCGGCGAAGCTCGGCGTCATCGACAAGGACCACCCGCTCATCGAGGCCCTGCCGCCGCAGGAACACGACGAGTGACGACTCCCGGTGGGCCCGTTCGTGGGCTCGACCTTCCTGACTTTCCCTGGGACTCGCTCGCGCCGTACAAGGCGCGAGCGGTCGCGCATCCGGGGGGCATCGTCGACCTGTCGGTCGGCACCCCGGTCGACGGCACCCCCCAGGTCGTACGCCGTGCGCTGGCCGAGGCGGCCGACGCCCCGGGCTACCCGCTGACCGTCGGCACCACCGACGTGCGTGAGGCCGTCGTCGAGTGGTTCCAGCGCCGGCGCGGCGTCACGGGCCTCACGACCGACGGCGTGCTCCCGACCATCGGCAGCAAGGAGCTCGTGGCCTGGCTGCCCACTCTCCTCGGCCTTCGCGCCGGAGACGTCGTCGGCATCCCGGCCGTGGCCTACCCGACCTACGACATCGGCGCCCGCATCGCCGGCGCGACGAGCGTCGTCGCGCAGTCGCTGACGAGCCTCGGCCCCCTCACGGCGTCCACGACGCCGAAGCTGCTGTGGCTCAACAGTCCCGGCAACCCCAACGGCCAGGTCCTCGGCGTCGACCACCTGCGCAAGGTCGTCGACTGGGCCCGAAAGCACGGCGTCGTGGTCGCGAGCGACGAGTGCTACGCCGAGCTCGACTGGCGCGACGGCCAGTCCGGCACCGCGACTCCGAGCATCCTGCATCCCGACGTCTGCGACGGCGACCACACGGGGCTCCTCGCCGTCTACTCCCTCTCGAAGCAGTCCAACCTCGCCGGCTACCGGGCCGCCTTCGTCGCCGGTGACCCCGCGATCGTCACCACGATCCTCGAGGTGCGCAAGCATGCCGGCATGATCATGCCCACACCCGTGCAGCACGCGATGGCGGTCGCCCTGCGCGACGACGCCCACGTGCAGTCGCAGCGTGCGGCATACGCCAGGAGGCGTGAGCAGCTGCTCGCGGCGGTCACCCGTGCGGGGCTGCGCGTCGACCACTCCGAGGCCGGGCTCTACCTGTGGGCCACCCGCGAAGAGGATTGCTGGACAACGGTTTCCGACTTTGCCGACCGCGGCATCCTCGTGGCTCCCGGCTCCTTCTACGGCGCTGCCGGCGCCCAGCACGTGCGCATCGCCCTGACTGCCACCGACGAGCGCATCGCGGCAGCCTGCGAACGCCTCTGACCCCGTGCGTCACGCCCGTCACGGCGGGTGTGCGTGCGGTGGCCCGGGGATGGACCTGTGTTCTCGGCCGCCAGCACGCTGGGGTAACGTCGCTCGCGGATACGTCCGGCGTCTTTGGGCCGGAGTGACAGGAGGCGAGGAACAGTGACGAAGGCAGTGGAAGCGACACTCAAGGTCGCAGACAAGGAACTCACGTTCCCGGGCGTCGACGCCGTCCAGGGCAACGACGGGCTCGGTGTGGGCTCCCTGCTCAAGGAGACCGGCCTCGTCACCTACGACGTCGGTTTCGTCAACACCGCATCGTGCAAGAGCGCGATCACCTACATCGACGGCGACGAGGGCATCCTGCGGTACCGCGGCTACCCGATCGCCGAGCTGGCAGAGAAGTCGACGTTCGTCGAGGTCGCCTACCTGCTCATCTACGGCGAGCTGCCGACGCCCGAGGAGCTGACGCGCTTCGAGGACTCCATCCGCCGGCACACGATGCTGCACGAGGACCTCCGCGCCTTCTTCAACGGCTTCCCGCGTGACGCCCACCCGATGCCGGTGCTCAGCTCGGCCGTCTCGGCGCTCGGCACGTTCTACCAGGACAGCCTCGACCCGTTCGACCAGGAGCAGGTCGAGATCTCGACGGTCCGCCTCCTCGCGAAGCTGCCGACCATCGCGGCGATGGCCCACAAGAAGAGCGTCGGCCAGCCGTACATGTACCCCGACAACTCGCTGTCGTTCGTCGAGAACTTCCTGCGGATGACGTTCGGCTACCCGGTCGAGCCCTACGAGGTCGACCCGACCGTCGCCAAGGCGCTCGACCTGCTCTTCATCTTGCACGCCGACCACGAGCAGAACTGCTCGACCTCGACGGTGCGCCTCGTCGGCTCGGCCCACGCGAACCTCTTCAACTCGGTCTCGGCCGGCATCCACGCCCTGTCGGGCCCGCTCCACGGCGGCGCCAACCAGGCCGTGCTGGAGATGCTCGGCAAGCTGCACGAGTCGGGCGACGACCCGAAGAAGTTCATGGAGAAGGTCAAGAACAAGGAGGACGGTGTCCGCCTCATGGGCTTCGGGCACCGCGTCTACAAGAACTACGACCCGCGTGCGGCCATCATCAAGAAGGCCGCCGATGACATCCTCGAGAAGCTCGGCCAGAACGACCCGCTGCTCGAGATCGCCAAGGGCCTCGAGGAGATCGCCCTGGCCGACGACTACTTCGTCGAGCGCAAGCTCTATCCGAACGTCGACTTCTACACCGGCCTCATCTACAAGGCCATGGGCTTCGAGTCGAAGATGTTCACGGTGCTCTTCGCCATCGGTCGCCTCCCGGGCTGGATCGCCCAGTGGCGCGAGATGATGAACGACCCCGAGACGAAGATCGGCCGCCCGCGCCAGATCTACACCGGCGAGGCCGAGCGCAGCTACCCGGCCTGAGCGGCCCCAGAACGGCCTGAGGCCGTTCCGAACCGAGATCCACCCGATGCCCCCGCCCCGCAAGGGACGGGGGCATCGGCATGATGGGTCGATGGCCAAGTACCTCGTCAACGACGCGGCGGTCGCCCGGTGCCGCGAGCTCATCGACAAGCGGCAGTACGTCCTCGACAGCGACTGGGGGCAGTCGCAGCCCGACGCCGAGGCCCAGAACGCGTACCTCGAACGGCACTCGTGGGACGACTACGCCGCGTGGCACCTGGGGCTCACCGAGGGCGCGAACGACGAGACGAAGGCGCGCTACGCGTTCGTCTACGGCGACCTGCGGCGGGTGCACCGCACGGCGCTCATCGCCTGCGTCTACCGCGCGTCGGAGTGGCGGCACAAGGACGTCGAGCTCGCGGCGCACGACCTTCTGCAGCACCTCGACAAGGCGACCGGCTGACCACCGCTTTGAGGTATGCGCGCCGCAGTTCCTGCCGCGCGTATACCTCAAACGGGTGGGATCAGCCGAGCTTGACGGTGACCGTCGTCCCAGCCGTGCCCGCCGACCAGCCCTCGTCGCCGTGGCCGCGGTCCCAGGTGCGCTCGCCGATCGAGACGGACGTGACGCCGTACATCTCGGCGCGCGCGACCGCCCAGTGCGCGACGGCCCAGGCCGTCGTGGCGTCCGCGGCGCTGACGATCACGCCGCCGCCGCCCGGGCGGGCGGAGGTGACGCCCATCTGCTGCGACAGGTCGCCGACCACGCGGGAGGGGGCGACCGCCTGCTTGACCGCGTCGAGGCTGCAGGTGAGCCCCGCGGGGGAGTGGCCGGTCAGCGTCGAGGCGAGCACGCGGCCCTGACCCTCGTGGTCGCGGTAGGCCTCGGGAAAGCCGCTCTTCTGCACGCGTTGGGCGATCTTGGTGATGTCGGCCGTCTCGTAGCCCCTGAACTTCTCGAGGGCGTCGTAGAACGCGTTCGTCGCGTGGACGGGGTCGAGGATCTGCGACTCGGTGCCCCAGCCCTGGCTCGGCCGCTGCTGGAAGAGGCCCACCGAGTCACGGTCGCCGTAGCGCAGGTTGCGGATCTTCGACTCCTGGAAGGCCGTCGTCAGCGCGATGGTCGCGGCGCGCGGCGGCATCTGGCGCTTGACCGACAGGGCGGCGATGAGCGCGGCGTTCGCCGTCTGGTCGGGGTCGAACGTCTCGGTCATGCCCGACGCCTTGATGGTGCACTGCGGGTTGACCACGCTGGAGATGAGGAAGCGGGCACCGAACCAGCCGCCGGTCCCGACGAGCGCCAGCACGACGAGCATGGTCACCCAGCGTCGCCGACGGCGCACGGGGGCGCGCCCGCGTGAACCTCCGCGGTCGCGGGATTCGGCGAGGGTGGGGCCCGGTCGGGTCGTCGGCATGGGGTCCTCAGGTGGTCCGGCTCTGGTCTGAACCGGTGGGTGGGTCGGGGTTCCGGTTCGGGTCAGTCGTTGGCGTGGAGGGCGGCGTTCAGGGTGATGCCCGTCCCCTTGCGGTCGCGGGCCTCGACGGCACCGCTGACGCTGTTGCGGATGAACAGGATGTTGCTCGATCCCGACAGCTCCTTGGCCTTGACCACGGACCCGTCGGGAAGCGTTACCTTGGTCCCCGCCGTCACGTAGAGCCCGGCCTCGACGACGCAGTCGTCGCCGAGGGCGATGCCGATGCCTCCGTTGGCTCCGACCAGACAACGCTCACCGATGCTCACGCGTTCCGTGCCGCCACCCGAGAGCGTGCCCATGATCGAGGCGCCGGCGCCGATGTCGGAGCCGTCGCCGACGACGACGCCCTGCACGATGCGGCCCTCGACCATCGAGGTTCCGAGCGTGCCGGCGTTGAAGTTGCAGAAGCCCTCGTGCATCACGGTGGTGCCGGCGGCGAGGTGCGCGCCGAGGCGCACGCGGTCAGCGTCGGCGATGCGTACGCCCTGGGGGACCACGAAGTCGGTCATCCGCGGGAACTTGTCGACGCCGTAGACCGCGACCTGCTGGCCGCGGGCGCGCAGGCGCAGCCGGGTCTGCTCGAAGCCCTCGACGGCGCACGCGCCGGCGCTGGTCCACGCGATGTTGGGCAGGGCCCCGAAGATGCCGTCGAGGTTGATCGTGTTGGGCGCCACGAGGCAGTGCGAGAGCAGGTGCAGGCGCAGGTACGCGTCAGGGGCGTCGGCGGGTGCCGCGTCGAGGTCGATCTCCACGAGCCGCACCTCGGTGCTCACCCGTCGGGCCTCGTCGGCGCCCGTCAGGGCCTCGAGGGCCTCTGGAGCCACCGCGTCGGCGGGTGCCGTGCCCAGCGCCGGCTGCGGGAACCAGGTGTCGAGCACCTGCCCGTCATCCGTGATCGTCGTCAGTCCGTGACCCCATGCGCTGCGCTCCGACATGGCGGCAAGGATATGGGGCAGCGTGCCGGGTCGGCACACGCACCCGCGGAGCGGACTCCGAGAGCCCGGCGCAGGGTGTGGCCGCTAGCCTTCCCGTATGCCGTCGACCCCGCTGCCCGCAGACCCGACCTCCGCGACCGGCCCCGTCCTCGACCTCGGCGCCGACGTCACGACGCTCACCGCGGCGATCTGCGACATCGAGTCCGTGAGCCAGGACGAGGAGGCGCTCGCCGACGCCATCGAGGCGGCGCTGCGTGCGCTCACCCACCTCGAGGTGACCCGCGACGGCAACACCGTCGTGGCCCGCACGTCGCTCGGACGCGACGAGCGAGTCGTGCTCGCGGGTCACATCGACACGGTGCCGCTGACCGATGTGCCCAACCTGCCCACCCGCACGGTCGACGATGTGCTCTGGGGCCGCGGCACGGTCGACATGAAGGGCGGCGTCGCCGTCATGCTCCGCATCGCGGCCGAGGTCACCGAGCCGGCCCGCGACCTCACCTTCCTCTTCTACGAGTGCGAGGAGATCGACGGGAAGTTCAACGGTCTCGCCCGTCTCGCCGACACCTCGCCCGACCAGCTCTCCGGCGACTTCGCCGTGCTGCTCGAGCCGACCAACGGGGCCATCGAAGGCGGTTGCAAGGGCACGCTGCGGGTCGAGATCACGACCAAGGGCATCGCCGCGCACTCGGCTCGGCCCTGGAAGGGGCACAACGCGATCCACGACGCCGGTGCGGTGCTGGCCCGGCTGTCCGCCTACGAGGCCGAGACGATCACCGTCGACGGGCTCGACTACCACGAGGCCCTCCAAGCCGTGGGCATCACGGGCGGCATCGCCGGCAACGTCATCCCCGACCGCTGCGTCATCACCGTCAACTACCGCTACGCCCCCGACAAGAACACCGACGCGGCCCTGGCCCACGTGCGCCAGGTCTTCGACGGGTTCGACGTCAACCTGACCGACGCCGCCGACGGCGCCCGCCCGGGTCTGCTCCTGCCGGCCGCCAAGGCGTTCATCGACGCGCTCGGCGTGCCGGTGAGCGCCAAGGAGGGCTGGACCGACGTCGCCCGCTTCTCGGCGCTCGGCATCCCCGCCGTCAACTACGGGCCCGGAGACCCCAACCTGGCCCACATGGACGACGAGCGCTGCCCGGTGCAGCAGTACGTCGACGCCGAGGCCGCCCTGCTGCGCTGGCTCGCATAGGCGCGCCGCATAGGGTTGTCGGTGTGACCGACGAACAGCCCGACGCCCGCATCCCCGGGGAGCCGCGCGAGGACCGCCGCCAGACCGGCCCGGTGACCCTGCGCCGTCACAAGGTGCCC
Source organism: Terrabacter sp. 05T424 (assembly GCF_056396225.1). Lineage (NCBI taxonomy): Bacteria > Bacillati > Actinomycetota > Actinomycetes > Micrococcales > Intrasporangiaceae > Terrabacter > Terrabacter sp. 05T424. The sequence continues at coordinate 490,850 of NZ_JBFTLB010000001.1, forward strand.
CCGACCACGACCGACCAGCGCCTGCTCGAGGGCCATCAGCCCGCCGACTGGCTTCACGCCGACCCATGGCGGGTCATGCGCATCCAGTCGGAGTTCGTCGAGGGCTTCGGCGCCCTGTCGGAGCTCGGCCCGGCCGTGGCCGTGTTCGGCTCCGCGCGCACGCGACCCGACGACCCGGCATACGCCATCGGTGTCGAGGTCGGGCGCCTGCTCGTCGAGGAGGGCTACGCCGTCATCACGGGCGGCGGCCCGGGCGCCATGGAGGCGGCCAACAAGGGCGCGTTCGAGGCGAAGGGCACGTCGGTGGGGCTCGGCATCGAGCTGCCCTTCGAGACCGGGCTCAACGAGTACGTCGACCTCGGCATCAACTTCCGCTACTTCTTCGCCCGCAAGGTCATGTTCCTCAAGTACTCCCGCGGGTTCATCGTGCTGCCCGGCGGGTTCGGCACGCTCGACGAGCTCTTCGAGGCGCTCACGTTGGCGCAGACCCGCAAGGTCACCGAGTTCCCCGTGGTGCTCATGGGCGTGGACTACTGGCAGGGCCTGCTCGACTGGCTGCGTTCCACGGTGCTCGACAACGGCATGATCAGCCCGGCCGACCTCGACCGGCTCGTCGTCACGGACGACCCGCAGGAGGCCGTCAAGCTGATCCGCACCTACGAGGAGCCGCGCACGTGAAGTGGTTCATCCTCCTCGTCGGGATCATCGTGCTGTGCCTCGTCGTGGCGCTCCTGCTGGGGCTCGCCGGCGGCGGCCTCGGGCGCGCGAGCTCGAGCCTGAGCCACGAGCCGCTGCCCGACGAGGCGCTCGCCGACACCGACTTCGACGACCTCGTCTTCGACGTCGGGGCGCGCGGCTACCGCATGAGCCAGGTCGACGGTGTCGTCGACCGGCTGCGTCGCGAGCTGCGCGAGAAGGACGAGGAGATCGCCGTGCTGCGCGGTGAGCCCGTCCCGGCTGCCGCTGAGGCCGCCACCGATGACGGGTCCGACCCCGAGCCGGGCCCCGAGCGCGAGCCCGGCACCGACCCGGGGCCCCACCCCGGGGCACGTCGCGTCGCCGCTCCCTCGCCGGACCCCGTCGTCGAGCACGATGCACCGGAAGTCGACGACGGCGAGGCACGTACGCCGTCCGCACCGTCGGTCGGTCACGAACGCACCCCATGACCCAGATCCACCCGCTGCGCCCGTTGGGTTCACGGCGCGTCTTCATCGCGTGGGTGCTCGCTGCGTACGCCCTCGCCCGTGTCGTGTCGACGACGATCCTGCTGCTCGTGCTGCCGCACCAGGTGCCGAGCAGCATGACGGGCGGCGAGGGGGTGCCGGTCACCTACTTCTCGTTCACGGCCCTGTGGGACGGCGAGTGGTACGGCCGCATCGCCGACAGCGGCTACCCCGACGTCCTGCCGGTCGGTGACTCCGGCAGGGTCGGGCAGAACCCGTGGGCCTTCTACCCGCTCTTCCCGCTGCTGTCGCGCCTGTTCATGACCCTCACCGGTCTCGGCTTCCCGACCGTCGCTTCGACCATCGCGCTGCTCTGCGGCGTCGGCGCCGCCGTCCTCATGGGGCTGCTGCTCCGCGAGCGCATCGGCGACCCGGCGGCATACCTCGTCGTCGCGCTCTGGGCGAGCTTCCCGGCCTCGGTGACGCTCCAGCTCGCCTACACCGAGTCGCTCGCGATGCTGCTGCTGCTCGGCTACCTCTACGCGCTCTCGCGGGAGCGCTGGCTGGTCGCGACGGCGGTCGCCCTGCTCATCGGCCTGTCACGGCCCATCGCGGTGCCGTTGGGTCTCGTGACCCTCGTGGTCGTCGTGATGCGGTGGCGGAGGCGGCGCGAGCGGCCGATCACGACGGGGACGTACGCGTCCATGCTCGCCTCGCTCGTCGGCTGCGGTGTGGCCGGCCTGCTCTGGCCGGCGATCGCCTGGTGGCGCACCGGGTCGAGCTCGGCCTACACCGACACGATGGCCTCGTGGCGCAGCTACGACACGGTCCAGCTGTTCGTGCCGTGGATCGACCGGGTGCAGGACCCGACATGGGGGCCCTGGCTCGTCGGCGGGCCCATCGTCATCCTGCTCATGGTCCTCGGACCGTGGGCGCGCAACCTCGGTGCCGACCTGCGCACCTGGACGCTGGGCTACACCTTCTACCTCATCGCGACGCTCGACCCGTTCACCAGCATCTTCCGCTACCTGCTGCCCCTGTTCCCGCTGCTCGTCGTCGTGCTGGGCGCCGGCTGGGCCGACCGGCGCGGCAACACGTGGAGGCGCCTGCTGTGGCGGTTCGTTCCGATCCTCGTGGTCTTCGTCGCCGGCCAGTACTGGTGGACCGACGTGCTGTGGCGCTACGTCCCCTCGCCCACGGGCGACTACCCACCGTGACCTGGGCGGCGCCCGGGACACCTCAGGTGCCGGTGTAGGTGGGGGCCTGCTTGGCGAGGAACGCGTCGACAGCGGCACGGTGGTCGTTGCTCGCGCCGGTGAGGGCCATCAGCTCGGCCTCGTTCGCGAGGGCGTCGGCCAGGTCGGCGCTCGCCGAGTACGCGACGGCCCGCCGGATCGAGCCGTAGGCGAGGGTCGGTCCGTCGGCGAGCTGACGCGCGAGCTCGCCCACCGCGGCCTCGAGCTCGTCGGCCGGCACGACCTTCGTCACCAGGCCGAGCGCGAGCGCCTCGTCGGCAGGGACCGTGCGCGGCAGCAGCAGCAGCTCCTTGGCGCGAGCCGGCCCGACGAGACGGGGGAGCGACCACGAGGCGCCCGAGTCGCACGAGAGTGCGATGCCGGCGAACGAGGTGTTGAGCCCGGCCCGGTCCGACGCGATGCGGAAGTCGCAGGCGAGGGCGAAGCTGAGCCCGGCACCGGCAGCCACACCGTTGAGGGCGGCGACGACTGGCTTGTTCATCGTCGAGAGCGCCGTGACGATCGGGTTGTAGTGGTCGGTCACCGTCGTGGCGAGGGTGGAGGTCGGGTCGCCGAGGCTGCGCACGTGCTCCTTGAGGTCCTGGCCCACGCAGAACGCGCGGCCGGTGCCGGTCAGCACGACGCAGCGCACCGCGGGGTCGTCGCCGACCTCGCGCAGGGCCGACACGAGCGCGTCCTTGAGCGCGTTGTCGAGGCTGTTCATGGCGTCGGCCCGGTTGAGCCGCAGCCAGGCGATGCCGTCGGTGACCTCGACGAGCAGCGGGGCGGGGGAGCCGGGGGTCTCGTCGGTGCGGCGGTCGTCGGCGGTCTCGGTCATGGGCGTCACTCTGTCCCAATCCGTCCCGGGACGGAAGCGTTGCGGGCTCCCTGGGGCCCTGACGTGCGGACTCTCACATCCCGGATTAGGTCTCGCAAACGAGACACGGAATAATGGGGCCAAAGACCGAGGATTCCTAGGGAAGGGGAACCATGGCAGCAATGAAGCCGAGGACCGGCGATGGCCCGCTCGAGGTCGTCAAGGAGGGCCGCGGCATCGTGCTGCGGATGCCCCTTGAGGGCGGTGGCCGGCTCGTCGTCGAGATGACCCCCGACGAGGCTGCGGCTCTGCGTGACGCGATCCAGGGTTGTGACGGCGTCAACTGACCCTTCGCCTGATCCAGGTTCGACGGCCCCTGACCAGTCCGGTCGGGGGCCGTCTCGCGTCCCGGCCCGCCTCGACCGGGGCGTATGCCGCCCGGCCTGCCGGGCGGCATACGTGATCTAGCGCTTGACGGCGACGAGCAGGCCCTCGCCGACGGGCAGGAGCGACACGGCGAACTGGTCGTGGTCGCGGATGCTGCGGCCGACGTCACGCAGCGTGCGGGTCTCGGCGTCGCGGTTGGCCGGGTCGGACTCCTTGTCGCTCCACGTCATGACGAGGGTGCCGCCGGGACGCAGCAGCCGCGTGGCCTGGGCGAGGTAGTCGGGGTACTCGTGCTTGTCGGCGTCGACGACGACGAGGTCGTAGGCGGCGTCGGTCATGCGGGGAAGCACCTCGAGGGCGCGGCCGGCGATGACGCGGGTGCGCTGATGGGCGATCCCGGCCGCCGCGAACGCCTCGCGGGCCGCGCGCTGGTGCTCGGTGTCGAGGTCGATCGTCGTGAGGATGCCGTCGGCCGGCATGCCGCCGAGCAGCCACAGGCCGGAGGCGCCGGCGCCCGTGCCGATCTCCATGACCGCCTTGGCTCCGATCGCCGCCGCGAGCATCTGCAGCACCGAGCCGACGCCGTTGCCGACCGACTCGGCGCCGAGCTCCTCACCCCGGCGGCGGGCCTCGTCGACGTGCTCGCTCGCGGCGACGAAGTCCTCGGCGTGCGACCAGGCTGCGACCTTCTGGGTGCTCATGTCCGTCACCCTACTGTGACCGGATGTGCGGCTTCGGCCACCTGTCAGGCCTGATCGGGTAAGGATCAGGTCATGGACGCAGCGGACAGCCCCACGACCGAGCACCGTCGTCCCGATGGGGTCGACGACGCGACGGTCGAGGCACTCGGCAAGCTCTCCGAGGCGCTCGAGGTGGTCGAGGACGCCCGGGGGCACCTCTACGGGTTCCACCGACTGACGGGCACGGCCGACCTGGCGCTCGGCGAGGCCGTGGACCTGCTGCGCGACGCGGGCCACCCGGATCTCGCCGACACGATCTCGACCGAGCTGGTCGGGCGCAACGTCGTCGAGGGCCGGTGGACCTTCCAGATCGTCGAGGAGTACGACGACGGCTACTACGCGACGTTCAAGCGGCTCGAGGCGCTCGCCAGGGACGACCTCGTCGGCGGCCGGCGCCACCTCTTCGAGGCGGAGATGAAGGAGGAGCGCCGCACCCACGGCCGGCGCCACCACGAGGCCGCTCCGCACGACGGCAGCGAGCAGTCACCGTGACCGTCCCTGACACGCCCCCACAGCCGATCCACAGGTTCCGGCTGGCGCTCCGACAGCCTGATTCGGGACGATCAGCGGGAACGAATCGAACATCGGCGGCGTTCTTGTCGTTGAACCATCCCCGTGAAAGGCCCCGTTCTCCAGTGAGCACCAGCGTGACGTCCACCTCTCCCGCCCGCGGGGAGCAGGCCGACTCGACATGGACGCCTCCCACCTGGGAGGAGATCGTGGAGCAGCACTCGGCCCGCGTCTACCGCCTCGCCTACCGCCTGACGGGCAACCCTCACGACGCCGAGGACCTGACGCACGACGTCTTCGTGCGCGTCTTCCGGTCCCTGCACTCCTACCAGCCCGGCACGTTCGAGGGCTGGCTGCACCGCATCACCACGAACGTCTTCCTCGACAAGATGCGGCGCAAGCAGCGCATCCGCTTCGACGCGCTGCCCGACGACGCCGCGGGTCGCATCCCGAGCTTCGAAAAGGGCCCCGAGCAGACCTACCACGACGCCCGTTTCGACGACGACGTGCAGCGGGCGCTCGACGCGCTCGCGCCCGAGTTCCGGGCCGCCGTCGTGCTCTGCGACATCGAGGGCCTCTCCTACGAGGAGATCAGCGCGACGCTCGGCGTCAAGCTCGGCACGGTGCGCTCCCGCATCCATCGCGGCCGCGCCCAGCTGCGTGAGGCGCTGGCCCACCGCGCCCCCGAGGTCGCCGCTGCGGCCCGTCCCGCCAAGCCCGGCACGCGCACCGGCCGCGCCGGCCTGCGCCTTCCCGGTCGTCGAGTCGCGGCGAGCACGCGCTGATGGGGTCGGGGGTGATGTCGTGACGCCGCACCTCAAGGGGCACGTGCGCGCCTACGTCGACCACGCGCTCCCGCCCGCGCTCATGCACCTCTACGACAAGCACGTCGTCTGCTGCACCACGTGCCGCGCCGCCGCGGACCAGGAGCGGCGCATCGTCGCGTCCCTGCGCGCCGACACCGGCGTGCCGATGAGCCTGCGCACCTCGCTCATGGGTCTCGCCTCGGCGGTCCCCGCCCAGGCCGCGCCGGCGCCCAGCGCGCCGCGCGTCCCGATGCCACCCCTCGGCTTCCGTATGCCGTCCGCGCCGTCCTACGACCCGGTGCCCACCGTGCGCCCGACGGCACCGGCCCTGCACCGCTCGCCGATGCGCGCCGCCGTCGTCGCCTCGATCGCAGCCGGTGCCTCCGTCGCCGCAGCCTGGGGCCTGGCCATCACCCCGGTCCCGGGCACCCGCACCGCCGTGGTGCATGGACCCGCGGCGAACTTCGGCGCCAACCCGGCGAGCTCCTCGAACCTCGGTGGCACCGCACTGCCGGTGAGCCGGGTGTCCAAGCGCGACTCGCAGCGCACCGACCTCGGCGGGCGCGCCGCCTACTGGGTCGTCACGACCCGGGTCGTCAACCGTGCGCCCACGCCCTCCGAGGCACCGGCCCTCTTGCGTGGTGCCGACGTCGGTTCGACACAATCAGGTCCATGACCGACGAGTCGACGACACCGGACCGCGAGCCGACCCCTGGCGCGCAGGCCCCCGAGCCCGGTGAGCCTGCACGACCTGACCGCGAGGGCTCCGCGAACGCCTGGGCCCCCGCGCCCGAGCGCGAGCAGACCGGCATCATCGACCTGCACGACACCCGCGCCATCCCCGCGGCCCCTCCGGCTGCGTCGGCGGCATCCACGCCCGCGCCTGAGGTGTCGTCCGTCGCCACGGGCCCGAGCGGTGGCTCGACCGCTGCGCCCACGGGTGCGGGCGATGCCGCCCCCGCCCGCGACGACAGCGGCGACGACGCCTGGTTCGACGTCTTCGGCGGCGAGCACCCGGGTGAGGGCGCCGGCGTTCCCGCCAAGGCCGACAGTCCCTGGGGCAGCGACCGCGCCGACGCGCGCGCCGAGGAGGCGCACCGCTCGGCGTATGCCCCACCGGTGCCCGACGCGGCGAACAGCCAGTCGAGGTCAGGTCCCACGACCGACGCCGGCAGCCCTGCCGGTGGCCCAGCGGGCGCAGGTCTCGGCGCGGCGGCGGCAGGCGGCCCGACGGCATACGCAAGCGCAGGCCCCCAGGGCCTGGCCAACGGCTCGACCGTGCCCGACGCGCCGGTCGGCGGCGGTGTCCTGCTCACCGACGAGCCCACCCCTCCTGCACGTCGACGCCGGGGCCGGCTCGTGGCCGCCGTGGCGGGCCTGTGCCTGCTGTCAGGTGTCGTCGGCGGGGTGGCGGGCCAGCTCGCCGAGGGCCGCATCAACACCGGCGCCTCGACCTTGCCCGAGCCCGGTCCCGGCGCCACCGCGCGACCGCCCGGCTCCGTCGCCAACATCGCCGCGGTCGCGCTGCCCAGCGTCGTCACCATCAAGGTCGACGGCGGCAGCGAGGGTTCGGCCACCGGGTCCGGCTTCGTCATCGACAACAAGGGACACGTGCTGACGAACAACCACGTCGTCGCAGCGGCTCCCGACGGTGACATCGAGGTCGTGCTCAGCAACGGCGACGCCCAGAAGGCCACGATCGTCGGGCGCGACACGAGCTACGACCTCGCCGTCCTCAAGATCGCCCGCACCGACCTGACGCCGCTGCGCCTCGGACCCTCCGACAAGGTCGTCGTCGGTGACCAGGTGATCGCCGTCGGGGCGCCGCTCGGGCTCGACCAGACCGTGACCACCGGCATCGTGAGCGCGCTCAACCGACCGGTCAGCGCGGGTGAGGGCACCGAGTCCTCGTTCATCAACGCGATCCAGACCGACACGGCCATCAACCCCGGCAACTCGGGCGGTCCGCTGCTCGACATGAGCGGCGAGGTCATCGGCATCAACAGCGCCATCGCCCGCGTTCCGGGCACGAGCGGCTCCACGGGGGGAAGCATCGGGCTCGGTTTCGCCATCCCCAGCGACCAGGCGCGACGCACCGCCGACCAGCTCATCGCCACCGGCAAGGCGACCCACCCGATCATCGGCGTCTCGCTCGACCGCACGTTCTCCGGCGACGGCGCCCAGGTCCTCTCCACGCCCGGCGCCGTGACCGCTGACGGCCCCGCCGCCAAGGCCGGCGTCAAGGGCGGCGACGTCGTCGTCGGCTTCGAGGGCAAGCGCATCCGCACGCCCGACCAGCTCATCGTCGCGATCCGCGCGCGGGCCGTCGGCGACACCGTGAAGCTCACGGTCGAGCGCGGCGGCAAGGAGATCGAGCTGAGCATGACGCTCGAGGCGGAGCCCGCGAAGTAGCTCCCGGCCGGCCGACATAGGATGGCGCAGCCGAGACGCGCTGGAAGCGAGGGACTGTGTTCGACATCAACGGGTGGGAGCTGCTCCTGCTCGGTCTGCTCGCCATCGTCATCCTGGGGCCTGAGCGCCTGCCCGAGTACGCCGCCAAGTTCGGCAAGTTCGTGCGGCAGGCCCGCACGATGGCCGACCGGGCCAAGCAGCAGCTCAAGGACGAGATGGGTCCGGAGTTCTCCGACGTCGACTGGCGGGCCTACGACCCGCGGCAGTACGACCCGCGCAAGATCGTGCGCGACGCCCTGTCCTCCCCGCCCGAGGAGACCGAGCCCGATCCCGTCGTCGACAAGCCGGTCAGCGCCCCGCGCTGGCACGATCCGACGGTGCCGACGCCCTGGGACAACGAGGCGACCTGACGACCTGCGCCAGGTCTGACGTGGCGGGTCGAGGAGGCCTCTCGCGAAAAGATCTGACCCAGAGGTATCACTGTCGGTGGTCGGGGATATCGTCATCCCTTGATGCCTGAACGACCAGCCTCGCACCCGCCCGCCTCCGTCCACGCGCTCTGGCGCCTGCGCGGCTACCTGCGCCCGCACCGGTGGGCACTCGTCGTGATGTTCGCAGCGTCCCTGGCCGGGGTCGGGCTGTCGATCGCGATCCCGCTCGTCACGCGGGCCCTCATCGACGGGCCCATCACCCGGCACGAGCTCGCCCCGGTGCTGCCGCTCGGCCTGCTCGCACTGGTCCTCGGCGTGCTCGAGGCGGTGCTGATCTTCGTGCGTCGATGGGTGCAGTCCAACGCGGTGCTCGGACTCGAGACCCAGCTGCGCCGCGACCTCTACGAACGGCTCCAGAGCCTGCCGATGAGCTTCCACTCCCGGTGGCAGTCGGGCCAGCTGCTCTCCCGCGCCACGACCGACCTCTCGGCGATCCGACGCTTCAGCGGGTTCGGCCTGCTCTTCCTCGTCGTCAACGTGCTGCAGCTCGTCGCCGTCACCGTCGTCCTGCTCACGATGTACTGGCCGCTCGGACTCGTCGTGGCCGCCGTCGCCGTGCCGATCATCTGGCTCTCGATGCGCTTCGAGAAGGCCTACGTCGTCGTGTCGCGCCGGGTCCAGGACCAGCAGGGCGACCTCGCGACCCAGGCCGAGGAGGGGGCCGTCGGCATCCGCGTCATCAAGTCCTTCGGCCGCAGCGACCACGTCGCCGAGCGCTACGACCGCGCCGCTCTCGAGCTGCGCGCGACGAGCATCGACAAGGTTCGGCTGTCGGCCAAGTTCTGGACCTTCCTCGAGGTCATCCCCAACCTCGCCGTCGTCGTCGTCCTGCTCCTCGGGGCGATCGGCGTCGGGCGCGGCGCGCTGACACCGGGCGAGCTCGTCGCCTTCATCACCCTGATGCTCTCGCTCGTCTGGCCCGTCTCCTCGCTCGGCGTCATCCTCGCCATGTCGCAGGAGGCGATGACCGCGGCCGCTCGGGTGCTCGAGATCTTCGACACGCCACCTGACATCGTCTCGGGAGAGCTGCCGGCCGCGGCCCGCCGTGGGCACCTGAGGTTCGACCACGTCGACTTCGCCTTCCCCGACGCCCCCGACCAGCTCGTGCTGCGCGACGTGAACCTCGACCTCGCCCCGGGCGAGACCCTCGCTCTGGTCGGCGCCACCGGCACGGGCAAGACGGCACTGACGGCCCTCGTGCCCAGGCTGTTCGACGTCACCCGGGGTCGCATCACCATCGACGACGTCGACGTGCGCGACCTCGAGCTCGGCGAGCTGCGCAGCCTCGTGGCCACGGCTTTCGAGGAGCCGACGCTCTTCTCCATGAGCGCCCGCGAGAACGTCACGCTGGGTCGCGCCGACGCACCCGACGACGAGGTGCTCGCGGCTCTGGAGATCGCGCAGGCCGGCTTCGTGCACGACCTGCCGTGGGGTCTCGACACGCGCATCGGCGAGCAGGGCATGTCGCTCTCCGGTGGGCAGCGCCAGCGGCTGGCCCTCGCTCGGGCGGTCCTCTCACGGCCTGCGGTGCTCGTCCTCGACGACACGCTCTCCGCGCTCGACGTGCACACCGAGAAGCTCGTCGAGGAGGCCCTCTCCCGGGTGCTCTCCGACACGACCGGGCTCATCGTCGCCCACCGGGCCTCGACCGTGCTGCTCGCCGACCGGGTAGCGCTGCTGCAGAACGGCACGATCACGCACGTGGGCACCCACCGCGAGCTGCTCGACACGGTTCCCGCCTACCGCGAGCTGCTGGCCGCCGACCCGGTCTCCGACCCCGACTCCGCCTGTGACGCGCCTCGCGACTCGTCCGAGGAGGTGTCGGCATGAGCGCCCCCACCCAGCCGGCCCACGAGGCGCAGCGCTGGCGCGGCGTCGCCGCCGACGAGATCGAGGGCGAGCTGACCGCCGAGACCTCAGCGCGTCTCGCCACCCGCTCACGGCGGCTCCTGCGCGACCTGCTGCGACCTTGGCGCAAGGCGCTGTGGATGCTCATGGTCGTCGTCGTCGTCGAGAACGCTGCGCGCCTCTCGATCCCCTACCTCGTCAAGGAGGGCATCGACGTCGGCATCCCGCCGATCCGCGAGACGGGCGACCTCGAGCCGCTCCTGCTCGTCGTCGGCCTGGTCCTGGTCGCCACGATCACGCAGGCCGTCGCCCGCAACCTGTTCCTCGTCCGCTCCGGCACCATCGGTCAGGACATCCTGCTCTCGATCCGGCGGCGGATCTTCCGGCACTTCCAGCACCTGAGCCCGGCGTTCCACGACCGCTACACCTCCGGTCGGGTCATCTCGCGCCAGACCTCCGACGTCGACGCCATCTACGAGATGCTCGAGACCGGCTTCGACGGGCTCGTCACCGCCGCGCTCACCCTCGTGGGCACGTCGGCGCTGCTGCTCGTGCTCGACCTCAAGCTCGGCCTCGTGGCGCTGCTGTGCGGCCCGTTCCTGGCGTGGCTCACCAACTGGTTCCGCAAGGCGTCGGCGCGCAGCTACCGTGCCACCCGCGAGAAGGTCGCCCTCGTCATCGTGCACTTCGTCGAGTCGATGAACGGCATCCGCGCGGTGCAGGCGTTCCGCCGTGAGCCGCGCAACCAGCAGATCTTCGACGACGTCAACGACCAGTACCGCCAGGCCAACCTGGGGGCCTTCCGACTGGTGGCCTGGTTCATGCCCGGCATCCGCCTCATCGGCAACGTCACCATCGCCATCGTGCTGCTCTACGGCGGCTACCTCGCCTTCAACGGGGAGGTCACCGTCGGGGTGCTCGCGGCGTTCCTGCTCTACCTGCGTCAGTTCTTCGAGCCGATGATGGAGATCTCGCAGTTCTACAACACCTTCCAGTCCGCATCGGCGGCGCTGGAGAAGCTGTCCGGGGTGCTCGAGGAGACTCCCGACGTGCCCGAACCCACCGCGCCGACGGCACTCGCGAACGTGCGCGGAGAGGTGCGGTTCGACCACGTGGCGTTCGAGTACGTCGCCGGCACGGCCGTGCTGCCAGACCTCGACCTCACCGTCCCGGCCGGCCAGACGCTCGCCCTCGTCGGCACCACCGGCGCCGGCAAGACGACCGTCGCCAAGCTCGCGACGCGCTTCTACGACCCCACCGGTGGGGCCGTGCTGCTCGACGGCGTCGACCTGCGCAGCGTGCGGTCCGACGACCTCCACCGGGCGGTCGTCATGGTCACCCAGGAGAACTACCTCTTCTCGGGCACCGTCGCCGACAACATCCGCTTCGGCCGACCCGACGCGACCGACGAGCAGGTGGAGCGCGCGGCTCGCGCCCTCGGCGCGCACGGCTTCATCACCGCGCTCCCGGAGGGCTACGCCACCGAGGTTTCCAACCGAGGTGGCCTGCTCAGCGCCGGCCAGCGGCAGCTCGTCGCCTTCGCGCGCGCCTTCCTCGCCGACCCGGCCGTGCTCATCCTCGACGAGGCCACGTCGTCGCTCGACATCCCGTCCGAGCGGCTCGTGCAGCAGGCCCTGCACACCATCCTCGCCGGCCGCACCGCGATCGTCATCGCGCACCGGCTCTCGACGGTCGAGATCGCCGACCGGGTGCTCGTCATGGAGCACGGGCGCATCGTCGAGGACGGCGCACCGCAGGAGCTCATCGACGGCGGCGAGGGACGGTTCTCCGACCTGCACCGCGCCTGGGTCGACTCCCTCGCCTGAGTCGAGTGCTCATTTTCCCTACGTCGGGAAGTGGGCACTCGATGGGGCCGGGAGTCGAGTGCTCAAGTCCCTACGTCGGGAACTGGGCACTCGATGGGGCCGGGAGTTGAGAGCTCAAGTCCCTACGTCGGGAACTGGGCACTCGACCGGGCCTGGGAGTCGAGTGCTCAAGTCCCTACGTCGGGAACTGGGCACTCGATGGGGGCTGACCGTCGAGTGCTCAAATTTCTACGTCGGGAACTGGGCACTCGATGGGGGCTGACCGTCGAGTGCTCGTTTTCCTACGTCGTCGGGACGGGGAGGGGGCTCAGCGACCGGCGGGGGTGAGGCCGAGGGAGCGGCCAGCGAGACCGCGGGCGCGGGCGCCGAGACCGCGGGCGATGCCGCGCAGCGCCACGGCGGCGGCGGTGTCGGGCTCGGCCAGCACGACGGGAGTGCCGGTGTCGCCACCTTCGCGCAGTCGCGTGTCGAGCGGGATCTGGCCGAGCAGTTCGACCGGGGCGCCGATGCTCTTGCTGAGCGAGTCGGCGACGGCCTGGCCGCCACCGGAGCCGAAGATCTCCTGGCGCGTGCCGTCGGGCAGCTCGAGCCAGCTCATGTTCTCGATGACGCCCGCCACGCGCTGGTGGGTCTGCAGCGCGATCGAGCCGGCTCGCTCGGCCACCTCTGCGGCCGCCTGCTGAGGCGTCGTCACGACGAGGATCTCGGCGGTCGGGATGAGCTGCGCGACGGAGATCGCGATGTCACCGGTGCCGGGCGGGAGGTCGAGCAGCAGCACGTCGAGGTCGCCCCAGAAGACGTCGCCGAGGAACTGCTGCAGGGCGCGGTGCAGCATCGGTCCGCGCCAGACGACCGGCTGGTTGCCGGGCACGAACATGCCGATCGAGATGACCTTCACGTCGTGGCTGATCGGCGGCAGGATCATGTCGTCGACCTGCGTCGGGCGCTGCTCGACACCGAGCATGCGCGGCACAGAGAAGCCGTAGACGTCGGCGTCGACGACGCCCACCCGCAGGCCCTGCTCGGCCATCGCGGCCGCGAGGTTCACCGTCACCGAGGACTTGCCGACGCCACCCTTGCCGGAGGCGACGGCATACACCCGCGTGAGGCTGTTGGGCTTGGCGAACGGGATCTCTTTCTCGGGAGCCCCACCGCGCAGCTGCGAGCGCAGCTCGGCGCGCTGCTCGTCGCTCATGACGTCGAGCTCGACCTCGACGGAGGTCACACCCGCGAGGGCCAGCAGCGCGTTGCTGGAGTCCTTGGTGAGCGTCTCCTTCATGGGGCATCCGGAGACCGTGAGGAAGATCGCGAGCGCCACCCTGCCGGTGTCGTCGATCTCGACCGACTTGACCATGCCGAGCTCGGTGATCGGCTTGCGGATCTCGGGGTCGTTGACCTTCGACAGCGCCGTGAGCATGGCGTCACGGCTGGGCAGCGCAGGGACAGACATGTCCTCCATCGTATGCCGCGGTGCCGAGCCTCCCGACCACGGCCGCTGTCTACCGCAACACACCGAGACCCGCCTCCGAGGAGGCGCCGCAGCGGTCCCGGACGCCGGGGGCCGTGCGCTAGTCGGTGTGCCGCGGGGGAGTGGCGTCGTCGGCGTTGCGGATGAGTGCGCGGTCCTCGAGCTCGTCGAGGAGGCCGCGTAGCTCGCTGCGGACGAAGTCGCGCGTCGCCTGCTCGCGCAGGGCCAGGCGGAGCGAGGCGACCTCCCGGGTGAGGAACTCGGTGTCGGCGAGGTTGCGCTCGTCGCGCGCCCTGTCCTGCTCGAGCGCGACGCGGTCGCGGTCGGCCTGGCGGTTCTGCGCGAGCAGGATGAGCGGGGCGGCGTACGAGGCCTGCAGGCTCAGCATCAGCGTCAGGAAGATGAACGGGAACTCGTCGAAGATCAGGCGAGCCGGCGCCAGCACGTTCCACAGGATCCAGGCCGCGACGAACACCGTCATGCCGATGAGGAAGCCGGCCGTGCCCATGAGGCGGGCGAACCTCTCGGACAGGACGCCGAACGCCTCCTGCGAGAAGGTGAGCCGCGGGAGCACGCGGGCCCGCTGCTCCTGCGGCTGGTCGAGCTTGTCGCCGCGCACGGCGCGCGTGCCCGGGCGACGTTCGGCGCGCTCGCTCACGGGCGCACCTCCAGCTCGTGCCGCTCCTCACGCCAGTCCTCGGGGAGGATGTGGTCGAGCACGTCGTCGACCGTGACCGCGCCGATGAGCCGGCCGTCGCTGTCGACGACGGGCAGCGAGACGAGGTTGTAGGTAGCGAGCGTGCGCGTGACGGTCTCGAGCGAGGCACTGGCGGCGAGCGGCTCGATCTCCTTGTCGATGATCGACCCGACGGCGCCGTGCGGCGGCTCGCGCAGCAGCCGCTGGAAGTGGACGAGCCCGAGGTAGCGGCCGGTCGGAGCCTCGAGCGGCGGCCGGCAGACGTAGACCATCGAGGCCAGGGCGGGGGCGAGCTCCTCGCGGCGCACGGTCGCCAGCGCCTCGGCGATCGTCGCCTCGGGACCGAGCACCACCGGCTCGGTGGTCATCATGCCGCCGGCGGTGTTCTCGTCGTAGGACAGTAGCCGTCGCAACGGGGCCGCCTCGTCGGGCTCCATGAGCTGGAGAAGCTGCTCGGCCTGGGCAGGGGGGAGGTCGGCCAGCAGGTCGGCCGCGTCGTCGGGCTCCATGGCCTCGAGCACGTCGGCGGCACGCTCGGTGTCGAGGCCGGCGATGATCTCGACCTGGTCGTCCTCGGGCAGCTCCTCGAGCACGTCGGCGAGCCGCTCGTCGTCGAGGGCGGCCGCCACCTCGGCGCGACGCTTGGGGTTGAGGTCGTGGATGACCTCGGCGAGGTCGGCGACCTTGAGGTCGTCGTAGGTCTCGAGGAGGCGCTCGGCGCTCTGTGCGCCGGCCTGCTCGTGCAGGCCGACCACGTCGCGGATGTCGACGAGCATCGTCTTGCCCGAGCGTCGACGGGTCAGCCGCGACATGGCCTTGGACGTGGGCGAGATGCCGGTCGGTGCCTGTCGGACGAAGACGCGGGTGCCCAGCCAGTCGCGGCGGGGGCCCTGCTCGATGGCGATGTCCTCGACGAGCGCGTCGGCGAACCCCGCGTCGACCGCGTCAGGTTTCGTGACGCGGACCGTGCGGTCGAAGAGCTCGGCGGCGACGAGCACCTCGTTGGTGCGCTGCTCGAAACGCCGCATGTTGACGAGTCCGGTGGTGATGACGGCTCCGGCGTCGATGGAGGTCACCCGGGTCATCGGCACGAAGACCCGGCGGCGGCCCGGCACCTCGACGACGAGGCCGATGACGCGCGGCTCCGGCCGGTTGGCCGAGAACATCACCACGACGTCGCGCACCCGACCGACCTGGTCGCCGAGCGGGTCGAAGACGCTCAGCCCGGTCAGGCGTGCGACGAAGACTCGGGTGCTCGCACTCATGGGGCAAGGCTAGGGGTTCAGCCGGCCCGTCGTCGGCCGCCACGTCGCTGGCGCTTCTTGCGCAGCTTTGCTCGCTCCTTGGCGGCCTGACGTGCGGCCTTCTTCTCATCACGCTGTCGCTTGCGCTCGGCCTTCTCCTCGCCGCGCCCACCCCAGTGCCACGGGCGCCATGAGGTGGTGGTCGCCGCGGTGCGCGCCGGGGGCTCGCGGTGGTCGTGGGCGGCATACGCCCCCGGCGACTCGAGCGGGCTGTCGAAGGGGACGAGCGCTGTCACTGTGCACTCGGCGGCCCAGCGGGTCACCGAGTCGTCGACGGCGTTGAGGCGTGAGGTGCGCAGCAGCTCGGTGGCGCGCTGCCACTCGGGGGTGCCGGGCTCGAGCACGTGGACGTGGGCGCGCACGGTCAGCAGGCGGCCGCCGGTGTCCTTGCTGCGCAGCATGACCCGGACCTCCTTGGGCAGCCACGGCAGCGGTTGCTCCCCGGGGCCGCTGACGACGAGGGCGGCCCCGTCGTCCCAGACGTGCCACGCCGGCCAGGTGCGGTCGTCGGGCACCTCGATCCAGAGCAGGCCGGACTTCGTCATGGCCTCGCCCAGCAGCGCCGACGCGTTGGCCGGTCGCGGCCCGGCCACGGGGCCGGCTGCGGGCTGGTTCGCCGGCGGGCTTGCTGGCTCGGTCGCAGGGTCGGTCACACCGCCACCATAGTGATGCCGGACTCATCGGCGGCGGGCGTGACTGTCGTCATAACGCGGGTCTCGGGCCCGTTGCTACGTTGGCGCCCATGCGCAGCGCCAAGGACTTCTTCCGGCCGCTCGCGGTGGGGGCACCGACGCCCCTGGCGCAGGTGCCCCCCCGCCCGTCCCGGGTCATCCACTTCTTCGACCCGAGCAACCCGAAGATGGCGGCCAAGGTGCCAGACCTCGTCGGCACCGTCGACGTCCTGCTCGGCAACCTCGAGGACGCCGTCAAGGCCGACCGCAAGGAGGCCGCGCGCGCCGGGTTCGTCGAGATCGCGAAGGCCACCGACTTCGGCGAGAACACGCAGCTCTGGACCCGCATCAACGCCCTCGACAGCCCGTGGGCACTCGACGACCTCACGACGCTGATCTCCGAGGTCGGCGACAAGCTCGACGTCGTGATGGTGCCGAAGGTGCAGGGCGCCGAGGACATCCACTACGTCGACCGGCTGCTGGCCCAGCTCGAGGCGAAGGCCGGCCTGACCCGCCCGATCCTCGTCCACGCCATCCTCGAGACGGCGCGCGGCATGGTGAACGTGGAGGAGATCTGCGGCGCCTCACCGCGCATGCAGGGCCTCTCGCTCGGCCCGGCCGACCTCGCTGCAGACCGCCGCATGAAGACGACCCGCGTCGGCGGCGGCCACCCCGGCTACCTCGTGCGCACCGACCCGGTCGACGGTGACATCCAGGGATCGCGCGCCACGGCGCAGCAGGACCTGTGGCACTACACGATCGCCCGCATGGTCGACGCCTGCGCGATGCACGGCATCTACCCGTACTACGGCCCGTTCGGCGACATCCAGGACGTCGTCGCCTGCGAGGACCAGTTCCGCAACGCGTTCCTGCTCGGCTGTGTCGGCACGTGGTCGCTGCACCCGGTGCAGATCGAGATCGCCAAGCGCGTCTTCAGCCCGTCGGCCGAGGACGTCGCACACGCACGCCGCGTCGTCGCCGCGATGGGCGACGGCACCGGCGCGGTGATGCTCGACGGGAAGATGGAGGACGACGCCAGCCTCAAGCAGTGCCTCGTCATCGTCGAGCTCGCCGAGCGCCTCTCCAAGACGGACCCCGCGCTCGCCGAGCTGTATGCCGCCGAGCCCGCCACGCAGGAAGGCTGACCTCGTGACGCAGCAGACGGCATACCGCCCTCGTCGCTCGGTGCTCTACATGCCGAGCTCCAACGAGCGCGCGCTCGAGAAGGCGAAGACGCTCCCCGTCGACGCGCTGATCCTCGACCTCGAGGACGCCGTCGCGCCCGACGCCAAGGACACGGCGCGTGAGAACGCCTGTGCCGCAGCGCGATCCGGTGACTACGGTCGACGCGAGCTGACGATCCGGGTCAACGGCCTCGGCTCGCAGTGGCATGACGCCGACCTTGCCGCGGCGGCGGCCGCGGGGCCAGACGCGATCGTCGTTCCGAAGGTGAACTCCGCCGACGAGGTGCGCGCGCTCGTGGCCGCCATGGAGGCCGCCGGAGCCCCGGACCACACCAGGCTCTGGGCGATGGTCGAGACCCCGGTGGCCGTGCTCCACGCCGAGGAGATCGCGCGCGCCTCCGACCGGCTCGCCTGCCTCGTGCTCGGGACCAACGACCTCTACAAGGAGATCGGCGCGACGTTCGCCCCCGGGCGTGCGGCCATCGCGACCAGCCTGCAGCTGGCGCTGCTCGCCGCGCGGGCCGCGGGTGTCGCCGTCGTCGACGGTGTCTTCAACGACGTCAAGGACGCCGACGGCTTCCTCGCCGAGGCGCGTCAGGGCCGGGAGTGGGGGTTCGACGGCAAGACCCTCATTCACCCCGGGCAGGTGGAGGCGGCCAACGAGGTCTTCGCGCCGAGCGAGGCACAGGTCGACGACGCCCGCGCCGTCATCGCTGCGTTCGAAGCCGCACAGGCCGAGGGGCGTGGTGTCGCCACCCTCAACGGCCGGCTCATCGAGAACCTCCACGTCGACACGGCGCAGAAGGTCCTCGCCACCGCCGACGCCATCGCCGCCCTGGCCTGAGACACGAGGACGGCTGCCGGTCAGGTGCTGCACGACACGTGCAGCAGGCTGCGGTCGTCAGGGTCGACCGGGCCGTAGACGAAGGCGAGGTCGGTGCCCGCGACGCGCACCCGGTGGTCGAGCGGCGAAGTGCTCCCGTCACGGGCCGGTGCCCGCTCGGACACGACGGCGAAGGCGAGGAGCTTGCCACGTTCGGGCCGGGATGGAGTCGAAGTCCTCTGGCCGGGACGCGGTCACCCTCCGGCTCCGTGGAGCGCGACGACGAGTCCGCGCGCGGGCCTGCCGGCGGGGACCGCGAGCCGCCACCGAGGCCGGTCGGGGCTGTGGCGCGGGTCGAGCACGCCGTCCGACAACGTCGCCCCGTCAGGTGCGTCAGCGCAGCCGGTGACCCCAGCCAGTGCTGCCGCGGATCCGATGCCGAGAGCGGCCCGCAACACCGTGCGACGTCGCGGCGTCGTTGCAGTCGACATGGAGGGAGCGTCGGCCTCGCGCACGCTGGCGCGCGGGAGCCTGCTCAGTCGCCTCGACCTCGGCGGCGGGCTGCGCGGACCCGTACGAGCCAGCCTGCGGCCAGGATGCCCGACCCCAGCTGCTCGCTCGTCGAGGCGTCGGGCCCTGCTGCGATGATGCCAGCCGCCGTTGCGAGGAGGCGGTCGTTGCACGGGCGGCACAACCGACGGCCGGTCGCGGTCGTCACGAGGCCACCCTTCACGCCGCCCAGCCCACCCACCTGCTTGCCGCACTGCGCACACCTGGCCATGGTTCTCCGTCCCTGTCGCCCGCCCGGACGGGCAGCGCGTTCGTGCCGGTCGGAGGGCCGGCCGCACGTTGCGGTTCCGTGGCGGGATAGGACGCGTGCCGTCGGACGTTGGAGCAGTCATGGAGCCCGACACGACGGAGCGCGGACAGGCGACCCCGCCCGACCCGGACGCTCCGGCGACCCGGTCGGGGATGACGCGCCGCCGACTCCTGGCGCTCGGAGCGGTCGGGGCCGTGGCCGCCGGTGGGGCGTATGCCGTCTCGCGCGGTCCCGGTTTCCCCTCCCTCCCGGCGCTCCCCGGTTTCAACGAGCCGACCCCGCCCGAGCTGCGGATCGACCCGCGGCCTGTGGACTTCCGCGACCTCGAGGCGCGACGCCGCATCGGGACCGCGGCTCACGCGTACGAGGTCACGGGCCGGCCAGCGACGTACTACGTGACCGAGCCCTTCGGCGCCCGGCTCGACCAGTGGCTCGCCCTCCACCGGAAGCACGTCGGTCAGGTTCCCGACGAGATCCGTTCGTACGGCGCCTGGGTGCGCGGGTCGTCGACGTCATGGCACAGCTCAGGCGAGGCGATCGACATCGCTCGGCTGCGGGCCGGAGGCCGCGACCTGACCTCCCTGCGCCACGACCAGTGGCGCGACGCCCCACCTGCCGAGCTCCGCCGGCGGCTGTCCCTCTACTGGCGCACCGCGGCCGGCCTGCACCACGAGTTCGCCGACGTGCTGACCTACCTCTTCGACGACGCCCACGCGAACCACATCCACGTCGACGTCGGCCGGTTCGGCCCGGAGCTGCCGCGGCTGATCCGTCGGTCCAACGCGCAGGTGCAGGCAGTGCAGGCGATGTGCCGCCATGTCTGGGGCCGCACCGACGTCGAGACGACCGGCGACCTCGACGACGTCACGAGGGACGCCACGACCCGCATCCTCGAGCAGGCCGGTGGCCTGGGTGAGCTCGCCGACTCGCGTGAGGCGTGGCAGGCCTTCATGGTGGCGACGATGGAGCACGCCTGATTTGGTGCCGTCCGTAGGATCGGCCCCATGCCCAAGACCGTGCTCACTCCTCAGTCAGAGGACTTCCCCCGCTGGTACCAGGACGTCGTCGCCAAGGCGGAGCTGGCCGACAACGGGCCGGTGCGCGGCACCATGGTCATCCGACCGTACGGCTACGCGATCTGGGAGCGCATGCAGGCCGACATGGACCGGCGCATCAAGGAGGCCGGCGCCAAGAACGCCTACTTCCCGCTCTTCATCCCCGAGTCCTACCTCACCCGCGAGGCCGAGCACGTCGAGGGCTTCAGCCCCGAGCTCGCCGTCGTGACGCACGCCGGCGGCAAGGAGCTCGAGGAGAAGGTCGTCGTGCGCCCGACGTCCGAGACGGTCATCGGCGAGTACATGGCGAAGTGGACCCAGAGCTACCGTGACCTGCCCCTGCTGCTCAACCAGTGGGCGAACGTCGTGCGCTGGGAGCTGCGGCCGCGAGTGTTCCTGCGCACCAGTGAGTTCCTCTGGCAGGAGGGTCACACGGCCCACGCGACCGAGCAGGACGCTCGGGCGTACGCGAGGCGCATCCACGCCGACGTCTACGCCGCCTTCATGCGCGAAATACTGGCGATGCCAGTGGTGCTCGGCCGCAAGACCGCTCGTGAGCGCTTCGCCGGGGCCACGAACACCCTTGCGCTGGAAGCGATGATGCGCGACGGCAAGGCATTGCAGATGGGCACCAGCCACGAGCTCGGGCAGAACTTCGCCAGGGCGTTCGACATCACCTACCTCTCCCAGCAGTCGCGCCAGGAGACCTGCTGGACGACGTCGTGGGGCACCTCGACCAGGATGCTCGGTGGGCTGATCATGTGCCACGGCGACGACGCCGGCCTTCGCTTGCCGCCGCGGCTGGCGCCGATCCAGGCGTTGGTCATGGTCGTCAAGGACGGCGAGGGCGTCGTCGCGGCGGCCGAGCAGCTCGTCTCCGACCTGCTCGCCCGAGGGGTGCGGGCCGAGCTCGACGCCCGCGTCGACACCCCCTTCGGGCGACGGGCGGTCGACGCGGAGCTCAAGGGCATCCCGGTTCGCGTCGAGGTCGGTCCCCGCGACCTCGCCGAGGGCAGCGTCACGGTCGCCCGACGCGTGGCCGGTGGCAAGACGGCCGTGCCGATCGCAGGGGTCGTCGACACCGTGACGGGTGCCCTCGACGAGGACCACGAGACGCTGTATGCCGGCGCGCTGGCCCATCAGCAGGCCAACACCTCCGCGGTCTCGAGTCTCGGTGAGGCGGCCGAGGCAGCCCGCACCGGCTGGGCGACGATCCCGTGGTCGACGCTCGGGACCGAGGGCGAGGCCACCCTCGCCGAGTCCGCTGTGACGGTCCGATGCCTGACGATGCCTGACGGGTCCGTGCCCGAGTCCGAGGACGACGAGGGCGTGCTCGCGGTCGTCGGCCGCGCGTACTGACAGCGGCCGGCGGACCGCCACGAACCCCGCGCTCGTGCCCCTGCACGCACCCGTATGCCGTCTCGTGGCGGTCCGTCGGTCGGCGGGCCACGTGCGCGCGGCTCGGGTGTGAAGGTGACGGAGTGTTCTCTCGAGTGGTGAGGGGGCGCACCGGGGTGGGGGATTGGGGGGTGGCGCTGGCCACAGGAGGGGCCGGGAAGAGACGCCGCTGAGGCATCGTTGAGGAGTGCGTGAGGACGGTGAGCGCAAGGTGAGTGACATGACGGTGCCGGGCGGACGGCATGCGCCCCCGGGACCGACGGCGCAGCCGGAGACACTGACGCCGCTGCTGCGCGACCGCGAGAGCGTCCTCGTCTACGACCGCTCCCACACCCTGTCCGCGGACGCGCTCCGGGCCATCCTCGAGGCGGCGCGCTGGTCACCCTCGGCCGGCAACTCCCAGCCCTGGGGCTTCATCGTCGGTCTGCGTGGAGACGACACCCACGCCGCCATGGTCGAGCTGCTGTCGTCAGCCAACCAGGTCTGGGCGCCGTCGGCCTCGGCCATCATCCTGACCCTGCACCAGGTGGCGACCGACGAGGACCACGAGATCGCCTACAGCGACTACGCGATGTTCGACCTCGGCCAGGCGGTCGCCCACATCACGGTGCAGGCCCGCTCGATGGGGCTGCAGGTGCGTCAGTTCGGCGGCTTCGACCACGGGGCGGCCGCGGAGGTCTTCGCGGTTCCGGCGCACTGGGCCGTGACCACGGGCATCGCGCTCGGCCTGCCCGCCGGGCCGGACGGCGACGCCGAGATGCCCGAGTGGGTGCGCACGCGGGCGCGGCTGCCGCGCTCGCGGCTGCCGCTCGAGGCCTTCGTGCACTCGGGGAAGTTCGGGCACACCGCCGACTTCCTCGGCGACTGAGGCGCGACCGACCGGCGCCGCAGCCGCACGTGGATGGAGACCACCCCACGAACGGGTGGTCTCCATCACGTCCGAGCCCTTCTGGTGCTCACCAGCGGGACGTCGCCGCGGCGATGAGGTCACCGAAGAGCAGGCCCTCGTCGACCGCATACCCACGACGAGTGAACCAGTCACACATGTTGTGCGCGTCACGTTCGAGGAACTCGGGCCCGTGTGGGTTGCCGATGACGTCGACGACCTGCGGCCAGTCGATGAGGACCAGGCGCGAGTCGTCGCCCTCGCCGTCGAGCAGCACGTTGTAGGGCGAGAGGTCACCGTGCGCCCACCCGAGCTCGGCGAGCCGGAGCATCGCCTCGCGCAGCTGTTCGAACAGCACCGGCAGCAGGGCCGGGTCGGGCCTCGTCTGGGCGAGCCGTGGGGCGGCCCGCCCGTCGGGAGAGCCGATGAACTCCATCAGCATCTCGTCGTCGGACATCTGCACCGGGTAGGGCACGGGCAACCCCTCGTGCCACAGCCTGACCAGCGTCTCGAACTCGGCGAAGGCCCAGAGTCCGCTGATCAGCTCCTTGCCGAACGAGGTGCGGGTCCGGATGGCCCGCGTCTCGCGCGACTTGCGCACGCGCCGCCCCTCGAGATAGCCCGAGTCTCGGTGGAAGAGGCGGTTCTTGCTCGACCGGTAGCGCTTGCCGGCCATGATGACGTCGCGGTCGGGGGAGCCGGGCACCCACCTGCGCACCAGGTGGACGTCGGCCTCCTTGCCGGTCTTCAGCACGCCGAGGTCGGTCTCGACCGCGCCGAGGTCGGTGATGACCCAGTCGGGGCGCGGCTTGGGGCCGTGCGTCGCACCGTCCCAGCTCGACCACCGCTCGCCCTCCGGCGGGGCGTCGGGCAGCGAGTCGTACGCGAAGTTTTCGACGTCGAGGTCGGCGAGCCGCCTGCCAGTCAGGCGGGCGTCGAAGACCTCGTGTTCGTCTTCGTGAAAAGCGTTGAATGACAAGAGAACTCCAAGGGAGAAGGGGTGTGGGCAGGCGTGCCCGTGGCCGTGATGGACATGTCACCCTCCTTGGGTCCTGGTGCGCGGCAGTGTGCCGCAGCGCTCGGGTAGAGACTGGCGCAGCGGCGCACGGCGTGCAACCGATTTTTTGGCCGGTGGGTTCAACCGTGGATCTGTTGCCGCGGTGGGCGCGGAGTGGGGAGCGCTACCGATGCCCACGCGTTCCCGCGTTGTATCACCAGGCTCCTCTTCCGCCTCTACGGTGTGAGCAGGAGGAGCATCAGGGAGGGAGCCCAGGTATGCCGTCCGCGTCCTTCGGTGGGGGAGCGGTGCGCGTGCGCGCCCCTCGCGGCTACGACGTGTCCGCCGCCGATGCTTCCGACCGCGCGGACCGCGACCTTCCGCTTCCCGGCCCACGAGCGGCCGAAAGAGCTGCGCTGGTGGGCCTCCTCGGCGACACCGACTTCGTCGTGGTCGACCGCATCGACCTGGCCCCCCGTCGCGGTCGCGACCTCGACGCGCCCGCCGCCCCGAACCGGCGCGGCACCGTGCACGTCGACGTCGACGTCCCTGCCGGGGACGACGCCGTCGTGCTGCTCGAACGCGACGGTGTCTACTCGTGGCACCTGCCGGTTCGCGGCGGCAACGGGCCGCGGACGCGGTCGCTCGACCCCGGCGGGCGCACGGTCTCCTTCGTTCTGCCGGTGCAGCCGCAGCCACCGTCGCGCCCGGTGACCCGCGACGGTGCTCGGGCGGGAGCGACCCACCGTGCCGACCGTGGACTGCTCGGCGACCTGGTGCACGGTGCGCTGCAGGCCGTCGTCCTGCGTTTCGCCGTCCCGGCCGTCGTCGACGAGGTCGTCGGGCATCTCGAGTCTGGCGTCCGCACGGGGCTCGTCCACGTGACCGGGGGGTCGCTCGACGCGTGGAAGCCGGTCGACTCGATCGGAGCGGTGGGGCTCCCCACCGACTACCCCGCGAGGGTGCTGCTGCTCGTGCACGGCACCTTCTCCTCGACGGTCGGCGCCTTCGGGGCACTCGCGGTGACGCCGGGGGCCGAGGGGTTCGTCGACACGCTCGTGTCGGCATACGACGCCGTTCTCGGCTTCGACCACCGCACGCTCAGCGTCGATCCCACCCGCAACGCCCGTGACCTGCTGGCCCTCCTCGAGCCGTTCGAGGGCGAGCTCGTCATCGACGTCATCACCCACAGCCGCGGGGGCCTCGTGACGCGGTCGTTCGTCGAGTCGGTGCTCCCGGCCTCGGGCCTGCGTGCCACGGTGGGCTCCGTCGTTCTCGTCGCAGCGACGAACGCCGGCACGCACCTGGCCGACCCCGAGCGCTGGCACGACCTCGTCGACCTCTACACGAACCTCCTCATGGTGACCGCCGGCGGTCTCGCGCTCGTGCCTGGCGGCGCCCCGTTCAGCGCGATCGTCGGTGGCGTGGTGCGCGGCATCGGGGCGCTGGTGAAGCTCCTCGCCTCGAGCGCGGCCGGCGACGACGGCGTACCGGGCCTGGCCGCGATGCGCCCGGGAGGGGCCTTCGTGACCGCCCTCGACGCCGTGCGGCCCGCGCGGCGGCGCGACGAGCCGAGCTGGTACGTCGTGACCTCCGACTTCCACGTGTCGCTCTTCGACGACCACCACAACCCGCCGGAGTTCCCCCGGGAGCTCGCGATCCGGCTGGCCGAGGGCTTCGTCGACGGGCTCTTCAAGGGGCGCAACGACCTCGTCGTCGACACGGACTCGATGACGACGATCGGCAGTGTCGCCGGACCTCACGTGCGCGAGGTGTGCGCGCTCGGCACCAACGATGTCGTCCACCACGTCAACTACTTCGCGCAGCTGCGGGTGATCGGTCAGATCTCGCAATGGCTGCCGCTCGGCCTCGGGGCATCCGACGACGAGTCGCACCTGCCGGACTGGATGACGGCGGCGCTGCCACCCGACGACCGGGGGCTCGAGCTCCCCGAGGCGGCCGAGCCGGTGGGAGCGGGAGCCGAGCCCCCGCCGCCGCCCTCGATGGCCGTCCCTCCACCGGAAGTCGTCCTGCCGCCGCCCGCCGCGCCACCGCCGGCCCCTCCACCGCCTCCGGCGACCGAGCCCGCACCAGCACCCGGCCCCGCTCACGACACTCCTGCCGAACTCGCCGCCGAGATGCCGTCGACGGTGACACCCGGGTCCGAGTTCACCGTGCGGGTCCGCCTCTCCCGAGCGGCTCTCACGCCCACCGCCGGCACGGTGCACGTCGCCGAGTCGGTCCACGTCGATGCGACGCAGGCCGTGAGCGTGCAGGTCTACGCCAAGGACAACGGTCAGGTGCTGGAGCCCGAACCCAAGCTCTTCGCGCTCTCGTCGGTCGACGGCGTCGCCGCCGAGCTCACGTTCCGTGTGCGTGCCCTCGCCGTCGGGCCGGTGCGGGTCACCGTCGTGCTCCGGCAGGGCAGCGTGATCGTCGCCACGCTGTCACTCGAGGCCGCTGCCGCGGGTGCGACGCTGCTCGCCGCGGTGCCGGTGACGGCGGTCGTCCACACCGGGGTCGATGCCCCCGAGCTCCAGGGTGTGCCGTGTCTCGACATCGTCGAGAGCCGCCGCGTCACGGGCGAGCGGGTCTACAGCTATGCGGTCCGGCTCGTGCCGGGCGAACCCGCCCGCGTGTTCGAGTCGGCGCCCGTCATTGGGTCGGACGACTTCGTGCAGCAACGCATCGCGGAGGTCGAGCAAGTCATCAAGGACCCGGATCTCACTGCGCGTCAGAGGATGTCGCAGCTGCAGAACACGGGCACGCTGCTCTTCGACCAGTTCTTCCCGGAGGACCTGCAGGCCTACCTCTGGGAGCACCGAGACCGGGTGCACGACCTCATCGTCTACACCGACGAGCCCTCTGTTCCGTGGGAGCTCGTGCACCTCAAGCCACCGCGCGGCAAGCGGGGCACGACGCCGCGCTTCCTCGCCTCCGGGGGTCTGGTGCGGTGGCAGCTCGGCAGCTTCCCTCCGCAGCGCATGCGGGTGCGTCCGGGTCGGGCCCGCTCGATCTGTCCCGTCTACGCGAACCCGATGTTCAAGAACGACGTCGGGGTCGCCGAGGCCGGCTACCTCAAGGAGCGGTTCGGGGCGAAGCCGGTGACCGCGACCCCGGACGGCGTCGAGCGTCTGCTGCGCGGCGGTGGTTTCGACCTGCTGCACTTCTCCGGCCACGGAGCCGCGCGCTCCGACGACATCGCCGATGCCAAGGTCCTGCTGCGCGGACAGAAGCGCGGCGCCACCGTGCACGAGCAGTACCTCAGCTCCAACGACGTCAAGCAGAACGTCGACTGGACCCACCCTGACGTCGCCGGTCCGCTCGTCGTGCTCAACGCCTGCCAGACGGGCCGCTCGGGCGAGCTGCTCACCACCGTCGGCGGTTTCGCGAAGGCGTTCCTCGACGCGGGGGCCTCGGCCTTCGTCTCGTGCCTGTGGTCGGTCCGGGAGGAGCCGGCGAGGGTCTTCGTCGAGACGCTCTACGACGAGCTGCTCAAGGGCACCCAGATGTCACGCGCCAGCGCCGTCGCCCGCGAGGCCGCACGCGACGCCGGCGACCCGACCTGGCTCGCCTACGTCGTCTACGCGAGACCCGACGCCGTCCTCGAAACCGTCTGAGACGGCATACGCCCCAGTCGATCCCACCCGTTGTGGGCTCAGGAGAAGGAAGGAACGACCATGGCACGCAGGGCTCTGTGCGTGGGGATCAACGAGTTCGCGTCGCTGCCGCAGACGAGCTGGCTCGCCGGCTGCGCCAACGACGCCAACGACATCGCGAAGGCGTTGCGGCCACTGGGCTTCACCGCCAGGTCGACCACCGTGCTCACCGACGCGGCTGCGACGAAGAAGGCCGTGATGGCGAACCTGACTCAGCTCGTGACGACGGCCAAGGCAGGCGACCACCTCGTCTTCACCATCTCCAGCCACGGCACCCAGGTGCCGAACGAGCCGGGCGGCGACGACGAGCCCGACGGCCTCGACGAGGCCTTTGCCTGCTACGACATCCGCCAGAAGGGCGACCAGTGGGACCGCGACACGGTCATCGTCGACGACGAGCTGCGCGACCTCTTCGCGCGGGTGCCGTCCGGGGTGCTGCTCGAGGTGCTCCTCGACACGTGCCACAGCGGCACGGGGCTCAAGGACCTCGACGAGGTCATGCAGGCCCAGCTCCTCGGCCGCAAGCCGCGGTTCCTCCCCGCGCCGACCCGGCGGGGCCTCGAGCAGACCCGCGCGCTGCGGGCCGTCGTCCCGGTGCGCACCGTCGACCGCAAGGCCCTCGTCGAGCTGACGAGAAGTCGCGGCACAGCCAGCAAGCCCGTGCTGTTCGCCGCCTGCAAACCCGACCAGACGGCATCCGACGCGACGTTCGACGGTCGCTCCAACGGTGCTTTCACGTACCTCTTCCTCAAAGCCATGAGGGACGTGCCCGGGGCGACGCGCACCGAGCTCCTGCGGACGGTCACCGCGGGGCTCAAGGCCGGCGACTTCAGCCAGCGCTCGACCCTCGAGGGCCCGGTCAAGTCGAAGAAGGTCGGCTTCGGCCAGCTCTGGTAGGAGGGACTGCCGGTGACCCACGACACAGGTGTCGGTACTCACACGCGAGCGCGCTGACCGGGCACGCGGCGCGGCGGCATACTCGGTCGCAGTTGTCCCAGCCCGACGCACTCGCAAGGTGGCGATCCCCGCATGTCCCGACTCCAGCAGACCGAAGGCCTCACCGAGGAGCAGCACGAGCTCGTCAAGCTCGTGCGTGAGTTCGTCGAGGAGCAGATCATCCCCGTGGCCACGGAGCTCGAGCACAAGGACGAGTACCCCCAGGCCATCGTGGACGGCATGAAGGAGATGGGGATCTTCGGCCTGATGATCCCCGAGGAGTACGGCGGTCTCGGCGAGTCGCTGCTGACGTACGCCCTCTGCGTCGAGGAGATCGCGCGTGGCTGGATGAGCGTCAGCGGCATCATCAACACGCACTTCATCGTCGCCTACATGGTGCTCCAGCACGGCACCGAGGAGCAGAAGCAGCGTTACCTGCCGAAGATGGCGACCGGCGAGATCCGCGGCGCCTTCTCGATGAGCGAGCCCGGCTGCGGCTCGGACGTGTCTGCCATCAAGACGAAGGCCGTCAAGGGCGACGACGGCGACTGGACCATCAACGGCCAGAAGATGTGGCTCACCAACGGTGGCTCGGCCAACCTCGTGGCGGTGCTCGTCAAGACCGACACCGGCGCCGACTCGGTCTACAAGAACATGACGACCTTCCTCATCGAGAAGGAGTCGGGCTTCGGCGAGACCGCCCAGGGCGTCACGGTGCCCGGCAAGATCGACAAGATGGGCTACAAGGGCGTCGACACGACCGAGCTCGTCTTCGAGGGGCACCGCACCACCGACGCGCAGATCCTCGGCGGCGAGCCGGGCAAGGGCTTCTACCAGATGATGGACGGCGTCGAGGTGGGCCGCGTCAACGTCGCCGCCCGCGGATGCGGCGTCGCGAGAAGGGCTTTCGAGCTCGGGGTGTCCTACGCGCAGCAGCGTGAGACGTTCGGCAAGAAGATCGTCGACCACCAGGCCGTGCTCTTCCGCCTCGCCGACATGGCCGTCAAGGTCGAGGCCGCGCACGAGATGATGGTCAAGGCCGCGCGCAAGAAGGACTCGGGCCAACGCAACGACCTCGAGGCCGGCATGGCGAAGTACCTTGCGTCCGAGTACTGCTCGCAGGTCGTCGAGGACAGCTTCCGCATCCACGGTGGCTACGGCTACTCCAAGGAGTACGAGATCGAGCGCCTCTACCGCGAGGCCCCGATGCTGCTCATCGGTGAGGGCACTGCCGACATCCAGCGGATGATCATCGGCCGTCGGCTCGTCGAGGACTACAAGCTCAAGGTCTGACGAACCCGATACCCGGCTCACCGGGTGCGAGGATGGGGACATGAGCCTGCAACCGAAGGGTCCGGGGGGACGCCAGGGATTCGCGACGCTGTCCTTGGAGTACCCCATGTCGCTGGGCGTCTTCGAGAAGTACGAAGACGCCCAGAAGGCCGTCGACACGTTGTCCGACAACCAGTTCCCCGTCCAGAACTGCCTCATCGTCGGCACCGACCTCAAGCAGCTGGAGCGGGTGACCGCCCGGCTGACGTGGGGTCGTGTCGCGCTCGGAGGACTGCTCTCGGGCGTCTGGCTGGGCCTCTTCGTCGGGCTCATCCTCTCGCTCTTCTCGAGGCCCACCAGTGCCCTCACCCTGCTGCTCTCGACCGCCCTCTACGGCGCGGTGTTCGGCCTCATCTGGTCGCTCGTCGGCTACGCCTTCACGCGTGGCGCGCGGGACTTCTCGTCGGTGAGCCAGGTCGTGGCTACCCGCTACGAGGTCTTCGCCGAGCACAAGGTGGCGCAACAGGGGCGCGAGATCCTCGCCAAGGCCGGCATCGACGTCGGCGGGCAGTCGAGCATCGGCATCGCACCCGTGGCGCCGCAGCCGGGCACGACGGGTGACCCCAGCGTGGCGCCCAGCGCACCGACCCGTTCGGACGACGCGGCCCCGCCGCCTGCCGGCTGACACACCGAGCGGCCGCACGGCTCGCCTTTGCAACGAACCGGCGCGCTCGTGTGTCCTACCGGGTGACGGATCCCGACGAAGGAGCACGCGATGTCGGCTCGCAGACCCCTCCCGTATGCCGGGCGCCCGACTCTCGCGGCCGTGGCGCTCGCTCCGGTCGTCGCGCTCGCGCTCGCGGCCTGCGGCAGCACCACCTACGAGGACCCCGGCGCCCAGCCGAAAGCGGACGTGCGCCCGGTGACGACGCAGCCGGTCGCGCCCGACGGAGCGCTCCAGTGCCCGGCATCCCTGAAACAGCCGGAGGGCATGACCGTGCCCGAGAAGCCGCAGGGCGTCGACGGTGCGGCGCGCCTGCTGCCGCAACGGCCCCCGGTGTCGCTGGTCGTCTGCGCCTACCCCGTCATGGACATCATGTCGACCACGCCGCTCACGGCCCCGTTCCCGCTGAAGAAGCGCACGGTCGCGACCGAGCGGCAGCGCTCCACTGTCGTCGAGACGATGACCTGGGCGCCCCGGTCCGACCTGCGGCCCCGGGCGTGCACGGCCATGGCCGGCAACGAGACGGCATACCTGGTCGGTGCCGCCTACGGCGACGCGATCGTATGGGTTGCTGCCAAGGCCGACGCCAACGCCTGCTCGGCCACGACGAACGGCGACTTCGTCTCGGGGGCGCCCCTCGGCATCGCCCTCGACCAGACCTTCGGCACCACCCGCCGCCCGACGGTGGCCGACGAGTCGTGCCACGTGCGGTCATGGGGGCGGCTCGGCGACGACCGGCTGCTCGCGCCCGACGGTGGTCCGACCGTGCTCGTCTGCCGCCAGGGCGTCGACGGCACGACGCACGCCACCGCCCTCGATGCCGGCCGCTCGGCCGAGGTGGTGGCAGCCCTGCGGGCGCTCCCCACCGGGCCGACGGGCCAGACGTGCCAGGGCTCGGGCAAGGCGTCCGACCACCGGTTCAGCCTCGTGCTCCGGTATGCCGTCGGGCCGAGCGTCCAGGTCAACGTCGACCCCGACTGCGACCCTGCGGTGCTGGGCTCGAACCTCGAGAGCCAGGACGCCGGTGGGCTGGTCGCGCTCATCGCGCAGTGGAGTCCACCGATCCCCGGGCCGGACCCGAACGGCTCGGTGTCGTCGGACGGCTCGGTGTCGTCGGACGGCTCGGTGTCGTCGGACGGCTCGGTGTCGTCGGACGGCTCGGTGTCGTCGGACGGCTCGGGGTCGTCGGACGGCTCGGTCGGCTCCGTCGCTCCGGTGCCGCCACTTCCCGTGCCGGCACCGGGAGTGGCGACCGAGGTCCCGGGCTCACCCGGCGGCGGCGTCCAGCCCACCCCGCCGACCCCGATGCCCCGCTAGAGACAGACCGAACGCGGCGTTCGGTCTCGAAAGCGGTGTTCTACCGCTGAGTTCGAGACCGAACGCCGCGTTCGGTGAGGGGAATCGGGGAGATCAGGCCCGCGCGGCCCAGATGCCGGCGATCCAGGCCTCGACGTCGGCGCTGGTGCGCGGCATCGCGGCAGAGAGGTTCTCGCAGCCGTCGTCGGTGATGAGGATGTCGTCCTCGATGCGCACGCCGTTGCCGCGGAACTCGTCGGGCACCAGTTCGTCGTCGGCCTTGAAGTAGAGCCCCGGCTCGACGGTGAGGACCATGCCGGGCTTCAGCTCGGCGTCGGAGTACTCCTCGCGGGTGGCGAGCGCACAGTCGTGCACGTCGAGGCCGAGGTGGTGGCTCGTGCCGTGCACCATCCAGCGGCGGTGGTACTGGCCGTGGTCAGCGTCAAGGGTGCCTTCGACGTCGACGCCCTCGGGCAGCAGCCCCCACTCGTGCAGGTGCTCCGCGATGACGCGGATCGCGGCGGCATGGACGTCGCTGAACTTGTTGCCCGGCTTGCAGGCGGCGATGCCCGCCTCCTGGGCGGCGTACACGGCGTCGTAGATGCGGCGCTGCGCGTCGGTGAACGTGCCGCTCACGGGCAGGGTGCGGGTGATGTCGGCGGTGAAGAGCGAGTCGACCTCGACGCCGGCGTCGAGGAGCAGCAGGTCGCCGTCCTTGACGTCGCCGGTGTTCTTGATCCAGTGCAGCGTGTTGGCGTGGTCACCGCTCGCGCAGATCGAGTCGTAGCCGACGCCGTTGCCGTGGTGGCGGGCGTGAAGGCCGAAGACGCCCTCGACCCAGCGCTCACCGCGCCCGCGACGCACGGCCTCGGGCAGGTCGGCGATGACGGCGTCGAAGCCCTTGTGGGTGCCGTCGACGGCGTCGCGCATCTGCTCGACCTCCCACTCGTCCTTGACGAGGCGCAGCGTCGAGAGGAAGTGGGCGAGCTGCTCGTCGGCCTCGCGCTGGCGGTCGGCCCGGGTCTCTGCCTCGGTGGCGTCCTGCGTCTCGGCGACGGCGGCTCGGGCCCGGTCGACGCGGGCGGCGACCTCGGCATCGGCGTCACGCACGACGCGGACGGTGACCTCGCCGGCGTCCTTGCCGACCGCGTCGGAGAACTCGTCGATGTGACGCGCGGTCACGCCGAGCTCCGCCTCGATGTCTGCGAGGGTCGGGCGGGCGCCGACCCAGAACTCGCCGTAGCGGGAGTCGCCGAAGAACTCCTCGGTGTCGCGGTCGGCGAGGGGACGGAAGTAGAGCACGGCCTCGTGGCCGAGGGCTCCGGTGTCGTCTCCCTCACCGTGGCGCGGCTCGAGCACCAGCACGGCGTCGGGCTCGCGGTCGCTGCCGAGGCCGGTGAGGTGCGCGAAGGCGCTGTGCGGGCGGAAGACGTAGTCGGTGTCGTTGCTGCGGACCTTGAGCCCGCCGGCCGGCACGACGACGCGCTCACCGGGGAAGGCCGCGCTGACGGCCTCGCGGCGTCGGGCTGCGTGGTCGGCGACCTCGGCCCGAGGGGTCACCCCGGTGCTGCGGGGTGCCCAGCTGGTGGCGACGAACGCCCGGAACTCGTCGGTCGTCGGGCGCTTGCGGCTCGGAGAGGTCTTCTGCTCTTCACTCATCACCGGGCCATGGTGTCACGAAGCGGTGTGCTCGCCGAACCGGGTTTCCCGGGGGTGCGTCGTCCCGCGTCAGGCTCCGGACGGGGCTCCTGCGGGGCTTCTACGAGGCTCTTGGGAGGCTCTCGGGAGGCTCCGGGACACCCCTGCGGGGTACCTGGGCCCGAGGGCCCGCGGCATACAGTCTGGGGGTGGCCCCCACCGAGCGAACGTCCCGGCCGACCACCTCGCACCGCCCGCTTCCCTCGCTGCGCGCGAGCACGCGGCGGGCGATGAGACCGAGCGGGCCACCGACCGACGAGATCCCGATCTGGACCACTCCCGACGGCGTCGACTCGCACACGGCTCTCGCCGTCATCGACCTCGCGATGCGGGCCGGCGTCGCCATGGTCGCGACGGGCGCTGCCGCGGCCGACGTCACGGCGACCGTGCTCACGCTGACCAGGGCGTACGGCCTCTCCTCGGTGCACGTCGACGTCACCTACACGTCCGTGTCGGTCTCCTACCACCGTGGCCCGAACGCCGACCCGATCACGGTGCTGCGCATCGTGCGGTTCCGCGTCCAGGACTACACCCGGCTCGAGCGGCTGCGTGGGCTCATCGTCGACCTGTCTCAGGATCCCGTGCCCGTCGAGGAGGCTCGCGTGCGGTTCGACGGGGTGATCACGGCCCCGCACCCCTACCGTCGCTGGCTCGTGGCCGTCGCCGGCGGTGCGCTGGCGGCCGGTGCGGCCGCGCTCGTCGGCGCCGGCGTCTTCATCGTGGCGCTCAGCTTCATCACCGCCACGATCGTGGGGCGGGTGCTGAACTGGCTCACGGGTGCCGGCGTCGCCGCGTTCTTCGCCCAGATCGTCGCGGCCGCCATCCCGACGGCCGTCGCCACCCTCGTCGTCGTCGCGCAGTCGAACGGCGTCACGTTCTTCGGCGACGTCTCCCCGTCGCTCGTCGTGGCGTCCGGCATCGTGCTCCTGCTGTCGGGGCTCTCGGTCGTGGGCGCGGCCGAGGACGCCCTCGAGGGCTACTACGTCACGGCCGGTGCGCGCGCTTTCGAGGTCGTCGTGCTCTCGCTCGGCATCGCCGTCGGCATCTCGATCGTGCTCTCGCTGGGCAAGCGCCTCGACTACCCCATCGCGATCAGCTCGCAGACCCTGCTCACCGACAACGTGGCGGTGCAGGTCGTGTGCGCCGTCGTCATCTCCGTCGCCTTCGCCGTCATGTCGTACGCGAGCGGCCGCGCCGTCGCGGTCGCCGGCGTCGCGGGTGGGCTCGGGTGGGCGATCCTTGCGGTCGGTGAGCGGGCGCTCCAGCTCGGCGCCGTCACCGGGTCGGCGATGGCAGCCCTCGTGGTGGGTTTCGCGTCACGGCTGGTCGCCAAGCGGCTGACCATCTCGGCGCTCGCCGTCACCACAGCGGCGATCGTGCCGCTGCTCCCGGGTCGCATGGCCTACGAAGGCATCTCGCAGCTGGTCACCAACCCCGACGGCAACGGGTTCGCCGTCGGCGTCCCCACTCTCGTGCAGGCGTTCGGGCTCGGACTCGGGCTCGCGGCAGGGGTGTCGCTCGGCACCTACTTCGCCGGCCTGCTCGTGGCGCGCTCCCAGGGCGTGCGGCCCCGTCCCGCCGCCGGCGCGACCCTGACCGCCGACCCCGTGCCCGACGGGAGCCTCTCCTCGGCGCCCGTCCTGTCCGACACGGGCGAGCTCGGCGTCGTGTCCGCTGTCGAGCGAGACGAGCCGGCCGAGCCCACCGGGTCCACCGATTCCCCCGACTCACCGACGTCCGTCGAACCGGACGCGGAGGCCACGCAGCGACCGTGAGCAAGCACACGGCATACGCCCGTGGTCGTATGCCGTGTGCTCCGGCAGGCTGGGAGCCGTTGGCCTTTCGCGTGTCGTCGGTCGGAGGAGTTGGGATGCAGTTCGGACGCAGCTACGAGGAGTTCGAGGTCGGGGCGGTCTACAAGCACTGGCCCGGCAAGACCGTCACGGAGTACGACGACCACCTCTTCTGCCTGCTGACGATGAACCACCACCCGCTGCACCTCGACACGCATTTCGCGGCGGAGACGACGCAGTTCGGCCAGAACGTCGTCGTCGGCAACTACGTCTACTCGATCCTGCTCGGCATGTCGGTGCCCGACGTCAGCGGCAAGGCCATCGCCAACCTCGAGATCGAGTCGCTGCGCCACGTCGCGCCGACGTTCCACGGCGACACCCTCTACGGCGAGACGCGCGTGCTCGACAAGTGGGAGTCGACCTCGAAGGACGACCGCGGCGTCGTGCACGTCGAGACGATCGGCTACAAGCAGGACGGCACCGTGGTCTGCATCTTCCGGCGCAAGGTGATGGTGCCCAAGGAGAGCTACCTCGAGGCCCGCGGTGGGGAGCAGCCCGGCCGACCGACGCCCGTCCCAGACCGCAACTGGCCCGGGCCCGACCCGGCCTCGCAGGCCTGACCCCGGCCCGTCCCTCCCCGGACGGTCTGGCTACCTCTGGTCATGCGGCAGATCGCGCGGAGCGGCGGCGGCGGAGGTGGGTGGCACGCGGCAATAGTCTTGGGGCGTGACGTCGACAGGGGCAGGAGCGGGGCCGGTCATCGACCTACATGCGCACTCCTCCGTCAGCGACGGGACGGAGACGCCGGACGAGCTCGTGGCGGCTGCTGCAGCGGCCGGCGTCGACGTCCTCGCGATCACCGACCACGACACCGTCGCCGGCTGGGACGACGCGGCGGCTGCCGCCCGGCGCCACGGCGTCGCGCTCGTGCGGGGGATCGAGATCTCCTGTGCCTGGCGCTACTCCTCGATCCACCTGCTCGGCTACCTCACCGACCCAGACGACCAGCCACTCGCGCACGAGCTCGCCCGAGCCCGTGACTCACGGTCCACCCGCCTGCAGCGCATGGTCGAGCTGATGGCCGCCGACGGCATACCCCTGACGTACGCCGAGGTGGAGGCCCAGGTCGCACCCGGCGCCACGGCGGGTCGGCCGCACATCGCCGACGCCCTCATCGCGAATGGCACGATCCGCCACCGCGACGACGCGTTTCGCGAGTGGCTCGGCGACGACTCTCCCTACTACGTCGGCCACTACGCTCCCGACCCCGTGCGCGCGGTCGAGCTCGTCCGCGCGGCGGGCGGTGTGCCCGTCGTCGCCCACCCGTTCACGCGCACGCGCTCCGGTGGCCTCGACGAGGCCCTCGTCGAGAGGATGTGTGCCGCCGGTCTCGTCGGGCTCGAGGCCTACCACCGCGACCACGGGCCTGCGGAGGTCGAGCGGGCCACGGCGCTCGCCGATCGGCTGGGGCTCGTGCTGACGGGGTCGAGCGACTACCACGGAGAGGGCAAGCGCAACCGCCTCGCCGAGAACACCACGGCCCCTGAGGTGCTCGACGCGATCGAGGCCGCGTCGAGCGGGGTCACCGAGGTGGTGCGGCCGTGAACCTGTTCGACCTGACCATCTTCACCAGCACCTTCATCACGCTCGTCGTGATCCTCGACCCACCCGGGGCCGTGCCGATCTTCCTGGCACTGACCGGGTCGCTCACCAAGGTCCAGCGCAATGTCGCTGCCCGACGCGCCTCACTCGTGGCCGTTTTCGTCATCGGCATGTTCGCACTGTTCGGTCGCGGCATCCTCGGCTACCTCCACATCTCGATCGCCGCGCTCCAGGGTGCCGGCGGGCTCCTGCTCCTGCTCGTCGCCCTCGAGCTGCTCACCGGCAAGGAGTCCGACTCACTGGCCGACGCCGGGGTGAACGTCGCACTCGTGCCACTCGGCACGCCGCTGCTCGCAGGGCCGGGCGCGATCGTTGCGACGATGCTCGCCGTCCAGCGCTCCGACACGGCGGGGGAGTACGTCGCCGTCGGTGCGGCGCTCGTGGCAGCCATGCTGGTCGTCTACCTCGTGCTCCGCTTCGCCGGCCAGGTGCGCGGCCTGCTCCGCGAGAGCGGCACGATGCTGCTGACCCGCATCGCAGGACTGTTGCTGTCGGCCATCGCGGTGCAGATGGTGGCCGACTCGGTGCGCGCCTTCGTCAACGGTGAGGGCTGACCGGCACCCGATCGGCGCCGTTGTCGCAGACCGATGGCCCGGACCGGGCGCGTGTGCACGGCTCCCGCGTCGTGTCGGCGCCTGGCCGTAGGGTGGCGGCGTGACGACCGGAGCCGCTGAGCAGACGACCTTTGCCGGCATGCCCACGCCGCTGTACTCCGGGTCACCGTCCCGCCTTCTCGCCTATCTCGACTGCCCGCGCCGCTACCGCATGCAGTACCTCGACCGACCACGGCCGCAGGCCCGCTCGCAGCGCGCGCACACCTCGGTGGGCATCGCCACCCACAACGTGCTGCGTGACTTCTGGGACCTCCCGGTCTCCCAGCGCACACCGGCGGGGGTCGCCGAGCTGGTGCGCACCTCGTGGATCGACGTCGGCTTCCGAGACCCCGAGCAGTCGGCAGCCTGGCGCCTGCGCGTGCGTGACGCCGTCACCGACTACCTGCGGCGCAGCGACCGCGACAATCAGCCGGTCGGCATCGAGCGCAGCGTGTCGCTCAAGACCGACGAGGTGGCTATCACCGGCCGCATCGACCGGCTCGACGACCGCGACGGCGAGCTCGTCGTCGTCGACTACAAGACCGGCCGGCAGGTGCCCACCGACGACGACGCACGCACCTCCCTGCCGCTCGCCCTGTATGCCGTCGCCTCGGCGCGCATGTTCCGCCGGCCCTGCCGTCGCGTCGAGCTGCACCACGTCCCGTCCGGCACGGTCGCGGTGCACGAGCACACCGACGAGTCCCTCTCGCGCAAGGTCGCCGAGGCCGAGTCGATCGCCTCCGACCTACGCAGGGCCGATGCCGAGTTCAGGGAGGTCGGCGTCGAGTCGACCCGCTTCGCCCCTCGCACCTCGGCCATCTGCTCGTGGTGCGACTTCCGGGCCCACTGCCCCGAGGGCCAGCAGGTCGGCCCCGAGAAGTCCGACTGGGCTGGTCTCGAGCCGGCCGGCTACGACGCAGCACCGGCACCGGCACCGGCACCGGCACCGGCACCGGATGAGCGCGACGATGCCTGAGTCCGACCGGACCGCGGACATCTCGGGAGGGCGCGACCTGCGCGTGGCCTTCCTCGCCGCGGTCGACCACGTCGCCGCCATCGTGGCGCGCGACGACGTCGCCGCCGCGTGGGATGCGCCGAGCGCGCTCCCCGAGTGGAGCGTCGGCGGGCTCGTCGCGCACCTGGCGAGCCAGCCGGTGATCGCCGTCGACCTGATCCGCGCCGAGCCCTGGCCCGAGGCGATCACGCTCGACGAGCACTACCAGCGGTCCGCGTGGGTGCAGGCCGCTGTCGACGACGACGTCAACGTCTCGATCCGCGCGGGCGGCGATGCGCAGGCGGTCGCCGGCCGAGACGCCGTGCTGGCCAGGGTGGCGGAGGCGCGGTCCGCCCTGCC
Source organism: Terrabacter sp. 05T424 (assembly GCF_056396225.1). Classification (NCBI taxonomy): domain Bacteria; kingdom Bacillati; phylum Actinomycetota; class Actinomycetes; order Micrococcales; family Intrasporangiaceae; genus Terrabacter; species Terrabacter sp. 05T424. The sequence goes on from NZ_JBFTLB010000001.1 coordinate 529,375, forward strand.
CGAGCTCCTTGCCGCGCAGCCGGCCGAGCGGGCGGTCCTCATCCCGTGGGCCGGCTGGGCGCTGCGGCGCGACGACTTCCTCACCGGTCGCATGATGGAGGTCGTCGTGCACGGCGAGGACGTCGCTGCGAGCCTGGGCATCGACTACCCGCGACTGCCCGACGAGGTGCTGGCGCCCGTCCTGGCCCTGTTGACCCGACTGGCCGTCCGCAGGCACGGGCAGGGTGCGGTCGTGTCGGCTCTGTCACGTGCCGAGCGCGCCCCGCGGACGATCTCCGCGTTCTGACCCGACGTCCTGACACACTGGGCCGCATGGCGCCCCCGACCGGCAAGAGCGACCCGACCACGGCCGCGAGGCGAGGTGCCCGCGGAAGCACACGGGGTGCCGGCTCCTCTCCCCACGCCTCGCCGGGCTCGGGGGGCGCCGGTGCCACGACCATCGCCCTCGCGAACCAGAAGGGCGGCGTCGCCAAGACGACGTCCGTCGCCAGCATCGGGGCCGCGCTCGCCGCGCACGGCAAACGGGTGCTGCTCGTCGACCTGGACCCGCAGGCATGTCTCACCTTCTCGCTCGGCGTCGACCCCGACACCGTGGAGCTCTCGGTGCACGACGTGCTGACCGGGTCCGCGGAGCTGGTCGACGTCGTCGTCGCGTGTGACGAGGGCGTCGACCTCGTCCCGTCCACCATCGACCTTGCAGGGGCCGAGGCGATGCTCCTCCCGCGGCCCGGCCGCGAGTACGTGCTGCGCTCGGCCCTCGAAGGTGCCGAGACGGCATACGACGTCGTCATCCTCGACTGCTCACCCAGCCTCGGGGTGCTGACGCTCAACGCCCTCACCGCCGCCGACGCGCTCATCATCCCGATGCCCTGCGAGATGCTCAGCCACCGCGGGGTGGGGCAGCTGCTCGACACGGTCGCCGACGTGCAGAAGATCCTCAACCGCGACCTCCAGGTGTGGGGCATCCTGCCGACCCTCTTCGACGGACGCAGCAACCACGCCCGCGAGGTGCTCGCCGACGTGGGCGAACGCTACGACCTTCCCGTGCTCGACCCGCCCATCCCCAAGACCGTGCGGTTCGCCGAGGCGCCCGCTGTTGGCCGCTCGATCCTGTCGACCGCGGCCTCGTCGAAGGGTGCCCAGGCCTACCGCGACGTGGCCGCCTCGCTGCTCGCGAGGCTCTGACGGCTCGACCCCAGTCGCTGAAGCGGCGGGAATGAACGGTGGCCCGGTGGTGCTGGACCAGAGAGTGTCGCCAACCCACCACGAAGGAGACCCTCTTTTGACTTCCACGCCTGCACTGGTCGCGCCGAGCGCCGGAGCCGCCTTCGAGGCGCGCACCGTCGAGCACCGCGACCTGCGTGACGACGACGTGCTCATCGACATCAAGTTCGCCGGCATCTGCCACAGCGACATCCACCAGGTTCGCGAGGAGTGGGGGAGCGCGATCTTCCCCATGGTCCCCGGCCACGAGATCGCCGGAGTGGTCTCGGCCGTCGGTGACGGCGTGACGCGGCACAAGGTCGGCGACCGTGTCGGCGTCGGCTGCATGGTCGACTCGTGCGGCGACTGCGAGTTCTGCAAGAACGGCGAGGAGCAGTTCTGCGCCAAGGGCGCCGTCATGACCTACAACGGCCGTGGCTACGACGGCGAGGAGACCAAGGGCGGCTATGCCCAGCAGGTCGTCGTCTCCGAGCGGTTCGCCGTGAAGATCCCCGACGGCATCGACCTCGACGTCGCGGCCCCGCTGCTCTGCGCCGGCATCACCGTGTGGTCGCCGCTCAAGCGCTGGGGTGCCGGCCCCGGCAAGAAGGTCGCCGTCATCGGCTTCGGCGGCCTCGGCCACATGGCCGTCAAGCTCGCCGCCGCCCTCGGCGCCGAGGTGAGCGTCCTGTCTCGCACCGACGCCAAGAAGGACGACGGTGCGGCCCTGGGTGCGTCGGCCTACCACGCGACCTCGGAACCCGGGGTCCTGCGCGAGCTCAAGGGCAGCTTCGACCTCATCATCAACACGGTGAGCGCCGACCTGCCGATGCAGACGTACATCGGCCTGCTCCGTCCGCTCGGCGTCATCGCGAACGTCGGGCTGCCCACGAGCAACTACGAGTTCGCACCCGGTGCCGTCGTCGGTGGCAGCCGCGTCGTGGCCGGCTCGAACATCGGCGGCATCCCGGCCACCCAGGAGATGCTCGACTTCTGCGCCGAGCACGGCATCGGCGCGACGATCGAGACGATCTCCGCCGACCAGGTCGACGAGGCCTACGAGCGCGTGGTGGCCGGTGACGTGCGCTACCGCTTCGTCATCGACACCTCGACGATCGGCGTCAGCGCCTGACCGACAGTCCGGCGCCGCCGGACGCCGAGAAGCGCACGACACCCCGGGACCTGGTCCCGGGGTGTCGCGTCTTTCTCGATGTGTGTGTGCGCGTGTCAGGACGGGTCGAGGGCGGGCAGCCCGTCGATCGAGGTGGCGTTCTTCGTCGCCCGGTAGGCCGTCAGGCCCTCTTCGCCGCGGTTGTCGGCCCACCTCGTCAAGAGGTCGCGGTCACCCTCGTGGCTCATCAGCGGCACGGCATACCCGCAAGAGTCCGACACGCGCTCGACGTCCACGACCACGACGCCCCGAGTGCCCGGTAGTTGGGCGAAAAGACCATGGTACGAGGCGAACTCGGGGTCATCGAGTCCTACATGACGACCCGTCCCATGCAGACGGACGATGTTGGGAGGTCCCTCGAAAGCGCAGAACATCAGCGTGATGCGGCCGTTGTCGCGCAGGTGGGCGATCGTCTCGGCACCGCTTCCCGTGAGGTCGAGGTAGGCGACGGTCTGCTCGTCGAGCACCACGAAGGTGCCGTCCAGGCCCTTCGGCGAGACGTTGACGTGCCCGTCGGGCGCGAGCGGGGCCGTCGCGACGAAGAAGACGTGCTGGGCCTCGATGAACTCCCGCAGCCGACCGTCGATGCGCTCGTGCAGCTTCACCATGCACTCCTCACTGAAGCCCTGCGCGGCCCACTTACTCGGGCCGTCACTCGGGCCGTCACTCGGGCCATCACTCGACAGTGACCGACTTGGCCAGATTACGGGGCTTGTCGATGTCGAGCCCCAGGGCGACCGCTGCGTGGTACGCCAACAGCTGCATGGGGATCATGAGCAGGATCGGATCGAGCTCCACCTCGTTGCGCGGCACGTCGATGCGGCGCGCGCCCACCTCGCCGAGGTCCAGCCCGGCGTGCGTGACCGCGACGACCCGTCCACCGCGGGCCATCACCTGCTCGGCCGCAGCCAGGTTGCGCGAGGTCAGGTCGTCCTCCGGGATGACCGCGACGGTCGGGCGCGAGGGCTCGATGAGGGCGAGGGGCCCGTGCTTGAGCTCGCTCGTCTGGTAGGCCTCCGCGTGCCGGTAGGAGATCTCCTTGAACTTCTGGGCACCCTCGCGGGCCACGGGAAAACCGCGCACCCGACCGATGAAGAAGAGGCTCTCCGCGCCAGAGAGCTCGCGGGCGATCTCTGCGATCTCCTCCTCCTGGCCGAGCACCTGCGCGATGTCGGCGGGCAGCCGCTCGAGGCCGGCGATGATGCGCTGGCCGTCGGCCACCGACAGGTCACGCACCCGGCCGAGCAGCAGGGCGAGCAGGGCGAAGCCGACGCCCATCTGGGTCAGTGCCTTGGTCGAGGCGACGGCGATCTCGGGCCCGGCGTGCAGGTAGACGCCGCCGTCGCACTCTCGGGCGATCGTCGAGCCCACGACGTTGACGAGGCCGACGACCTGTCCGCCCTTGCGCTTGATCTCCCGCACCGCGAACGCCGTGTCGGCCGTCTCGCCCGACTGGCTGACGGCCACGTAGAGCGTGTCGGGCTCGATGATCGGATTGCGGTAGCGGAACTCGCTGGCTGCCTCGGCGTGCGCGGGCATGCGCGCCAGCTCTTCGATCATGAGGGCGCCGAGCTCGCCCACGTAGTACGCCGATCCGCAGCCGAGGATCTTGACCCGTCGGAAGGCCCGCAGCTCGCGAGGAGTGAGGTTGAGCCCGTCGAGGCGGGCGGTGCCGAAGCGCGTGTCGAGGCGCCCGCGCAGCATGCGGGCCACCGTCTCGGGCTGCTCGGCCATCTCCTTGGCCATGTAGTGGCCGTGACCGCCCAACTCGACGTCCTCGTCGCTGACCTCGATCGTCGTCGGCTCGCGTCCGGTGTCGGCCGTCTCTCGGGTGAAGGTGCGGTAGCCGCGTGACGTGACGACCGCCAGCTCGCCGTCATCGAGGTGGACGACGGACGACGTGTGCCGCACAAGCGCGGCGACGTCGGAAGCCACGAACATCTCTCGCTCGCCGACCCCGATGATGAGCGGCGAGCCGTTGCGGGCGACCACCAGGCGGTCGGGGGACTGCGCGTCGAGGACGGCGACCGCGTACGTGCCGACGACCTGGTCGAGCGCCTCGAGAACGCGGTCCTCCAGCTCGGGGGCGGTGGAGCGCCCGACGAGGTGCGCGAGCACCTCGGTGTCGGTGTCGGAGGTGAAGGTCACGCCGTCACGTGAGAGCCGGTCGCGCAGTGCGGCGGCGTTGTCGATGATCCCGTTGTGCACGACCGTCACCCGTCCGTCCGCGTTCGAGTGCGGGTGGGCGTTGGCCTCGGTCGCCGGCCCGTGGGTGGCCCAGCGGGTGTGGCCGATGCCGACGCTCCCGGCGAGGCGCTTCGGCAGTGCGGCCTCGAGCTCTCGCACGCGTCCGACCCGTCGCACGACGGTCTGTCCGTGAGGCCCGGCGACACTGATGCCGGCGGAGTCGTAGCCGCGGTACTCGAGCCGCGTGAGGCCCTCGATGAGGATCGGGGCAGCGGGCTGGCGCCCGACGTATCCGACGATGCCGCACATGGGTGACCTCCTGGGTCGGGGTGGGGGGGTGGCGTATGCCGTGGGCTGCCCCTCGGGGCACGTGGTCGCGAGGCGGGGGTCAGCCGTAGATGATCCGGCGCAGCTGCCGCTCGCTCAGCTCCGGAGCGGCGACGAGCCGGTCGCCGAGCTCTGCCGCGATGGTGCGGTAGATGTCCGGGTTTCGGGCGCCGTGCAGCTGCAGCCTCGCGTGCCGTCGGCGCACGTAGTCCTCGACGGGCTCGCGGTAGTGGGCGAGGACGTCGCCGACGACGCGAGCGGCCTCGCCTTCCGAGAGACCGGTCGAGGTGGCCACATGGGCGACGAGATCGGGGTCGGGCACCCCTGGATCATGAGGCATCGCACGGCTGAATGCCAAGAATCTGCCCGGATTCGGGCAGAAATGCCGTGGGTGCGGCGAACCCACTCATCGAGTGCTCAGTCTCCGACGCGGCGCCGGCGTTGGGAAATGGGCACTCGATGGTGGGGCTCGAGTGCTCAGTTTCCGACGCGGCGCCGGCGTGGGGAAATGGGCACTCGATGGTGAGGGGCGGTCGAGTGCTCCGTTTCCGACGGGGGTGGGTGAGTCGAAAGGGGTCCGGGTGCGACGAAGGCCGCGTCCACCAGGTGGTGGACGCGGCCCTCGGTCAGCGGGTCCGGGCTTCGTCAGTCGGTGCCGGCATCGGCGGTGGCCGATGCGGTCTCGCCCGAGCGGCCCGAGCCACCGCGGCGGCGGCGCCGGCGCGGCGGGCGCGACTGGCCCTCGCCCGACGCCGACTCGTCCGGACCGCCCGTGGGGGCGGCGGAAGACTCGGTGGATTCGGAGCCGGCAGCACCGGCGGCAGCGGCACCAGCGCCACGCGTACGCCGACGGTTGCGGCTGCGGCGCGGGCGGCTCTCGCCGGCCTCCGACGCACCACCTGCCGCCTCGTCGGCGGAGCCCGCTCGCTCGTCGCGATCGTCGGAGCGTGAGCCGCCACGGTCGCCACGGTCGCCGCGACGCCCGCCACGGTCACCGCCGCGTTCGCCACCGCGTTCGCCACCGCGGCCAGAGCCTGAGCCCGAGCCTCGCCCGTGGCGCTTGCCGGTCTCGCCGAGGTCCTCGATCTCCTCGGCGTCGAGGCCGGCGAGCCGCTGCTGCGACTTGCGCAGGTGGCCCTTCGCGTCGGTCGGGATGTCGAGGTCGGAGTAGAGGTGGTCGGAGCTCGAGTACGTCTCCTGCGGCTCGGGGATGCCGAGGTCGAGCGTCTTGTTGATCAGCGCCCAGCGGTGCAGGTCGTCCCAGTCGACGAAGGTCACCGCGACACCGGTGTTGCCGGCGCGGGCCGTGCGGCCGATGCGGTGCAGGTAGGTCTTCTCGTCCTCGGGGCACTGGTAGTTGATGACGTGCGTGACGTTCTCTACGTCGATGCCGCGGGCCGCGACGTCGGTGGCGACGAGGATGTCGACCTTGCCGTTGCGGAACGCGCGGAGCGCCTGCTCGCGGGCGCCCTGGCCGAGGTCGCCGTGGATCGCGGCGGCCGCGAAGCCGCGCTCGACGAGTTCGTCGGCGACCTTGGCTGCGGTGCGCTTCGTGCGGCTGAAGATGATGGTGAGGCCGCGGTCCTTGGCCTGGAGCATGCGCGAGAGCATCTCGACCTTGTCCATGGCGTGCGCGCGGTAGACGAACTGCTCGACCGCCTTGACGGTGTGGGCGTTCTCGTTCTCGTCGCCCATCGCGCGGATGTGCGTCGGCTGGGACATGTAGCGGCGCGCGAGCGCGACGATGGCGCCCGGCATCGTGGCCGAGAAGAGCATCGTCTGGCGCGACCCGGGCGTCAGCGACATGAGCGTCTCGACGTCGGGCAGGAAGCCGAGGTCGAGCATCTCGTCGGCCTCGTCGAGCACGACGGTGCGAGCCTGTGAGAGGTCGAGGTGGCCCTGCTTGGCCAGGTCGATGAGGCGTCCGGGCGTGCCGACGACGACCTCGACACCGGTCTTGAGGGCCTCGATCTGCGGCTCGTACGCGCGGCCGCCGTAGACGGTGAGCACGCGGATGCCGCGCCTCCTGCCGGCCCGCTCGAGGTCGCCGGCCACCTGCACGGCGAGCTCGCGGGTGGGGGCCACGGCCAGGGCCTGCGGCTTGCCGGGGCGCGTCAGGGCGTCGAAGCCCTCGTCGCCGGGGGCGACGACGCGGTTGAGGATCGGCACGCCGAAGCCGAGGGTCTTGCCGGTGCCGGTCTTGGCCTGGCCGATGATGTCGTGGCCGGAGAGGGCCACGGGGAGGGTCATCGCCTGGATCGGGAACGGGGTGGTGATCCCGGCCTCGGCCAGGGCGGCCACGATCTCAGGGTGGACGTCGAAGTCCGCGAACGACGGCGCCGGCGCGATGGGCTCGGCGGGGGCCTCGGCGAGGACCTCGGCCGTGGTCTCGGGGGAGGCGTCCGCGAGCGTCTCGGGCGCGTCCGTGGTGACCTCCGCGTCGGCGGGGGTCTCGTGGGGCTGGGTCATGGGCATCTCTCGATCGGCACGAGCACCCCGGCGAGGCGGGAGCTCAGTGGCGCGTGACGGGCCGATCGGAGACTGTCAGGGACGGCGGGTGGCTCTCGCATCTGGGCGGGCTCCACCGGTGCGCGGGGAGTCCGCGAGCACCATCTGGGCAAACCATCGGGCCGACCGGGCACCGAGTTGTCCCGCTCACTCTACCGGCACGCGGGCAAAAGGCCGGAAACCAATCACTACATTGGGCGCATGAGTGACGACGCCACGCCCGAACGCACAGACGAGCCCGGCTACCTCGCGGCGGTCACCGACCTGCTGGGCGCCCTGGCCTACGGCGAGCTGCGCGCCTTCAGCCAGCTCGCGAAGGACGCCGAGCTGGCTCCGACCCTGCGCCACAAGTCGGCGCTGGCGACCCTGGCCGCGCACGAGCTGAGGAACTACTCGATCCTCACCGAGCGCCTGCAGTCGCTCGGCGTCGAGCCCGAGACGGCGATGGAGCCGTTCGTGCCGGCGGTCGACGCGTTCCACGAGCGCACGAGCGCCTCCGACTGGCTGGAAGGGCTCGTCAAGGCGTACGTGGGTGAGGGCATCGCCCAGGACTTCTACCGCGAGATCTCGCGCTACGTCGACGAGGACACCCGCTCGCTCGTCGTGAGCGTCCTCGAAGACACCGGCCAGGCGGAGTTCGCGGTGACGGTCGTGCGCGAGGCGATCGCCGCCGACCCTCGGCTCGCGGGGCGTCTTGCGCTCTGGGGCCGGCGGCTCGTCGGCGAGGCGATCACGCAGGCGCAGCGGGTGGGCGTCGAGCGTGACGCGCTGGCGAGCATCCTCGTGGGGGCGCCCGGGCGCGCCGGCGCAGACCTCGCCGAGCTCGGTCGCATGTTCGCCCGGCTCACCGACGAGCACTCGCGGCGCATGGGGAGCCTCGGCCTCTCGGCCTAGAGGGGCGTATGCCGACCTGTCAGGTCTCGGGTGGGCGCATGACGAAGGGGCCCGACCAATGCGGTCGGGCCCCTTCGTCGTGCCGAGGCGGGTCAGACCGACTTGTGGCTCATGCGGCCGTAGACGACGATCAGGATCGCCGCGACGATGGCGCCGAGGATGAGCGGGATCCAGGCGATGCCGGACTGGTTGGAGTAGCCGAGCTGCCGCACGACGAGCGTCACGATGACGTTGGCGACGATGCCGATGAGGATCGTCACGACGATCGAGATGTTCTGCTTGCCGGGCAGGATGAGCCGTCCGAGTGCGCCGATGATGGCGCCGACGACGATTGCTCCGATGATGGTGCCGATCATGTGTCACAGCTCCTTCTGGCCACCAGGTGGTGACCCACTGGTCCGCGGGTTGCGGACGATTCGTGCAACGACCTCAATGTCTCACTGCTTGGTGCTGGAGTGGTGGATGTGGCTGTCACATTTGCGCTTCAGCGCGTCTGGCGGTTGCCCGTGACCATTCCGTAGCCGACGATGAGCGCGGCCGCCACGACGACGCCGATCAGGCCCGAGATCCAGTCGATCCCCTTGGTGTCACTGACACCCGTCGCCTTGTAGTAGATGAAGGCGCCGATGAGGGACCCGAGGGCCCCGAGGATAACGGTGAGCAGGACACCCATGTTCTGCTTGCCCGGCAGGACGAGCCGGGCGAGCGGCCCCACGATCGCTCCCGCGACGAGGGCCATCAGGATGGTTCCGATCATGACTTCGCGTTCCTCCTTCGGTGCCCGGCACGCGGGCGACGGCGACCGGTGGGCCCGGCTCACTCTCATCCAACCCCTTACCCCGGTCGTCGGGATGTCCCACGCGCAGCCGGCATCTGAAGGACGAGCATCGAGGACGGACGCAGAAGGCCGCCGACCGTGCGGTCGGCGGCCTCGGCACGGCCGGTGCGGGACCGGTTCCCTTGGGGAAGTGTGCTGCTCGTGAAGCGCTGTCCAGTCAGTGGGCGCCGAAGCCCACGCCTGCCTTCTTCTCTGCCCCGGTCGTGACGTAGCCGATCGACGCGGACGGGACGATGATGCGTCCGCCCTTGTCGTCGGTCAGCTCGAGCACGTCGGATCCCAGCGCCGCCTTGACGGCGGAGAAGATCTCGTCGGTCGACTGCGTCGTCTCGAAGGTGATCTCGCGTGCCACGTTCTGCACGCCGATGCGGACCTCCACGTCAAACCTGCTTTCTCAGTTCGTGTGGACGCGGTCGACCGCGTCCCGTCGTCACCTTAACCAGCCGTGGTGCCGACGGATTCCCGGGCCGAGCCGCTCGGCCTGTCGCTGTCGGACCTGGCCTCGGACTTCGACTCGGACTTCGCCTCGGACTTGCCGACGGCGGGGAAGGCGCCGAAGCCGCGGCGGATGAGGGCTGCGGTGATGCGCACCGCCGTCTCGCGGGAGAGGTTCGCCTCGTGCGTCAGCCAGTGGCGCGCAGACGTCTGGGCCAGCCCGACGAAGGCCACGCCGACGAGGACCGCCTCCTCCTGGCCCATCGACGTCTCGCTGCGGATGATCTCGGCCATCGCCTCTGCGCACGTGAGGTCGATCTGGTCGAGGCGCCTGCGCACCTCGGGCTCGTTGGCGAGGTCGGACTCGAAGATGAGCCTGAACGCCGCGCCCTCCTGGCCGACGAAGTCGAAGTAGGCGCGGGTCATCGTGTTGATGCGAGCCTTGTTGTCGGGCAGTGTCAGGGCGTCGCGGACCAGCTGCTCGAGCTCGCCGGTGTGCTGGTCGATGAGTGCCAGGTAGAGCTCGAGCTTGCCCGGGAAGTGCTGGTAGAGCACCGGCTTGGAGACCCCGGCGCGCGCGGCGATGTCGTCCATCGCTGCTGCGTGGTAGCCGTTCTCGACGAACACCCCGAGCGCAGCATCGAGCAGCTGGGCACGCCGCTCCGATCGGGGAAGCCGCTGGCCGCGGCCCGGTGGGGTCATCTCATCTGCCATGCGGATCCTCTTCGCATCTCTGCGTGTCACTGGTGCCTGCTCGCCGACCGCCGAGGCGGACGACCGTGTCCGTCTCACCATACCGAGCAGTACGGTGATGGCATGTCGACGGATCCGCTGGTCAAGACGGGTCGGCCGCTGTCCAGGGCGGAGACGACGAGGTATGCGCGGCACGTCCTCCTCCCCGATGTGGGTCGGGATGGCCAGGAGCGCCTGTCGGCGGCGCGGGTGCTCGTGGTCGGCGCGGGGGGTCTGGGTTCGCCTGCCCTGCTCTACCTCGCGGCCGCCGGCGTGGGCACGATCGGCGTCGTCGACGCCGACGTCGTCGACCTCACCAACCTCCACCGCCAGGTCATCCACTCCGACGCCGACATCGGTCGGCCCAAGACCGAGTCGGCCGAGGCCGCCGTCCACCGCGTCAACCCGCACGTCACGGTCGTGCGTCACGACGTGGCCCTCGACTCCTCCAACGCGCTCGAGATCATCGCCGGCTACGACCTCGTCGTCGACGGCACCGACAACTTCCCGACGCGCTACCTCGTCAACGACGCCTGCGTCATGCTCGGCAAGCCGCACGTGTGGGGCTCGATCCTGCGCTTCGACGGCCAGGTGTCGGTTTGGTGGGCCGGCCACGGGCCCTGCTACCGCTGCGTCTTCCCCGACCCGCCGCCCCCGGGGTCGGTGCCCAGCTGCGCCGAGGGCGGCGTGCTCGGCGTCCTGTGCGCTGCCATCGGGTCGGTCCAGTCGACCGAGGCGATCAAGCTGCTCCTCGGCATCGGTGAGCCACTCGTCGGACGGCTCATGGTGCACGACGCGCTCCGCCAGACGTGGGACACGCTGACCGTCCGCGCCGATCCCGAGTGCCCGGTGTGTGGTGAGACGCCCACGGTCACCGAGCTCATCGACTACGTCGAGTTCTGTGGTGTGCCGGGCGCCGCCGAGCCCGACGAGGGCGACCTGCCGACCGTCACCGTGCGAGAGATGGCAGCCGAGCTCGACGCGACCGACCCGCCACTGCTGGTCGACGTCCGCGGCGACGAGGAGCGCGCCATCGCGAGCATCCCCGGCGCTGTCCCGATCCACCTCGACCGCTTCCGTTCGGGTGAGGCGTTCGACGAGCTGCCTTCCGGCAGAAGGGTGCTCATTCACTGCAAGGTGGGCGCACGCTCTGCAGAGGCGACCCGGCTCGCGCTGCGTGCGGGGCTGACCGACGTCGCCAACGTCGAGGGCGGCATACTCGCGTACCTGCGGGAGATCGACCCGAGCCAACCGGAGTACTGAGCCACCCGCGTACGCCATCTGCACCGACAGCGAGAGGACGCCCGTGCCGCTGGAGGACCACGCCGAGCGCGTGCTCGACCTCGTCGCGACGATCCCCGAGGGGCGCGTGCTCGCCTACGGCGACATCGCGAAACGCCTTGGGGGCATGGGCCCCCGGACGGTGGGCACCGTCATGAGCCGCTACGGCTCCGACGTGCCCTGGTGGCGCGTCATCCGCTCCGACGGCCGGCCGCCGCAGGGCCTCGAGAGCGAGGCGGTCGAGCACTGGCGGGCCGAGGGCACGCCGATGGTGCGGGGCCTCGTCGATGGCGGACGCGCCGACATGGACAGGGCGCGGTGGGACTTCGGGGGAGCGGCCGGCGCGCCGGGCACCCGTGGTGGCCTCCACCACGTGGAGATCTGGGTCGACGACATCGCCGCAGCCGGCCGCGAGTGGGGGTGGCTGCTCGGTCGTCTCGGCTACCACCTCGGCGACGACTGGGGGCACGGCCAGGCGTGGGAGCTCGGGTCGCTCTACCTCGTGCTCGAGGCCGGCCCCGACGTCGTGGCGGGCCGCCACGAGCGCACGCGCGCGGGCCTGAACCACCTTGCCTTCCATGGCGGTTCACGCGACGAGGTCGACGCGTTGGTCGACGCCTGTGGTGACGGAGGCTGGAGCCTGATGTTCGCCGACAGGCACCCGTACGCCGGCGGCCCGAAGCACTACGCCGCCTACCTCGAGAGCGGCGAGGGTTTCGAGGTCGAGCTCGTCGCGTCCGACGAGTAGAGCGCAGGCCGGACCCGCCCGGCCCGAGTCATCGCCGGCCGGGTCGCTCGCGCCGCCGGCCCGGTCGCAGCCCGCGGGGGTAGGGGCGGTCCGGGTGGGGAAGGGCGTCGTGGACGATCCGGGGCAGGTGCGCCAGCGGACGACGCTGCTGCTCCTCCTTCCACTGTTGGTGCACGCGGGCCCGGTCCTCGAGGTCGAGCCGTGCCAGCACCTGCTCGACCGCGGCCAGGATGGAGCCGCGCAGCAGCCAGGACGAGGTGTCCTCCCTGGCCCGCACGAGGATCAGCTCGGTGAGGATGGCCTGGGTCTCGCGAAGGATGTCGAGGCTCTCCGCCAGTGCCTGCTCGGTGTCCTGCTCGCGCCCCTCCGACTCGGCGACGACGAAGCCCCCGAAGGCGCGCAGGCAGTCGGCGGTGTCGTGCAGGACGACCGCGAACGCCGAGCGCAGCTCGTCACCGTAGGGATCTTCTGGTGCGCTCTCGGGTGGCAGCTCGGCGAGCAGCACGGTGAAGAGCGCGCGGATGGCGAGGAGGCACTGCTCGAAGGTGTCGAGTGCCGAGGCCAGGACGGGCTCGACGTCGACCGTGCCCAGGGCCCGCGGGTTGAAGCGGCGGCTCTCCCTCAGGTGGCTGATCGTCTCCGTGGCCCGGGCGACCTCGCGGTTCGCGGAACGGACCCGGTCGATCCAGCCCGCGACCTGTTCGCGGCTGACCGGGCCCGCCTCGAGGGCTTCGGCGGCATGGTCGAGCGCGGCGGCTGCTGCCTCGACCACGCGCAGCAGGGCCTGTCTCGCCTGACCGATCGGCATGGCCGGCGGGTAGACGACGTTGAAGGCCACCCCGACGGCGGCACCGATGAGGGTGTTGACGATCCGGGTCTCGGAGGCGATGTCGTGGTTGCTCACCCCGAGGATCAGCATGGCGCTGATGGGTGTCTCCAGCGCCTGCTCGCCGAGGCGCAGCACCTTCGCCAGCAGCAGGGACGCGGCGATGGCGGCGCCGAGGCTCCACCACGTCAGGCCGATCCAGGTCGACAGGAGGGTGGCGACGAGGATGCCCGAGAGAACCGCACCGACCCGGACGGCGCCCATCTTGATCGTCGAGAAGGCCGAGGCCTGCACGACGAGCAGTGCCGTGAGGGGGCCGGTCAGGTCGGGGGTTCCGGGAGTGACGACCTGGGAGAGCACGTAGGCGGCCACCGCTGCCGCCGTGAGCCGGAACACCGTTCCGAGCGTGGGTCGGAGGCGCTCCGGCAGCTCCCGCCACGTCGCGGGGTGGCTCGGCCAGGCCCAGGCGACGAGGCGGCGCGACGGGGACTCCCGACTGCCGTTCTCTGGTGCCATGCGCAGCCCCCGGATGTGCGATGTGGTCTCGCGACTGGGCGGGCCGGTCCCGCGCGTCGCCCCCTGCGCATCGTACGAGGAGAGGGGCGGCGTCGAGCGCCGCAGCGTCAGCAGGACGTCACTCCAAAGACTTGATTTGTTCAAGAAAACCCGAAAGACTCCGGTCATGCCCCGGACCGACGTCGAAGCGCTGCTGCGCGACTCGAGCCTGCGCGTGACCCGCCAGCGCGTCGCGATCCTCGAGGTGCTGCGCGACCACCCCCACGCCGACACCGACTCGGTGATCCGCCGGGTCCGCGAGTCCGCGGGCGACATCTCGCACCAGGCCGTCTACGACGTGCTGCGCGCCCTCACCGACGCCGGCCTGCTGCGTCGCATCCAGCCCGCCGGCTCGGTCGCGCGCTACGAGGTGCGCGTCGGCGACAACCACCACCACGTCGTGTGCCGCTCCTGCGGAGCCATCGCCGACGTCGACTGCGCGGTCGGCCACACCCCGTGCCTCACCGCATCCGAAGACCACGGCTTCGTCATCGACCAAGCCGAGGTGACCTACTGGGGCACCTGCCCTGACTGTTCGACCGCCCGTATTGCCTGAAGTGACAACGATGCCCGGAAGGACCCACTCATGACCGACAGCCCCAACGACGTCACGCCCGAGAGCCCGCAGGGGGTGGACCGCAAGGCCGAGGGCGGCTGCCCGGTCATGCACGACTCGGCCACCGCTCGAGGCAGCGAGAGCGAGAACCCGGCGCTCGACTCGCCGACGCCCAAGACCGGCGGCCGGCCCCACGGCATCAAGGACTGGTGGCCCGACTCCCTCGACCTGTCTGTGCTGCGCGCACACTCGCCCAAGGGCAACCCCCTCGGTGCGGACTTCGACTACGCGGCCGAGTTCGCCAAGCTCGACCTCGACGCGCTCAAGCAGGACATCGTCCACGTGCTCCATGACTCGCAGGACTGGTGGCCGGCCGACTTCGGGCACTACGGCGGCCTCTTCATCCGCTTGAGCTGGCACGCGGCCGGCACCTACCGCATCCACGACGGTCGCGGCGGCGCCGGCGATGGCGGCCAGCGCTTCGCCCCGCTCAACAGCTGGCCCGACAACGGCAACCTCGACAAGGCCCGCCGCCTCCTGTGGCCGGTCAAGCAGAAGTACGGTCAGAAGATCTCGTGGGCCGACCTTCTCGTCCTGGCCGGCAACGTCGCCCTCGAGGACATGGGCTTCAAGACCTTCGGCTTCGGCTTCGGCCGCGAGGACGTCTGGGAGCCCGAGGAGATCTTCTGGGGCCCGGAGGACACCTGGCTCGGCGACGAGCGCTACACCGGTGAGCGGCAGCTCGACGACGTTCTGGGCGCCGTCCAGATGGGCCTCATCTACGTCAACCCCGAGGGCCCCAACGGCAACCCCGACCCGCTCGCCTCGGCGCGCGACATCCGCGAGACCTTCGCTCGCATGGCGATGGACGACGAGGAGACGGTCGCCCTCATCGCCGGCGGCCACACCTTCGGCAAGACCCACGGCGCGGGCGATCCCGACCTCGTCGGCCCCGAGCCCGAGGGTGCGCCCCTCGAGCAGCAGGGTCTGGGCTGGAAGAGCGAGTACGCGTCGGGCAAGGGTGCCGACGCCATCACCTCCGGCCTCGAGGTGACGTGGACGCGCACCCCGGTGCAGTGGAGCAACGACTACTTCGAGTTCCTCTTCGCCCACGAGTGGGAGCTGGAGAAGAGCCCCGCTGGTGCCCACCAGTGGGTCGCGAAGGACGCCGAGGCGGTCATCCCCGGTCCCACGCCCGACTCGCCGAAGCGCCGGCCCACCATGCTGACGAGCGACCTCGCGCTCCGGGTCGACCCGGCGTACGAGAAGATCTCGCGGCGCTTCAAGGACAACCCCGACGAGTTCGCCCTGGCCTTCGCCAAGGCCTGGTACAAGCTGCTCCACCGTGACATGGGCCCCGTCTCGCGCTTCCTCGGCCCATGGGTTCCCGAGACGCAGCTGTGGCAGGACCCCGTGCCGGCCGTCGAGGGTGAGACCGTCGGCGACACCGATGTCGCGGCCCTCAAGGAGAAGGTCCTCGGCTCCGGCCTGTCGGTCTCCCAGCTCGTCTCCACCGCGTGGGCGTCGGCTGCGACCTTCCGCTCCACCGACAAGCGCGGCGGCGCGAACGGTGCACGCATCCGTCTCGAGCCCCAGCGCAGCTGGACCGTCAACCAGCCCGACCAGCTGGCCCAGGTCCTCGACACGCTCGAGGGCATCCAGAAGGAGTTCAACGAGTCCGGCGGAGCCCAGGTCTCGCTCGCGGACCTCATCGTGCTCGCGGGCTCCGCGGCAGTCGAGAGGGCCGCGAAGGATGCGGGAGTCGAGGTGACCGTTCCGTTCCACGCCGGCCGCACCGATGCGACGCAGGAGCAGACCGACGTCGACTCCTTCGCCGTGCTCGAGCCGCGTGCCGACGGTTTCCGCAACTACCTCCGTCCCGGTGTGAAGCTGCAGCCGGAGGCGCTGCTCCTGGACCGGGCGTACATGCTCGGCCTCACGGTCCCCGAGATGACCGTCCTCGTCGGCGGCCTCCGGGCGCTCGGCAACAACGTCGGCGGCACGGCCCACGGTGTGTTCACGGACCGTCCCGGCGTGCTCACGAACGACTTCTTCAGAAACCTGCTCGCCTCCGGCACGCAGTGGAAGGCGTCGGTCGCGGAGGAGAACGTCTACGAGATCACCGATGTCGCCAGCGGTGACCTGAAGTGGACGGCCACCGCCGTCGACCTCATCTTCGGCTCGAACTCGCAGCTGCGCGCCCTGGCCGAGGTCTACGCCAGCGACGACGCCAAGGAGAAGTTCGTCCGCGACTTCGTCGCCGCCTGGACGAAGGTCATGGAGGCGGACCGCTTCGACTTGACGTGACGTCCTGACGCACTGACACGCAGGGCCCGGGCGTATGCCGTCCGGGCCCTGCGGCGTCCTCGCGGGGTCCCGTGACCCTGTCGGCGGCCCATGATGGAATCTGCGGGTGGTCATCCTTCGTCGAGCTCCCGCCCTGGTGTCGGCGGCGGTGCGGCTCGACGAGCGACAGCAGGCGGCACTCGACTCCGGAGCGCGCGTGCTCCGCGTGCTCGGTGGGCCCGGCTCCGGCAAGTCGACCCTCGCCGTCGAGCTCGTCGTCGACGGGGTGCGCCGGCACGGTCTGCGGGCCGACGCGTGCCTGATGCTGACCTCCAGCCGCAGCGCGGCCGCGGGCCTGCGCCAGCAGGTCACGGCCCGTCTCGATGGCACCTCCACCGAGTCGCTCGCCCGCACGTGGCAAGCGTTCGGGTTCGGCATCCTCCGCGCCGAAGCGGCCTTGCACGGCCAGCCCGCGCCGCGTCTGCTCAACGGGCCCGAGCAGGACGTCATCCTGCGAGACCTGCTGGCAGGGCACGCGTCCGGCGAGGTGCCCGGCCCCACCTGGCCCGCGGCGCTGGGCGACGCCCTACGCACGCGCGGCTTCCGCAACGAGCTGCGCGACCTGCTCATGCGCACCGTCGAGCACGGCCTCGGGCCCGACGACCTGGCCCGCCTCGGTGTCGAGCACGACCGCCCGGAGTGGGTGGCAGCCGCGCAGGTGCTCCGTGAGTACGACCAGGTCACCTCGTTCAGCCGGCACGGGTCCTACGACCCTGCCTGGGTGCTCACCGCCGCGGCCGAGCTGCTCGAAGACGACCCGTCCGCCCTCGACCGGCTGCACGAGCGCGTGGGCCTCGTCGTCGTCGACGACGCCCAGGAGCTGACGTCCGCCGCCGCCCGGCTGCTGGGTGTCGTGGCGCGCGGCGGCCCACGCATCGTGCTGCTCGGCGACCCCGACGTCGCGGTCCAGGCCTTCCGCGGTGCCGACCCCAGGTTCCTGGCGAGCGGGTGGAACGATCTCGGCGATCTTGGGCGCAGCCCGTATGCCGTGGGTGACGAGCCGACGCTGCTCGACTTCATCGAGCCCGACGTGCCGCCGGGTCGCACCGCTCACCGCGGCACCGAGACGGTCGTGCTCGACCGCAGCCACCGGCTCGGGCCGGCGCTCACCGCGGTCGCCGACAGGGTGTCGCGGCGCATCGGGGCGCTCGGTGGCGGCGAGCAACGTCGACTGGCACCGTCCACGTCCGACCCCGAGCGGGGCAGCGTCGAGGTGGCGCTCCTCCGGTCGGCCGCCCAGGAGACCGCCCACGTCGCCACGCGGTTGCGCCGGGCGCATCTCGTCGAGGGCGTGCCGTGGACCGACATGGCCGTCGTCGTGCGCGGCTCGGCCCGCGCCGACACCATGCGGCGGCTGCTCGGGCAGGCAGGTGTGCCGGTGCAGGCAGGCAGCGCCGAGACCCCGGTGCGCGACGAGAGCGCGGTCCGCCCCCTGTTGCACCTCCTCGCCGAGAGCCTCGAGGTCGCCCGTGGCGAGCACCGGGGTGAGCAGCATGCCATCGACCCGGTGCGTGCCGCCGACCTCGTGCTCTCGCCGATCGGAGGCGCCGACACCGTCGGACTGCGTCGCCTGCGCCGCCGGCTCCGTCACGACGAGCTGTCCTCGGGCGGAGGACGCTCGAGCGACGAGCTTCTCGCGCAGCTGCTCCTCGACGCCCCGCGGGCAGCCCTTCTCGGTGAGGTCGCCCGCCCCGCCGCACGAGTGGCTGCCGCCCTCGCTGCCGGCGCCGCAGCGGCGCGCATCGGCGACGAGGGGCGTTGGGTCGCCGGTGTCAACGCCGAGTCGGTGCTCTGGGCGATCTGGCAGGGCGCCGCCGTCGCGGAAGGATGGCGCCGAGCGGCCCTCGCCGGCGGCTCGACGGGGGAGCGAGCCGACCGTGACCTCGACGCCGTGCTCGCCCTGTTCGATGCAGCCGGCGCCTTCGTCGACCGGCTGCCGACCGCGGGGCCCGACACGTTCCTCGAGCACATCCAGGGCCAGGACGTCCCCGGCGACACCCTGCTCGTCGGCGGGCAGTCTGGTGGCCGGGTCTCGCTCGTCACCCCGCAGACGGCGGCCGGCCGTCAGTGGCGCATCGTCGTCGTCGCCGGGGTGCAGGAAGGTGTGTGGCCCGACCTGCGCCTGCGCGGCTCGGTGCTCGGCTCCGAAGACCTCGTCGACGTCGTCGCGCAGCGGCCGGTCGGCTTCCGCGCGGCCCAGGCCGCCGTGCGCTACGACGAGACGCGCCTCTTCCTCGTCGCCGTCACCCGTGCCACCGAGCGGCTGCTCGTGACCGCCGTCGGCAACGAGGACGAGCAGCCGTCGGTCTACCTCGACCTCGTCGACCCTCCGGCCCGCACCCGCCTCGCCGACGAGGTGCGTGCGCACAGCGAGGTGGGTCGCACGATGACCCTCCCGGGCCTCGTCGGCGAGCTGCGTCGCGAGGTCACCAGCCCCGACCCGGCCGTGGCCGAGCGCGCCCTCGCCCTGCTCGCCGTCGCCGCGCGTGAGGGCGTGCGAGGGGCCGACCCGGCGACCTGGTGGGCCCTGCGCGACGTGACGAGCGACAACACGGTGCGGCCGGCCGATGAGGCGGTGCACGTCTCGCCCTCCAAGGTCACCTACTTCAACGAGTGTGGGCTGCGCTGGTTCCTCACGGCCGTGGGTGGCGAGGGCGTGCAGCTGGGCGCGGCATCGGTGGGCACGTTCGTCCACGACATCGTCGCCGAGCAGCCCGACGCGACCCGTGAGGTGCTCGACGCCGAGGTGGACGACCGCTGGGGCCGGCTCGGGCTGCCACCGGGCTGGGTCACAGACCGCACCCGAAGCGAGGCGCACGACATGGTCGCGAGGTTCGTCGCCTACCGCGATGTCGCCGAACGCGAGCGAGAGCGGGTCGGGGTCGAGACGCCGTTCCGCGTGCAGGTCGGCCGCGCCGTCGTCGGTGGTCGGGTCGACCGCATCGAGCGCGACCGCGACGGCGGCCTGCGCATCGTCGACCTCAAGACCGGCACCAGCAAGCCGACCAAGGCCGAGCTCGCCGAGCACGGGCAGCTCGGCGCCTACCAGGTCGCCGTCGAGGAGGGGGGCTTCTCCGAGCTCGGCCAGCACAGCGCCGGGGCGGCCCTCGTCTTCATCGGCAAGGGCGGCCTCTCGGGCCTGCAACCGTCGGTGATGACCCAGGAGGCTGTGACGAGCGTGACCGACCCGACGTGGGCCCGGGCCTTGGTCGAGGCCACTGCCGAGGGCATGGGAGCCGCGACCTTCACCGCCTCCCAGAGCACCTGTCGCACCTGCCCGGTGAAGTCCTCCTGCCCGGTCCAGCCGGAGGGTGATGCCCTGTGACCGAGACCCTCGACCGCACGACGACGTCAGTGCGCCATTCCTCGCGCGACATCGCCGTCGCCCTCGAGCTGCCGCCACCCACACCAGAGCAGGCGGCGGTCATCGAGGCCGGTCCCGGCCCGCTTCTCGTCGTCGCCGGTGCCGGCTCGGGCAAGACGGAGACCATGGCCGCCCGCGTCGTCTGGCTCGTCGCCAACGACCTCGTCACGCCCGACCAGGTGCTCGGGCTCACCTTCACGCGCAAGGCTGCGGCCGAGCTCTCGGCCCGCATCGGAAAGCGCCTCCGCGGCCTCGAGCGGGCCGGCCTCTGGACCCCGCCCGCCGACGACGGCACCGGAGCGGAGGTGCTCGGCGGCACGCCGACCGTCTCCACCTACCACTCGTATGCCGGCCGGCTCGTGCGTGAGCACGCCCTCCGGGTCGGCATCGAGCCGGAGTTCCGAGTGCTCACCGAGGCGGGCGCGTGGCAGCTCGCCGCCGAGTCCGTGTCTCGGTGGGACGGCCCGATGGACGGCATGACCCGGTCCGAGGGCAACATCATCGACGCCGTCATGTCCCTCGCGGCTGAGATGGCCGAGCACGTGCGCACCCCCGCCGAGGTGACGGCGCACCTCGACGACGTGCTGGCGCGTCTCGACGCGCTGCCCGACGGTGACGGCAGGGGCAGCCTGTCGCCTGCCAAGGAGGTCCTCGGCGTCCTGCGCGAGCGCCGGCTCGTGGTGCCGATCGTCGAGGCCTTCCTCGAGCTCAAGCGATCACGCGAGTCGCTCGACTTCGCCGACCAGATCGCCCTCGCGGCGCGTCTCGCGTCGACCATGCCGCAGGTGGGCAAGATCGAGCGTGACCGCTTCACGGCAGTGCTCCTCGACGAGTTCCAGGACACCTCAGAGGCCCAGCTGACCCTGCTGCGCACCCTCTTCCACGACCCGTCCGTCGCCCTGACCGCCGTCGGCGATCCCAACCAGTCGATCTACGGCTGGCGCGGCGCGAGCGCGACCACGCTGTTGCGGTTCCCGTCCGAGTTCGCCGGGCCGGAGGGCCCCGCCGACGTGCTTCCGCTGTCGACGAGCTGGCGCAACGACGAGCTCATCCTCGCTGCCGCCAACGTCACCGCCGCGCCCCTGGCAACGGCGCACGTGCAGCCGCTCACCGCTCGACCGGGCGCCGGGCCGGGCACGGTCACCATCGACCGGCTCGAGTCCGCCGAGGCCGAGGCGGCGCACGTCGCCGCGTGGGTGGCCGAGCGGTGGCGCTCGCCGAGCGGCCGGCGCACCGGCCGGTCCGCGGCCGTGCTGTGCCGACGCCGCTCGTCCTTCCCGCTCGTCATCGAAGCGCTCCGGGCGGCAGACCTGCCGGTCGAGGTGGTGGGCCTCGGCGGCCTGCTCGTGACGCCCGAGGTGAGCGATCTCGTCGCCGCGCTCTGGGTCGTCCAGGACCCCACCCGCGGCGACCAGCTCATGCGGCTGCTCACCGGTCCCGTCGTGCGTCTCGGCGCCGCCGACCTCGCCGGCCTCTGGGCGTGGGCCCGTGACCTGCACGGTCGGCCTGCCGATCCCGGCGCTTCGGGACGTGCCCCGGCCACCGACGGGCCGGTCGACGGCAGCGAGCGGTCCGTCAGCGAGCCCTCCGACAATGAGCCGTCCGACGGTGAGTCATCCGACAGCGCGCGGTCCGACGACGACCGCCGGGGGAGCGACCTCGCCACCGACAGCGCCGACACGGCCACACTCGTCGAGGCGCTCGACGAGCTGCCTCGTCCCGGCTGGGTCGCCCGCGATGGAGCCCGCATCAGTGCAGAGGCCATGCGCCGCCTGCACGGCCTGTCAGCGGTCGTGCGCCGGCTCCGGCGGCTCACGGCTCTGCCGCTCGTCGACCTCGTGGCCGAGGCCGAGGTCGCCCTCGGTCTCGACATCGAGGTGCTGGCCCGCCACGAGCACACCGCGTCGACGGCCCGCGTGCACCTCGACGCCTTTGCCGACGTGGCGGCGCGCTACGCGACGAGCGCCGACCGGCCCACCCTGAGCGGGTTCCTCGCGTGGCTCGAGGCCGCCCGGGAGCAGGAGCGCGGTCTCGACGCCGGCCACACCGAATCCGATGCCGACGCGGTCCAGGTGCTCACGGTCCATGCCTCCAAGGGCCTCGAGTGGGACGTCGTCGCGGTCCCCGCGCTCGTCGAGGGCGCGTTCCCCGACCACTCGTCCACCTCGGTGTCGCTCGTCGACGACTCCGATCCACCCGAGTACGCCTGCTCGGGCACCCCCAAGGACAAGGGGTGGCTCGTCGGGCTCGACTCGCTGCCCTACGAGCTGCGTGGCGACCGTGACGGACTCCCGCACCTCGACTGGCGCAGCATCCCCGACCGCAAACAGCTCGGAGTGGCCGTCGAGGAGTTCGCCCTGGCCGGCGGTCGGCACGCCGTGGCCGAGGAGCGCCGACTGGCCTACGTCGCGGTGACGCGCGCCCGCAACGAGGTGCTGCTCACCACGCACGTCTGGGGCGCGACGAAGAAGACCCTCTCGGTGCCCAGCCGCTTCCTCCTCGAGATCCGCGACGCCCTGGGCGACGCGGTCACGCAGCAGGTGTGGCACCCGGCACCCGACCCCGTCGAGGACTCCAAGGGCCGCGCCGTCGCGCCGAGCAACCCCTACCTCGTCGACCCGGTGTCGGCGATCTGGCCCCACGACCCGATGGCCCACCGCCGCGCCGCCCTCGTGGGCGTCGTCGCCCGCCTGGCCGAGGCCGTGCGATCAGGCGACGCGCCGCCGGCCGACCCACGCCTCGATGACCTGCGGCTGCTCCTCGCCGAGCGGGCCGCGCGGCGCTCGCGCGGTGAGCCCGTCGTCGACGTGCCCCGCCACCTGTCGGCCTCCGCCGTGGTCTCGCTGGCACGCGACGTCGAGGCGTTCGCGATGAACCTGCGTCGTCCCATGCCCAGCGCTCCCGCCGTCGCTGCCCGCCAGGGCACCGCCTTCCACGCATGGATAGAGGAGCACTACTCCCGGGCTGCCATGGTCGACCTGCTCGACCTGCCCGGCAGCGCCGACGAGGGCGCCTCCGACGACACCGACCTCGATGTCATGAAGGAGCACTTCCTGGCGAGCGAGTGGGCCGACCGCGTGCCCGACGAGATCGAGCTGTCCATCGAGACGATCATCGACGGCATCGCCGTGCGCGGTCGCATCGACGCCGTCTTCGCCCGCGACGACGGTGGCTGGACCGTCGTCGACTGGAAGACCGGCGCACGTCCAACGGGTCAGGACGCCCGCGTGCGCACGCTGCAGCTCGCCGCGTATGCCGTCGCCTTCGCCCGGCTGCGTGGCGTAGACCCCGGCGAGGTGGACGCGGCGTTCTACTACGCGGCCGAAGGCGTCTCCGTACGACCCGAGGTCCCGAGTGAAGCCGACCTCGTCAAGCTGCTGCGCACTCTTCCGGCCTGACCGGCCGCGAGCCTTGGCCGCGGATCGGCCGCGGATCGGCCGCGATCAGGCGCGATCAGGCGCGGCGGCCGTCGCGCGGTCGGGACGGGTGCGCGACCGGGACGAAGTCCGACGCGCCCTCGTGCAGGTCGCCCACCCCGTCGGGCAGCGCCTCCACCTCGTCGATCTCGAACGGCGAGTCACCGGCGTGCGGCGCGACCAACGGCACCGGTTGCGACTCCTCGGGCCCCGACGTCGGCCCGTGCGATGCAGTGGCGACGGTGGGCTGGTGACGTTCACCGCCCGGCCGGGGCTGGCCTGCGGCAGACGTGCCCCGGGCCTCGGGGACACCGTCGGCTCCCTCATGGAGCCCGGCATCGAGCGCGGGGTCGGGCGCGGGGTCGGAGGTGGGGTCGGGGGTGGCGTCGGTGTCACCGAGCAGGTCGGTGGTCGTGATGGCCTGGGTCACCCCGGGTGTCGGGAAGGGCGTGTGCGGCTGGGTGGCGTCCCACGCCGGCTCGTGAGGCTCCGGCTCCTGCGGGGCGTCAGGGACGGCTTGGTCGTTCGAGCCATCCTGGTGCGGCAGGTCGGTCATGGAGATGGCCTGGGTCTCGCCGAGCATCGGGAACGGCGTGTGCGGCTGCGTGGCGTCCCAGGCCGGCTCGGGGCGTTCCGGGTCGTGGGGGTCGAGCACCGCCTCGGCGCGCTCGCGCGCCGCACGGGTGCGCTCGCTGCGGTCGGCATCCTCCTGTGCGTGGCGGCGGTCGTCGGCCTCGACCTGCGCGTCCAGCGCCCGGAGCTCATCGGCCGTGCGCTCGACGACCTCGAGCCGACCCGAGGCGAGTGCGTGGAGCAGGGCTCGCAGCGGCGCCATCTCGGCGGCGAGGCGGGCACGCCGCACGAGGTGCACGTCGGGGCGCTCCACCCGTGACTGCGAGTAGGCCTCGAGCACGGCGTCGAGCGTCTCGGGCGACGCGACCCGGGTGAGCCCGGCGAAGTCGTCGGCGGGGTCGCCGATGCGGCTCTCCTCCCACGCGAGGACGCCGCGCACGCGACCGGTGGACGAGTCGTCCTCGTCGTCGAACGACGCGAGGACGTTGGCCCCGATGAAGGTCCCGTGGACCGCGCAGGGCGCAAATCGCCACAGTGACACGTCCTCGAGGGCGTGCTCCCACCGCGTGAGCAGTCCGGTGGGCACGTGGCCGGTGGCCGCCGCACGGTCGAGCTCGGAGAGCTGTCGTCGCCGGTGCGCCTCGGCGTCGTAGGTCGGACGCCCGGCCTCCTCGAAGAGCAGGTGCTCGACGTTGTGGATGTGCGCGAGGGTGCGGCCGACCTCGGCCGCGAGCTGCCCCGGCTGCAGTCCCCCGAGGTCCAGTGGCCTGCCGGGCACGCGCAGGTACACGGCCGCACGCCCCTCGGGCACGGGCGCGAAGCCGCGCACCATCGGCATCGCCACGTCGAGCCGACGCCCGAGCAGGCCCGAGAGGGCCGCGATGTCGTCGAGCATGGCTCCGGCTGCCGGCGTCGCCGGGCACTTGACCACCCAGCGACGGTCCTGGCTGTCCTGGACGTAGGCGATCTCGAAGAGGTCGCCGGGCCGGGTCGCAGTGCCCTCCACCGTGACCGGGTCGAGGCCGGGGACGGCCGAGCTCGCCAGGGCGGCGAGGAAGAGGGGGCTGCGGGTCACGCGTCCACGGTAAGTCGAACGAGCCGCCGAGCGTGGGAGGCAGCGCCCGGGCAGGGTCGCTCACCTGCGGGCCGGAAGCCGTCCTAGGGTGGGCGGCGTGGCCCTGACCGACGCGACCCTGACGGATCTGGCACTCTCACGCAGCTCGCTCGACCGGGTGGCCCTCGAACGCCGACGACCCGACGTCATCGGCGAGCTGCTCGACGATCCCGCAACGCGCGTCGCCGAGGTCCGGGGCGACCGCATGCGGGTGGCTGCCTTCGACGGGTCCGCCGGCCGCGGCACCCCCAGCGAGGGAACCACTGGCGACGGGGCCGCCGGCGACGGCACGCTCGGACTCGTCCTCAGGGCCCCCGAGGCCGCCGACCGCACCCGGCTGGCGCTCCACCTCGGGCGCGACGGCGCCGGCACGGCATACGTCGGCGTCGTGGGGTCGGACGAGCCGGCGGAAGACGCCTCCGACGGGACGTCGTCCAGCGGCCGCGACACCGAGGCGCATGGCTGGCTCACGCTGCGGCAGGCGGGGGAGGCGCTCGGACCGCGTGACGCCGGTGTCTTCACGACCGCTCTCGCTCTCGCACACTGGCACGCCACCCATCCCTTCTGCCCACGCTGCGGGGCACCGACCGAGCCGGTGGAGGCCGGCTGGGTGCGACGGTGCGAGCGCGACGGCAGCGAGCACTACCCGCGCACCGACCCCGCGGTCATCATGTCGGTCGTCGACCCCGACGACCGGCTGCTGCTGGGCCGCGGGGCGCACTGGCCGGAAGGCCGGTTCTCCGTACTGGCCGGCTTCGTCGAGCCGGGGGAGTCGTTCGAGGCGGCCGTCGCCCGCGAGGTCGCCGAGGAGGTCGGGGTCACGATCGACTCTGCCCGCTACCTCGGCAACCAGCCGTGGCCGTTCCCCTCGTCGGTGATGATCGGGTTCGCGGCGACGACCCGGGAGACCGACCTGACCATCGACCCGGTCGAGATGGCCGAGGCGCGGTGGGTCACGCGGGAGGAGTACCGCGACCTGCTGCGCAGCGATGCCATCCGGACCCCGAGCGGCATCTCGATCGCGAAGCGGATCATCGAGCGCTGGCTCGGCTCGACGGTCGAGTCTGTCGTCGAGGGCGGGAGCCGTCGGTGGTGACGGCCCGCGCGGATGACTAGCCGGCGAGGCGCTGCTTGACCTCGGCGAGCGACGGGTTGGTCGCGGCGGTGCCGTCGGGGAAGACGACCGTGGGCACCGTGCGGTTGCCGGCGTTCACCTGCTCCACGAAGTCGACGTGCTCGGGGTTCGCCTCGAGGTCGATCTCGGTGAACGGGACACCCTCGCGCGACAGCTGGCCCTTGAGCCGCGTGCAGTAGCCGCACCACGTCGTGGTGAACATCGTGATCGAGCCCTCGGTGGGCGTGACCTGGCTGAGCTCGGGCATCGGTTCCCATTCGTCGTGCTGGTGGCGGCCTGCGTGGCCGGGGTGGTTGGGGACGGCTCCCGCGGACGTCGTCCCTCGATGCAAGGATGACCCCATGGCCCGGCACGGCGCAAAGCGACCCCGCAAGATGGACCTCGCCGTCTACGACGCGGAGGTGCGGCGACTGCAGGCCGGGCTCGTCGAGTTCCAGGAGTGGGTGCGGGCCACGGGCCAGCGCGTCGTCGTCGTCTTCGAGGGGCGTGACGCCGCGGGCAAGGGTTCGGCGATCAAGCGCATCACCGAGTACCTCAGCCCCCGCGTCGCGCGCATCGCGGCCCTGCCGGCGCCCACCGACCGCGAGAAGACCCAGTGGTACTTCCAGCGCTACATCGCCCACCTGCCCGCGGCGGGCGAGATCGTCCTGTTCGACCGGTCCTGGTACAACCGGGCCGGCGTCGAGCGAGTCATGGGCTTCTGCACCGACGAGCAGTACGCCCGGTTCCTCGAGCAGGCGCCGGTCTTCGAGCGGATGCTCGTCGACGACGGCATCATCCTGCGCAAGTACTGGTTCAGCGTCTCCGACGTCGAGCAGGAGCGGCGCTTCCGCTCCCGCGCCAAGGACCCCATGCGCCAGTGGAAGCTCTCCCCGATGGACCTCGAGTCGATCACCCGGTGGGAGGACTACTCCGAGGCCAAGGACCGCATGATGGCGGCCACGAGCACCGCGTGGGCGCCGTGGCACGTCGTCGAGTCCGAAGACAAGCGACGCTCGCGCGTCAACGTCATGCACCACCTCCTGGGCTCGATCCCGCACGTCGCGATGACCCCCGACGTGCCGGCCGTTCCCGACCGGCCCGCGCCGCGTGGCTACGAGCGCCCGCCCCAGGAGAACCAGAACTACGTGCCCGACCACGCCGCCCGGGCGCTCGCCATCGCGAAGGGTGATCACTCCTGACCTCCGCCACCGCCGACCAGATCCTCGAGGGGCTCGACCCCGAGCAGCGAGAGGTCGCCCTCGCCCCACCCGGGCCCCTGTGCATCCTCGCGGGCGCGGGCACGGGCAAGACGCGTGCCATCACCCACCGCATCGCGTATGCCGTCCACTCCGGTGCGCAGCAGCCGCAGCGGGTGCTCGCGCTGACCTTCACGGCGCGCGCCGCCGGCGAGATGCGCACCCGCCTGCGCGGGCTCGGGGTGCAGGGGGTGCAGGCGCGCACGTTCCACGCGGCGGCGCTGCGCCAGCTGCACTTCTTCTGGCCCCAGGCGATCGGCGGTGCCGCCCCCGAGGTGATGAGCCACAAGGCGCCGGCCGTAGCCGAGGCCGCGAGCCGGTTGCGCATGCAGTTCGACCGCACGACGATCCGCGACCTCGCCGCCGAGGTGGAGTGGGCCAAGGTCAACCTGCTGACTCCCCAGTCGTATGCGGCCCGCGCGCGTGAGCAGCGCCGTGAGCCCCCGGGTCTCGACCTCACGGCCATGGCCCGCCTCTTCGAGGCCTACGAGGACGTCAAGCAGCGCCGCGGGGTCATCGACTTCGAGGACGTCCTGCTGCTCACCGTCGGCATCCTCGACGAGCGCGAGGACATCGCCCGCACCGTGCGAGGCCAGTACCGCCAGTTCGTCGTCGACGAGTACCAGGACGTCAACGACCTCCAGCAGCGGCTGCTCGACCAGTGGCTCGGCGAGCGCAGCGACCTCTGCGTCGTCGGCGACCCGGCCCAGACGATCTACTCCTTCACCGGCGCCAGCCCCAAGCACCTCGTGGGATTCTCGAAGCGGTTCCCCAAGGCGCAGGTCGTCCGGCTGGTGCGCAACTACCGCTCCACCCCGCAGATCGTGGGGCTGGCCAACACGATCGTCGCGTCGGGCACGCAGGCCGCCCGCGAGGGTTCGGTGCGACTGCTGGCGCAGGGTGAGCCGGGGCCCGACCCGCAGCTCACGTCCTACCCCGACGACCCCGCCGAGGCGAGCGGCGTGGCCGAGCGCATCCGTGCGCTCGTCGGCTCGGGTCACCCGGCCGGCGAGATCGCGGTGCTCTTCCGCACCAACGCGCAGTCCGAGGCGTTCGAGTCGGCGCTCACCGACGTGGGCGTGCCCTACCTCGTGCGCGGCGGCGACCGGTTCTTCGCGCGCAAGGAGGTGCGCGACGCCGTCCTCCTGCTGCGCGGCGCCGCCCGCAGCGACGACGGCGCGAAGCCGCTCGGAGAGATCGCACGCGACGTCATCACCGGCGCCGGCTGGTCGCACGAGCCGCCCTCCGGCGGTGGCGCCACCCGTGAGCGGTGGGAGTCGCTGACCGCCCTGGCGACGCTCGCCGACGACATGGCGGCGGCAGCACCCGAGGCGCGCCTGCCCGAGCTGGTCGCCGAGCTCGAACGGCGTGCGGCCGAGCAGCACGCGCCCGCCGTCCAGGGCGTCACCCTCGCGAGTCTCCACGCCGCCAAGGGCCTCGAGTGGGACTCCGTGTTCCTCGTGGGCGCCTCCGACGGCCTCATGCCGATCTCGATGGCCGAGGGCCCCGACGCCATCGAGGAGGAGCGTCGACTGCTCTACGTAGGCCTGACGCGGGCCCGCAAGCAGCTTTTCCTCTCGTGGTCCGGCGCCCGCACCCCTGGCGCTCGCGCCACCCGCCGCGTCTCGCGGTTCCTCGCCCCGGCTGCCGGCATCCTGGGGCAGGGTGCACGCAGCGAGGCCAAGTCGGGTGGCTCCAAGAGGTCCGCTCCGAAGGTCGCGCGGCTCGCGCACTGCCGCGGCTGCGGGGCCGAGCTCGTCTCGGCCGCCCAGCGCAAGGTCGGTCGCTGCGACGACTGCCCGCCCACCTACGACGAGGCGACCTTCGAGCGCCTGCGCACCTGGCGGCTCGCGGTCGCCCGCGACGCCAGCGTGCCGGCATACGTCGTCTTCACCGACGCGACGCTCACCGCGATCGCGGAGGAGGCGCCCTCCGACGAGGGGGGCCTGTCGACGATCAGTGGGGTCGGCGCGCGCAAGCTGGAGCAGTACGGCAGCGACGTGCTGGCGATCCTGGGCGGTGCAGACCCGCAAGAGTTGCTCGAAAGTCGTTCTGCTGCAAAGGAATCCGCCGGCTGACGGCACCGCACGAAAAATTGTCTCGAAAACTTCGTTAAATCAGTTGTTCGTCCGCAACGGGCACGCGTACCCTTTAGGACGTCAAGCCCAGTGGCTCAGGTAGCCGGCTGGGGCCCGCGAGAAGCAGATAGGAGGGTCGGCCCATGGACATCACCACGATGACGATGAACGCAGCAACCTGCGTCCTTTCCGTGCGTCCGCGCGCCGGCCAGATCCGTCTTGCGGACTCCACGTTCGAGGCCCAGGGGACCACTGTGTCCGTCGCCGCCGTCATGGGCGGCCGCGTCGCCGATCTCCGCGCTCCGATCACGGGAGACGTCTCGGTCCTCGGCCTCACGTTCGCCCCCGCCTACAAGACCATCGATGTCGTTCGCTCCCGCTCTGGGAGGCCACCGGTCTGACACAGACCCAGAAGCCTCACCTCCAGGCCGCGAACCCGACATCACCGGGTCCGCGGCCTTCGTGTTTCCCCGGGCAGCTCCAGCAGCCGCCTGACCCGATTGCCGCCCCACACCGCAGTAACCGACACCGCATCAACGCCCCACCGGGCGCCGGACAGAGCAGGGACACAAGAGATGACTCCTCGGATGCCGAGCAGCAGGACCGAGTCGCGCACCGTCGGTGCCGGCCTTCGGACCAAGACAGAGACGAGTGAGCAGGGGCGCCCGGGAACCGGGGCCCCGGAGACGGAGGTGAGAACGATGCAGCTGAGCGAACTGATTGACATGAGGACAGAGGCCGAGCAGGTCGGCGAGACCATCCCGTGCCGCGACTACGACGCCGAGCTCTGGTTCGCCGAGAGACCGGAGGACGTCGAGTTCGCCAAGACCCTCTGCGGGCTCTGCCCCGCACGGACCCAGTGCCTCGCCGGCGCTCTCGAGCGTCAGGAGCCGTGGGGCGTCTGGGGCGGGCAGTTGCTCGTCCAGGGCGCGGTCGTGGCTCGCAAGAGGCCGCGCGGCCGTCCGCGCAAGCACCCCGTGGCTGCCTGAGCCGGCGTGAAGACGCATGACTCGGCCGTCAAACACCTTGAACACCAATCTTTTTCACAGACCAGGAGATCGTCATGAACCAGCTCGAAATGCTGGCTCGCGACCGGATCAACCAGCGCAGTCAGCGCCAGGACCGCAGCGGCATCCGTCGCAGCGCCCGGCTGATCGCACAGGAGATCCGCGCCAGTCGACGCCACAGCGAGAAGTGAACGACCGCGCCGTCGAGCGCGTTGCAGGACAACTGAATCGAGTGAGCAAGCCGCGGGTGACGCGCACGTCACCCGCGGTTCCTCATGTCCGGGAGCCGTCCTCGCGCACGTGACGGGCCGCGTCGGCGCACGCACGGCTGCGCACGACTCTCGCGTGGCGCCACGAGAGCCTGCCCCGTCGGCGGATACTGGCGGTGAGGCGAAGGGAGAACCCATGGACACCTCAGAGATCGTCCCGGTGCTCGTCTGCTCGAGCTGCGGCACGACCCCGCCCACCGATGAGCAGGCCATGGCCCGGCTCACCTGGAGCCGCGGCACCGAGCGCGGACGCACCACGTGGACCTGCGAGCGCTGCAGCCGCGACAACCTCCGCTCGATCGAGAGCAAGCTCGACCCCGACTGGTGGTGACGACCCGGTCGTGACGACTCCTCAGCCCGTCTCGCCCACGGGCGGCAGGTCGGCCCCCGGAAGCAGCTCGTCGACGAGTGAGCGGCCGTGCACGGTGCCGCCGAGCTGGCTCAGCACCCCGATGCCCCCACCCCAGACCCGGTGGATCAGCAGGTACTCGGGCGGCAGGTTGAGCTTGTAGGCGACGGCGTAGTTGGGCTGCCGGGGATCGTTGATGTGCGCGAACACTCCCCGGAGCCACTCGCGGCTGAAGGCGAACGTGTCGGTGCGGAAGGGCGCCATGAACGGCTCGAGGTAGTCGAGCAGCCGCTCAGGGTCGAGGTCGATGCCGCTCTTGACGAAGCCGATCTCGCGAAGCCCGTCGAGCACGTCCTCGGCGCTGCCCTCGAGGCCCGTCGTCAGCAGCGGCCCGATCTCGGGCGGCATGCCCTCGGGGAGGCGGTTGACGGCCCCGAAGTCGATGATGCCGAGCCGCCCGTCGGGCGTCATGCGGAAGTTGCCGGGGTGCGGGTCGGCGTGGAGCAGACCTGCCCTCGCCGGGCCGGCAAGCAGGAAGCGCAGGTACAGCTGGGACGCCGTGTCACGCTGCTCCTGGGTGCCCTCGGCGATGATGCGCGACAGGGGCAGTCCCTCGAGCCACTCGGACACGATGACGTGCTCACGGCCCTCGACGACGTGCGGCACGGCGAAGTCAGGGTCGCCGTCGAAGGCCGCCGCAAAGGTCGCCTGCGAGTCGGCCTCGAGGCGGTAGTCGAGCTCCTCCGCCATGCGGTCGCGCAGCTCGTCGAGGATGGGGCCGAGCTCGATACCCGGCACCCAGCCGGCGGCCACCTTCGCGACCCGGCTGATCTGGCGGATGTCGCTCATCAGCGCCGGCCCGGCTCCGGGGTACTGGATCTTGACCGCCACGTCGCGGCCGTCCTTCCAGACGGCGCGGTGCACCTGCCCTATCGACGCGGAGGCAACGGGGTGGTCGTCGAAGGACTCGAACCGGCTGCGCCACCGGGTGCCGAACGCGGTGCGCATGACGCCGTGCACGGAGGTGGTCGGCATCGGTGGCGCGCTGTCCTGCAGCTTGGTCAGGGTGGCCCGGTAGTGCACCGCGAGATCCTCGGGGAGGGCGGCCTCGAAGATCGAGAGAGCCTGCCCGAACTTCATCGCCCCGCCCTTGAGCTCGCCGAGCACCTGGAACAGCTGCTGGGCGGTGCGCGCCTGCAGCTCGGCGGCGACGAGCTCGGCGGGCCTGCCGCCGAGGCGCTTGCCGATGCCGAGCGCCGTGCGTCCCGCGAAACCGAGTGGCACCGAGGCGAGCTTGGCCGAGCGCACGACGGCCTTGCGCGGCAGGTCGGTCACGGCACACCTCCTCGGGCGACTCCACGGCGTGGGCCTCGGTGGGCGAGGGCGCCGGCTGGCGTTCGGGGCGTGGCGCAGTCGGCCCGCTCCCGCCCCCGACTCTATGTCGTGCGTGGCCGCATGCGGGTCCGGTGGGTGGCGGCGTACGCGTTGGTGTGTCACGGCGCACGCGTCGGCCTAGGCGCCCGGGCGCAGCACCTCGCCGGACTGGCGGGTCAGCCCTGTGGCGACAGCCGACGGTCGTGCCGCGCGGTCGCGCGAGCCGAGTGGCGCCGGGTGCGCCGGGCAGAGCGGGTGCGCGGGCCAGCGGCGGTGGTCCATGCGCGGCCAGGGCAGGCTCACCTCGACCGAGACACCGGGGGGCGGCGGGTGCCCCTCGAGCAGGCCGGTGACGAGGAGGGTGACCGTGCCGACGACGATCTCGGTGAGCCCCGGCCGGAGGGCGTCGTGCGTCCCCTCGGGCGGGCCGGCGAGGGTCAGCTGCCGGGGAGGGGTGGCCTGGCTCATCACCGTGGGCCAGGCCTCGTCGCGGTCGGCCCGGTGCCGGTCGAGGCACCAGAGGCATGGCCCGCCGGGGGAGGCGTCGACGAGGGGCCCCACCACCGTGCGCGGCCCGGCGGGTGCGACCGGCAGGTGCGGTATGCCGTGTCGCAGCCAGAGGTCGCCGCGACGCGGGTCGACAACCGGTGACCCGATCAGGATGACGAGGTCCGGGCGGGGACGGTCGGGGGCCGAAACGGCGCGGTCGAGAGCGGCGCGCCGGTGGACGACGGTGAGGTGGGTCTTCGCGAGAGCCGCGGCGATCTCGGCGGCCAGGCTCCCGGAGCCGTCGACGACGACGCGTGCAGGCACCGCGCCGTCAGGCGGAGGGTCGTCGCTCTCGCGGTCGGCGAGGATCGCCAGGTCGTGCGCGAGCTCGAGCAGCGCCTGCCACCGCTCTGGCGGCACGCCGGCATCGGCCGCCACCCGGTAGGTCGAGGCGAGGGGGAGGGCCCCGTCGAGGCGCGCGAGCAGGTCGGCCTCGGTCTCGCTGATGCCCCTCACGACCGGGCCTCCTGGGAGCACCCCGAACTGCACCTCGTCCCGCCGGCGGGTCAGGGGGCGCAGCCACACGGGGACGCGCGGGTGAGACGGCACGGCAGCAGACATGGGACCTCCTGACCCGGTGACGCCGCCTGCGGCACCACCCTCGGTCGTCAGGCTCGCAGCCGTTCGCGGGTCGCCGTCGTGGCCGTCCACAGGCGGCTCGAGGTCGGGGCGCCTCCACGCGCACGCTCGCGGCGGCATACGGCTCCAGATGGGGCGTACGGGGTCTTGGGAGGGTCGCTCTCGCACGGGCACGCACGAGGGGGCGGGACCGTGTGGTCCCGCCCCCTCGATCTGCGGCGTCAGCGACGCCGGCGTGACCTGGTCAGGCCTTGCCCAGGATGCGGTTGAGGTTCGTGCCACAGACGGGGCACTGGCCCTTGGCCATGCGGCGACCGTTGTCGGACACGACAACCTTGCCCTCGGCCTCGCGCTTCTCCTTGCACTTCACGCAGTAGAACTCGCCCTTGTAGGTCTCGTCAGCCATTGGTGTCTCCTTGTTGACGGCGCCCATCCGACGGGCGCCTCGACTCGTTCAACCCTAGAGCACGCTGAGCACGAAATCATGCTCATCCCCGCTTGGCGTGGCCTCCCGGAATGGGGTATGCCGTGCGGGCGCGGACGTGTCGGTGCCGTGCTCCGCGCCGTTGTCGGTCGGCGGGCTTACCCTGCCCTCATGGCGACGACGCGGCGCGAGGTGGTGCACACCGTGGTCGACGGTGTCACCGTCGAGGTCCGCC
Source organism: Terrabacter sp. 05T424 (assembly GCF_056396225.1). Taxonomy (NCBI): domain Bacteria; kingdom Bacillati; phylum Actinomycetota; class Actinomycetes; order Micrococcales; family Intrasporangiaceae; genus Terrabacter; species Terrabacter sp. 05T424. Next base: position 563,686 of record NZ_JBFTLB010000001.1, read on the forward strand.
GCAGCGCCAAGCGTCGCCGCACCGTGTCCGCCTACCGGCAGGAGGGGCGGCTCGTCGTCCTCGTCCCCGCGCGCATGAGCCAGGCCGAGGAGGGGGAGTGGGTGCGCACCATGGTCGCCCGCGTCGCGGCCTCCGAGCAGCGCCGGCAGCGCAGCGACGGTGACCTCGAGCAGCGGGCCCTCGAGCTGTCCCGCGAGCACCTCGGTGGCCGCGCCGTTCCGTCGAGCGTGCGGTGGGTCGGCAACCAGAACTCCCGCTGGGGTTCGTGCACACCTGCCGAGGGCTCGATCCGCTTGTCCGACAAGCTCCGTGGCATGCCGGGGTGGGTCGTCGACTACGTCCTCCTGCACGAGCTGGCGCACCTGCTCCAGCCGGGCCACGGCCCCCAGTTCTGGGAGCTGCTGCGGGGCTACCCGCGTCTGGAGCGCGCGCGTGGCTACCTCCAGGGCGTGTCCGCCGCTGCCGGCCTCGACCTCAGCGACGACTGACCGCGCCGCCCCTGCCGAGGCCGTATGCCGTCCGGCGGGCCCTCGTGCGTTCGGCGGGTCCTGCCTCACCCGCGGGGGTGTCCGTTCGACCTGCTCCCGGCACGCCCCGACCGACGTCTGACAGTCGCGGGGATTCCGCGCTCGCACCCCGTGGCGCGCACTCCCCGCACGGCGCCCGTCCGGACACGAGGCGCCTCCTTCGGACGCCCCTGAGCGGTGACCGGCACGGCGTACCGATGCACGCTGGAGAGCCGGCCCGGCGCCTGCGCGGTGTGGCGCATGTGGCTCGTGTGACGAGAGAGCATGACGCAGATCACATGGCGGGGAACGTGTCGGCACCCGAAAAGGTCGCTGTGTGCCGGTTTCGGACCTGCTCAGCAGCCGATGACACGGGTGGCTGCGCGCACGAGCGGACCCAGCTCGGCGCGGGTGCCCTCGGGCAGGGCATCCACCGGCCACCAGCGCACGTCGATGGACTCGGTGCTCACCGCCGCGGCGGCCGACCGGGGCGTGACGGCGGCGAACCTGATGTCGAGGTGCTCCCGGCAGCGGCCGAAGTCGCCCACGAGCACGTGCCGGTCCAGCTGCACGATCTCGGGCAGGGCCGTCACGTCGGCGATGCCGGACTCCTCGCGGGCCTCACGCGTTGCTGCCTGCCAGACGGACTCGTCGCTCGGTTCGAAGTGACCACCGAACTGGAACCACTGCCTGGCCCGCCGGTGCAGGGTGAGCAGCGCCGACTCGCCCGTCTCGTCGAGCACGATGACGCTGCCCGTGAGGTGGGCCGGGGGGCCGGCCTTGCTCACGGCCTCGGGATGCGCGCGCAGGTGGGCGAGGTAGGTCAGGCGGAGCTGCTCCTGCTCGTCGTCGGGTGCGACCCAGGCCTCGAGCCGCGACAGCGCGTCGGCATGCAGGCGGCGCCACGCTGGATGAGCCGAGGCGATGGACGTCGCCTCAGCTGCTCCTTCGGTGGTGGCGGCGGTCGGCGGCAGGCCGGAAGCCGCTCCGGTCACCGGCTCTCGCCCTGCTGCGGGTCTCCCGGCTCGCGGGGCTCGTCCGGCTCGCGGGGCTCGTCCGGCTCACCGGAGTCGCCCGGTGAGGTCTCGGATTCGGCGTCGGGCCCTGCCGACGGCTCGCCGCGGCGTTCGCGGTCGGCCTCGTCCAGGATCCCCTTGAGCACCGAGTCGAGGTCCTCACCGAACGCGTCGCCCAGACCGTCGTCCAGGCCCTCGGGGAGGCCTCGGTCGGTCGGCTGTCCCTCGGCCGTGCCGTCGCCCGTGGCGCGCTCCACGAAACCGATGGGGTCGTCGAGGTCGGCCGACGTGGGCGCGAGGTCGGGGTGGGCCCAGCGGCCGTCACGCAGGCTCTGACCGCCGGCGCTCTCCAGCGCGGCCCAGAGGTTCGCGGCGTCGCGGAGGCGACGAGGGCGCAGCTCGAGGCCGACGAGCCCGGCGAACGTCTTCTGGGCGGCGCCGCCCACCCGACGCCTGCGGATGGTCTCGGCGAGCGCCGCCGACTGCGGGAGGTGACGACCGGTCGCCTTGTCGGTGACGTGGTCGACCCAGCCCTCCGCCAGGGCGAGCAGCGTCTCGAGCCGGCCGAGGGCCGTGCGCTGCGCGGCCGTGGGCTGGGGTCGGAAGAGGTTGCCCTGCAGGGCGGAGCGCAGGGCGTCCGGGTCGGAGGGGTCGATCGTCGAGAGCGCCGACTCGATGGCCTCGGTGTCGATGGTGATGTTGCGGGCGTAGTCGGACACGGCCGAGAGCAGCTGCGGGCCGAGCCAGGAGACTTCTGAGAAGAGGCGCACCCGCGCCGCCTCGCGCACGGCGAGGTAGAGCCGGACCTGCGCGACGTCGAGCTCGAGTGACTCGGCCAGCTGGGCGACGTTGCCCGGCAGCAGGGCGACCAGCCCCGGCTCGGTGAGGGGGAGCCCGACCTCGGTGCCGCTCACGACCTCGGTCGCCAGAGTGCCGACGGCCTGGCCCAGCTGGGCGGCGAACATCTGGCGGCTGAGGTTGCCGAGCATCGGCGCCCACTGCTCGACCATCTGCTGCGGGTCGAAGCCGGCGGGCAGCCCCTCCGGGAGCGCCTCGCCGAAGGCTTCCGGGCCGAGCTCGCCGATCTGCTTGCGCATGGCATCGGAGGTGGCGGCCGTCACGCCGTCGGACACCGGCTCGATGAGCTCGAACCACCGGGGCATCGTCGCGTCGACCCACTCCGCCCTGCTCAGCCCGGTCGCGCGCCAGGCGGGGGCGTCGAGGGTGGTCTGCTCGTCGAGCCACAGGGTCGCTACGGCGACGGCGTCGTGCACCGCTCGCGAGGCCGCGTCGTCGTGGACGTCGTTGCCATCGACGGTGAGCACGTGCCGACGGGCCACCTCCGTGGCGAGGTCACGCGAGCCGGTGGGCGACTGCTGAGCGGCCATGAAAGTGCCGAGCTGCGCCCGCATGGCGGCCTGGGTCGCGGGGTCACGGGGGTCGACGCCCATCGAGCGCATGGCCTCGGCGAGGTCGGGGTTCTCCGCCGCTTCGCCGAGCACCTTCTCGAGCATCGCGCCCAGGTCGGCGGGGTCCATCCCGCCGAGGTCGGGGAGGATGTCGCCGGCTCCCGTGCCGCCGGCGCCCGCACCGCCTGACGCGGGCCTGTTCAAGGGCAGTCCGAAGGGGGACTCGCCGGGTGCCCGGTCGGGACCTCGCTGCTGCGCGTCCCGGTCGTCCGGGATCTCCGGGAGATCGTCGTCCCGGTCGCTGCGGTTGTCGTCGCCGCGGTCGTCGGCCATGCCTGCTCATCCCCACTCGAAATGGTGTCGTGCCGGCCACTCGGCCGTACACCCAAGACAACCACGGATCGACCTCGTTGGTTCCCCGGTCGGGCGACGCCCGACGGGCTCGGCGGCGGGAGTGGTCTCCTCGGCGGCATACGATTGCCCGCGTGACGGTCACCCTTGCCGAGATCCGTGAGACGCCCCTGTCGGTCGACGAGGTGCTCGCGAGTGTCTCGTCCCCCCGGGCCGGCGGCGTCTGCCTGTTCGTCGGGACAGTGCGAGACCACGACGGCCACTCCGACGACGCGGCTCGCGAGAGCGACCGCGCCGTGACGCACCTCGACTACTCCGCGCACCCGCAGGCTGCCGACACCGCGCGCGAGCTCGCCGAGCGCCTCGCCGCTGACGGGCGCGCCGTCCGCATCGCCGTCGTGCACCGGGTCGGGCACCTCGAGGTCGGCGACATCGCCGTCGTCGTCGGAGTGAGCGCAGAGCACCGCGGCGAGGCCTTCGACGTGTGCCGCCAGCTCATCGACGAGTTCAAGGCCACGATCCCGATCTGGAAGCACCAGCAGTTCGCCGACGGCGCCGACGAGTGGGTGGGCCTGCCGTGAAGACGATCAAGCGCATCCCCGAGCAGGCTCCCGGCGCCGAGCTGCCCACGCGCGCCGAGCTGCTCGACGGCGAGGGCCGTGGCACCCTGACCCGCGGCAACAAGGCCGTGCTCGCGTCCTTCTTCCTCTTCCTCGTGGTCGTCGTGGTCGGGTCGGTCGTCAACCTGCCGTATGCCGTCATGAGCCCGGGCCCGACGCAGAACACCCTCAGCTCCACCGGCGACGGCAAGAACACGCCGATCATCTCGGTCACCGGCCTCCCCACCTACCCGACCGACGGCGCGCTGCGCTTCACCACCGTCCGCGTCGAAGGTGGCCCCGGCTACCCGGTCGACGCCTGGGACGTGCTGCAGGCCTGGATCGACCCCGCGCGCGACGTCTTTCCGGTCGATGACATCTTCGACCCGCAGGTCAGCAAGGAGCAGGTCGCCGAGGAGAACGCCATCCAGATGGAGGGCTCCCAGGAGGAGGCGACCGCCGTGGCGCTGCGCGCCATCGGGAAGGACGTCCCGACCCACATCGCCGTCGCCGGTCTCACCGACTCGTCCAAGGCCAAGGACCTCCTCAAGGTCGGCGACCGCATCACCGCGATCGGCGGCGAGCCGATCACCACGACCCAGGCCGTCCGCGACACCCTGCAGAAGTCCCGGCCGGGCGACACCGTCTCGCTGACGATCACGCGTGGCGGCAAGGAGCAGAAGCTCGAGGTGCCGACCATCGCGGGCCAGGAGGGCCGCACGGCGCTCGGGGTGCTGCTGGGTCTCGACCACGACTTCCCGGCCACCGTGAAGATCCACGCAGGCGCCATCGGGGGCCCGTCTGCCGGGCTGATGTTCTCACTCGGCATCTACGACAAGCTGACGCCCGGTCCGCTCGCGGCCGGACACCAGATCGCCGGCACCGGCACCATCGACGACGAGGGCAAGGTGGGCCCGATCGGGGGCATCCGCCAGAAGCTCGCCGGCGCCCGTGCCGACGGCGCCCAGGTCTTCCTCGCACCGGCCGACAACTGCGACGAGGTGGTCGGGCACGTGCCCGACGGGCTCGACGTCTTCAAGGTCGGCACCTTCGACACCGCCCGCACCGCGGTCGAGGCCGTCGCCAAGGGACAGACGGGCTCGCTGCCGCGCTGCTGACCGCGCGGGGGAGGAGGCTGCCGGCCGTCCCGGTCAGTCCTCGAAGGTCGCCCTGAGCGCCTCGACGAGGCCGGGCGCGATGTCCTTGCCGGTCGCCACCGCGTCGTCGGAGTCGTGGTCGCGCTGGCGCAGCAGGCAGATCGACGACCCGTCGCGCAGCACCGCGACGACGAGCCGCACGTCCTTGCGGTCGGGGTGGGCGGCGAGGTGGTCGACGGCCTCGTCGCCGCTCGTGGGCAGGTCGCGTTCGGCCTCGGGCGGCACGACCATGCGCTCGATGGCGAAGGCGCAGCCGTTGACCTCGTCGGGCCACGCGAGCCGCCCCAGCAGGGTCTCGAGGGAGCTCGTCGTCGGGAGCCCTTCCTGCTCGACCGCGGTCAGGGCGCCCTCGGCCAGGTCGGCCGGACCCATCTGGTCGCGCAGCTGGGGCTCGCGCTCGAGCAGGTCCGCGGTGCGCACCAGGGCGAAGAGACGGGCCGGCTGGTCCCAGCCTGCGGCCGCGACGTGGCGCTCCGTGTCGAGGGCGGCGATGGCGAGGGGGTCGATGACGGGCTGCGGGTTCACGCCCCCATGCTGCCGTATGCCGCAGGGGCACCGATCGCCGTGTGCCCCGGGGCGGCCTGTGGTGCGTCTGCCACGCCTCCGACGCCCGCCACCGTGCGGCATAGGCAGGGCTCGGCCGCCTGGAGAGCCGGGTGCGCAGGCCTCCGGTGGTCGTAGGACGGGTCACGGTGCGGTATCGCCCCGCTGGGCCGGAGCGCGCGCGGGTTATGGTTGCCGCAGGCGGCCCGAGGTGGCTGCCACCGGGTTCCGCCCGACCACCTGCCCGCCCTCGCACCCAAGGCACGCCACGTGAGCGACAGCAACTTCGGCCCTCCGCCGGGCAACTTCGACGACGACGACTCCGGCGCGCACCGGCGCGGCGAGACGGCGGTCCTGCCGCCGACCCGACGCCCGCTCGTCACCGCCCTGGTGGTGGCTGCCGCCGTGCTGGTGGTCATCGCTATCGCCGCGCAGTTCTGGACCGAGGTGCTGTGGTACCAGTCGGTCCACTTCTCGAGCGTGTTCACCACCCAGTTGCTCACCAAGCTGCTGCTCGGCATCGTCGGCGGGCTCCTGACTGCCGCCATGGTGTGGTCGAGCATCCACGTCGCCTTCCGCAGCAGGCCGATCTACGCTCCGTCGCCCGAGACGCAGGCGATGGAGCACTACCGCCAGCTCGTCGAGCCGATGCGCCGCACGGCCACCGTCGCCGCGCCGCTCGCCGTCGGGCTGTTCGCCGGGCTGTCTGCCGCCACCCAGTGGGACACCTTCCTGCTGTGGCGCAACAGCAACCCGTTCGGCACCCAGGATCCCGAGTTCAGGCTCGACATCAGCTTCTTCGTCTTCGACCTGCCGTGGATCAACTTCGTGGTGGCCTTCCTGACGATGATCCTCGTCATCGGTTTCATCACCGCCGCGTTCACGCACTACCTCTACGGCGGCATCGTCGCCGGCAACAAGATGCGGTCGACGCACGCGGCACGCGTACACCTCTCCGCCATCGCGGCAGCCCTCGTGCTGGTGCGGGCAGTCGCCTTCTGGGTCGACCGCTACAACCTGGCGACCGCCGAGTCGACCAAGATCACCGGCATCCAGTACACCGAGTCGCACGCGATCATCCCGACCAAGGGCATCCTCGCCGTCGCCGCGGTGATGTGCGCCATCATGTTCCTGACGACCATCTGGACGCGCTCCTGGCGCCTGCCGCTCGTCGGCGTCGCCGTCCTGGCCGTCATCGTGGTCGCGGTCGGCGGCATCTACCCGGCCCTCGTCCAGTCGCTCAAGGTGCGCCCCTCCGAGAAGTCGCTGGAGGTGCCCTACATCCAGCGCAACATCGACGCGACCCGGGCGGCGTACGGCTTCAACACGATCGAGGTCAAGCCCTACGACACGAAGACCGTGGCCGAGCGGAACGCGCTGCGTGACGACGCGGCCACCGTGCCCGGTATCCGGCTCATCGACCCCAACGTCGTGAGCCCCACCTTCAAGCAGCTCGAGGCCAGCAAGGGCTACTACCAGTTCGCCGACGTGCTGGACGTCGACCGCTACCAGCTCAACGGAAAGTCCCAGGACACCGTCATCGCCGCCCGCGAGCTCGACCTGAGCGGTGTCCCCGAGGGGCAGCGCAACTGGCTCAACGACCACACCGTCTACACGCACGGCTACGGCCTCGTCGCGGCCAAGGGCAACACGCGCGAGGACGACGGGCGTCCGACCTTCATCGAGTCGCAGATCGGCACGCAGGGGGCGCTGGGCACGTACGAGCCTCGCATCTACTTCGGTGAGAGCTCGCCCGAGTACTCCATCGTCGGTGGCGACAAGCAGGAGTTCGACTACCCCGACCCCGGCGGCACCGGGCAGATCAACACGACGTATGCCGGCACGGGTGGCGTCGCGCTCGACGGGCTCAAGCGCCTCGCGTACGCCGTGAAGTACCGCGAGATCAACTTCCTGCTCTCCAACGCCGTGAACAACGACTCGCGCATCCTCGACCACCGCACGCCGCGCGACCGCGTCCAGCGGGTGGCGCCGTGGCTGACGCTCGACGGCAACGCGTACCCGACGGTGGTGGACGGCCGGGTGCTCTGGGTGCTCGACGGCTACACCACGTCGGCGAACTACCCGTACTCCGAGATGACGACGCTCGACACCGCGACGGAGGACGCCGTGACCAGCACGCGCAACTCCGTGCGGGCCGTGCAGGCCGGCCAGGTCAACTACGTTCGCAACTCGGTCAAGGCCACGGTCGACGCCTACGACGGCACCGTCACGCTCTACCAGTGGGACGACAAGGACCCCGTCCTCAAGGCGTGGATGTCGATCTTCCCCGACTCGGTGAAGCCGATCTCCGACATCAAGGGCTCGCTCATGCAGCACCTGCGCTACCCGGAGGACCTCTTCAAGGTGCAGCGCACGCTGCTGCAGAAGTACCACGACACCGACGCGTCCTCGTTCTACGGCGGCCAGAACTTCTGGCGGGTCCCCGACGACCCGACCCAGTCGGACTTCCTCCAGCCGCCGTACTACCTCTCGCTCGCCATGCCCGACCAGGCCCGCCCGGCCTTCTCGCTGACCTCGACGTTCATGCCGACCGGTGACCGCAACGTCCTCTCCGGGTTCCTGGCCGTCGACGGCGACGCGGGGTCGCAGACCGGCAAAAAGGCTGGGAGCTACGGCACGATGCGGTTGCTCGAGACGACCGGCGGCTCCGTCAACGGGCCGGGCCAGGTGTTCAACGACATGCGCACCTCGGCGGTCACCTCCAACGACGCCTCCTTGGGCCGGCAGCTGACCCTCGCCCAGTTCATCTCGACGACGTCGTCGAGCGGCGCCAGCGTCATCTTCGGCAACCAGCTCACGCTGCCTGTCGGGGGCGGCCTGCTCTACGTGCAGCCGATCTACGTCCAGGCCCGCTCGAGCGGCTCGGGCACCTACCCCCGTCTCTCCGCTGTCGCCGTCGCCTTCGGCGACAAGATCGCCTGGGCCGGTTCGCTGGACGCCGCGCTGAACGACCTCTTCGGTGGCTCGGGTGTGCAGGCCGGCGACAACGGGACCGGCACCCCGCCGACCTCGACGCCGACGCCCGGGAGCACCGGCAAGCCGTCGCAGACCCCGACGGGCACCGCGACGTCGCAGGCAGGCACCCCGAACGCCCCGGCGCTGACCAAGGCGCTCAGCGACGCAGAGGCCGCGTACGCCGAGGGCGAGGCTGCGCTCAAGCGTGGCGACTTCGCTGCCTACGGCCAGGCGCAGACCAAGCTCAAGGACGCCCTCAAGCGCGCCGTCGACGCATCGCCCAAGTCGACACCGCCCACGGCCCCCTGACGCCTGCACGATCGGAACGACCTGCGGCAGCACGCGAATCGCGTGCTGCCGCAGGTCGTTTCGCGGAAATGACGCGATCTCGTGGCTGACGTGCCACCTCGATTTGGTCCTGCGGGAGGTTTCGCGTAACGTTGCTCTTGCCGACGCGGGGTGGAGCAGCTCGGTAGCTCGCCGGGCTCATAACCCGGAGGTCGCAGGTTCAAATCCTGCCCCCGCTACTACAGCGCATCGCGCGGCAACGAAGGCCCCCACAGTGTGGGGGCCTTCGTGTGTTTCCAGGACCTCGGACCACCGTCCACGACCGGCCAGCGCACGACGGGTCGGGCAACGGCACCAGGAATCCCCACAAAAGGTGCGGATCTCTGGGTTTCCTCGCCGCGCAAACCCGGCAGGAGCAGACTGCTACGGGACGACCCACGACTGCAGCTTGATGCATCGCGTGATGGGGGACTCGATGGCAGAGTTCGGGCAGCCCGGCGACGACGAGGCCGGCTCTGACCGCGCCCGCAGCTCCGACAGCGCACGTGCACGCGAGCCGGGACGACTGGCGGAGGTCGAGCAGCAGCTGCGCGCGACCACCGACATCCTGAACGTGCTCACCCGCGGCGCGTCGGGGGCCGGCAGCCGGGACGACGTGTTCGGAGCGATCGTCGAGACCGCCAGGCGGCTGCTCGACGCCGACGTGGCCCAGATCTTCCTCGTCCAGGGCGACTCCTACGTCCTGGGGCGCTCGAGCGGGCTCACGCCCGCCTACCTCGACTTCGCGGCGCAGCACCCCATCGCCCGGGACCGACGGACGCTCGTCGGACGGGTCACGCTCGACCGGACGGTCCAGCAGATCGACGACGTCCTCGCCGACCCGGAGTACGGCCGCAGCGACTACCAGCGGGTGGGTGGCTTCCGCTCGATCATGGGTGCGCCGATGATCGTCGGGGACCAGGTGGTCGGCTCCCTCAACGTCTGGCGCAACGAGGTGGCCCCGTTCGACGACAGCGACACGACCCTGCTCACCACCTTCGCCGGGCAGGCGGCGCTCGCCGTGCGGCACGTGGAGCTCGTCGCGGCACTGGAGAGCCGTTCAGCCGAGCTCGCGCGCAAGGTGGACCAGCTGGAGGCGCTCGCCGAGGTGGGCCAGGCCATCAGCTCGACGCTCGTGCCCGACGAGGTGCTGAGGACCATCGTCTCGCACGCCGTCGAGCTGTCGGGAACGGACGGCGGCTCGCTGATGGAGTTCGACGAGGCCACCGGGCTGTTCGGCGTGCGCACGGTCTATGGAACCAGCCCAGACGTCGTCGATGCTCTGCGGGGGGCGAGGATCCACATCGACCACACCTGGGTGGGCCGCGCGGCTCGGGACCGCACGGTGCTCCAGATCCCCGACCTCGGCGAGGAGCCGACTCCACTCGACCCGCACCTGGAGGTCCTTCGCTCGGCAGGGTGGCGCTCGCTGGTCGCGATCCCGCTGATGCGCCCGGACCGCGTGGTCGGTGCACTGGTCGTGCGCCGCAAGTCGACGGGCGCTTTCACCGCAGAGACCTGCGAGCTCCTCGAGGCGTTCGCGAGCCAGTCGGCCGTCGCGCTGACCAACGCGCGCCTCTACCAGCAGCTCGAGCAGCAGAGCGTCGAGCTCGCCGACGCGAGCCGGCACAAGTCCGAGTTCCTCGCGAGCATGTCCCACGAGCTGCGGACCCCGCTCAACGCCGTCATCGGCTTCTCCGAGGTGCTCCTCGAGCGCATGTTCGGCGAGCTGAACGAACGTCAGGAGGACTACCTCCAGGACATCCACTCCGCGGGGCGGCACCTGCTCGCCCTCCTCGCCGACATCCTCGACCTGTCGAAGATCGAGGCCGGCCGGATGGAGCTTGACCTCACGACGTTCCCGATGGACGACGTCGTCACCCAGGCGCTCTCCCTCGTGCGCGAGCGGGCCGCCCTGCACTCCATCGACCTCGTCCTGGACGCCCAACCGCTCGGGCCGGTGACGGCCGACGAGCTGCGCCTCAAGCAGGTCCTCCTCAACCTGCTGAGCAACGCCGTCAAGTTCACGCCTGACGGCGGGACCGTCGAGGTGCGCGCCTGGCGGGACGGCCGTGACCTGGAGGTGACCGTGTCCGACACGGGGATCGGCATCGACCCGAGCGACCAGGAGCGGATCTTCGACTCGTTCCAGCAGGGTGAGCGCACGGCCTCCACGGTCGAGGGCACCGGTCTCGGCCTCACGTTGAGCCGTCGGATCATCGAGCTGCACGGCGGCCGCCTATGGTTGACGAGCACCCCCGGCAAGGGCAGCACCTTCGGGGTCGTCATCCCGCAGCCCGACCGCGCACGGGACACGGAGCAGGACCCCTGGCTGGAGGAGAACCCGGCCGGCACCGGCCCGACGGTCGTCGTCATCGAGGACGACCCGCGTTCGGCCGAGCTCGTCGAGCTCCACCTGCGCGCCGCCGGCCTCCGGGCCGTTGCCGCCCCGACCGGCGAGCGGGGACTCGAGCTGGTCCGTGCGCACGACGCCGTCGCCGTCATCCTCGACATCCACCTCCCGGGAATGAACGGGTGGGACGTGCTGGCCGAGCTGAAGTCTGACCCTGCGACGGCGGACGTGCCGGTGGTCATTGTCAGCGTCGAGCCCGAGCGCGGCCGCGGCTTCGCTCTCGGTGCCACCGAGTACCTCGTGAAGCCGGTGCGGGGGGAACACCTCCTGCGAGCCGTCACCCGTCTGCTGCCGCAGGGCGTCGCGGGCGTGCCGGTCGACCCTGACCGGCTCAGCGTCGTCGTCGTCGACGACGACCCGCTCGCCCTCAAGCTCGTGCGCAGCACCCTGGAGCCCCTCGGCTGGACCGTCCACACGTGCACCGGCGGCCAGCAGGCGGCGGACGTCGTCCGCGCCGTGTCGCCGTCCGTCGTCGTGATGGACCTGCTCATGCCCCAGGTGGACGGCTTCGCCGTCATCGACGAGCTGCGCCCCGACCGCGACTCGGACGGTCCACCCATCGTGGTTCTCACCGCGAAATCCTTGACCCCACAAGACCGGTCGCGCCTCGAGGGTCGCATTGCCTTCGTGGCGGAGAAGGCCGGTCTCGACCTCCCGGGTCTCGCCCGTCGCCTCGCGGCCGTGGCCTCGGCGCACCTCGACGGCCAGAGCGGGGGTGAGGAGCCGTGAGCCGCTTGCCGGTCGTCCTGCTCGTGGAGGACAACGCCCGCAACCTCAAGCTCGCCCGCGACGTCCTCGAGTACGCCGGGTTCTCGGTGGTCGTCGCGACGACGGGTGAGGAAGGGGTGGAGCAGTCGCGCGCCGCTCTGCCGGACGTCATCCTGATGGACCTCCAGCTGCCCGGCATCGACGGGTATGCCGCCCTCGAGCTGATCCGCCAGCACGGACCGACGGCACACATTCCGGTCGTCGCACTGACCGCGTTCGCGATGCGTCACGACCGCGAACGCGTCCTGGACTCCGGCTTCTCCGGCTACCTCGAGAAGCCGATCAGCGTCCGTGAGTTCGCCGCGCAGGTGCGCCGGCACCTACCGCGCCGGAACGACGCGGTCGAGGGATGACGATGGCCTCGCTCGCGCCGACCGTCGCGCCCCTCACCGGGGTGTCGGTCCTCGTCGTGGACGACCTGGAGCAGAACCGCAAGCTCATGCACGCGGTGCTCGAGCCCCGTGGCTTCATCGTCAGGTCGGAACCGTCCGGGGCAGCGGCCCTGCACGCGCTGACGGAGACCGACGTCGACGTGGTCCTCCTCGACGTGCTGATGCCGGAGATGGACGGCTACGAGACGTGCGCCCGGATCAAGGCAGACCGTCGCACCGCGATGCTCCCTGTCGTGATGGTGACCGCGAGCGGCACCCAGGAGCGGCTTCGTGCGCTGGAGGTGGGCGCGGACGACTTCATCACGAAGCCCTTCGACCAGGCCGAGCTGGTGGCGCGCGTCCGGTCGCTCGCACGGGTCAAGCGCCTGCACGCCACGGTCCTCGAACAGGCGGCGGCGCTCGAGCGGTGGAACACGGAGCTGGAGTCGCGGGTCGAGGCGCAGGTCGAGGACCTGCAACGACTCAACCGGCTGCGGCGCTTCCTCTCACCCCAGATCGCCGGGCTCATCGTCGAGTCCGGTGACGAGTCCTTCCTCGAGAGCCACCGTCGCGACATCACGACAGTCTTCACCGACCTGCGCGGGTTCACCGCCTTCGCCGAGACCGCCGAACCGGAGGAGACGACCTCGGTCCTGCGTGACTACCACGCTGCCCTGGGCGAGCTCGTGTTCGCCTACGAGGGCACGCTGGAGCACTTCGCCGGAGACGGGCTCATGGTGTTCTTCAACGACCCGCCACCGTGCCCCGACGCCCCCGAGCGCGCCGTCCGGATGGCGCTGGCCATGCGTGACCGCGTCGACGATCTCGCGGAGTCCTGGCGTCGACGAGGGCACGACCTCGGCTTCGGGGTCGGGATCGCCCAGGGGTACGCGACGCTGGGCCGAGTCGGCTTCGAGGGGCGCTGGGACTACGCCGCGATCGGCACGGTGACCAACGTGGCAGCGCGCCTGTGCGCGACGGCAGCGGCGCGTCAGGTGCTCATCAGTCCCCGCGTCCGTGCGGGACTGGACGGACGGTTCGAGACACGGTCTCTCGGACCGCTCGAGCTGCGCGGCATCGCGCGTCCCCTCGAGGTCCATGAGGTCCTGGGTCTGTCCGACGACACCGAGACGCAGGAGGCACCGTGACGCACGACCGAACACCCGACGCCTTTGCCGCGGACGGCCTGGCGAGCCTGTCCGAGGACGACCGGGGACGGCTCTACGACGACCTCCAGGGGCGGCTCGCCGACGTCTGGAGGCTGTTTCGACACGACGACCCCACCGAGTCGGTCGTCGTCGTACCGTCCATGAGCGTCGACCGGATCGGCCACTGGTCGGGTGCGCTGAACCAGGCCATGGAGGAGCGGTTCCTGTTCATGCTGCTCCTGCTGCGTCAGCCTCGACTTCGCCTGGTGTACGTCTCGTCGATGCCCATCGACGAGGCGATCATCGAGTACTACCTCTCACTCCTGCCCGGGGTCATTCCGAGCCACGCACGTTCCCGACTGTCGCTGGTGTCGGTCGGCGACTCGTCGCCCGCCCCCCTCACGGACAAGCTGCTGGCACGGCCCCGGGTGCTCGCGCGCATCGCCTCGCTCGTCCCCGACATCGGGCGCTCCCACCTCATCCCCTACAACAGCACGACGCAGGAGCGTGACCTCGCGCTCCTGCTCGGCATCCCCATGTATGCCGCCGACCCACGCCTGTTCCCGTTGGGCACGAAGAGCGGCTGCCGCCGGGTCTTCGCAGAGTCCGGCGTCGAGTTCCCGTTCGGCGCAGAGGACCTGCACACGTCGGACGACCTGCTGGAGGCCGCCCTCGCCCTGCGTCGGGCCCGCCCGGCGGCGCAGTGGGCGATGGTCAAGCTCAACGAGGGGGCGTCGGGCTCCGGCAACGCGCTGGTCGACCTGCGCGACCTGCCGGCGGACCACCACGACGGGGCGGAGAACGACGGGCTCCGGACGGCCGTCGCAGAACGCGTCGGCGCCATGCAGCTCGAGGACGCGCACGTCGAGGCCGAGACGTACCTGCGCCGGCTCGACGAGCGGGGAGGCATCCTCGAGGAGCGTGTCGTGGGCGACGAGGTCCGCAGCCCGAGCGTCCAGATGCGAGTCACCCCGGTAGGCGAGCTCGAGATCCTGTCGACCCACGACCAGGTGCTCGGCGGACCGACCGGACAGATGTACCTCGGGGCGCGCTTCCCCGCCGACCCGGCATACGCGACCACGATCACGCGCGAGGCCGAGAAGGTGGGCCGGGTGCTCGCCGACAAGGGCGTCCTTGGCCGGTTCGCCCTCGACTTCGTGGTCGTGCGGCACGGCTCCCGCTGGGAGGCCCACGCGATCGAGGTGAACCTGCGCAGGGGAGGGACCACGCACCCGTTCCTGACGCTCCAGTTCCTCACCGACGGCACCTACCTGCACGAGGAAGGCCTCTTCCGCACACCGGCCGGCGAGGTGCGCCACCTCGTCGCCACCGACCACCTGGAGGACCCCGCGCTGAAGGGCCTCCGGGTGGAGGACCTCTTCGACCTCATCGCCCGAACCGGTCTGCACTTCGACCAGTCCCGCCAGTCGGGGGTCGTCTTCCACATGATCAGCTCGATCACCGAGTGCGGGCAGGTCGGGATGACGGCGATCGGGGACACGCCAGACTCCGCCCAGGATGTGTTCGACCGGGCGGAGTCGGCGTTGCTCGCCGAGGCGCGCGCGTCTCTGGCGCCCCTTCCAGTACCGCTCCCGGTGCCCCTTCCGGGACGCCTCGGCGAGGGTCCGTGATGAGCTCTCAGGGGGCGATCGAGCCGGAGTGGATGAGTGCTCCGACGAAGGCCTGGTGCCACGTGAGTCGCGCCCTGCCGGCTCGGGCCGATGCGCCACCGCAGCTGCACTCCCAGGCCCAGCCCCCGTGGCGCGACCGGGCAACTCGGGGATGGTGGTGCGCCAGGTCTGCGTGGGACCTCCGCTGCGTCACTGAGGTGGTCATCGGAATGCCTTTCGTCTGTGGAGAATTCACTCCGGAACGAACTGTTTCTGCCTTCACGCAGCACCATCTCGCCGGCGGACGCGCCTGTCTGTGCCCACGGCGACACAGCGCGGGGGAGCGGGTCGTGACCGCGCCCCTGGTCCGGCGATGACTCGACCGATCGGACTCCTCGCCGAGCTGCCCCCGGCTGAGCGCCAGGCCGTGCTCGCCCGGATGAGCCAGCACACGTACGCCGTCGGAGAGGTGATCTGCACCGAGGGAGACCCTGCCGACGCCGTCCACTTCGTCGTGGGAGGGCGGATGGTGGCTCGCCGTGCGTCCCCGGACGGTGACGTCCACGCGTATGCCGTGATCGGGCCCGGCCAGGCCTTCGGGGAGATCGCCATGATCCGACGGGAACGTCGGCGCACCGCGACCATCGAGGCCCTCGAGCCGACCGTCACCCTGAGCCTCAGGTTCGCCGACTTCGAGCAGCTCTGCGCGGCCCACCCGGAGGTGAACCGCCTGCTCCTGCGCCTGCTCGCCGCGCGGGTGACGCGCCTGACCGACGCCTTGATGCAGGCCCTGCACGAGCCTGCCGAGCAGCGCGTCGTCCGGGTGCTGCTCTCGCTCAGTGGGCACTACTCCTCGCCGGCTCGACAGGACCAGACGGTCACCGTGACCCTGAACCAGACCGTGCTCGCCGAGCTCGCCGGGGTCACCCGCCCGACGGCCAACCGGGTCCTGCGGCGCCTCGAGGGCAGCGGCACGATCGACCTCGACCGCGGCCGGGTCCACATCCTCGACGTGAGCGCCCTGCGGCACGCCGAGGGTCTCGAGCCGGTCGAACCCAGAGAAAACAGGCCGGACGGCCTACGTCCTCGGTGACGCCGCCGCCCGTCAGCGGGACACGCTGGACACCGGCAGCTCGAACCACCGCAGGTGGTCGAAGTCGACGTTCACGTGGGCCTCGTCACAGCGCTGCGGCTCGGCCCACCCGAGGATCGCGCGGGCCTCGTCGAGATAGCCCGCCAGCGCCTCCTCTCCGGCCCGCTCGAGCTGGGCGGGGTAGGTGAGGCGTCCGTCGCCGAAGCCGATCTCGTCGAGGCGCAGGGGCGGCTCAACGGGGCCGTTGCGGTGTCTCCACAGGCCGGTCGCCGGCTCGAAGTCGTAGTCGCCGAGGAGGCGCCAGCCGTCGCGGGCCACGAGGCGCACCGCGTCGATGACGTAGTCGGCGACCACGTCGGAGATGAAGTAGTTGAAGTTGACCCGCACCCAGCCGGGCTTGATGCCCTCGCAGCCCCGGCCGATCTCGCGCTCGAACTCGTGCGACCGCTCGAGGTCGATGCCGAGCAGGTAGTGGCCATAGGGCCCCGCGCACGAGCAGCCACCGCGAGCCTGGATGCCGAAGAGGTCGTTGAGCACGGCCACGACGAAGTTGTGGTGGAGGTAGCGCTCGCCCTGGGCATGGACGACGAACGACACGATCGAGAGTCGTTCTGCTGCAAGGTTGCCCAGGATCTCGACGGAGGGCTCCGCCTGCCAGGCCTGCACGGCACGCTGGAGGAAGCGGTCCTCGTGGGCCCGGATCGTCTCGACACCGACCGCCTGCTTGAGCTTGAAGACGAGCCCGGCCCGGATCGCCTCGATGATGGCGGGAGTGCCGCCCTCCTCGCGGTGCGCGGGGTCGGCGACGTAGTCGTGGGCGGCGGGGTTGACGTAGCTGACGGTTCCGCCGCCCGGCACGTCGGGCACGCGGTTGGTCATGAGCTCACGGCGCACGACGAGGACGCCAGGGGTGCTCGGGCCGCCGATGAACTTGTGAGGGCTGAGGAAGACGGCGTCCTTGTACGCGTTCGGGTGGGCGACCCCCCGCCCGCCGCGGCCGTACATCTCGATGTCGACGTACGGCGCCGCGGCGGCGTAGTCCCAGAACGCGAGGGCGCCGTGCTCGTGCAGCAGTGTCGAGATGGCGTCGGTGTCGGTGACGATGCCGGTGACGTTGCTCGCCGCGGAGAAGGATCCGATCAACAGCGGGCGGTGGGCGTACGCCGTCAACCGCTCGCGCAGCACGGTGAGGTCGACGTGGCCGTCGAGGTCCTGCGGGATGACGACGACGTCGGCGACGCACTCACGCCACATGACCTCGTTGGAGTGGTGCTCGTAGGGCCCGATGAAGATCACCGGTCGTTCGTCGGCCGGCACGAGATCGCTTGCGTGCCAGCGGTCCTCGAAGTTCGAGGGCACCCTCAGGCCCAGGATGCCGACGAGCTTGTCGATCGCTCCGGTGCAGCCCGAGCCGGCGAAGACGACGACGGTCTCGTCGTCGCCGCCGACGGCGTCGCGGATGGTGCGCCGGGCGTCCTCGCGCAGCCGCGTCGTCTGGAGCCCGGTGCCCGAGCTCTCGGTGTGCGTGTTGGCGTAGCGGGGGAGCACCTCGTCGCGGATGAAGTCCTCGATGAACCCGAGCGCCCTGCCGGACGCCGTGTAGTCGGCGTACGTCACCCGGCGCGGACCGTAGGGGCCGTACATGACGTGGTCGTCGCCGATGACGCTCGCCCGGATCGTGGCGAGCAGGTCGTCGCGGTCGCTGAGGTCAGCCATGCTCAAACCATAGCGCAAAGTGATGCTATCTGTTCAAACCATAACTGTTGATTAATCCACCAGCGTCCGGGTACGACGACGCCCCTGCCGACCACGGTCGGCGGGGGCGTGGGCAGGGGCGTCGTCGGCCGGAGCTGGTGGCGTCAGCGCACTGCGCCGAGGCAGATCGTGTTGCCGATCGTCTCGCCCTTCTCGGACTCGAAGAAGGTCATCGTCGTGGCCTCGTACGGCGAGCAGGTCTGGTCGGCGGACGACTCGAGCGTGTCCTTCTTGATGAAGACGACCTTGAAGTCGGCGCCCTTGTCGCCGCAGTCGACGGCGGTGATCGAGTCGTCGTCGCCGCGCTGCACGCACTGGCCGATCGACAGGGTGTCGGCGGCCGGCTTGTCCGAGAGCATGTAGCCGAGGCCGAACTTGGCGAGGAGCACCACGGCCACGGTGCCGATCGCCGAGAGGATCTTCTTGCGCTTGGATGCCGACCCCGTGGTGGCGGGGGCCACCGCCGCCGGCGGCACGGGGGACGCCGGGGTGGCGGGCGTCGTCTCCGTCGCTGCCGGCGTGGCGGGCGTCGACTCCGGCGTGGCGGGCGTCGACTCCGGCGTGGCGGGCGTCATGTCGGGCGTCGTCGGCGACGGGTCGGTGGTGGGCTGCTCGGGCATGGTGGAACGCTCCTCGTGGAGAAAGTTGTGACCCCTGTGATGGCCTCAATACGCCGCGACGCGTGGTGCGGTCGCGCCAGCAGATTGTGCCGGGTCGCCGATGCGCGTAGTGCCCGCTCGCTCTCCGGAGCGATAACAACTTCGCAAAGTTGTCGCATAGGGTCGAGCCCGTGACAGCGATCTCCTACCCCCTCGTCGAGCGGACGCTGGCCAACGGCCTGCGGGTCATCGTCAGCGAGGACCACACGGTGCCCAACGTCGCGGTGAACCTCTGGGTGGGCGTCGGCAGCCGCCACGAGAGCCCGGGCCGCACCGGTTTTGCCCACCTCTTCGAGCACCTCATGTTCCAGGGCAGCCGGAACGTCGCCTCGGGCGAGCACTTCTCGGCCCTCATGGACGAAGGTGCCCGGCTCAACGCGACCACGTGGTTCGACCGGACCAACTACTTCGAGACGGTGCCGACGGGCGCGATGGAGCTCGCGCTGTGGCTCGAGGCCGACCGTCACGGCCACCTGCTGGACGCCGTGACGCAGGAGAACCTGGACAACCAGCGAGACGTCGTCAAGGAGGAGAAGCGCCAGCGCTACGACAACGTGCCCTACGGCAAGGCGCTCATCGACATCTACGCGACGGCCTTTCCCGAGGGCCACCCGTACCACCACCCCACGATCGGCTCGATGGAGGACCTCGACGCGGCCACGCTCGAGGACGTCCACGCGTTCTACCGGGCTCACTACGGGCCCAACAACACCGTGCTCACGCTCGTCGGTGACGTGACGCCGGAGGACGGCTTCGCCGCGGCCGACAAGTACTTCGGTCCGCTCCCGGCGATCGAGCTGCATGCGCGCGAACGCCTCCAGCAGCTGCCCCCGCTGTCCGAGCCCGTACGCCTCGACCGCGTGGGCGACGTGCCCAACGACCGCATCTACGTGTGCTTCCGGCTGCCGGTCGACACGACACCGGACTATCTGGCCTGCCAGGTCGCCGTCGACGTGCTCGGCGGGCTGGCCAGCTCGCGCCTGGTGCGGCGCCTCGTGCGCACCGACGAGACCGCCGTCGCCGTCGGCGGCTGGACCATGGGTCTCGTCGACGGGGTCGGTCTCGGCACCATCACCGTCGACGTCTCCGCCGGTGCTGACGTCGAGCAGGTCGAAGCGGCGGTCTGCGAGGAGATCTCGCGCTTCATCGCCGAGGGGCCGGACGCCGCCGAGCTCGAGTCCGTCATCGCCGACACCGAGCGTTCCTGGCTCAGCGCGCTCGCGAGCATCGAGGAGCGCGCCGACCACATCAGCCACCACGCGCTGCTGACGGGCGACCCGGCATACGTCAACACGTTCGTCGAGCGCATCCGCGCGGTGACGGCCGAGCAGGCGCGGTCCGCCGCGCAGGAGTGGCTCGACCCCCGTTCACGTGCGGTCGTGCGCTATCTCGCAGACCCGGGGCTGCCCGTCGAGGAGCCTGAGGACGAGAACACCACCAAGGACTCGGAGGAGGCCGCATGACCGCCGTCGCCCGCCCCGTGGTGGCCCCGCCCGAGCCGTGGGACTTCCCCGAGGGGCTCACGCACGACCTGCCCAACGGCCTGAGACTCGTCACCTACGACGTGCCGGGACAGTACGTCCTGTCCGTTCGGCTCGGGCTGCCGGTGTCGCTCCGAGACGAGCCCCGCGAACGCGAGGGCGTGGCCTCGATCATGGCCCGAACGCTCGACGAGGGCACCGCCAACCACACGGCCGAGGAGTTCGCGCGCCTGCTCGAGCGCAAGGGCGTGAGCTTCGGAGCCGGCATGGCCGACGCGGGCCTGTCGATCGACCTGGACGTCGTCAAGGGCAACCTCGAGCCGGCGCTCGACCTGCTGCGGCAGATCCTCACCGAACCGGTGTTCCCACAGGCCGAGGTGGCGCGCCAGGTGCGCACCCGCCTCGCGGAGATCGAGCAGGAGCGCTCGGTCGCCGCTCACCGCGCGGGCCTGGAGTTCGTGCGCACGTTCTACGCTGCCGACGACCGGTCGTCGCGACCCACGGGCGGCACGCCTGAGACCGTCCAGGCGATCACCCGCGACGATGTCGCGGCTTTCCACGAGAAGCACGTCGTCGCAGCGGGAGTCACGGCCGTCGTCGCCGGAGACCTCGACGGCATCGACGTCCCCGCGCTCGTCGAGTCGGCGCTAGGGGGCTGGCAGAAAGGGCCGTCGGACCGCGCGCGGCACCTCGACCACGCAGCCGCACTCGCCGCCGACCGCGGTCGCATCGTGCTCGTCTCGCGTCCGGGGTCGGTGCAGACCGAGTTCGTCATCGGTGCGCCCGGTCCCGACCGGTCGGTCGAGGGCGGCTGGGCGCCCTACCCGGTGCTCGGCTTCGTGCTCGGCGGGTCCCCGAACGCGCGGGTCGACGCCGTGCTGCGCGAGGAGAAGGGCTACACCTACGGCATCCGGTCGAGCTTCCGCCCACGTCGGCGTGGGGGAGTGTTCCTCACCTCCGGTTCGGTGCGCGCCGACTCGACGGCGGAGTCACTCCAGCTGCTCGTGGAGATCCTCGAGAGCGGTCGAAAAGGCTTCAGCGACAAGGAAGTCCGTTCCGGCGTCGATTTCATCGCGAAGACGGCGCCCGGACGCTACGCCACTGCCGACACCATTGCCGACGAGGCCGTCGGCATGGCCCTCGACGGTCGCACCACAGAGTTCACGACAGCGAACCTGCACGACCTCGCCACGGTCGACCGCGCTCGTGTCGACGCGGCATACGCCCGGTTCGCTGCGGCGGCCGGCATCGGCGCCGGCGCACCCGGCACGGGCTGGACCATCGTGATCGTCGGTGACGCGTCGGAGCACCTCGAGGCGCTGCGGGCGCTGGGCCTCGGCGACGTCACCGTGATCCAGGACGCCTGACCCACCGCCACAACCCACCGAACGCGGCGTTCGGTCTCGAACGCGCCGTTGGAACACGGCGTTCGACGCCGAACGCGGCGTTCGGTCAGTGCTGGTGGGCGAGGAGCCGCTCCATCACGTAGTCGTCCTCGTGGACGCCGCCGACGAGGAAGCGCTTGGTGCCCACGCGCTCGAAGCCGCTCTTGGCGTAGAAGCGCTGGGCCCGCTCGTTCTGCTGGTTGACACCGAGCCAGACTCCGGCGGCTCCGGCACCCCGGGCCCAGTCGAGGCCGCGCTCCATGAGCAGTGCCGCGGCGCCCGAGCCGTGCGCCTCGGGCAGGACGTAGATCTTCGACAGCTCGACGGTGGGCCGGTGGCGGATCGCCGCGCGGACGTCGTCGTCGCCCGGCTCGCCGGCCACGAGCATGGCGTAGCCGAGGGCGGCGCCCGGGCGTTCGGCGAGCAGGACGTGGCGGTCGGGATCGGCGAGGTACGCGGTGAAGCGCTCGGGCGAGAGGACCTCCGAGACGAAGGCCTGGACGCGCTCGGCCGACATCGAGGGAGGGCAGGCCAGCACGAACGTGGCGGCCGCCACCGCGGCGAGAGTCGGCACGTCCTCCGCGCCGGCCGGTCGCACGGAGGCGGTGGTGCCCAGGCCCTGCGAGCTGGTCATGTCGAAAGCAGCTGTCGCAGTGAACAACCCGTCGTCAGGCAGCTCATTCTGAGGGCATCCCGATGCGGCTCAGCACCTCGTCGTGCAGCAGTCCGTTCGTCGCCAGGGCGTTGCCGCTCCAGCAGCCGTCCCGGCCGTCGAGCCCGGTGAACCGGCCGCCGGCCTCCTCGACGATGGCCACGAGCGCCGCCATGTCGTGCACGGCGAGCTCGGGCTCGGCCGCGATGTCGGCCGCCCCCTCGGCGACGAGCATGTAGGACCAGAAGTCGCCGTAGGCGCGGGTGCGCCAGCAGTCGTCCATGAGGTCGAGGAAGTCGTCGCGGCGACCGCGCACCCGCCACCCCGCGAGCGAGGAGTAGGACAGCGACGCGTCTCCGAGCCTGCCGACCTTCGAGACCGAGATCCGTCGGGCCGACGAGAGCGATCGTCCGGTCCACGCACCGGACCCGGTCGCCGCCCACCAGCGCCTCTGGAGAGCGGGCGCCGCCACGAGCCCGAGGACCGGTTCGTTGTCGACGACGAGGCCGATCAACGTGGCCCAGACGGGCACGCCTCTCACGAAGTTCTTCGTGCCGTCGATGGGGTCGATGATCCAGCGGCGCGGGCCGTGCCCCGTGGTCTCGAACTCCTCGCCCTCGACGGCGTCGCGTGGCCGGGTGCGCTTGAGCTGGGAGCGCACGAGCTCCTCGGCGGCCCGGTCGGCGTCGGTCACCGGCGTCAGGTCGGGCTTGTCCTCGACGACGAGGTCGGCGGCCCGGAAGCGGCCGATGGTCACCCGCTCGACGGCATCCGCGAGGACGTGGGCCAGACGGAGGTCGTCGTCGTAGGAGGTCACCGGGTCAACCTAGCGGCATCACCCGGCACGTGGGCGGGGAGCACCCGGCATCCGGGCGCGCCTGCACGGATCCTCAACGGTCGCACACACCCAGAGGCCGTATGCCGCTGCGGCTCAGTGCTCCTCGCCCGACCGGCTCGAGAGGAGCCGACGCAGTGATGCGAGTCGCGACGGCCCGGCAGCACCGGCGTGGCCGCCGGCGACCCAGGCGTCTAGGGCGCACTCCTCCTCGTCGTGGGTGCAGCCGCGTGGGCACTCGTCGGTGCCGGCGGCGAGGTCGGGGAAGTGGTCGATGATGCGGTTGACGTCGATGTGGGCCAGACCGAAGGACCGGATCCCGGGAGTGTCGATGACCCACCCGTCGTCGGCCCCGTCGGCACCGCGGAGGCGCAGCGCCACCGCGTTGGTCGAGGTGTGCCGGCCGCGGCCCGTCGTGTCGTTGACGACGCCGGTGGCCCGGAGGGCACCGGGCACCAGACCGTTGACCAGCGTGCTCTTGCCGACGCCGGAGTGCCCGACGAGCACGGAGACCTTGCCGGACAAGCGCGCCCGCAGGTCCTCGAGGCCGGTGAAGTCGTCGGCGGTGCGCGACGTGACGACGTGCTCGACCTCGAGCGGTGCGTAGTTGGCGAGGAACGGGGCCGGGTCGACGAGGTCGGCCTTGGTCAGGGCGAGCAGCGGCTCGAGGTCGGCGTCGTAGGCGGCGACGAGGCACCGGTCGACCATGCGGGGCCGGGGCTCGGGGTCGGCGAGCGCGGTGACGATGACGAGCTGGTCGGCGTTGGCCACGATGATGCGCTCGTAGGGGTCGGTGTCGTCAGCCGTGCGGCGCAGGACCGACCGGCGCTCCTCGATGCGGACGATCCGGGCCAGCGCATCGGGTCCGCCGGCGAGGTCGCCGACGAGCGCGACGTCGTCGCCGACCACGACGCGGGTGCGCCCGATCTCGCGCGCCTTCATGGCGGTGACGACCCGCTCGGGCTCCTTCTTGCCGAGGGCGCCCTTCGGCACCAGGCAGGTGTAGCGGCCACGGTCGACCCCGATGACCATGGCGATCACGGCGTCGGCGTGTGCCGGCCGCTCCTTGGTGCGGGGCCTCGATCCCTTGCGGCTGGGGCGGACCCTGATGTCCCCCTCGTCGAGGTCCCGCCAGCTCATCGAGGAAGCACCACGGATGCCGAGCCGTCGAGCATGCCGTGCCAGAGGCCCACGAAGTCGGGCAGCGTCTTGCGGGTGGTGCCGATGTCCTCGACCTGGACGGCCGGGACTCGCAGGCCGATGATGGCGCCGGCCGTGGCCATGCGGTGGTCGTGGTAGCTGCGGAAGCGTCCGCCGTGCAGGGTCGACGGGGCGATGCGCAGGCCGTCCTCGGTCTCGGTGACCCGCGATCCTAGGGCGCCGAGCTCGGTGGTGAGCGCCGCGAGGCGGTCGGTCTCGTGCCCGCGGATGTGGGCGACCCCGCGGATCCAGGTCGGGGTCGAGGCCAGGGCTGCCAGGGCAGCCACGGTGGGCGTCAGCTCGGCCGCGTCGTGCAGGTCGATGTCGATCCCGACCAGCTCGCCGGTGCCCACGACGGTGAGCCCGGCCCGGTCGAGCCGGACGTCGGCCCCCATTGTGTCGAGGATCTCGCGGAGCAGGTCGCCGGCCTGGGTCGTGTGCTGCGGCCAGCCGGGAACACGCACCGTGCCACCGGCGACGAGGGCGGCGGCGATGAACGGGCCGGCGTTGGAGAGGTCGGGCTCCACCGAGACGTCGAGCGCGTTGATCTCGGAGGGCTCCACCCGCCACGTGTTGGTCTCGCTGTCGTCGACGATGGCGCCGGCGTCGCGCAGCGTCTCGACGGTCATGAGGATGTGCGGCTCGCTCGGCACCGGTTTGCCGTCGTGGTGCACGGTGACGCCGTCGTCGTAGCGGGCGCCGGCGAGCAGCAACGCGGAGATGAACTGCGACGACGCCGAGGCGTCCATGGTGACGGAGCCGCCGGCGACACGCCCGCGCCCGTGGACCGTCAAGGGGAGGCAGCCACCGTCGTCGTCGACGTCGGCACCCAGAGCGCGCAGAGCGGCGATGACCGGACCCATCGGCCGCACCCGGGCCTGGGGGTCGCCGTCGAGGCGCACCGGGCCGTCGGCGAGGGCCGCGACCGCTGGCAGGAAGCGCATGACGGTTCCGGCGAGGCCGCAGTCGACCGTGACGCCGCCGGTCAGGGTCTCGGGTGGTGTCACCAGCCAGTCGGGAACGGCCCCGGGCGTGCCCGCCGGCGACTCGCCCTCGGGTGCCACGTCGTCGATGCGGACTCCCAGCGAGCGCAGCGCGTCCGCCATGAGCAGCGTGTCGCGCGAGCGCAGCGGCGCACGGAGGCGTGAGCGGTCGCCGGCCAGCGCGGCCAGCACGAGGTAACGGTTGGTGAGGGACTTGCTGCCCGGCAGCACCACCGTCGCGTCGAGAGGACCGGGGGCGAGCGGAGCCGCCCAGTCCGGCTCGGCCGTCAGGGTGCCGCCGGACGCGGCACCGGTCGGGGAGGGGGACTGGGGCGATGGATCAGCGGGACTCAACTCAGCTCACGACGTCCTGTGCTCGATGGGCGAGGAGGCGAGCCTCGCGCTTGGCGGTGTTCCTGGCGTGCCGCGCCTCGCGGCGCGTGGTCTTCGTGGCGTGCTGGGCGCGCCAGGCGAGGCCAGGCTTGCCCTCGGTGTCGACGGCGGCAAGGAGCAGGCCACCGAGCAGACCGACGTTCTTGAGGAACAGGCTGCGGCTCTGGGCCTTGCGGGTCGGGTCGGTCTCCTCCCAGAACGCGTGCTCGATCGCCGTCGTCGGCACCACGGAGGCCGCGAGCACGGTGGAGGCGAGACGCGGAAGGCGACCGGTCGCGAGGAGCACCCCGCCGCCCAGCAGGGCCGCGCCGTTGACCCGCACGAAGAGGTCGGGGTCCTTCGCCGCGACCTCAGCCCCCGGCACCTGCCCGGGCACCTTCTGCAGCAGGTGTGCTGCTTGGTCGGTGCGTGCGGCCGGATGGCGCAGCGCCTCGACGCCGGCGGCGACGAAGACGGATGCGAGAAGCGGACGGGCGAGACGGCGGACGATCATGCGGAACTCCTCCTCCGGCCGGCGGCGCGAACCCGCGCCGTGGCCATGGTGGACCTGTGGACACCTACGGTATCGACATACCCACGGCCCCGGAGCCCGCGCCCACCCGCGGGCGCCGGTCACCCGGCATACGCTGTCCCGCATGTGCGGGAGGTATGCCGCGAGCGCGCGGCCCGACGAGCTCATCGAGGCCTTCGACGTCGACGAGGACCACATGGCCGAGCCCGCTCGCAGCGTGCTCAAGAACCCCCAGAGCCCGCCTGCCGGCGAGCCCGACTGGAACATGGCGCCCTCGAAGCAGGCGCCCGTCGTGCTGACCCGGCGACCCCGTGGCAGCGAAGGTCCCGGCGAGGACTCCGAGCCGACCCGACAGCTCCGCCTTCTCACGTGGGGCCTCGTGCCGGCGTGGTCCAAGGACGTGAAGATGGGGCTGCGCATGACCAACGCGCGCGCTGAGTCGGTGCTCGGCAAGGGTGCCTTCGCCAAGGCCGCCCTCTCTCGCCGGTGCATCGTCCCGGCCGAGGGCTGGTACGAGTGGCAGGTCTCGCCGACGGCCGTCGACGCGAAGGGCAAGCCGCGCAAGCAGCCGTTCTTCATCCACCGCGCCGACCGGGCGCCCGTCGCGTTCGCCGGCCTCTACGAGTTCTGGCGCGACAAGGAGCTGCCCGACGGCGACCCCGGTGCGTGGCTCACGACGTTCACCATCATCACGACGGCAGCCGACCCGGGTATGGACCGCATCCACGACCGGCAGCCTCTCGTCCTCGAGCGCGGGCAGTGGGAGCAGTGGCTCGACCCCGACGAGAAGGACCCCGGCTACGTCCAGGGCGTGCTCGAGTTCGCCGACCCGGGCCGCTTCGAGGCCCACCCCGTGAGCCGGGCCGTGGGTGCCACCGCCAACAACGGGCCCACCCTCACCTCGCCGGTCGCGGCATCCGAGCTCGAGGGGGTCGTCGACCCCATGACGGGCGAGGTGATCGGAGCGTGAGCGGCCCGACGAAGGCCACGGTGCGCGAGATCGAGACCCCCGGCGGTCCCGGCCGCGCGCACGTCCAGCGCCCCGTGCGCCCACGCGGAACCGCGGTGCTCGGCCACGGCGCTGGAGGGGGCCTGGGCGCGATCGACCTCGCCATCGCCCGCGAGGTGCTCCTCGGCGCCGGCTGGGCCGTCGTGCTCGTGGAGCAGCCCTGGCTCGTCGCCGGCCGCAAGGTCGCCGGACGGCCGCCCACGCTCGACGCCGCCTGGGTGCCGATCGTCGAGGCGCTGCTCAGCGGTCGCGGGAAGCTGCCCCGACCGCTCGTCGTCGGTGGCCGCAGCGCCGGGGCCCGCGTCGCCTGTCGCACCGCGGGTCCGCTCGAGGCCGACGCAGGACTGCTGCTGAGCTTTCCCCTGCACCTGCCGGGCCAGCCCGACAAGCTGCGGGCCCACGAGCTCGCCCTGGCGCCCGACCCGTCCTGGGTCGTGCAAGGCACACACGACACCTTCGGCACCCCCGACGAGCTGCGCCCCCACCTGCCCGCGGGCACGAGCCTGCTCGAGGTCCCGGGTGCCCACAGCTACCCGAAGGGCTCTCGCAGTGCCCTGACCCGGGCCCTCACCTCGATCGCGGGAATGCTGCCCGGCTAGGTGTCGTTGCAGCAGGCATGGTCACGAGCCGCACCCGCGCACCCGACGACGCCTCCGTGCTGCCCTGGCACGGCCAGCCCGTGGAGCACGGCCGGAACGTCCAGCCCGCCGGACTAGGCTGGACCGCGATGGCAAAGGACAAGAACACCGACCCCAGCGCCGCCCTGCGGCTGGCCGACCCGGGTGTGGCCGCAGCCGGCGCGCCCGTCGACGAGGCGGCTGCCCAGCAGGCGGCCGACGCGAGCGTCGACGTCGCGGCCGAGAACGAGCCCGACCGTCGCGCCCGCTTCGAGCGCGAGGCGATGCCCCTGCTCGACCAGCTCTACAGCGCCGCACTGCGCACGACACGCAACCCCAGCGACGCCGAGGACCTCGTCCAGGAGACGTTCGCGAAGGCGTACGCCGCGTTCCACCAGTACCGACCGGGCACCAACCTCAAGGCGTGGATGTACCGCATCCTCACCAACACGTACATCAACAGCTACCGCAAGAAGCAGCGCCAGCCCCTCGAGTCCGACTCGGCCGAGATCGAGGACTACCAGCTCGCGCGCGCCGAGTCGCACACGTCCTCCGGACTGCGCTCGGCAGAGGCGGAGGCGCTCGACCACCTGCCCGACAGCGACGTCAAGCGCGCTCTCCAGTCGATCCCGGAGGAGTTCCGCCTCGCGGTCTACTTCGCCGACGTCGAGGGCTACTCCTACAAGGAGATCGCCGAGATCATGGACACGCCCATCGGCACCGTGATGAGCCGCCTGCACCGGGGGAGGCGCCAGCTGCGCGAGCTCCTCTCGGCGTATGCCGCCGACCGCGGTTTCGTCGCAGCCGGCACCGCCGGTGCCCCGGGCGACGGCACGGAAGGAAGCCGGTCATGAACGAGCACACGGCGGGCGCGCCCGGCAACGAGACGCGCACGGACTGCTCCGAAGCGCTGCTGCGGGTCTACGAGTACCTCGACGGCGAGCTGGGTCCCGAGGAGTGCGCCAAGATCCAGGCGCACCTCGACGAGTGCGGCCCGTGCCTCAAGGAGTACGACCTCGACACCACCCTCAAGTCGCTCATCAAGCGCTCCTGTGAGTGCGAGCAGGCGCCGGAGGCGCTGCGCATGACGATCATGTCGCGCATCTCCCTGACCGTGATCCAGGTCGAACGCGGCTGAGCCAGGCGCTCGCGTCTCGTCCGGCCGCGCGGGCGCGACGTGACCCCTACGCTTTGCCCGGCCTGAACCGGCCAGCGCAGACACGACGAAGGCCCGCCCCGATCTGATCGGGTGCGGGCCTTTGGCGTCTGCGGCTCAGGCGTTGGGCTTGCGGCCGTGGTTGGCGGCGTTGCCCTTGCGGGAGCGGCGCTTGCGGGCGCGCTTGCTCATCGTCGGCTCTCCTTGGTGCTGCTGCGGTCTCGTCCCCGTACGGGCACGAAGCCCCGATTCTTCCACAACCGGACTGAGCGGCCCAATTGGGGGACGATTCGCCCACCTGGTTGGCCCTTCAACGGTAAAATCTTGGTATGGATCCGGTCGACGGCGATCGGATCCCTTACGTGCGCCTGCCGATTCTGGGACGCTGCCTACCGAGGGAAACCTCAGTTGTTCTGTGCTGCCGCAGCAACGCCCCTCCATGGCGCACGCATCCGGAACACCTTTTGAAGTCAAGGAGCCCCCCAACATGTTCGCTGCCCTGCTGTCAGCACTCGCCTCAAACGACTACGCCACTCGCGCCCTCCTCTCACTGTCCAGTGTCTGGGGCTGGGGCGGCTGAGTCCAACCACCCTTCTCGAGACGGCACCGGGGCCTGAGGGGCCCGGTGCCGTCGCGCTACCGTGGACGACGTGAGCAAGACGACCGTCGTGACCGTCCGGTCACGGTGGTTACCCGCATACCTCGGGGGCGTTCTGGCGCTCTCCCTGGCGACCGGGATCCTGGCGTGGATGAGGCTGCCTCGGCCCGAGCTGTGGCCGCTCCTGCTGCTCTGTCTGATGGGCATCGTCAGCTTTCAGATCCGAGAGCTCGACGTGGGTTTGAAGATCAGCTTCTCGTTCCTGTCGATCATCCTCGTGGCCTCGGCCGCGATCTCGGGCGTCTTCGGTGCCTGGGTCGTGGGATCTGTGTCCATGCTCATCGACCGCGACCAGCGACGGTGGTCGGCAACGATGTTCAACGCGGCCATGAGCGGCCTGCTCGGGGCAGCCGGTGCCCTGACGTATGCGCTGCTCGGCGGAGTCGAGGGCGACGGCATGCTGGGCATGCACACGAGTGACCTCGCCGCCAGGGTCGGGTGGCCGCTGCTCGCCGCAGACGTCGTGGCCTGCCTCGTGAACGCCGTGCTCCTCTCCGGCGTGATTCACCTCGACCAAGGCGTCCCGTTCGGAGTCCAGCTGCGGCGCGTGCTCACCGGGTCCGGTGTCGCCTACATCGGCTACGGCATCATCGGGCTGCTCTTCGTGATCCTGTGGTTCCCCGCAGAGCTGGGAGCCTTCAGCGCGCTGCTCATCATGGCGCCGCTCCTGGCTGCGAGATGGGCGTTCGTCCAGTACGGCGAGGAGATGCGCTCGCACGAACGGACGATCGACACGCTGGTGACCGCCCTCGGCACGAAGGAGCCGACGGCAGTCGAGCGGAGCCAGCGGGTGGCCGCCCTCGCCGAGTGGGTGGCCGAAGAGCTCGGGCTGCCCCCGGGCCAGATCGGCACGGTGCGGTACGCCGCGACCCTGCACGAGATCGGCCACCTCGGCGTCGCCACCCGGCTGCTGCGCCGCCCGGCGGACTCGCTGACGACGGCCGAGCGAAGAGTCCTGGACCGGCACTGCGTCATGGGCGCCCGGATGATCGAGGGCATCGACTTCCTCGAGGACGCGCGGTCTGGCATCCGCCACCAGCACGAGCGCTTCGACGGCAGCGGGCGGCCCGACGGCATTGCGGGCGACGCGATCCCGGTCGCCGCGCGCATCGTCGCCGTCGTCGCAGCGGTCGAGCGCGCGTTCCTCGACCCGGCGACCAGCGGCCGGGCGGCCATCGCCGACGTCGCCCGGCAGCTCCAGGGCGACCCCGGCCGTTTCGACCCCGAGGTCGTGGCGGCCGCCATCGTCGCGCTGGACAAGCACGGTGTGCCGGCCAGGACACCCACGGGGGTGGCGCCATGACGGGCACGCTGAGGCGTGAGCCGGTCGCCGCAGTCCTGGGCCTGCTCGGTCTGGTCGTCTCACTGGTCGTGACGATCCGCAGCGGCGACGTGCCCCCGCTGCGAGACCAGGCCACCTTCGCCGCGGTCGCCACATTCGCGCTGGCGATCGTGCTGGGGGAGTGGTTCCACCTCTCCGCACCCGGCTTCCGCGGCGGGGCGCCCATCGCCATGGCCGCTGCGTTCGGGCTCGCCCTGACCACCGAGATGCCGGCCGGCGAGCAGTTGCCCTACGGCCCGGCCTTCGTGCTGTCGGTGACGGCCGTGTCGATGGCACTCGGAGCGACGGTGCGCGTCGTCGCCGGTCGAGAGACGAGCATCGTGGAGACGACGGGCCGCTTCGTCGCGATCCTCGTGGCCACGCTGGTCTACCGCGTCGCCGTGCTCGGGCAGGACCCCGCAACGCCCGCCGCCGACAAGACCCCGGTGCCGTGGCAGCACGCGCTCCTCCTGCTCGGCATCTGCATGCTCGCCCTCGTCACCGACGCACTCTTCACCTCGGTCATGCGGGTCCTGTCGGCCGCCGTCAGCCTGAGGCGCACCTTCGTCGAGGAGTTCCAGTCGTCGTTCGCGCTGTCGATGGCAGTGGCGGTGACCGGCGTCCTCGTGGCCCTCTCCGCCCGACCGCTCGGCGTCGTGGCCCTGCCCCTCTTCCTGATGCCGCTGGTGCTCACGCTCTTCGCGTTCCGCCGCTACGTCAGCATCCGAGCCACCTACCTCCAGAGCATCCGCACCCTGTCCCGTCTCACCGACGCGGCCGGCTACACCCCGGCAGGCCATTCGGAGCGCGTCGCAGCCCTCTCGGTGCGGGTGGGCCGCGAGCTCGGCCTGTCCGAGCGTGAGCTGCTCGACCTCGAGTACGCCGCACTGCTGCACGACATCGGCCAGGTGGCGTTGGTCGAGCCGATCCCGGGTGGTGCGACGGTGCTCGCCGCGCCGGCGGACCAGCGTCGCATCGAGGCCGACACCGTGGCGATCGTGCGCGAGACGGGCGTCTTCGACGGCGTGGCCAAGATCCTCGAGCACCAGACGACCCCGTACCGCCAGGTGCGCGAGCTCGGCGAGGAGATTCCAATGACGAGCCGCATCGTCAAGGTGGTCAACGCCTACGAGGACCTCACGGCCGGAGCCCGCAGCGCACGGGCACGCGACGCGGCCGTGGAGCGCATCTACCTCGGGCTCGGCTACGAGTACGACCCGCGAGTCGTCGACGCGCTGCTCAAGTCGATCGACAGCGGCGTCCAGGCCGGCTGAGACTGCGGTCACACCGGGCGCCGCGCTCTGGGCCGAGGCCTCCCGCCGTGCCAGACTGACGGCTTCGGGCAACCCCCGTCGCGAGAACGAACCCCTGCAGGCCAGACCCCCGGCACTGTTCCACCAGTGAGGGCGCCTGCCCTCTTCTTCTCCATGCGAACGAGGTGTTCCAGCATGAGTGCGTTGCCCACCAGCCAGCTCTTCGACCCGAGCGACCCGGTCTTCCGCGTCCACGAGGGCGGCAAGCTCGGGGTACACGCCACGTCGCAGCTGCGCGACGCAACCGACCTCTCCCTCCTCTACACGCCGGGTGTGGCCCAGGTGTCCCTGGCCATCGCGGCCGAGCCGGCTCTGGCCGCGGTGTACACCTCCCGGCGCAACACCGTCGCGGTCGTCAGCGACGGCACGGCCGTGCTCGGCCTGGGCGACGTCGGCCCGCTCGCGGCGATGCCCGTCATGGAGGGCAAGGCGGTGCTCTTCAAGCACTTCGCCGACGTCGACGCCGTGCCGGTCTGCATGCAGACCGGCACGGTGGACGAGATCGTCGACGCGGTCGCCCGCATCGCACCCACCTACGGCGGCATCAACCTCGAGGACATCTCCGCGCCCCGGTGCTTCGAGATCGAGAGCCGTCTGCAGGAGCAGCTCGACATCCCCGTCTTCCACGACGACCAGCACGGGACGGCGATCGTCGCCCTGGCGGCCCTGCTCAACGCCGTCCAGGTCGTCGAGAAGGACCTCGCCGACCTCACCGTCGTCGTGTCGGGCGCCGGCGCGGCCGGAGTCGCCGTGAGCAAGATCCTCCTGGGTGCGGGCGTGCACGACGTCGTCGTCGTCGACTCGCGGGGAGTGCTGGGTCCCGACCGCGACGACCTCGCCCCGCACAAGGAGGAGCTGCGTCAGGTGACCAACCCCCGCGGTGTCACCGGAGGCATCGGTGACGCGCTGTCCGGCGCAGACGTGCTCATCGGCGTCTCGGGAGGCACGGTGGCCGAGCGCGACCTCCTCCGGATGGCACCCCGGGCCGTCATCTTCGCGCTCGCCAACCCCGACCCCGAGGTGCACCCGGTCGTGGCGGCGCGCTTCGCCGAGGTGGTCGCCACCGGGCGGTCGGACTTCCCGAACCAGATCAACAACGTGCTGGCGTTTCCCGGCATCTTCCGTGGTGCGCTCGACTCAGGGGCCCGCCGTGTCACCGAGGAGATGAAGCTGGCCGCCGCAGGTGCGATCGCGGGCCTGGTCGAGAACCCGACGGCCGACTGCGTCGTGCCGAGCGTGTTCGACGAGCGCGTCGCCCCAGCCGTGGCGGCTGCAGTGTCGGCGCTCGTGCCCGACCGAGGTCGTCCCACGACGGCCTGACGCCGGGCGTCGATGCCGGCCGGCCACTGCCCGTCAGTGGCCGGCGCAGCCGTAGTGCTCGGACAGCCCGGCACCGCCCGCGCCCCGGCGCGGGCGGTCGTCCTCGTCCGGGTCGACGAGACCTCGTGCGGCCAGGGCCTCGCCAGTGGAACGGGCGAACGCGACCACGTGCACCACCGTCGGCACGACCACGGCCCGGGGGTTGCGGTCGAGGCCCCGGGCGCGGGCGGACTGCCGCACGCTCGAGAACGACCCGGCCACCCATGGCACCGAGCGGACCACGATGCCCAGCGTCAGCGCGACGACCTCAGGGTCGACGAGGCGACGGAACGGGCGGGCGGCGCGCGCTGTCCCCTCGAGCAGGTCGGTGACCGGCGTCGTGGCCGTGAGGATGCCCGCCGCCACAAAGGCGTTGGCGATCCCGAGGACGACGCGGACGGCATACGCCAGGTCGGTCGACCACCACTGGAACGCGAGCAGAACGACGAGCAGGGGCACGAGCCCCCGCATCGACCGTGCCAGCCGACGGGCCGGCAAGCGGGAGGAGGCGATCACGAGCACGAGCACGACCGAGACGGCGGCGAGCGGCCACGTCGACCGCGCCAGCCACGGTGACGCCCCGACGAGCAGGACCCCGGCGAGCTTGGACCACAACGGCATCCGGTGCACGAACGAGGTGCCGGGGACGTGGGCGGTGAACAGGCCGGGCGCGGTCACTGGTCGTCGACCAGCGACCGGTAGAGCTCGACGGCGGCGGCGGGCGCCCCGTCGAACACCACGCGTCCCGCATCCACCACGAGGGTGCGTTCGGCAGCCAGCGCGAGATCCAGGTCGTGGGTGGCGATCACGACCGTCTGCGGCAGGGTGTCGAGCAGCTCGCGCAGACGACGCGTGTTGCGTCGGTCGAGCAGGGTCGTCGGCTCGTCGAGCACGAGCAGCGTGGGGTCCGTGGCGAGCACGACGGCGAGGGCCATCAGCTGGCGCTCGCCGCCCGACAGGTCGTAGACGCTCTGGTCGGCGAGATGGCACAGGCCGAACCGTTCCAGCACCTCGCGCGCCGCCTGCCGGCGCTCACCGCGCGACCGGTGGCGGCGTCGCAGGGACAGCTCGACGTCCTCCCGTCCGGTCGGCATGACGAGCTGCGAGAGCGGGTCGGTGAAGGCGAAGGCGACGCGACGGCGGACCCGGGCTCCCTGACGCACGGTGTCGAGGCCGTCGACCGTGACGGTTCCCGACGTCGGCGACACGAGCCCGTTGAGGAGGCGCAGCAGGGTGGACTTGCCCGAGCCGTTGGCGCCGATGACGCTGACCCGGCGCTGGTCGAGAGCCAGGTCGACAGGGCCGAGGATCGTGCGGGTTCGGTGGCCGGGGGCGTCGTCGAGCGGCACCTGCACGGTGGCCGCGTCGAGGCGGACGGAGGCCACCGGCGGTGCCTCATCCACGGGTCGTGCCCTGCGTCACGGCGTGCTCAACGACGAGCCGCCCCGGTCATCCGGTGACGTGGCCGCACGAGGACGTCGGGGAAGGCGCGATGCACGGCCACGGCGGCCAGCACCGCGACGACGTCCTTGACGAGGTCGCCCGGCAGGAACGGCAGGTCGGCGGAGATCGCTGCGGCGAGCGGCAGCCGGAGGTTGAGCATCAGGCCGAGCACGCCGAGCACGTGCACGACGACGATGCTCGTGGCGAAGGACGCGGCGACGAGCAGTGGCATCCAGAGGGCGCGACGGGTGCGCCGGACCACGACCTGTGCGGCGAACCCGACGACGGCCGCCGCGACGACGAACGAGACGAGGTAGCCGGCCGTGGGGCCGCTGAGCACCTGCAGCCCCGACTGGCCCCGGCTGAAGACCGGCAGGCCCACGAAGCCGAGCAGCAGGTAGAGCAGCACGGCCAGGGCGCCGCGGACCGGGCCCAGGACGAGACCCGTGAGCACGACGGCGAGGGTCTGGAGGGTGATCGGCACACCGAAACCGCCGAGCGGGATGCCCGGCACGACGGCGGCGGCGACCAGCAGCGCCGTGAACACGGCCACGAGGGCCACGGACTGGGCATCGACGCCTCGCCGCGGGCTCGCTACAGCGTCGCCCGTCGGGTCGGCCGGCGCAGCGATGGAGGCGGTCACCCGGGTGTCGTCGGTCACGGCAGGACCCTACCGGGGCCCGACGGGTGCCCCGGTCACTAAGGTGCTGGAATGCTCGCTGCCTACGCCGCCAGTCAGTCCACGTCAGACCCCCTCTCCGGCCTCGTCGTCGGCGAACGGCCCGACCCCGAGGCGCGGCCGGGCTGGGTCGTCGTCGACCTCCGCGCTGCCGCCCTCAACCACCACGACGTGTGGTCGCTCAAGGGCGTCGGCCTGGCCCCGGACCGGCTGCCGATGGTGCTGGGCTGCGACGGTGCCGGCATCGACCCCGACGGCAACGAGGTCATCGTTCACGCCGTCGTCCCCTCCGAGGGCTGGCGAGGCGACGAGACGCTGGACCCACGGCGCACGCTCCTGTCGGAGCTACACGACGGCACCCTCGCCGAGAAGGTGCTCGTGCCGGCCGGCAACGTCGTCCCCAAGCCCGGGTCGATGTCGTGGCAGACTGCGGCCTGCCTCTCGACGGCCTGGCTCACGGCCTACCGGATGCTCTTCACGAACTCAGGGGTGCAGCCGGGCGGCACCGTGCTGGTGCAGGGAGCCGGTGGCGGCGTCGCCACGGCGCTCGTCCAGCTCGGTGCGGCCGCCGGCTACCGCATGTGGGTGACGTCGCGAGACGAGGCCAGGGGCGAGCGGGCGCTCGCGATCGGCGCCGACCGCGTCTTCGCCTCGGGTGAACGCCTGCCCGACCGCGTCGACGCCGTCATGGAGACCGTGGGGGCGGCGACGTGGAGCCACTCGATCAACAGCCTGCGCCCGGGTGGCACCGTCGTGATCTCGGGCGCCACCTCCGGTGACGCCCCGGCCAAGGCCGAGCTGACGAAGATCTTCTTCAAGCAGCTCCGTGTCGTCGGGTCGACGATGGGAACGCGCGAGGAGCTGGGCCAGCTCGCCCGGCTCGTCGAGCAGCGGGGCATCGAGCCCGCCGTCGACTCGGTGCTGCCGCTCGCCGACGCCCGCGACGGGTTCGCGCGGATGGTCGAGGGCGACGTCTTCGGCAAGGTCGTCTTCACCGTCGGCTGATGCCCGCACCGACGAGTGGTGCGGCATGTCACGGGGTCAGCCGGGCTGGGCCCCCGACACGTGCACCTCGACCGAGAGCCCGTCGGGTGAGGGGTGGCCGGGAGTGCCTGCCAGCCACTCGCACCACAGGGCGGTGCTCAGGCGAGACACGAGCTGCCCGAGCTCGTATGCCGTGTCGGCGCCCAGCGTCACCGTGCGCGGGCCGACGTCGGCCGTGGCAGACGGCACGCCGTGCAGCGCCACGCGCACGGCCCGACCCACGGCGTCGATCCGCGTGTCGGTGCCCGTCGGCGCGATGCCCACCGCCGTGGCGTCGGCACTGCCGGGTTCGACGCCGAGGGCCGCGCGCACCGCCTCGACCCGGCCGTAGCCGAACCAGTCGCCGGGACCCGTGCGCACGAGGTCGCGCCCGCGCGGGTGAGACCCGAGCGGCTCCGGCACCAGGACCCCCGGCAGACCCCGGAGCAGCGCCGCAGGCACCGCCGACACCTTGCCCTTGGCGAGGTCGGCCGCGGCCGCGATCTCGTCGGCCAGGGCCCGTGCCGTCACCTCGAGCGGCTTGCCGTCGGCGTCGGTGCCACCTCGGAGGTCGTCGAGCACCACCAGCCCGTGGGCGCCCAGGGCGAAGTCGACCTGCCCGACCCGCCAGGGGCGGCCGGCCGTGTCGCTGAGGACGATGCCCACGCGTACGCCATGCCTCTCGAGGAGGCCCTCGTGCAGCCGCTCGCAGACCGCGTCGGGATCGTGGGGGAGCAACAGCCAGCCACCCCGAGCGCCCGTGTTGGACCCGTCGACGCCGGCCGCCGCCATGATCGGGCCCGCCTTGGCCCGCACGATGCGGGTGACGCGGTCGCCGACGGCTCGTTCCGCGACGACGTACTCGGTCTCACCGTGCACGACGCGGTCCTTGTCGGGGTCGTGGGTGACGAGGCCGAGCGCTTTGCTCGCGATCTTGCTCGACACGACGAGCACGTCGCCGTCGGCGAGCGAGACACGCGCATGGTCGAGGCCCACCTGGAGCACGTCGACGAGGTCGTCGCCCTCGCGCACCTCGGGTATGCCGGTGAGCGGGGTGATCGTGATCGGACCGCTCACGCGTCGGCCCGCTCCGCGCGCAGACGCATCGCGAGGTCGAGCGCCGCGCCCGCCATGTCGGCGGCCGCGTCGACCGAGCTCATCAGCAGCGGGCGCCGCAGCACCTGCAGCCCGCGCCTCTCGGGCATCGGGTCGTCCTCGTCGACGAGCCAGCCGTCGAGGAAGTCGGAGTAGAGCCCGGCCACCCCGGCGCTCGTCTCGTCGACGCCGATGGCGCGCAGGCACACGTCCGCGTGCCCGCGCACCGGGCGCCCGCCCACGAGCGGAGAGACGCCGACGACCGGGGCCCGGGTGCCTCGCAGGGCGTCGCGCACCCCCGGAACCCCGAGGATGATCCCGATGGAGACGACGGGGTTGCTGGGCGGCAGGATCACCACGTCGGCCTCGCGGATGGCCTCCAGCACGCCGGGTGCGGGTGTCGCACGGTCGAGACCGGCGACGACGAACCGTTCGGCCGGCAGCTCGGCCCGGTGCCGCACCCACCACTCCTGGAAGTGGATCGCGCGCTGCTCGTCGTCGCCCTCGGGGCCGTCGGCACCGTCGGCGCGGACGACGACGTGGGTCTCGACGGGAGTGTCGGTCATGGGCAGCAGCGTGACCCCGAGCTCGCCCAGGCCCCAGCGCGCCGAGAGCCGCTCGGTGACGGCGCTCAGCGGCATACCTCGGCCCAGCAGCTGCGAGCGGTAGACGTGGGTGGCGAAGTCCTTGTCGCCCAGGGTGAACCACTGGGGCTCGGCCCCCAGCGCGGCCAGCTCACCCGCGAGGCTGTGCGTCTCGTCGGCTCGGCCCCAGCCCTGCCCCTCGTGGATGCCGCCGCCCAGCGTGTAGAGCAGCGTGTCGATGTCGGGGCACACCCGCAGGCCGAAGAGGGTGATGTCGTCGCCGGTGTTGCCGATGACCGTCAGCTCGAGCGGGTCGAGCCGATCGGCCTGACCGGCCTGATCGGAGTCGGGGCCCAGTGGGTAGGACCGTCGGGCGTGGTGGAGCAGGCCCCGGAGGAACCGGGCGCCGCCGACTCCTCCGGCCAGGGCGGTGATGCGCATGCATCGATCCTCTCAGCAGGCCCTCCCCGTCAGGTCGTGCGGGGTGACCACGGACATTTCCGGCAGCAAATATCACTAACGGGCTTGACGTGGGGCGTATGACACGCATGTAATTTCATTGTTGTATTCGTTGGCTCCGGAGTTCCTGGGAGGAAAGGGTCAGTTCCCCCATTCCTGCCGAAAACCGCTGGTGGCGGGTACAGCATGTGCTGACACAAAGTGCAGTCAGGGTCGAGGAGGGGTCATGCACGAGCTGATGGTGGTTTGGTCGGAGACGGGCGAGCAGGAGGGTGAGCTCTCCTGGCAGGAGCGCTCGCTCTGCGCCCAGACCGACCCGGAGGCGTTCTTCCCGGAGAAGGGCGGCTCCACGCGCGAGGCCAAGAAGGTCTGCGTGGGTTGCGAGGTGCGTTCGGAGTGCCTCGAGTACGCCCTGTCCAATGACGAGCGATTCGGCATCTGGGGTGGGCTGTCCGAGCGGGAGCGCCGCAAGCTGAAGAAGCGCGCGGTCTGATCGTGAGGTACGAGCCCGGCACCGAGCCGTTCGCGCTGGTGTCCGGGTGAAGGTAGCCGCTGTGCCCGACGAGCTCACCACCGACCGAAGCACCCCCGCAGGCGCGGGGAGTGTGTCGTCCGTGTCGCTGTCTGCCCCTCCCTCCACCGGGCAGCGACCGAACGCGACGGTTGATGCGATCGTCGTCGTGCACAACGGGGCTGCGTGGCTGGCGCAGTGTCTCGACGGCCTTGCCGGTCAGACACTGCCGCCAGCGCGGCTCGTGATCGTCGACGTCGCGAGCACCGACACCTCGAGAGCCATCGCCACGGCCCACCAGGGCGTGCGGGCGAGGATCCGCTCGGTCGAGGTGCTCCCGCTCGACTCTCGAGTGCCGATCGGCCGCGCCATCGAGCGCGGCATCGCCCGACTGCCCGTCGGCGACGACGCGTCGTCGAGCTGGGTCTGGGTGCTGCACGACGACACCGTTCCCCGCGCGAATGCCCTCGCACAGCTGCTCCAGGCCGGGCTCGGCTCGAAGTCCGTCGGAGTGGCAGGCCCCAAGATCGTCAGCTGGGAGGACCCCCGGCGACTCGTCGAGATGGGCATCCAGATCACCCGCACCGGGCGGCGCCTCGCGTCTCCCGCTCGCGGCGAGGCCGACCAGGGCCAGTACGACCACCGCGCCGACGTGCTCGCGGTGAGCACGAGCGGCATGCTCGTGCGGCGCTCCGCGTTCGACGACCTCGGCGGGTTCGACCCCGCGTTCGTCGAGCACGGCGCCGACCTCGACTTCGGCTGGCGCGCCCAGCTCGCCGGCCACCGCGTCGTCGTCGTGCCCGCAGCCGTCGTGCGCGACGCCTCCGCCGGTCTCGACGGCGACCGTCCGGGCGGGGCCCGGCCCAGGGAGCTCGAGCGTCGCGGCCGCCGCGCGGCCCGCCAGGTCACGCTTGCCCGCTGCTCGCCGTTCGCGGCACCCTTCCTCGCGCTCTGGATGGCTCTGTCGGCCCTCGTCGCCTCGCTCACCCTGCTGGTGGCGAAGCAACCGAGGCAGGCCTGGCGTGAGCTGACCGACGTCTCGGCCCTGCTCCACCCCTTCGCCACGCTGGCCGCGCGCTGGCGCGGGCGCCGCACCAAGCGACTGCGCCGTGACCACCTCGGCACACTGTTCGTGCCGCCCGGCGTGGCCGCCCGCACGACGGTCGACCACATCCAGGACGCCATCACCCCCGAGCGCGCACGGGCCCGCCGCGAGGCGGCCGCCACCACCGAGACCGGTCCCGTGGCCGACGAGTCCGAGTCGCTCGACCACCTTCCCGCCTCGCTTCCGCGCCGCATCGTGAGCCATCCCGGGTTCCTCGCCGTCGCGGCCGTGCTCGTCACCACGGTGGTGGCCTGGCGCGACGCGATCCGCACCGGGGCCCTCTCGCCGACCAACACGGGAGTCGCCGGTGGTGAGCTCCGGCCGGTCACGACCGGTGCCGCGGGCCTGTGGCACGCCTTCCGCGACGCCTGGCACGGTGCCGGCCTCGGCACCGGGGCCGACTCGGGCCCGCACCTGGCCGTCCTGTCGCTGCTGACCTGGCTCGCCGAGCGGGTGCCCGGTGTCGCCGAGAGCAGGTCGAGCGCCGGGGTGACCATCGCGTGGCTCCTCTTCCTCGCTCCCGTGCTCGCGGCGTGGTCCGCCTACCTCGCCGCTCGCGTCGTCACGCCAGCCCGGGCTGCCCGCGGGCTCGGCGCCCTCGCCTGGGGCACGGCCGGTGTCGCGGCCGCCGGCATCTCGCAGGGCCGCGTCAGCATCGCCGTGGTGCACGTGCTCCTGCCCTTCGTGCTCGCCGGCTTCGCCCTGGCGGCCCGCCGCGACGGCACGTTCACGGCCACCTTCGCCACGGCGCTCGCTACCGCGGTGCTCGGCGCCTTCGCGCCCCCGTTGCTCGGCCTGTCCGCCGTGGCCGCTCTGGTGCTGCTGGTCCTCGGGCCAGGCCTGCGACGGGCCCGCGCGCTCGTGCTCCTCCTTGTCCCGGCCGCCCTGCTGGGCCCCTGGGCCGCTCGCTTCGTCGAGGACTGGCGACTGCTGCTGTCGGGGCCCGGCCTCGTCTCGACCACCGGCGACCAAGGTCCCTGGGGGGTCCTGGCCCTGGTGCTCGGAGAGCCCGGCAGTGCCGGCGCCGCCGTCTGGCTCGGGGCGCCGCTCGTGGTCCTGGGCCTGCTCGGCTTCGGCGTCCGCGGTCGCAGCCGAGCCGAGTCTGTCGGTCTGGGGGCCGGTTCGCTCGTGGGCCTGCTCGGCCTGGCCGGGGCCCTCGCCTCCCAGCGAGTCGTGCTCGGCTCGGCCGAGACCGGGGTGGGCGAGTCGGGTCCGGCCCACCTGTGGGCAGGCCTAGGGGTCCAGCTGTGGCTGGCCGGGCTGCTCGTCGGCCTGCTGGCCGGGAGCCGCCCGGTTCTCGCCTCCCTCCGGCGCCCCGGCCGCCGGTGGGGTTTCGCGGCCTCCGTCGCGGCGGCTGCCCTCGCTGTCCTTCCGGTCGCCGCCGCCGCCGGCCTGCAGGCCTACGACGGCCTCGGGCGCACGCTGTCCGTCGGCCAGGCGACCCTGCCGGCCGTGGCMGTCGACCAGGGCAGCGGCCCGCTCGGCAACCGGCTGCTCGTGCTCCGGCCGTCCGACGAGGTCGTCGACTTCGTGCTGGCCGGGCAGGAGCCGGGTGAGGTCCTTCGCGATCTCGACCGGGCCCCCGACGCCGACGACGCACCACTCGTCGACGCGGTTGCGAACATCGTGGGTGGCCGCGGGGCCAACTCACTCGACTCCACCACCCTGGCCCGACTGGGCATCGGCTTCGTGCAGGTCGGAGCGACGAGCGACTCGCCCCTGACGCGACGTCTCGACGCATCGGCGGGGCTCAGCCGGCTGGGAGCGAGCGAGCGGGGCATCCTCTGGAAGGTCCAGCCGCTCCGCGGAAACGACGGAACCTCGGTGGCCACAGCGCCGTCCCGGGCGCGGCTCGTCGACGCCGACGGCACCCTGCTCCAGGTCGTGCCCACCACGGGTCCGCACGCCGCCGTCGAGACCACGATTCCGGCGGGCTCGGGCCGACGGCTGCTCGTGCTGGCCGAGCCGTCCGAGTGGTCGGCACAGGCCGTCGTGACCTTCGACGGCCGTCGCCTCGACCCGCTGCCGGGAACGGTCCAGCCCACGTATGCCGTCCCCCCGACCTCCGGTGACCTGGTCGTCGACCTCGCCGCGGCCCAGCCCTGGTGGCGCCTGGGTCAGGCCCTACTCGTCGGTCTCGTGGTCTTCCTTGCCCTGCCCTTCGGCAACCGCCGTTCGAGGAGGCGCTCATGAGCAACACGGCCGGCATCGTCCGGGTCGCCTCGGTCACGGTCGTCGCCGCCGCGCTGGCGGTCGGCGCCACCCGCATCGGCGGCTCGGTGGGTCTCGCGACCGCCGGCGAACGTGCCGGCCTGCCCGAGTCCTCCAGCGTGCTCGTCGACCAGGCCTCCCTCGTGTGCCCCGGCCAGCAGCGTCTCGGGGCTGTCGGGCTGCGTGACGTCGCCGGCACGGTCTCGGTGGCCGCTGCCGCGCCGGAGGCCGGTGCGGTGGCCGGGACGCCCGCTGGAGGCAGCGGCTCCGTCCGGCTGTCGCGCGGCACGTCGTCGACGGGCCTCGCGCAGACCTCTTCGGCGGGCAGCCTTGCCACGGCTGACGTCTCGACGCCCGAGGTGGTCATCGCCGCGGCGGGCGGCGCCCTCGCACCCGGACTCGTCGCCACCCAGGTCTGGCGCCACTCGGGCGATGACGACAGGGGCCTCACGGTGACGCCCTGCCAGCTGCCCTCGTCGGACGTCTGGCTGGTGGGTGGCGGTGCGGGTCCGTCCCGCACCGAGCGCGTCATCGTCAGCAACCCTGGCGCGAATGCCGTGTCCGTGTCGATCGACGTGCTGGGCCGTTCGGGTCGCGTCGAGGGAGCCGCCGACCGCAGCGTCGCCATCCCACCCCTGTCCAGGCAGGTCCTCTCGATCGACGCCGTCGCGCCCGACGAGGTCAGCCCGGTCGTGCACGTCGTCGCCACCGGAGGAGTCGTGTCAGCGGTTCTCGACGACCAGTGGATCTCCGGAGCCACCGGTCGCGGCATCGACGACTCCATCCGGGCGGCCGCCCCCGGCACCGACCTCGTCGTTCCGGGCATCGACGCTGCCGACCACGTCTGGCTGCGGCTGGCCAACCCCGGTGACACCGAGGCACTCGCCCAGGTGCGTCTGCTCGGCGCGAAGGGGGTCGAGCAGCCCGCTGGACTCCGCGCGGTCCGCGTGCCGGCGGGGTCGACCGTCGACGTGCCCGTGGTGGCGTCGTCGGCGTCKGGTCTGGGCATCCGCTCCGACCAGCCACTGGTGGCCGCCGCCTGGGCCGAGCGCCGAGGCAAGACCGGCGACCAGATGGGCGACTTCGCGTGGACACCCGCGACGCCCCCCGTCCGAGGTGTCGCCGGAGTGCTCTTGCCGGGACTCGACGGAGCCACGAAACGCCTTCTGCTCACGGCAGGTTCGGCCCCGAGCACCGTCTCGGTGCGCCTGGGTGGAAGTGGTGCCTCGAAGGTGTCGACCGTGATGGTCGCGCCCGACTCGACTGCCGTGGTCGACGCCGGCGACGTCACTGCCGTGTGGGTCGC
Source organism: Terrabacter sp. 05T424 (assembly GCF_056396225.1). Taxonomy (NCBI): domain Bacteria; kingdom Bacillati; phylum Actinomycetota; class Actinomycetes; order Micrococcales; family Intrasporangiaceae; genus Terrabacter; species Terrabacter sp. 05T424. Next base: position 607,676 of record NZ_JBFTLB010000001.1, read on the forward strand.
GCCGGTCAGCGGGACCGTGCGGGCGGCTGTGTCGGTGGCCGGCCAGGACGCCGGGGTGCCGTACTACTCGGTGGCACCGCTCGTCGACGCCCCGGTGCGGGCGTTGTCGGTGCCCGTTCGCCAGGTCCGCAACTGACCCACCGATCAACTGGTCGCCGAGGTCAACGGGCGCCGCTCACCGGGAGTGCGACTTCAGCAGCGCCGGGCTCGTGCGGTCGGCTGCGTTACTCGCCGAAACCGGGGTCGAGCTCTTCGGGGGAGACCCCGAGGAGCCCGGCGACCTGCTCGGTGACGATGTCGGCGACGAGCGCGGCGACATCGCGCCGGTCGCTCACCCTGGTCTCGACGGGGCGGCGGTAGACGACGATGCGTGCAGGGCGGGCGCTGGTCGCCGGGTAGAGCCGCCCGAGCGGCACCTCGCGGTGGTCCCAGGGCGCCGGACCGCGTGGGACGTCCTCCACCGCGAACTCCACGGCCGGGAAGGCACGACCGCAGGTCGCCTCCAGCCGCGCCGCCGCGTCGAGCACGAAGTCGTCGAACTCGTCGCGCCGCGACGTCATGGCCGGCACCGGAGGCCACGCCAGCGGCCCCCTCTGGCCGCGTCCGTGCCGGTCGCGCCGGCGGCGTCGCGCGGGCGTACGGGGCGAGACGGTGTCCACGCCTCCACTCTAGATCGGGGGCGACCGACGGCACGTCCGGAGCAGCTCGGACGGCGTGGTGATTCGTCCTCGGCGTGGGCGCGGGCTAGAGTCCCGGATCGTGGGTCTGACACGTGGTTGCTCGAAGACGGGATGCGCTCGCCCGGCCGTCGCGACCCTGACCTACGCCTACGCCGACCGGGCCGTCGTGGTCGGTCCGCTCGCGACCTACGCCGAGCCACACACGTACGACCTGTGCCTCGAGCACGCCGAGCGCATGACCGCTCCCCGAGGCTGGGAGGTCGTCCGCGTGGGCGGCGAGTTCCCCGAGCCCGTGCTCGCGGCCGACGACCTGCTCGCCCTCGCCGACGCGGTGCGCGAGGCCGGCCGTCCGCGCACCCCGCGCGGCAGTGATGCCCGCACCACGTCCCGGGGGCAGGCCGACGCCGAGGCCGGCCCGGGCGCCGTCGAGTCCGGCCGTCGAGGGCACCTGCGCATCCTCAGGGACTCCTGACCACTAGGGTGTTCGGCGTGCCTCGCCTCGCAGACTTCGTCAAGGCCTACGACGTACGCGGAACCGTGCCCGACCAGCTGTCACCGGCAGTCGCACAGGCGCTCGGAGCCGCTTTCGCTGAGGTGGTCGCCGTGCCCGACGGGTCCGCCGGCATCGTCATCGGCCACGACATGCGGCCGAGCTCGCCCGAGCTGTCGGCAGCCTTCGCGGCCGGGGTGACCTCGCGCGGCGTCGACGTGACGATGATCGGTCTCTGCTCGACCGACGGCCTCTACTACGCGAGCGGCGCCCTCGACCTGCCCGGCGCGATGTTCACCGCGAGCCACAACCCGGCGCAGTACAACGGCATCAAGCTCTGTCGCTCGGCGGCGCGCCCTGTCGGTCAGGACTCCGGCCTCGCCGAGATCCGCGACCTCGCCCAGTGGATGCTCGACGGCGGCTCGGGACTGGCGCAGCCGGTGGGCGGTCCCGGCGCGGTGATCACGCGAGACCTGCTCGGCGACTACGCGGCCTTCCTCCGGGGCCTGGTCGACCTCTCCGGCTCGCGGCCCCTCAAGGTCGTCGTCGACGCCGGCAACGGGATGGGCGGTCACACCGTGCCTGCCGTGCTGGGCACGAGCGCCGGACTGCCCGAGCTGCCCCTCGAGGTCGTCCCCCTCTACTTCGAGCTCGACGGCACCTTCCCGAACCACGAGGCCAACCCGCTCGACCCTGCCAATCTCGTCGACCTGCAGGCGGCTGTGCGTGAGCACGGCGCCGACCTCGGCCTGGCCTTCGACGGTGACGCCGACCGCTGCTTCGTCGTCGACGCCGACGGGGAGCCCGTCTCGCCGAGCGCGGTCACGGGGCTCGTGGCGGTGCGCGAGATCGCTCGGGCCCGCGCCGCCGGCGACACCGACGTGGCGATCGTGCACAACGTCATCTCGAGCGCTGCGGTGCGCGAGGTGGTGCTCGAGGCCGACGCGACTCCGGTGCGAACGCGTGTGGGTCACTCCTTCATCAAGGCCGAGATGGCCCGGGCCGGAGCGGTGTTCGGTGGCGAGCACTCCGCGCACTACTACTTCCGCGACTTCTGGTTCGCCGACACCGGGATGCTGGCCGCCCTCCACGTGCTGTCGGCCCTGGGCGAGCAGCAAGACCCTCTCTCGGCCATCTGTGCCGAGTTCGAGCGCTACGTCGCGTCGGGCGAGATCAACTCCACGGTCACCGACCAGGCCGCCGTCGTCGAGCAGGTGCGGGCGTGGGCGCACGTGCGCGGCGCCGGCACCGACGAGCTCGACGGCCTCACGGTGACCAGCCCCGAGGGGGAGGCGCCGACGTGGTGGTTCAACGTGCGTGCCTCCAACACCGAGCCGCTGCTGCGTCTCAACGTCGAGGCTGCCGACCGTGAGACGATGCAGGGCGTGCGTGACGAGCTGCTCGCCCTGATCCGTTCGGACGCCACCGGGAACGACCGGGCCGCGTCCACCACCCCCACGACCAACAGCTTCACCACCAGCTCCACCACCAGCTCCACCAGCCAGGACGCAGGAGACGCTTCGTGAGCCAGAGCCACCAGACCATCGAGCCGTGGCTGCGCGGGATCATCCGCTGCCCGCAGTGCAAGGGCGAGGTGACCGACGTGGCCGCCGCCTCCGGTGGCACCGACGTCGCCGAGCTTCGCTGCGATGCCTGCCACCTCGCCTATCCCGTCGAGGGCGGCGTGCCCGTCCTCCTCGTCGACCTCGCCCGCCGCACCGACGGCTGAGTCCGGTGGGCGCGGTGTTCGACGAAGCCCGCCTCGACGACGAGGGCGCACTGACCGCGCTCGACCGCAGCGAGACGCTGCGCGCGTTGGCCGGGTCCGGTGCACAGGTGAGGCGCACCATGGCTGCCGCCGGCGAGGCCGGCCTCGACCGGCTGCGTGACATCGAGCCGCGCGGAGTCGTCATCGCGGCCGCCGGGGGTTCCGTCGCCGTCGCCGACCTCTTCGAAGCCGTCTCGCACGGGGCCGCAGCCCTGCCCGTCCAGAGCTGCTCGTCCGGGTCGCTGCCCGGCTGGGTCGGTGCGCTCGACGTCGTCATCGCGGTGTCGCAGTCCGGCAGTGCCGCAGGCACCCTGGCCCTCGCGGCCGAGGCCGCCCGGCGCGGAGCCTTCCTCGTGACCGTCGGCGCTGACGCCTCACCGCTCGCCGACGTCAGCGCGAGGGCGCACGGCGTCCACGTCCCGATCCCGGTCGTCGGATCGTCGTCCCGCACGTCGATGTGGGCGCAGGCCACCCCGGCACTTCTGGCAGCCGACGCGATGGGGATCGCGTCGTGCAGTGCCGAGACGCTGAGCGAGCTCGCCGACGTGCTCGACCGCGTCGCCACGGACGCCCGGCCCGGGTCCGAGTCGTTCGTCAACCCGGCCAAGGTGCTGGCGACCGAGCTCTCCGAGTCGACGCCGATCGTGCTCGGTGAAGGGCCCTTCGGCGACGTGACGGCGCGGCGCGCCGCCTCGATGTTCGGACGCACCGGCAGGGTGCCGGTCGCCCACGGCTGCCTGCCCGACGCGGCCAGCCAGATCGTGGCCTGCTTCGACGGCCCCCTCGCGCCCGGCCAGTCCGGCGGAGGTGGCACCGACGACATCTTCGCCGACCCCTTCCTCGACGGACCGACCCGGCCCCCGCTGCGCCTGATCATGCTGCGCGACACGTCGGGCGGTGACGGCCCGCGGCTCGCGGACACGGTGGTCTCGGTGGCGGAGGACGCCGGCGTACGCGTGTCGCTGCTCGACGCCGACGCCCCCGACCCCCTCCTGCGCCTGGCGCACCACGTCGCCCTCACCGACTTCGCCGCCACCTACCTCGCGCTCGGCTTCGGCTTCGACCCGGCCACGTCACCGCACGTACGCCTGCTGCGGGGAGCCCGAGGCGCCTGACGGGCAGCACGACCCCGGAACGTATCCTGCCCCGGTGACCCAGCACTTCGACCTGGCCATCATCGGCAGCGGCTCCGGCAACTCCCTCGTGACGCCCGACTTCGACGACAAGCGGGTGGCCGTCATCGAGGGCGGCACCTTCGGCGGCACCTGCCTCAACGTCGGCTGCATCCCCACGAAGATGTTCGTCTACGCGGCCGAGGTGGCCACGACCGTGCGCGAGGCCGCCCGCTACGGCGTCGACGCGACACTCGACGGAGTGCGCTGGGCCGACGTGCGTGACCGGATCTTCGGACGCATCGACCCGATCTCCGAGGGCGGCCGCCGCTACCGGCAGGAGGGGCCGTACACCACGGCCTTCCTCGGTCACGCGACCTTCACGGGCGACCGCACGCTCACGGTCGAGCTGTCCGACGGACGCCGGGAGACGATTACTGCCGACCAGGTCGTCGTCGCGGCGGGCGCCCACCCGCTCGTGCCCGACGTCGTCGCCGAGTCTGGCCTCGACCTCGGGACCCTCGTCCACACGTCCGACACGATCATGCGCATCGACGAGCTGCCGCGGCGACTAGCCATCATCGGTGGTGGCTTCATCGCCGCCGAGATGGCGCACGTCTTCGCCTCCTTCGGGGTGCACGTGACGATCGTGGCGCGCGGCTCCCAGCTGCTGCGCCACCTCGACACCGACATCTCCCAGCGCTTCACCGAACTCGCTCGAGAGCAGTGGGACGTGCGCACCACGACGAACGTCGTGGCCGTCGGACGCGGTGACGGTGGAGCGGGGGTGCGGTTGCACCTCGACAGCTCCGCGGTCGTCGACGCCGACCTGCTGCTCGTCGCCACCGGGCGCCAACCCAACACCGCCGGGCTCGGCGCCGAAGCCGGCGGCCTCACCGTCCTCGACGACGGACGCATCGACGTCGACGCGTACGGCCGCACGAGCGCGCCCGGCGTGTGGGCCCTCGGCGACGTCAGCTCGCCGTTCCAGCTCAAGCACGTCGCCAACGCCGAGGCGAGGGTCATCGCCCACAACCTCGTCCACCCCGACGACCCCCAGCGGCTCCCGCACGACCACGTCCCGTCCGGAATCTTCAGCCACCCGCAGATCGCCACGGTCGGGCTCACGGAGCAGGAGTGCGTCGAGCAGGGCCGCACACACGTCACCTACGTGCAGGCGTACGGCGACACGGCATACGGCTGGGCCATGGAGGACCGTTCGAGCGTGTGCAAGCTCGTCGCCGACCCGACCACCGGCTGCCTGCTCGGCGCACACCTGATGGGCCCGCACGCGACGTCGCTGATCCAGCCCATCATCCAGGCGCTCGCACTCGGAACACCCGTCGACGACCTCGCCCGCGGCCAGTACTGGATCCACCCGGCGCTCGCCGAGGTCGTGGAGAACGCCCTGCTCGGCCTCCGGCTCGACAGGACGGCCTGAGCACGTTCCCAGCCGTTTCCCAGACCACCCTAGGATGACGCCATGGCAGGCGGACTCGTAGCCCTACTCGACGACATCGCGGCACTGGTCAAGCTCGCAGCGGCGTCGGTCGACGACGTGGGGGCGGCCGCGGCGAAGGCCAGCGTCAAGGCCACCGGTGTCGTCGTCGACGACACCGCGGTCACGCCCCGCTACGTCCAGGGACTGGCGCCCGAGCGCGAGCTGCCGATCATCAAGAAGATCGCGCTCGGCTCGCTGCGCAACAAGCTGCTCATCATCCTCCCGGTGATCATGCTGCTCAGCCAGTTCCTGCCGTGGCTGCTCACGCCGATCCTCATGGTCGGTGGCGCCTACCTCGCCTACGAGGGCGCCGAGAAGGTGTGGGAGCTCGTCTCGGGCCACCACGAGGAGGAGGCCGAGGCGGGTGAGGTCGACGAGTCGGCCGTCGTCGCGGGCGCCATCCGCACCGACTTCATCCTGTCGGCCGAGATCATGGTCATCGCGCTCAACGAGGTCGACACCGAGCCGTTCCTGTCGCGCCTGATCATCCTCGTCATCGTCGCGCTGCTGATCACCGCGCTCGTCTACGGCGTCGTCGGGCTCATCGTCAAGATGGACGATGTCGGCCTCCACCTCGCCGAGCGCGACTCGGGCGGCTCGCAGCGCATCGGTCGCGGGCTCGTCAAGGGCATGCCGAAGCTGCTGTCGGTGCTGTCCACGGTCGGCATCGCGGCCATGCTCTGGGTCGGTGGGCACATCCTGCTCGTCGGTGTCGACGAGCTCGGCTGGCACCCGCTCCACGACTTCGTGCACCACCTCGAGGAGGGCGTCGCCGGGGTCGCCGGTATCGGCGGCGTCCTGGCCTGGCTCGTCAACACGCTCGCCTCGGCCTTCATCGGCCTCGTCGTGGGTGCGGTCGTCGTCGCGTTGCTGCACGTGGCGCCCCGGCGCAAGAAGGCCGACGAGACGGCCTCGGCCCACTGACCCGAGCGTCAGCAGGGTTCGACAGCATTCGAGTCGACGCGACGTCGCCGCTAGACTCGTGGACTGCCGGCGTGGGTGATGACCCGCCAGATGAGCCCAGAGGGGCGCGCCGGGTCAGCAGACCGACCATCAAAGGAAACGATCACTCATGTCCTTCGACTACAAGGTTGCCGACCTGGGCCTCGCCGAGGCCGGCCGACACCAGCTCCGCCTCGCCGAGCACGAGATGCCCGGCCTCATGGCCATCCGTGAGGAGTACGCCGCCGCCCAGCCCCTCAAGGGCGCGCGCATCGCCGGCTCGCTGCACATGACCGTCCAGACGGCCGTCCTCATCGAGACGCTCACCGCGCTCGGCGCCGAGGTCCGCTGGGCCTCGTGCAACATCTACTCGACGCAGGACGAGGCCGCGGCCGCGGTCGTCGTCGGGCCGAAGGGCTCGGCGGACGACCTGCAGGGCGTCCCCGTCTTCGCCTGGAAGGGCGAGACGCTTCCCGAGTACTGGTGGTGCACCGACCAGATCCTCACCTGGCCCGGCGGTGAGGGCCCGAACATGATCCTCGACGACGGTGGCGACGCCACGATGCTCGTCCACAAGGGCCTCGAGTGGGAGAAGGCCGGGCAGGTGCCCGCTACCACCGAGGACGACTCCGAGGAGTTCGGCGTCTTCAAGGAGCTCGTACGCCAGACGATGGCCACCGACCCGCAGAAGTGGACCACGGTCGCCGGCGGCATCAAGGGCGTCACCGAGGAGACCACGACCGGCGTCCACCGCCTCTACCAGCTGGCCGAGGCCGGCGAGCTGCTCTTCCCGGCCATCAACGTCAACGACGCCGTGACCAAGAGCAAGTTCGACAACACCTACGGCTGCCGTCACTCGCTCATCGACGGGCTGAACCGCGCGACCGATGTCCTCATCGGTGGCAAGGTCGCCGTCGTGGCCGGCTACGGCGACGTGGGCAAGGGCTGCGCCGAGTCGCTCCGCGGCCAGGGCGCGCGCGTCATCGTCACCGAGATCGACCCCATCTGCGCACTGCAGGCGGCGATGGAGGGCTTCCAGGTCGCCCGACTCGACGACGTCGTCGACAGCGCCGACATCTTCATCACGACGACCGGCTGCTACGACGTCATCACGGCCGACCACATGACGAAGATGAAGAACAAGGCGATCGTCGCCAACATCGGCCACTTCGACAACGAGATCGACATGGCCGGCCTCGGCCGGGTCCCCGGCATCCAGAAGACCGAGATCAAACCTCAGGTCCACGAGTGGACGTTCACCTCGGGCAGCTCGATCATCGTCCTCTCCGAGGGCCGCCTGATGAACCTCGGCAACGCCACCGGCCACCCGAGCTTCGTCATGAGCAACTCGTTCTCGAACCAGACGATCGCCCAGATCGAGCTCTTCACCAAGCCCGGCGAGTACGCCAAGCAGGTCTACACCCTGCCGAAGCACCTCGACGAGAAGGTCGCGCGCCTGCACCTCGACGCCCTCGGCGTCCGGCTCACCGAGCTGACCAAGGGCCAGGCCGAGTACCTCGGCGTCGACGTCGCCGGCCCGTACAAGCCGGAGCACTACCGCTACTGAGCCGACCCGGACGGGCTGAGCCCGCCCCCCCGAGAACGTATGCCGTCCCCCTCGCGAGGGGGACGGCATACGTCCGTCTCGGGTGACCTCAGCCCGACGCGGCAGAGGACCGGAGCAGCAGGTAGGTCGAGCCGCGGGCGGCCACCGTCCAGTGGGCCTGGCGGACGAGGGCCTCGGCAACGGGCAGGTCCGACGGGACGAGGGCCCAGCGGCAACCGGTCCGCTGGAGGTAGGCGTCCCAGCCCGGTGCCGCGTTCTGGAAGGTCATGTAGGCCTCGACGTGCTTCACGGCGTAGATCTCGGTCCGCCCGTCGATGGCGGGACGCACGTTCGGGTGCTTCCAGATGAGCCAGCCGCCGCTGCCGTAGTCGTTGCACAGCACGGTGCCGGCGGGCAGAGCGGCGATCGGGCGGTCCAGGTCGTTGGGACCCCACGCGGGCTGGGCGCCACGCGACGGTGCCAGCAGGCCGGCGACCGCGAGGGCCGCCGCCGACAGCCCGAGCGTCAGGGCGACCTCGCGTCGGGCGATCGGCTCGCGGGGGAGCCGGACGACGCGCGCGATCGCCATGGCGGCCATCGGCGCGATGATGGCGCCGCCGACGGCGATCGTGCGCACGTAGAGCAGGGCGAAGCCGATGGCGAGGCCCACGAGCAGGATCTCGGTCCAGGGAGTGCGCCGCCTCTCCCGGGACCAGATCAGCAGGGTGAGCGCCGCCACGACGAGAAAGGCGATGAAGGCAGCATCTGTCAGAGAGGGGGATCGCCACTCGGTCACGAACTTCGCGTACTCGCGCACGGTGAACGGCGCCACGAGCAGCTCAGGGCCGACGGGTGTGAGTGCGGCGACGGCGAGCGACGCGAGAGGCACGAGGGCCAGTCGCAGCCAAGCCCGGCCGCGCACCGTCCCGTCGAGGAAGAAGCCGACCAGGGCGACGAGCCCGATCGCGACACCGACGAACCACATGCCGTGGCTGCAGGCCCAGACCCACGTGAGCGGCACGAGCCACCAGCGCGGCCTGAGGTCGCGACGCGTCGCCAGCCACGCGCCCGTGGTGACCGCGGCGAGGGCGAACGACACGAGGTGGGGGCGAAGCGAGAGGCTGCCGCTCAGGGCCACGGTCGCGACGACGAGAACGATCGTGGCGACGAGCAAGGGCGCCTGCCGGCGGACGACCACCCAGAAGCACAGGACGACCGCCGCAGCGCCTGCGGGGAGCAGCCACGAGACCCCGGCGAGGCCGAAGGTCTGCTGGGCCCAGCTCATGACCAGCTCGGGGAGCCACTCGTGCAGTCGCCAGGGCTGCGTCGACATCGTGCTCCACGGGTCGGGACCGCTGAACGTCCACGTCTCGCGCAGGCGGTCTCCGGCCGCGATGTGCCAGAAGGTGTCGGGGTCGTCGACGGGCTTCACCATGCGCAGCACGGTGAAGAAGACGACGAGACCCGGGAGGAGCTGGCGCAGCAGCAGGGGGAGCACGGACCGACGGCCGGTCTCCGGAGTGGAGTCGCCGACGACAACGGCCGGAACGGTGGTCGGCTCGGTCCTCGCGGCCGCGTCCGTCGCGTCCGTCGCGTCCGTCGCCTCGGTCGTGTCGGTCGCGGCGGTCGTCGGGGCGAGTTCCCTCATGTCGCTCGTCACCGCCCGATCATCCCCGCTCGCACGCGTGATCGGGGCGTTTTGGGTGGATTGGTGCGGCGTCGGGGCGACCTCGACGGCGGGCCGTTCCGATGCCCGCGTGGGAGGATTGCCAGACTCACCGACCACCTGGATCGCAGGGACCCTCCATGAACAAGCTCCTCCCCGGTGCGCTCGCACTGGCGCTGTCCGTCACGCTCGCCGGCTGCTCGAAGTCGCCCGACCAGGGGGCTGCCCCCGCCTCCCCGATCGGTTCCTCGACCGGTTCCTCGTCGACCGCGACCACGCCCACCGACTCGATGTCGACCGGCACGGCAGACGACTCGAGCACGGCGACCGCCTCCGCGACCCGGCCCCCCATCGACCAGTCCACGCCGGAGGCGGCGATGACCTCGTGGCTCGGGTCCATGGTGGCCGGCGACGGCACCGCCGTGTGCTCGCTCATGGCAGCGGGCGGCAAGGCCATCACGAGCATCCCGGGTGCCGCGGCCGCCTGCGGCTCGTCGATCACGCCGATGCTCGACCAGATCAAGGAGCTGGGCGCGGCCTTCCAGGGCCTGCAGATCAACGGGGCCACGATCAACGGCAACAGCGCCAGCTTCGAGAGCGTCACCACCGAGCCTGCGCTCGCCGCCGACGTCGTCTCGACCTTCAAGGCGGTCAAGATCGCCGGGAAGTGGTACATCACGCAGGGCTGAGCCGTGGGGTGAACCAGCAGTGACGCAGCCGGGCGCGCACCAGATTGCGCCGGGCCGTCGCCGTGCGTGTGTGATGATTTGGTCAGGACATACGGGGCCGTGGTCCACGGACCCGGGAAGGAGTGTGTCGTGAAGGGACGCGTTCTGGTCGTCGACGACGACCTCGCGCTCGCCGAGATGCTCGGGATCGTGCTGCGCAACGAGGGGCTCGAGGTCACCCACGTGGCCGACGGCTCCGAGGCCGTGGGCGCCTTCCGCGAGTCGCGGGCCGACCTCGTGCTCCTCGACGTCATGCTCCCGGGGCTCGACGGCATGGAGGTGTGCCGGCGCATCCGCGCCGAGAGCGGCGTACCCATCGTCATGCTCACGGCCCGCACCGACACCGTCGACGTCGTCGTGGGTCTCGAGTCCGGGGCCGACGACTATGTCGTCAAGCCCTTCAAGCCGCAGGAGCTCATCGCACGCGTACGCGCTCGCCTGCGTCGCGGTGACGAGCCGGCTCCCGAGAAGCTGTCGATCGGCGACCTCGACATCGACGTTGCCGGCCACTCCGTGAAGCGTGACGGCCAGGCGCTGTCGCTGACGCCGCTCGAGTTCGACCTGCTCGTCGCACTGGCGCGCAAGCCCTGGCAGGTGTTCACCCGTGAAGTGCTGCTCGAGCAGGTGTGGGGCTACCGCCATGCCGGCGACACACGCCTGGTCAACGTGCACGTCCAGAGGCTGCGCTCCAAGATCGAGCACGACCCCGAGCGCCCCGAGATCGTCGTGACCGTCCGCGGCGTCGGATACAAGGCCGGTCCCTCCTGAGATGAGTGAGGGGCAGGCCACCAGCGGACTCGCAGGCCTGGCCTCGCGGGCCGGTTCGACGCTGCGCGGTTGGTGGCAGCGAATCCTGCACCTCTGGCGGGCGTCCCTCGGCTTCCGCGTCGTCGTCGTGACGATGCTGCTGGGCATCCTCGTCCTCACCGCGGTCGGCACCTACCTCTACGGCTCCATCGCGCAGAACCTCGTCGACAGCCGCCAGCGCATCGCGGCGGAGGACAGCCTGCGTGACGCGCAGGACGCCCAGGACAAGTTCGACTCGACCGACCAGACCGACACCGAGGCGAAGCTGACGCAGTTCGCGACGACCCTGGTCAACTCCTACCGGCGCGACGCCGGCAACGAGACCCGTTACGTCGTGTTGACCCGCTCCGACGACAACACGTCGCCCTTCAACGTCAGGTCGATCGAGAGCGGCAGCGTCGGCCTGCGCTTCATCCCCGACGAGCTGCGCCGGCAGGTCGCGTCGCACACCGACCGCCAGCACCTGCAGGTCGCGACCATCAACGAGGGCAACGACAGCATCTCGGCCGTCATCGTCGGCCAGACGGTCGTGCTTCCCGTCGCCGGCAACTACGGCCTCTACTTCATCTACCCGATGGACCGCGAGCGCGAGATCATCAGCTCGATCGGCAACACCTTCCTCGTCGGGGGATTCGCCCTCATCGTGCTGATCGGGGCGATCGCGTTCGTCGTCACGCGCCTCGTGGCCGACCCGGTCCGACGCGCCGCCGCCGTGGCCGAGCGGTTCGCCGAGGGCAACCTCAACGAGCGCATGCGGGCCAAGGGCGAGGACGACCTCGCGCGCCTCGGCACCTCGTTCAACGGCATGGCCGCCTCTATCCAGCAGCAGATCGCCCAGCTGGAGAACCTCTCGCGCGTCCAGCAGCGGTTCGTCTCCGACGTCTCCCACGAGCTGCGCACCCCGCTGACGACCATCCGCATGGCCGGCGACCTCATCCACGACTCGCGCGGCGACTTCGAGCCGACCGTGGCCCGTTCGGCCGAGCTGCTGCGCGGCGAGCTCGACCGCTTCGAGTCCCTGCTGAGCGACCTGCTCGAGATCTCCCGCTTCGACGCCGGTGCCGCGGTGCTCGAGGTCGAGGCGAGCGACCTGCGAGCGTGTGTCGAGCGGGCCGTCGACGCCCACCGCACCCTCGCCGCTCGCAAGGGCACCCGGCTCGTGGTCAACACCCCGGCCGCACCCGTCATCGCTGACATGGACTCGCGCCGCATCGAGCGCATCCTGCGCAACCTCGTCTCCAACGCCATCGAGCACGGTGAGTCCAAGCCTGTGGAGGTGACGATAGGCTTCAACGACACTGCCGTCGCCGTGACCGTCCGTGACCACGGGGTGGGCCTGCGACCCGGCGAGGCGGCACTCGTCTTCACCCGCTTCTGGCGGGCCGACCCGGCTCGGGCCCGCACGACCGGCGGCACGGGCCTGGGCCTTGCCATCGCGCTGGAGGATGCCCGCCTGCACGCCGGCCGGCTCGAGGCGTGGGGTGCACGCGGCGAGGGCTCCTGCTTCCGGCTCACCCTGCCGCGCATGGCCGACGCGACGATCACGAGCTCGCCCCTGCCACTGAGCCCGCTCGCGGCCGAGGCAGCCCGTGCCGCCCGGGCGACGGCCTCCGACGGGGCCGACGACGACACGCTCCGCCTGAGACGCATCACCGTGGAGCGCTCCCCGTGAGACGCCGCCTGCTGGTCGCCCTGATCGTGGCGGCCGCCAGCCTCCTCGCGGGGTGTGGCGGTCTGCCGACCACGGGCCCGGTGATCGAGGGAAGGGTGCTCGGCGACGTCGTCAACGAGCCGGTGCGCGTGGTCGCGGTCGGCCCCGCCGCGGGCGCCAGCCAGGAAGCCGTCGTGCGCGGCTTCCTCCGGGCGGGAGAGGACGCCGACGAGACCCACGCCACGGGCAAGAGCTTCCTGGCGCCCCAGTCGGTCGACCTGTGGCGCTGGTCCAACGCCGACGTGATCGTCTACGACGGCGACCTCGCCCTGCGGCAGGTCGACGAGGACTCCGTCGAGGTCACGGCCGAGGTGCTGGCCCGGCTGACCCCCGACGGCCGCTACGTCGAGCAGCCGCCCGGGGTGCGCGAGCGACTCGTGCTCGGTCTGGCCAAGGTCGGAGGCGAGTGGCGGATCGAGCTGCCCACCAGCGGCTTCGGGCTGTGGCTCGACAATGACCAGTTCAACCGCCTCTTCGCCAACCGCTTCATCTACTACGTGAGCCCGACCGGGCGCACCCTGGTCCCCGACTCCCGCTGGTTCCCGAACGGGCCGCGTCTCGCCACCACTCTGGCGCGGGCCCAGCTGAGCACGCTGCCGCCGCACCTGGCCGGCGCCGTCACCACCGGGGTCCCGGCCGGCACGAGCCTCGCCGTCAACGCCGTGCCCGTGTCCAACGGGCGGGCGCAGGTCAACCTGAGCAGCCAAGCCCTCTCGGCCGACCCCGCGGCACGGGCTGCGATGTGGGCGCAGCTGACCAAGACACTGAGCCAGGTCGCGACGGTGGGCTCGGTCTCCCTGTCGGTCGACAACACACCGCTCGAGCTGCCCGGGGGGGTCACCTCGGTGGGCTCGCCGAGCGAGCTCGGCTACGAAGTCGCGTCGCAGGCCCCGCTCGACACGGCGCTGCTGCGACGAGGTGACACGATCCGGCGCTTCGACCCGCGGTACGTCCCTGACACCCAGGCGGCGAAGCGTCCGGACCTCAAGCCCAAGGACGGCGACCTCCGGCGCATCCCCGACACATGGCGCAACCTCGCGCTGTCCGCCGACGGCCGACAGGTGGCCGCCGTGTCGGGTGACCGCAACGACCTCTCGATCTGGCGGTCGACCGACCCGACACGGGCGGTGCCACCCTTCGCGACGGCGTTGATCCGCCCGGTGTACGACCAGCCGGGCTACCTCTGGATCGCAGGAGTGGACGACTCGGGCGCCGACCGTGTCTACGTGCTCGACGCGGTGTCGAGCGACCCGAAGGCGACGCCGAAGGCAATCGCCACGCCCTGGCTCAAGGACCGACGGATCACCTCGCTGTCAATGTCGGCCGACGGCACGCGCCTGCTGCTCGTCACGACCGACCGCAACGGCATCGACGAGCAGGTCGGGCTCAGCGGTGTCGTCCGGGCGTCGAACGGCGAGCCGCAGTCACTGATCGCGCCGTTGCGGCAGGCCCAGTCCCTCACCCGCATCCAGGACGTGACCTGGCTGGACCCGACCAGCTATGCGCTCCTCGGACAGGTCAAGTCGGGCGACCCGATGCGGCCCTGGCTCGCCACGATCGGATCCGGTGTCGACGGCACTCGCCGGGAGGTCGGGCGCCTCAACGCCGTCCCCGGCGCTGTGACCATCACGTCGGTCGGGGGGCCTCGCGGCATCATCATCGTCACGAGCGACAACCGAGTGCTCGCGCGAGCGGGGTCCAACTGGCCGCCGATCGAGCAGGGCAGCGACGTGCTCGTTCCCGGCGGCTGAGCCGAGTCCCGAACCACCGCCCGAACCGCGTACGAGCCGGGCTCCTCCACACCCCCTTGGCGGGGCTAATTCTTGTCCCCAGGGCGGCGACGGGGGAGCCCACACCCGGCTGGAGCCGCTTGGCTGGCTCCATGACCGAACGGTGTCGACGGGAGTGGGGCAGGTGACCGGCCACGGCGCAGAGGGGTGGGCCCGGCGGGCTCGTGACCTGCTCGCGCAGCAGGTCGCCGTGGTGCGGGGGAGCGAGCTGCTCGACCTGGTGCTGCCCCGTGAGTGCGGCGGGTGTCGTCGCGCGGGCGAGGAGTGGTGTGTGCGCTGCGCCCGTGCCCTGGCTGCGCTCGCCTTCGCCGCCCCCTCGGCGCCCGGGGTCTCCTCAGCCCGCTCAGTCCGCGCAGACCCACCGAGGGGACGTACGCGTACGGCCCCTGCTGGTGTCGAGGGCACCCCGGCCCGGGGGCCCGGCCCGGTGGAACCACCGGTGTCGTTCGAGACGGGGCCGGCGCGGGTCGGTGGTGCCCCGTGGGTGGTGCCGCACCGCGCGCCGGGCGCGATGCCGCCGGTGCATGCCTGGGGCATCTACGCCGACCCCCTCCGCGCCGTCATCTCGGCCTGGAAGGACGGTGGCCGGCGCGACCTCGTGTGCGTGCTCGAGCCGGTGTTGGCAGCGTCGATCGCGGGTGCTCTCGAGGGCGTCGGGTGGGTCGACGGGACCGTGCTCGTGGTGCCCGCCCCGTCGTCGCGGCGCGCCGAGCGTCAGCGCGGCGACACGCCGATCGTCGACCTCTGTCGAGCGGCGGTCGCCGTCGTCGGCGGGCCCGACGGGGCCGACCCTCGACGTGGCTCCGGTGCCGGCGCCGGGCTCGTCCTCCGGGTCGCCCCGGCCCTCCGGCACGTGCGCCGCGTCGAGGACCAGTCGGGACTCGGCACGGCAGCACGTCGCGGCAACCTGAAGGAGGCGTTGACCGTGAAGCCCTTGTGGCACAACGTCGTTCGCCATCGAAGGTGTCTGCTGGTCGACGACGTGGTGACGACGGGAGCCACTCTCGCCGAGGCTGCGAGAGCCCTGCGGGAGGCGGGCGCGGGACCGGTCGTGGGGGCCGCCATGGCGGCCACGCAGCGGACTCGCGGGTGACTCCGGGGTGCCCGTGGCGAGGTGCCGAGCGCCTGTGCGAGAAGGCGGAATGTGATGTTCCAGCAGGTTCCGCCGGATGCCTTCCCAGTGGACGCGAGGCCCAAGTAGTGTCGGGGCATGGACCCCCGTCCCCATGGGAGCGGCCTTCCGGTCGACTCCTCGGGACGTGATCGACCGGAAGAGGTGGTGCCGCGTTGACCGCGGGCCTGTCCTAGGTGACCAGAGGCCCGGACCACTCTCACTGCGGCGCACGAAGAAGACGTGCGCGATCAAGGAGGAACTGTGGAGATCGTCGTCACTGGACGCCACGTCCAGATCCCCGACCGATTCCGTGAGCAGCTCGACGAACGACTGGCCAAGGTCCAGGCGCTCGCCCCCAAGGTGCACCGTGTCGACGTCGTCGTCACCCACGAGCGAGTTGCCCGCGGGTCCGAGAAGGTCGAGATCACCTGCCACGCAAAGGGACCCGTGATCAGGGCGGAGGCTTGTCTCGACGACAAGTACGCCGCCCTCGACGCGGCCGTGGACAAGCTCATGGAACGCCTCAGGCGGGTGCACGACAAGCGGCGGGTCAGCCGCGGACGACGGATCCCCGAGTCGGTCGCACAGGCGACCGCGCGCATCGACGCAGCAGCCAACGGCTCGCGTCCCGCCGAGGCCGACAGTGCTGCCGGCGGCGGGGTCGACGACTTGGAGCGCTTCGGCGCCCTCGGCAACTCGCCCATCGAGGTGCGCGAGAAGATCCACACCGCGGCCCCCATGTCGCTCGAGGACGCCGTCAACCAGATGGAGCTCGTGGGCCACGACTTCTTCCTCTTCCACGACGCCGACACCGACCGCCCGAGCGTGGTCTACCGGCGACGCGGGTGGAGCTACGGGGTGCTGCACCTCGAGACCGACGTCGACGTCGCGGCCACCGGCTGAGCAGCCGCTGGCCGGCACCGGGTCGAGGCGTCCCCGCGGGGCGCCTCGACCCGTCCGTTCCCGCCCTCGCGGGCGCACCCGTCGTCGCGCTCGCACCTCGCCGAGCGCGGTGTCGGCAGTCTTTGACAAACTGGCCGCGTGAACCCGCCGCCTGACGTCATCCGCGTCCTCATCGTCGACGACCACGCGCTCTACCGACGTGGGCTGCAGACCGTGCTCGCGACCGAGGACGGCATCGAGATCGTCGGAGAGGCGGCCGACGGCGTCGAGGCTGTCGACCAGGCAGAGGAGAAGCTTCCCGACGTCATCGTCATGGACGTCGGCATGCCCAAGCGCGGCGGCATCGACGCGTGCCGCGTCATCAAGCAGCGGGTGCCGTCCGCCCGCATCCTGATGCTGACGAGCTCCGACGACGAGGCGAACCTCTTCGAGGCGGTCCGGGCCGGCGCCAACGGCTACCTGCTCAAGGACGTCCCTCCCGAGGAGGTGGCGGCCGGCATACGCGGCGTCTTCCACGGCCAGTCCCTGCTGTCACCCCTGATGGCCTCCAAGCTGCTGCTCGAGTTCGCGCAGATCAGCCAGCGTGAGACCGTCCCCGCGCCCACCCCCGGGCTCGAGCTGCCCCGGCTGACCGACCGCGAGCTCGAGATCCTCAAGCTCGTCGCGCGCGGCAAGCTCAACCGCGAGATCGCCGGCGAGCTGTTCATCTCCGAGAACACCGTGCGCAACCACATCCGCAACATCCTCGACAAGCTCCAGATGCACTCGCGCATGGAGGCGGCCATGTATGCCGTCCGCCAGCGGCTCATCGACCCCGGGGAGTGAGCGGCGGGTGACCGCATGACCGTGGCCACCCGTGCGATGACGCGGGCCCAGGCGCGCCGCGTCGCCATCGCGGCCCAGGGCTTCCTCGACCCACGCCCGGCGCCCTTCACGGCGACGATGCGACACGTCCAGCGGGTCATCGACCGCGTCGGGGTCATCCAGATCGACAGCGTCAACGTCGTGGCGCGCAGCCAGTACCTCCCCCTGTTCGCCCGGCTCGGCCCCTACGACACGGCCCTGCTCGACCGGGCGCGCGACCGGGCACCCCGCCGGCTCGTCGAGTACTGGGCCCACGAGGCGAGTCTCGTCCCCCCGTCGACCTGGCCGCTGCTCGACTTCCGCATGCGCGCCGCCGCCGAGAAGGCGTGGGGTGGCATGCGCCGCATCCTGCAGGAGCGGCCCGGGTTCGTCGACGTCGTGCAGGCCGAGGTCGAGGCGCGCGGCCCGATGACGGCGCGCGAGGTCGAGGTGGCGCTGGCGCACGACCAGCCCCGCAGCAGCGGCAACTGGGGGTGGAACTGGTCCGAGGTCAAGCAGGCTCTCGAGTACCTCTTCTGGGCGGGTCGCATCAGCTCCGCAGGGCGCACCACCGCCTTCGAGCGGCGCTACGCCGCCCTCGAGGCCACGGCCCCACCGGTCCTGCGCGCCGCGTGGACCGAACGCCCCGGACAGCCGGCCGACCCCGAACGCTTCGTGGAGCTGGTGCGCATCGCCGCGCGGGCGCACGGCGTCGGCACCGAGCTGTGCCTGGCCGACTACTTCCGCATCCGGCGCGAGGAGGCCCGCCCGGCGATCGAGAAGCTCGTCTCCGACGGCGAGCTGGTGCCGGTCACGGTGCCCGGGTGGAAGCCGGCCTGGTTGCACGCCGACGCCCGCCTGCCCCGGCGGGTCCACGCCGAGGCGCTGCTCAGCCCGTTCGACTCCCTGGTCTGGCAGCGCGAACGCATCCTCGCCCTGTGGGACTTCCACTACCGCATCGAGATCTACACGCCGGCCCACAAGCGGGTGCACGGCTACTACGTGCTGCCGTTCCTCTTCGGAGACGCGTTGGTGGCACGCTGCGACCTCAAGGCCGACCGTGCGGCCGGCGTGCTGCGCTGCCACCGGGTCACCTGGGAGCCCGGTGCACCTCCGGAGGCGCGGCCCGCGCTCGTGGCCAACCTCGAGTCGATGGCCGCGTGGCTGGGGCTCTCGCGCATCGATCTCGCGGCCGCCTGAGCGTTCACCGGTCCTCCGCCGCAGACGCGGAACCCGAGCGTGGGCCGGTGCGTTGGTCGTTCCGTCGGGAAGGCGGCTAGCCTAGGCGGGTCCCGTGACCCATCACGGGCGATGGAGCCCGCCCACCGGGCGAGTCCACACGTTCAGTCGGGAGTGAGATCACCAGATGGCCGTCATCGAGAAGCTGCTTCGCGCCGGCGAAGGCCGGACCCTGAAGAAGCTCCAGGGCATCGCCAAGCAGGTCAACGCCCTCGAGGCCGACTTCGAGAAGCTCACCGACGAAGAGCTGCGCGACGAGACCAAGGGTTTCCGCGAGCGCCTCGACAAGGGCGAGACCCTCGACATGCTCCTGCCGGAGGCCTTCGCCGCCGTCCGTGAGGCGAGCAAGCGCACGTTGGGCAAGCGCCACTTCGACGTGCAGCTCATGGGTGGCGCCGCGCTGCACCAGGGCAACGTCGCCGAGATGAAGACCGGTGAGGGCAAGACCCTCGTCGCGACCCTGCCCAGCTACCTCAACGCGCTCTCGGGCAAGGGCGTGCACGTCATCACCGTCAACGACTTCCTGGCCGAGTACCAGTCCGAGCTCATGGGCCGTGTGCACCGTGCCCTCGGCATGGAGACCGGCTGCATCCTGAGCCAGATGACGCCCGAGCAGCGTCGCGCCGAGTACGCCAAGGACATCACCTACGGCACCAACAACGAGTTCGGCTTCGACTACCTGCGCGACAACATGGCGTGGGACCCGTCCGAGCTCGTCCAGCGCGGCCACAACTTCTGCATCGTCGACGAGGTCGACTCCATCCTCATCGACGAGGCCCGCACGCCGCTCATCATCTCCGGCCCGGCCGACCTGGCGACGAAGTGGTACGTCGAGTTCGCCCGCATCGCAGCGCGACTCAACCGCGGCGAGGACGGCCGAGGCGACTACGAGGTCGACGAGAAGAAGCGCACCGTCGGCGTGCTCGAGTCGGGCATCGCCCGCGTCGAGGACCTGCTCGGCATCGACAACCTCTACGACACCGTCAACACGCCGCTCATCGGCTACCTCAACAACTCCATCAAGGCCAAGGAGCTGTTCAAGAAGGACAAGGACTACGTCGTCATGAACGGCGAGATCCTCATCGTCGACGAGCACACGGGCCGCATGCTGCCAGGCCGTCGCTACAACGAGGGCATGCACCAGGCCATCGAGGCGAAGGAGGGCGTCGAGATCAAGAACGAGAACCAGACGCTCGCCACGATCACCCTGCAGAACTACTTCCGCATGTACGACAAGCTCTCCGGCATGACGGGCACGGCCCAGACCGAGGCGGCCGAGCTCAACTCCATCTACAAGCTCGGCGTCATCCCCATCCCGACCAACCGGCCGATGATCCGCAAGGACCAGCCCGACCTCGTCTACCGGACCGAGGTCGCCAAGTACGACGCCGTCGTCGACGACATCGCGGAGAAGCACGCGGTCGGCCAGCCCGTTCTCGTCGGCACCGTGTCGGTCGAGAAGAGCGAGTACCTCTCCCAGCAGCTGAAGAAGCGCGGGATCAAGCACGAGGTGCTCAACGCCAAGCAGCACGAGCGCGAGGCGGCGATCGTCGCCGACGCCGGCCGCAAGGGCGCCGTCACCGTCGCGACGAACATGGCCGGTCGAGGCACCGACATCATGCTCGGTGGCAACTCGGAGTTCCGTGCCGTGGCTGAGCTGAAGAAGCGTGGTCTCGACCCTCACGAGACGCCGGAGGACTACGAAGCCGCCTGGGACCAGGCCCTCGCCGAGGCCGAGAGCGACGTCGCCGCCGAGCACGAGGAGGTCACCGAGCTCGGTGGTCTCTACGTCCTGGGCACCGAGCGTCACGAGTCGCGCCGCATCGACAACCAGCTGCGTGGCCGTTCCGGCCGTCAGGGCGACCCGGGCGAGTCCCGCTTCTACCTCTCGCTCAACGACGACCTCATGCGTCTGTTCAACGCCGGCCTCGTCGACCGCTTCATGCAGACCGCCGGCATGGAGGACGACGTGCCGATCGAGTCGAAGATGGTCACGAACTCGATCCAGAAGGCTCAGGGCGCGGTCGAGGCCCAGAACTACGAGATCCGCAAGAACGTCCTCAAGTACGACGACGTGATGAACCGTCAGCGCCAGGTCATCTACGACGAGCGGCGCGCCGTGCTCGAGGGAGAGGACCTCCACGAGCAGCTGCGGCTCTTCGTCAACGACGTCGTCAACTCCTACGTCGACGCGGCCACGGCCGAGGGCTTCGCCGCCGACTGGGACCTCGAGAAGCTGTGGGAAGCCATGCGCCAGGTCTTCCCGGTGTCGCTGTCCATCGAGGAGGTCGAGGACATGGCGGGTGGCCGCCAGGCCGTCACGGCCGAGCTGCTGCGCGAGCAGCTGATGTCCGACGCCCACCACGCGTACGACGAGCGCGAGGAGACCCTCGGCTCGGAGACCATGCGTGAGGTCGAGCGCAGGGTCGTCCTTTCGGTGCTCGACCGCAAGTGGCGCGAGCACCTCTACGAGATGGACTACCTGCAGGAGGGCATCGGCCTGCGCGCGATGGCCCAGCGTGATCCGCTCATCGAGTACCAGCGCGAGGGCTTCCAGCTCTTCGAGGCGATGATGGAGGCGGTCAAGGAGGAGTCGGTCTCGCACCTCTTCTCGGTGGAGGTCCAGGTGCCCGAGGCGCCCGCGGCCCCGGTCGGCGCGGCTCCCATGTCGGTCGGCGACCTCGTCGGGGGCCTCGCAGCCTCCCCGGTGCCCCACGACACCACCGGTGCCGCGTCCGACGGCGACGAGCCGGCCGGAACGAACGGCAGCCGCGCCTTCGGTGCGGGCGCCGGCGTCCGGGTGTCGGGCGTCGACCTCGACACCGACGGGCAGCGTTCAGGTGCCCTCCGCTACACGGCCCCCGGCGAGGACGGACGCGCCGTCGAGTCGGGCGGCCAGCAGACCGTCGAGCGGCAGGCCGACCGTCGCGGCAAGAAGGTCAAGCGCAAGCGTCGCTGACCGTATGCCGTGGCCGAGGCCGCTCCGTCGTTCCGACCGAGCGTTCGGCCGGCACATCCACGACGACAACCCATCGAGAAAGCGATCCGTCCACCTGAACGGATCGCTTTTTCGATGGGCCGGGTGGCCTGACCGGGCGCGGGCCTGGCGCGTTCACCCGATGGTGAGCGCCGTGAGGAGCCAGCGGCCGTCGAGGCCTTCGAGCCGCAGCGCGAGGGCGCGGACTCTCCCGTGCGACACGACGACGGCGCAGGCCTCGACGATGCCGTCGGCGGGCTCGCAGACCCGGACGCGTCGCACCACCGCCGCGCGCCGTGGGCCCGGCGCCCGGCGTCGGGCCGCCACCATCGCCTGGCGCGCGATGACCGAGTAGACGGTGGGCGCCGTGTGTCGGATCAGCTGGGGTGCCGGCCGCTGGCCGGACACGACCTCGATGACGGCCTGCGCCAGGCGACCCACGACGAGCGCCGGGTCGGGAAGCAGGCTGCTGTGGGTCGGCTGGCGCCCGAAGTCCTCGTCGTCTCGCGCGCCGAAGAAGTCGAGGGCCAGGGCGTCCTGGGCATACGGCTGCTCGCCGTGCCAGGCCTCGTCGGCACTGATGACCCGGGGCGCGGTCTGCGGGATGCGGCGCACGACGAAACCTCCGGGGGCGGGTGCGACGGCGTCGGGGGAGGTGCCGTCGGCGGTGCTCTCGGACCTGCTGTCGGAGGTGGTGTCAGGGGTGCTGCCTGGTGTGCGGGACGCGCTGCTCATCGGTGGGCTCCTCGCTGTGCCGAGACGGTCGCCGTCCGGTCGACGGACGGTGTCGGGGCAGTGGGCGGCCGCAGCTGCTGGCCGGGCACGATCAGGTCGGGGTCGTCGCCGATCACGTCACGGTTGGCGGCATACCAGCGCGGCCACTCGCGAGCGACCTGTGCATCGCTGGCCCCCGGCCCGAGGTGGCGGGCGGCGACGGTCCACAGCGAGTCGCCGCGACGGACGGTGACGTCGTCGTGGGTGCCGGCCGTCGGCCTCGGCGGGGGTGCCAGCAGGCGCGAGCGGTCGGCGACGTGCACGCGCACAGGTGCCGACGGGACGTAGCCCGGGCCCTCGTCGTCGTGAGCGCCGCTCGGCCCAGCGGGAGTGGGGACGAAGGCGGGCGTGAGGGCCTCGCGCCGGGGCGTGGTCGGGCGGTTCGGCCCGGCTGGTGCGGGCGCCCTCCTCTCGCTGTCGGGCACGCCCGCCGGGGTCGCGCTCGCCGGCGTGGTGCTCGTCGAGGTCGTGGTCGTCGGGGTCGTGGTCGTCGGGGTGAAGCCGGGACCGAGGAGCGGGCCGGCAGCTCCGGGGGAGGGGCTGGGCACGAAACCGGGTGCGAGATCGGCCAATGCGGGACCGCCTGTCGTCGTGACGGCCTCGGCCGCACTGACGGGCAGCGGCCCCGAACCGGCCACGGAGAGCGGTGCGGGCGGCAGGGCGACCGAGCCGACGGAGGCGCCGAGGACCAGCGTCAGCGCCTTGCGCGCCGCCAGCGGTGTGATGCGCTCGGCCAGTGCGGCCGCGAGCCTGCCGGCGGTGCCCGGAAGCGTCGCGACCAGAGCCAGGATCGAACCGAGAGTCAGCCAGGCCGCTAGGGCCGCACCCACCCACGCCAGGACGACGAGCAGGACGTCGTCGGGACGAACTGCCCCGGGCGGCGCCCCGGTGCCACGCGTGGCAATGGTCGTCAGCAGCCGCAGGGCCATCAGGGACACGACGAGGCCGATGAGGGCCAGACCGACACCGCGGAAGAGCGGGCCGTGGGCCCTGCCGACCTGCGGCTGCGGGAGCCGCTGCGCCGGGTGCAGGGAGATGTCACGTCGCCCGGACCCGAGACCGCGGTCGACCTGTGCTGCTGCGTGCTTTCCCCTGTGCATGACCTCATTCAATGCAGTTTGCTTGCGTTTGGTCAAGTATGGTGTTGGTCAAGAAACCGGTCCGGTGGCCGAGAGCGGTCCGACAGGGGAGGGTGAGGGCATGCGCTGGGACCGACTGTTCGACGACCTCGCGGCCCAGCTGACGCTCGACGAGAGCCGCGAGCTCGAGGCGGAGGTGGCCGACCGCACGCGCCGCGAGCGGGCCCTGCTCGACCTGCACACCCGGCTGCTCGCCAACGTCGAGGCGAGCCCACTGGGGCTGCGTCTGCCGGGCCGTGTCATCACCGGTCGCCTGACCGACGTGGGGCCGGACTGGGCCCTGGTGGAGACCGCGCCCGACCGCCCCTGCCTCGTCGCCCTGGCCGCGGTGCGCGGCATCACCGGCCTGGCCCCCGGGGCCCGCACGCCGTCGGTCGTCGCCAAGCGCTTCGGGTTGGGGGCGGCGCTCCGGGCCGTGAGTCGCGACCGTGCCGTCGTCGAGCTCGCTGACGTCGACGGTCGTGCCGTGACCGGCACGATCGATGTCGTGGGGGCCGACCACCTCGAGCTGGCCGAGCACGCCCCCGACGAGATGCGGCGTGCCGCCAACATCACCGGCCGGCTGCTCGTGCCCTTCTGGTCACTGGGGTCGGTGCGCCGGATCCACTGAGCTGCACGGGATCGCGCACCACCCGCGGAGGAGGGCGCCTCTCACGGCCCTGCGGGGCCGTGAGGTCACTCGTCGCCGCTGCCGCCGAACGGATGCGCCTGCACGAACGACTTGGTCTCGGCGTACATCCGCTGGATGTAGCCCTCGAGCTCGGTCGCCTCGACGCGCCACTGGCCCCGGCCACCGATCTTGATGGCCGGCAGCTCGCCCGAACGCACCAGGGCGTAGGCCTGGGCGGAGGAGATGTTGAGGATCTCCGACACCTCGGTGAGCTGCAGGAACCGCTGGGCCACGTTGACTCCTCCTCCGGGTCGGACGCCCTCATCGTAGTTGGGTGACGGCCGCGGCGCCGACCGCCATCCACAGCTGTGGGCTCGGACGAGCGGTATGCCGCCACCTGATGCAAGATGTTCCCGGTGTCGTGGGGTGGCCATCCCCGCACGGCGTCGCCATCGACAGCGGACCACAGCGGACCACAGGGGGCCCACATGACCGAGCTCGCCAGGCCGAGCGCCAAGCGACTGCAACGACCGTCGTGGCGAGACAGCCGCCTCGTCGTCGGCGTGCTGCTCGTCATCCTCGCCGCGACGCTCGGCGCCAAGGCCGTGGCGAGCGCCGACGACCGGGTGCCGGTCTGGGTCGCGGCCACCAACCTCGTGGCCGGTGACACGGTCGAGGCCGCGTCCTTCGTGCGGGCCGACGTCCGCCTGGCGGATGGCATGAACGCCTACCTCGGCGCCGATGCTCCGGCGCCGACGGGCTCGTTCATCCTCCGTGACGTCCGGGCGGGCGAGCTGGTGCCCGTCTCCGCCGTCGGCTCGGCCGACGAGGTGGACGTCCAGCGGGTGACGGTGCGTGCCGACGCGATGTCGACCTCAGGACTCACCCGCGGAAGCCGCGTCGACGTGTTCGTGACACCCAAGGCGACGTCGTCCGGCGCCCACGCGTCGGTCTCGACCAAGCGTGTGCTGCAGTCGGCGGCCGTCGCCAACGTCCTGACGAGCAGCGGTGGCTTCGGCGCAGGGTCGATGACGTCCGTCCAGATCTACGTGCCCGCCGACAAGGTGCAACCGCTCGTCGAGGCAGTCGATGCAGAGTCCAAGTTGACCCTCGTGCCATCGGTCGGGGCGGTCTCCGGCGGCGGGGCATGACCGAGGTCCTGACGGCGCTCAGCCACCACTGGGAGTCGGCGGTCGCGACGACCCTCGAGGGCGTCCGCGGCGTCGTGATGAGCCGGCGCTGCGCCGACGTGTCCGAGCTCCTTTCGGTCGCAGAGGCCGGCCTGGGCGACACCGCGGTCGTGTCGTCCGACCTGCGCGGCCTGGACCTCGCGGTCGTCGACCGGCTGCGCGCCAACCGGATCCGCGTCATCGGCGTGCACCCCGCCGACGACGAGCAGGCCGAGCGCCGGCTGCGCCAGCTCGCCATCAGCACCACCCTCCCGGCCGACGCGGGGCCCGACCGTTGGACCCGCTGCCTCGAGAACGACGACGTCGACGACCTCGAGGCGGCCCTGACCGGCGGCGCGGGGCTCGACGCCGCACCCGACGACGCCGCTGGTGGCGGTGGTGGCGACCCGATCGGGGCGACCGCCGCGGGCACACCCGTGACCGCCGATGCCGGAACGGCGGGCGTCGACGGCGCGGGCGGGTGGCGTCCGGCCGGTGCCCCATCGACGGGCGAGGCCTCGCAGCACTCGGGCGACGGCACCCCGGGCACCGCCAGCCAGGGCCCCGACCGCGGCGGCCGCCGCGGTCCCGAGCGGGCACCCGTGGTGGCGGTGTGGGGCCCCACGGGAGCGCCCGGTCGCACGGTGCTCGCGACGACGCTCGCATCCGAGATCGCGAGTCGCGGAGTCGACGTGCTGCTCGTCGACGCCGACACCTACGGCGGGTGCGTCGCGCAGTCGCTCGGTCTGCTCGACGAGGCGCCGGGCATCGCGGCCGCCTGCCGCGCGGCCGACCAGGGTCTGCTCGACCTGCCGATGCTCTCGCGTGTGGCTCCCGAGGTCGTGCCCGGTCTGCGCGTCCTCACCGGTCTGCCCAAGGCCGAGCGCTGGCCCGAGGTGCGCTCCGCCGCGCTCGAGCGCGTGCTCGAGCTCGCCAGGTCGCTGGTCGGGGTGGTCGTCGTCGACTGCGGCTTCTGCCTCGAGGACGACGAAGAGCTGAGCTACGACACCTCGGCGCCCCGCCGCAACGAGGCGACGCTGACGTCCCTGGCTGCCTCCGACGTCGTCGTGGCCGTCGGTGGGGCCGATCCGGTGGGCCTGCAGCGTTTCGTCCGCGGCCTCCAGGAGCTCGGCACCGTGCCGTCCGGCGCGCCGGTGCCCGTCGTCAACCGCGTGCGGGCCGGGGCCGTGGGGTCACGCCCCGAGTCGCGCATCGCCGACTCCCTGCTCCGGTTCGCGGGACTCTCGTCGGTGCGGTTCGTCCCCGACGACCCCGCCGCCCTCGACGCAGCGCTCCTCGCCGGCCGTTCGCTGGTCGAGCACGCGCCCGAGTCGCCGGTCCGTCGCGCCGTCGCGGACCTCCTCAGCTCGATCCTGCCGTGGACGGCACCCGAGGCCAGTCGCTCGGACCGCAGGGAGCGGCGAGGAAGCCGCGGCCGGCGGCGCGCCGCGGCCGCGGTCGGCTGATGCTCCTCAGGGGGCGAAGAGGATCGTGAGCCCGCCCAGCGTGTAGATGATCATCACCACCATGAGCGGCACCTGCCCGATCACGGCGGCCCGCCGCTCGAGCACGGTGATCGCCCGCTCGTGGGCGGCGAGGACGCCGAGCAGGTGGCCGACGACGATGCTCACCGCCTGGATCGTGGCGACCAGGGTGGGCTGGATCAGCGCGTCGTTCGGCGTGAGGCCTTCCGTGCCGAGCAGGTCGGCGCCCGTGCCGAGGGGGTCGGTGAGCAGCACCCAGGCGTACTGCCCCTGGTAGACCCACAGCGACCAGTAGTGGGCGACGAGGTAGCCCCCGGCGATGGGGATCAGCGAGGGTGCGATGTCGCTGGCGAAGGCGAACGAGCGCCGCAGCGGCTCGCCGGCCAGCCGTACGGATACCGCCGATGCGAGCCAGAGGGTCACGGCGACGAGGGCGAAGAACCCCAGCAGTGTCGTCGTCTTGAGGAGCGAGGACGGCAGCGAGGAGGTCTGCACGAACGTGGCCCACGACAGGTTGGCCGAGAAGCCGTCGTATGCCGTCCCGCCGAGCATCACGGCCACCGTGGGCACGAGCCCTCGCTGGCCGCGAAGCCCGTTCACACCGTGCAGAGGGGTGCGCAGCACCCACCGGCCGTCGTCACGGCGTCCGAGCGGGGACAGCAGGCCGAGCAGCCGTGACCAGGCCTCGAACGGGTCGCCCTTCTCGAACCACGCGCGACCGAAGACGGCCGCGCCCAGCAGCGACAGGGCGAAGAAGGCGCCGACCAGCACGCGGAGGAAGCCGAGCGACGTGTTGCCCTCGGCGACGAGCTCGACCCAGGTGAAGGTGCCCAGCCCGACGGCCGCCGGCCACAGGCCCCAGCGGTAGGGCAGCGCAGCGAGGTCGGGCGAGACCCGGGCGAGCCGGAGCAGGCCCGCGTGCAGGGCCCGGATCGGGTTGATGACCCGCCAGACCGGGCCCAGGAGCATCGAGGCGAACGCGAGACCGACCCACAGCCACACGTAGACCACCTGGGGCACGGGGTTACGCGCCGAGTCCGGCCCGAACGCGAGCGCCACGAGCGTCCAGAGCGTGATGAGGGCGGCGAGCACCCGCGCGGCGACCCGCAGCCACCGGGAGTCGAGCACCGCGGCGACGGAGGGTGGCAGGAGGATGCCGTCGCTCGCCCGCAGGCGGGGCTCCCGCCACAGGGTGCTGATCGCGACGAACGAGATGAGCAGGGCGGCGACCGCGGCGACGACGAGCGCGGTGAACGGGAGCGGAAGGTCGCCGCGGCTGCCCACGCCGTGCGCCGGCGAGAGGAGGGAGAGGGAGGGAGCCATGGCGGTCAGCGTGGCAGCCAACGCGAAGTCAGCGGACAGCGACCGTGAGCAGCGTCAGGGCCGGCTCGTGCGTCTCGACGGCGTAGGAGCCGGGCTCCTTGGCGGTGAGCCGCAGGGTGGCCGGGACCCCGGCCTTGATCTCGGTCTCGACCTCGAAGCCGTGGGCGTGCAGCTCGTCGTCGTGGTCGGAGGTCACGACGAGCTCGAGCCTCGACCCGACGGGCAGCTCGACCTGGGCCGGGGCCGGCGTGACGGTGGTGCCCTTGATCGTCACCTCGAGCCGCTTGACCGAACCGGTCGCGCTCACACCGGTCGGTGCGCCGGAGCCGTCGGACGGGCTGCTCGACGAGCACGCGGCGACGCCCGCGAGGGCGAGGACGCAGACGGCATACGGGAGGGCACGAAACGCTGGCATGGCCACGATCCTACGTAAGGCGTTCTGGCAGAGTGTGACCATGTCTGACCGCCTGACCTCGCTCGACGCGTCGTTCCTCTACCTCGAGGAGTCCACCACGTCGATGCACGTCGGGTCGGTCATGGTCTTCGAGCCCCCGCGTGACGGGTTCGACCACGACCAGCTCGTGCGCATCATCGAGAGCCGAATCGGCGCGATCCCGCGCTTCCGGCAGAAGGTCCGCGACGTGCCGGGGCGCATCGCCAACCCGGTGTGGGTCGACGACGAGGCCTTCGACATGGGATACCACGTGCGCCGAGCCGGGCTTCCGCGGCCGGGCAGCGACCGGCAGCTGCAGGACTTCGTCGCCCGGGTCCAGCCGCGCAAGCTCGACCGCACCCGGCCGCTCTGGGAGGTCTACCTCGTCGAGGGTCTGCACGACGGCCGGTTCGCCATCGTCACGAAGACGCACCACGCCCTCATCGACGGCGTCAACGCCCTCGACATCGCCCACGTCATCGTCGACGCCGTCAAGGGGGAGGACCTCGACGACGACCCGCCGCCGTGGGAGCCCGAGCGGGGCCCGTCCTCTGTCGAGCTCGTCACCGGGGCGGTCGTCGACGCGGTGCGGCGGCCCACGCAGGTGGTCGACCTCGTGCGCGGCGGCCTCAACGACGCCCTCAACGTCGGCCTGCGTGCCGTCGAGTCCGCCGGCCAGGTGCTCTCGACCGTGGCGCGCACCGCTGCCCGCCCTGCTCCGTACTCGCCGCTCAACGCGGAGATCGGGTCGGCGCGGCGCTGGGTGATGGTCGCCACCGACCTCGACGACTACCGCCTGGTGCGCAAGCGCCTCGCCCGCGGGGCCTACGCGGAGGACGTGACGATCAACGACGTCGTGCTCGCGACGATCGCGGGCGGCTTCCGCGCGTGGCTCCTCGGGCGCGGAGAGCCGGTCAGCCCCCACACGGTGGTGCGCGCGATGGTGCCGGTCAGCATCTACGGCGACGACCCGGCCGGCATGTACGCCAACCAGGTGATGGCGTGCGTCGTGAACCTGCCCGTCGGTGAGCCGGGCGCGTCGATGCGCCTGCACCAGATCGCGTTCGCGATGCGCCAGCAGATGGAGGGCGGCCAGGCGGTCGGGGCCACGTCGCTGGCCAACCTCGCCGGTTTCGCGCCGCCCACCCTGCACGCGCTCGGTGCCCGACTCGGCTCGGCGATGTCGCGCCGCCTCTACAACGTCATGATCACCAACGTCCCCGGTCCGCAGGAGCCGCTGTATGCCGGCGACGCCGAGATGCTCTCGACCTACCCGGTGACGCCTCTGGCGAAGGGTCAGGCGCTGTCGATCGGCATCACCTCGTACAACGGCGGGGTCTACTTCGGGCTGAACGCAGACCGTGACGCGATGCCCGACGTCGACGTGCTCGGGCAGTCGATCGTCGAGTCGCTCGCCGAGCTCACGAGTGGGAGGGAAGGCTGATGCCCGTCGTCCGTGTCTACCTGCCGCTGGGGCGCAAGGGCCTCGAGGAGCTGTCGACCGACGGCTCGTTGGCTGCCGGCCCGGGCAGTCCCCGCGTCGCGTATGCCGTCACGTCGGGTCTCGAGCACGCGGCGCCCGGTCTCGACGTCGAGGACCTCGAGTACGCCGCCTTCAGCGACGCCGTCGAGGCAGCCGCCGCGCTGCGGTCATCGGCTCGGGACCGGCGGGTGGTCGCCTCCGCCGACGTCGACCCCGGCGCGGTGGCCCCGCGTGACGGCGAGCCCGTGTCCAGGGTGGTGCTGACCGCCCCGGTGCAGCTGTCGCGGGTCGCGTCGTTCCACGTCGACGACGAGGTGACGGGCGGTGTCGACGAGGAGGCAGACGAGCTGCTCTGGTACGACGTCACCGAGCTCGACGACGTACGCGCCTTCTTCGGCTGAGCGGTCGACGTGGCCGACGAGGAGGTCGCCCTCTACGACGATTCGGGTCGCGTGAGCGGGTCGGCGCCGCGATCGCTGATGCGGGCGCGCAACCTTCGCCACGCGGCCTCGTCAGTGGTCGTCCGCGACGCGCTCGGGCGCGTCTACCTGCACCGGCGCACGGTGACGAAGGACGTCTACCCCGGCCTGCTGGACTTCGCGGCCGGTGGGGTCGTGCTCGCTGGCGAGGAGCCCGCGGCGGGCGCGGTCCGCGAGGTGGAGGAGGAGCTCGGGGTGGCAGGAGTGCCACTTGTCGACCTCGGGGCCGTGGACTACGCCGATGCCAAATCCCGCTACCGGGCCTTCCGCTACGTCACGACGTGGCACGGACCCATCCGGTGGCAGGCCGAGGAGGTCTCGTGGGGGGAGTGGGTCTCACTCGCCGAGCTCGTCGGGCGCATCGACGACGAGCCCGACAGCCTCGTGCCCGACAGCGTCGCGGTCTGGTCCTCGATCCTGCGGGGCTGGCTGTCGGCGCCATGATGCGATGCTCGAGGTCTTGTCGGGACCGAACGATCGTGCTTTTATTGGTGCATGGGCAAGGGAGAGAGCACCAAGGCCGCCGTCCTCGACGAGGCGACTGAGCTCGCCTCGCTCGTGGGCCTGGGTGGTCTCACCATCGGCACCCTCGCCGCGGCGACGAAGCTGAGCAAGAGCGGGCTCTATGCCCACTTCACGTCGAAGGAGTCGCTGCAGGTCGAGGTGCTCCAGCACGCGCGCGAGAAGTTCGTCGACGTCGTGATGCGGCCGACCCTGGCCACGCCTCGCGGCGAACCACGGCTGCGCGAGTTCTTCGACCGATGGATCACGTGGCAGTCCACGGCCTTCGGAGGTGGCTGTGTGTTCGTCGATGCCGCAAGCGAGTTCGATGACCAGGACGGTGCCGTGCGAGACGAGCTCGTGCGGGCCGAACGCGACAAGCTCGAGTCGGTGACCCTGATCGTGGGCACGGCCGTGCGCGAGGGGCACTTCCGCGACGACGTCGACCCCGAGCAGTTCGCCTATGAGCTCGAGGGGATCGTGCTCGCCCACCACCATGCCCGTCGCCTCATGCGCGACGCCTCGGCCGAGACGCGGGCCCGGCGCGCGTTCGAGCGCCTCCTCGACAGCTCCCGGCCGGCCGGCGCCGCCCTCCACGTCTGATCGACCGCACCCGCGGCCCACGCACCCACCACCCAGAAGGCAGGTCATCGTCATGACTGCTTCATCGTCGGACAAAAGCACGATCGTTCGGTCTATCGTCAGGGCCGGCTACGGCGGTGTCAGTAGGGCGCTGCCCGCCGTCGCCGCGCGAGCCGCGGAGGCCGTGTGGTTCCGGCTGCCGGCCTCGACGCCCGCCGCCGACACCTCCCTGCAGACGGTGCGCGAGCTGCTCGGCGCACCCTTCGAGGTCGAGCTGCGGGGGCGCGTGGTCCGGGGATGGTCCTGGGGCTCCGGTCCGGTCGTCTACCTCGTGCACGGCTGGGGCGGCAGCCTCGAGCAGATGGTGCCGCTGGTGGCCCCCTTGCTCGACCGCGGTCTGCAGGTCGTCGCGTTCGACGGCCCGAGTCACGGCAGGTCCGATGCCGGGATCCACGGTCGCCGGTCGAGCGACGCCGTCGAGCTCGGCAGGGCCCTCGACGCCGTTGCCGCTCGCTTCGGTCCGGCCCGGGCCGTGGTCGCGCACTCCATGGGCGCCCTCGCCGCCCTGCTGGCGATCCGCGACGGCTGGCTGGCGTCCGAGCGCCTCGTGCTCGTCGCTCCGCCGAGCGGCATACCCGACCTGCTCGACAGGATCCGGCGTGAGCTCGGGCTCGGGCCGCACGCCGCGCGCCGGCTCGGGGAGCGCACGCGACGGCGTACCGGCTACGCCGTCGACGACCTCGACCTCGTGAGGATCGCGAACAGCCTGGGCCGGCAGGACCGCCCCGAGCTGCTCGTCGTCCACGACCTGCTCGACCGGGAGACGCCGCACGAGCCGTCGACCCGCCTCGTGCGGTCGTGGCCGGGCGCCGAGCTGCTCTCGACCTCGGGACTCGGCCACCGTCGCATCCTGGCCGACGCCGCAGTCGGGGGAGCGGTGGCCCGCTTCGTCGACCGGCTGCCCGTCGAGCCCTCGCTGCACGGCGACGAGAGGCCCACCCCGTTCCCTCGCGGGCTCACCACCGAGACCGGCAACACGGTCGCGGGTGCCGCCTGACCGTCCACGTGCTGGTCCGGGGGAGTCGCGATGGCGGGCTCGCTTGTTACGTTGCGCGAATGGACTTCACCGCCGACGAGTACGCCCGCCGCGATGCCGACCGAATTCGCGAGATCCTCTCCGGGCCGCCCGTGACCTGGGTCTTCCTGGGCGACAGCATCACCCAGGGGGTGACGCACACGCACGGGCACCGCGCCTACGTCGAGCACTTCGCCGAGCGCGTACGCGGTGAGCTCGGTCGGCGCGGCGACACCGTCGTCAACAGCGGGGTGTCCGGTGCCACCGCTGAGGACCTCCTGCCTGAGTTCCACTGGCGGGCAGGACGTTTCGCGCCCGACGTGGTCTTCGTCATGTTCGGCACCAACGACATCGTCTCGGGTGAGGACGGCGTGCGAGGCTTCCGCTTCCGCATCGACCAGATCGTGCAGCGCTCGCGCGACGTCGGCGCCACCGTCGTGCTCCAGACGCCGCCTCCCGTGCTGCAGGACGGTGACCGCAGCCCTCGTCTCATCGCCCTCTACGCGGAGGCCGTGCGCGAGGTCGCCCGCGACCTCGGGGTGCTCGTGGTCGACCACGCTTCCGCGTGGCACGAGGCGGCCACGGCGGTCGGCGACGACGTCGCTCCGGCCGGCTGGCTCGACGACTCCTTCCACCCGGGGGCGCGGGGGCACCACGAGATGACGCTCACCCTGCTCGCGACACTGGGCATCGACGACCCGGCCAGCGCCGTCTGCTCGCTCGTCGTCGAGGACGGGGTGGGGGCCAGCGCCTGAGGGGTCGCCATGAGGGCGCGCTCAGGGCCGGGTCAGGGTCGGATCAGGGCCGTCCCCAGCAGCGCGCGACGCCGCATCGCAGGCACGATGGACCCATGACACAACCGATCCCCAACCCATCCGGCCGGGACCTGACGACGCCCACCAGCGACGAGCGCACGTGGGCGATCCTCGGGCACCTCGCCGCCATCGTCGCCGCCATCATCTCCGTCGGCTGGCTCAGCTTCGTCGGCCCGCTCCTCATCTGGGCCATCTACAAGGACCGCAGCGCTTTCGTCCGGCAGGCCGCCGCGGGCTCCTTCAACTTCAACCTGGCGGTCTGGGCGGCGATCATCGCCGGCTGGATCATGTTCTTCACCGTGATCCTCATCCCCATCGCGATCATCGTCTGGGTCGTCGCCGTCGTCGCCGCGCTGTGGTTCCACATCCGCGCGGCGATGGCCGCGAACCGCGGTGAGGTCTTCCACTACCCGTGGGGGATCACGATCCTGCGCTGACGGGCCGTCCCGCAAGCATGGAACGATGGGGTGGCTCCGCCCACGAGGCGGGATCACCCCACCGCCCGTGCCCGGGCGACGACCGCGCCAACCCGCAGGAGAACTTGATGGACGCCGTGACCCACGTGCCCGCACCGGCCAACGAGCCGGTGCTCGACTACGCCCCGGGCTCGCCCGAGCGAGCTGCGCTGGAGGTCGCCCTCGCCGAGCTGGGGTCAGCGCCGCGCGACCTGCCCCACACGATCAACGGGGAGCGCGTCACCGGGACCGGCCGCAAGATCGCCGTGCGCCAGCCGCACGCACACCGCAAGGTGCTCGGCACGATGCGCAACGCCACGGTCAAGGAGGGCCAGGCGGCGGTCGATGCCGCCAAGGCCGCCGCCCCGATGTGGCGCGAGCTGTCGTTCGACGACCGCGCCGCCATCCTGCTCAAGGCCGCCGAGCTGCTCTCGGGCCCGTGGCGTGCCCGCCTCAACGCCGCGACGATGCTCGGCCAGAGCAAGACGGCCTACCAGGCCGAGATCGACGCCGCGTGCGAGCTCATCGACTTCTGGCGCATCAACGTCCACTTCGCCCGGCAGATCCTCGAGCAGCAGCCGCCGCTCAACGCCAAGGGCATCTGGAACCGCTCCGACTACCGCTCGCTCGAGGGCTTCGTCTACGCGATCACGCCGTTCAACTTCACCGCGATCGCCGGCAACCTGCCGACCGCTCCGGCCCTCATGGGCAACACCGTCGTCTGGAAGCCGAGCCCCACCCAGCAGCTGGCCGCGCAGCTGACGATGGAGCTGCTCGAGGAGGCGGGCATGCCGCCGGGCGTCATCAACCTGGTGACGGGCGACGGCATCA
Organism: Terrabacter sp. 05T424; assembly: GCF_056396225.1. Taxonomy (NCBI): domain Bacteria; kingdom Bacillati; phylum Actinomycetota; class Actinomycetes; order Micrococcales; family Intrasporangiaceae; genus Terrabacter; species Terrabacter sp. 05T424. The sequence goes on from NZ_JBFTLB010000001.1 coordinate 642,646, forward strand.
ACGTCAGCAAGGCCGCTCTCGCCGACGAGGACCTCGCCGGCATCCACTTCACCGGCTCGACGCCCACCTTCAAGCACCTGTGGCACGAGGTGGGCACCAACCTCGAGCGCTACCGCACCTACCCGCGCCTCGTCGGCGAGACCGGCGGCAAGGACTTCATCCTCGCCCACCCGAGCGCCGACCCGGCCGTGCTGCGCACCGCGATGATCCGCGGCGCCTTCGAGTTCCAGGGCCAGAAGTGCTCGGCCGCCTCGCGCGCCTACGTGCCGGCATCGGTGTGGAAGCAGATCAAGGGCGACCTCGTCGACATCACGAACGGCCTGAGCCAGGGCGACGTCACCGACCTGTCGAACTTCATGGGCGCCGTCATCGACGACCGCGCGTTCGCCAAGCACAAGGACGCCATCGACCGCGCCCACGCGACCAAGGGCATCGACGTCGTGGCCGGCGGCACCTACGACGACTCGGTCGGCTACTTCGTGCGTCCCACCGTCCTCGAGATCAAGGACTCCGCCGACGAGTCGTTCCGCACCGAGTACTTCGGGCCGATCCTGTCGGTGCACGTCTTCCCCGACGGGCAGTACGACACCGTGCTCGACCAGATGGAGCGGTTCGCGCCCTACGGACTGACTGGCTCGATCATCGCCCAGGACCGCCGTGTCATCGCCGACGCGACGCAGCGCCTGCGCTTCGCCGCCGGCAACTTCTACGTCAACGACAAGCCGACCGGCGCCGTCGTCGGCCAGCAGCCGTTCGGTGGCGGCCGCGCCTCGGGCACCAACGACAAGGCCGGTGCCGCGCAGAACCTGCTGCGCTGGACCAGCGTCCGCTCGATCAAGGAGACCTTCGTCCCGCCGACCAACCACACCTACCCGCACATGGGCTGAGCGGGTCCGCCCGCCGACGTCACGAGCGTCCGAGCAGGTATGCCGTCGGGCCCGTCCCCATCGGGGGCGGGCCCGGTCGTGGTGGGCCCGGTCGGGTGGTGGGCGGGGTGGGGCCGCGTGGTGGGGTCTCGGGTCAGCCGCGCTCGGAGAGCCAGGCGGTGCCCGTGCGCTGCTCGCTGCGGATGGCCTCGATGACGGCCGGTGCGGCGGCCTTCTCGACCTTGCCGCCGAAGAGCGGGATCGACGCCTTGAGGTCGCCGTCGATGGTGATCTGGCTGCCGCCCCCGGTGGGCGCGAGGCGGATCTTCGAGCGCATCGCGACGGGGGCCCCCGCGACCTCGACCGTGAGGGTGCCGGCGCGCGCGCCGTCACCGGCAGCGGCCGCCCACTCGTAGGTCTCGGTCACGGAGAGGGTCGGACCGACGATGGACTTCGCGAAGTCGGGGAGGTCGTCGGCGGGCAGGTCGCGCTTGGTGACGACGCGCGCGCCGTCGCCCGCCGGGCTCACGGCCGCCTCGTGCCGCTGGGCTCCGGCCTCGACGCACTTGCGCTCCTGGAAGGCCTGGTCGGTCACCATCGCGTAGACGGTCTCGGGCGGTGCGGCATACGTGATCGTCTCGGTGATCCTCATGGCGCACACGCTATTGCACGGGGCCGCGCACTCCCGGCCACGGCTCACGGGAGCGGCGGGGAGGCCCTCAGCTGCCGGACCTCGCCCGGTCGGAGAGCGCCGCGAGCGACGCCTGCGAGACCTCGAGCTCGCGACGCAGCCGGGCCAGCTCGCGTGAGCGGACGGCCGTGACGCGGTTGAGCAGCTCCTGGAGGCGCTCGCGCTCGGCGAGGCGCCGGGCCGGCTCCACCCGGCTCGGGCCGCTGCGCTCGACGACGAGCTGCCCGTCGACGACGAGGTCGCTGTGCGCGAGGGCGGGCTCGAGCGACCGGACCCCCGCAGCGGACTCGACCGCGGTGGTCGTCCACGACTGGAGCAGCCCACCGACCCGGTCGAGCTCGGTGGCGGCCCGCGTGACGAGGTCGCGCTCGCGCGCGGTCGGGTCGGCCGCACCGGTGCGACCCACCCGGGTGGCGGCGGAGTCGAGCTCGACGACGAGGTCGGCGAGACGGCCGGCCTGGGTGCGCAGGGCGCCCCCCAGCGCAGACGCCGACCCGGGGTCTCCGGGTGAGGGGCTCACCCGTGGCCTCCGTGCCGTGCTCGGTCCGAGGAGTCTTGGGCCGCAACGGAACCGAGGTCCAGCAGGCGTTCCTCCAGTGCCTCCGACAGGGCTCGGAGCGTGTCGGCGGCCTGCTCGACCCACGCGTCGAGCGCTCGTTGGGTGGGGAGGTCGCCGAGGTCGGGCAGGTGGGTGAGCAGCTCGTCGGACATCGACCTCGCCGCGGCGCGGGAGGTCGTGAGGGCGCGCAGCGTCGGCGGGTCCGCGACACCCGGCCCGCGGTTCCCCTCGCTCATGGCACCACTCTAGGGACTGGTCCCCGAGGAGCCCGCGAGTTCTCCACCGGGGGTGGTTCGGGCCGGCCCCCGACGGGGATAGGCTCACATCGTGAGATGCGCGGCACAGCGACGTGCCGCGTCACGGCCGCACGGTGAGGAATCCGACAACCGCATGTCTGCGTCACTCGAACAGTCTCGAATCGACGTCATGAAGGCCGCTGCCGCGGCTGTGGCGCCTCCCGGCCGACGGGGTCGGAGCAGGTCCGGTGGGACCGCCCACGCCGAGTTCGAGGAGTTCCTCCTCGCGTACTACCGCCTCGTGGCCACGGAGGACCTGCTGGCGCGTCCCGCGCGCGAGCTCGCGACGATCGCCTCCGAGCACCGCGCCTTCGCGCAGGACCGACCGGTGGGCACCTTCAACGTGCGCGCCTTCAACCCCAGCTCCGACGACGAGGGCTGGTCGACGGGCCACACGGTCGTGCAGGTCGTCGTCGACGACATGCCCTTCCTCGTCGACTCCGTCGTGGCCGCCCTCGGCGGTTTCGACCGCGGCGTGCACCTCATCGTGCACCCCCAGATGACCGTGTCGCGCACCATCACGGGTGAGCTCAGGTCGGTCGTCACCGACGGGTCCACCACGCTGGAGTCCTCCTCCCTCGGGCTCGTCCGCGAGTCGTGGATGCACCTCGAGATCGACCGCCTCCCGGCCGACGCGCTGCCCGACGTCGAGGCCCGGCTGCGCCACGTCCTCGACAACGTCCGCGACTCCGTCGAGGACTGGCCGAAGATGCGCGCGCACGCCCTGACCATCGCGAGCGAGCTGCGCTCGGCCACGCCTCCCGGCACTGACCCCCACCACGCGCGCGAGGCGAGCCGCTTCCTCGAGTGGCTCGCCCACAACAACTTCACCTTCCTCGGCTATCGCGAGTACTCCCTCTCGCACGAGGACGGCCACGACGTCTCCCGCCAGGTCCCCGGCACCGGGCTCGGTCTTCTCCGCTACGACCGTCCCTCTGCCGCACAGGGACTCGTGTTGACGCCCGCAGCCAGCCGGGCCGCGCGCGACTCCAGCATCCTCATCATCACCAAGGCCAACTCGCGCGCCACCGTGCACCGCGACGTCTACCTCGACTACATCTCGATCAAGAAGTTCGACGCCCGTGGCGAGTGTGTCGGCGAGCAGCGCTTCCTCGGCCTCTACGCGTCGGCGGCCTACAACGACACGATCCACGACATCCCGCTGATCGACGTCCGCGCGCAGGAGGTGTTGCGCCTCACGGGCCTCAGCGCTGACAGCCACTCGGGCAAGGACATCCTCCAGATCCTCGAGACCTACCCGCGCGACGAGCTGTTCCAGACCAGCCCGGCGCAGCTCGCCGACATCGCGACGAGCGTCCTGCACCTGCAGGAGCGCCGCAAGACCAAGCTCTTCCTGCGGCGCGACGAGTTCGGCCGCTTCGTGTCGTGCCTCGTCTACCTCCCGCGTGACCGCTACAACACGACGGTCCGGCTTCGCATCGAGTCGCTCCTGCTCGAGGCCTTCGACGGCGAGAACATCGACAACACCACCCGGGTCAGCGAGTCCACCCTGGCGCGCCTGCACTTCGTCGTGCGTATGCCGGCCGGCGCCGACATCCCCGACATCGACGAGGCGGCCCTGGAGCGGCGCGTCATCGACGCCACCCGCACCTGGGACGAGGACCTCTCCGAGGCTCTCGGCCAAGCGCGCGGGCTCGACGGCGCCGCCCGCACGATGGCGGCCTATGCCAAGGCGCTGCCCGAGGCGTACAAGGAGGACTTCGACGTCGCGACCGCGGTCGCCGACCTCGACCGCATCGACGCCCTCGGCGACGGCGACCGCACCACCGGGTTGCACCTCTACGACGACCCGGCGTCCGACGACCCGCGCGAGCGCCGCTTCAAGCTCTACCGGCGCGCCGACCTGTCGCTGACGCAGGTGCTGCCCCTCTTCACCCACCTCGGGGTCGAGGTCACCGACGAGCGCCCGTACGAGATCCCCGGTTCCGACAGGCGCACCCTGCACATCTTCGACTTCGGGCTCTGCGCCGACGCCCGCACGTGGGGCGCCGGCGACGCCGCCCTGGCCGACGACGTCCGCGTGCGGTTCGAGGAGGCCTTCCGGGCCGTCTGGGACGGCCGCGCCGAGTCCGACGGCTTCAACGCCCTCGTGCTCGCGGCCGGTCTGACCTGGCGCCAGGTCGTCATCCTGCGCACCGTCGCGAAGTACCTCCGCCAGACCGGCTCGACCTTCTCGCAGGACTACGTCGAGTCGGCGCTCGTGGCCAACACCGGCATCGCCCGCAGTCTCGTCGAGCTGTTCGAGGCGCGCTTCCACCCCGACGCCTTCCCCGCCACCGAGGCCGGCCACGACAAGCGCGCGGCCCGCGAGAGGCACGTCGTGGCCGCGGTGCGCGAGGCGCTCGACGACGTCGCGAGCCTCGACCACGACCGCATCGTCCGGGCCCTGCTCGGCGTGATCCAGGCGAGCCTGCGCACGAACTTCTACCAGCCCGACGAGCACGGCCACGACAAGCCCTACGTGTCGCTCAAGCTCAACCCCAAGAAGGTGCCCGACCTGCCGGCGCCGCGACCGATGTTCGAGATCTGGGTCTACAGCCCCCGCGTCGAGGGCGTGCACCTGCGCTTCGGCAAGGTCGCCCGCGGCGGCCTGCGCTGGTCCGACCGTCGCGAGGACTTCCGCACCGAGGTCCTCGGGCTGGTGAAGGCGCAGATGGTGAAGAACGCCGTCATCGTGCCGACCGGCAGCAAGGGCGGCTTCTACGCCAAGCAGCTGCCCGACCCCACCGTCGACCGCGCGGCCTGGATGGACGAGGGCATCGCCTCCTACAAGCTGTTCATCTCGGGCCTGCTCGACGTCACCGACAACCTCGTCTCGGGCAGGGCGGTCGCCCCCGAGCGCGTCGTCCGGCACGACGAGGACGACACCTACCTCGTGGTCGCCGCCGACAAGGGCACCGCGAAGTTCTCCGACATCGCCAACGGGCTCTCCTCCGACTACGGCTACTGGCTCGACGACGCGTTCGCGTCAGGCGGCTCGGCCGGCTACGACCACAAGGGCATGGGCATCACCGCCCGCGGCGCGTGGGAGTCGGTCAAGCGACACTTCCGCGAGCTCGGACTCGACACCCAGTCCCAGGAGTTCACGGTCGTCGGCGTCGGCGACATGAGCGGCGACGTCTTCGGCAACGGCATGCTGCTGTCAGAGCACATCCGCCTCGTCGCGGCCTTCGACCACCGGCACATCTTCGTCGACCCCGACCCCGATGCCGCCACCTCGTACGCCGAGCGTCGCCGCATGTTCGACCTCCCGGGCTCGTCGTGGGCCGACTACGACGAGAAGCTGATCAGCAAGGGCGGCGGGGTCTTCCCCCGCTCGGCCAAGTCGGTCCCGGTGTCGCCGCAGATGGTCGCCGCCCTCGGGCTGCGGTCCAACACCAAGTCGATGACGCCGGCCGACCTCATGAAGGCGATCCTGCTGGCCCCGGTCGACCTGCTGTGGAACGGCGGCATCGGCACCTACGTGAAGGCGACCGCCGAGACCAACTCCGAGATCGGCGACCGCGCGAACGACGCGATCCGCGTCAACGGCGCCGACCTTCGGTGCAAGGTCGTCGGCGAGGGCGGCAACCTCGGCGCGAGCCAGCTCGGCCGCATCGAGGCGGCGCTCGCCGGCGTGCGCGTCAACACCGACGCCATCGACAACAGCGCCGGCGTCGACACCTCCGACCACGAGGTCAACATCAAGATCCTGCTCACCGAGCTGACGCGCTCGGGCGAGCTGACGATGAAGCGCCGCAACACGCTGCTGGCCTCGATGACCGACGAGGTCGCCGAGCACGTGCTGCGCGACAACTACGAGCAGAACGTGCTGCTCGGCAACGCCCGGGCGCAGCAGCACGCGATGCTCGGCGTCCACGAGCGACTCATCCAGTTCCTCGAGGAGAAGGGCGACCTCGACCGCTCCCTCGAGTTCCTGCCGAGCGACGCCGAGATCGCGCGCCGGCAGAAGGACGGCCTGGGCCTCGCCTCGCCGGAGTTCTCGGTGCTCGTCGCCTACGCGAAGCTCTACCTCAAGAACCAGCTCATCGCGACGTCGCTGCCCGACGACCCCTGGTTCGAGGCGACGCTGGCCGAGTACTTCCCGAAGCCGTTGCGCGCCAAGTACGCCGAGCAGATCGCCGAGCACCCTCTGCGCCGCGAGATCATCACGAACGCCGTCGCGAACTCGATGGTCAACCGTGGTGGCATCACGTTCGCCTACCGGGCGGGCGAGGAGACCGGCGCCTCCCCCGAGCAGGTGGCGCGCGCGTACGTCGTCTGTCGCGAGATCTTCGACCTGGCGGGCTTCGTGCGCCGTGTCGAGGCCACCGACAACGTCGTGAGCACCGCTGCGCAGACAGCGCTCTACCTCGAGTTCCGGCGGCTCGTCGACCGCTCCGTGCGCTGGTTCCTCTCGTCGCGGCCCGCTGAGCTCGACATCGCGGCGGAGGTGGCCCGGTTCCGCCCCGGCATCCGGGCCTTCAGCGGCCGCATCGGCGAGCTGCTCCAGGGCAGCGAGCGCACCCGCCTGCAGCGCCGGGCCCGCGAGCTCGAGGGCAAGGGCGTGCCGGAGGAGCTCGCGCTCTCGGCCGCCTGCCTGCTCGACGCGTACTCCCTGCTCGACTGCATCGAGATCGCCGAGGACACCGGCGAGAAGCTCGAGGACGTCGTGCAGTGCTACTTCCTCACGTCCGAGACGTTCTCGATCGACGCCATGCTGACCCGGGTCACCATGCTCCCGCGCGACGACCGGTGGGACGCCATGGCCCGCGGGGCCCTGCGCGACGACCTCTACGCGGTGCTGGAGAGCCTGACCCGTTCGGTGCTCGAGGTGAGCAACCCCCGCAGTGACGCCCAGGCCCGGCTCGCGGAGTGGTCCGAGCTCAACGCCGACGCTCTCGGGCGGGCGCGCGCTGCCCTCGGTGGCATCGAGCGGATGAGCCACGCCGGCATCGCCGCGCTCTCGGTCGCCCTGCGCACGCTTCGCACGGTGACCAGGCCGGCCGCGTCGGGCCAGCCTGCACCGGTGCAGGTCAGCGCGTCGCGGCCGCGCGCCGAGAAGAAGAGCCCCGCGAGCAACGGGGCGGCCAAGAAGGCCCCGGCGAAGAAGGCTCAGGCGAAGAAGGCCCCCGCGAAGAAGGCCGAGGCGAAGAAGCCCCAGGCGAAGAAGAGCACCGCCACGAAGAAGGCAGCGGCGACCCCGGCGTCGAAGACCGCTGCGAAGAAGGCGGCCTCCTCGACCAAGAAGGCTGCGGCGAAGAAGGTGGTCGCCGCGGCCCGCTCCTGACGCACACCCCGCCCGACCCGTGGTCGGCCGCCTGCCCCGCTCCCGACCTTGCCGCCCGTTCGACGGGGGGAAGGGCCGGCTCACTAGGCTCGGGGCGTGGCAACCCTGAGCGAGCTCCTGCGCGGGCGGACCGACCTGCCCGACCACGACGTCGAGTGGCTGCAGCTGCTCGTGGGGGACTGGCAACTCGTCGCCGATCTCTCCTTCGCCGACCTCGTGCTCTGGGTCCGCTCGGTGAGTGACCGCTGGGAGGCGGTCGCGCACGTGCGACCCACCACGGGCCAGCTCGTCTTCGTCGAGGACCAGGTGGGTCGGGTGGCCGACCCGGGGCGCACCCGCGACCTGCTCGACGAGGCGGCCGCCGAGCAGCGGATCCTGCGCGTGCGCCAGGTGGTCGTGCCGCACGACCCCGGTCCCGACCAGTCCGTGCGCGAGGAGTACATCCCCGTCGTCCGCGGTGGGCACGTCGTTGGCGTGATGACGCGCCACACGAACCTCTGGACCACCCGCACGCCCAGCCGCCTCGAGCTGACCTACCTGGCCACGGCCGATGCCCTGTGCCGCATGGTGACCGGAGGCGAGTTCCCGCACAGCGGCGCACCGACCGGCCTGCGACGTGGTGCCCCACGCGTCGGCGACGGGGTCATCCGTCTCGACGTCGACGGCGTCGTCACCTACGCCAGCCCCAACGCCGTCTCGGCGCTGCACCGGCTCGGGCACCTCGGCGAGGTCGTGGGCGCGAGCCTGGCGCAGATCGTCACCGACAACGTGCGCGAGTCCTACCCGGTCGACGAGGGGCTGCCGCTCGTGGTCACGGGCCGTCAGCCGTGGCGCACCGAGGTCGTGGCCGGGGGCACCACCGTGTCGATGCGGGCCATCCCGCTGACCGAGGCGGGCCAGCGCTTCGGCGCGATCGTGCTGATGCGTGACGTCGGCGAGCTGCGCCGGCGCGAACGCGAGCTGATGACCAAGGACGCGACGATCCGCGAGATCCACCACCGGGTGAAGAACAACCTGCAGTCGGTCGCCGCCCTGCTTCGCCTGCAGGCGCGGCGCCTTCCCGACGGCGAGGCGAAGGCCGCCCTGGCCGAGGCGGAGCGGCGGGTCGGCACGATCGCCATGGTCCATGACCAGCTGAGCCAGGGTTTCGACGAGACCGTCGACTTCGACGGCATCGCGCAGCGCGGCCTCAACGCCGTCGTCGAGGTCTCGGCCAACGGCGCTCCGGTGCACACGGTGACGCAGGGGTCGTTCGGTCGCCTGCGGGCCGAGGACGCCACGTCACTGGCCATGATCATGAGCGAGCTGGTGCAGAACTCCATCGAGCACGGTCTGGGCGACGCCGGGGGACAGGTGCTCATCACGATCGAGCGGCACGCCGACGAGCGGGGCCAGCCGATGCTCGTGGTGTCGGTCGAGGACGACGGCAAGGGCATCGACCCCGAACGGCGTCCGGGCTCCGGGCTCGGCACCCAGATCGTGCAGTCGCTCGTCGGCGACCTGCAGGGCCGCATCACGTGGGAGCCCGTGACACCGCGCGGCACGCGGGCTCGGTTCACGGCGAGCCTGCGCCCGATCAGCTGAGCCCGCGTCAGGTGGTGCCCGCAGGGCAGCCAAAAGCCCGGCGACCGTGACGGCCACCGGGCTTGCGCACGAGGGGTCGTGCGGGCTCAGCCAGCGCGGCGGGCCCGTGCGTTGCGACGCTTCAGGGCGCGGCGCTCGTCCTCGGAGAGGCCTCCCCAGACGCCGGCGTCCTGGCCGGACTCAAGGGCCCACTTGAGGCACGTGTCGATGACCGGACAGGTCCGGCACACGGCCTTCGCCTCCTCGATCTGCAGGATGGCTGGCCCGGTGTTCCCGATGGGGAAGAACAGCTCGGGGTCGGCATCCAAGCAGGCAGCGCGGTCGCGCCAATCCATGTGGATCGTGCTCCTTCATGTGTCGTGTTCGGCACCTTGCGCCCGGGTTGTCGGTCGCGGTGCATGTCCTCGGGCGCCAGCGTCGTTGTCGGAGCCTGGTCATGGTGTCGGGGGGTGGTCATCGGGGATGACCCCCTGACCAACGGAAACGCGCACGAAGTTGTTCCGTACGCGTCGTGGACCATGAACCAGTGTGACCGGCAACCGTGTCCGTGTTCAACGCCGTGGGCGCAGATCACACCAAGGATTGAGTCTATCGGCAGTCGGCTCCCAGTTCCAGACCTCGGGCGGCCCGAGCGGACTCCGGGAGGAGCCGAGGCGGGCTGCCGGGCCCCTGTCGTTAGGCTGCCACCGTGACCGAATCGATGACGCCGAGTCGTCAGGTGGGCCGATCCCACCGTGCCGCAGCCGTGCTCACCCTGGTCGAGGCGCTGGTCGTGCTCGGCTTTGCGGGGTTCTACGTCTACGAGATGGTGACGGGCGCCACAGACGACCTGACCCGGGCGGCCACGTTCGGTGCCCTCATCCTCGTCTTCGGGCTGGCCCTGCTGGCCCTCGCCCGCGCCTGGGGCCGGGCCTCGCCGTGGGCGCGGACCCCCACCGTGCTCTGGAACGTCCTGCTGCTGCCCGTCGCGTGGTCGCTGCACGAGTCAGACCGCGACGGCATCGCGGTGGCCGTCGCAGCCGTCGCCGTCGCGAGCATCGTGGCCGCGCTCTCGAGCCCCGCCCGCCGCGACGGGGACGGCGCGGAGGACGATTCGGACGTCGTCAGCTGATCGAGAGCCAGTCGTTCCAGCCGTTGTGGAGCACGAGCCACGCGATGAGGCCGTATCCGGCCTGGCCCGGGTGTGACCGGTCGGGGCTCGCCGCGAGGTCGGCCATCCACTGGTCGTGCGTGGCGAGCGGCCGGTAGCAGTCGACGTAGGTGATGCCGCGGCGTGAGCAGACGTCGGCCTGGGCCTCCGCGAGGGACTCGATGCGGCGGTTGAGGTCGTCGTCGAGGGTCGGGGTCAGCCCCACCACGAACACCCCGATGCCGGCGTTGGTGGCCTCGTCGAGCACGTTGGCCAGGTTGAGCCTGGAGCGGGCCATCGTCATGCCGGACAGCACGTCGTTGGTGCCCACGGACAGCACGAGCCGCCGCTCGCTGCGGCCCTTCCAGCGCGGGTGGCACTCGGAGCCCCAGCGGGCCACGACGTCGCCGGAGGTGTTGCCGCGGACACCGAGGTTGTATGCCGTGAGGTCGAGCTCCGGGTGCTGGGTGCGCGCCACGACACGACCGACCCAGCCCAGGCCCTTGGGGTCGCCGTAGCCGGCCGTCATCGACGCGCCGACGAAGACCATGCCGACGTCGCGCAGCCCCTCGGCGACGGTGAACTCGGCGCTCGGCGTGTAGTACGGGTCGTCGGCGACGAGCGGTGCGGCCGGCTGTGACGCAGGCGCCGGAGTCGAGGAGGCGGACGTGACCTCGTGGTGCTCGGACCGCACGGTGTCGTCGGTGGCGGGCGCGGCGGCATGCCTGCCCGGCGCGTCGTCGGTGAACCGGGTGTGGGACGAGGGGTAGGCGGGGCCCACACCGTAGGGCTCCCGCGGGGCCTCGGGAGACTGGGTGGCCTGCGGCCCGGTGTTGCGGTCTCTCACTGCTCAGTCCTCGTCGTCGTCCAGCCGCGCGAGCCATGTCGCGAGTCGCTCGATGGGCACTTCGAACTCGGGGTTGAGGTCGACGAACGCGCGCAGCTGCTCGGCCAGCCACTCGATGGTGACCTCCTCCTCGCCGCGACGGGCCGTCAGCTCCTCGATGCCCCTGTCGGTGAAGTACACGTTGGGAGGTTATCGCGAGTGGCCGGTGCCCCGGCGGAGGCGGGCCGGTGAGCGGGCCCACGGGTGGCGCGGCCACCGGGGCGGTGCGTGGACCGGGAACGACGGAGGGACCCCGCCGTGGTGGCGGGGCCCCTCACCGTCAGGTCGCCTGCTCGGGCGACGTCGGTCAGCGACCGAACGCGCGCTCCATGAGCTCGGCCTGCTCGAGCGCATGCTTCTTCGACGAGCCGGTGGCCGGCGACGCCGCGGCCTTGCGCGCGACGACGCGCCACGGACGGGTCTCGCCCATGCCGCAGAGGTCCTCGTGCAGCCACTGGGCCATGAGCGGCCAGGCACCCTGGTTGCGCGGCTCGTCCTGGACCCAGACCAGCTCGGCGCCGGGGTACTTCGCGACGGCGTCGACGATCTCCTGCTCGGGGATCGGGTAGAGCTGCTCGACGCGCACGATCGCGGTCGAGGTGTCGCCGCGCTTCTCACGCTCGGCGTCGAGCTCGTGCACGATCTTGCCGCTCGCGAGAAGGACGCGGGTGACGTCCTTGGTGACACCCTCGTGGTCGGCCAGGACCGGCTGGAAGCCGCCCTGGGTGAACGCCTCGACCGCGCTGGCCGCCGCCTTGCTGCGGAGCATCGACTTCGGCGTGAAGACGACGAGCGGCGTGCGGGGCCGGGCGTACGCCTGGCGGCGCAGCAGGTGGAAGTAGCTCGCGGCCGTCGACGGGTAGGCCACCGTCATGTTGTTCTCGGCGCAGAGCTGCAGGTAGCGCTCGATGCGTGCCGAGCTGTGGTCGGGACCCTGGCCCTCGTAGCCGTGCGGGAGCAGCAGCACGACCGAGCTGCGCTGGCCCCACTTCTGCTCGGAGCTGGAGATGAACTCGTCGACGATGGTCTGCGCGCCGTTGCCGAAGTCGCCGAACTGCGCCTCCCACAGCACGAGGGCATCGGGCCGCTCGACGGAGTAGCCGTACTCGAAGCCCATCGCGGCGTACTCGGACAGCAGCGAGTCGTAGACCCAGAACCGGGCCTGCCCCTCGCCGAGGTAGAGCAGCGGCGTCCACTCCTCCGCGGTGTCCTTGTCGATGAGCACCGCGTGGCGCTGCACGAAGGTGCCTCGGCGGCTGTCCTGGCCGGCGAGCCGGATCGGCGTGCCCTCCTTGAGCAGCGTGCCGAAGGCGAGCAGCTCGGCCATCGGCCAGTCGATGCCGCCGTCGTGCACCATCTGGGCGCGCTTGTCCATCAGCTGCTTGAGCTTCGGGTGGATCGTGAAGCCCTGCGGCGGGTTGGCGAACGTCTCGCCGATGTGGACGATCTCGCTGGCCGGGACGCCGGTCTCGGTGGCCGACCGGACCGGGGCCTCGTCGTCGAGCACCTGGGCCGTCGGGCGCTCGAGGCCCGCGTTGTCGGGGGCGTCGGAGTCACGGTGGTCGCTCGCGGCCGGGCCGGCCGCCTGGGCCTTCTTGGCCTCACGGGTCTCGACGAAGACGCGCTCGAGCTGCTGCTGGTAGTCGCGCAGCGCAGCCTCGGCGTCCTCGACGCTGATGTCACCGCGGCCGATGAGCGACTCGGTGTAGAGCTTGCGCACCGAACGCTTGGCCTCGATGAGGTTGTACATCAGCGGCTGCGTCATCGACGGGTCGTCGCCCTCGTTGTGACCACGGCGGCGGTAGCACACCATGTCGACGACGACGTCCTTGTTGAACTCCTGGCGGAACTCGTAGGCGAGCTCGGCCACGCGCACGCACGCCTCGGGGTCGTCGCCGTTCACGTGGAAGATCGGCGCCTGGATCATCCGTGCCACGTCTGTCGAGTAGACCGACGAGCGCGAGCTGCTCGGCGAGGTGGTGAAGCCGACCTGGTTGTTGATCACGACGTGGATCGTGCCGCCGGTGCGGTAGCCGCGCAGCTGCGAGAGGTTGAGCGTCTCGGCCACGACACCCTGGCCGGCGAACGCCGCGTCACCGTGCAGCAGCACGGGCAGCACGGTGAACGACTCGCCGGCGAGGTTGAGGCGGTCCTGCTTGGCCCGGACGATGCCCTCGAGCACCGGGTTGACCGCCTCGAGGTGCGAGGGGTTGGCGGCGAGGTAGACCTTCGTCTTGCTGCCGTCCTCGGAGACGAACTCGCCCTCGGTGCCGAGGTGGTACTTCACGTCGCCGGAGCCCTGGACGGACTTCGGGTCCTGGGTGCCCTCGAACTCACGGAAGATCTGGCCGTAGGACTTGCCCGCGATGTTGGCGAGCACGTTGAGACGTCCGCGGTGCGGCATGCCGATGCACACCTCGTCGAGGTTCTCGCTGGCGGCGCGGCACAGGACGCGGTCGAGCAGGGCGATGACCGACTCGCCGCCCTCGAGCGAGAAGCGCTTCTGCCCGACGAACTTGGTCTGCAGGAACGTCTCGAAGGCCTCGGCGGCGTTGAGGCGGCGCATGATGCGCATCTGCTCGTCGCGGTTGGCCTTCTCGTAGGGCCGCTCGACCTTGTCCTGGATCCACTTGCGCTGCTCGGGGTCCTGGATGTGCATGTACTCGATGCCGACGGTGCGGCAGTACGAGTCGCGCAGGATGCCGAGGATCTTGCGCAGCTTGAGGAATGGGTAGCCGCCGAAGCCGCCGGTGGCGAACGTGCGGTCGAGGTCCCAGAGCGTCAGCCCGTGCGTGGTGATGTCGAGGTCGTGGTGCCGGCGCTGCTTGTACTCGAGCGGGTCGGTGTCGGCCATCAGGTGACCGCGCACCCGGTAGGCGTGGATCAGCTCCTGGACGCGGGCGACCTTGTTGATGTCGTCGTCGTGCGAGCTGTCGATGTCCTGGATCCAGCGCACCGGCTCGTAGGGCAGGCGCAGCGACTCGAAGATCTCGTCGTAGAAGTTGTTCTTGCCGAGGAGCAGGTCGTGCATGATCCGCAGGTAGTCGCCGCTCTGGGCGCCCTGGATGATGCGGTGGTCGTAGGTCGAGGTGAGCGTCAGGATCTTGCTCACGGCGTTGCGGTTGAGCGTCTCGGTGCTCGCACCCTGCCACTCGGCGGGGTAGTCGAGGGCGCCGACGCCGATGATCGCGCCCTGCCCGGCCATGAGGCGCGGCACCGAGTGGACGGTGCCGATGCCGCCGGGGTTGGTCAGCGAGATCGTCGTGCCCTGGAAGTCCTCGACGGTCAGCTTGTTGGCGCGGGCCTTGCGCACGATGTCCTCGTAGGCCGTCCAGAAGTGGACGAAGTCCATCTCCTCGGCCGACTTGACCGACGGGACCACGAGGGTGCGGCTGCCGTCGGGCTTCTGCAGGTCGATGGCCAGGCCGAAGTTGACGTGCGCGGGCTGCACGAGCGCGGGCTTGCCGTTCACCTCGGTGAAGCCGTTGTTCATCTCGGGCATGATCGCCAGGGCCTTGACCATGGCGTAGCCGATGATGTGGGTGAAGCTGACCTTGCCGCCGCGGGAGCGGGCCAAATGGTTGTTGATGACGACGCGGTTGTCGATGAGCAGCTTGGCCGGGACGGCGCGCACGCTCGTCGCCGTCGGCACCGACAGCGAGACCTCCATGTTGGACACGACCCGTGAGGGCGCGCCGCGCAGGGGCGTCACGACGTCCTCGTTGACCGGGCCGGTGCCCTTGACGGCCGGGATGTCGCGCGGCTTCGGCGCCTCGGCGGTCGGCTCGCCCTTGGGCTCGCTCTTGGGGTCGGACTTCGGCTCGCTCTTGACCTCGGTGCGGGCGGCAGGGGCGGCCGCGGCCGCCTTCGGCGCGGCGGTGGCCGGGGGCTGAGCGGCGGCCTTGGGCTGGACGGCGGCCTTGGCCTCGGTGGTCGCCGGCGCCTTGGCGGGGCTGCCGTTCGTCGACCCGTTCGTCGAGGGTGCTGCCGGGGCCGCGGGGGCCGCGGGGGCCGCCGGGGCTGCTGGCGCGGGGGCGCTCGTGGGCTCGGGCTTCGTCGCGGTCGCCGTGCGGCTCGGTGCCGCGGCGGTGGTCGGGCTCGTGTCGGCCTCACCCGGCCGGTAGTCCTCGAAGAACCCCCACCAGGCCTTGTCGACCGACGACTTGTCGGTCAGGAACTGCTGGTAGAGCTCGTCGACGAGCCATTCGTTCGGCCCGAATGCTGCAATCGGGTCACCGGACGTGGACTGATCGGACACGGCGAATGCGCCTCTTTCGTTTGGCTTGGGAGCGACGTTGCGTATACAGGGGTCAAGCCTAGCCCTGAACGCCCTGATACCCGACGGGGGCTCGGATGTCGAGCCTGGGCGTCGGGGAGGGCAATCTCACGTTGACACTGGAGGCGTCGCCGCACACCCGGCGCGGCGCTCGAACGGTGCTCAGGTGATGTCGCTGCGGAGCGTGCGCCACGTGCCGAGACCGGCCATGACGACGGCATACGCGATGAGTACGAGCGCACCCGCCCACCACGAGAGCTGCTGGATGGGCTGCCCGTCGAAGCCGCCGCTCGTCGCCTCGACCATGGCGCTCGTCGCCCGGCTCGGGAGGTACGGCGAGATGCTCTTGCCCCAGTCGGTGAGGGCGAGGACCAGGCTCAGCACCGGCTCGACGATCCAGGCCACGGCGACCGAGATGAGCAGGGCCGCGATCTGGTTGGGGATGAGGATGCCCGCGCCGAGTCCGATGAGGGCCCACAGGCCGAGCACGAGCAGGCTCAGCGCGAGGGTGCGCCAGATCGACGTGTCGGCGAAGGGTGCGATGCCCTTCGAGGTGAGCACCAGCGACCCGGCGCCGACCGCGCCGGCCAGCGAGAGCACCCCGTAGAAGGCGCCGACCACGAGGAGCGCGGCCACCTTGGCGGCCATCACCCGTCCGCGTCGTGGGATGGCGAGGAAGGTCGCGGTGACCGTCTGGTGGCGGTACTCGGAGCCGATGGTCAGCACCCCGATGGCGAGCGTCAGCAGGTAGCCGACCTGCAGGCCGCCGGTGAAGACGGTCTTGGCGATGGCGGCGTCGGTGCGGGGAGCGACCGCACCCTGGGGCCCCCGCACCGCGTCACTGGTGAACACGAACGCGAACAGCACGGCGAAGGCGGCACCGCTCAGCAGCACGGCGATCGCCATGCCCCACCAGAGGCGCGTCGTGAAGAACTTGCGCAGCTCAGCGCGCACGGCGGTCATCGTGCGTCTCCGTCTCGCCCGCCATCGTGGCGGGAGTCGTGATCGGTGCGGGCGGCCGGACCGGGCTCGGCGAGCAGCGCCGGGTCGATCGGTGGCCCGCTCGGGGGAGGCAGGTCGGTCGGCATCCGGGCCGGCGTCGCGGCGGCCGGCACGGTGCTCGTTGCCGGCTCGGTCAGCAGGTTGCGGTTGCGGAACTCCTCGCTCTCGGTGAGGTTGAAGAACAGCTCCTCGAGGTGGGTCTGCTCCGACCGCAGCTCGTGGATCGCGACGTCGCTCGCGTGGGCGACGTCGCCGACGGTCGCGAGGTCCTCGGTGGTGACCCGGAGTCCGGGGCCCGCGGCGGTCACCGTGAGCCCGCGACGGCGCAGCCCCTCGGCCAGCCGGTCGGGGTCGGACGTGCGGACGTAGGCCGTGGGGTTGCCCCGCAGCTCGGCGACCGTGCCCTGGGCGACCCGCTTGCCGTTGGCGATGATCACGACGTCGTCGACCGTCTGCTCGACCTCCGAGAGCATGTGGCTCGAGATGAGCAGGGTGCGCCCCTCGTCGGCGAGGTGGCGCAGGAAGCCACGCAGCCAGCGGATGCCCTCGGGGTCGAGGCCGTTGGCCGGCTCGTCGAGGATGATGACGCGGGGGTCGCCGAGCAGCGCGGCCGCGAGTCCGAGGCGCTGGCGCATCCCCATCGAGTAGCCGCCGGCGCGCTTGCGGGCCGCCGCGGGGATGCCCACGAGCTCGAGCAGCTCGTCGACGCGCCGGTCGGGGACGCCGGCTTCGGCGGCCTGCACGCGCAGGTGGTTGCGCCCGGTGCGGCCGGGATGGAAGTTGGTGGCCTCGAGGGCCGATCCGACCACGGTGAGCGGGTTGGGGATGTCGCGGTAGCGGTGCCCTTCGATCGTCGCGGTGCCGGCGCTGGCCCGCACGAGGCCGAGCAGCATGCGCAGCGTCGTCGTCTTGCCGCTGCCGTTGGGCCCGAGGAATCCGGTGACCCGTCCCGGCTCCACGTCGAAGTCGAGGTGGTCGACCGCCGTGAACGAGCCGAACCGCTTGGTCAGGCCGCGCACCTCGATGCGACCGCCGAACTCAGGTCGTGCGCCTGCCACCGTGCCCTCTTCCGCTCGCCCCGCCGAGTCACCCTGATGCGCCCAACTCAACCACACGGCGCACAGCGGCCACAGGCAGACCGGCTCGCCCGGACCGGGGCGGTCCGGTGCCTGACGGCCGCGGGCTCGGGTCGTCGCGCCGTCGCTCCGGCTCCCTATAGTGGGCCCACCATGACGTCCATCCGAGCCCAGGTGCACACCGTCCCGGCCCAGCTGGTGGCGCGACCGTGACCGAGTGGCTGCTCGTCCTCGGCGCCGTGCTGCTGACGGCCGGGACGGCCGTCTTCGTGGCCGCCGAGTTCTCGCTGGTCGCGCTCGACCGGCCGACGGTGCAGCGCGCCATCGACGAGGGCGACTCACGCGCGCGCGTCGTGCTGCAGTCGCTCAAGCAGCTCTCGACCCAGCTCTCCGCCGCCCAGGTCGGCATCACCATCACGACCCTCGTCGTCGGCTACCTCGCGCAGCCCTCGATCGGAGTGCTCGTCGCCGGCCCGCTCGCCGGCCTCGGCCTCGGGGACGCGGCGGTCGAGGCGGTCTCGAGCGCGCTCGCCCTCCTGCTCGCCACGGTCTTCTCGATGGTCTTCGGCGAGCTGCTGCCGCAGTTCCTCGGCATCTCGGCGCCGCTCGCGACCGCCAAGGTGGTGGCGCTGCCCGTCCGGTTCTTCGCTGCCGTCGCCAAGCCGCTCATCGTCGTCCTCAACGGGTCGGCCAACGGCTTCCTCCGCTCGCTCGGCATCGAGCCCCAGGAAGAGCTGTCTGGCGCCCGCACCCCGCAGGAGCTCGCGAGCCTCGTGCAGCGCTCCGCCGAGGCCGGCACCCTCGACGTCACGACCGCGCGCATGCTGACCCGCTCGCTCGGCTTCGGTGAGCGCACCGCCGACGACGTCATGACGCCTCGGGTGCGCTGCACCGGCATCCACCGAGACGAGTCCGCCGACGACGTGCTGCGCCTGTCGCGGCGCACCGGCCACTCGCGGTTCCCCGTGCTCGGCGACGACTGGGACGACGTCGACGGCGTGGTCCACGTCAAGAAGGCGATGGCTGTGCCGCACGAGCGCCGCAAGGACGTGCCGGTCTCGGCCCTGATGTCCGAGCGGCTCGTCGTGCCCGAGACCATCCGGCTCGACCCGCTGCTGCGGCAGCTGCGCGAGGGCGGCTTCCAGATGGCCGTCGTCGTGGACGAGTACGGCGGCACGTCCGGGATCGTCACCCTCGAGGACGTCGTCGAGGAGATCGTCGGCGAGGTCTCCGACGAGCACGACCGCAGCAGGCAGGGCGGCCGCGAGCTCATCGACGGGTCGTGGACGGTTCCCGGGCTGTGGCGCCCCGACGAGGTGCGCGACGCCTTCGACGCCGACGTGCCCGACGGGCACACCTACGAGACGATGGGCGGCTACGTGATGCACGTGCTCGGCCGGGTTCCCGTCGTCGGCGACGTCGTCGGGCTGCCCGGGTGGCGCATCAACGTCGTCGGGATGGAGGGGCGCCGGGTCGACCGGCTCCGCTTCGTTCCCGATCCCGAATCCCTGCCGGCCGCGGGCGACGCCGACGGCGGGCACGGGGGTGCCGACGAGCAGCGCGACCGAGCAGCCGGAGCCCGGCCGCGTGAACGGCATACGTCCTCGGGCGACGAGGGGGAGCGGTCGTGAACGGGCCCTGGGTCTACGTCGTCTCGCTCTTCCTCCTCCTCGGCAACGCGTTCTTCGTCGGCGCCGAGTTCGCCGCCATGGCCGTACGCCGGTCGACGCTCGAGCCGCTCGCTGACGCCGGCAGCAAGCGGGCGGTCGCGTGCCTGCTCGCGCTCGAACGCCTCGGCTCGATGCTCGCCACGGCCCAGCTCGGCATCACGGTGTGCTCCGTGGGCCTCGGTGCCCTCGCCGAGGCGGCGCTGCACCACCTGTTCGAGCCCGTCTTCCACGCCTGGGGACTCTCCGAGGCCTGGGCAGGTGGGGTCGCCCTGGCCATCGCCCTGCTCATCGTCAGCTACCTGCACGTCGTCGTCGGCGAGATGATCCCGAAGAACCTCGCCATCGCCGGGCCCGACCGCGCAGCGCTCGTGCTCGTGCCGCCGCTCTTCTTCCTCTCGCGCGCCCTGCGCCCGATCGTGCACGCGATGGAGACCGTCGCCAAGGCCCTCGTCCGCCTCTTCAGGGTCGAGCCGAAGGACGAGATCACGTCGGTCTTCACCGTCGAGGAGGTCGCGCACATCGTCGGTGAGTCACGCCGCGAGGGACTCATCGAGGAGGAGCGCCACGGGCTCGTCGCCAAGACCCTCGAGTTCTCCGACAAGCTGGCCCGCGACGTGGCCGTGGGCATCACCGCGCTGACGACGGTCCAGCTCGGCGCGACGCCGGCCGACATCGAGCGGCTCGTCGCCAAGCAGGGTTTCTCGCGCTACCCCGTGTGCGACGCGGCCGGCGAGATCGCCGGCTACATCCACCTCAAGGACGTGCTCTACGCCGACGACGAGCGTCACGAGCAGCCCATCCCGCCCAAGCGCATCCGCCGCCTGGCCACGGTGCGCGACGGCGACGACATCGAGGACGTCCTCGCGACCATGCAGCTGACCGGCGCCCACCTCGCGCGGGTCATCGACGCCGACGCCGCGGTGACGGGAGTCCTGTTCCTCGAGGACGTCCTCGAGGAGCTCGTCGGCGAGGTCACGGACACCACGCAGCGCTGACGCCCGCCGAGGGCGGCTCGGCGGGCGTCAGCCGGTGGCGCGCGGCCACCGTGGTGATGACGCCGGTCCGGGGAGGGCGGAAACGACCGGGTCACCGTCGGGGAGTCGGAGGGGACGCCGGGTGACGGACGTCCTCAGCCGGATGCGGCCCTCTGCACCCGGTATGTCCAAGCGTGCGTCGTGGCGCGGACACCGGCAACACCCATCGTCGGCAGGACCTCTCCCCAAGATTTGGGGGGAAACCCCTGCCCCGCCGCCCGAGCCTTGTGATAATTGCGGCACGGGAGGGGTGGCCCGCACTCGAACGTATGGGGGATCAGATGGTTCGTGGCCTGCCCGTGGGGCACCTGGAGCACGCCGAAGAGCACGTCGAGCCGCAGCAGCATCTGCTGACGGTGGTGGTCGTCGACGACCACCGCGCCGTGGCTGACGCGATGGCCTTCGCCGTCGACCGAGAGACCGGCCTCACCTGCGCCGGGGTCGCCTACACGGCCGGGGCGGCCCTCGAGCTGCTGCAGCGCGAGGCGCCCGACGCGGTCCTGATGGACGTGCGGCTCGGCCACGACGACGGCATCGACCTCACCGCCCAGCTGACGAAGCGGCTACCGGACCTGCGCGTCATCGTCCTCACCGCCCACCTCGACCAGGGTCTGCTCAGTCGCGCGGCGGATGCCGGTGCCTGTGCACTGCTGCCCAAGGACGGCTCGTGGGAGGACGTCATCGCGGCGATCCACACCGCAGCCAGGGACGGCTTCCACGTGCACCCGAAGCTGCTGCGCGGGCTCGTGGGCTCGCAGCCGGCCCGCGGGCTGCCCCCCGTCGACCTGACCTCGCGCGAGGCGGAGGTGCTCGGGCTGCTCGCCGAGGGGCGCGACGCCACCGAGATCGCGCGCAGCCTCGGCATCTCGGTGCTCACGAGCCGCGGGCACATCAAGAGCGTGCTCGCGAAGCTGGGGGCGCACTCGCAGCTCGAGGCCGTGGTCACGGCCAGCAGGCTGGGGATGGTGAGCCTCCGAGGGACTGGTTGACGTGGCGCTGCTCCGCGCCGCCGACCCCTCGGCGGGAGGGGTGACGCGCTCCGCGCTGCGCCGCTTCCTGCTCTGGACGTTCGCCGCGCTCGCGCTGGTGGGGGTCGGCACCGTGCTCCTGGCCCGGCCCCTCGCGTCACAGATCGCGCTTCGCGACGCCACCGTGCGTGGCTCGGGGCTGGCGCGCTACGTCGTGGCGCCCCTGGTCGACCGTCGCGTACGGGCCGGCGACCCCGGCCCCACCTCCACCCTGGCCTACCTGCTGCAGAGCCGGATGCGCGACGGGTCGATCGTGCACATCAAGATCTGGACCGAGGACGGCCAGGTGCTGTGGTCCGACGAGAAACAGCTCATCGGGCAGACCTTCGCGCTCGACGCCGACGTTGCAGAGCTCTTCGGCTCCGAGAACGTGACCTCCAACGTGTCCGACCTGTCCAAGGCCGAGAACGCCGACGAGCGGTCCAGCGGAGAGCTCCTCGAGGTGTATGCGGGACTCCACGACGCCGACGGCATCCCGCTCGTCTTCGAGTCCTACTGGACCGCCGAGCCGATGCACGAGGACGAGTCGGCCCTGCTCGGACGACTGGCGGTGGTCGGCCTGGGCTCGCTGCTGCTCTTCGCCGTGATGGTGCTGCCGCTCGCCGTGTCCCTGGCGCGCCGCGTCGAACGCGGGGAGGCCGACCGCAGCAGGATGCTGCGCCACGCGCTGTCCGCGTCAGACCTCGAACGACGTCGCATCGCCGACGACCTGCACGACGGGGTCCTGCAGAACCTCGCCGGCTTCGGCTACCTCATGGGCGCCCTCGTCGACGACCTGCCGCCCGACGCGACCCGGGCCCGCACGATCGTCGGCGAGCTGTCGACGGGGCTCAAGCGCGACGCCGAGGGCCTGCGATCGCTCATGACCGACATCTACCCAGCCGACCTCGCCGAGGGCGGCCTCGTGCCCGCCGTCGAGTGGCTCGCGGACCAGGCGCGGTCCTCGGGCCTCGACGTCGAGGTCGACCTCGACCCGGCCATAGCGCGGTCCGGCCTGCCGATGGCCCAGGTGGTGTACCGCTCCATCCGCGAGGGGCTGCGCAACGTCGTCAAGCACGCCGAGGCCACGTCGGTGCTCCTTCGCGCCAGGGTCGTCGGGCACCAGGTGGTCGTCACCGTCCGCGACGACGGCGTCGGCCCGCGCGACCCCAGGGGTCTTGCACCACGAGGTGCGCCCATGGGCTCCGGGCAGGGGCACGTCGGCCTGCACCTGCTGAGAGACACGGTGCGCGACCTCGGGGGAGACCTGGGCCTCGAACGGCCGCCAGACGGGGGAGCGCTGCTCACCGTCACGGTTCCCAGGGCGTTCGCGGACTCCTGGGTCGGGCGGGGCGCGGTCAGCGGTCGAGCGGGTCGGGCCGGTCTGGCCGGTCTGGCCGGTCTGGCTGGTCTGGTCGGTCGGCCCAGTCGAGATAGGCCGCGCCGCGCGGCGAGATCTCGTATCCGACCTCGTGGCTGATGGTCAGCCCGAGCGCCTTGAGCTTGCGGATGTCGACCTTCATCGGGAGCAACTCGCACCCCCGGAGCGCAGCCAGCTCCTTGGAGACCACCCGGGGGTTGTCCCGGATCCACTCGAGGATGTCGCGGGTCCAGGGACCGCTCGGTCGAGCATCCAGCCGAGCCAGCCGGGCCGCGATCTGCGGAAGAGTCGTGTCGTCGGGCACGTTCTCGCGCAACGCGATTCGCGGGTCCTCGCCGGCCCAGCTCAGGCGGATGCGATAGACCTTGTCGCCGCCGCGACCGCCGCGCGCGGAGGGCTTGCGCGCCGTGGGGCTCAGGAACTTCTGCAGCGTCGCGAGGTCCTTCACCCCGGCCTTGCGTGCGTCTCGCTCGGTCAGCTTGTCGGGGTCGCGCACCCGGCTCACGGCGTCGAAGCGGACGAGGCCGGCGGGGGTCAGCTGGACGCCCCCGACCTTCACCCGTGGGGTGTCCCAGCGTCGGAAGGCCTGGGTCACGGCTCCCGCTCGAATGGCCTCTGCAACAGGCTTGGAGATGAGCACGCCCCATCGTGGCACCCGGTCCGGTTCGGAAGGTGCCGGGGGCAACAGCGACGAGAGGCTGACCTGAACTGGCGCTCCGCGCCGTTCAGGTCAGCCTCTCGTCGTATCGTGCCCCCGGCAGGATTCGAACCTGCGCTCCCGCCTCCGGAGGGCGGTGCTCTATCCCCTGAGCTACGGGGGCGTGCGCACTTTCGTGCGCCCGGTGAGATTAGCAGCCGGGGCGGCCGATCGCGGAATGCACCCCCATCCGCCGGGGTGCCCCGGTACTGCGGGGCCACGCAGACGGTCGTGCCGGCATACGCGGTGGGTGCGAGGCGCTGCCCGAGGCGGTGCTCCGACTGCCGCCCCGAGCGCTCCTCGTAGACTCGCCGCCATGACGCCGGAGCAGCTGCGCGCCCTCCTCGAGCAGGTCGCCGCGGAGGCCGCGCGCAGCGGCGAGCTGCCCGGTGGGGCCGCCTCCGGGGCCCCCGGCGGCGCCATCTTCCGCCCCACCGACACCCGTGCGGCCGGGGTGGTGGCCGACTGGGTGACTCCCGTGGCTCAGCGCTGGGCGCCGAGTCTCGGCATCGGCGCTCGTGACCTCGCGCGCGTCCTCGCGCAGGGCCTCACCCTCCAGAAGCCCGTGGCCGCAGTCGAGGTCGCGCCGAGCGGCCTCATCGCAGTGACGCTCGAGGAGGCCGCGCGGTCGGCGATCGTCGCGCACGTGCTCGAGCACCAGAACGAGTACGCCCTCGGCGGGGGAGCCGTCGCGCCCGTCCCCGCGGAGGTGCCCGGAAGCCGGGCGGCCGGCGACCCCCTCCTCGCGGCGCAGCTGGCCCATGCGCGGCTCTGTCGTCTCATCCGCAACGCCGAGGCCGCCGGTGTCGAGCGGCGCGAGTCGGCACGGGTCGAACGGCTCACCCACGTGATCGAGCGGCACCTCCTCGTGGCGCTCGCCGACCTCCCGCAACGGCTGGACACCCACTCGGGCGACGTGGCGCAGCAGCGGCGCGCCCTCTCCGACCTGGCCGACCTCGTCGGCGGCTGGGACCACCCCCTGCGGCCGGCTGTCGTGGACGAGCCGGTGCGGGCCGTCCACGCCGCGCGGCTGCTGCTCGCCGACGCCGTCCGCGTCGTCTTGCGCAATGGACTCGCGCGCCTGGGCGCGTCGGCCCCCGAGAGGATGTAGGCATGCGCGCACACGAAGCAGGAGCGCTGCACGCCGAGGGCTATCGCGGCCCCGMGTGGMTCCAGACMCCCGTCGACGTCAACGCCCTCGTCCCCTCACTCTGGGCGACCTCCGTCGGACGTGGCGCCGACGGAGCCCTCACCGTCGGCGGGGTGAGCGTGGCCGAGCTCGCACGTGAGTTCGGCACGCCGGCATACATCATCGACGAGGACGACTTCCGTTCGCGCGCAAGGGATTTCAAGCAGACGTATGCCGAGGTCTTCGACAGCCTGTCCGGTGGAGCCGACGTGTTCTACGCCGGCAAGGCCTTCCTCTGCACCGAGGTCGCGCGATGGATCCGCGACGAGGGCCTGAGCCTCGACGTGTGCACCGGTGGCGAGCTGGCGGTGGCGGTCCGCGCCGGGGTGCACGGTGAGCGGATCGGCTTGCACGGCAACAACAAGAGCGTCGCCGAGATCCGCGCGGCCCTCGAGTACGGCGTCGGGCGCATCGTCGTCGACTCCTTCGACGAGATCGACCGCGTGGCCGCGGTCGCCACCGAGCTGGGAGTCGTCGCGCCTGTCCTCATCCGCGTCACCGTGGGGGTCGAAGCCCACACGCACGAGTTCATCGCCACGGCCCACGAGGACCAGAAGTTCGGGCTGTCGCTCTCGGGCGGCCACGCGTTCGAGGCCGCGCGCCGCATCCTGGCCCGGCCCGAGTCGCTGCGGCTGCTCGGACTGCACAGCCACATCGGCTCGCAGATCTTCGACACGTCGGGCTTCGAGGTCTCGGCGCGGCGCATCGTCGGCCTGCACACGCAGATCGCCCGCGAGCTCGGCACCGAGCTGCCCGAGCTCGACCTCGGCGGCGGGTTCGGCATCGCGTACACGACCGAACACGACCCGTTGCCGCCGAAGAACCTCGCTGCCGGCATGGCCGAGATCATCGAGCGCGAGTGCCGGGCCGACGGAGTCGCGGTGCCGCGCATCTCGGTCGAGCCGGGCCGCGCGATCGCCGGGCCCAGCACGTTCACGCTGTACGAGGTGGGCACCGTCAAGCCGGTCGACCTCGACGGAGGGGCCCAGCGCGTCTACGTCTCGGTCGACGGCGGCATGAGCGACAACGTGCGCACCGCCCTCTACGACGCCAACTACTCGTGCACGCTCGCGAACCGCGCCTCCACGGCCGACCCGGTGCTCGCCCGCGTCGTCGGAAAGCACTGCGAGAGTGGAGACATCGTCGTCAAGGACGAGTTCCTTCCCGCCGACGTGACGGCCGGTGACCTCGTCGCGGTGCCCGGCACCGGGGCCTACTGCAGGTCGCTGTCAAGCCAGTACAACCACACCCCTCGGCCACCCGTCGTCGCGGTGCGCGACGGGGTGGCTCGCGTCATCGTGCGACGCGAGACCGTCGACGACCTGCTCGCGCTCGACGTCTGATGGATCTGCAGATCCTGCGTCGCGCATGTCCGGATCGCGAAACAATGGGCGTCCAGATCCCGGACAGACGGCAGGATTCGCACCGTGGACAGTGCAGTGAGTGACCCCCGGCCGTTGCGCGTCGCCCTGCTCGGAGCGGGTGTCGTGGGTGGAGCCGTGGCCCGCCTGCTCACCGAGCACGCCGACGACATGGCGGCCCGGGTCGGTGCCCCGCTCGAGATCGTCGGCATCGCGGTGCGCCGCGCCGGGCGCGACCGCTCGGAGCTCGGGGTCGACCCGTCGCTCTTCACGACCGACGCCGACGACCTCGTCACGCGCGCCGACGTCGTGGTCGAGGTGATCGGTGGCATCGAGCCGGCCCGCTCGCTCATCCTGCGTGCCATGGACCACGGCGCGTCCGTCGTCACGGCCAACAAGGCACTGCTCGCGGAGGACGGACCTGCTCTCTACACCGCGGCCGCCGAGAAGGGCGTCGACCTCTACTACGAGGCCGCCGTCGCCGGGGCGATCCCGCTGCTGCGGCCGCTGCGCGAGTCGCTCGCGGGCGACGAGGTGCGCAAGGTCCTCGGCATCGTCAACGGCACGACGAACTACGTCCTCGACAAGATGGACACGACCGGCGCAGGCTTCTCCGACGCCGTCGAGCAGGCCCAGGCGCTGGGCTACGCGGAGGCCGACCCGACCGCCGACGTCGAGGGCTTCGACGCCGCCGCGAAGGCGGCGATCCTCGCCTCCCTCGCCTTCCACACGCGCGTCTCGGGCACCGACGTCTACCGTGAGGGCATCACCGAGGTGTCGGCGTCCGATGTCGCCGCGGCGCGCGAGATGGACGCTGTCGTCAAGCTGCTCGCGATCTGCGAGCGCAGTGAGCGAGGCGTGAGCGTACGCGTGCACCCGGCGATGATCCCGCGCTCGCACCCGCTCGCCGGAGTCCGCGAGGCGTTCAACGCCGTCTTCGTCGAGGCGGACGCGGCCGGCGAGCTCATGTTCTACGGCAAGGGCGCCGGTGGCGACCCCACCGCCTCCGCCGTGCTCGGTGACCTCGTCGCCGTCGCGCGCCACCGCGTCGGGGGTGGCCTCGGTCCGGGGGAGTCGAGCTATGCCGACCTGCCTGTCCTCGCCATGGGCGACGCCGAGACCAGGTACCACATCAGCCTCGACGTCGAGGACCGCTCCGGCGTCCTCGCGCAGGTCGCCGCGGCGTTCGCCGACCACGACGTCTCCATCGAGACCGTGCGGCAGCAGCTCGTCGCGGCCGCCGACGGCGAGTCCGCGCGGGCCAACCTCATCATCGTGACCCACACCGCCACCGACGCGGCCCTCTCGTCGACGGTCGAGCGCCTGCGCACGCTCGACGTCGTCCGTGGCGTCAACTCCGTCATGCGCGTGGAAGGTTCGTGATGGCCCACCAGTGGCGCGGAGTCATCCGCGAGTACGCCGACCGCCTGCCGATGCTAGAAGGCGCGCCCGTCGTCACGCTGCACGAGGGCGGCACGCCCCTCATCCACGCCGAGAAGCTGTCCGAGCGTGTCGGCGCCGAGGTGCACCTGAAGTACGAAGGCCTCAACCCCACCGGCTCCTTCAAGGACCGCGGCATGACGACGGCCATCAGCGTCGCCGCCGCCAAGGGTGCGCGCGCGGTCATCTGCGCCAGCACGGGCAACACGTCGGCTTCGGCGGCGGCGTACGCGACGAAGGCCGGCATGACGTGCGGCGTGCTCGTGCCCGACGGCAAGATCGCGATGGGCAAGCTGAGCCAGGCCATCGCGCACGGCGCGACCCTGCTGCAGGTCGACGGCAACTTCGACGACTGCCTGACGCTGGCGCGCAAGCTCGCCGAGGCCTACCCGGTCGAGCTGGTCAACTCGGTCAACCCAGCTCGCATCGAGGGCCAGAAGACCGCCTCGTTCGAGGTCGTCGACGCCCTCGGTGACGCCCCCGACATCCACTGCCTGCCGGTCGGCAACGCCGGCAATATCACCGCGTACTGGCGTGGCTACCGCGAGTACCTCGCCTCGCCGGTCACCGACGCGCCTGCCGGGCCCGCGACGCACCTGCCGATGATGTGGGGCTTCCAAGCTGCAGGGGCTGCGCCCATCGTCCTCGGGCACCCCGTCGACCACCCCGAGACCATCGCGACCGCGATCCGCATCGGCAACCCCGCGTCGTGGGAGCAGGCGGTCGCCGCCCGCGACGAGTCGGGTGGCCGCATCGAGGCCGTCACCGACGCGCAGATCCTCGACGCGCACCGCTACCTGTCTTCGCAGGAGGGGGTCTTCGTCGAGCCCGGCTCGGCCGCCTCGGTGGCGGGTCTGCTCGCGAGCCACGCAGCCGGCCTCGTGCCGACCGGTGCACGCATCGTCTGCACCGTGACCGGCCACGGCCTCAAGGACCCCCAGTGGGCGCTGCGCACCGCCGACGGCAGCGACGTCGTGCCCACACGCGTCAGCGTCGACGCCTTCAGCGCCGCTCAGGCGCTCGGTCTCGAGGGCTGACCGCGTGAGCCGAGTGCCCGCCGGGCGGTCCGTGCACGTCCGCGTGCCGGCGAGCAGCGCCAATCTCGGCCCCGGCTTCGACTCCATCGGGCTGGCCCTCGGTCTCTGGGACGACTACGTCGTGACGACCTCCGACGAGTTCGGTCTCGTCATCGAGGTCACCGGCGAGGGCGCTGCCGACGTGCCCACCGACGAGCGGCACCTGGTGCACGCGACGATGCAGCACACCTGGGAGTCCCTGGGGGTGCGTCCTCCAGGGGGATTGCGCATCGTCGCCACGAACGGCGTGCCCCACAGTCGCGGTCTCGGATCATCGGCAACCGCCATCGTCGCCGGGGTCGTTGCCGCACAAGCACTCTCGCTCGGCATGGCACCCTCGACCCCCGAGCCGTATGCCGCCTGGCCGGGCAGCGGCGAAGACGTGCCCGTCGACCTCGGGCTGGCGACGCACCTGTCGAGCGAGCTCGAGGGGCACCCCGACAACGCGTCGGCCAGCGCCCTCGGCGGACTCACGGTGAGCTGGATGCCCGACGACAGCGGTCACGACCACGGCGAACGCACCGTGACGGCCCGCATCGAACCGCACCCCCACGTCGAGGTCGTGGTGTTCGTCCCCGAGACGCAGCTGGCCACCCGCACGGCACGCGCCGTCCTGCCCGCGACGGTTCCGCTCGCGGCAGCCGCTGCCGGCGCCGGGCGGGCCGCCCTGCTCGTGCACGCGCTCACGGCGGACCCGTCCCACCTGCACGCGGCGACGCGTGACTGGCTGCACCAGGAGGCCCGGCGACCCTCCTACCCCGACACGATGGAGCTCGTGGACCTGCTGCGCTCGCAGGGTCACGCGGCCGTGGTCTCGGGGGCGGGCCCCAGCGTGCTCGTCCTCACCACACACGAGGCGGCTTCGACCGTCCAGGCGGGTCGTCTGGCGGCGCACTGGGAGCGGCTCACCCCGGGCGTGCCGCCCCGTGGTGCGCGGGTCAGGGCCTGCTGAGCGTCGACACAGGAGCGATCCGCCCCGGCGCGGAGGCACCCGGGTGGTATTCTGGGCGCGCACCACAGCCGCGACATTCGCAGGACGGTGCATCACCCCCACATTGAGGCGAAGTCACCTGCCTCTGGGCGCGTTCTGCGCCGAAGTGGATCTCAGACGGCCAGGTCACCTGGTCCAACTCCGGCCCGCTGGACCTCCCGGGCCGCAAACGAGGGGGAAGGATCCTTCGTGTCAGAAACAACCACCCGTCCGGTGTCCGGCCTGTCGGCCATGAAGCTGGACGAGCTCAAGGGCGTCGCGTCGTCGATGGGCATCACCGGAACGACGAAGATGCGCAAGAGCGACCTCGTCGAGGCCATCAAGGCCCGGCAGGCGGGCGGTTCGTCCGCCCCCGCCGCCTCGACCCCGGCTCCCGCGTCGGCGCCGGCGAAGAGCGAGACGTCCGACGGTGCCGCTCCGGCCCGCACGTCGCGCCGCGCCAGCCGCCCGGCGGGCTCGGGAGGCACCGAGCAGGCCGAGAAGAGCGTCGAGAAGGCGGGCTCCTCCGAGGGAGCCTCCGACCAGACCGGCGCCACGGGCGAGCGGGCTGCGGCCGCCTCGTCCGAGACGGCCGACACCAAGGGCGCCGAGCGGCCCTCGCGGGGCGCGCGCGACTCGCGTGACGACGTCGCCGGGACCGCGGACACGACCCACACCGCGCCCACCGGCGATGGCGACGGTGGCTCCGATGGCGGCAACCGTCAGCGCAGTCGCGGTCAGCAGGAGCGCCAGTCCGACCGCCGCGACGACCGTTCGGCTCGCCAGCAGTCCGACCGTCAGCAGTCCGACCGTCAGCAGTCCGACCGTCAGCAGTCCGACCGTCAGCAGGGCGGCCGCTCGGAGCGCCAGAACGACCGGGGCCAGCAGTCGGACCGCCAGAACGACCGGGGCCAGCAGTCGGACCGCCAGAACGACCGCGGCGACCGTCAGCAGGCGCGCCAGCAGGACGGCCGTCAGCAGGACGGCCGTCAGCAGGACGGCCGTCAGCAGGACAGCCGTCAGCAGGACAGCCGTCAGCAGGACACCCGTCAGCAGGACCAGGGCGACCGCCAGCACGACGGCCGCCAGGGCGACACCCGCGGCCAGCAGCAGTCGCACTTCGACGACGACGGCGGCAGCCGGCGCAGCCGCAACCGCCAGCGCAGCCGCGACCGCAAGCGGGGCCGTGGTCGTGAGGGCGGCCAGGACTGGAACGACACCGACATCCAGGTGGGTGACGACGACGTCCTCGTGCCGGTCGGCGGCATTCTCGACGTGCTCGACAACTACGCCTTCGTGCGCACGTCCGGCTACCTCGCCGGCCCGAACGACGTCTACGTGCCGCTCGGCATGGTCAAGAAGAACGGCCTGCGCAAGGGTGACGCCGTCACCGGTGCGGTCAAGGCGCTGCGAGACGGCGAGCAGCCGTCGGGCAACGTCGGGCGCCAGAAGTTCAACGCCCTCGTGCGCCTCGACACCGTCAACGGCACGACGCCCGAGGAGGCCGCCAAGCGGGTCGAGTTCGGCAAGCTGACGCCGCTCTACCCGCAGCAGCGCCTGCGCCTCGAGACCGAGCCGAACGTCCTGACGACGCGCATCATCGACCTCGTCGCCCCGATCGGCAAGGGCCAGCGTGGCCTCATCGTCGCCCCGGCCAAGGCCGGCAAGACGATGATCATGCAGACCCTCGCTAACGCGATCACGACGAACAACCCCGAGTGCCACCTCATGGTCGTCCTCGTCGACGAGCGTCCCGAGGAGGTCACCGACATGCAGCGCGCCGTCAAGGGCGAGGTCATCTCCTCGACCTTCGACCGGCCCGCCGAGGACCACACGACGGTCGCCGAGCTCGCCATCGAGCGCGCCAAGCGTCTCGTCGAGCTCGGCCACGACGTCGTCGTGCTGCTCGACTCGATCACCAAGCTCGGTCGTGCCTACAACCTCGCCGCGCCGGCGAGCGGACGCATCCTGTCCGGCGGTGTCGACTCGGCTGCGCTCTACCCGCCGAAGAAGTTCTTCGGCGCCGCGCGCAACATCGAGAACGGCGGCTCCCTGACCATCCTCGCGACCGCTCTCGTCGAGACGGGCTCGAAGATGGACGAGGTGATCTTCGAGGAGTTCAAGGGCACCGGCAACATGGAGCTGCGCCTGAGCCGCGACCTGGCCAACCGCCGGATCTTCCCGGCGGTCGACATCAACAGCTCGGGCACCCGCCGCGAGGAGATCCTGCTCGCGAGCGAGGAGTTGAAGATCATGTGGAAGCTGCGCCGGGTCCTCGGGGGCCTCGACGCGCAGCAGGCGATCGAGCTGCTCATCGACCGCCTCAAGAAGACGCGCACGAACTACGAGTTCCTCACGCAGGTGCAGCAGACGAGCGGCTCGAAGCTCGACGAGTCCTGACGAAGCTCCCGCACGAAGGGGAGTGGTGCCTCACGGCACCGCTCCCCTTCGGCGTTTCGTGGCCCATTCGGGTGATTTGTTCCTAAAATGGTGCTTCACACTCGAATCTCTCCATGGAGTGACATGTCTGCGCCTGCCGGCGACCTCGATGCCAGCCCCGTCCGTGTCCTCGTGGCCGACGATGACGCCGACATCCGCGACCTCGTCGAGTTCAAGCTGACCCAGGCCGGGTATGCCGTCGAGGCGGTTCCCGACGGCATCAGCGCGTGGGAGGCGTTCGCTGCCAACCCGCCGCAGCTGGCCGTGCTCGACGTCATGATGCCTGGCCTGTCGGGCATCGACGTGCTGCGCAAGATCCGTGAGAGCGACAACGCGTCGGTGCCCGTCCTGCTGCTCAGCGCCAAGTCCCGTGACTCCGACGTCGACACCGGCTTCGCCGTCGGGGCCGACGACTACGTCATCAAGCCGTTCAGCCCGCGCGAGCTCCTGCACCGGGTCAACGGCATGCTCGCCCGGGCCAGATGACGACCGGAAGGGCTCCTGTGACGACCGGCGTGAAGGCTCGTGCGGTGACCGGCGCGGCGACGGGCACCATGTCGTGATCATCGGCGGAGCCCTGCTCCTCGGCGCGACGAGCGCCGTGCTCGGCGGCTGTCTGCTCCTCGTCCTCGCAGTGGTCGCAGTGCGGGCGAAGCGTCACAGTCGCAACCAGCGTGACCAGATGCTGCTGTCACCGCTTCGCGGGCCGCTGATCACCGTGGCCTCGGGCGAGGACGACGACGGGTCCGCGGCAGAGCAGCTGACCTGGGCCACCGGGGTCACCCGCACGGTCCTCGACCGCAACATCGTCGAGCTCCTGACGAAGATCCGTGGGGGCCCCGGCGACCAGCTCGTGCACGTGCTCGAGGTCCACGGGGCCGTCGAGGCGGCCGTCGACGACCTGGGCCACCGGTCCTCTGTCCGACGGGCCCGGGCCGCCCAGCTGCTGGGCCTGGCGCGAGCCGACCACACCGTCCCGCAGCTGGTCGAGGCCCTGCGCGACGAGTCGGTCGAGGTCCGCAACAGTGCGGCGTACGCCTTGGGCCTCATCGGCGACCCGAGCGCGGCCGGCGCCGTGCTGGCCGCCATCGGCATCCCCGACCGTGGGCTGCCGGCCGCCACCGCTGCCGAGGCCCTCCAGTCGATGGGTGTCGGCATCTCCGAGGTGCTGCGCGAGGGCATGGGCGACGACAACGCCCGCACGCGGATGGTCGCGGCCCACCTCAGCGGCGAGCGCAGCTTCACGCGTGGTCTCCCCGAGCTGCGCAACCTGCTCGACCACGACGCCGACCTCACGGTCCGCGAGACCGCAGCCGTCGCCATCGGCCGACTCGGCCGCGGCGAGGACGCCGCCGTCCTGGCCCGCCACACGGCCGCGGACGACCCGCTGTCGCTGCGCCGGGCTTGTGTGCAGGCTCTCGGCGAGCTGGGCGAGGACGCCGCGATCCCGACCCTGTCGACCCTGCTCGACGACCCCGACCCGCGCCTGGCCGAGCTCGCCGCGATGGCGCTCCTCGCGCTCGGACCCGACGGCAGCGACGCCCTCGCGGGCCACGAGGACGACCCTGCCGTGCGCACGGCGCGACTCATGGTGAGCCTGCAGAAGGCGGCCGCATGAGCTGGCAGGGCTTCGTGGAGGGGCTGCGCTGCTTCGTCGTGTGGGTCATGGACGTCTCGAGCGTCCCGATCATCATCTACTTCGTCCTCATCAACTCCTCGTTGCTCCTGCTCATCGGGCTCGCCTACCTCGAGTTCCGTGCGCAGCAGCGGCGGCGGGCCACGGCGCTCACCTGGCAGGGCGCCGGGATGGCACCGGGCGTCTCGCTGCTCGTGCCGGCCTACAACGAGGAGGCTGGCATCGTCACGGCCGTCAAGTCGTTCCTCACGTTGCGCTACCCCCGGCACGAGGTCGTCGTCGTCGACGACGGCAGTGCCGACCAGACCTTCGCGCGTCTCGAGGAGGCGTTCGACCTCGTCCAGGTGCCGCGCGAGCTGCCCACCGAGGTGCCGATCCGCGCGAAGGTCCTCGGCATCTGGGTGCCGCGCGACGGCCGCACCCGGCTCGTTGTCGTGCGCAAGGAGAACTCCGGCCGGTCCGAGGCGATCAACGTCGCGATCAACGCCGCGAGCGAGCCACTCGTCGCCATGATCGACGGCGACTCGATCCTCGAGCCCGACGGCCTGCTGCACGTCACGCGTCCCTTTGCCGACGACCCGACCCGCATGGTCGCCACGGGCGGCGCGATCCGTCCGGTCAACGGCAGTCGCGTGGTCTCGGGGCGCATCGTGCGCGTCGAGATGCCGCAGACCTGGATCCCGCGCATCCAGCTCGTCGAGTACCTCCGGGCCTTCCTGCTCGGCCGCACCGGCTGGTCGCGTCTCGGAGGCCTGATCCTCATCAGCGGCGCCTTCGGGCTCTTCCGTCGCGACGTCGTCGTCGAGGTCGGCGGCCTCGACCCCCACAGCATCGGCGAGGACTTCGAGCTCGTCATGCGCATCCACAAGCGCATGCGCGACCAGGGTCGCGACTACAGGGTCGAGTTCGTGCCCGAGCCGGTGTCGTGGACCGAGGTCCCGGTCACGGCCACGGTGCTGCGCAACCAGCGACGCCGCTGGCACCGGGGCCTTTGGGAGACGTTGTGGGTCTACCGGAGCATGCTCTTCCGGCCGAAGTACGGCCGCATCGGCGCGCTCGCCCTGCCCTATTACTGGCTCTTCGAGCTCATCGCCCCGCTGCTCGAGCTCTTCGGCATCCTCATCGTGCCGTTGGCCCTGCTGCTCGGCGTCGTCAACGTGCCCTTCGCGATCCTCTTCCTCGTCCTCGCCTACGGGTATGCCGTCCTCGTGACCCTCTCGGCGATGGTCGTCGACGAATGGGCCTTCCACAAGCACGACCGGTGGCGGGCGATCTGGCAAACCGTCGCCGCCTCGGTGCTCGAGAACATCGGCTATCGGCAGCTGACCGTCTGGTGGCGTCTCGAGGGTTGGTGGTCGAGCCTGCGCGGCAAGAAGCACGTCTGGGGCGTCATGACCCGCACCGGCTTCGACGAGGACGCCGCATGAGCGGCGGCCTGCCGGCCGTCTCGAGGCGGTCGGTGGGCAGCCAGATCCGCGTGCTCATCGGGATCCTGGTCGTCCTCGTCCCCGTCGGCGCCGTCGTGGCCCTCGCGACGATCCACTCCCAGAGCGCCGCCGTGCGCGCGCTCACGCTGGCGCTCGGGCCCGCGTCCGAGGCCAACAACAGCGTGCTGCTCGACATGACCCGCGCGGAAGGCGCGTGGCGCGAGGCCGTCGTCGGTGCTCCAGCGCCCATCGACCCCCTGTCGCTCCAGCCGGTCATCGAGCAGCACCTCGCCCGGGTCGAGCAAGGCACGCAGAGCACTGAGCTCTCGGCCACCGACCGGGCGGCCTTCGCCACGCTCGTCGCCGACCAGCGGGCGACCGTGGCCGAGTGGTTCGCGTCCGCGCGTGCCTCGCTCGCCGGGGTCCCGGCGCGTGCGCCGTCCGGTCCGCCCCCCACCGGCTCGCCCGGTGCCACGTCACCTCCCGCACCGCCTTCAGCCCCGGCACCCGCGGTCGACACGGCCGCGCGCGCCCGCGTCGAGGCGGCATACGCACGCTTCACCAAGGCCAGCGCAACGCTCGGCGACACGATCCGAGACCACCGCAACGCCGCCAGGGTCGACTCCCGCGAGGCCACCGGCATCACGTCGGGCGTCATCATCGCCGCAGCCTCCCTCGTGCTCATCGTGCTCGTCGCGGCCGGCTTCGGGATGGACCGCGCCGTCGGCCGCCCCCTGGCCCGGCTGCGCGAGGTCGTGCGGCGGCAGGCCGAGGAGGACGTCATCGCGATGGCCAACCAGGAGGAGGGGGCCCTCGAGGTGCGCATGCTGGCCCGCGACTTCAACGACCTCACCCGTGCCAACGCCCGCCTCGTCGACCAGCAGGCGGCAGTGCTCGAGATGCAGGAGCTCGTGCTCGACGTCGGCCGAGGGGCTCGCGGGGCGGCCGACGTGCGCGACGCGCTGCAGCGCGTCACCTCCAGGCTCGGCGCCGGCCTCGGTGCCGACCGCGTGCTGCTCTACACGCTCGCCGATACCGGACAGTCCATCGGCGACCGCCTCCAGTGGCACACCGACGACCTGCCCGACCTGCCGCCGCTGCCGCGCTCGCTCGCGCAGCAGGTGGGGGCCGTCAACGACGAGCTGCGACGCGACGCCGGCTTCTTCGACCTGGGCGACCTGCTCGCGCACAAGGCGTACTCCGACGAGCGCGTCCGCGCCTTCCACCGGGCCACGGGGGCCCTCTCGCTGCTCATGCTTCCCGTCGGCACCGGCGGCCGCGGCCTCGGCATCATGGCGGTGCTCATGGTCAACGCGCCGAGGCGGTGGCACCGGCACGAGATCCAGGCCGCGCAGCAGTGCGCGGCCATCGCCGCCCAGTCGATCGTCTCGCTGCGCCTGTCGCAGATGCAGGACGAGCAGGTCCAGCGGCTCACCGAACTCGACCGTCAGAAGACCGACTTCATGGCCACGGTCAGCCACGAGCTGCGCACCCCGCTCACCTCCATCAGCGGCTACCTCGAGCTGCTCGTGGACGGCGACTTCGGCGAGGTGTCCGACGGCCAGCACGTCGCCCTCGACATCATCGGACGCAACGCCACCCGGCTGCGCGGCCTCATCGAGGACCTCCTCGTGCTCAACAAGATCGAGATCAGCGGCCTCCAGGCGATCGCCGAGGAGGTCGCCGTCCGTGACCTGCTGCGCACCGTCACCGAGACGATGGAGCCGGTCGCGGCCGCCTCCGGAGTGCAGTTGATCTGCCCAGCGGTCCCCGACGACCTCATCGTGAAGGTCGATCGGGGCCAGGTCGAGCGCGCCCTCATCAACCTCGGCTCCAACGCCGTGAAGTTCACGCCCGAGGGCGGCGAGGTCGTGCTCACCGCAGAGCGCTCCGGCGGCTCGACCATCATCTCCGTCCACGACACCGGCATCGGCATCCCGGCCGCCGACCTGGCCCGCCTGTCCGAACGGTTCTTCCGCGCGGGCAACGCCACGGCCGCCGCGATCCCGGGCACCGGGCTGGGCCTCGCGATCGTCCGGGCCATCGTCGAGGGGCACGGTGGCGAGCTCGTCATCGCGTCCGTCGAGGGCGAGGGTTCGACGATGCAGGTCGTGCTCCCGGTGGCCCAGCCGGCCAGCGTCCCGGTGTAAGGCACGGTGTAGGCCCGGGGTAGGAGCGCCCGGCTCGCGCGCCCCCTGCGCCGGGCTCGCGCGCCCCCTGCGCCGGCCCGGGTCCTCGGGAATGCCGGGCCCCTCCGGCGCGTTTGGGAGGAGGTGCGCCTCTCTGGCACACTCTTCCTTTGGACCGGTTCACGGTCGAGCGACCCACCAGGGTGGCGAGCGACGACACCGACCCGGCCGACTACCTCGAGGAGACGACGTTGAAGAAGGACCTTCACCCCGCCTACGTGGAGACCACGGTCACCTGCACCTGTGGCAACACGTTCACCACCCACAGCACCGAGCCCTCCGGCAAGATCGCCGCCGACGTGTGCTCGCAGTGCCACCCGTTCTACACGGGCAAGCAGAAGATTCTCGACACCGGCGGCCGCGTCGCCCGGTTCGAGGCCCGTTACGGCAAGAAGGCCGCCAAGTAGGTTTCCCGCACGCCGGCTCCCACGACTTCGGTCGTCGGGGGCCGGCGTTCGTGTTTCCGAGCCCCCAGCGCAGCGTGCCCCTCCCGCCCCGCTGACGCCGCCCCGACCACCGAAGGACCCCCCGTGCTGGACTCCGTGCAGTCGATCCTCGACGAGTACGCCGAGCTGGAGTCCCGGCTCGCCGACCCGGCCGTCCACAGCGACCAGGACCTCGTGCGCACCCTGAACAAGCGGTATGCCGCCCTGGCCCCGACCGTGGCCGCGGCGCGCGAGTGGACGGCGGCGGGCGACGACGTCGCGGCCGCCCGCGAGCTCGTGGCCGAGGACGCGTCGTTCGCCGAGGAGCTGCCCGCGCTCGAGGCCCGCCTCTCCGACGCCGAGGAGCACCTGCGCCGGATGCTCGTGCCCCGCGACCCCGACGACGACCGCGACGTCATCCTCGAGGTCAAGGCGGGGGAGGGGGGCGACGAGTCGGCGCTCTTCGCCGGCGACCTGCTGCGGATGTACCTGCGCTACGCCGAGCAGCGCGGCTGGAAGACCGCGGTCGAGGACTCCACCGAGAGCGACCTCGGGGGCTACAAGGACGTCCGGGTCTCGATCCGGGCCAAGGGCACACCCGGTCTCGGCGAGGCGCCATGGGCGCGTCTCAAGTACGAGGGCGGCGTCCACCGCGTCCAGCGCGTGCCGGTCACCGAGAGCCAGGGGCGCATCCACACCTCCGCCGCAGGCGTGCTCGTCATGCCCGAGGCCGAGGAGGTCGAGGTGGTCATCGACCCCAACGACCTGCGCATCGACGTCTACCGGTCCAGCGGCCCCGGGGGCCAGAGCGTCAACACGACCGACTCGGCCGTGCGCATCACCCACGTGCCGACGGGTCTGGTCGTCTCGTGCCAGAACGAGAAGTCGCAGCTGCAGAACAAGGAGGCCGCGATGCGCGTCCTCCGCGCCCGGCTGCACCAGATCGCCCAGGACGAGGCCGACGCCGAGGCATCCGCGGCCCGCCGCTCGCAGGTGCGCACCGTCGACCGCTCCGAGCGAATCCGCACCTACAACTTCCCCGAGAACCGCATCTCCGACCACCGCACCGGCTACAAGTCCTACAACCTCGACTCCGTGCTCGACGGTGACCTCGACCCGGTGGTCCAGTCCGCGCTCGACGCCGACGAGGCGGCCAAGCTCGCGGCACTCGCTGACGGCACGGGGTCGTCGGCGTGACCGACCTGCGTGACGGCATACGCGCTGCGGCCGGGCGGCTGCGCGCGGCCGGCGTGGCCTCCGCCGACGTCGATGCCGTCGAGCTCGCCGCCCACGTGCTGGGCGCCGACGCCTCCGAGGTGCGTCGCCTCATGGTGCTCGGGGGGCGCTCGCTGCCGCCGACGTATGCCGCCCTCGTCGACGAGCGCGCCCGCCGGGTGCCGCTCCAGCACCTCACGGGCCGCGCGCACTTCCGCCGGCTCACGCTCGCGGTCGGCCCGGGCGTCTTCGTGCCACGCCCCGAGACCGAGGTGCTCGTCGACCTCGCCCTCGCCGAGCTCGGGCAGCTCCCGTCGGCAGAGCGCGCCCCACGGGTCGTGGACCTCTGCTCGGGCTCGGGGGCGATCGCCCTGGCGGTCAAGCACGAGTGTCCCGACGCGGGGGTGCGCGGCCTCGAGCTGTCACCCGACGCGTACGCCTGGGCGGTGGCCAACCGCGACCGCCTCGGGATCGACGTCCTGCTCGTCAACGGCGACGCCACCGTCGAGTGCTTCCCCGACTGGGCCGGCACCGTCGACGTCGTCACCGTCAACCCGCCCTACATCCCCGTCGGGGCCGTGCCGCTGGACCCCGAGGTTCGCGACCACGACCCCGAGATCGCGCTCTACGGCGGCAGCGAGGACGGGCTGGCGATCCCGCTCGCAGTCGTACGCGTCGCTGCAGGCCTGCTGCGTCCCGGCGGTGTCGTGCTCGTCGAGCACGCGGACTCGCAGGGTGAGAGCCTGCCGCGTCGTCTCGGCTCGACCGGTCAGTGGGTCGATGTCATCGACCACCCCGACCTGTCCGGCCGTCCCCGGGTCACGACCGCGCGCCGAGCTGGCTGACCCGGGCGGAGGCGGACCCGGTCGCGGCGAACGCCGGGCCGCCCCCCTCGAGACGGCCGGCCCCAAGTAGGCTCGCCACCGTGAGCGAGCGCTACGACTGCACCGACCCCGAGCAGCGTGCCGATGGCATCCCGGCGGCCGGGGCCGCTGTGCGGCGCGGCGAGATCGTCGTCCTGCCGACCGACACCGTCTACGGCATCGGGTGTGACGCCTTCGACGCCAACGCCGTCGCGTCGGTGCTCGCGGCCAAGGGGCGCGGGCGCGACATGCCGCCGCCGGTGCTCATCCCGACGGCCCGCACCGCCCAGGGCCTGGCCACCCAGGTGCCCGACTACGCCCAGCGCCTCATGGAGCGTTTCTGGCCGGGACCGCTGACGCTCGTGCTCAAGGCGCAGACGTCGCTGCACTGGGACCTCGGGGAGACGAACGGCACCGTGGCCCTGCGCGTCCCCGACCACGAGCTCGCCCTCGAGCTGCTCGGCGACATCGGTCCCATGGCGGTCACGAGCGCCAACACGACGGGCGACCCCGCCGCCCGCACGGCCGACGAGGCCGTGGCCATGCTCGGTGAGTCCGTCGGGGTCTACCTCGACGGCGGCCCGGCCGGTGAGGGGCAGCCGTCGACCATCATCGACTGCACGGGCGAGACACCGGTGACGCTGCGCCTCGGTGCCCTCTCCCAGGCCGACATCGACGCCGCGCTCGAGCCCGAGCCGGTCGAGCTGGTCGAGCCGGTCGACCCGGTCGACGCCGAGCAGGCCGACCGCGCTGAGCCCGCACCAGCAGGCGGAACCGCGGGCGAGCCGGAGCTCGACTACGTGCCCGAGACCAACCCCTACGGCCCCGGGGTCATCCACGACGACGTGCCGCCCGAGGAGTCCACGGGCTTCCCCTCGGCAGTCGTCGTCGAGGGCGACCTGCCCACCCCCGAGAGCCCCTCGGGCGCGCGCCCCCCGACGGCATAGAGTTGGCTAGCGCTCGCGCCCCACTCCCGACCCACCCGGAGATCCCCCATGGCTGACGACACGTTCTACGGCTCCGACTTCGGCGCCTTGCAGTCCTTCGACCCCGACATCGCGGGGGTGCTCCTGTCCGAGCTCGACCGCATCCGCGGTGGGCTGCAGCTCATCGCCAGCGAGAACATCAGCTCGCCGGCCGTGCTGACGGCTCTGGGGTCGACCCTGTCGAACAAGTACGCCGAGGGCTACCCCGGTCGCCGCTACTACGGCGGCTGCGCTGAGGTCGACAAGGCCGAGCAGATCGCGATCGACCGCGCCAAGGAGCTCTTCGGCGCCGACCACGCCAACGTCCAGCCGCACTCCGGCGCGAGCGCCAACCAGGCTGTCTACGGCGCCTTCATGGCGCCCGGCGACACGATCCTCGCGATGGCGCTGCCGATGGGCGGCCACCTCACCCACGGCACCAAGGTCTCCTTCTCCGGCAAGTGGTTCAACGCCGTCCACTACGGCGTCGACAAGCAGTCCGAGGACATCGACTACGACCAGGTCGAGGCGCTCGCCAAGGAGCACCGGCCCAAGGTGATCTGTGCCGGTGGCTCCGCCATCCCGCGCCTCATCGACTTCCAGCGCTTCCGGGCCATCGCCGACGAGGTCGGCGCGATCCTCTGGGTCGACGCAGCCCACTTCAT
This sequence comes from Terrabacter sp. 05T424, assembly GCF_056396225.1. Taxonomy (NCBI): domain Bacteria; kingdom Bacillati; phylum Actinomycetota; class Actinomycetes; order Micrococcales; family Intrasporangiaceae; genus Terrabacter; species Terrabacter sp. 05T424. Next base: position 683,950 of record NZ_JBFTLB010000001.1, read on the forward strand.
CGGCCTCGTCGCCGGCAAGGCGATCCCCTCGCCGGTCCCGTACGCCGACGTCGTCACCTTCACGACGCACAAGGTGCTCCGCGGCCCGCGTTCCGGCGCGCTCGTCTGCAAGGCCGAGCACCAGGCGGCCCTCGACAAGGCCGTCTTCCCGATGATGCAGGGCGGCCCGCAGATGCACACCATCGCGGCCAAGGCGGTCAACTTCAAGGAGGCCGCCACCCCCGAGTACGCCCAGTACGCCACCGACGTCATCGCCAACAGCAAGCAGCTCGCGGCCAGCCTGCTCGAGGTCGGCATCCGCCCGACCACCGGCGGCACCGACACGCACCTGTCGCTGCTCGACCTCCAGGGCGTGGGCGTCACGGGCAAGGAGGCCGAGGAGCGCGCCGACGCCGCCGGCATCGTGCTCAACAAGAACGCCATMCCGTTCGACCCGCAGAAGCCGAACATCGCGTCCGGCATCCGCGTCGGCACGCCGTCGGTCACGACCCAGGGGATGGGCCTGGAGGAGATGAAGACCATCGCCTCGCTCATCCACACGGCCGTCACCAAGGGCGACGCCGACCCCGAGCACGCCGTGAGCAAGCAGGTCCGCTCGGAGGTCACCGACCTCGTGACGCGGTTCCCGGCATACCCTCGCTGAGTGGGGTCCACCCGCGCGCGTCACGGCACGAACGAAGGTCGGTAGTTGCACGAGTACGTCCTCGTCCTCATCGTGGCCGCGGCGGTCACGTACCTCGCCACACCCTTCGTGCGCAGCGTCGCCGTCGCGACCGGAGCCTTCACCGCCGTCCGTGAGCGCGACGTCCACAAGACGCCGATCCCGCGGCTCGGGGGAGTGGGGATCTACCTCGGATTCGTCGCGGCGGTCCTCGTGGCCCGTGCGCTGCCCTACCTCGGCAGCCTGTTCTCGAGCCGGCAGCTGTGGGGCGTGGTCGTCGCCGGTGGCATCGTGTGCCTCCTCGGTGCCTTCGACGACATCCGCGAGCTGGACTGGCTGACGAAGCTCGCCGGGCAGATGCTCGCGGCCGGGCTGATGGCCTACACCGGGGTGCAGCTGCTCTCGCTGCCGATCTTCGGCACGACGATCCTGCCCACGCCGGTGCTCGTGCTCGTCACGGTCGTCGTCGTCATCGCCTCGACCAACGCGGTCAACTTCATCGACGGCCTCGACGGTCTGGCCGCGGGGGTCGTGGGCATCGCCTCGTTCGCGTTCTTCGTCTACAGCTACTCGGTGTCCAAGGCGTTCGAGCCCGCCGACGTGTTCTCGACGGCGACCCTGATCTCCGCCGCTCTCGTCGGGTGCTGCGCCGGCTTCCTGCCGCACAACTTCCACCCGGCCCGGCTCTTCATGGGCGACTCGGGCGCGCTCACCCTCGGGCTGCTCCTGTCGGCCGCGACGATCACCTTGACGGGCAACGTCGACCCGGGCCAGGTGAGCACCAACGACGTGTCGGCGGCGTTCCTGCCGATCCTCGTGCCCCTCGCGGTCCTGCTCCTGCCGCTGCTCGACATGCTCCTCGCCGTCGTGCGGCGCACCCGGGCCGGGCGCCGCCCCTGGCACCCCGACGCGATGCACCTGCACCACCGCATGCTGCGCATGGGCCACGGCCACCGCCGGGCCGTGCTCATCCTCTACCTCTGGGCGGCCATCGTCGCCCTGGGCTCGGTCTCCTTCGTCATCTGGGACGGCCTCCGTCCGCTCGCGGTCGTCGGCGTCGCCGCCGCGATGGGTGTCGTGCTCACCGTCTGGCTTCCGCGGTGGAGGCCCTCCGAGCGCTTGTGATAGCATTCACAAGCACCTGAGGGGAGTCTGGGAACGACTCTCCGAGGCGCTGAAATCGCTTTACGCACAGTCGATCACGGCAACATCCGTGATCAGCCCGAGCCCCGCCCGCACTACGCCTCACGACGCACCCAGGCAGGTTTTCTTGAGCGCCACACCGGCCCCGAGCGCATCACAGTCAGATGCGTTCGCGCAGCTCCTCCGGGGGTCCCTGCTGCCGACCGCTGCCGCTGGACTGGTGTGCATCGTCGTCGGCCTCTTCTCCAGCCCCAAGGCAGCGTGGTCGGCAGCCCTCGGCGCCGCCATCGTGATCTTCTTCTTCAGCCTCACGCTGCTGGTCATGAAGCGCACGGCCGATCTGGCGCCCACGACGACGATGATGATCGTGATGGCGACCTACACCTTCAAGGTGGTCGTGCTCGGCATCGTCATGTTCGCCCTGCGCGACGTGACCTGGGCCTCCGGCTACGCCATCGGCCTGTCCGTCACGGTGTGCGCCGTCGTCTGGCTGTTCTTCGAGATGCGGGCCTACAAGCACCTGCGCATCTTCGCCTACGACCCCGACGGCGAGGCATCCCTCGACCAGCCCCCCACCCGGGAGCCGCGTGATGAGCCGTGACACGGGAGGTCACCATGACCACGTCACCCAACGACGAGCCGACGCCCGACGAGCACACGCCCGACGGGCCGGCGCCCACGCAGGGGCCGCCCCCACGCGATGCCGACGAGGAGCTGCGCGCGTTCAACACCCGCGAGCAGGACTCCGCCTGGCGGGCTGTCGCCTACCTGCTGTCGGGACCCCTCGTCTACGGCGGCCTGGGTGCCCTGGCCGACCACTGGCTGGGCACGTCATGGCTCGTCGGAGCCGGGATCGTGGGTGGGATGGCCCTGTCGCTCTACCTGATCTGGTTCCGATACGGTACCCATTGAGCCCAGCGGCCCCCGTGCTGTCGCACAGTGCGCCCCGAGCCAGCACACCGACCTGGGATCCCGCCCGCAGCACGACGCCGGGCGACGATCCAGCACCGCTGACGCAGAGCGTCACCCGAAGTGCCCAGAACCTACGAAGGAGTAACCCGTGAGCATCGTGGCCGCCGCCCCGACGGACTACACCGCCCCCGGTATCGAGGAGTTCTGGCAGCCCCTCATCGGCGACGGTCCGTGGGCGATCACGCGTCCGATCTTCCTGATGGTCTTCGCGACCGGCCTCATCATCTGGTGGCTGCTCGCCACCACGAAGAAGAGGGCCCTCGTGCCGAGCCGCGGGCAGATGGGCACCGAGGCTGTCTACGGCCTGGTCCGCAACGGCGTCGCCAAGGACCTCATCGGCAGCCACGAGTTCATGAGGTTCGTGCCCCTGCTCTTCTCGATGTTCGTGCTGATCCTCGTCAACAACTTCTTCGGCGTCATCCCGCCGATGAGCTACCCGACGATGAGCCGCATCGGCTTCCCGATCGCCCTGGCCCTCATCGTCTGGGTCGTCTTCCACGTCGTGGGCATGAAGAAGCACGGCTTCTTCGGCTACTGGAAGTCGCTCGTCCCGGCCGGCCTGCCCAAGGGCATGATCGTCCCGATCTTCATCCTCGAGCTGATCACCGACCTGTTCACGCGCCCGGTCACCCTGGCGCTGCGACTCTTCGGCAACATGTTCGCCGGCCACATCCTCATGGTCCTGTTCATCACCGGTGGCTGGTACATGCTCACCTCGGGCGGCGTCCTCATCGTCGCCGGCGGCGTCACGTGGGTCTTCGCCTTCGTCATGACGCTCTTCGAGCTGCTGGTCGAGTTCCTGCAGGCCTACGTCTTCACCCTGCTCGCCGCCCTCTACATCGCCGGCGCGGTCGCCGACGAGCACTGAGCGCCCACCGACTTCTCAGACTGCACCACCTGCACCACCCGTGCTTCGCCCAGCCCGGCTGACAACCGCCAGCCGGACAACACAAGAAGGAATGGAACAAACATGACTGGCAACATCGCCATCCTCGGTTACGGCCTCTCCGCCATCGGCCCCGGTATCGGTGTCGGTCTGATCTTCGCCGCCTACATCAACGGCGTCGCGCGTCAGCCCGAGGCCCGCGGCATGCTCCAGCCGATCGCCTTCCTCGGCATGGCCATCACCGAGGCGCTCGCCATCTTCGGTATCGCGCTCGCCTTCGTCTTCAAGGGCTGACGCCCCTTCCCGGGGCATCCCGAGACATCGTTCGATTCTCACTAGGAGCACCTCATGCAAGCAGTGACCGTGACCGCCGAGGGCGGCGAAGGCGGCTTCTGGGCCACCGCGGCACCGATCATCCCGCACCCGCTCGAGTTCTTCTTCGGTCTGGCGTGCTTCGCGATCCTCTACTACGTCGTCAAGACGCGGGTCGTGCCGCGCCTCGAGCAGATCTATGCCGAGCGCACCGCGGCCATCGAGGGCGGCATGAACAAGGCCGAGGAGGCCCAGGCGCAGGCCCAGGCGGCGCTCGAGCAGTACCAGGCGCAGCTCGTCGAGGCCCGCTCCGAAGCCGCCCGCATCCGTGAGGACGCCAAGGCCCAGGGCGCGCAGATCATCGCCGAGATGCGTGAGCACGCAGCCTCCGAGGCCGCGCGCATCACCGACACGGCGCACAAGCAGATCGAGGCCGAGCGCCAGCAGGCCGTGGTCTCGCTCCGCGGCGACGTCGGCCGCATCTCGACCGACCTCGCCAGCCGCATCGTCGGCGAGTCGCTGCACGACGAGACCCGCCAGAAGGGCATCGTCGAGCGCTTCCTGGCCGAGCTCGAGTCCGGCGACGTCGTGCGTGAGAAGGTCGGCGGTCCTGCCGGCAGCCAGGGCGGAGACGCCTGATGCAGGGACCCTCACGCGCAGCAGCGGCGACCAGCCGCGAGGCGTTCACCGGTGTGCTCGCGGCCGGTGCCGACCGGTCGCGGTTGGCCGGGGAGCTCTTCGCCGTCGTCGACGTCCTCGACGGCAACGCGACCCTGCGTCGCGCCGTCTCCGACCCGGCGCGCGAGGGCTCTGACAAGGCGCAGCTCACCGAGAGGCTCTTCTCCGGCAAGGTCAGCGCCGAGTCGCTGGTCGTGCTCAAGGGAGTCGCCGGCCAGCGCTGGAGCTCCGAGCGCGACCTCTCCGACACCCTCGAGGCGTATGCCGTCGAGTCCGTCATCGCCGCGGCCGAGGCGGGCGACCGTGCCGACCGCGTCGAGGACGAGCTGTTCCGCTTCGAGCGGATCGTCGCGGCCGACGCGCCGCTTCGGGCGGCGCTGACCGACTCGCAGGCCCCCGTCGACAAGCGCGCCGACCTCGTGTCGTCCCTGCTCCGCGACAAGGCCGCCCCCGAGACGCTCCTGCTGGCCCGTCAGGCCGTCGTCGCCCCGCGCGGTCGCCGGTTCGACCGGGTCATCGAGTCCTACCTCGAGACGGCCTCGAGCCGCCGCGAGCAGCAGACGGCCACCGTCACCTCGGCCGTCCCGCTCACCGACGACGACCGCGCCCGCCTCGCTGCGGGCCTTGCCTCCGTCTACGGCGGCACGGTCCACGTCAACACCGTCGTCGACCCCCGGGTCATGGGCGGGGTCAAGGTCGAGATCGGTGACGAGGTCATCGACGGAACCGTCATCCGCAAGCTCGACGCGGCCCGCCGGGCCATGGGCGCCTGAGGCGCCCACCACCAGCTGTGAACAACCATTGGCCCGTCCTGCGGGTCGAGACCGAGGAGAAGATCTGACATGACGGAGCTTTCGATCCGTCCGGAGGAGATCCGGGACGCACTGGACTCGTTCGTCCAGTCCTACGAGCCCGGCGCGGCCTCCCGCGAAGAGGTCGGCCGCGTCACCGACGCCGGTGACGGCATCGCTCACGTCGAGGGTCTGCCCTCGGCCATGACCAACGAGCTGCTCCAGTTCGAGGACGGCACGCTCGGCCTCGCCCTGAACCTCGACGTCCACGAGATCGGCGTCGTCGTCCTCGGTGATTTCGCGGGCATCGAGGAGGGCCAGACCGTCAAGCGCACGGGCGAGGTCCTCTCGGTCCCGGTCGGTGACGACTTCCTCGGCCGCGTCGTCGACCCGCTCGGCAACCCCATCGACGGCCTCGGCGACATCAAGTCCGACGAGCGCCGCGCCCTCGAGCTGCAGGCGCCCAACGTCGTCCAGCGCAAGTCGGTGCACGAGCCGCTCCAGACCGGCATCAAGTCGATCGACGCGATGACCCCGATCGGCCGCGGTCAGCGCCAGCTCATCATCGGCGACCGCCAGACCGGCAAGACGACGGTCGCGATCGACACGATCATCAACCAGAAGCGCAACTGGGAGTCCGGCGACCCCGACGCCCAGGTCCGCTGCATCTACGTCGCGATCGGCCAGAAGGGCTCGACCATCGCGTCGGTGCGCGGCACCCTCGAGGAGGCCGGCGCGCTCGAGTACACCACGATCGTCGCGGCCCCCGCGTCCGACTCGGCGGGCTTCAAGTATCTCGCGCCCTACACCGGCTCGGCCATCGGCCAGCACTGGATGTACCAGGGCAAGCACGTCCTCATCGTCTTCGACGACCTGTCCAAGCAGGCCGAGGCCTACCGCGCCGTGTCGCTGCTGCTGCGCCGTCCGCCGGGCCGCGAGGCCTACCCGGGTGACGTGTTCTACCTGCACTCGCGGCTGCTCGAGCGTTGCGCGAAGCTGTCCGACGACCTCGACCACGGCTCGATGACCGGTCTGCCGATCATCGAGACGAAGGCCGGTGACGTCTCCGCGTACATCCCGACCAACGTCATCTCGATCACCGACGGCCAGATCTACCTGCAGGCCGACCTGTTCAACGCCAACGTGCGTCCGGCCATCGACGTGGGTGTCTCCGTCTCCCGAGTCGGCGGCGCCGCGCAGATCAAGGCGATGAAGTCGGTCGCCGGTCGACTCAAGCTCGACCTCGCGCAGTTCCGTGCGATGGAGGCGTTCGCGATGTTCGCCTCCGACCTCGACCCCGCCTCGCGAGCCCAGCTCGCCCGTGGTGCGCGCCTCGTCGAGCTGCTCAAGCAGCCGCAGAGCTCGCCGTACCCCGTCGAGGAGCAGGTCGTCTCGATCTGGACCGGTACGACCGGCAGGCTCGACGACGTCGCGGTGGAGGATGTCCGCACCTTCGAGACCGAGCTGCTCGAGACGCTGCGTCGCGACGGCAAGATCCTCCAGACGATCCGCGAGACCCTCAAGCTCGACGAGGACACCGAGACGGCCCTGGCCAAGGTCGTCGACGAGGTCAAGTTCACCTTCCGGGGCACCGGCAAGGACGGCCTCGAGGCCGGCAACGAGGAGTTCGACGAGATCGCCGACGACCAGATCACCCAGGCGAAGATCGTCAAGCAGAAGTGACCACCTCCCGTATGCCGCCCGGCCAGCCGGGCGGCATACGGGACCGGGCGTGAGCCCACCCTGCCGGCAACCACAGACTTTTCAGAGACCAAGAGAGGCGGAGCACATGGGAGCGCAGATGCGGATCTACCGCCAGCGCATCAAGTCCGTCAACTCCATCAAGAAGATCACCAACGCGATGGAGCTGATCGCGGCCGCACGCGTCGTCAAGGCCCGCCAGCGGGCCACCGAGGCGATGCCGTACACGACCGCGCTGACGCGTGCCGTGTCCGCGGTGGCGACCAACACGAACGAGGACCACCCGTTGACGACGGCGAAGGAGACCGCGAAGCGGGCCGGTGTCGTCATCATCACGGCGGACCGCGGACTTGCCGGTGCCTACTCCGTCGCGGCGATCAAGGAGAGCGCGGAGCTCATCTCCAAGCTGACCGCCGAGGGCAAGGAGGTCGTGCCCTACCTCGTCGGCCGCAAGGCCGTGAGCTACTTCAAGTTCCGCAAGCGCGACTACGCCGCCGAGTGGACCGGCTTCTCCGACGCCCCGACGTTCGAGAACGCCAAGGAGATCGCCGACCGCATCACGGCCGACTTCCTCAAGCCCACGGAGGAGGGCGGCCACGACGAGATCCACATCGTCTTCACGCGCTTCCGCTCGATGGTCCGCCAGGACCCGCACGTGCTGCGACTGCTGCCGCTCGAGGTCGTCGAGGCCGACGACGCCGGTGAGGACACCGACCTCGACCTGTCGGTGAACCGCTATGAGGAGGGGCAGATCCCGCCCGAGTACTCCTTCGAGCCGAGCGCTGCCGAGGTGCTGGACCTGCTGCTGCCGAAGTACGTCCGCAACCGCATCTTCACCGCGCTGCTCAGCTCGGCGGCCTCCGAGCTCGCCGCCCGCCAGCGGGCGATGAAGTCGGCCACCGACAACGCGACGGAGCTGATCAAGACCTACCAGCGCCTCGCCAACCAGGCCCGTCAGGCCGGCATCACCCAAGAGATCAGCGAAATCGTGGGCGGCGCCAACGCCCTCGCCGACGCCAAGAAGTAACGCCCACAGGTAAGGAAGCAGACCACCATGACTGCAACTGTCAGCGACACCACGTGGACGGCCCCGCCCGCGGGCGGCGTCGGACGCATCTCCCGCATCATCGGCCCGGTCGTCGACGTGGAGTTCCCCGTCGACGCCATGCCCGAGCAGTACAACCTGCTCACGACCGAGGTCACCCTCGCCGGCGAGACGAAGAACCTCAACCTCGAGGTCGCCCAGCACATCGGCGACAACATGGTCCGAGCGATCTCGCTGCAGCCGACCGACGGTCTCGTGCGCGGCTCGGCCGTGCAGGACACCGGCGGCCCGATCACCGTCCCCGTCGGTGACGTGACCCTCGGCCACGTGTTCAACACGACCGGCGAGTGCATGAACCTCGCCGAGGGCGAGAAGCTCGAGGTCAAGGAGCGGTGGGGCATCCACCGCAAGGCACCCGCCTTCGACCAGCTCGAGTCCAAGACCACGATGTTCGAGACGGGCATCAAGGTCATCGACCTGATGACCCCATACGTCCAGGGTGGCAAGATCGGCCTCTTCGGTGGCGCCGGCGTCGGCAAGACGGTGCTCATCCAGGAGATGATCGCCCGTGTCGCCCGTGACCACGGTGGTGTGTCGGTGTTCGCCGGTGTCGGTGAGCGCACCCGTGAGGGCAACGACCTCATGGTCGAGATGGAGGAGGCGGGCGTCCTCGGACAGACCGCCCTCGTCTTCGGGCAGATGGACGAGCCGCCGGGCACGCGCCTGCGCGTCGCCCTGTCGGCGCTGACCATGGCGGAGTACTTCCGCGACGTCCAGAAGCAGGACGTGCTCCTCTTCATCGACAACATCTTCCGCTTCACGCAGGCGGGCTCGGAGGTCTCGACCCTCCTCGGCCGCATGCCGTCCGCCGTGGGCTACCAGCCCACCCTGGCCGACGAGATGGGCACCCTGCAGGAGCGCATCACGTCCACGCGCGGTCACTCGATCACCTCGATGCAGGCGATCTACGTGCCGGCCGACGACTACACCGACCCGGCTCCGGCCACGACCTTCGCGCACCTCGACGCGACGACCGAGCTCTCGCGTGACATCGCGTCGATGGGTATCTACCCGGCTGTCGACCCGCTGTCCTCGACCTCGCGCATCCTCGACCCGCGCTACGTGGCGGCCGATCACTACAACACGGCCGTGCGCATCAGGTCGATCCTGCAGCGCAACAAGGAGCTGCAGGACATCATCGCGATCCTCGGTATCGACGAGCTCTCCGAAGAGGACAAGATCCTCGTCAACCGCGCCCGTCGCATCCAGCGCTTCCTGTCGCAGAACACCTACGTGGCCAAGCAGTTCACCGGCATCGAGGGTTCGACCGTGCCGCTGTCCGACACGATCGAGGCGTTCACGAAGATCGCCGACGGCGAGTACGACCACGTCGCCGAGCAGGCCTTCTTCATGTGTGGTGGCCTCGACGACGTCGAGCGCCAGTGGTCGGAGATCCAGAAGAACCTCTGATGTCGCACCGCTCGGTCGCCAGGTGTGACCGAGCAGACACACGCCAGCGCCGGTGTCCCGAAAGGGATGCCGGCGCTGTGTCGTTGTAGCAACTGACGAGTTACGTCGACCAGCAAGGAGACACCGTCATGACCCAGCCCACCCAGCCCACCCATTCCGCTCCAGCGCGTCACCGCGTCGTGGTCATCGGATCGGGCTTCGGAGGACTGTTCAGCACACAGAAGCTGAAGGGCGCCGACGTCGACGTCACCCTCATCGCCCGCACCACGCACCACCTGTTCCAGCCCCTGCTCTACCAGGTGGCGACCGGCATCCTCTCCGAGGGCGAGATCGCGCCGTCGACGCGTGAGGTGCTGCATCGCCAGCGCAACGCGAAGGTCCTGCTCGGCGACGTGACCGACATCGACCTCGAGGCCCGCACGGTGACGCACACGGCCCTCGGGCGCGAGACGGTCACCCCCTATGACTCGCTCATCGTCGCGGCCGGTGCCGGACAGTCGTGGTTCGGCAACGACCAGTTCGCCCGGCACGCGCCGGGCATGAAGTCCATCGACGACGCCCTCGAGCTGCGCGGGCGCATCTTCGGCTCGTTCGAGCTCGCCGAGCTCGCCTCGACCCCTACCGAGATCGAGCGCCTCATGACCTTCGTCGTCGTCGGCGCCGGCCCCACGGGCGTCGAGATGGCCGGCCAGATCTCCGAGCTGGCCAAGCGCACCCTGCGTCGCGACTTCCGCCGCATCGACCCGACCAAGGCGCGCGTCATCCTGCTCGACGCGGCACCGGCCGTGCTGGGCTCGTTCGGCGAGAAGCTCGGCGACCGCGCCGTCAAGCGCCTCACCGAGATGGGCGTCGAGGTCCGCCTGGGCGCCAAGGTGGTCGACGTCGACTCGACCGGCATCGAGGTCGAGCTGGGCGACGGCTCCCGCCAGCGCATCGAGTCGGTCTGCAAGGTGTGGGCGGCCGGCGTCAGCGCCTCGCCCCTCGGGCGACAGCTCGCCGAGCAGTCCGGTGCCGGCATCGACCGTGCGGGCCGCGTGGAGGTGAACGACGACCTCACCCTGCCGGGTCACCCTGAGGTCTTCGTCGTCGGCGACATGATGTCGCTGCGGGGGCTGCCGGGCGTCGCCCAGGTCGCGATCCAGGGTGGCCGCTACGCCGCCGAGCAGATCGAGCGACGGCTCGAGGGCCAGCCCCCGAAGGGCCGCTTCGAGTACTTCGACAAGGGCTCGATGGCGACGATCTCGCGCTTCTCGGCCGTCGCGTCGGTGGGCAAGGCCCAGTTCAGCGGCTTCATCGCCTGGATCCTCTGGCTGGCCGTGCACCTCGTCTACATCATCGGCTTCAAGCACCGCATCACGACCCTGCTGCACTGGGTCGTCACCTTCATCGGGCGCGGCCGCTCTGAGCGGGTCGTCACCGAGCAGCAGGTCTTCGCACGCCAGGCGATCGCCGACCTCGGGTCCGGGTACAGCCCCGAGCTGCCACGGCTGGACAAGGACCGGCCCGGCGAGCAGTAGCCCGACCGAGGCGTCCACGCACTCCACGTCGCAACGGCGCTGGGCCGGCTCCCACTCTCGGGAGCCGGCCCAGCGGCATACGTGCTCGGACGGCTCAGGGGACGAGGCGCTCCACGGCAGCGCCGAGGCGCGGGAGCGCAGCGACGACGTGCTCCTTGGCCTTGCCGCGCAGCGAGCCGTAGACCTTCGCGGCAGAGCCGTGCGACGTGCTCGCCGCCTTGGCGTCGGTGACGGACAGCAGGGCGTCGGCGGCGGCGTCGGGCTGCGCCACGAGGTGGGCACCGAAGGACTGGTCGCCCTTGGTGGCCCAGAACGGGTCGAGCGCGACGGCGAACTGGGGGAGCAGGCGGTCGGTGGCGCTCGTGACGAAGTTGCCGCCGAGCTTCTTCGCGGCGGCGTAGCCGGCCTTGACGGCGGCGCCCCCGAGGCCGGACTTGTCGGCGACCTCGGCGTCGATCACGTCGGTGAGCGTCGCGACGGCCACGGGGCGGCGGGTCGGCTCGAGAAGGGCATCGGACACGGCAGTGCTCATCGGTAATGACTCCTGTGGAGGGTGGGGAACCGGTGCGGGTGGCCCATGCCACCTCGCGTACGGAGCATCCTTCCAGAGGCACTAAACTGCAGAGCACACCCCCACGATCCGGAGGAAACGTGAGTTCGCTCAAGGTTGAGATGGTTGCCGCCGACCGGAAGGTCTGGGAGGGCGAGGCCAAGTTCGTACGCGCCCGGTCCATCTCGGGCGAGCTGGGCATCCTGCCCGGCCACACCCCCCTGCTCGGCGTCCTCGTCGAGGGCGAGGTCGCCATCGAGTCGCTCGAGGGCGACCGACGCACGGTGACCGTCGACGGTGGCTTCCTCTCCGTCGACTCCGACGTGGTCACGATCGTGGCCGAGCACGTCGACGCGTCGTCGCTGCAGGCGAACTGAGGTCACGCGTGCCGTCCGTTCTCGTCTCGACCGAGATCGTGATCGGCACGCTCCTGGTGGTCGCGGTGGTCGTCCTCGCGACGACCTATCTGCGCCGCCGCTACATCGCGAAGGGCCTGCCGCTGACGCTCTGCGGCCTGCGCCCGACGCAGACCGACCGCTGGCGCCTCGGCCTCATCCGGTTCGGTGACAACGCCCTCGAGTGGCACGCGCTCGGGGGCGTCTCTGTGCGCCCGAAGCACCGGTGGCTGCGCCAGCGACTCCTCCTCGACGCTCCTGAGCTGCTCGTCGGGCGCGACACGATCCCCCTGCTGCCCGACGCGAGCCGCGTCCCCTGCACCGACGGCGACACCGCGTTCGAGCTCGCCCTGCAGGGTCCGGCCTACACCGCGCTGCGGTCGTGGCAGGAGGCCGCACCTCCCGGCTACAACGTCAACGTCGCCTGACACCAGGGGCGGGTCTGTCGGCCCCGCCTCAAGTCGGCGGCTGTTCGACTGAGATCGGGCGCCAGATCGCGCAGCTGGTGCGTCCTGGCGACAGCGGTTGCGCGATCTCACGCGCGATCAGGCACCTTGCCGGCTGTGCACCATGACAGCCATCGCCACGTCATCGACCCAGACGTCCGAGGTCGTGAGCCGGTGTCCGGCAGGATCATGCAGTTCAGGGTTGGCCCAGATCTCGGGCAGCACCGCCGATGTGGACAGCAGCCGCAGCAGGTCCGCCTCGGGCAGCGACCACGCTCCGGAGGCCGCGAACGACAGCCCGGAGTGAAGGCGGCGCGAGCCGACCTGGCCGCGGGCGAGCACCCAGTGGAGCAGATCGCTCATCCGGGCCTTGCGCGAGCGCGCCGCAGACACGAGCACGGCACGGGCTCGTTCGTCCGAGGGCGCCACCGCGGCGGGGTCGACGGCGGCCCGCGCGGGGGAGGACACCCGAAGCGGTCCACGCAGGTGGAGCTGCTCATCGAGCAGGGTGGTGTTGCGCACGACGACCCACGCGTGCACGCGGGCCCGGAGCGGCGCCGGGACGAGCACGTGGACCGGGTTGGTCACCGTGAGGTCACCGATGCCGTGCAGCGCGGCCGCGGTCGGGCCTGCCAGCCAGCTCTGTGGTCCGGCGAAACAGGTGCGGGTCCGCCGACGAGCCGCGCCGGGGCTGAGTTGGCGCACGTGGTCGCCGGCCCCGGGGCGTATGCCGGGTGGCTGGGTCAGTGCTTCTTGTGGCGCTCGGGCTTCTCGACGCGGCCGCCGCCCGGCTGCCAGAGGATGTCCCCACCGATGGGCTTGTTGGCGACCCGGGCGAGGATGAAGAGCAGGTCCGAGAGCCGGTTGAGGTACTTCGCCGTCAGCACGTTGACGCCGCCGACCCCACGCACGTCGGTGCCCTCCGAAGCCGGTTCGGTGCCGTGCTGGTCGACGGCAGCCCACGCGGAGCGCTCGGCGCGACGCACGATCGTGGTCGCCAGGTGCAGGTGCGCCGAGCCGGCCGTGCCGCCGGGCAGGATGAACGACCGCAGCTTCTCGACCGACTCGAGGTAGTGGTCGCAGTCGGCCTCGAGGTCGTCGATCCACGGCTGCTCGACCCGCAGGGGCGGGTAGTCATAGGTCTGGCGCAACGGCGTGGACAGGTCGGCCCCGACGTCGAAGAGCTCGTTCTGCACTCGCTGCAGGGTCGCCTTCACCTCATCGGGCAGCTCGCCGCACGCGACCGCGATGCCGATGGCCGCGTTGGCCTCGTTCGAGTCGGCGTACGCGTGCAGCCTGGCGTCGTTCTTGCTGACCCTCGAGAAGTCGCCGAGGCTCGTCGTGCCGTCGTCGCCGGTGCGCGTGTAGATCCGCGTCAGGTTGACCATGGGCACACTCTCTCACCCGCCGGAGCCCGGGTCGGCGGCGGCCGGCGGCCGATAGGGTTCGGGGGGTGAGAGAGCGATTCCGGGTCGTCGGCGGCGCGCACCTCGTCGGCGAGGTGGCCGTCGTGGGGGCCAAGAACAGCGCCCTCAAGCTGATGGCCGTGGCCCTGCTCGCGGTGGGCCGCACCACCCTGACAAACGTCCCGGCCATCGCCGACGTGACGATCATGGCCGAGCTGCTGCGACGGCTCGGCGTGGGCGTCGACTACGACCCGGCGGCCGGGACCGTCGTGCTCGACGTCCCCGAGCGCATCGGCCACCGCGCCGACTACGAGCTCGTGCGGGCCCTGCGGGCCTCGATCTCCGTGCTGGGACCGCTCGTGGCCCGCGTGGGCGAGGCCGACGTCGCCGTGCCGGGTGGCGACGCCATCGGTTCACGTGGCCTCGACCTGCATGCGGCCGGTCTCGAGGCCCTCGGCGCCCAGGTCCACGTCACGCACGGCTACCTCGTCGCGACCGCCCCGAACGGCCTGCACGGCGCCGAGATCCGCCTGGACTTCCCGAGCGTCGGCGCCACCGAGAACATCCTCACCGCCGCGGTCCTGGCCCGCGGCACGACGACGATAGACAACGTCGCCAAGGAGCCCGAGATCGTCGACATCGCCGAGATGCTCACCTCCATGGGCGCGCGGGTCGAGGGCGCGGGGACCTCGCGCATCACCGTCTCCGGGGTCGACTCGCTCGCGCCGTGCGATCACGCCGTCGTTCCCGACCGCATCGCGGCCGGCACGTGGGCCTTCGCCGCGGCCACCACCCGTGGCGACATCGAGGTCGTCGGCGGCGTCGCCGACCACCTGCGGGCGCCGCTCGGCGCGCTCGAGCGGGCCGGCTGCCACGTCGAGGCCACCGACCGGGGGTTCCGCGTCTCGGCCAACGGTCGCAGCGTGCGGGCCTTCGACGTGGCGACCCTGCCCTACCCGGGCTTCCCGACCGACCTGCAGCCCTTCGCCCTGGCCTACAACGCGGTGGCCGAAGGGTCCGCGATGGTCACGGAGAACCTCTTCGAGGCCCGCTTCCGCACCGTCCAGGAGCTGGCCCGGCTCGGGGCCGACGCCCAGGTGGACGGCCACCACGTCATGACCCACGGCGTGCCGATCCTCTCGGGGGCGCCGGTCGAGAGCAGCGACATCCGGTCCGGGGCGGCCCTCGTCATCGCCGGACTCGTGGCCGAGGGCGACACCCTCGTCAGCGGCGTGCACCACATCGACCGCGGCTACCCCAGGTTCGAGCAGGCCCTCCGGGCGCTCGGCGCGGAGGTCACCCGCGAGCCCGACGACGCGCCGTTCGAGTAACCCGCACCCGCCGGGCAGGCGACCGTGACGGCGCCGGCGTGTCCGCTTTGTCCCAAGCGTTCGGATGCTGCATCGGCGGGCCCTCGAACTTTGTCGCGAGGTACGTATTTTCTTGACCACATCTTGACTCCTAGGGGCAACGATTCGGCAGGCTGACGCGTCATCATGGGTGACGGCACAGCGTTGAGAGGGGTCTACATGACGCTGCACACCCACAGCAGGGGACCGGTCAGGGTGCTCGACGCACCCGATGGCCACGACGTGATCATCGAGGGTCGGCTCGATGTCCACACCGTTCCCGACATCCGCGACGCCATCCACGCCGTGATCGTGCTCGGCCCGGGTGAGCTCCGTCTCCACCTCGGCAGCGCCGAGATCGGCGACGCCACCGGGCTCGGCGTCATCGTCCACCTGCATCGCCGAGCCACGCGGGCCGAACGCCGCCTGCTGCTGGTCGACGCCAGCGACCGCACCACGCGGTTGCTGCGCGGCTGCCGGCTTGAGCGCATCATCGCGCCGCGTCACGCCGTCACTGTGGCGCCTCTCACCGCCTGAGCGCCTCCCCACCGCAGCACCCCGCCACTACCGTCGAGCCATGTCTTCGACGGAGAGCACGCCGCACCCGACCGCCCGGGTGACGCCCGACCGTCCGTGGGTGATGCGCACGTATGCCGGCCACTCGAGTGCCGCTGCGAGCAACGCGCTCTACCGCCGCAACCTCGCCAAGGGACAGACCGGACTGTCCGTCGCCTTCGACCTGCCGACCCAGACGGGCTACGACCCCGACCACGTGCTCTCGCGAGGAGAGGTCGGCAAGGTCGGCGTTCCCGTCAGCCACATCGGCGACATGGAGGCGCTCTTCGATGCGATCCCGCTGCGCGAGATGAACACCTCGATGACGATCAACTCCACGGCGATGTGGCTGCTCGCGCTCTACCAGGTGGCCGCCGAGCGCCAGGCCGAGGCCGCGGGTGACGACCCGGCGGAGTGGGTGCACGCTCTCGCCGGCACCACCCAGAACGACATCATCAAGGAGTACCTCTCGCGGGGCACCTACGTGTTCCCGCCGGCTCCGTCGCTGCGGCTGATCACCGACATGGTCGCCTACACCGTGCGCGAGATCCCGAAGTGGAACCCCATCAACATCTGCAGCTACCACCTGCAGGAGGCGGGCGCCACGCCCGTGCAGGAGATCGCGTACGCCATGTCGACCGCGGTCGCGGTGCTCGATGCGGTGCGCGACTCGGGGCAGGTGCCGGCCGAGGAGTTCTCGAGCGTCGTCGCGCGGATCTCCTTCTTCGTCAACGCTGGTGTGCGGTTCGTCGAGGAGATGTGCAAGATGCGCGCCTTCGTCGAGCTGTGGGACGAGCTGACCCGCGACCGCTACGGCGTGACCGACGCCAAGGCCCGCCGCTTCCGCTACGGCGTGCAGGTCAACAGCCTCGGGCTGACCGAGGCGCAGCCCGAGAACAACGTCCAGCGCATCGTCCTCGAGATGCTCGCCGTGACCCTCTCGAAGGACGCGCGCGCCAGGGCCATCCAGCTCCCGGCCTGGAACGAGGCGCTCGGCCTGCCGCGGCCGTGGGACCAGCAGTGGAGCCTGCGCATGCAGCAGGTGCTCGCCTACGAGTCCGACCTGCTCGAGTACGACGACCTGTTCGCGGGCTCCGCCGTGGTCGAGGCCAAGGTCGCCGAGCTCGTCGCCGGGGCCAGGGCCGAGATGGCGCGCATCGACGAGATGGGCGGAGCTGTCGCCGCGGTCGAGTCCGGCTACATGAAGTCGGCCCTCGTCGCCTCGCACGCCGAGCGCCGCCGCCGCATCGAGGCCGGCGACTCAGTCATCGTCGGCCTCAACAAGTTCGAGACCACCGAGCCCAACCCGCTCACCGCCGACCTCGACACCGCGATCCAGACCGTCGACGCCGGCGTCGAGCACGCGGCCGCCGAGGCCGTACGCGTGTGGCGCGAGTCGCGTGACGTCGACCCGGCCCGTCGCGACCGTGCGGTAGCCGCGCTCGACCGACTGCGCGCCGACGCGGCCTCCGGCACCAACCTCATGGCTGCGTCGCTCGACTGCGCCCGGGCCGAGGTCACGACGGGGGAGTGGGCCGGTGCCCTGCGCGAGCAGTTCGGTGAGTACCGCGCTCCCACAGGCGTTTCGGGCTCGGTGGGCGTCGGCTCGAGCGAGCCCGGTGACGCCCTGGCCAGAGTCCGCGACCTCGTGGCCCGCACGGGCGACGACCTCGGTGAGAAGCTGCGCATCCTCGTCGGCAAGCCGGGGCTCGACGGGCACAGCAACGGTGCCGAGCAGGTCGCCGTGCGGGCCCGCGACGCGGGCTTCGAGGTCGTCTACCAGGGCATCCGCCTCACCCCGGAGCAGATCGTCGCCGCCGCGGTCGCCGAGGACGTCCACCTCGTCGGTCTTTCGATCCTCAGCGGCTCGCACATGGAGCTCGTGCCGGAGGTGCTCAGAGGCCTCGAGGAGGCCGGTGCGGCCGACCTGCCCGTCATCGTCGGAGGCATCATCCCCGAGTCCGACGCAGCCGCCCTCAAGGCTGCCGGGGTCGCGATGGTCTTCACCCCGAAGGACTTCGGGCTCAACGACATCATGGGCGAGATGGTCGGGGTGATCCGGACCGCCCGGGGACTCGCGCCGCTCGAGACCGCACCGGCCTGACTGGCGTAGCGTCGGGGCATGAGCGACCTGCAGTGCGCCGCACGGATCGTCGTGGTCAACCCCCCGGGGCTCTCCGACGTCGCGTGGCTCGCCTCGGCGATCCACCTCGAGAAGGTCCAGGCGGTGTATGCCGCCGACGACGTGCCCGACACCGGCCCGGTCGAGACCCTGGCCGACGACCTCGGGGTGCCCTCGCACCTCGGCCACGGTGACCTCCACGACGGCTCCGACGGGTTCGGCGAGCTCGTCGACCGGCACCGTGGCGAGTGCGTCGTCGTCGTGCGGGGCGGTGCCGACACAGACCCCGTGATGCTGCTCGTCGACGCCGACGGCACCACCCGAGCGCCCATCGAGGGACTGACCTGATGGCGGTTGTGTCGACAGCAGCGGCGGTCGTCGCGCAGCTCGAGCAGGAGCGCACCGAGGCCGACCTGGCCAAGGTGCAGTCCCGCCTCGCCGACGGTGAGGCAGCCATCGGCGTGCGCATGGGAACACTGTTCGCGATCGCGAAGACGAACACCGGGATGCCGCTGGCCGAGGTCCAGCGGCTGCTCGCCCACCCGGCCTACGAGCCCCGGCTTGCAGCCTTCTGCATCCTCGACTTCAAGGCACGGCGCAAGCGCACCGGCGCCCACGAGCGCGGCACGCTGGCCCGCACCTACCTCGGCCACCACCACGCGATCACCTCGTGGGACATGGTCGACCGCGCCGCGCCCCGAGTCGTGGGCGGTTGGCTGGTGGGCAAGGACAAGCAGCTCCTGCGCGACCTGGCCGGGTCAGCCGACCCGCTTCGACGGCGCACCGCCATGACCGCGCCCCTCGGCTTCCTCGACACCGCCGACCTCGAGGCCGGCTACGACATCGCCGAGATGCTCCATGCAGACCGAGATCCCTTGGTGCACAAGCCGGTCGGCATCTTCCTCAAGCACGCTGGTGAGCGAGACCGCCAACGGCTGGTCAGGTTCCTCGTGTCCAACGTGGACACCATGCCGAGGCCGGCCGTGCGGCTGGCCGTCGAGAAGCTGCCGGCTGAGGTCCGGTCACGCTGGGTCGGGCGCTGACGGCGCGACCCAGCCGCGCTGCATACGGCCGCGGTCGTCAGAAGAGGCGTGACTCGGCGTCGTCGATGCCCTTGAGGGCGTCGTAGTCGAGCACGACGCAGCGGATGCCGCGGTCCTCGGCGAGGGTGCGAGCCTGCGGCTTGATCTGCTGGGCGGCGAAGACGCCCGTCACCGGCGCGAGGTGCGGGTCGCGGTTCATCAGCTCGAGGTAGCGGGTCAGCTGCTCGACGCCGTCGATCTCGCCGCGGCGCTTGATCTCGACCGCGACGCTGACGCCGGCCGAGTCCTTGGCGAGGATGTCGACCGGGCCGATGGCCGTCATGTACTCGCGGCGCACGAGCGAGTATCCGTTGCCGAGGGTGTGGATGTGCTCGGCGAGCAGCTTCTGCAGGTGCGCCTCGACGCCGTCCTTGACGAGACCGGGGTCGACGCCGAGCTCGTGCTCCGAGTCGTGCAGCACCTCGTGGATCAGCACGGTCAGGCGGTCCTCGCTCTTCGCGTGCTGCACCCGCCACACCGCCACGACCCCGTCGCCGACCTGGGTCTCGTCGGGCTCGACCTCGGCCATGGTGCACGGGGGCGACATCCAGTTGAGCGGCTTGTAGGAGCCGCCGTCGCTGTGGACGAGCACCGAGCCGTCGGACTTGACGAGGAGCAGCCGTGTCGCGAGCGGGAGATGGGCTGTGAGCCGACCGTCGTAGTCGACGCTGCAGCGGGCAATGACGAGACGCACCGGACCACCCTAGAGGAGGTGGCGATCGGTCGCGCGCAGCCGGCGTGGGGAGCGTCACCCCGGGGACGGGTGTGGGCGGCATACGCCCTCTGGGAGACTTTCGCCCATGGCTCGTGAGTTCACCAAGGTTGGCGTCATCGGACTCGGCACCATGGGTGCCGGCATCGTCGAGGTCTTCGCACGCAACGGCATCGACGTCGTTGCGGTCGAGGTCACCGACGAGGCGGTCGAGAAGGGCAGGGGGGTGCTCCAGCACTCGACCGACCGCGCCGTCTCGCGCGGCAAGCTCAGCGCCGACGACCAGGCCGCGCTGCACGACCGCGTGGAGTTCACGAGCGACATGGCCGACCTCAAGGAGTGCCAGCTCGTCGTCGAGGCCGTGCCCGAGCACCTCCACCTCAAGAAGGAGATCTTCGGCCGGCTCGACACCATCGTCAGCGACGACGCGATCCTCGCGACCAACACGAGCTCGCTGCCCGTGACCGAGATCGCCGTCGCCACGATCAACCCCAAGCGCGTCGTCGGCATGCACTTCTTCAACCCGGCCCCGGTGCTCCAGTTCGTCGAGGTCATCAAGACCGTCATCACGAGCGACGAGATCTTCGAGGACGTCAAGGCGCTCGCCGAGCGACTCGGCAAGAAGCCGGTCATCGTCGGCGACAAGGCCGGCTTCATCGCCAACGCCCTGCTCTTCGGCTATCTCAACCACGCGGTGTCGATGTACGAGAGCCGCTACGCGACGCGCGAGGACATCGACGCCGCGATGAAGCTCGGCTGCGGCTACCCGATGGGTCCGCTCGCCCTCATGGACCTCATCGGCCTCGACACCGCCTACGAGATCCTCGACACGATGTACAAGCAGGGGCGTGACCGCCTGCACGCGCCGAGCCCGATCATCAAGCAGATG
The DNA here is from genome assembly GCF_056396225.1 of Terrabacter sp. 05T424. NCBI lineage: Bacteria > Bacillati > Actinomycetota > Actinomycetes > Micrococcales > Intrasporangiaceae > Terrabacter > Terrabacter sp. 05T424. The sequence continues at coordinate 704,632 of NZ_JBFTLB010000001.1, forward strand.
GTCAGCGCCGGGCTCAAGGGCCGCAAGAGCGGCCGCGGCTTCTACACCTACGCCGAGCCCGGCAGCTCGCAGGTCGTCGACGACGCGCTCACGCCGAAGGGCGCCGAGGCCGGCGCCGAGGGCACCCGCTCGATCCGCACCGTCGGTGTCGTCGGCTCCGGCACGATGGCCACCGGCATGGTCGAGGTCTTCGCCAAGGCCGGCCTCGACGTGACGTTCGTGGCCCGCAGCGACGCCAAGGTCGAAGCGGTGCGCGGGGCGCTCGAGAAGAGCCTCGAGAAGGCCGTGCAGCGGGGCAAGGCCACCGAGGAGGAGCGCGACGCCGCGCTCGCCCGGGTGACCGGCACGACGCTCCTCGACGACCTGGCCCAGGCCGACCTCGTCGTGGAGGCCGTCGTCGAGGACCTCACGGTCAAGCGCGCACTCTTCGAGAACCTTGACGAGATCTGCCGCCCCGGCGCGATCCTCGCGACGACCACGAGCTCGCTGCCCGTGGTCGAGTGCGCGGCCGCGACGAAGCGGCCGCAGGACGTCATCGGCATGCACTTCTTCAACCCGGCGCAGGTGATGAAGCTCGTCGAGGTCGTGCACACGGTCTCGACCGCGCCCGACGTCGTCGCCACCGTGCAGGCGCTCTGCTCGACGATCGGCAAGCATGCCGTGACGTGCGGCGACCGGGCCGGTTTCATCGTCAACGCGCTGCTCTTCCCCTACCTCAACGACGCCGTGAAGATGCTCGAGGCCAACTACTCGACGGCCGACGACATCGACACCGCGATGAAGACCGGGTGTGGCCTGCCGATGGGGCCGTTCGAGCTGCTCGACGTCGTCGGTCTCGACGTGTCACTCGCCATCGAGCGCGAGCTGTACCTCGAGTTCCGCGAGCGCGGCTACGCGCCCGCGCCGCTGCTCGAGCACCTCGTCACCGCGGGCTACCTCGGCCGCAAGACGGGGCGTGGGTTCCGCACCTACGCCTGACACCTACGCTGGAGCCATGCCCTCGCGCCGTCGACCCAGCAAGCACGCGCGCGAGCACGTCCCTCTCGACGTGACGCGCATCCAGGGTGGGTCGACCCGCGAGGAGGCGTATGCCGGCACGCGCTGGACCGTGCGCGCGGTGAGCGGCGCGTCCGCCTCCCGGGCGTACCTGTGCCCCGGTTGCCAGCAGGACGTCACCCCAGGCGTGCCGCACGTCGTCGTGTGGCCGGCCGAGGGCGTCGGCGGCCTCGGCGACCGGCGGCACTGGCACACCGGGTGCTGGCAGAAGCGCGATGCCCGCCCACCGGGCAACGCCTACCGCTGAGGGACCTCACTCGTTCGGGGTCGTCTGCGACCCGTCACTGGTCGTCGACCCACGGACCCGCGTCAGGGGCGCGCGGCCAGGATCTGCTCACGCAGGATGTCCGCGTGTCCGCAGTGCTGGGCGAGCTCGCGCAGCATGTGGAGGTAGGCCCAGCGCAGTGGAAGTGGTCCGAGCCGGTGGCCCGGCAGGACGTCGTCGAGCCCGAGGGGCGCGGTCGCACGTCGGGATGCCTCGCAGGCGTCGTGGTGGGTGCGTGACACCGAGTCGACCGTGTCGGACTCGGTGAGCCGGAACGACTCGCTCGAGTCCTCGGGAATGCCGACCTCGGCGCGGGTGCGACCCGTCAGCGCGTGGTCGAACCACACCTTCTCGACGTAGGTCGCGTGCTTGACGAGTCCGAGCAGTGTGGTGGCCGAGGGCACGAGGGAGCGTCTGGCCTCCTCCTCGCTCAGCCCCTCCAGGGCTGCCCGGAGCGCCGTGCGGTGCTCGTCTATGAACGACTCCGTCTGGACCTTGGCCGGCTGCGCGATGACGTCGTCGTCGAACGTCGGGGGGTACGTCATTCCGCCGAGCCTGCCACGTCAGTGCCGCCGTTGCCGCGGAACCAGGACCTCCTCGTAGAGCAGCAGCGCTCCGGCCGCGAAGGGGATCGCGAGCAGGGCACCGAGGATGCCGAGCAGCGTGCCGCCCGCGAGGGCGGCGATCACCGTGACGGCGCCCGGGACGGCCACGGTGCGCTGCATGATGCGGGGCATCACCGCGTAGTTCTCGATCTGCTGGTAGACGACGAAGTAGATGATGACGATGAGCGCCTTCTTCGGCTCGTCGAAGAAGGCCACGATCGCCACGACCGAGGCACCCAGGGTCGCGCCGACCATCGGCACGAGCCCGAGGAAGCCGACCGCGACGGCCAGGACCGCCGCGAACCTCAGGCCGATGAGGCTCATCATGATCCAGGCGCAGAACGCGTTGATCGCCGCGACGACGACCTGCCCTATGGCGTACGACCCGACGCGCCGCATGACCTCCTCGGAGAGCGAGACCGTGCGCGGGCGTCGGCTCGCAGGGACGAGGGCGTAGGCCGCCTGCTTGACCGCGGGGAGCGAGGCGAGGAAGTAGAGGGTCAGCACGAGCACCGTCAGCACGCTGAAGACGCCCGAGGCGATGAGCTTGCCGGCGTCGAGCACGCCGCCGAAGATGCCGGCCCAGAGGTTGCCGTCGGCGACGCGACGGTTGACCTCCTCCTGGATGCGCTGCACGAGCTGGTAGCGGTGGTCGACCTCCTGCACCCACGGGTTGGCGAGCAGGTTGTCGAACATGCGCGGCGCGTTGGTGGCCAGCTCGCTGCCCTGCTCGGCCACCGGCGGGATGACGACCCACCCGACGAGCGTGAACACCGCGAGCACGCCCAGGAAGACGATGGTGACCGCCCACCCGCGTGAGACCCGACGACGGGTCAGCGCCTCGACGAGCGGGTTGAGCGACAGGGTCAGGAAGAGGGAGATGACGAGCAGGGAGATGACGGTGCCGAGGCGCCCGACGGCCTGCACGACGGCATACGCGGTGAGAACGCCGACCGCACCGACGAAGCCGACGTAGAAAGGGGACTGCCGGTTGAACGGGATGCCGCTCGGGCCGAAGTCGCGGCGTGCACCTTTGCGGCGCCCGTCGCGCTCGCCGTGCTCGGCGGCGTCGCCGTGCTCGGCGGCGTCGCCGTGCTCGGCGGCGTCCGCGCCGACAGCACCCGCCTCGCGTCCACGGGCGTACGCGTCGCCCGGACCGTTCGGGTGCTGCGTGGCGGGCTCGGTCTCGGGGGAGGCGGCGCGTTCGGCAGCACCGTCCTGACCGGGCTCCGTCGGCTCCGGCTCGGGACCGTCGAGGCCGAGGTCGCGGGCCAGGAAGGTGTCCATCCGGGCACGCTGGGCGCGGCGGTAGCGCGCCCAGCGTCCCCAGATGCTCACGGTCGCGAGCCTACGTCAGCCCGGCGACGATGCTCCCGACTCATTGGTCGGTCCGGCAGGGCAGGCCTACTGGTCCGCGAAACGGTTGATCGCCTTCTCGAAGCCGGCCCGCTTCTCGGGGTCGGTGATGCCGAGGCCCGCCTCGGGGGCCAGGGTCAGCACGCCGACCTTGCCCTGGTGGGCGTTCTGGTGGACGTCGAGCGCGGCCTGCCCGACCTCGTCGAGCGTGTACGTCCGCGAGAGGGTCGGGTGGATCAGGCCCCGGTTGACGAGCTCGTTGGCCTCCCACGCCTCGCGGTAGTTCGCGAAGTGCGAGCTGACGATGCGCTTGAGGTTCATCCACAGGTAGCGGTTGTCGTACTCGTGCATGTAGCCCGACGTCGAGGCACAGGTGACGATGGTGCCGCCCTTGCGCGCGACGTAGACGCTCGCACCGAAGGTCTCGCGGCCCGGGTGCTCGAAGACGATGTCGACGTCGTAGCCGCCGGTCAGCTCACGGATCTTCTTGCCGAACCGCTGCCACTCGCGGGGGTCCTGCTCGGTGCCCTCGGCGTTCCAGAACCGGTAGCCCTCGGCGTTGCGGTCGATGATCAGCTCGGCGCCCATCGAGCGGCAGATCTCGGCCTTCTCGGGCGAGGAGACGACGCAGATCGGGGTGGCGCCGCCGGCGAGTGCCATCTGTGTGGCGTACGACCCGAGCCCGCCGGAGGCGCCCCAGATGAGGACGCGGTCGCCGAGCTTCATCGCGGCGCCGTTCTTGCTGATGAGCTGGCGGTAGGCCGTCGAGTTCACGAGGCCGGGGGAGGCGGCCTCCTCCCATGACAGGTGACCAGGCTTGGGCATGAGCTGGTTGGCCTTGACGATCGCGAGCTCGGCGAGACCGCCGAAGTTCGTCTCGAAGCCCCAGATGCGCTGCTGGGGGTCCATCATCGTGTCGTTGTGACCCTCGGCGTCCTCGAGCTCGACCGACAGGCAGTGGGCCACGACCTCGGTGCCCGGCTTCCACTTCGTCACGCCGGGGCCGGTGCGCAGCACGACGCCGGCGAGGTCGGAGCCGACGACGTGGTAGGGCAGGTCGTGGCGCTTGGCGAACTCCGACGTGCGGCCGTAGCGCTCGAGGAAGCCGAACGTCGAGACCGGCTCGAAGATGGAGGTCCACACGGTGTTGTAGTTGATGGCGCTCGCCATCACTGCGACGAGAGCCTCGCCGGGCGCGAGCTCGGGCACCGGCACCTCGTCGATGTGGAGCGACTTGCGGGGGTCCTTGTCGCGGGTGGCGATCCCCTCGAACATCCCGACCTCGTCCTTGTGGACGGTGGCGCCCCGGTACGTCTTCGGGATCTCGATGGTCGCGTAGGTCTCCTGGGTGCGGTCGCCGGAGAGGATGGCGTCGCGGATGGCCTGCATGGAAGGTCCTTACGTCGCAGCGTCATTGGTGGTTCGAGGCAGTGTCGAGCCAGTCCGTGGTGCCACCGAACGTAGCGAGACGTGACCCGCGGGTAGCCCGTTCTGAGACGGCCACCACAGGTGACCTGGGTCACGAGCGCCGGCAAGGGTCGGGCAGGTGGTCCGAGGAGCCGCCAGAGGGCGTATGCCGTGTGGTCGCGCCACGTGGTCACCGCCGCGCCGCCGTGGTCACGGCCACATCCACGGGTACGGTCGGCGCGTGCGACGACTGACGGTGGGCGTGGCGTGCTGGCTCGCGCAGCCGGCCTACCTGCTCACCGAGCTCCTCGTCGCGGCCGGCGCCTCGGCGGCATACTCCCTGCGGGAGGACACGATCAGTGCGCTGGGGATGCTCACCTGCTCACCGGGCCACGCGGGGTCGCCCGTCGACGTGTGCTCGCCCGGGCACGTGGGGATGAACGCGGCCTTCGTCGTCTTCGGCCTGCTCAGGGCGACGGGTGCCGCGCTCGTGCGGCCGGCGCTCGGTGCCGGGCGGTGGGCGACGGCGGCAGTCACGCTGTGGGTCGTCTCGGCGCTCGCGGCCGCGGCCGTCGGTCTGGTGCCGGTGGACCAGCAGCCGGGCTGGCACGTCGTCGCCGCGCTGCCCGTCTTCGTGCTGCAGCCGCTCGCCGTCCTCGTGACGGCCGTGGCGCTGCGGCGGTCAGGGGCCGTGACACGCGCGCTGTCTGACTCGGGCCTCGTGGTCGGCGGGCTGACCCTCGCTGCGGCTGCCGGTTTCGGCCTGCGCCTCGGTGGCGCGACGTGGGTGGGTGGCCTGGAGCGTCTGGCCCTGTGGCCCGCCTACCCGTGGCTCGCGGTGGTGGCGCTCGCGCTGGCGGTCAGCAGGGTGGAGACCGTGACGAAGGTGTAGCCGTCGTCACGGAGCCGGCGGATGATCGCGGGCAGTCGGTCGACGGTGACCAGGCGGTCCTGCGACCCCGTGTCGTGGGCGAGCACGATGGAGCCCGGCCGCACCTGCCCGGCGATGTCCTCGACGATGCCGTCCGGCCTGTCGGTGACGAGGTCCTCGCGCGCCTGGGCGGACCACAGGACGGTCGTCAGCTGCGCCTCCGCGGCAGCGAGCAGGGCGGCGCCGCCGACGTGCCCGTAGGGCGGTCGGAAGAGCGTGGGGGCGACGCCGTACGTCTCCTTCATGAGGCGGCTGGTGCGCTCGATCTCGTCGCGGCACCCGGACCAGTCACGCCGCCCCAGGTCGGGGTGGTCGAAGGTGTGGTTGGCCAGCTCGTGGCGTCCGACGCTCTCGCGGTGCAGGTCGCCGTGGTCGCGCACGTTGCGGCCGAGGCAGAAGAACGTGGCAGGCACGTCCTGGGCCGCGAGCGCCGCGAGCACGCGCGGCGTCCAGTCGGGGTGCGGACCGTCGTCGAAGGTCAGTGCGACGTGGCGCTCGGTGCCCGAGCCCGCCCAGACGACCGATCCCGCTGTCGCTGCCGGCGTGGACCGGTCCGGACGGATCGCGCTGACGGGGCTGCCGTAGAAGGGGAGCGGGGTGTCCTGGTCGAGGTGTTCCTTGAGGCGGACGGCGCCCACCGCGCCTGTTGCACCGACCGCTGCCCCGGCTGCCGCGGTCAGGGCCTGCCGACGTGTCACCTCCATGGCAGCCGATGCTACGGGCCGGCCGGCCGAACCTCGGGCGTGCGGGCTTGTCGCGTGACACACTGGCGCCCGGTCCACGGGGAGCTCGGACCGTGATCGAGGGGAGGTGCGCGTGCGACGTGCCGTGCTGGGTGCCCTGGCCGCGGTGGTCGTGGCCGGCTGCGGCCTGGTGCCCCGGCTCACGCACGAGGAGCCCCTTCCGGTGCTGCGCAACGATGCCGGTTGGCGGGCGCGGTCCGTTCTCGCCCCGACGGCGCTCGGCGCGCGGCTGGTCGACCCGGTGGCGGAGGCGGTCTGGCTCGCCGACGGGACGCTGCCCGCCGCCGGACCGCGCACGGACGTCACGGCGCAGGCACTGCGAGACCTCCACGCCCTGACCCGCCCGAACGGCGCCGTCGCGGCCGGGCCCGACGGGCCGTGGGCGTACGCGTGGCCGCGGGACTCCGCGTTCGTGGCCGTCGCCTACGCCGAGACGGGGCACGCGGCCGACGCCCAGCGCGTGCTCGGCTTCCTCGCGCGGGTCCAGCTCGCGGACGGAGGCTTCGAGGCCCGCTACCGGCTCGACGGGTCGGGGCCGCCGGACTCCCGTCCGCGTCAGACCGACGGCGCCGGGTGGGCGCTATGGTCGCTCGATCGGGTCCGAGCCGCGAGCCCCGGCCGGGTGCTGGCGCCGGCCCTCCGGGGCCTGCGCGACCGCGCGTTCGCCTTCTCCATGGCGCAGACCGACGGAGGCAGGCGGCTACCGGCGGTGTCTCCCGACTACTGGGAGGTGTCAGAACGAGGGGTCACCCTGGGCACGGCCGCGCCGCTGGCGTCCGGACTCGAGGCGGCGTCCCGGACGTTCGCCGCGGAGGACGACTCCGGACGGGCCGCGCTGGCGGCACGGGCGGCGAGGGGCCTGCGGGCCCTGATCCGGTCGGAGTTCGGGCCCGACTACGAGCGGCACGGTCGCACCGGAGGGCTCGACGCCGGGGTGGCGATGCTCATGCCGCCCTTCGCCGACCTCGGCGACGACTCGGCTGAGCGCGCCTGGGCCCGCTACCCGGTCCTCGCGCTGCGAAGCGCCGGCGGGCTGGCCCCCGGCGTCGGGTGGAAGGGTGACGGTGTCTCGTGGACCCCCGAGACGGCGATGGTCGCCTACACCGCGGCGGCGTCGGGTCACCCGCTCGTCGCCGAGCACTGGATGACCTGGCTGGACCGCCACTGCACGAGCTGGGGGAGCCTGCCCGAGAAGGTCCTGCCCGACGGCAGCCCCGCCGGGCCGGCACCGCTCGCCTGGACGGCCGCACTGGTCGTGCTGACCGAGAGCGAGCTCGCCGCCCGAAGGGCCGACGTCGACGGGTCAGTGGGCGGCTGAGGCCGAGGGCTCGACGAGCTCGACGAGGACGCCGCCGGCGTCCTTCGGGTGGATGAAGTTGACCCGGCTGTCGCTCGTGCCGCGCTTCGGGGTGTCGTAGAGCAGCCGGAGGCCACGCTCGCGCAGCGTCGCGCACACGGCGTCGATGTCGGCCACGCGGTAGGCGAGCTGCTGCATGCCCGGCCCGCTGCGGTCGATGAACTTGGCGATCGTCGACTCGGGAGAGAGAGGAGCGAGCAGCTGGATGCACGACCCGGAGTCACCGACGCCCATCATCGCCTCGCGAACGCCCTGCTCGTCGTTGGTCTCCTCGTGGAGCATCGTCATTCCGTACTTCTCCTCGTAGAACGCGATGGCCGCGTCGAGGTCGGGCACGGCGATGCCGACGTGGTCGATGTGGGTGAAGAGGGGGTCGGGAGTCGCGCTCATGGTCCCAACGTAGGGCGGCCACACGGCATACGGCCGGGGTATGCCGTGTGCGCTTGGTCATGCTGGTCCGGGGGCCTCGCGGGGCGCGACTAGAGTTGACGGCGACATCCCCAATGACGTCGGAAGAGGCTCCACCCATGACTGCTGACCGTCCCACCTCCGTGATCGTCGCGGGCGCCCGCACCCCCATGGGTCGGCTGCTCGGCTCGCTCAAGGACTTCTCCGGATCGGACCTCGGTGGCGTCGCCATCAAGGGCGCCCTCGAGAAGGCGGGCGTCGCCCCAGAGCAGGTCGAGTACGTCATCATGGGCCAGGTGCTGCAGGCCGGCGCCGGACAGATCCCGGCCCGTCAGGCCGCGCATGCCGCGGGCATCCCGATGACCGTTCCGGCGCTGACCATCAACAAGGTCTGCCTCTCGGGCATCAACGCCATCGCCATGGCCGACCAGCTCATCCGCGCAGGTGAGTTCGACGTCGTCGTCGCCGGCGGCCAGGAGTCGATGACCAACGCACCGCACCTCATGACGAAGTCGCGCGAGGGCTACAAGTACGGCGACGTGACGATGCGAGACCACATGGCCTTCGACGGTCTCTGGGACGCGTTCACCGACCAGGCGATGGGGCTGCTCACCGAGCAGGCCAACACCGGCTCGCAGGCGTTCACGCGCGAGGAGCAGGACGAGTTCTCCGCCCGCTCGCACCAGCTCGCGGCCAAGGCCTGGAAGGACGGCCTCTTCGACGACGAGGTCGTCTCCGTCGCGATCCCGCAGCGCAAGGGGGACCCGATCGAGTTCAAGAATGACGAGGGCATCCGCGCCGACACCACGGCCGCCTCGCTCTCGGGGCTGCGCCCGGCGTTCAGCAAGGACGGCACGATCACGGCCGGTTCGGCGTCGCAGATCTCCGACGGCGCCGCTGCGGTGGTCGTCATGAGCAAGGCGAAGGCCGAGGAGCTCGGCCTGACGTGGATCGCCGAGATCGGCGCCCACGGCGTGGTGGCCGGCCCCGACTCCACGCTGCAGCAGCAGCCGGCCCGGGCGATCGCGCGGGCGTGCGAGAAGGAGGGCATCACGCCCGCCGACCTCGACCTCGTCGAGATCAACGAGGCGTTCGCGGCCGTCGGTCTCGCGTCCGCCAAGGAGCTCGGCATCGACGTCGACAAGGTCAACGTCAACGGCGGCGCCATCGCGCTCGGCCACCCGATCGGCATGTCCGGCGCCCGCATCGCGCTGCACCTCGCGCTCGAGCTCAAGCGCCGAGGTGGCGGTGTCGGCGCGGCCGCTCTCTGCGGCGGCGGGGGCCAGGGCGACGCCCTCATCGTCCGCGTGCCTGCGTCCGCCTGACGCGCACCTCTCCGTAGCCGCGTGGCACGCCGGTCCGTCGACGTCCCCGCCCTGGTCGAGTCGGCCAGGGCGGGCTCGCCGCGCGCTGTCGCACGTCTCATCTCGCTCGTCGAGGACGGCCACCCGGCGTTGCGCGAGGTGATGGCCGCCCTTGCGCCACACGCTGGTTCGGCGTGGGTCATCGGTCTCACGGGCTCGCCGGGCGTCGGAAAGTCCACGACGACAACGGCACTCGTCGGTGCCTTCCGTGAGCGGGGTCTTCGGGTCGGGGTCCTCGCCGTCGATCCGTCGTCGCCCTTCTCCGGAGGTGCGCTCCTCGGCGACCGCATCCGCATGCAGGACCACGTGCTCGACCCGGAGGTCTACATCCGTTCGATGGCCTCGCGCGGGCACCTCGGTGGTCTGTCGTGGACGACGCCGCAGGCGATCCGCGTGCTCGATGCCGCCGGTTGCGACGTGGTGCTCGTCGAGACCGTGGGCGTGGGGCAGTCCGAGGTCGAGGTCGCGGGTCTCGCCGACACGTCGGTCGTGCTGCTTGCCCCGGGCATGGGCGACGGCATCCAGGCGGCCAAGGCGGGCATCCTCGAGATCGGAGACGTCTTCGTCGTCAACAAGGCCGACCGCGACGGCGCCGACGCGACGGTGCGCGACCTGCGGCACATGATCTCGCTCGGCGACCGCACCGAGCCCGGCCTGTGGCGCCCGCCGGTCGTGAAAGCCGTTGCGGCACAGAAGGTCGGCATCGACGAGGTGATGGAGGCGCTCGACAAGCACCGGGCGCACGTGGAGGAGACCGGCGAGCTGGCTCGTCGCCGCGAGCGGCGGGCGGCCGACGAGATCGAGACCATCGCGCTCGCCACCCTGCGTTCGCGTCTCGGCGACCTCGGCGGGCGCGAGAGCGTGCTGGCGCTGGCGGGCGAGGTGCTCGCCGGCACCACCGACCCGTATGCCGCCGCCGACCGTCTCGTCGGGCAGATCGGTTCCTGAGCGCGCCTCGTCCGGCCCGCTCGGTCCGCCCCGACACACGAAGTGTGCGGCGTCGGACTGCATCGTGCTCAGGCAGCAGCAGCTGATCGAACTTGTTGTGTCGCGCGGGCCTTTGCCTCGGCGCGCACGAGCACGGAGCGGACCCACTCCTGCTGGAACATGACCTGTTCGTAGGCGAACCGGTACACGTCCCACGATCCCAGGACCAGCTTGTCGTAGCGCCAGCAGTCGGTCACGAGCTGCCTTCTCCGGGTGTGGAACTCGTGGCTGTCGGCCTCCAGGACGATGCCCAGGTGGCGTCGACGAGGTCTGGTGTCACGCGTACGCCACCGGCGAGCGCGATGCCCACCTGTGGGTGTACGTCGAGTCCGGCGACGTCGAGCGCGATCGCGCGCAGCACGGACTCGAAGGGGTTCGCTGCCTTCGCCGACGCCGAGGCGAGCACGCGTACGACGCGCGGGCGCCCGGGGCCGTGCACCGACCCGGCTGCTCGCGCCAGGTCAGCGGGCCGGACCGCGCGTGACCGCAGGGCAGAGTCGGCGATGGCAAGGGCCTCGTCGAACGGCAGGTGTCGCGCGCAGTCCACGATCGTGCGCAACGGTGAGGTGACGCCCAGGGCGACATCGTCGTCAGCGAGGCGCGACGTCAGAATCGAGACCCGACGGCGGGCGTCGCCCGTGATCTTCCGGCCCGGTGGCACCGTGACCTCGGGAAGCGGTGGAACCGTCTTGACCTTCCACCCGTGCGCCAAGGCGGCCGACCGCAGCGAGACCACCGCGCTGAGCTCGTGGGCGAGGGCGCGCGCCGTGTCGACCTCGGGCAGGACGTAGCGCCCGACACGGGGGCGACGGATGCGCCCCGTCTCCACGGCCTGCCGCAGGCGGCGCTTCGTCACGAGCTGCCGCAGCTCGGCACGAGTCGCGGTGCCACCCAGCCTCCGGACCGCCTCGACGGGTTCCATCCGGACAGCCTCCCGGGGCGGCGGGCCATCCCGCGCGCGTCGTCCACAGGCCACGGGAACACACCAACCCGGAGCCCGAGGCGGCCGTGGCTGCTCGACGGGCGGAGCCGGCGCCGGGTTGGTGTGTCGCGAGGGCCGGCGCGCCCGGGGGACGCGGCGGGCATACGTAAACCTGTTGTCGACAGGGGCGCACCGGTGTCACCTTCGTGGGATGGACATCATCCCGCTCGACCGTGACGACGACGTCATGCTCAAAGGGCTCTTCGGCGTGGCCACCCGCAGCGAGGCGGCTTCGCGCGTGCAGCCGATCCAGCGCTCCGAGGACGAGTTCCTCAAGATGGTGCGCTTCTCGTTCCCGGGCGAGCGCGAGGAGGGAGCGGTCGCGATCGTCGATGGCTCTCCCGTGGGCTGGTCACGGGTCTTCTTCCCCGAGCGCGACAACCTCGACAAGTGCTGGAACCACCTGGAGGTCGACCCGGAGCACCGCGGCCGCGGCGTCGGCTCGGCCCTGCTCGAGTGGACGGAGGAGCGCGCCCGCGCCGCGGGCCGGGACATGCTCCTGAGCGAGGTCTTCGTCCCCGTCGGCGACCGCGAGTCGCACGCCGACCGCGAGTTCGCACTGCAGCGTGGGTATGCCGTCTCGAGCGTCGAGATCGTCCGCTCCCTCCCGCTCCCGGTCGCAGCCGACATCCTCGACGAGCACCGGCAGCGCTCCGCTGACGCGATGGGCGACGGGTTCGAGGTGAGCGTCCACGTCGGCGGCGTCCCCGAAGAGCTGCGCCAGGGCGTGTGCGACGCGTCGAACCGGCTCATCCTCGACGCGCCCACGGGTGACGTGGAGTTCGAGCCCGAGTCCCAGACGGTCGAGGACTACGAGACGATGCTCGAGCACCTCCGGGACACGGGCCGCACCATCATCACGGCCGTCGCCCTTCATCGGGAGAGTGGTGTCGTCGCCGCCTACACCGACCTTTCGGTGCCTGCCGGCGATCCCGACATCGTCTTCCAGTGGGGCACGCTCGTGCTGCCCGAGTTCCGCGGTCACCGTCTCGGCATGGCGGTCAAGGTCGCGAACCTCGACCAGCTCGCCCGCGTCGCTCCCGAACGCCGGTCGGTCCAGACCATGAACGACGAGCAGAACCCGTGGATGGTGCAGATCAACAAGGACCTCGGCTTCGAGATCATCGAAGAGGCGCTCTCGATGAAGAAGGCGTTCTGACGGCACGCGGCGCCAGGCGCGACGGGGGCGCAGGGCGACGGCGGGGGCACGCAGCGGGCGGCATACGGTGGGGACCATGCTGATCGCCTTTTCCGTCGCCCCCACCGTCGCGGCCGATGACACCGGCTCTGTGAGCGAGGCCGTCGCCCGCGCCATCCGCGTCGTGCGCGACTCCGGTCTGCCGCACCGCACGGACGCCATGTTCACGACGATCGAAGGGGAGTGGGACGAGTGCATGGCTGTCGTGAAGTCGTGCTGCGACGTGCTGGCGCAGAGCTCACCGCGTGTCGGGCTCGTGCTCAAGGCGGACATCCGGCCGGGCTTCACGGGCGAGCTCGACGGCAAGCTCGAGCGGCTCGAGGATGCCCTCGACCGTCAGCGAGATGAGTGAGACTTCCGAATCCGACTGGCAGCTGAGGGCGCTCACGCTCGACGACTGTGACGAGCTCGGCCGCGTGCACATGGCCGTCTGGCGTGACGCGGACGCCGGGATCATGCCGGCCGCCTACCTCGCCGGCCTCAGCGACGAACGGTGCGCCGACAACTGGCGGGCCGTTGCTGCGCGACCCTCGGACCCCCTGTCTCGCACGCTCGTCGTCGTGGACGGCCGAGGGCGCCTGGCCGGCTTCGGCAGCGGCGGCCCGAGCCGCGACGACGACGCCCCCACGGCGTGGGAGCTGTATGCCGTGAACCTCGCGGCGAGTGCGCGGGGCACCGGCGTCGCCGACCGCCTCCTCGACGAGCTCCTCGGTGACCGTGACGCGACCCTCTGGGTGGTCGTGGCCAACGCGCGCGCGCGCAGCTTCTACGCACGGCGTGGGTTCGTCGACGAGGGCGGGCGCGCCGAGCACCCCGGCACCGGTACCCCGGAGATGCGGATGGTGCGACGAGCCACCGCTGCAACGCCTGGTCGGGTGTCTTGAGATCCACGGGTGGGGAGGGCAGAGCGGGCATTGCGGACGAACGGCAGGCGGCGAACTGGCGAGTAATTTCCCTCCTCCCGCACGACTCGCGCCCGCAATGTCCTGGATTGCCCCCGGACGCGCATTTCGGCGGATTGGGGCTGCAGGCACCCTGCGCCGTATCGTGGGGCGCGGTCGAGCCCACTCGGCCACATCCCCTTGCACCATCGAAAGGCCCTCCCATGCCCCGCCCCGCGATGCGACGTGCCCTGGCCGCCGTGCTCGCCTCCGCTGCGCTCCTCTCGGCCTGCACCGGCAACTCCGACGACGGCACCGACGGCACCGGTGCGTCGGCCACCCCCGTGGTCGCCCCTGATGCTGCCGCGACGACGGCGTCCTCGGCCGTGGCGGCCGCCGCGTCCTCGTCGCTCGACGCCACTGCCGCCGGGACCGCCGCGCGCGCCAAGGCCTTCGCCGGTGTCGCGCTCGAGTCCGCAAACGCGTACGCGAAGACGCTCCCGGGGCGCACCGCGGCAGAAAAGGCCGAGGCAGAGCTGGCGACGACGGGCGTGAAGGTGCTCGCGATCTCGCGTGAGGGCGACAACCCCAAGCAGATCCTGGCCCAGACAACGCTCAAGAAGACCGGGGCGGCGGTGCTCGTGCTGCTCGTCGACCAGTCCGGCGCCTTCAAGGCGGCCGCGGTCACGCCGATGCTGCCCGACGCGAAGCTCGACGCGCTCGACCCGACGACCGACGGCTCGCCCGCGGTCGCGAAGGGCAAGGGCCTCGTCGCCACCCCCGACGACGTGCTCGCCGCGTTCGCCGCATCCGTGAAGTTCCCCAAGCCCACCGCGAGCAAGGTGCTGGCCGCAGATCCGCTCTCGGAGCAGCTGCGCCAGTCGGCGCTCGCCCAGTCGCAGGCCCTCAAGAACCAGGGTGCCTTCACGCAGGAGCACGACCCCAAGGGCGTCATCGGCGGCCTGCGCCTCAAGGACGGCAACGGCGCGATCGTCTTCGGCCACCTCGTGCGTCACGACGCCATCGCGATGCGCACGCCGCTCAAGCTCACCCCGGCCAAGGACCTCACCCTCCTGACCGGCATCAAGCAGATCACCACCGAGGCCGACCTCACCTCGAACGAGGTCGTCGCCATCGTCATCCCCGCGTCTGGACAGGCTCGCGTCGTCGCGGCCTCGGACCAGCTCGTCGCCGGCTCGGGTCGGTGAGGCAGGATTGATCTATGAGTCACCAGCCATTCACCGCAGCAGCACTGCGCGGTGCCGTCGACCTGTCCTCGCTGAAGCGTCCGGCCCCGCAGGGTGGCCCCGCATCAGGCGCGGCCGCCACCTCCGCGGACGCTGCCTCCCTCGTCGTCGAGGGCACTGACGCCTCGATCCGCGACGTCCTCGCGGCCTCGACGACCCACCCGGTCGTCATGGTGCTGTGGTCGCCACGGCTGCAGGAGTCGGCCGACTTCGTCGCGACGTTCGGAGCTGTCGCGCGGCGCTATGCCGGCCGCTTCCAGCTCGTGACGGTCGACGTCGACGCGAACCCGACCATCCTGCAGGCGTTCCAGGTGCAGGCCGTTCCCGTCTCCTTCGCCTTCGTGCAGGGCCAGCCGGTGCCGCTCTTCGAGGGCGTGCAGCCCGAGGACCAGGTCACGGCGGTCATCGACCAGGTGCTCGCCCTCGCCGCGCAGCACGGCGTCACCGGCACGGTGGCCGTCGACGGCGAGCAGCCGACAGACGGCGGCGACGACGCCGCCGAGCAGGACCAGCCCCTGCCGCCCCTGCACCAGCAGGCTTTCGACGCCATCGAGGAGGGCGACCTCGACGCCGCGGCCGCCGCCTACCGGGAGGCGCTCCTCGAGAGCCCCGCCGACGCCGACGCGAAGCTCGGGCTCGCGCAGGTCGGCCTCATGCAGCGCACCCAGGGCGTCGACCTGCAGGCGGCCCGGGCCGCCGCGGCCGCCGCCCCGACCGACGTCGACGCCCAGATCCTCGTCGCCGACCTCGACCTGCTCGGAGGCCACGTCGAGGACGCCTTCGTGCGGCTCATCGACACCGTGCGCGTCACGGCCGACGCCGACCGCAACAAGGCCCGCGCGCACCTGGTCGAGCTGTTCGAGGTCGTCGGCTCGGCTGACGAGCGCGTGGCCAAGGCCCGCAAGTCGCTCATGAGCGCGCTGTTCTGAGCCGCCCGGCGGGCCAGCCGCCGCCCACTCCGATCGAAAGTGCAGTCCGTCCCCCGGTGGGCCGGACTGTTCTTTCATGGTGCTGTGGTGACGGAGTGTTCTTTCGATTGGCCCGAGTGATGGAGTGTTCCCTCGATCGTCAGGCGGTGGGGGACGTAGGCACGACCGACTCGGCGAGGCGCTCGACGACCTCGCTCGCGGTGCCGGCCAGGGACTCCGGGTCGCCGGTCTCGGGCGGAGTCGTCACCCACAGGCCCCATCCCGGCGTCGAGGGGTCGATGCCGGTTCCGACGACGACGAGGTGCACGGGTTCGGGGGCGGCCAGATCGAGGTAGTCCTCGAGGCGGTCGCCCTCGACGCGGTCGGCGACGACGACGTCGTACCCCTCGATGAGGTAGGTCTCGGCGAGGGCGAGCCCGGCCGACCAGCGCAAGAGCTGGCGGCGCACCAGCCCCACTCCAGTGACCTCCGCGACGGCATGCTCGTGGCCTGCTGGGCCCACGAGCATGCCATCGAGCACCTGGCCGTCGACGACGACCGAGGGCCCGAGCCGCTCGCCGATGCTCCGGGCCAGCTGTCCCAGGCCCGAGGCATCGGCCCCGGTGAGGAGGACGAGCCGTCCGCGAGCGTCGGGCGCGCCTGACCCCCCGGTAAGGCCGCCCGTGCCCGGCTGCTCCGGCTCGGGCGTGGTCATCCGCCGAGAGCGGCCGACACGACGTCCTTCGCCTCGGCCTGCACCCGGGCGAGGTGGTCGGCGCCCTGGAACGACTCGGCGTAGATCTTGTAGACGTCCTCGGTGCCCGAGGGGCGCGCGGCGAACCAGGCGCTCTCGGTGGTGACCTTGAGGCCGCCGATCTTCGCGCCGTTGCCCGGCGCGGCAGTGAGCTTGCCCGTGATCGACTCTCCGGCAAGCGACTCCGCGCTCACGTCGTCAGGGGAGAGAGCGCCGAGCTTGGCCTTCTCCTCACGCGACGCGGCTGCGTCGATGCGGGCGTATGCCGGGTCGCCGTGACGGGCGGTCAGCTCGGCATAGTGCTGGCTGGGGGTCTTGCCGGTGGCAGCCAAGATCTCCGAGGCGAGCAGCGCAAGCAGGATGCCGTCCTTGTCGGTCGACCAGACCGTGCCGTCGAAGCGCAGGAAGCTGGCACCCGCCGACTCCTCGCCACCGAAGCCGACGGAGCCATCGAGCAGTCCGGGCACGAACCACTTGAAGCCCACCGGCACCTCGAGCAGGGTGCGCCCGAGATCGGAGGCGACACGGTCGATCATCGAGCTCGACACGAGCGTCTTGCCGATGGCAGTGTCGGCGCCCCAGCCGGGCCGGGCTCCGCCGTAGAGATACTGGATCGCCACGGCGAGGTAGTGGTTGGGGTTCATCAGGCCGGCGTCCGGCGTGACGATGCCATGTCGGTCGGCGTCGGCGTCGTTGCCGGTGGAGAGGTCGTAGGCGTCCTTGTTGCCGATGAGCGAGGCCATCGCCGAGGGGGAGGAGCAGTCCATCCGGATCTTGCCGTCCCAGTCGAGCGTCATGAACGCCCACTGGGGGTCGACCCGCGGGTTGACGACGGTGAGGTCGAGGCCGTGCCGCTCCCCGATCTCGCCCCAGTAGGCGACCGAGGCGCCGCCGAGCGGGTCGGCGCCGATGCGCACGCCCGCCTCGCGGATGCGGGCGAGGTCGACGACGTTGGGCAGGTCGTCGACGTAGGTGCCCATGAAGTCGTATGCGCCGGCGTCGCCCCGTGCCTTGTCGAACGCGACCCGCTTGACGTCCTTGAGGCCGCCGCGCACCAGGTCGTTGGCGCGGGCCGCGATGACGGACGTGGCATCGGTGTCGGCGGGTCCACCGTGTGGCGGGTTGTACTTGAAGCCGCCGTCTGCCGGCGGGTTGTGTGAGGGAGTGACGACGATGCCATCGGCGAGACCGCTTGCGCCAGAGGTCTTTCCGTGGTTGGCGCGGAGGATCGCGTGCGAGACGGCCGGCGTCGGGGTGTAGCCGTCACGGTCGTCGACGAGCACTTGCACGCCGTTGGCGACGAGAACCTCGAGCGCTGAGCGCCAGGCCGGTTCGGACAGGCCGTGCGTGTCGCGTCCGATGAACAGCGGTCCGTCGAAACCCTGCGACACCCGGTAGTCGACGATCGCCTGCGTCGTCGCGAGGATGTGGTCCTCGTTGAAGGCGGTGCGCAGGCTCGACCCGCGGTGCCCCGACGTGCCGAACGCGACCTGCTGGTCGGGGTCGTCGACGTCCGGGTGCAGCTCGTAGTACGCGCCGATGAGGGCGTCGACGTCGACGAGGTCCTCGGCCTGTGCCGGTTGGCCGGCGCGTGGGTGGGTCATGAGGGGTCTCCGTTCGTCGTCACGTGCTCGTGGGGGTTCGCCTCGGTGGTGCTGCTCGTGGCCACTGCGTGCACGGTGGCCGTCGACGCCGGGCCGGGCTCGTCGACAGGCACGAGCCACACGGTCGACAGCCGCGGGACAGTCACGTCAGCGGCATACGGCTGGTGGTGCCATTCCTCCTCGCGGGCCTCCACGACGATGCCGGCACTGCTGGGAGCATCGGGGTGGTAGCCGGCCGTGTCGAGCACGACGGTCCAGCGGCCGCCGCGAGGCAGGCCGATGCGGTAGCTCTGCTGCGTCTCACCGCTGAAGTTCATGACGCACGCGACGGCGGGCGCGTCGGCCGCGCGGTCGCCGCGGCCGAAGCGCAGCCACGAGAAGGTGTTGTGATCGGCGTCGTCGGCCTCGAGCCACTCGAACCCGGAGGGGTCGGCGTCGAGCTCCCACAGGGCGCGGTTGCCCCGGTAGATGCCGTTGAGGTCCTTGACGAGGTTGTGCACGCGGTAGTGCAGCGGCTGCTCGAGCAGCCACCAGTCGAGGCTGCGGCCCTCGGACCACTCGGACTCCTGGCCGAACTCGCAGCCCATGAAGAGGAGCTGCTTGCCGGGGTGGCACCAGAGGTAGGCGAGGAACGCGCGCAACGTCGCGACCTGCTCCTCACGCGAGCCACGCGACTTGCGCAGCAGGGAGCCCTTGCCGTGGACGACCTCGTCGTGGCTGATCGGCAGCACGAAGTTCTCGTCGAAGGCGTACATGAGCGAGAAGGTCAGCTTGCCGTGGTGGAACTTGCGGTAGATGGGCTCCTCGCCGAGGTACTTCAGCGAGTCGTTCATCCAGCCCATGTTCCACTTGAAGCCGAAGCCAAGACCGCCCATGTTGGTCGGCTTGGTGACCCCGGGCCACGTCGTCGACTCCTCGGCGATGGTGACGATGCCGCCGACGCGCTTGTAGGCGGTGGCGTTGGTCTCCTTGAGCAGCTCGACCGCCTCGAGGTTCTCGCGGCCGCCGTTCTTGTTGGGCACCCACGCCCCGGCGTCGCGGGCGTAGTCGAGGTAGAGCATCGAGGCGACGCCGTCGACCCGGAGGCCGTCGAGGTGGAACTCCTCCAGCCAGTAGATGGCATTGGCGACGAGGAAGTTGCGCACCTCGGGTCGGCCGTAGTCGAAGATGTTGGAGCCCCACTCGGGGTGCCAGCCCTTGCGGGGGTCGGGGTGCTCGTAGAGCGGCAGGCCGTCGAAGCGCGCGAGCGCCCACTCGTCGGTGGCGAAGTGCCCCGGCACCCAGTCGAGCAGCACGCCGATGCCGGCCTTGTGCAGCTCGTCGACGAGATAGCGGAAGTCGTCGGGGTGCCCCCAGCGCGAGCTCGGCGCGTAATAGCCGGTGACGTGGTAGCCCCACGACGGAACGTACGGGTGCTCCATGACGGGGAGGAACTCGACGTGGGTGAACCCAAGGTCGCGCACATAGTTGACGAGGTGCTCGGCGAGGCCTCGGTAGCCCTCCTCCTGGCGCCACGAGCCGAGGTGCACCTCGTAGATGCTCATCGGCCCCTGGTGCGCGTTGGACGTGCGGCGCCGCTCCATCCACTCGCCGTCGCCCCAGTGGTAGTGGCTCTCGGTGACGATGGCGGCCTGCTTGGGGGCGACCTCGGTCATGCGCGCCATCGGGTCGCTCTTGAGCCGCACCAGCTCGTCGGGTCCGCGCACGGCGAACTGGTAGTTCATGCCCTCGCTGGCGCCGGGGAGGAACAGCTCCCAGATGCCGCTCTCGCCGAGGGCGCGCATCGGGTGGGTGCGGCGGTCCCAGTCGTTGAAGTCGCCGATGACGTGGACCGCCTTGGCCCGCGGCGCCCAGACCGCGAACGAGACTCCCCAGACGTCGCCGAGCGGCCCGGGGTAGTGGCGCACATGGGCACCGAGGACGGTCCACAGCTGCTCGTGCCGGCCCTCGTTGATGAGGTGTCGGTCGATCTCGCCCAGCGTCGGCGCGAAACGGTAGGGGTCGTCCTGCTCGTGCTCGACCCCGTCGCCGTACTCGACGAGCAGGCGGTAGTCGTGCGTCGAGCCGAAGTCGGGCGAGGTCATCGACCAGATGCCGTCGCGCACGTGCTGCAGCTCGACGCGGTCGCCCGAGTCGAGTCGCGCCGCGACCCGGCTCGCGTAGGGACGGTAGGCCGTGATGGTCAGTCCGCCCGGGCCGACGTGGTGGCCCAGGAGGTCGTGCGGCTGGCCGTTGCGGCCGTGCAGGAATGCCGTGATGGCGGCGTCGTCGAGCGAGGGTCCGTGGGTGGTGTCGCTGCTCATGGCGTGCCTTCCGGGGTGATGAGCCGCTCGACGGCGCCGAGCGGAATCGGCAGCCACGACGGGCGGTTGCGGGCTTCGTAGACGACCTCGTACAGCGCCTTGTCGAGTTCGAGCGCGCGAGTGAGCGCGACGGCCTCGGCATCGGGGGAGCCTGCGACAGAGGCGTATCCGTCGAGGAATGCCTCGCGGCAGGCTGCCGCCCAGGCTGTGGCGTCGACCGGTGACTGGGCCAGGGCCACAGAGCCGGCTGCGTAGTCGAACGAGCGCAGCATGCCGGCCACGTCGCGAGCCGTGAGGTCGGGCTGAGTGCGTTCGGCGAGCGGGCGCAGGGGCTCGCCCTCGAAGTCGAGCGCGACCCACCCTCGTTCGGGGACGTCGAGGACCTGGCCGAGGTGGTAGTCGCCGTGGATGCGCTGGAGCGGGGGCCAGTGGACGTCGCGCACCGACTGCGCGATGCGTTCGACGGCGTCCGAGTGGGAGGACAGCTCGGGCACCAGGACGGCAGCGGCGGCATACCGCTGCCGCATCGACGCGACGAGGGCGTCGCGCGACTCGGGCGTGACCTCGGAGGTGCCCAGCGCGTGCGCGAGGGCCGTGTGGATCTGTGCCGTGACGACCCCCAGGTCGCGGGCGCGGGCCGTGAAGTCCGTGCCCGAGGCCGCGGCGACGAGTGCCACCCGCCAGGCGTCCTCGACGCCGGGGATGAACTCCTGCGCGAAGGCGAGGTGCCCGTGCTGCGGTGCGCCGTCGACAGGGGAGTCCCAGACGCCTGACAGGTGCCCGACCGCCATGGGTACGCGGTCGGAGCCCTCGCGAGTCAGGGCCGACTGCACGACGACGTCGGGGTTCTCGCCGTCCTGCACGGTGCGGAACACCTTGACGATGAGCGGCTCGGCCGGCCCACCGTCGGGGGCCGTCATGCGACAGATGATCGACGTGTTGGACTGCTCGCCGCTGAGGACCGACGACGAGGCCACCGACCCCGTGGCGTGCCCCGTGCTGAAGCCGCTGGCGCGTTCGTTGCTGCCGGCCGAGGCCTGGGCGTCGTCGGACAGGCCCGACCCGAGGATCACCGCCATGAGCTGCGAGACGTAGACGGGGTCGTGCGGTGCGTCGTAGACCCACCGCGTGCCGAGGACGCTGTGCTCCATGGTGCCGATCAGGGCGTGCTCCGCCCCCTCCAGGGGGGCGCCGCGGTAGGTGAGTGGCACCTGGTAGACGACGGCCGGTGTCACGGCCTCGTCGGCGAGCAGCAACGTCTCGCAACCGACTTCGCCGTCGGGGTCTTCGAGTCGGAAGCCGCCGACCCGGCGCAGCTCAGGCACGTGGCCCTTGCCGTGGTACCACCGCTGCTGGGGCATCCAGCCGGTGACCATCTCGGTCTTGTTCGGCACGATCGTCGCGCCCTTGTGCACGATAGCCATCAGCCGTTGTCCTCTCCGCCGCGCAGCTGGAGCCAGAAGAAGTCTCGCGAGCCCAGGGTCAGCGTGACGCGGCCGTCGTTGGCCACCCAGGGGAAGCCCTGGCCGCCGAAGAGGTCGATGAGCTGGCGGCCCGAGAGGTGGTCGGGCAGCTGGATGGTCGCCGCCTGGGGACGGCTCGAGAGGTTGTTGACGCAGAGCACCGCCTCGTCGGGGTGGTCGGCGTCGCCGCTGAGCACCCGGGTGAAGGCGAGGATCGCGTCGTTGTCGGCCTCGACCACCTCGAACGCGCCGAGCCCGAAGACCGGGTGGCGACCGCGCACCTGGAGCATGCCGCGCACCCAGTGCAGCAGGGACGCCGACGACGCCATCTGGGCCTCGACGTTCACGTTGTTGTAGTGGTAGACGAGGCTGCTGATGACCGGCAGGTAGAGCTTGCCTGGGTCGACGCTCGAGAAGCCCGCGTTGCGGTCGGGCGTCCACTGCATCGGGGTGCGCACGGCGTCGCGGTCGGTGAGCCAGATGTTGTCGCCCATCCCGATCTCGTCACCGTAGTAGAGGCAGGGCGAGCCGGGGAGCGAGAGCACCAGCGCGTGGATCAGCTCGATCTCGGGACGGCTGTTGTCGAGCAGTGGAGCGAGGCGCCGACGGATGCCGACGTTGGCACGCATACGTGGGTCGGGGGCATACCAGCCGTACATGGCGGCACGCTCCTCGGGCGTCACCATCTCGAGCGTGAGCTCGTCGTGGTTGCGCAGGAACGTTCCCCACTGCGTGCCGTTGGGGATGGCCGGGGTCTCAGCGAGGACGTCGATGATCGGCTGGGCCTTCTCCTCGCGCAGCGAGTAGTAGAGCCGGGGCATGACGGGGAAGTGGAAGCACATCTGGCACTCGGGTGCCTCGTCGTTGCCGAAGTAGTCGACGACCTCGGCCGGGGGCTGGTTGGCCTCGGCGAGCAGGATGCGCCCGGGATACTCCTTGTCGACCATCGAGCGCAGCTGGGCCAGGAACTCGTGCGTGCGAGGAAGGTTCTCGCAGTTGGTGCCCTCCTCCTCGAAGAGGTAGGGCACCGCGTCGAGGCGGAAGCCGTCGATGCCGAGGTCCATCCAGAAGCGCACGATGTCGAACATCGCCTCCTGCACGGCCTCGTTCTCGAAGTTGAGGTCGGGCTGGTGGCTGAAGAAGCGGTGCCAGAAGAATTGGCGGCGCACCGGGTCGAACGTCCAGTTGGACACCTCGGTGTCGACGAAGATGATGCGCGCGTCGTCGTAGCCGTCGTCGCTGTCGGACCAGACGTAGAAGTCGCCGTAGGGGCCGTCGGGCTCGGCGCGGCTCGCCTGGAACCACGGGTGCTGGTCGCTCGTGTGGTTCATGACGAGGTCGGTGACGATGCGGATGCCGCGAGCGTGCGCCTGCGAGACCAGCTCGGTGAACTCGGGCAGGGTGCCGAACTCGGGCAGGACCGCCTTGTAGTCGGAGATGTCGTAGCCGCCGTCACGGAGTGGGGACGCGTAGAACGGCGGCAGCCAGAGGCAGTCGACTCCCAGCCACTGCAGGTAGTCGAGCCGCTGGATCAGGCCGGTGAAGTCGCCGGCGCCCACGCCCTTGCTGTCGGCGAAGGCGCGCACGAGCACCTCGTAGAAGACAGCCTTCTTGAACCACTGAGGGTCGTGCTTCAGCCCCGGCTGGGAGAGGTTGAGTCCCTGCATGCGGTCAGTGGCTCCTCACGTGGATGATGTGGACGGGCTCTGAGTCGGGCCCCAGGCGGACGAAGTTGTCCTGACGCCACTCCCAGGTCTCGTTGGTGATGTGGTCGTGCGCGTCGAAGCTCGACCATGTCGCCATACCCAGCGCCTCCATGTCGAGGTGCACCCACGTCTCACGGGTCGCGTGCGGGTCGAGGTTGGCGACGACGAGCACGGTGTCGCGCTCGCCGGTGGCGCGGTCGACGATGCGCGACTTGCTGAACACGAGGACGTTCTCGTCGTCGGCGGCGTGGAAGCGCAGGTTGCGCAGCCACCGCAGGGCGGGGTGCCACCCGCGAATGTCATTGAGCCGCTTGAGATACCACGCCAGCGAGCGGCTCTCGAGCGGGCCGCCGGGCTCGTAGAGGTACCACTGGCGGTCCTTGAACTCGTACTTCTCGTTGTCGATCTGCTCCTCGGCGCCGGGCCGGGCGACGTGCTCCATCAGCTCGTAGCCGGCGTAGATGCCGTAGGTCGGAGACATCGTTGCCGCGACGGCCGCCCGCAGCTTCCAGGCGGTGGGTCCGCCGTACTGCATGTAGGGCGTGAGGATGTCGTGCGTCGTCGGCCAGAACGACGGGCGCATGTATGCCGACCCGCTCGCCTCGCCGGCGAGCTCGCGGCCGTACTCCTCGAGCTCCCACTTCGCGTTGCGCCACGCGTAGTAGGTGTAGCTCTGCTGGAAGCCGGCCTTGGCGAGCTGGTGCATCATCGCCGGCTTGGTGAACGCCTCGGAGAGCCAGATCGTGTCGGGGTGGTCCTTCGCGACGTCGGCGATCAGCCACTGCCAGAAGGCGACCGGCTTGGTGTGCGGGTTGTCGACGCGGAAGACGCGCACGCCGTGGTCGATCCAGACCTGGATGACGCGGCGCACCTCGGCGTAGGAGTCTGCCGGGTCGTTGTCGAAGTTGAGCGGGTAGATGTCCTGGTACTTCTTGGGCGGGTTCTCGGCGTACGCGATGGTGCCGTCGGCCCGCGTCGTGAACAGGTGGGGGTGGGTCTGCACCCACGGGTGGTCGGGGGAGGCCTGCAGCGCGATGTCGAGCGCGACCTCCATGCCGAGCCGTCGCGCCTCGCCGACGAACGCGTCGAAGTCGTCGAAGGTGCCGAGGTCGGGGTGGATGGCATCGTGCCCGCCGTCGGGCGAGCCGATGGCGTAGGGGGATCCGGGATCTCCGGGCTGCGCCGTCAGGCTGTTGTTGCGCCCCTTGCGAGCCGTCGTGCCGATCGGGTGGATCGGGGTCAGGTAGACCACGTCGAAGCCCATGTCGGCGATCGCCGGCAGGCGCTTGGCCGCGGAGCGGAAGGTGCCGGAGACCCACTCGCCCGTCTTGTCGTCGCGGTGCGCGCCCTCCGACCGCGGGAAGATCTCGTACCACGCGCCATAGAGGGCGAGCTCGCGCTCGACGAGCAGCGAGTAGGCGGGCGAGGGCGACAGGAACTCTCGCAGCGGCACGAGCGAGTGCAGGCCGGTGATCTCGGGGGAGGTCGCGGCCCCGAACCGGTGGGCTGCGGGCGACCGGTTGTCGCCGAGCGCGACGATGCCCTTGTCGATCTCGGAGGCGTCGAGGCCGAGGCCACGGACGGCAGCAGCGAAACGCTCGAGCACGCGTACGCCCTCGGCGCACATGAGGTCCTCGTCGACGCCTGCGGCGATCTTGATGCCGGCGTCGTGGACCCACGTCGCATACGGGTCGGACCAGCCCTCGACGCGGTAGGTCCACCAGCCCTCGCGGTCGGCGACGACCGTCGTGGACCACTCGGAGAGCCCGGGGTTGTCGCTGTGCATCGCGAAGTAGTGCTCACCACCGTCGGGGTCGGTCAGCACGGCGGTCGCGTTGACGGCGTCGTGACCCTCACGGAACACCTTGGCGCGCACCGTGAACTCCTCGCCCACGACCGACTTGGCCGGGCGGGTGCCACCGTCGACGAGGGGACGCACGTCGCTGACGGGGATGCGGCCGATCGGGAGCGCCCCACCGGGCATGCCCTCGACGGTCGGCGGGACGCTCACCGGGTGCTCGGGGGCGAGGTGGACCGCGCCGGCCTCTGTGTCGTCGACGAAGGCGTCGTCGGCGCTCGGGTTCGCGTCGACGCGCGTGACCGGCGCGGACGCCTCCACAGGGGTGGCCGGGGCAGACGCCTCGACAGGCGTGGCCGGGGCGGCCGGTGCTGCGGGTTCGGGCGGTGGGGTCGACATCGCTGGTGTTGCTGGGCGGGCGGCGGGGCGCCCGGGGGTTGGCTTGCTGGAACGGGACTTCTTCGCTGAGCCAGTCACGTGATCGACCGTATCGAAGTTGGAGCGCTAGGCCCATGACGCACCGCGGGTCCGTCCGTTGGGTGAAACGCGGCTGCAAGTGTTGCAAGAACCCGTCACGGCGCCCCCTATGCTGTCCCCTTGTGAAGGCCATCCGTCGCTTCAGCGTCCGTACTGTCCTGCCGAGCCGCATCGAGGGTCTCGGCGTCCTCGCGAGCAACCTCCGCTGGTCCTGGCACCCGCCGACCCGTGACCTGTTCGAGAGCATCAGTCCGCGCAAGTGGGCCGAGGCGGGTGAGGACCCCGTCAAGCTCCTGTCGCGCCTCTCGGCCGACGAGCTGGCTGCGCTGGCCGCCGACGACGAGTTCGTCAACGGCGTGGTGGCGGCCAACGACGACCTCCACCACTACCTCACCGACGAGCGCTGGTACCAGTCGTGGAGCCGAGAGCAGGAGGGCACCGGCAAGGCCGCCCCAGCCGCGATCGCCTACTTCAGCCCCGAGTTCGGCATCACCGCAGTGCTGCCGCAGTACTCCGGGGGCCTGGGCATCCTCGCCGGTGACCACCTGAAGTCGGCCTCCGACCTCGGTGTGCCAATCGTCGGAGTCGGCCTCTTCTACAAGACCGGCTACTTCAAGCAGTCGCTCAACCGCGATGGCTGGCAGGTCGAGACCTACCCCGTCCTCGACCCCGACGGCCTGCCGCTGGCACTGCTCCGCGAGGACGACGGCACGCCCGCGGTCGTCACCATCGACCTGCCGGCGGGCCGGGTGCTCAACGCTCACGTCTGGAAGGCGCAGGTCGGACGAGTTCCGTTGCTGCTGCTCGACTCCGACGTGCCGGGCAACGACGAGCAGACCCGCAAGGTCACCGAGTCGCTCTACGGCGGCGGCGGTGACACGCGCCTCGAGCAGGAGCTGCTGCTCGGCATCGGCGGAGTGCGCGCCCTGCGCCTCTGGTCGCGCCTCTCCGGCGCGCCGACGCCGGAGGTCTACCACACCAACGAGGGCCACGCCGGCTTCCTCGGCGTCGAGCGCATCACCGAGCTGGTGCGCGACCACGGCCTCACCTTCGACGAGGCCCTCGAGACCGTGCGCGCGGCGACCGTGTTCACGACGCACACGCCGGTTCCCGCCGGGATCGACCGCTTCGACGCGGCCAAGATCAACCTCTTCTTCGGCGGCCCCAACGCCATCGAGGGCGTGCCGGTGGAGCGCCTGCTCACCCTCGGCGCCGAGGACTACGAGGGCGGCCAGCCCGGCATCTTCAACATGGCCGTCATGGGCCTGCGGCTCGCGCAGCGCGCCAACGGGGTCTCCCAGCTGCACGGGGTCGTCAGCCGTGGCATGTTCGACGGCCTGTGGCCGGGCTTCGACGACGTCGAGGTGCCGATCTCCAGCATCACCAACGGAGTCCACGCCCCGACGTGGGTCGACCGCGTCGTCTACGACGTCGCCCGCAAGCACCTCGGCACCGCCGACATCGCCGGCACCGACGCCTGGGACCGCATCGACGAGGTGCCCGCCGACGCCGTCTGGTCGGCGAAGCGCGAGATGCGCGAGAAGCTCGTCGCCGACGCCCGCCGCCGCGTGCGCTCGTCGTGGCAGAAGCGCGGGGCGACCGACGCCGAGCTCGGCTGGGTCGACGACGTGCTCGACCCCGACGTGCTGACGATCGGCTTCGCCCGCCGCGTGCCGACCTACAAGCGCCTCACGCTCATGCTGCGCGACCCGGCCCGCCTCAAGGCGCTGCTCCTCCACCCGGAGCGCCCGGTCCAGCTCGTCATCGCTGGCAAGTCGCACCCGGCCGACGAGACCGGCAAGCGCCTCATCCAGGAGATGGTCCGCTTCGCCGACGACCCGGAGGTCCGCCACCGCATCGTCTTCCTGCCGAACTACGACATCGCGATGGCCCAGCACCTCTACCCGGGCTGCGACGTCTGGCTCAACAACCCGCTCCGCCCGTTCGAGGCGTGCGGCACCTCGGGCATGAAGGCAGCCCTCAACGGCGGCCTCAACCTCTCCATCCTCGACGGCTGGTGGGACGAGTGGTTCGACGGCCGCAACGGCTGGGCCATCCCGACCGCCGACGGTGTCGAGGACGCCGAGCGTCGAGACGACATCGAGGCCGCTGCGCTCTACGACCTCATCGAGAACGACGTCGCGGCGAAGTTCTACGACCGCGATGCCGCCGGGCTTCCGCAGGGGTGGATCGCGATGATGACCCACACCCTCAAGACCCTCGGGCCGAAGGTGCTCGCGAGCCGCATGGTGCAGGACTACACCGGGCAGCTCTACAGCCCGGCCGCAGTCTCGGGCCGTTCAGTCGTGGCATCGGAGTTCGCCGGTGCGAAGGACCTCGCCGCCTTCAAGGCGAAGATCCGCGCGTCGTGGCCGAAGGTCAAGGTCGAGCACGTCGAGCCCTCAGGCCTGTCGGACTCCCCGCAGATCGGCGACGTCCTCGACCTGCGCGCCTACGTCGCGCTCGACGGCCTGACGCCCGACGACGTCGACGTGCAGCTGGTCCACGGCCACGTCAACGACGTCGACGAGCTCTGGGGCGTGGAGGTCGCGCCGCTCCAGCTGGTCGAGTCCTACGACGACGGACGCCACCAGTTCGCCGGTTCGCAGCCGCTGCGCCGCACGGGGTCGTTCGGCTACAGCGTCCGCGTCGTGCCGAAGCACCCGGCGCTCGCCAGCGCCGCCGAGCTGGGCCTCGCGCGCAACGCCTGACGGCGCCACCCGCTTCCGGAAGCGCCGAGGAGCCCGGACCCCGTGTGGGTCCGGGCTCCTCGCGTATGCCGTCGGGTGCGCCGGACGGCAGACGCGAGTGGTCCTGCAGGGGTGCGCCTTCGCCCCAGGAGGGCACGGATGGTTCAGGGGTGGGCGCTGCAGCGCCCACTCGTGCGCCGGACGCGCACCCGCGCTGGCGACGTGCACCGCTGGCCGTAGTCGCCCTCGGGTGCGTCAGTTGGTCGGGTGGGCCAGTCTGGTGGGTCAGTCCGGCGCGACGGAGCACCACACGCGCATCGACGCGGCGTCCATCGTGACGACGGTGCCCGCCAGCACCGGCTCGCCCGGCGCCGCCGGCCGATCGTCGGAGCTGTCCCAGAGCAGCTGGTATGCCGTCACGCCTGGGGCGTCGGGCAGGGTGACCTCGGTCTTGCGGGCCGACCCGTTCACGACGACGAGCACCGACTGCTGCGAGAACCAGGCGCCGTTGTAGAGGGCCTGGAGCACGTCGACGGCAGGACCGTCCCAGCGATGGCCCATGAGCTCCCCGGCGGCCGCGAACCAGGCCAGGTCGGTCGAGCCACCCTCGTGAGTAGGCCTGCCGGAGAAGAACTCCCGCTGCCGCAGCACCGGGTGGTCACGCCGCAGCCGCACGAGGTGACGGGTCGTCTCGAGCAGGTCGTCCTGCCAGGGCTCGAGGTCCCAGCTCATCCAGCTGATCTCGTTGTCCTGGGAGTACGGGTTGTTGTTGCCGCGCTGGCTGCGGCCCAGCTCGTCGCCGGCGTTGAGCATCGGGACGCCGGTCGAGAGCAGCAGCGTGCCGAGCAGGTTGCGGATCGAGCGCCGCCGCGCCGCGATGACGTCGGGGTCGTCGGTGCGGCCCTCGACGCCGTGGTTCCACGACCGGTTGTCGTTCGAGCCGTCGGTGCCCCCGTGGCCGTTCGCGCCGTTGTGCTTCGTGTCGTACGCCGTGAGGTCGGCGAGGGTGAAGCCGTCGTGCGCCGTGACGAAGTTGACCGACGCGATGGTGCCCCGGTCGTGGCTGTCGAAGAGGTCCTGCGAGCCGGCCAGCCGGGTGGCGAGCTCGCGCACGCCGTGGCCGACACCCCCCGAGGCCGAGGCGGCGAGGTCTCGCAGCCAGAAGGTGCGGGCGGTGTCGCGATAGCGGTCGTTCCACTCGGAGAACGGAGGCGGGAACTGCCCGGTGCGCCAGCCGTGGATGCCGAGGTCCCAGGGCTCCGCGACGAGCTTGGCGCGCGAGAGCACGGGGTCGGTGCGCAGGGCCACGAGGAACGGGTGGTCGCGGTCGTAGCCGTCGTCCTTGCCTCGGCCGAGCGCGACGGCGAGGTCGAAGCGGAAGCCGTCGACGTGGCACTCCTGCACCCAGTAGCGCAGGGAGTCGAGCACCATGCGCGCCACGACCGGGTGGGTGAGGTCGAGGGTGTTGCCGCACCCGGTGACGTCGATGTCGCGCCCACGCGCGTCGACGCGGTAGTACGCGCGCTGGTCGAGGCCGCGCCACGACAGCATCATCCCGTCGCGGGAGTTCTCTGCGGTGTGGTTGTAGACGACGTCGAGCAGCACCTCGATGCCGGCCGCGTGCAGCGCCTTGACCATGCCCTTGAACTCGTCGAGCACGCCCTGCGGGTCGGTCGCCGCGGCGTAGGGGGCGTGCGGGGCGAAGAAGCCCAGGGTGTTGTAGCCCCAGTGGTTGCTCAGGCCGCGCAGGACGAGGTCGGGTTCGTGGGTGAACGTGTGCACGGGAAGCAGCTCGACTGCGGTGACACCCAGCCCCAGCAGGTGGTCGACGAACGCGGGGTGGGCCAGGCCGGCATACGTTCCCCTGAGCTCCTGGGGCACCCCCGGGTGCAGCATCGTGGCGTTCTTGACGTGCACCTCGTAGATGAGCGACTCGGTCATCGAGCGGCGCATGAAATCATCTGTGCCCCAGTCGAACTCGTCTTCGACGATGACGCATCGCGGCAGGTGGGGTGCCGAGTCGCGGTCGTCGCGCACCCACAGGTCGCCGCGCAGGTCGGCACCCACACGGTGTCCGTAGACGGCCGGGTCGAGACGGACCTCGCCCTCGATGGCTCGCGCGTAGGGGTCGAGCAGCAGCTTGGCGGGGTTGTGCAGCAGGGACTGGTCGGGGTTCCACTCACCGTCCACGCGGAAGGCGTAGCGCTGGCCGGCCCCGACGCCGGGCACCGTGTCGAACCACGTGCCGTGGGCGCGGTGCCGCAGCGGCACGCGGCGCTCGACCGTCGGACCGTCGGGCCCGTCCGGCCCGGCGTCGAAGAGGCAGACCTCCACCGAGCGGGCGTGACCGGCGTAGACCGAGAACTGGGCGCCCCCGTCGATGAGGCGCGCCCCGAGCTCCGGCGGGAGGTCGGGCGTCGCGGTCGGGGACGGGCGCATGCGTCTGAGCGTAAGGGGCCGGAGGAAGTGGGGCAGACGTGACGCTCCCCCTGCCGCGGTGGGCCGGGTCCCGTCCGGGCCGGATCGACCTCGCCGCGCCGTCTCGTTACGGTTGGCGCATGACCGATCCGACTTCGCTGCCCAACTTCATGCCGAGCGCTCCCGACGCCGGGCCCGACAACGCCCCCGCCAGCGACGCCCCCGTGCGCGACCGCATCCTCGAGGTGCTGAAGGGTCTCGGCATCGAGGCGTCCATCGACGGCGACGGTGACCTCGAGTTCGCCATCGTCGACGACGAGGGCGCCAGCACGACGCTCTTCGCCCGCGTGGCCGAGGGCGACCTCGCACTGGTCCGCTTCTTCGGCCAGTGGCAGCTCGCCGAGCCCGTCTCGCCCGACCGCAACGAGCGCATCGCCCGCTGCAACGACCTCACCATGCAGCTCAACATCGTCAAGCTCTCGCTCGTGCAGGAGAGCCTCGTCGTCTCCGCGGAGCACGTCATCACGCCGAACGCCGACCTCGAGATCCTCGTGCCGCTCTCGGTGAACCACATCCTCCAGAGCGTCGGCTTCTTCTTCCAGTCCTGGCTGCCCGTCGACGACGCGCCCGCCGGCCCCACCGCCTGATGGGCGAGTTCGTCCGGCTCGAGGTCGAGGACGGCGTCGGCACGATCCGCCTCGACCGGCCGAAGATGAACGCGCTCAACGTCCAGGTCCAGGAGGAGATCCGCGAGGCCGCCGCCGAGGCGACGGCGCGCACCGACGTCAAGGCCGTCATCGTCTACGGCGGCGAGCGCGTCTTCGCCGCAGGCGCCGACATCAAGGAGATGCAGACGATGTCGTACACCGACATGGTCGAGCGCTCCGGGCCGCTGATGAGCTCGATCACGTCGGTGGCGCGCATCCCGAAGCCGGTCATCGCCGCCATCACGGGGTATGCCCTCGGGGGCGGCTGCGAGCTCGCGCTTGCCTGCGACTTCCGCCTGGTCGCCGACGACGCCAAGCTCGGCCAGCCCGAGATCCTGCTGGGCATCATCCCGGGGGCCGGCGGCACGCAGCGCCTCTCGCGCCTCGTCGGCGCCTCGCGCGCCAAGGAGATCATCTTCAGCGGCCGCTTCGTCGACGCCCAGGAGGCGCTCGCGATCGGGCTCGCCGACAAGGTGGTCCCCGCCGGCGACGTCT
The DNA here is from genome assembly GCF_056396225.1 of Terrabacter sp. 05T424. NCBI lineage: Bacteria > Bacillati > Actinomycetota > Actinomycetes > Micrococcales > Intrasporangiaceae > Terrabacter > Terrabacter sp. 05T424. Next base: position 736,742 of record NZ_JBFTLB010000001.1, read on the forward strand.
ACACGGCCGCCCGCGAGTGGGCCGGCTCGTTCGTCGGAGCCGCTTCGTATGCCGTCCGCGCCGCCAAGGAGGCCATCGACCGAGGTCTCGAGGTCGACCTGGCGAGCGGTCTCGAGATCGAGCGGATGCTCTTCGCCTCGCTGTTCGCGACGAAGGACCGCGAGATCGGCATGAGCTCGTTCGTCGAGCACGGCCCGGGCAAGGCGCAGTTCGAGGGTCGATGACACCACCGCTGGACGTCCTCGTGTTCTACTCGCCCGTCGAGTCGACCGAGGGCGTCCTCGCGGCGGTGCATGCCGCCGGTGCCGGCGCGATCGGCGACTACCGCGAGTGCGCTTTCGTGGTGCGCGGCACCGGACAGTTCCGCCCGCTGGCGGGGGCCACTCCCTCGATCGGCTCGGTCGGCGACCTCGAGCAGCTCGCCGAGGACCGCGTCGAGGTCGTGCTCGACCGGTCGCTGCGCGGCGCGGTCGTGGCCGCCCTGCGCGCCGCGCACCCCTACGAGGAGCCGGCCTTCCACGTCATCGAGGCCGCCGAGGTCGACCCGACCTGAGCCGAGCGCCAGGCCGGTCGTCAGGCCGGTCGTCAGGCCGTCAGGCGGTCTTGAAGCCGCCGTTGCTGAGGAGCAGCTGGCCGTTGATCCAGCCGCCTTGCTCCGAGAGCAGGAAGCGCACGACGTCGCCGGGCAGCAGCTCCACGCGGCTGCCCATGAGCGGCACTCGTCGGCGACGGCGGCCGGGTCGTCAGGACCGCGCTCGTAGCCGAGCCGCTCGTCATGGGGCTGCCACTGACCGAGGGCGAGGTCCCAGCCGTCCGCAGCGAGGCCGAGAGCTATCTCCGACCCGATCGAGCGCCGCCTCCCGACCCCGGTGACGAGGGCGACCCGGCGGTTCGTGGGCGTGGCGGCGCCGGTGTACGACATGACGCCCATCCTCTGGAGGACCGACGACTTTCGACAACCAGGTTTTGCCTCTTCCCAGCCGCGACAGGAGGTCTGTCCGTGCGGCTGTGGACACCGGCCGGCACACGCCGGAGCCGTTGGGTGGTGAGCGTCACGCCTGTGGCGTGCCGTCTCGGCGAGGGCTCGGTGAGAGGATGGCTGGCAGTGCCGGAGCGACCTCCGGCAGCTCCATGAGCACCACCATCCGCAAACGGAAGAGGACGTTCACCCATGAACATCGTCGTCTGTGTCAAGTACGTGCCGGACGCCCAGGCCGAGCGCACGTTCAACGCATCTGACAACACGACCGACCGCGAGAACGTGGACGGCCTGCTGTCCGAGCTCGACGAGTACGCCGTCGAGGAGGCCCTGAAGATCGTCGAGGCCGGTGAGGGCGAGGTGACGGTCCTGACCGTCGGTCCCGACCAGGCTGCCGACGCCATCAAGAAGGCGCTGCAGATGGGCGCCGACAAGGGTGTCCACGTCAACGACGCGGCGATCCACGGCTCAGACGCCGTCGCGACCTCGCTCGTGCTCGCCGAGGCGATCAAGAAGCTCGGTGACGTCGACCTCGTCATCACCGGCATGGCCAGCACCGACGGCACCATGGGCGTCGTCCCGACGATGCTCGCCGAGCGCCTCGGCCTGCCGGCGGTGACCTTCGCGTCCGAGCTGACCGTCGACGGCGGCAGCGCCACCATCCGCCGTGACGGCGACGCCTCGACCCAGACGATCACGGCCACGCTGCCGGCGCTGGTGTCGGTGACCGACCAGATCAACGAGCCGCGCTACCCCTCGTTCAAGGGGATCATGGCCGCGAAGAAGAAGCCGGTCGAGCAGTGGGCCCTGGCCGACCTCGGCGTGGACGCCGGTCAGGTCGGCCTCGACGCCGCCTGGACGAAGGTCGCCTCGTTCGACGCCCGCCCGCCGCGCACGCAGGGCGAGATCGTCACCGACGAGGGTGACGGCGGCAGCAAGCTCGCCGCCTTCCTGTCCGAGCGCAAGTTCGTCTGAGCTGACCGCGCGCTCCGCTGACCCGTCACTGACTTTCCCAGCCAGCAAAGGAGATCCACACCATGGCTGAAGTACTCGTGCTCGTCGACCACGTCGAGGGCAAGGTCCGCAAGACCACCGCCGAGCTGCTGACGATCGCCCGCCGTCTCGGCGAGCCGTCGGCCGTGTTCGTCGGTGCCGGCTTCGACGCCGCGAAGGAGTCCCTCGCCCGCTTCGGCGCCGAGAAGGTCTACCGCGTCGAGTCGCCCGAGGTGCTCGAGCACCTCGTCGTGCCGCAGGCCGAGCTGCTCGCGCAGCTCGTCGCCGAGAAGGGCCCGGCGGCCGTGCTCGTGCCGGCTTCGCCCGAGGGCAAGGAGATCGCCGCTCGCCTCGCCGTCAAGACGGAGTCGGGCCTGATCACCGACGCCGTCGACGTGCAGGCCGCTGGTGACGGCAGCGGTGGTGTCGCGACGACGCAGTCGGTCTTCGCCGGCTCCTACACGGTCGCGGCGACGGTCACGAAGGGCACGCCCATCGTCGCCGTGAAGCCGAACTCGGCCACGCCCGAGGAGGCCGCCGGAGCGGCTGCCGACGAGGTCGTCGACTTCACCCCGTCCGACGCCGCCAAGGGTGCCCGCATCACCGAGAGCAAGCCCAAGCAGGCCACCGGTCGTCCCGAGCTGACCGAGGCGGCGATCGTCGTCTCCGGTGGCCGCGGCACGGGCGGCGACTTCTCCAAGGTCGAGGACTTCGCCGACAGCCTCGGTGCCGCCGTGGGCGCGAGCCGCGCCGCCGTCGACGCCGGGTGGTACCCGCACACGAGCCAGGTCGGCCAGACCGGCAAGCAGGTCAGCCCGCAGCTCTACGTCGCGTGCGGCATCTCCGGCGCCATCCAGCACCGCGCCGGCATGCAGACCTCGAAGACGATCGTGGCCGTCAACAAGGACAACGAGGCCCCGATCTTCGAGCTCGTCGACTTCGGTGTCGTGGGCGACCTGTTCAACGTGCTGCCCCAGGCCACCGAGGCGATCAAGGCCACGAAGGACTGAGCGCCGTCCGACGTCGGCCACCCAGAGGTGCTGCCCCGACGGACGTGACTGCGGCCCCCGACCACGAGGTCGGGGGCCGCAGTCGTGCGTTCGGGCGGAACAAGTGCTCAGGCCGGGTCGAGGTCCGGGTCGACGTGAGAGTCGACGTGCCGGTCGGCGTGCGGGTCGGGGCCGAGGTCGTGGCGTCCGAGGCGTGCCCAGCTCTCGAGCCGCTGGCGGTTGAGGGCGTATGCCGCCCTACCGGTGCCGAGCGTCCACCAGGCGCCCCTAAGGGCCTCCGAGGGCAGCCGCACCGGGCGTCTGCCGCCGCGGTTCCACTCGAGCCGGCCTCCCGAGGAGACACGCCGGACGTCGCGACGTTCGACGGTGGTCGAGGCCAGCGTGTTGTGCACGCGCAAGCTGGTCGTCCCCAGCTCGATGCGGGCCGACCACGCGCGCCAGCCGAGGGCGAGCGCGAGGGCGACGCACACGGCATACACGGCTGCGCTGGGGACGCCGCCAAGGAAGTGCAGCACCAGCCGTGCCACGAAGTAGCCGATGACCGGCGAGGCGAGGGCCGAGACGGCTCGGTGGGCGGCCGGGGCGCGCAGACGGCTGCCCCCGGTGCCCACGTGCGCGTCACCCATGGGGCCGATCATAGGTCGATCGGCCCCATGGGCGGGGTCTCGCGGGTCAGACGTGCGTCAGGCCCTCAGCGGGGCGAGCCACCGATCAGCGGACGGCCGCGGCTGCCGCCACGACGTCGACGAGGCCGTGGCCCTTGTCGAACGACGTCGTGCCGTTGCCGGCCGGGTCGCTGACGTAGGCGGCGCCGTCGGCGTACTTGTACGCGGTCGCCTTGATGGCGGCCTCGACCTGGGCCGGGGTGGCGTTCGGGTTCGCCTGGAACAGCTGCGCGACGATGCCCGAGATGTGCGGCGTGGCCATCGAGGTGCCGCTGATCGTGTTGTAGTCGCCGTTGTTGCGCGGGTCGCCGCCGGTGGTGCAGATCGGCAGGTAGATGCGGCACGAGCTCGTGATGCCCTCGCCCGGCGCCGAGATGTCGGGGTAGGTGGCGAACTGGCCGGAGCGGCCGCGCGAGCTGAAGGTGCTCACGGTGCCGTTGCGGGTGCCGGTGTCCTGGTCGTTGAAGGACGCGACGGAGATGATGCCACCGGTCGGGTCCTGCCCGGGCGGGTTCGACAAGTTGGCCGACCCGTCGCCGCCGTCGTTGCCGTTGGCCCAGACGCTGACGACGCCCTCCTTGACCAGCTCGCGCTGGAGCTTGACCGTCGCCGAGTTGGGGTCGAACTCGCCACCGCCGGTGGGGCCGTAGGAGTTGCTCGTCACCTTGATCGGCGGGCAGGTGCTGGCCGGGACGCCGGCGCCGCACGGTGCAGCGTGGTTCTCGAGCACCCAGTTGAGGGCCGAGTCTGCGCCGACGATGAACAGGACGGCGCCGGTGCCGAGGCTGACGATGCTCGCGCCCGGGGCCGCACCGTGCATCTTCGTGCCGTCGGAGAGGGTCACGTCACGACCGGCGACGATGCCCGAGACGTGGATGCCGTGACCGCCCGCTGCGAGCAGGTCGGTGTTGAGGCTGCCGGCGTCGACGGGCTGGCAGGGAAGCACCTCGAGCGGGTCACAGACCATCTTGAGGTTCTTGACGACAGCCGACGTGCCGTCGGCGTTCTGGAGGAACGGGTGCGTCGGGTCGACGCCGGAGTCGATGACGGCGACGCTGACGCCGGACCCGTCGAGGGCCTTGCCGTTGGCGCCGGTGAGGGTGGCCCGGGCCTCGGAGCCACGGGTTGCCGTGTTGGAGGTCGAGAGGAACATGTCGATGGGGGCGTTGCCCTCGACGTAGCTGACGCCGGCCCGCGAGCGCACCGCGTCGATCTGCAGGGGCAGGCCGGCGGCGACGACGACGCCGATCTTGTCGAAGGTCTCCCGCACGACAAGCCCCGATGCCGTCGCGGCCCGGCGTGCCGTCGCCACGTCGGTGGCGTGGACCATGACGGTGGTCGGGGTGACCGCGGACAGCGTCGTCCAGTGCGCCGACAGCCACGGCGAGAGCGGTGCTTTTGCCGAGGCCGAGCCGAGCAGGCCGCCGGGGGCAGCGGCGGGCCCGGACTGCGGGGCGGGTGACGCGGCTGCGACGGTGCCCGAGGCCAGCGCGGCGGCCGCCGCCAGGGTCACGGCTCCGAGACGGAGACGGCGAGATGGGGTGGAGCGCATGAGTTGCCTCTCTGCAGGGCCGCCCTGCTGCAGTGGAGGACGGCGACGTGCAGGGCCAACGAGGCGGGGCGCGCGGAGGTTACGCATCGGTAGTGGTGTCGGCGCCCGGTCGGGACACCGGCGAGGCCGTCCTAGAATCGGTGGGTGACTGCGTATCTCGACCATGCGGCGACCACGCCGATGCTGCCCGCCGCCCTCACGGCGATGACCCAGCAGCTCGGCATCGTGGGCAACGCGTCGTCGCTGCACCGCACGGGTCGGGCGGCCCGTCGCGCCGTCGAGGAGTCCCGCGAGAAGATCGCCCGCTGCCTGGGCGCGCGTCCGTCGGAGGTCGTCTTCACGTCGGGGGGCACCGAGTCCGACAACCTCGCGGTCAAGGGCACCTTCTGGGCCCGACGCGACCGTGACCCGGCGCGGGTGCGGCTGCTCGTCGGGGTCACCGAGCACCACGCCGTGCTCGACTGCGTCGACTTCCTCGTCGCCCACGAGGGGGCGAAGGTCACCTGGCTCGAGTGCACGCCGGAGGGCGTCGTCGAGCCCGGCACCGTGCGTGCCGCCATCGAGGCCGACCCGGCGTCGGCCGCGCTCGTGTCGGTCATGTGGGCCAACAACGAGGTCGGCACGGTGCAGGACGTCCGGGCCATCGCCGAGGTCGCGCACGAGTTCGGGGTGCCGTTCCACACCGACGCCGTGCAGGCGGCCGGGCACGTGCCCGTCGACTTCGCCGCGAGCGGGGCCGACCTCATGTCGGTGACCGCCCACAAGCTCGGCGGTCCGATCGGCGTCGGCGCGCTCGTCGTGCGACGCGACGCGAAGCTCGTCCCGCTCACCCACGGTGGCGGCCAGGAGCGCCAGGTCCGCTCCGGCACGCTCGACACCCCGGCGATCGTCGGGTTCGCGACGGCGCTCGTCGAGGCGACCGAGGCGATCGAGTCGGAGTCGGCCCGTCTGGTGGGGCTGCGCGACGACCTCATCGAGCGCTCCATGGCGCTCGGTGCAGACATCCGGCCGACGGGCACGTGGCAGCGCGGCGACGGCGAGCGCCGGCTGCCGGGCAACGTGCACCTCCTCGTGCCGGGGTGCGACGGTGACTCCCTTCTCTACCTCCTCGACGCCGCCGGGGTCTCGTGCTCGACCGGGTCGGCCTGCCAGGCCGGCGTGCCGCAGCCGAGCCACGTGCTCCTCGCGATGGGTGTGCCGGAGAGCGACGCCCGTGGGGCGCTGCGCCTGACGCTCGGCCACACCTCGACCCAAGCCGATGTCGACACGTTCATCGAGGCCCTGCCGGCTGCCATCGAGCGGGCCCGGCGCGCACGCGAGGCGACCGCGTCGTGAGGGTCGTCGCAGCGATGAGCGGCGGCGTCGACTCGGCCGTCGCCGCGGCCCGGATGCTCGACGCCGGGCACGAGGTCGTCGGGGTGCACCTGGCCCTGTCCCAGAGCGCGGCGACCCTGCGCGAGTCGGCACGGGGCTGCTGCACGATCGAGGACGCCGGCGACGCTCGGCGGGTCGCCGACGTGCTCGGCATCCCGTTCTACGTGTGGGACATGGCTGCCCGCTTCAAGCGCGACGTCGTGGACGACTTCAGGGCCGAGTACGCCGCGGGCCGCACCCCCAACCCGTGCCTGCGGTGCAACGAGAAGATCAAGTTCGCGGCCCTGCTCGACAAGGCGGTCGCGTTGGGGTTCGACGCGGTCGCGACGGGCCACTACGCCCAGGTCGTCGAGGCGCGCGACCCCGACGGCGCCGTCCGTCGCGAACTGCATCGGGCCGTCGACCCGGCCAAGGACCAGAGCTACGTCCTCGGCGTGCTCGACGCCGACCAGCTCGCGCGCTCGTTCTTCCCGCTCGGCGACACGACGAAGCCACAGATCCGCAAGGAGGCGGCCGAGCGCGGCTTCTACGTCGCTGCCAAGCCCGACAGCCACGACATCTGCTTCATCGCCGACGGCGACACGCGCGGCTGGCTGGGCCGCGAGCTCGGAGAGGCCCCAGGCGACATCGTCGACACCGAGGGTGCCGTGGTCGGCAGCCACGGCGGGGCGTTCGCCTATACCGTCGGTCAGCGCCGAGGCCTCGGGCTGTCCAGGCCGGCGCCCGACGGGCAGCCCCGCTACGTCGTCGAGGTGCGGCCTGACACCAACCAGGTGGTCGTCGGCACGGCCGACCTGCTCGGCGTCAACACGCTGACCGGAGACCACGCGCGCTGGTGCGGCCCGCCGCCCCAGGGCGTCGTCGCGGTGGGTGCGCAGGTGCGGGCGCACGGCGCGGAGTACGCCGGACGCGCTTGGGCCGAGGGCGAGAGCGTCCACGTGCGGCTCGACGAGCGCGTCCGTGGGGTCGCTCCTGGGCAGTCGGTCGTCCTCTACGACGGCACGCGGGTCGTGGGATCGGCGACCATCGCGGCCGCCCGCCTCGAGCGCACGCCCGTCGGCTGATCTCGACCGAACCTGCTCACTCGAGGGAGCGCGTCCAGGTGACGGTGCGAGCCGTCGGCCTGAAGCCGAGCGACCGGTAGAGGCGCTGCGGGCCGGGGTAGTCTTCGTCGCCGCGCGGGCTGACCTGGGCGAGCGACCCGCCGACCGCACCGAGGTGGCGCAGCGCGGCGAGGGTGACGGCACCGGCGAGGCCACGACCGCGGTGCTCGGGCACGCAGCCGACCGGCTCGACGAGCCCGACTCCCGTCGCCTCGTCGAGCCACACGATCACCGACGCCACCATGCGGCCGTGCTCGTCGACGGCCACCCAGTCGAGGTCGTGCCGGTACGGCCACGCCGCCATGAGCTGCCGGTACGCGGTCTCGTCGACCTTCGACGGCCCGAACTCCGACCAGGCCGCCGCATGCACGGCGGCGCGCTCGCGGGCCTCGTGCGGCTCGACGTGCCGGAAGCGGTAGCCGTCCACGCAGGGCGCCGTGCCCACGTCGCCCACCGCGACGGTGTGGTGCGTGAACCACCACGCGTCGGGCCGGGGCTCGAAACCTGCTGCGGCAAGGGATGGTTCGGCCACGTCGCCCTCCATCACGATGGCCGACTGCGTGGGGGCGTCGCTGATCTCCTCGAACCACTCGACGAGCTCGTCGGCGACGTCGGGGCGGTCGGGGGCCACCTGGAGCTCGAGCCAGTCGGGTGCCTCGGCCCAGCCGAAGCCCACGACCTGCCCCTCATCGGCCCAGATGGCGATGAACTCGCCCTCGTCGAGATGGTCGGGATCGACCGGACGGTAGTAGCGGCTCCACGCGAGCTGGCCCGGGTGGAAGCGGCTCGCAGGAGACCACTGCCGCGACGCCATGGCCTGCATGGCCCGCAGGTCGTCGGGCCCGGAGAAGTCGCGACGTGCGGTCGGCATCGCGCCAGCGTAGACGGGACCCTGCGCACCTCGCCTCCGAGTTCCCACGGCACCCGCTGCCGGCCCTCGTGCCGTGGCCTGGGCGTGACGCCGCGGACCTCCCACTGCCGGCGTTCTCGCCGCCGGCCCCTAGGCTGGCGCGGTGACCCTGGCAACCGGCATCGGCTCCTGGCCCGGAACCTCCGTGCGCGACGCGCTCGCGCAGGTGCGCGAGATCCTCGACGGGCACCTGCCCTATTTGCCCGAGCTGCCGGCACGCGGTCCGGGAGCCGACATGATCGGCCGCACCGCGGGGTTGCTCGTCGAGATGCCGGTCGACCTCCAGCCGGTGGGGTGGCGGCTCGTCGACCGCCCCGGGCGTGACGCGACCCGCACCGCAGCCTTGATGCGGGAGGACCTGGACGAGCTGGCCGAGGCCTTCGACGGCCACACCGGCCGGCTCAAGCTGCAGGTCGTCGGGCCGTGGACGCTCGCCGCCAGCGTCTGGCTCAGCAGAGGAGAGCGCGTGGTCGTCGACGAGGGCGCGAGCCGCGACCTCGTCGAGTCGCTCGCCGAGGGCATCCGCGAGCACGTCGGCGCCGTGCGGCGGCTCGTGCCGGACGCCGAGATCGTGCTCCAGGTCGACGAGCCGTCGCTGCCGACCGTCCTCGCCGGCCGGCTGCCGACCTCGTCGGGCTTCGGCCGGCTCCCGAGCCTCGACCCGCAGGTGGCCGCCGCCGGGCTGAAGACCGTGCTGGCCGCGCACGACGGCGAGACGGTGCTGCACTGCTGTGCCGCGGAGCCGCCGCTGCCCCTGCTGCGCTCAGCAGGGCCGTCGGCGCTGTCGGTCGACACCTCGCTGCTGCGCCCAAGGGGGTGGGAGGGCGTCGCCGTGGCGGTCGAGGACGGCATACGGCTGCACGCGGGAGCGATCCCCACCGACGGCAGCCTGACCCGCCCGCAGGCGGTCGCCGACCGCTTCGTCGACGCGTGGCGCCAGATCGGTATGCCGTCCGGATCCCTCGTCGACGTCGTGGTGACCCCCGCCTGTGGGCTCGCGGGCGCGGCACCCGACCTCGCCCGCACGATCCAGCGTGCCGCGGTCGAGACCGCCCGCGAGCTGGACGAGCGCAGCGTCGCCTGAACCGGCACCGCAGCACCACGCCCTGCACGCTTCAGACGGCGAAGGCCGGTCACCCTCGGGGTGACCGGCCTTCGCCGTCTGCAATGTGCCGCGGGAGCGGGCTCAGAGAGCCGAGCCCGAGGTCCACTTGGACCAGCTGAGGTTCCAGTCGGCGTAGCCGTTGCCCATCGTCATCGGGCGGGCCGTGCCGACCGTCTCGACGACGTCGCCGATGCGGGTCTGGCCGTAGAGCCACTGGCCGTTGGCGTCGCTCATGCCGGTGCAGCCGTGGCTGACGTTGCGGTGGCCCTGGTCGGCGACCGACCACGGGGCGGTGTGGAGGAACTCGCCGGAGTTCGTGACGCGCATGGCGAACTTGACGGGGGTGTCGGGGTAGTAGCCGGTGTCACCCTTCTTCAGGCCGATCGTCTCGGCCTTCATCGTGATGTTGGTGACCTTGTCCATGATCACCTTGACCCCGGAGCGGGTGATGAAGCCGGGACGGCCACCCGTGACCGGGATGCGCCGGGCGAGCTTGCCGTTGATGATGACGTCCATCTGGTGGGTCTGGAGGTTCACCTTGGCGATGACGGAGCGGCCGATCGTGAAGTCGGACGTGCGCGACTGCTCGCCCCAGCGGCCGCCGCCGGCGGAGACGCCGTTGAGGGTCGCCTCGACGTGGACCTTGGTGCCGGGCTGCCAGTACGCCTTGGGGCGCCAGTGGGCCTCCTGCGAGGACAGCCAGTACCAGGAGCCGGCCTGGGCGGGCGAGGAGGTGACCTTCATGTGCTTCTCGAAGTTCGCCTTGTCCTTGACCGGCAGGTCGAAGCGCATGACGACCGGCATGCCGATGCCGACCGTGCCGCCGTCACGCGGCGACACCGAGGTGTAGACCTGGTCGTCGAGCGTCAGGTTGGCGGTGCGGAAGGTGCGGGTCGTCTCGTCGGTGCCGCCGTCGGACTTCTCGGCCTCGAGGGCCAGGGTGTACTTGACGCCGGGCTCGAGCAGGTCGCCGGCCGTCCACGTGCCGTCCTTGAGCACGCCGTCGACCGTGATGTGGTTGCCCTTCTTGCTCACGTAGGAGAGCGACGCCTTCTTCAGGGTGCCCTGCTGCGCGGAAACCGTGACGCGGGTGTCGACCGGGACGTCCGAGGCGTCGGCCGCGGGCGTGGTCGTGTAGACCACCGGGTCGGTGGTGGGGGTGGGCGTCGGCGTCTCGGAGCTTCCGGATGCGGCCGACGACGACGACGAGCTCGCGGGCTTGCCGTTCTCGGCCGTGGCGGTCGCGTTGCAGGCGGTCACGCCCAGCATGGCCAGGACAGCCATCCCCGAGACTGTGGCGGTACGGATGCTCGACTTCACGCTTTGTATACCCTTCACGGACGCGGCGCCGGGCGCTCCAGGGCGGAGCGTGGTGCGTCGCGTCGATAGACCCTGCTCCAGTGTCACCGATGGCGACCCGATACTCCAAAACGAACGGCGAGTCCAAACTCCTGCGTGTCGCGCCACGCAGGGCGCCCGGTCGCACTACCCGCAGGTATGCCGCCGGCCGTGCGCGGGTCGGCGGATGGCGTCGTGGTGCCGGCGCTCGAGCGTGACCGGGCCGGGCGGCATACGCGGGCTCGGAGTCGGGCGCCAGCGCTCAGGACGCGTCGACCGGGCGCACCTCGCGACGCAGGATCTTGCCGGTCGGCCCCTTGGGCAGCTCGTCGAGCGTCCACAGGCGGCGGGGGTACTTGTAGGCGGCGAGGCGCTCCTTGACGTAGGCCTGGACGTCGTCGAGCGACGCGCTCGAGCCCGGGCGGAAGACGACGGCGGCACCGACCTCCTCGCCCATGAGGTCGTCGGGCACGCCGACCACGGCCGCCTCGAGCACGTCGGGGTGGGTGTAGAGCACCTCCTCGACCTCGCGGGGGTACACGTTGAGGCCGCCGCGGATGATCATGTCCTTCTTGCGGTCGACGATCGTGAAGTAGCCCTCGTCGTCGACGGTCGCGAGGTCACCGGAGCGGAACCACCCGTCGGGGATGGCCTCCTGCGTCGCCTCGGGCCGGTTCCAGTAGCCCTTCATGATGTTCTCGCCGCGGATCGCGATCTCGCCGATCTCGCCGGCCGGGGTGTCGTTGCCCTCGATGTCGACGAGCTTCATCTCGCAGCCGGGGATGGCGCGGCCGATGGTGCCGGGCTTGGTCGGCTTGTCGGGCATGTTGAAGGAGGCCACCGGTGAGGTCTCGGAGAGGCCGTAGCCCTCGAGGATCTGGCAGCCGAACTTCGCCTCGAAGGCCTTCATGACCGCCTCGGGCATGGCCGAGCCGCCCGAAGCGCACGTGCGCAGGCTGCTCGTGTCGGCCTGGTCGGCGTTCGGGTGGTTGAGGATCGCGGCATACATGGTCGGCACGCCCTGGAAGATCGTCACGTGGTCGCGGCCCAGCACCTCGATGGCCTTCGCCGGGTCGAAGCGGGGGATGAGGGTCAGGGTGGCGCCGCGTTGGATCGAGGTGTTGAGCCCGCAGGTCAGCCCGAAGACGTGGAAGAGGGGCAGACAGCCCATGATCACGTCGTCCTCGGTGATCTGCATGATGTCGCTCGCCGACCGTTCGGCGTTGCGGTGCAAATTGAAGTGGGTCAGCTCGGCGCCCTTCGGCTTGCCCGTGGTGCCGCTCGTGTACAGGATCACCGCCGTGTCGTCGCCGCCGCGCTCGATCGGCTCGGTCACGGCCTCAGCTGCCGACTCGGACGCGTCGAACTGGCCCTCGGCCGGTCCCATCGGACCGCAGACGACAAGGCGGGTGCCCGTCTCGGCGGCGGCCTTGCCGGCCTCCTCGGCGAAGTCGGGCCAGACGAAGCTGAAGCGGGCGCCGCTGTCCTCGTAGAAATACTGGATCTCGCCCGACTTGAGCAGCGGGTTCATCGGCACGACGACGCCGCCCGCCAGCAACGTGCCGTAGAAGGTGACGGGGTAGGCCGGCACGTTGGGCAGGATGAGCGAGACGCGGTCGCCGGGCTCGAGCCCCGCTGCACGGAGCTGACCTGCCACCGCCGCCGCCGCCCGGTGGAGGGCCGACCAGCTGACCTCGGCCTGGTCGAGCTTGATCCCGACCTTGTCGGGGACGCGCCCGGCTGTGGCGACGAGGTTGGCGGCGAGGTTGGTCATCTCTGCTCCTTCGCAGGGGGTGGCGCGGGCTCGCGTTCATTGTTACTGCTCGGTCGCGTCGTGAACAGACCTTCCCCGCGACGTGCCGAGGCTCACGGTCCGGGCGGCGTCGGGGATGGCTGGCAGGATGGGAGCGTGAGCGAGACCAGCGGCCCAACGCCCGTCACCGACGACGTCCCGACCCAGGTCCACCAGGAGTGGGCCGACCTCGCCGAGCAGGCTGCGGCGGCCCAGTTCGCCTACCACGTCAAGGATTCGCCGACGATCAGCGACGGCGAGTACGACGCCCTGATCCGACACCTCAACGCGATCGAGGACGAGCACCCGTCGCTGCGCACACCCGACAGCCCGACGCAGAACGTCGGTGGTGCGTCCTTCGCGACGGGTTTCGAGACCGTCGACCACGTCGAGCGGATGCTGAGCCTCGACAACGCGTTCTCCTTCATGGAGCTGCAGACGTGGGCCGAGCGGGTCGAGCGTGAGGTCGGCGCGGGCGCGCACTTCCTCACGGAGCTGAAGATCGACGGGCTCGCCATCAACCTGCTCTACGAGAAGGGTCGCCTCGTCCGGGCGCTCACGCGTGGCGACGGGCGCACCGGCGAGGACGTCACCAACAACGTCCGCACCATCAACGGCATCCCCGAGCGGCTCTCGGGTGACGACGTGCCCGACCTCGTCGAGATCCGAGGCGAGGTGTTCTTCCCCACCGCGGCGTTCGCCGACCTCAACGCCGGCCTCGTCGAGGCGGGCAAGGCGCCGTTCGCCAACCCGCGCAACGCGGCCGCGGGCTCGCTGCGGCAGAAGGACCCCAAGGTCACCGCCACCCGGCGGCTGCGCATGCTCGTGCACGGCATCGGCGCGCGGCGCGGGTTCGACATCCAGCGCCAGAGCGAGGCGTATGCCGCCCTGCGCGCGTGGGGGCTGCCCACCTCCGACGAGGTGCGGGTGCTCGACGACATCGCGGCCGTGCAGGACTTCGTCACCTACCACGGGGAGCACCGGCACGACCGGGCCCACGACATCGACGGCATCGTCGTCAAGGTCGACGAGGTGGCGCTGCAGCGCCAGCTCGGCGCGACGTCGCGGGCCCCCCGCTGGGCCATCGCCTTCAAGTACCCACCCGAGGAGGTCAACACGAAGCTGCTCGACATCCGGGTGAACGTCGGTCGCACCGGACGCGTCACGCCCTACGGCGTCATGCAGCCTGTGGTCGTGGCGGGGTCGACGGTCGAGCAGGCGACCCTGCACAACGCGTACGAGGTCGAGCGCAAGGGTGTGCTCATCGGCGACACGGTCGTGCTGCGCAAGGCCGGTGACGTCATCCCCGAGATCGTCGGGCCCGTCGTCGACCTGCGCGACGGCAGCGAGCGTGCCTTCGTCATGCCGACCGAGTGCCCCGCGTGCGGCACGACCCTCGCCCCCGAGAAGGAGGGCGACAAGGACATCCGCTGTCCCAACACGCGTTCGTGCCCGAGCCAGCTGCGAGAGCGTGTCTTCGCCCTCGCCTCCCGCAGCGGCCTCGACATCGAGGCTCTCGGGTGGGAGGGCTCGAGCGCCCTGCTCGACTCGGGCATCATCACCGACGAGGGCGACCTCTTCACCCCGGCCGCCGACAGCCCGCACGCCGGCGACTACGGCATCACCCGCGAGACGCTGGCGCAGGTGCCGCTCTACACCCGGGCGGCGAAGAAGACCGACCCCGACGACCGCGTCGTCGACGGGAGGGTGCTCTCCGCCGGGGGAGAGAAGCTGTTGGCCGAGCTCGAGAAGGCGAAGACGCAACCGCTCTGGCGCGTGGTCGTGGCGCTGTCGATCCGGCACGTCGGGCCAACTGCGGCAAGGGCGCTCGCGACCCACTTCCGGTCCGTCGATGCCATCCGCGCCGCCTCGACCGAGGAGCTCGCGCAGGCCGAGGGCGTCGGCGGCGTCATCGCCGAGGCCGTCACCGCGTGGTTCGAGGTCGACTGGCACCAGGAGATCGTGCGCAAGTGGGCCGACGCCGGTGTGCGCATGGCCGACGAGGTCGACGCCTCCGTCGAGCGCACCCTCGAGGGGCGCACGGTCGTGGTCACCGGGTCGCTCGAGGGCTTCTCGCGCGACGAGACCAAGGAGGCCATCATCAGCCGCGGCGGCAAGGCGTCCGGCTCGGTGTCGAAGAAGACCGACTTCGTCGTGATCGGCGCCAACGCCGGGTCCAAGGCCGCCAAGGCCGAGGAGCTCGGCCTCACCATCCTCGACGAGGACGGCTTCCGACGGCTCCTCGAGACCGGCTCGCCTGACTGACCGAGACCCACTGCACTGCCACGCGTATGCCGTGTGGCGGCGGCCCAGTTGCAGGCCGGGAGGAGGCTCGGCGAGGCCGGAGTCATGGAGTTCTTCTGCTACCACTGCGACCGGCCCGGATCTACACCGTTGCGGGAGCGGATGGTCGAGCAGCACTGGGCCTACATGGACGGCTCCGCCGAGACGATGATCGTCTGCGGCCCGCTCCTGTCCGACGACAGGTCGACCGCGGTCGGCGTGGCCGCGCTCCTCGAGGCGAGCGGTCCCGACGAGGCACGCGCCGCGCTGGGCGCGGGGGAGTTCGCCGCGGTCGAGGTGCCTGCCTGGCAGTTCGGCGGACGGCCCGACTGACAGCGAGCAGTGCGCGCGCTCTCATGTGTGCCCGCACCACAGAACCTCCGCAGGAGTGTGGGTACCCACCGTCCTTTCGGGAAGGGGTCCTCCTAGGCTTGCCCGAAGTTTCCGGTTCCGTGCCACGGAGTCATCCGTTCGGGACGACGGGAGCGACGCCGTCGGCCGCCCGGTCGACATCGCCGACACAGCCGACACTGCGCGACGCACGAGGAGGTGCAGGTCTTGACGGGTACCCCGTTGCTCGAGACCAGGGCCCTGACCAAGGAGTTCCGGGGCTTCCGGGCCGTCTCGGACGTCGACCTCACGGTCGCCCAGGGCACCGTCCACGCCCTCGTCGGACCGAACGGTGCCGGCAAGACGACGCTGTTCAACCTGCTGACCGGCTTCCTCACCCCGACCTCCGGCACCGTCACGTTCGACGGCCAGGACATCACGGGCCGGGCCCCTGAACAGATCGCGCCACTCGGCATCGCCCGCTCGTTCCAGATCACGAGCCTGTTCGAGGCGATGACGCTGCGCGAGCACCTCGAGCTCGCCCTGGCAAGCCCCACCGGCATGGGCAAGCAGTGGTGGCGGTCCGTCACCCGCATGGCCACCTTCAAGGACCGGGCCATGGAGCTGCTCGAGCAGGTCGGGCTCGCCGACCGCGCGGGCGCACCCGCCTCGTCGCTGGCGTACGGCCAGAAGCGCGCGCTCGAGCTCGCGATCGCGATGGCCCTCGACCCCAAGCTGCTCCTGCTCGACGAGCCCACAGCCGGCATGGGCATCGAGGACGTCGACCGCACGATCGCCCTCGTCAAGCAGCTCTCGGCCGGACGCACCGTCGTCTTCGTCGACCACAACATGCACGTCGTCGGCTCGCTGGCCGATCAGGTCACCGTGCTCCAGTCGGGGCAGATCCTCGCAGAGGGCCCCTACGACCAGGTGCGTGCCGACGAGCGCGTCATCACGGCATACCTCGGAGCCACCCATGAGTGACGACACGACGACCACGAAGCTGACGACGGCGGGCCACCGGCCCGCCGAGGAAGCCAGCTCAACGGCGAAATCCTCTGCAGCACAAGAGCGGTCGCGCATGCTCGAGGTCTCAGGCCTCTCTGCATGGTACGGCGAAGCGCGGGTGCTCACCGATGTCGCGATCGACGTGGCGCCCGGCGAGGTCGTCACCCTGGTCGGGCGCAACGGCGCCGGCAAGACGACGCTGCTGCGCTCGGTGATGGGACTGCACCGCCAGATCGAGGGCGCGATCAGCCTCGACGGCGCCGACCTGGCCAAGAAGTCGGCCGACTCCCGTGCCCGCGCCGGCATCGGCTGGGTGCCCGACGACCGCGGCATCTACGCGAGCCTCACCGTCGCGGAGAACCTTATGCTGCCACCCGTCGTCCACGCCGACGCCTGGCCCCTCGAGAGGGTCTACGAGTTCTTCCCGGTGCTCCACGAACGACGCGACTTTCCCGGCACGAAGCTGTCGGGAGGCGAGCAGCAGATGCTCGCCATGGCCAGGGTCCTGCGGGTGGGCTCGCGCCTGCTGCTGCTCGACGAGCCGAGCGAGGGCCTGGCCCCCGTCATCGTCCAGCGTATCGGCGAGATCATCCGCGAGATCAAGGGCCAGGGTGTCGGCGTGCTCCTCGTCGAGCAGAACGTCAAGTTCGCCTCGACGGTCGCCGACCGGCACTACCTGCTGGCGCAGGGAAAGGTCGTCGAGCACCTGAGCAACGACGACTTCCGGGCTCGCGAGAGCGAGCTGCTCACCTATCTCGGGATGTAGCCGCCGGCCGGCCCGTCCACGGGTCGCATCGGCGCGTCCACCAGCACATCGACCACCACGTCATCGACGTCCGCGTCACCGCACCACGTCACCGCACCACCTCACATCTCGTCACACCCCAGGAGGGGACATGCGTAGCAGGACAGTCCAGGGCACCGTCGCCATCGCGGCGACTGCCTCCCTCGCGCTCGCCGCGTGCGGCAGCGGCGCCGGCGGCCCGCAGTCGGGCGGCTCGGGCAAGCTGACCGACGACAAGATCGTCATCGGCCTGCTCAACGACCAGTCGGGCGTCTACAAGGACCTCTCCGGGCCGAACTCGAAGGCGGCCATCGAGCTCGCCATCGCCGACTACCAGGCGAAGTACGGCGAGAAGGCCGTCGCCAAGGACATCGAGATCGTCACGGCCGACCACCAGAACAAGGCCGACGTCGCCAACTCCAAGGCGCAGGAGATGTACGACCGACAGAAGGCCGACATCATCCTCGACGTGCCGAACTCCGCAGCCGCGCTGGCCGTCGCGACCCAGGCAGCCAACAAGAAGAAGCTCTACATCAACATCGGTGCCGGCACGACGAAGCTCACGGGCGAAAGCTGCAACAAGTACACCTTCCACTGGGCGTACAACACCGCGATGCTGGCGCGCGGCACGGCCGGCACCATCACGAAGGAGGGCGGGACGAGCTGGAACATCGTCTACCCCGACTACGCCTTCGGCCAGGACATGAACAAATCCTTCTCGAAGGAGGTCACGGCGGCCGGTGGCACCGTGGGCCAGTCGATCGCCTCGCCTTTCCCGAGCGACAACTTCGCCACCTTCATCACCAAGGCCGGCGAGGGCAGCCCCAAGGTCATCGGCTCGATGCACGCCGGCGGCGACCTCATCAACTTCGTCAAGCAGTTCAACCAGAGCTCGCTCAAGGGCAAGGCGCAGCTGGCGGTCGGCCTCATGTTCATCACCGACATCCACTCGCTCGGCGTCGACCAGTTCGCCGGTACCCAGTTCACCGACGCGTGGTACTGGAACTTCGACGACCAGAACAAGAAGTGGGCCGACCGCTTCAAGGAGAAGACGAACACCCGTCCGTCCTTCGCCCACGCCGCGAACTACTCGGCCGCGATGAACTACCTCGAGGCCGTCCAGGAGGCCGGCACCGACGACGCCGACACCATCGTGGGCAAGCTCGAGGGCAAGAAGATCAACGACGTGTTCCTCCGCAACGGCGAGATCCGCAAGGCCGACCACGCCGTCATCCACGACGTCTACCTGGCCAAGGTCAAGAGCTCCGCGCCCGAGGAGTGGGACTACGAGGACATCGTCAAGACGATCCCGGCCGCCGAGGCGTACGGCGAGGCCAACCCCGCCTGCAAGATGGGCTGACCCCCGAGAACGTATGCCGTCCGGCCGCGCCCACGAGGCCGCGCCGGACGGCATACGGCCGGGGTCCGGCTCCAGACCGGGCCATCGCGCCCGACCGACCGCGAGCGAGCGAGAGACATGAGCGCATTCCTCCAGTACACCCTCCAGGGCCTGGCCGCCGGCGGCTTCTACGCGCTGTCGGCCCTTGGCCTGGCCGTCATCTTCGGCGTCCTCGGGGTCGTCAACTTCTCCCACGGCGCCTGCTACATGCTCGGCGCCGTCCTCTCCGCGGTGCTGCTCGCCGAGCTGCACGTCGGATTCTGGGTCGCGCTCCTCGTGGTGCCGATCCTGATGTTCGGCTTCGGGGTGCTCATGGAGCGGCTGCTCGTGCGGTGGCTCCTGGCCCTCGACCCGCTCTACAACTTCCTGCTCACCTTCGGCCTGACCCTGATCCTCGTCGAGGCGGTCAAGCAGAAGTACGGCGTCTCCGGCCTGCCCTACGAGGTGCCGGCGGGGCTCGGCGGGCAGGTGAGCGTCGGCAGCGTCAACCTGTCGGTCTACGCGATCTTCGCGTGCCTCTTCTCCCTCGTCGTCTGTGTCGGGGTCGGCCTGCTGCTGACGAAGACCCGCATCGGCATGATCGTGCGAGCCTCGACGGAGGCGCCGGAGCGCACCCGCGCCCTCGGCATCAACGTCGGCCGCTGGGTCACGCCGGTGTTCGGCTTCGGCATCGCCCTCGCCGGCCTCGCCGGCGTGCTGGCCGCACCCACCCGAGCCATCACGGCCGAGATGGGCAGCAACTTCATCATCATCCTGTTCGCGGTCGTCGTCATCGGCGGCCTCGGCAGCATCCTCGGTGCGGTGGTCGCAGGGTTCCTCGTCGGACTCGTCGAGGCCTACGGCATCGCCTACGCCCCCACGTACGCCCAGATCGTCATCTTCGTCCTGATGGCGCTCGTGGTCCTCGTCCGGCCCTCGGGGCTCTTCGGACGGGAGGAGGTCGCATGAGCGAGCAGATGACCGCCAAGGTCGACGTCGACCTGGCCCAGCCCTCGATCCTGTCGCGGCGCAACCCGCTGCGCTACCTCATGCTGCTCGGGGGTCTCGCGGTCCTCGTGCTGCTGCCCTACTGGATCTACCCGCCCGTCGCGATGGACATCCTGTGCTGGGGCCTCTTCGCGATCAGCGTCGACCTGCTGCTCGGGTTCACCGGGCTGCTGAGCTTCGGTCACGCGGCCTTCTGGGGCGGCTCGGCCTACTGCACCGGCCTCATCGCGACGCACTGGGGCGTCCCGTTCCCAGTCGCGGTCACCGGCGGCTCCCTGTTCGCGATGCTCATCGCCTGGCCGATCGGCTACCTGTCGGTGCGCCGCACCGGCATCTACTTCGCCATGGTCACGCTGGCCTTCGCGCAGATGCTCTACTTCATCGCCAACCAGGCCCGCGACCTGACCGGCGGCGAGAACGGCCTGCAGGGCATCCCGCGCAGCTTCTTCGGCATCGAGCTCGTCGAGACCGACTCCTTCTACTTCTACTACGTCGGCGCCGCGATGATCCTCGTCGGGGTCTTCCTCGCCTGGCGGGTCGTCAACTCGCCGTTCGGCCGCGTGCTCACGGCCGTACGCGACAACCCCGCCCGCGCTCGCGCGCTCGGCTACGACGTCGAGCGCTTCAAGATCAAGGCCTTCGTCATCTCGGCGGGCCTCGCCGGGCTGGCGGGCGGCGTCTTCGCGATCAGCCACCAGTTCGCCTCGCTCCAGGAGCTGATGTGGACGACGTCGGGCAAGGTCGTGCTCGTCACGGTGCTCGGCGGCATCGGCACCATCTGGGGCGGCCTCGTCGGCGCCGGGATCGTCGTGACCCTCGAGGACTTCCTCGCCAGCTCGGGCTTCGAGGGCATCGGCCTCATCACCGGCTCGATCTTCGTGCTCATCGTGCTGCTCTTCCGCCACGGCATCTGGGGCACCGGCCGCAACGTGCTGCGCAGGTACGTCCTCGACCGCCGCAAGAAGCCCCGCGACTGACCTGGCCTGACCCGCCCCGGCACCGGTTTGAGGTATTCGCCCACTGTTCGCACCGGGGCGTCTACCTCAAACCGGTGGTCAGGGTCAGGCGTCGAGCAGGCCAGCCAGTGCTCGGTGTGCTCGAGCCGGCCTCCCCAGCCACCCGATTGAGGTATTCGGCCGGGGTTCGCCGCGGCGCGTCTACCTCAAACGGGTGGGAGAGGGGGCGGCTCAGGGGGTGAGGACGCGGCGGGCGATGCGGCCGACGACGAGCCAGGCGACGGCGCCGAGACCCCAGTTGACGAAGGCGTTCTTGATGACGGCGTTGTCACCGGTGAACTGCTTGATGCCACCGGTGCGGCTGAAGACACCGAGGTCGGCCCAGTCGGCGGCCTTGAGAACGCCCTCGACGAGGGCGTTGTGCGTGTTGGCCTCGAGCACGACCACAGCGGTGCCGAGAAGCAGCGCCGCTGCGGCCAGCAGGCAGACGATCCACACGATCTCGCCGAGCAGCGTGCGCAGGCGGTTGACGCCCCCCTTCGTGAGTGAGGCCGCGCGACGGGCGCCGGCCCGGAGGTCGGGGGAGCGGCGTACGCGCCGGGTCGGCTCGGCGGGTTCGGCGGCCTCGGCCCTCGGGGCCGACGCGGCCACCGGCGTGGCGGTGGACTCGGCCTGTGCTGCCTTGGCTGCCGCACGGTCGGCAGGCGCAGCCGGCTGCTCGGTCACGGTGGCGTCGCCGGGGTCGTGCTCCTGGGCCGCGGAAGGGTCTGACGCCGGGTCCGGGGTGGGGGTCGAGGAGGTCGTGCTGGCGGTGCTCGTCATCGAGGGGTTCTCCTTGGCAGTACGTGGCTCTCACGGCTCAACGAGCCAGGGGCCCCGCAGGACACGGCCCGGGCCCCGTTTTCGTGCTCGGCCCGCCCCGACACCGGTTCTGGGCCGAATCCGGTGCCCCATAGACTGGCCCGCATGTCATCCCTGTCCCGCGACGACGTAGCCCACCTGGCCGGCCTCGCCCGCATCGAGCTCTCCGACGCCGAGCTCGACCGCATGGTGGGTGAGCTCGGAGTCATCCTCGAGTCCGTGGCCAAGGTGCAGCAGGCACCGACCCACGGCGTCGCCCCGATGTCGCACCCGATGCCGCTGACCAACGTGACCCGCCCCGACGTCGTGCGTCCGAGCCTCGGTGCCGACGCGGTCCTCGCCGGTGCGCCCCGGGCCGAGCAGCAGCGCTTCTCCGTGCCGCGCATCCTCGACGAGGACTGAGCCCCACCGAGTCCCACCCAGCCGCCCAGCGCAGCCCGCGTATGCCGGCAGGCCGAGCCCGCGGCATACGCCCCCCTGATGGGCACCACGAACCCCCTGCAGCAGAAACGAACACGAAGGCACTGACGTGACCGACCTGCCAACCGACCTCACCCGGGCCACCGCCGCGGCACTCGGCGACGCCCTCGCCGCCGGCGCCGTCTCCTCGGTCGAGGTGACCCAGGCCCACCTCGACCGGATCGCTGCCGTCGACGGCCAGGTGCACTCCTACCTCCACGTCGACGCTGAGGGGGCGCTGGCCCAGGCCCGGGCGATCGACGAGCGTCGCCGGGCAGGCGCGAGCCTGGGTGCCCTGGCCGGCGTGCCGATCGCCGTCAAGGACGTCATGACGACGAAGGGCGTGCCGACCACGTGCGGCAGCAGGATGCTCGAGGGATGGGTCCCGCCCTATGACGCGACCGTCGTGACGAAGCTGCGCGAGGCCGGCTTGCCGATCCTCGGCAAGACGAACATGGACGAGTTCGCCATGGGCAGCTCGACCGAGCACTCCGCGTACGGCCCGTCGCACAACCCGTGGGACCTCGACCGCATCCCTGGCGGCTCGGGCGGTGGCTCGAGCTCGGTGCTCGCCTCCTTCCAGGCACCCCTCGCGACCGGCACCGACACCGGCGGCTCGATCCGCCAGCCGGCGGCTGTGACCGCGACGGTCGGCACCAAGCCGACCTACGGCGGCGTCTCGCGCTACGGCCTCGTCGCCCTCGCGAGCTCGCTCGACCAGGCCGGTCCGTGCGGGCGCACCGTGCTCGACACTGCCCTGCTCCATGCCGTCATGGGTGGCCACGACCCGATGGACTCCACCTCCATCGACGCACCCGTGCCGCCGGTCGTCGAGGCGGCCCGCGCGGCGGACGTCAAGGGCATGCGCATCGGCGTCGTCAAGGAGCTCGGCGGCGAGGGCTACCAGCCCGGCGTGCGCGCCCGCTTCGACGAGTCCGTGGCCCTGCTCGAGGAGCTGGGTGCCGAGGTCGTCGAGGTGAGCTGCCCGAACTTCGACTATGCCCTCGCCGCGTACTACCTGATCCTGCCGAGCGAGGCCTCGAGCAACCTCGCGAAGTTCGACGCGATGCGCTACGGGCTGCGCGTGCTGCCGGACGGCGTTGACGACCCGAGCGCCGAGCAGGTCATGGCCGCCACGCGCGACGCCGGCTTCGGACCCGAGGTCAAGCGCCGCATCATCCTGGGCACCTACGCGCTCAGCTCCGGCTACTACGACGCCTACTACGGCTCGGCGCAGAAGGTGCGCGCGCTCATCGCGCAGGACTTCGACAACGCGTACGAGAAGGTCGACGTGCTCGTCAGCCCGACCGCGCCGACCACGGCGTTCAAGCTCGGCGACAAGCTCGAGGACCCGATGGCCATGTACCTCAACGACATCGCCACGATCCCGGCCAACCTCGCCGGCGTGCCCGGCATGTCGATCCCGTCGGGGCTCGCCGACGAGGACGGCCTCCCGGCCGGCATCCAGATCCTCGCGCCCGCCACGAAGGACGAGCGGCTCTACTCGGTGGGCTCCGCCCTCGAGGCCGCACTCGTCGACCGCTGGGGCGGTCCGATCCTCGACCGCGCACCCCTGCTGGGTGACGCCGCTGCTGTGAAGGGAGCCTGACCATGAGCACGGCCACCGCCGACGCCGTCGTGGACTACGACGAGGCCATGACGCGCTTCGACCCCGTCATGGGCCTCGAGGTCCACGTCGAGCTGCACACGGCCACCAAGATGTTCTGTGGCTGCCCGACCGAGTTCGGCGCCGAGCCCAACTCGCAGGTCTGCCCGGTGTGCCTCGGCCTGCCCGGCGCCCTGCCCGTGGTCAACGAGAAGGCCGTCGAGTCGGCGATCCGCATCGGCCTCGCGCTCAACTGCGAGATCGCCGAGTGGTGCCGCTTCGCCCGGAAGAACTACTTCTACCCGGACATGCCGAAGAACTTCCAGACCTCGCAGTACGACGAGCCGATCGCCTACGGCGGCCACCTCGACGTCGAGCTCGAGGACGGCAGCGTCTACCGCGTCGAGATCGAGCGCGCCCACATGGAGGAGGACACCGGCAAGTCGCTGCACATCGGCGGCGCGACGGGCCGCATCCACGGCGCCGACCACTCGCTCGTCGACTACAACCGCGCCGGCATCCCGCTTATCGAGATCGTCACCAAGCCGATGACGGGTGCCGGTGATCGGGCGCCCGAGGTCGCGAAGGCGTACGTCTCGGCCCTGCGCGACCTGCTGCGCGCCCTCGACGTCAGCGACGTGAAGATGGAGCAGGGCTCCATGCGCTGCGACGCCAACGTGTCGCTGCGTGCCAAGGTCGGCGACCCGGCCTCGGTCGAGCAGCTCGCCGTGCCGCTCGGCACCCGCACCGAGACGAAGAACGTCAACTCGCTGCGCTCGGTCGAGCGGGCCGTGCGCTACGAGATCTCCCGCCACGCGGCGATCCTCGACGGCGGCGGCTCGATCCTGCAGGAGACGCGGCACTGGCACGAGGACACCGGCATCACCACGTCGGGCCGCGTCAAGTCCGACGCCGAGGACTACCGCTACTTCCCCGAGCCCGACCTCGTGCCGGTCGCGCCGACACGTGAGACGGTCGAAGCGCTGAGCGGCACGCTGCCCGAGAACCCTGCGGCTCGCCGCAAGCGCCTCCAGTCCGACTGGGGCTACAGCGATCTCGAGATGCGCGACGTCATGAACGCCGGTGCCGTCGAGCTCATCGAGCAGACCGTGGCCGCCGGCGCGAGCGCTGGCGCGGCGAGGAAGTGGTGGCTCGGTGAGCCGTCGCGCCGCGCGAACGCCGAGGGCCAGGACATCGTCACGTATGCCGCCGGGCTGGGCTTCACGCCCGCCCACGTCGCCGAGCTCGACGGGCTGGTCACCTCCGGTCGGCTCAACGACTCGATGGCGCGCCAGGTGCTCGACGGCGTGCTCGCCGGCGAGGGCACGCCCACGGCCGTCGCCGACGCGCGCGGGCTCGAGCTGGTCCAGGACGACGGGGCCCTCGAGGCCGCGGTCGACAAGGTCATCGAGGCCAACCCCGACGTCGCGGCGAAGATCCGCGACGGCAAGGTCCAGGCCGCAGGCGCGCTCATCGGTCAGGTGATGAAGGAGATGAAGGGCCAGGCCGATGCCGGCAAGGCCCGTGAGCTCATCCTCGCTAAGCTCCAGTAACTGTCGAGAGGCCGAAGTTTGTCGCCTCGCTGACCTCGAGAGGCCACTTCTTGTCGCGAGTTGTGGCCTTTCGACTGTTGGGCGGCCGCGAACTTTGGCCTCTCGACGTCGGGAGAACCGCGAACTTTGGCCTCTCGACGGTGGAGGGAGAGAGGGTTGAGGTCAGCGCTTGCCGCCGCCGAGGAGGCCGCCGAGCAGACCGCCGAGGATGTCGCCGGCGCCACCGGAGGCCCCACCGCCACCCGATGCGCCACCGAGCACCTGGCCGAGGATGTCCTGGAGCGGGTTCGAGGCCGCTGACGAGTCGCTCGTGGAGGCGCTGCCCGTCGGCGTGGCCGACCCCGGGGTCTGCACGGGCGCGCTGTCGGCCCCGGCACCGCCCGGGAAGAGGGCGCCGCCGTCGGTCGCGCCGCCGGAGGTGGACGGTGCCGGTTCGCTGCCGCCCAACATGCCCCCGAGCCCGCCACCCTGGCCGACCTTCTTGGCCAGCCATGAGAGCACGATCGGGGCCAGGATCGGCAGGAGCTTCTGCACGATGCCGCCCGACGCGCCGCCGAGCCCACCGAGCTGGTTGACGACCTGGTCGGTGTTGTCGCCGAAGATGTTGCCGACGATGGCGCGGCCGTCCTGCTCGTCGACGTCGTCGAGCCCTGTGACGGGGGCCTGGTGGTCCGAGAGCGCCGCCATCAGGGAGTCGGCGGCTGCGGGATCGGAGGAGTTGGCATGCAGGCCGCCGAGCAGGGCGGGCAGGGCGCTCTCTGCTGCCTGGCGTACCTCGTCGCTCCCGACCCCCAGCTGACTGGCCAGCTGGTCGACCGGAACCTGGTCAAGGATCTCGTCGTACGAACCCATGAAGCGGCCCTCCTCGTCGCGGGCGCGCGCCGATGCGAGCCCTGGTCGTCAGGCTAGTCACGCGCAGCGGTCCTCGGCAGCCGGCGAGGGGACAGATGTCGCCGCGGTCAGCCGGCACCGACGGCGGAGAGCGGCAGCGAGATCAGCCGGTCGGCCCGGTCGTTGTTGCTCGTCGTGACCCAGACCCGGTTGCCGACGAAGCGGATGTCGCGGATGCGGCCGTAGGTGCCGTGCAGGTGACGGGTCGCCTTGCCGGCCGAACCGTCGGCGTTGACCGGCACGCGCCACACCGACTCGCCGCGCAGCGCCGCCATGTAGACGGCGCCGTCGGGGCCGACGGCGATGCCGCTCGGCGACATCTTGTCGGTGGACCACTGCGCGACCGGGTCGACGAAGTCGGGGTTGCCCTGCCGGCCCTCGACTTCGGGCCAGCCGTAGTTCTTGCCCGCCTCGACGAGGTTCAGCTCGTCCCACGTGTTCTGGCCGAACTCACTTGCCCACAGGCGTTTCCGGCTGTCCCACGCAAGACCCTGCACGTTGCGGTGGCCGTAGGACCAGACGGGGGAGCCGCCGAACGGGTTGCCGGGCGCCGGGTCGCCGTCCTTGGTGATGCGCAGGATCTTGCCGCCGACCGAGTCGAGGTTCTGCGACAGACCGGTGTCGCCGGCCTCGCCGGTGCCGACGTAGAGATAGCCGTCAGGTCCGAACGCGATGCGTCCTCCGTCGTGGCGTCGCCCGCTGGGGATGCCCGAGAAGATGACCTTCGGGTCACCCAGCCGGCCGTCGCGCCAGGGCACGGCGGCGATGCGGTTGTCGCTCTCCGTCGTGTAGTACGCGTACAGCACCGGGTCGCTGTCGAAGTCGGAGGCCACGGCCAGTCCCAGGAGCCCGCCCTCGCCCTCCGTGCGGAAGATCGGCAGCCGTCCGACGACGGAGACCTTGCCGCCCGTCCCAGGCTTGGGCACATGGTGGACCCGGCCGGTGTTGCGCTCGCTGACCAGTGCGCTGCCGTCGGGCAGCACGGCCACCGACCAGGCGATGTCGAGGCCGCCGACGAGCGTCACGGGCCCGGTCGGCTGGCTGGCCGGCTGGCTGGGAGACTGGGTGGGGGGCTGGTTCGTGCGCGTCGCGGTGCTCGTCGAGGGCGACGGCGGGGTCGAGGTCGCCGTGCTGGGCGGGACCGCGGTGCTCGTCTCGACCTGCGTGCTGGTGGCCGGCGGCGTGCTCGTGCCGGCCGTCGAGCCGGGGCTCGTCGACGCGCCGTTGGGGGTCGAGCTCGTGCACCCTGCCGCACCGAGCACCAGGACGACACCCCCCGCGAGGGCACGGCTGATCCAACGGGAACGATGCGGCATACCTCATTGTGTCGCAACGGCGGCCGTTGGCCATTCTGGTCACCCGCCGCGTCGCGACACGGTGTCGGCGAGGCTCTCGCGCACCTCGGGGTGGACGACGTCCGCGTCGATGACCCTGTGTGCGGCGTCGAGGTCTCCCATCAGACCGCGGAAGAGCAGCAGCAGGTCGACATCGTGGTCGGGCCGCTCGACCGTGATGATGGCCCCCGTCCGCACGACGCCGGGGGTCACCACGGACAGGTACGCGCCGGTGCGGCCTTCTTCCGCGAAGCGGCGCACCCAGCGAGGCACGCCCATGTGCGCAGCGAAGGTGGCGCAGGGGATCCGAGGCACCTCGACGCGCAGGACGACGTCGTCGACACGCCACAGCTCGCCGATGAGCGCGTGCGTCGTGTCGACCCCGACGGTGGTCACGTTCTCGCCGAAACCGCCTGGGGCGATGGGGCGCCCGAGCTCGCGCTGCCAGTGGTCCAGGTCCTCGCGGGCGTACGCGTAGACGGCCTGGAGGGCCCCACCGTGGTGCTGCGGCTTGCCGATCTCGTCGCCGACCACCCCGCTCCCGAGTCCGCCGTGCTTGGGGCCGGGGTCGCGCACCTCGAAGAACTCGACGGGCTTCTTGTCGATCGCCGTCGGAGCGCCGCCACCGGGCGGGCGCGTGCGGCGACCCGCGTTGAGGGACAGGACGTGTGCGGACTTCACGCGGGCGAGCCTAGTGCGGCCCGGATGGCGCCCGACGTGGCGGATGCGGGGTTCGCAGCCCGGCGTGCAGCCCGGCGCGTGGACGAGCGCTGCCGCCGTCGAGCGGGTCATCTAGCGTGGCCGCATGGCTGCCGAAACGCTCGTCGTGTCCGTGCCCGATACCGACTATGCCGAGGCTCTCGCCGACCTCGAGGGTGTCGACACCATCGTCTGGGACATGGCCGAGCCGCACCCGCGGGGCGGCGACATCCAGCTCGCGGTGCTGCCCTACATGACGCGCCTGCGGCTCGCCGACGTCGCGGTCGGGCTGGACTCGCTCGAGGTCGTGCAGCTGCAGAGCGCCGGCTACGAGCAGTTCCTCCCCGACGTTCCCGACGGTGTGACGCTGTGCAATGCCGCGGGTGTGCACGACGCGTCCACGGCAGAGCTCGCCTTGGCGCTGACCCTCGCCTCCATCCGTGAGATCCCGAAGTTCGTTGCCTCGCAGACGAACTCGACCTGGGAGCCGCTCGTCCTGCGGTCGGCACTCGCCGACAGCAGGGTGCTCGTCGTGGGCTACGGCCAGATCGGCCGGGCCGTGGCGAGCCGGCTCGCCCCCTTCGAGGTCTCGATCACCGCGGTCGCCTCGCGGGCCAGGGACGGCGATGACCTCGTTCCGCACGTGCACGGCATCGACGAGCTGCCCGAGCTGCTGCCCCGGCACGACGTCGTGGTGGTCATCGTGCCGTTGACCGACGCGACGAAGGGGCTGTTCGACGCCGACACCCTCAGCCGTATGCCGGACGGTGCCCTTCTCGTCAACGTGGCCCGGGGCCCCGTGGTCGACACGGACGCGCTCGTGGCCGAGTGCGCCACCGGTCGTCTGCGGGCCGCGCTCGACGTGACCGACCCGGAGCCCCTGCCGCCGGAGCACCCCCTCTGGACCACCCCCGGCGTGCTCATCACTCCCCACATCGGCGGCGCGACCCAGGCGATGCGCCCGCGGGCGAAGGCGCTCGTGCGCCGCCAGGTGCAGGCGATGCTCGCCGGGAACGGCCTGGTGAACGCGGTCGCAACAGGTGGGCCTGCGGCCGGAGGCCCCGCTGCCGGGTGAGCGGGCCGCTGCGCAACCGCTCGTCGGACCTTGTCGCTGTCTGACCCTTAGTGGACACTGTCAACATGACCGAGACCGTCGTCGCCATCGGCACACGCAAGGGCCTGTGGATCGCCCGCAGCAGCGACCGCACCGAGTGGACCCTCGAAGGTCCGCACTTCCTCATGAGTGAGGTGGCGTCCGTCGCCATCGACACGAGACAGGGCCGTTCCACCGTCCTCGCCGGTGTGAAGTCGTGGCACTGGGGCCCGACCGTCCAGGCCTCGAACGACGGGGGTCGCACGTGGACCGAGAGCGCCGAGCGCGCGCTCGCGTTCCCGAGCGACACCGACACCGCACTGGAGCGCGTCTGGCAGCTGACGCCCGACCCCAACGACGACGACGTGGTCTGGGCCGGCGTCGAGCCGCACGCCCTCTTCAAGAGCACCGACCGCGGCGAGCACTACGACCTCGTCCGCGGCCTGTGGAACCACCCGCACCGCCCGACGTGGGAGCCCGGCTTCGGCGGCGGCGCCGTCCACACGATCGTGCCCGAGCCCGGTCACCCGGAGTCGATGCTCGTCGCGATGAGTGCCGGCGGCGTCTACCGCTCGGGCGACGGCGGCGAGACCTGGGCGCCGAGCAACCCCGGCATCAAGGCAGGCTTCATGCCAGAGGACGAGTACCCCGAGTACGGCCAGTGCGTGCACAAGGTCGCTCGCGGGCAGGGCGAGGGCGAGCTCTTCGCACAGAACCACAACGGCGTCTACCGCTCCGGCGACAACGGCGCGACGTGGGACTCCATCGCCGACGGCCTGCCGACCGACTTCGGCTTCACGGTCCTCGCGCACCCCACTCGTCCCGGCGTGGCGTGGGTCGTGCCCGTCGCCGACGCAGGGGAGCGCATCCCGCCCGGCGCCCAGCTGCAGGTGCAGCGCACCGACGACGCCGGCGCCACGTGGCGCCAGCAGGCGAACGGCCTGCCCGGCAGCAGCTACACGTGCGTGCTGCGCGACGCCGCCTCCCTCGATGCCGCCGACCCTGTCGGCGTCTACCTCGGCACCCGCAACGGCGACGTCTTCGCGTCAGCCGACGAGGGCGAGTCGTTCCAGCGCATCGCAACCCAGCTGCCCGACGTCCTCGTCGTCCGCGCCGCCCAGCTGGCTTGAGTCACAAGGGGTTCCGTATGCCGTCAGCTCCCGTTCGCGTCATCCTTCCGGGCATGCTCCGGGACCTCGTGGGAGGCGTCGCCGAGATCGAGGTGGAGTCGCCCGACGAGAGCCAGACCGTCGCCGAGCTGCTCGACCGCGCCTTCTCCCAGCACCGCATCCTCGACGGGAAGGTGCGCGACGAGCGCGGCCAGATCCGTCGTCACGTCAAGGTGTTCGTCAACGGTGAGGACGCCACGCGTGGAGAGGGCAGCGGGGCCGTGGTGCCGGCCGGGGCGAGGGTCCACATCATCAACGCCGTGTCAGGGGGCTGACTGGAGAGCGCGCGCCGTCAGCGCGACGAGACAGGGCGCAGCTCCAGCGGGAAGGTGCCTCGCAGCACGGTGCCGCCGTCGGGTCCATCGCTGATCGTGACGTCCCCGCCGAACGTCCGTAACGTGTCGCGCAACAGCCGCAGTCCCAGGTGCCCGTCCTTGCCGGGGATGCCGTCGCCCCCCGAGGCCCCCGCGGTCCCGACAGGGCCGTCTGGTCCGTCGGACCCGGAGCGCAGGCCGACACCGTCGTCGCGCACCTCGACCGTGGCCCGGTCGTTCTCGACGGCTGCCGTCACCTCCACCGTGGTGGCGTGGGCGTGCTTGGCCACGTTCCTCAGCGCCTCACGCACGATGCGGTAGGTCAGCTGGGCGACGGCCAGAGGCTCGCCCAGTCGTGAGTCGACGGCCACGGCCACCTCCGTGCCGTGGCGCCGTTGCCGTTCGGCGAGGTCCTGGACGGCAGGCTCCAGCCCACCGTGCTCGAGGTCCGCCGGGTAGATGTCGGTCAGCAGCTCGCGCACGCCGCCGACGCCGCGGGCGACGTCGGTGCGGACCTGCTCCAGCAGGCCACGCGCGGCCGTGGCCTCGTCCGGCAGCGCCGCCGCCACCGTCGGCAGGGCGTAGCCGAGCGCGACGATGTCCTGGACGATGCCGTCGTGGAGGTCCTGAGAGAGACGACGCCTCTCGAGGTCGGAGGCAGACAGGGCCTGCGCCATCACCGCCTCCCTCTCGGCGAGGCCGCGGTCGACGCGTCGGGCGAGCGACAGTGCGAGGGGGAGCAGGGCGAGCGCCAGCAGCAGCAGCGCCACGAGACCGAGCATGGTGAACTGCCAGCGGATGTCGCTGACGTCCTGGCGGATCCGTTCGGTCGGCCAGTAGGCCTCGAAGACGAGGGGAGTGCCCTTGTCGGCCTTGAAGCCGACGTAGACCTCGATCAGCTCCTCCTCCGACCGCTCCTGGGCGTTCTCCGGCTTGTCGAGGTCTGACACCTGACCAGTCGCCTCCGTGGTGCCGAAGAGCTCCGCGACGTCGGGCTCGAGCTGGAACGTCTGCCCGGTCACGCCCGGTTCATCGCTCCACAGCACCCGGCCGCTCGCGGTCCAGATCTTCATGTGCTTGATCGACCCGTCCGCCATGCGGGTGCGCATGAGCCGGACGAGGGCGTCCGTCGCGGCAGTGTCGCCGGCGAGCACCTTGTCGTCGATGAGCGGTGCCACCACGGATTTGGCGTAGGCGACGCTCCGGGTGGTTGCCTCGCGGACCGACAGGCGCTCGGCCAGAGGTGTCGACAGCAGAAGCGTGCCCGTCGCGACGAGGGCGAGCACCGCCAGGCTCCAGAGCACGAAGCGGATGACGGCGCCACGGACCACCTTGGAACGGCCGCGCTGGGGGACGTCGAGCTGCGCGTGCGACCTGACTGGATTCCGCACGGTGGTCTCCGACGTCGCAGGCGGGAGGGTGACGGCCATGGCTTCAGTCCTCGGTCGGGAGCTGGATCAGCCTGCGGCGCAGGGCGATCATGACGGCTTCGAGCTGGCTGTGGGCGTCGAGCTTCACGAGGAGGCTCTTGATGTAGCCGCGACACGTGAGGACCGAGATCCCGAGCGCACGAGCGATGGTCGTGGGATCACGTCCCTCGGCCAGGAGCGTGAGCACCTCCCGCTCGCGCGCCGTCAGGAGGTCGGGGGTGGGTCGCGGCGCCGTGGACGTGCCGATCAGCGTGCGCAGCAGCAGCGGGTGCACGGCGAAGCCGTCACGCGGGGCCGTGCGCAGGGACTCCATCAGCTCCGTCAACGGACCGCCCTTGGGCAGCACCGCACAGGCCCCGGCCTCGGCGGCGCGGGTCAACAGGGACTCGTCGATGTGGGCCGTGAGGACCACGACGCGGGTCTCGGGGCGGTCGCTGGTGATGGTGCGGGTCACGTCGACGCCGTCGCCGTCGTCGAGTCGGACGTCCATGACGACGACGTCGGGGGAGGCTGTGGCCACGAGGGCCGTGGCCTCGCGCGCGCCGTGGGCCGTGCCGACGCACTCCATGCGGGGCTCGGCCGAGATGGCGAGGCACAGCGCGTCGGCCAGGGTCCTGTGGTCGTCCACCACCAGGACTCGCAGGACGTCGGACGACATCGAGTACCCCCTCACGGGGCCGGCGCCCCCCGGCGCTCCCCCTGGCCTCCCAGTATCACGGCAGTCGTCTGAGCGCGACGGAAAACGGACCCAAATACTGGGGGGCGTCCCACCCGTGGATGGAAGGTCCGCCGGCGTCGACCGCGGCGCACCATGTCTCTGAGGGGAGCTGCCCGGGCACCAGCCGGGCCCAGGAGCTGGCGGGTGAGCCGGCGCTGGCGGTGGCGGTGTACGTGCGGGCGTTGGCGTTGGTGGCGCGGCCGTTGGTGCCGGACGAGGCGGGGTGTGACCCGGGGCCGCGGTTGCGGGCGGTGTTCCGTCGGCTGTTGGCGGCGACCTCGGAGCAGGATGACCGGTTGCGTGATCTGGTGGCTGCGGTGGTGCGCCTGCACCACGTGCTGGACACCTCCACGCCCCCGCACCGGCCCGAGCCCGAGCCTGGTGAGCGTGGCGAGGGTGGCGACGGTGGTGGGCAGCGTTCTGCTGCTGCCCAGCCGGGCGCACTGCAGGAGGACTGCAGCCGGCTCATGGCCCTCATCCGCGCAGCAGAAGCACGAGCCCGCGCTCTCGCCGCGCACCCTGCTTCGGTGACGGTCGCCTCGGCTACGGGTTGAGGACTCGGCCCTCGACCGTGTCGAGGTCGGCTGCGCCGAGATCGCGTGAGTCGACGGAGCTCGCCCGGGCATCACCGAGCAGGAAGACCGCGCCCGTCGGCACCGTGACCGGTCCGAACCACACGCCGTCGACCGACTCGAGGTCCACGAACGGCTCGTCCACAGGCGCGCCGTTGACGACCAGGGCCCCGTCGTCGAGCTCGACGGTGTCGCCGGCAACGCCGACCACGCGCTTGACCAGCGAGGTGCCGCGCACGGCGCGGGCGGCAGCGTCGACGCGGTCCGGGGACAGCCCGACGACGGCGCCGGCGGCGGTGGCTGCGGTGGCGGTCTCAGCCCACCGGGTCCCGTCGAGCACGACGACGTCCCCACGGGCGACGGGGCCGGCCCAGGGCTTCTTGAGCAGCAGCACCTGCTCGCCGGGTTCCAGGGTGGGGGTCATGGAGTCGGAGCTGACTCGCACGGGCTGCGCCACCCACGTCAGCGTGGCCGCGAGGGCCGTGGCCACGACGCCCACGAAGACTGCCCGCCGGGGTCGCGTGACCGTTCCGCCGAGTCCCCGTCGCCGGGTTGCGGGCGATCGGGCAGGAGTGGTCTCGAGGGCAGGTGACCTGCCCTCGAGACCGGTTCCGGCGCCGTCCGGCGCCTCGCGGCTCACGTGAAGCGCACCAGGGCCCACACGACCCAGCCGCAGACGCCCACGGCGAGGAGGAGGTTGCCCACGGACCGACGCTGTGAGGCGGGCAGCATCCCGATGAGCAGCGCGAGAGCTCCCAGTTCGGCCACGACGCAGACGAGGTCGAGGGCGCCCACGGTCTCGACCGCCGCATCGGCGCCGGAGCCAGGGATGATAGGCATCCCGTTTCCCTGGCCGCCGGGCACCTGCGACCCGCCGTGGTGACTGCCACCGAGGCCGACACCGTGCTCCACACCGCCCGGGTGGAAGGGCAGGCCGATGGTGCGCGACACGACGTAGAGCGCCACCAGCCCGGAGGTGAGCAGCACCGCGGCCGGCACGAGCCGGGCAGTGAGGCCTCGCCACAGCGCCTGGGCGGGCCAGAGCTGACCTGCCGCGACGACGATGAAGAAGACGCCGGCGGGTGCCCACTCCTCGAAGTGCTCCGGCGCCACGACGAGGTGGACGAGGCAGGCGACGCACATGAGCGCTGCAGCTGCCCGTGCCTGGGTGGCGTGCGCCGGGTCGGTGGAGGGCACGGAAGCAGTGCTCGGGTGCCGCCCCGGGTGTGGGGTCGAGCCCGAGCGCGAAGCCGTCGTCGACACGGTCGTCACCGCCTCAGAGGTCGGAGATCTCGGGCAGCGACGTGCACGGGTCGCTCAGCGGGTCGATGACGTCGTTGTCGGCGCGCACCTCGAACTGGCTCATCATGTCGTGGTCCTCGTGCACGAGGTTGTGGCAGTGGATCATGTACTTGCCCCGCCCCTCGAAGCGCGCGACGACGCGCACGGTCTCGTTCTCGCCGACGTAGACCACGTCCTTGGGGCCGAGCTCGTGCGGCATGGGCGGCTTGCCGTTGCGGTCGAGGATGCGGAAGTCGATGAGGTGGATGTGGACCGGGTGGAACCATCCGCCCGAGGAGTTGCGAATCTCCCAGATCTCGACGTCGCCCTCGCGTGGGTTCGCCTCGACGAGTGTGAACTTGCTCTTCACGACGTCGTCCCACGTGTGCCCGTTGATCGTCCACATGCCGTGCTTGCGCACGAGGTCGAGGCGCCGTGTCCGCACCGCATCGGCGGCCGTGAGCAGCATGGCCGGGTTGGTCGGGTTGAGGGCGTCGGGGACGGAGTTGTCCGAGCGGTCGAAGTCGTCGGCGACGACGTCGAAGGCCATCACCTTGTTGGTGTTGGCGTAGTCGATGTTGTTCTTCGGGCTCGTGTTGCGCAGCACGACGCGGCGCCCTGCCGGCAACTTGCTGAAGTCGATGACCACCTCGTAGCGCTCGGCGGCGCCGTGCCGGAAGCGCTGCACGGTCTGCGGATGTGGCATGAGGCCCGCATCGGTCGCGATGACGGTCATGGGGTCGCCCGAGTCGAGCGACCACTGGTACGAGCGCGAGATGGACGCGTTGAGGATGCGGAAGCGGTAGCGGCGCCGCTTGACCTTCATGACGGGCCACGGCACCCCGTTGACCAGGACGACGTCGCCGTACATCCCCGACTCGCTGTGGTTGTCGAAGAAGAGCGACCCGTCGCTCGCGAACATGGCGTCACTGACCAGCAGCGGCACGTCGAACTCGCCCTTCGGGATCGGGAGCGAGCGCTCCAGCGGGTCGACGAGCTGGTACTGGGCGGCGAGGCCCATGAGCACGTTCTCCGCCGTGTGGTGGAGTCCGTGGTCGTGGTACCAGAGCGTCCGGGCGGTCTGGGTGTTCGGGTAGACGTAGTCCTTGTACTGGCCCGGATTGGTGATGTCGCTCGCGTAGCCGTCGTACTGCGGCAGCGACGGGGACCCGTGCAGGTGGACCGACGTCCACGGCGTGTAGTTGAGAACCGGGTGCTTGCCCGGCAGGTTGTTGACCTGTCGCATCACGGTGCGCCGGCCCTGGGCGACCTTGACGGTCGGGCCGGGCACGAGTCCGTTGTAGCCCCACAGCGGCGTCTGCAGGCCGGGCACCACCTCCGCCTGGAGGGGCTTCATGTAGACCTTGTAGAAGTCGGTCGTGGTGTCGGTGCGGTACGGCTGCAGGACCGGCGGCGTCCGGAACGGCAGGGTGAACGGCTGGGGGAGTCGGCTGCTTGCGAGTCGACCCTGTGCGCTGGACTTCGCACTCACGGTGCGCTCCAGCGGCAGGGCCAGGGCGGCGCCCCCGACGACGCCCAGCTTCATGAGGTCTCGGCGAGACAAAGACATGGTTCCTCCCTTGGTCATGTCCTATCCGACTCAAGAGGAACCCAGCGACCTTGTTGATACCTTGGGTGAATCGGCCCGAACAGCAACGCAATTCGGACATCTGAGGGTCATTGGGGCAAGTGGCCCGTTCCAAGGTTTTCGCAAGGGCCGGGACCGAGACTGGGTCTGCACCCGATCAGGGTGCGGAGACGTCGTTCACACGGCTGACGCCGACCCGGTGCGTCGTCGACCGTCCTCGGCGGGATCGCCACCGCGGTGGTGATGAGAAGTCCTGTGACCTGATCCCCCAGGAGAGGCGGGCGTCCCCAAGCGGGCGCCCGCCACTGGTGTGCCGCCGCCGTGCCGTTGCGGCGGCCGCGGCTCAGGCGTCCACGCCGAGCAGCACCGGGAGCACGGTGCGCTCGAGCTCGCCGACGGCCAACGAGCGGGGCTCGACCAGCCTCTGCGTCATCGAGCCCTGCGCCAGTGCGATGGCAGCACGGACGAACACGTCGGTCGGCATGGGCAGGGTGAGGCCCTGACGGGCCACCGCCTCGTCGACGACGGCCACCAGCTCGTCGCGCACCCGCCGCTGCTGGGCGGCCCACGCGCGTCGGGCGCCGGCGTCTCGGATGGCGTGCAGGGTGAACTCGGTCGTCAGGACCAGCCACTGCTCCTTGCTCCGGGTGTCGTCGGCAAGAGCCGCGAAGACCGCCTGCAGCACCTCGTCGGCTCGCGCGTGCTCCTGCTTGCTGGCTGCGCGGATGCGCTCGACGAGGGCCTCGGAGTGCCGGCGTGACAGCTCGAGCACCAGGTCGTCCTTCGAGGAGAAGTTCGAGTAGAACGCCCCCCGCGTGAAGCCCGCGCGGTCGCAGATGTCCTCGACGCTGGCCCCGTGGAAGCCCCGCTCGGCGAAGACCTCGCTGGCAGCCTCGAGCACGCGGTCGCGGGTCGCCTGCCGGCGGGCAGTGATGCGTCGGGGAGCTGGTTCCCGGGACGTGACGGACGGCATGTCTCCAAGGATACGCCCTCGAATTGAATACAGAAGCGTATTGGATGCATACTTGTATCGAAAGGCGGGAGGTGCCCGCCTGGAGGATGGGTCAAGTGAACGAGCGCCACGTGGTCGCGCAAGACGTGTCGGTGCGCGGCACGCACGAGCCGTTCGTGTCGGGAATCGGGTTCACCGCTCCTGCCGCGGAGGTCACCCTCGTCGGGGCGGACCCCGGCGTCGGCCAGGTGGCCCTGGCCCTCGCGGTCGGGGGACGCGTCGACCTGCTCACCGGATCGGTGTCGGTCGGTGGTTCGACCGACCGTGCCCAGCTCCAGCTGCGCACCCGCCTCGTCGACGTGCCCGACGTGACCGCCCCCGAGGACGCGCTCCCGCTCCGTGCCGTCGTGGCAGAGGAGCTGGCCCTCGCCGAGCGACCGTCGTCGCGCAAGGACGTCGCAGCCTTCCTCCGGGACCGAGGTCTCGCCGAGCTGGGTGGCCGCCGTTGGGAGAGCCTGCCCACCGGCGTGCGCACGTCGTTGCTGCTCGAGCTCGGCGCGTGGCACCCGCAGGTCCGCGTCATCGTCCTCACCGGCCCGGACCGCCACGGTGGCGATCCCCTCGAGTGGTTCGATGCCGCCCGGTCCATCGCCGACCGCGGCCTCACCGTCATCGTGCTGTGCGCCCCGGCCACGGCCTCGACGCTGGCCCACCACACCTCACTCCCGGACGCCCCAGTCCCGGACGCCTCCGAGCCCGACGCCTCCGACCTCACCACCGAGGGAGAGCCCCTGTGAACCCCGTTCGTCTCGCCGTTGCCGAGCTTCGCCGCCTCACCGCGTCGCGACTCGCCCGTCTCGCCCTCGCGGCCCTCGTCCTCGTGCCGACCCTCTACGGCGGGCTCTACCTCTACGCGAACCACGACCCGTACGGCGCGTTCCCGCAGGTCCCGGCGGCGGTCGTCAGCGAGGACGCCGGCACCGCGCTGAGCACGGGGGAGAGGCTCCAGGTGGGGGGCCAGGTGGCCGACCACCTCGTCGAGTCGAAGACGTTCGACTGGCACCGCGTCTCGCGCGACGAGGCGATGCACGGGGTCGACGACGGGACGTACGCGTTCGCCGTGGTCCTGCCCAAGACCTTCTCGGCCGACCTCGCATCGACAGCGGAGTTCACGCCGCGGCAGGCGACCTTGGTCCTCGAGACCAACGACGCCAACAACTACATGACCTCCATGATCGGCAACCAGGTGATCAAGCAGGTCACCGCGACCGTCGCCGGCGAGGTCAGCCAGACCGCCGCGAGCCGGCTGCTTCTCGGCTTCAGCGACGTGCACGACCAGCTCGCCAAGGCCGTGGACGGCTCCGACAAGCTCCGCTCAGGGACGGCGAAGGCCAGCGACGGCGCGCACCGGCTGGCGACGGGTGCACACTCCCTCGCCGCCGGCCTGAACGAGCTCGCGGCCGGGGCGCGGAGCCTCGACGCCGGCCTCGGCCGAGCGGGCGCCGGCGCCGAGGACCTGCGGGCGGGCGCGGCCCGGCTCGCGTCCGGCCTCTCCACGCTGCAGTCGCGGACTGCGGCCCTGCCGGCACAGACCGACCACCTCGCCGACGGTGCCGCCCAGGTCGCGGCGGGCAACCGCCAGATCGCCGGCTACGGCGCCCAGGCGGCCCACGCGTCGACACAGCTCAAGAGCCGCATCGCCACCGACCGGGCCGGACTGCTCTCGACCCTCCGGGATCAGGGGCTCACCGACGCCCAGCTGGCCGTCGTCGAGTCACGGCTCGACGTCGTCGACGGCTACGTCGACACCGCCGATACCACG
Organism: Terrabacter sp. 05T424; assembly: GCF_056396225.1. NCBI lineage: Bacteria > Bacillati > Actinomycetota > Actinomycetes > Micrococcales > Intrasporangiaceae > Terrabacter > Terrabacter sp. 05T424. The sequence goes on from NZ_JBFTLB010000001.1 coordinate 775,652, forward strand.
ATCCAGTCCGCGTCGGGCGACCTGACGAGGCTGTCGAAGGGTGCCGACCAGGTGGCCACGGGTGCGCGCGCGCTCGCCAACGCCACCCCCGCACTCACCGACGGCATCGCCCAGGCGCATTCGGGCGCCGCGCAGGTGCGGGACGGTGCCGGCACGCTGGCGACGGGCCTCGACCGGCTCGAGGGCGGGGCCGACCGCCTCGTCGACGGAACGTCGTCGGCCGCCACAGGTGCAGGCTCACTCGCCTCCGGCTCGACGTCGCTGGCCTCCGGGCTCGACTCGCTCGCCAAGGGCACCACCGACCTGCACGCTGGCCTGGTCAAGGGGCGTGACGCCGTTCCTGACCCGACCGCCGCGCAGCGCAAGGCCATGGCCCAGACGATCGGCAACCCCGTCGGCGTCCAGAACGACTCGCTGTCGTCGGCAGCCTCGTACGGCGCCGGGCTCGCCCCGCTCTTCATGAGCCTCGCCCTGTGGATCGGCGCCTACGTGCTCTTCCTCTTCGTGCGGCCGCTCTCGCAGCGCGCCCTCGCCACGAGCCAGCGTTCGTTCCGAACCGCGCTCGGCGGCTGGCTGGCGCCGGCGGTGATCGGCGTGGTCCAGGCCGCAGCGCTCGTGCTCGTGGTCGGGCGCGGCGTCGACATCCAGATCGCCCACCCGCTGCTCGCGTTCCTGTTCCTCTGCTTCACCTCGATGACGTTCGTGGCGATCCTGCACGCGCTCGCCTCCCGGTTCGGGGCGGTCGGCAAGTTCCTCGGTCTCGTCTTCATGGTCGTCCAGCTCGTCAGCGCCGGCGGCACGTTCCCGTGGCAGACGCTGCCGGCGCCGCTCCAGGCCGTTCACCACGTCGTCCCGATGAGCTACGCCGTCGACGGCCTCCGGCGGCTCCTCTACGGCGCCGACCTCGCGCCGGTGCTCGGCGCGGTGGGGATGCTCGCGGCATACCTCCTCGGGGCGCTCGTGGTGTCGACGGTCGCGGCGCGACGGTCGCGCGTGTGGACGCCCAAGCGGATCAAGCCCGAGCTCGCGCTCTGACGCGACCCGCCGCCACAGGTCGCCCCATGGGCGGGCGTTCCGGGCTGACAAGCGGCCCGTCGCGGAGCATGCTCTAGACGTATGAGCAGTGCGTCGAGAGAGAAGACCCTCATCCTCATGCGGCACGCCAAGGCCGAGGAGGGGCTCGGCAAGGCCGACCACGACCGAGAGCTTGCGACGCGGGGCCGCCGTGACGCCAAGGCCGCCGGCAAGTGGCTGCACGAGCAGGGCCTCGTGCCCGACCTCGTGATCTGCTCGACGGCGCAGCGCACCCGGCAGACGTGGGAGGAGGCCTGCCACGGCGGCGCCCACACCGAGTTCGTCGAGTACCGCCGCAGCGTCTACCTCGGCGGGTCGGAGCAGACCCTCGAGACGGTGCGCGAGGACGCCGGAGAGACCGCGACGGTGCTGGTCGTCGGGCACAACCCGACCATGGCCCAGCTGACCAGCCTGCTCACCGACGGTGAGGGCTCGCGCGAGGCCCATGACGCCCTCGGCGCTGGCTTCGTCACGAGCGGGCTCGCGGTCCTGAGCTATGCCGGCGACTGGGCCGACATCGACTTCGGCTCGTGCGCTCTCGCGCGCTTCCACGTCAGCCGCGGCCACGACGACTGAGCCTGCTGCCCCAGCGATCATGCTGTGAGATGCGGTGTCCACCCAGCGGACACGGTCCTATGCTGCTGGCATGACGCAGACGCCTGACATCAAGCCCCGCAGCCGCGACGTCACCGACGGTCTGGAGAAGACCGCGGCACGGGGGATGCTCAGGGCGGTCGGCCTCGGCGACGACGACTTCGCCAAGCCCCAGATCGGCGTCGCGAGCTCGTGGAACGAGATCACCCCCTGCAACCTGTCACTCGACCGGCTCGCCAAGGCGGTCAAGGACGGCGTGCACGCCGGCGGCGGCTACCCGCTCGAGTTCGGCACCATCTCCGTCTCCGACGGCATCTCGATGGGCCACGAGGGCATGCACTTCTCGCTCGTGAGCCGCGAGATCATCGCCGACTCCGTCGAGACCGTCATGAACGCCGAACGCCTCGACGGCTCAGTCCTTCTCGCGGGTTGCGACAAGTCGCTCCCGGGCATGCTCATGGCAGCGGCGCGCCTCGACCTCGCCTCCGTCTTCCTGTATGCCGGCACGATCCTCCCCGGTGTCGCCAAGCTCTCCGACGGCACCGAGAAGGAGGTCACCATCATCGACGCCTTCGAGGCGGTCGGGGCCTGCAACGCCGGACTCATGTCGCGCGAGGACGTCGACGCGATCGAGCGGGCCATCTGCCCGGGCGAGGGCGCCTGTGGCGGGTTCTACACCGCCAACACGATGGCCGCTGTCGCCGAGGCGATCGGCATGTCGATCCCGGGCTCGGCCGCCCCGCCGGCGACCGACCGCCGCCGCGACATGTACGCCCGCAAGTCGGGCGAGGCCGTCGTCGAGCTGCTCCGCCGCGGCATCACGGCGCGCGACATCATGACCAAGCCCGCCTTCGAGAACGCCATCGCCGTCGTGATGGCCTTCGGCGGCTCGACCAACGCCGTGCTGCACCTGCTCGCGATCGCGCACGAGGCCGACGTCGACCTCACCATCGAGGACTTCCGCCGCATCGGCGCCAAGGTGCCGCACCTGGCCGACGTCAAGCCGTTCGGCAGCTTCGTGATGAAGGACATCGACCACATCGGCGGCATCCCTGTCGTCATGAAGACGCTCCTCGAGGCCGGCCTGCTCGACGGCGACTGCCTCACCGTGACCGGCAAGACGATGGCCGAGAACCTCGACGAGATCAACCCGCCGCACATCGACGGCCGCGTCATCCGCGAGATGTCGCAGCCGATCCACAAGACGGGCGGCCTGACCATCCTCACCGGCTCGCTCGCGCCCGAGGGCGCCGTGGTGAAGTCGGCCGGGTTCGACGAGTCCGTCTTCGAGGGCACGGCGCGTGTCTTCGACGGCGAGCGCGCCGCGATGGACGCCGTCGAGGCCGGGTCGCTGCAGAAGAACGACGTCGTCGTCATCCGCTACGAGGGCCCCAAGGGTGGCCCCGGCATGCGCGAGATGCTCGCCGTCACGGGCGCCATCAAGGGCGCCGGGCTCGGCAAGGACGTCCTGCTCCTCACCGACGGCCGTTTCTCGGGCGGCACCACGGGTCTGTGTGTCGGCCACGTGGCTCCCGAGGCCGTCGACGACGGCCCGATCGCCTTCGTCCGCGACGGCGACACGATCCGGCTCGACGTCGCGAGCGGCACGCTCGACGTCCTCGTCGACGACGACGAGATGGCGCGTCGCCGGGCCGAGGGCGTCACCCACCCCGAGCCGAAGTACACCCGCGGCGTCCTGGCGAAGTACCGCAAGCTCGTCGGCAGCGCGAGCGGGGGCGCTGTCTGCGGCTGATCGACCGTCGGGCGTATGCCGTCAGGTGGCGCGGTCGCGGTAGACGCGGGGTGTCCGCCCCGTCGCCTCGCGGAACCTGCGGATGAGGTGCCGCTCGTCGCTGTAGCCCGTCGCCGCTGCGATGTCGCGCACCCTGAGGCCCGTGTGGACGAGCAGGTCGGTGGCGGCTGCGAGCCGGTGTGCCGACCGGTGCGCCCAGGGGCTGGTGCCCGTCGCCGCCCGGAAGCGACGGCGCCACGTCTCGTACGGGATCCCCACCTCGGCCGCGACGGCCCGCAGGTCGAGCGGCTCGGTCAGCTCGCCGGCGAGGAGCGCGACCGACCGCGTGAGCCAGTCGGTGTCGACGGAGTCGACGTCGCGGCGCGCACGGGCGGACGCGCCGCGCGCGTCGAGGAGAGCCGTCAGGAGCGTGAGCGCCTCGGTGTCGCGGCCGTCGTCCGTGGCCGGGCGTGGCCGGTCGAACGAGGCGAAGCGGGCCGCCCAGCGCCGCACGGGCAGACCGTGCACCAGCGGGTGCTCGACGGTCAGCGCTCCGGACCGGGCAGCAAGGTCGAAGACGGGCCCGTCGAAGACGACGAAGTGCTCGTCCCAGCCGCCCGAGTCGGCGCCGTACCAGTGCGGGTGGCCGGGGTGGACGACGACGAGGGACCCTGCGGTCAGGGGCTCGTCGTGCCGTGCGTCGCGGTACCGGCCGCGGCCGGCCGTGAGGAAGGTGAGGCCCCACGTCGGGTGCCGCCGCGTCGTCCCGGGCTGCAGGCCGCGGCCGGCCGTGATGCGGGCGGCGACGAGGACGTGGCCGAGGCGTGAACCGGTGAGGGCGGGGTCGGCAGGGGCCGTCTCCCGTGCCTGCTTCGGCGCTCGCGCCCGGCCCGTGCCCATCCCGTCATCCAACCAGAACGTACCCCTCCGACCAGGTCGTTCCGGACCTTGAACGGCGCCGTCTGGTCTGCTTCACGCAGGCGACGGCTGGTTCGGCCGCTCATGATTCGCGAGAGGACGGCGCTCACCGTGCCCATCGACACGTTCCCGGCACTCACCACGGCATACCCCGTCAGCGACGAGCAGGTGGCGGCGTACCGCGCTGACGGCTTCGTCCGGCTCGCCGGCGTGGCCGGCGCGGACGAGGCCGCGACCTGTCGCGGGCCGATCGCGGCGGCGGTCGCGCGCCTGAGCACCGAGTCGCGGCCACTCGCCGAGCGCGACAGCTACGGCATGGCCTTCCTGCAGGTGATGAACCTCTGGCGCCACGATCCGGACGTCGCCCGGTTCGTGCTCGCGTCGCGCTTCGCCGGCGTGGCCGCCCGGCTGCTCGGCGTGCCGGAGGTCCGGCTCTACCACGACCAGGCCCTCTTCAAGGAGCCCGGCGGCGGCCGCACGCCCTGGCACCAGGACGCGATGTACTGGCCCCTCGACGGGTCACGGTGCCTGACCATGTGGATGCCGCTCGTCGACATCTCACCCCGGCACGGCGGGCTCGCCTTCGCGCGGGGGAGCCACCTCGACGGGCCGCTCAGCGACATCGGCATCTCCGACGCGTCCGAGCACCACTTCGACCGGCTCGTCGCCGAACGTGGTCTGTCCGTCGACGAGCCGGTGGCGATGCGTGCCGGCGACGCGTCGTTCCACTCTGGCTGGACCGTGCACCGGGCTCTGGGCAACAGCTCCACTGACATGCGCGAGGTGATGACGGTCATCTGGTTCGCCGACGGCCTGCGGGTGCTCGAGCCCGCCAACGCCGCCCAGGCGAACGACCTCGCCTCGTGGCTGCCGGGTCTCGCACCGGGAGAGCCGGCGGCGTCCGGCGTCAACCCAGCGCTCGGCGGCTCCGGACGCTAGGTCGCAGGCGGCGGCGTCCAGTCGGACTCGGCACGTCCCTTGAGCCCGGCCGACTCCATCGCGAGGTAGCGGTCGGTCAGCCCGCGGTACAGGCGTCCGACGACGGAGCCGATCGGTCCCTGCTGGCTCACAGAGAGCGTCACGCGACAGCGGTTCCCGCCGGTGGTCTCGACCCTGTGGTGCGCGACGGTCCGGGCGCCCGCGCCACCGGACTCCCACGTGAACGACTGCCCTTCGGTCAGCGCCGTCACCGTCCACGTCACCGTCGGGATGCGCGGCTGGTCGATCGTGGCGGTCGCGCCGACATCGAGGGCGCCGCCGTGCAGGGTCACGCTGCGCACCGACGGCGTCCACTCGTGCCAGCGCTCGACGTCGGTCAGGATGGCCCAGACGCGGCTCGCCGGGGCGTCGATCTCGATGCTGGTGTGCTGCTCCACGACGCCTCCTCAGGCCTCGGCGGCGACGGGGGCGGCGAGGGTGGTCGACGGGCCGCCGACCACGTCAGCGGCCCAGTGGCGCCAGACGGAGGTCACCTGCATGCCGACCTTCTCGTAGAGCCCGAGCGCCCCGGTGCGCGAGTCGGTGGACAGCTCGGACCGGTCACCCCCGTGCGCGCGCCCGACCTCGAACGCGTCGACGAGCAGCGCCCGGGCGAGTCCTCGGCCACGCTGGTCGCGGCGTACGGCCAGCTTGTCGACGTACGCGCAGCCGCTCGAGACGATGACGAACGCCATGCCAACGACCTCGCCGACGGGATCGACCATGAGGCGCAGCTGCCACGGCTCGTAGCCGGGGCGGTGGACGACCGTGGCCGCCCACTCGTCGAAGGTCGCGCGCTCGCGCTCCGACCACTCGAGGAAGGCGTCCTCGTTCACGGTCCACGCCGCCTCGAGGTCGGCGTGGTCGCCCGGCTCGCGGATGGCGTACCCGTCGGGGGTGGGCTGCGACGCGATCGACTGCCCGGCAGGCATCTCGAGCACCCACGAGGTCCAGAGGTTGCGGTAGCCGAGCGCGGCAAAGAGGCGCTCGCCCGCAGAGTCACCGGGCACCGGCTGGCCGACGATCGTGCCGCCGTCACGCGCCCCGACGGCGCGGGTCCAGCGCGACAGCGCGGTGCCGATGCCGCGCCCGCGGTAGGCCGGGTCGACCGCACCGTCGGCCCAACGCGCCTTGTAGACCTCGGCGTACGCGACGAGGCGCTCGCCGTCGAGCACGCCGACGGTCTGGCTGGCGAGGTCGAAGGCCGGGCGCTGCCAGTCGCCCACGATGTCGGCCTCCTCGATGAGCACCTCGCCGACGTCGTGCTGCTCGCACGTGGCCATGAGCGCCGTGACCGCGGGGGCGTCGGCACGTGCCAGCGGGCGTACGGTCAGCGCCTGCGAGCCGGCCGGCAGGACGAGGGTGACCGGGTCGGCGCCGCCTGCGGGACCTGAGGGGTGAGAGGTGGTCATGGCTGCTCCTGATGGCGTGTGTCGAAGCCGATGCCTTGCGGCTCCATCGAGTCGCCATCGACTCGGAGCCCGAGCGCGGGCAGCAGGTCGGCGACGGTGCTGATCATGCGGGCCAGTGTCGCGAGCGCGCTCCGGCGGCGACAAGTGACTTTCGGCGCTCTGACGCCGCGGAAGCCGCCTAGGGGCGTCGCTCGTGCGGGACTGACAGTGGGTGAGATCACGATGCCACATCCTGAGACGCCGGTGACCCTCGATTGACACCACTGGGGTCGCGTAGGACGGTTGTCACGTGGCCCGACTCCTCGTACTTCCCTAGCGCGCCGACCAGCCCACCGGTCAGCGCGCTCCCTTCCGTCCCACCGCGGGACCGAAGGGTTTTTTTGTGGCTGGAGTCAGCCCGAACCGCACGACATCCGCAGGACCCACGAGTGCTCGAGACAAGGAAGAGATCGTGAGCGACACGACCAAGCAGGCGCCTTCGCCGGCTGACGTGGCCTCTCTGGCCCGTCCCCGACCCAATGAGGGCAAGCCCGTCGAGCCGGTCCCGGCGGCCGTCCCGGCCCTCGAGGTCACCGGGGCCCAGGCGCTCGTACTCTCGCTCGAAGCCATCGGCTGCGACACCGTCTTCGGCATCCCGGGCGGCGCCATCCTGCCGGCCTACGACCCGATGCTCGACTCGAAGAAGGTGCGCCACATCCTGGTCCGCCACGAGCAGGGCGCCGGACACGCTGCCGAGGGCTACGCCTCGGCCACCGGCAAGGTCGGCGTCTGCATGGCGACGTCCGGACCCGGTGCCACCAACCTCGTCACGCCTCTGGCCGACGCCCACATGGACTCCGTCCCGGTGGTCGCGATCACGGGCCAGGTCGCGAGTGCGGCCATCGGCACGGATGCCTTCCAGGAGGCTGACATCCGCGGCATCACGATGCCGATCACGAAGCACAACTACCTCGTCACCGACCCGGCGAAGATCCCGCAGGCGATCGCCGAGGCCTTCCACGTGGCGAGCACCGGGCGTCCGGGTCCGGTGCTGGTCGACATCAGCAAGGACGCCCTGCAGTCGCGCACCACCTTCAGCTGGCCGCCGAAGATCGACCTGCCCGGCTACCGCCCGGTGCTGCGACCGCACGGCAAGCAGATCCGAGAGGCCGCGCGCCTCATGGCGGCCGCGAAGCGACCCATCCTGTACGTCGGTGGCGGCGTCGTGCGCTCCGGTGCCAGCGAGGCGCTGCGTCGGCTCGTCGAGCTGACGCAGATCCCGGTCGTCACGACCCTCATGGCGCGTGGCACCGTTCCCGACAGCAACCCGCTCAACCTCGGCATGCCCGGGATGCACGGCACCGTCGCCGCGGTGACGGGCCTGCAGAAGTCCGACCTGCTCATCGCCCTGGGCGCCCGCTTCGACGACCGCGTGACCGGCCAACTGTCGACCTTCGCCCCTGACGCCAAGGTGATCCACGCCGACATCGACCCCGCCGAGATCTCGAAGAACCGTGTCGCCGACGTGCCGATCGTCGGGGACGCGGGCGAGGTCATCAAGGACCTCATCGACCAGGTGACCCTCGACCGCGCGACGGCCGAGAGCGGCACCTGGGACTACGGCGCCTGGCGTGAGCGCGTCGCCGAGTGGAAGTCGACCTTCCCCCTCGGCTGGACCGAGAGCGAGGACGGCACCTTGTCGCCGCAGTACGTCATCCAGCGCATCGGGGCGCTGTCGGGGCCCGAGGCGACCTACGTCGCGGGTGTGGGCCAGCACCAGATGTGGGCGGCGCAGTTCGTCCAGTACGAACGCCCCAACGCGTGGATCAACTCGGGTGGCCTTGGCACCATGGGCTTCTCGGTGCCGGCGGCCATGGGCGCCAAGGTCGCCGAGCCCGAGCGCACGGTCTGGGCCATCGACGGTGACGGCTGCTTCCAGATGACCAACCAGGAGCTCGCGACCTGCGTCATCAACAACATCCCGATCAAGGTCGCCATCATCAACAACAGCTCGCTGGGCATGGTGCGCCAGTGGCAGACGCTCTTCTACAACGAGCGCTACTCCAACACCGACCTCCAACCGATGAGCCAGCGCGTGCCCGACTTCGTCAAGCTCGCCGACGCGTACGGCTGCCTTGGCCTGCGCGCCGAGACACCCGACGAGGTCGACGCCGTCATCAAGCAGGCGCTCGAGACGAACGACCGACCGGTCGTCATCGACTTCATCGTCCACCGCGACGCCATGGTGTGGCCCATGGTCCCGGCTGGCGTCAGCAACGACATGATCCAGGCCGCCCGCCACGAGGCGCCGGTCTGGGAGCGGGAGGACTGAGCATGAGCAAGCACACCCTGTCGGTGCTCGTCGAGGACAAGCCCGGCGTGCTGACCCGCGTCGCAGCGCTCTTCTCGCGCCGGGGCTTCAACATCAACTCGCTCGCGGTCGGCCCGACCGAGCTGCCCGAGATCTCGCGCATCACCGTGGTCGTCGAGGTCGAGGGTGCCGCCCTCGAGCAGGTGACGAAGCAGCTCAACAAGCTCATCGAGGTGCTCAAGGTCGTCGAGCTCGACGCCCACGCCTCGGTCCAGCGCGAGATCGTCCTCGTCAAGGTCCGGGCCGACGCGGCGACCCGCAGCCAGGTCATCGACACGATCCAGCTCTTCAAGGCCAAGGTCGTCGACGTGACCACCGACGCCGTCGTCATCGAGGCGACGGGCAACTCCGACAAGCTGCGCGCCCTCCTCGACGTCCTCGAGCCGTTCGGCATCAAGGAGCTCGTCCAGTCGGGCATGGTCGCCGTCGGCCGCGGGTCGCGTTCGATCACCGACCGCAGCCTGCGCAGCGCCTGACCTCACTTCCACCCACCACCAGAGCAACAGCACCCGCAACCGAAGGAGAAGGCCACCATGGCCGAGATGTTCTACGACGACGACGCCGACCTGTCGATCATCCAGGGCAAGAAGGTCGCCGTCATCGGCTACGGCAGCCAGGGCCACGCCCACGCGCTCAACCTGCGCGACTCGGGCGTCGACGTGCGCGTCGGTCTCGCCGAGGGCAGCAAGAGCCGGGCCAAGGCCGAGGCCGAGGGCCTCTCCGTGACCTCGGTCGCCGACGCCGTCAAGGAGGCCGACCTCGTCGTGATCCTGACGCCCGACCAGGTGCAGCGCACCGTCTACGCCAACGACATCCAGCCCAACCTCAAGGATGGCGCCGCACTCCTCTTCGGGCACGGCTTCAACATCCGCTTCGGCTACATCAAGCCGGAGGCCGACGCCGACGTGCTCATGGTCGCCCCCAAGGGTCCTGGCCACATCGTGCGCCGCGAGTTCGCCGATGGCCGTGGGGTTCCCGTTCTTCTCGCTGTCGAGCAGGACGCGTCCGGCACCGCGTGGGACCTCGCCAAGGCGTACGGCAAGGCGATCGGCGGCCTGCGCGCCGGCGGCATCAAGACCACGTTCACGGAGGAGACCGAGACCGACCTCTTCGGTGAGCAGGCCGTGCTCTGCGGCGGTGCGAGCCAGCTGGTCCAGTACGGCTTCGAGACCCTGGTCGAGGCCGGCTACCAGCCCGAGGTCGCCTACTTCGAGTGCCTGCACGAGCTCAAGCTCATCGTCGACCTCATGATCGAGGGCGGCATCGCCAAGCAGCGCTGGTCGGTCTCCGACACCGCCGAGTACGGCGACTACGTCTCGGGTCCGCGTGTGATCGACCCGCACGTCAAGGAGAACATGAAGGCCGTGCTGGGCGACATCCAGAACGGCGCCTTCGCCAAGCGCTTCATCGACGACCAGGACGCCGGCGCCCCGGAGTTCAAGGCCCTGCGCGAGAAGGGTGCCCAGCACCCGATCGAGGGCACGGGCCGCGAGCTGCGCAAGCTGATGGCCTGGGTCAAGCAGACCGACTCGGACTACACCGAGGGCTCGGCCGCGCGCTGACCGTCTCTGCCTGGCGGCCGGTCACCCGTTCGTGGGGTGGCCGGCCGTCGTCGTTCACCGGCGGACAAAGGTCACCGTCCCGCCAGCCGGCTCGGCTGCTCGGCGAGCCACGCGGCGAACGTTCGGCCGCCCGTCTCGGCGCTCCCGGCGGCCGGCACGTTGGCCCGGCGGGCGAACGCCTTCGGGACAGTACCGACCGCGGGCAGGTGCACGACGCGGGGCGACGATGCGCCCCGGTGGGAGCGAACGAGAGTCGCGATGTCGCCGAGCGTGAGGACGTCTGGCCCGGCGAGGTCCGTCGCCCTCGCGTATGCCGTCGGGCGGCCCCCCAGCGCGAGGTCGGCCAGGCGGGTGGCCACGTGGTCGGTGTCGACGGGCTGGAACGCCATGTCGCCCATGGCGAAGGTCAACGGACCCTTCGTCAAGGTCCGCGCGAAGAACGCTGCGAGAGAGTGGAACTGGGTCGCACGCACGACGGTCGCCGGACCACCGGCAGCAGCGATGCCCTGCTCGGCCCGGAGCTTCCGCTTGTAGTAGGCCAACGGGTGGTCGTCGATGCCGACGATCGAGATGTGCACGAGGTGCACGTCGTGGGCGGCCGCGATGTCGGCGACCCGTCGCGTGCCGTAGACCGTCACGAAGTCCCCGGCGGACGGGTCGTCTGCGCAGTGCACGACGGAGTCGGCTCCTCGGAGGGCCGCGTCGAGCCCAGCGCCGGTCCTGAGGTCCACCCCGGTGCGGCGGCTCGCCGACTCCGCCTCGTGGCCTCGCTCGCGGATCTGCCTCACCACTCGGGAGCCCAGATCTCCTGCTCCGCCTGTCACGACCACTCGCACGTCACCCACGGTAGCCCTGACGCCGTGCCGGCGTCCCGGCATACGGACCGGGTGTCCAGCGACCAAGACACGAATGGGGTCCCGGACCGGTTCACGGAATGGTCACGTTCCGTGATTCTCGCCACCCGAGCCCCTAGACTCGCCGACGGCACGCCGCGGTGCCGCCGACGGCCCGCGTCCGCGATGGACCTGGCCCTTGCCCTCCACGACATGCCCGCCGCTCCGTCTCGGAAAGGGAACCACCTGTGAGCAAGCCCGTTGTCCTGATCGCCGAAGAGCTGTCGCCCGCAACGATCGAGGCTCTGGGTCCGGACTTCGAGATCCGCTCGGTCGACGGGGCCGACCGTGAGGTGCTGCTCCCGGCTCTTGCCGACGTCGACGCCGTTCTGATCCGCTCGGCGACGAAGATGGACGCCGAGGCGATCGCCGCGGCGAGGCGGCTCAAGGTCATCGCCCGCGCAGGCGTCGGCCTCGACAACGTCGACGTCCAGGCGGCGACGCGGGCCGGTGTCATGGTCGTCAACGCGCCTACCTCCAACATCACCTCGGCCGCAGAGCTGGCCGTCGGGCTGCTCCTCGCGACCGCCCGAAACATCGCCCCCGCCAACCAGGCGCTCAAGGCCGGCGCCTGGAAGCGGAGCAAGTACTCCGGTGTCGAGCTGCTCGACAAGACCGTCGGTGTGGTCGGCCTCGGGCGGATCGGCGCCCTCGTCGCCGAGCGCCTCAAGGGCTTCGGTATGAAGATCGTCGCCTACGACCCGTACGCCTCGCCCGCCAGGGCCGGCCAGCTCGGCGCACACCTGGTCGGCCTCGACGAGCTGCTCGCCCAGTCGGACTTCATCACGATCCACCTGCCGAAGACGCCCGAGACCCTGGGTCTCATCGGCGACGAGGCCCTTGCGAAGGTCAAGCCCTCGGTGCGCATCGTCAACGCCGCCCGCGGGGGCATCGTCGACGAGGCCGCCCTGGCGCGGGCCATCGCCGAGGGCCGCGTCGCCGGCGCAGGCATCGACGTGTTCGCGACCGAGCCGACCACGGAGTCCCCGCTGTTCGACCACGAGTCGGTCGTCGTCACGCCGCACCTCGGCGCCTCGACCGAGGAGGCGCAGGAGAAGGCCGGGGTCGCCGTCGCGAAGTCGGTGCGCCTCGCCCTCGGCGGCGAGCTCGTGCCCGACGCCGTCAACGTCTCGAGCGGCTTCATCGCGGAGGAGGTCCGGCCCGGCATCCCTCTCGTCGAGAAGCTCGGGCGGATGTTCACGGCMGTCGCCGGCAGCGTGCCGACCCAGCTCGACGTCGACGTGCGCGGCGAGATCACCGAGCACGACGTCAACGTCTGGAAGCTCGTCGCGCTCAAGGGCCTGTTCACCGACGTGGTCGAGGACCCCGTCACCTACGTCAACGCGCCTGTGTTCGCCGAGCAGCGCGGGTGCGTCGTGCGGCTCGTGACCGATCCCGACTCGGGCGACTTCCGCAACGTCACGACGCTGCGGGGCACGCTCGCCGACGGCACCGTCGTCTCGGTCTCGGGCACCCTGACCGGCCCGAAGCTCGTCGAGAAGCTCGTCGGTGTCAACGGCTACGACCTCGAGGTGCCGCTCACCGAGCACATGCTCGTCTTCGAGTACTCCGACCGGCCCGGAGTGATCGGCAACATCGGCCGCATCCTCGGCGACGCCGACATCAACATCGGTGGCATGCAGGTCTCGCGCCAGCAGGACCGCGCGATCGGCGTGCTCAACGTCGACAGCGCCGTCCCGCCCGCGCTGGCGGCCGAGCTGTCCGACGTGGTGGAGGCCGAGAACTTCTCGGTCGTCGACCTGCAGGACTGAGCCGGCGCGCCGGTCCGCTCAGGTGCGGCGGGCGGCGTCCTTCGCGTCGTCGCCCTCCGACTCGTCCGTCGCCTCGACCTCGTCGTCCTCGTCGTCCTCGTCGTCGGAGGTGTCGAGCTCGGCGAGCTCGGGCACGAGGTCGTGACGTTTGCTGAAGGTGTCGAGGATCGCGAGGGCCACCGCGGCGATCGGGATGCCGATGAGGGCGCCGATCGCGCCGAAGAGGGCGGCGCCGGCGATGACCGAGCCGAGCGCGACCGCCGGGTGGACGTCCATGGTGCGGCGGCTGATGCGCGGCGTGAAGACGTAGTTCTCGAGCTGCTGGTAGATGGTCGCGAAGACCGCGATCCAGACGGCGTTGATCGGCTTGTCGAGCACCGCGAAGAGCGCAGGCAGGGCCACGCCGATGTAGGTGCCGATCGTGGGGATGAACTGGCCGACGATGCCCGCGAAGACGCCGAGGGGCAGCCAGAACGGGACGTCGATGATCCAGAAGAACGACGCGTGGAAGACGGCCGACAGGGCTGCGAGGACGAGCTTCGAGACGACGTAGCCGCCGGTCTTCTCCACGGAGATCGTCCAGACCGTGATGAAGACGCGCTGGTATCTCTGCGGCAGCCAGGAGCCGATGGTCTGACGCAGGCGCGGGCTGTCGGCGGACAGGTAGTAGGCGAAGACGAGGATCGTCAGGCTGTCGAAGAGGAAGGTGAAGAGCGAGCCGAAGATGCCCACGATGCCGCCGCCGTAGCGACCGGCGAGCTCGCCCAGCTTGTCAGGGGTGAGGCTCAGCGCCTGGCGCACCTGCTCGAGGTCGAAGGTCGTGCCGAAGGTCGAGTTGACCCAGTTGATGGCCGAGGTGACGGCGCCGGGCAGCTGCGTGCCGAGCTCTGACACCTGCGAGACGAAGACCTGCCCGAAGAGCTCGGCAAGACCCGCGAAGAGCAGGAGCAGCCCGAGCATCGTGAGTCCGGTCGCGAGCCCGCGCTTCATGCCCCGGGAGGCGAGCCACAGCACCACCGGCTCCATCGCGATGGAGATGAGCCAGGCGAGCAGAAGCAGGAAGAGGAAGCTGGCGAGCGCGTGGAAGGCCCAGGTTGCGATCGAGAGCAGGACCACGCCCGTCAGCACGATGATCGTGATGCGTCGGGCGTTGCCCGGCGTCACGGCGATCCAGCGGGCCTCGTCGTCGAAGGGCACCCCGGGGACCGCGTGGTGGACGTGCCGGTCGTGCCGGTCGTGCAGGTCGGTGTGCGGATCGGCACTGTGGGCGTGCGGTTCGGCGTGCGAGTCGGGGTGGTGGGCGCTCACGCGGCGAGCCTACGTTCCCACGTGCGGCTGGTGCGGGAGGCCGCGCTCGGACGACCGAACGACGACGCAGCGCGGCGACGTCGCCGCATCACACCCGGGGTCGACGAGGGGTGACCCGCGACACGGGTACATCGTCGTCAGTGGACGAATGGTGGACGAATGGTGGACGCCGCGTCTCATTTGGTGGAAACCCCCTTTACCCGTGAGTAGCGCGGCGTACCGTGAAATGCATGACGCGGCAGGTCGTACTTATTCCCCGCCGCGGCGAGTCCAGGTAGTCAGCACCTCGCCGCGGAGATCCCGCGCACCCTCCTGCTGACTGGTTCGCCCACCCGGGCTTGAGCCACCTGAGACCACTGACAGCACAGCAACTCGAAAGACGTGATCACCATGAGCGAAGACGCCAAGGCCGCCCGTCAGGCACTGCAGGAGTCCATGGACCTGCGAGACCAGGGCCACACCGAGGACTGACGCAGGCGTACTGATCGCCTGCCGAAGGCCCCCGCCCCAGTTGGGCGGGGGCCTTCGTCGTCGTTCACCAAATGAGACGCACGTTCCACATCACAAGACGCGATCTAGGCTTGGCGCATGGGAGAGACGCAGGTCAAGGACGCCTACTCGATCGCCGTGATCGGTGGTGACGGCATCGGTCCCGAGGTCGTCGCCGAGGGCCTCAAGGTGCTCGACGCCGTGACCGGGTCCGCCGGTCCGAAGTTCGCGACCACCGACTACGACCTCGGCGCCCGTCGCTGGCACGCCACCGGAGAGACGCTCCCCGACTCGGTGCTCGAGGAGCTGCGCGACCATGACGCGATCCTCCTCGGTGCCATCGGTGACCCGACGGTTCCCAGCGGTGTGCTCGAACGCGGCGTGCTCCTCCCGCTGCGCTTCGCGCTCGACCACTACGTCAACCTGCGCCCGGCCAAGCTGTTCCCCGGGGTGGCCAGCCCCCTGGACGTGGCCCGCGTCGCTCCTGACGGCATCGACTTCGTCGTCGTTCGTGAGGGCACCGAGGGCCCGTACGTCGGCAACGGCGGCGCCCTCCGTGTCGGCACCCCGGCCGAGATCGCGACCGAGGTCAGCGTCAACACCCGCTACGGCGTCGAGCGCGTCGTGCGCGACGCGTTCGCCCGCGCCCAGGCCCGCCCGCGCAAGCATCTGACGCTTGTGCACAAGCACAACGTCCTCACCCACGCCGGCCACCTGTGGCGGCGCACGGTGGAGGAGGTCGGGATCGAGTTCCCCGACGTGGAGACCGCCTACCAGCACGTCGACGCCGCCACGATCTTCATGGCGACCGACCCGGGGCGCTTCGACGTCATCGTCACCGACAACCTCTTCGGCGACATCCTCACCGACATCGCCGCCGCCATCGCGGGCGGCATCGGTCTCGCAGCCTCGGGCAACATCAACCCGGCGCGCACGACCCCGAGCATGTTCGAGCCCGTGCACGGCTCGGCCCCCGACATCGCCGGCCAGTCCAAGGCCGACCCGACGGCCGCGATCCTGTCGGTCGGCATGCTCCTTGCCCATCTCGGGCTCGACGCAGAGGCCGAGCGGGTCGACGCCGCCGTCGCTGCGGACCTCGCCGACCGGGGTGAGGCCGTACGCAGCACCACAGCCGTCGGTGACGCGGTCATCGGTCGCCTCTGACAGCACGCTGCGGGCGACCCGCACCGCACGACGGCCGGGCCCTGCGCGAGCGGGCGCCCGGCTTCGTCGTCTCACGATGTGGGCGATAGCCTGACATCGGATCACTGCTGATTTTCGCTCCATGGAGGTTTTGTCATGACCCAGCTGTCCTTCGAGGTGACGCGCCGCGACGACGTCACCCCGCCCGAGCGCATCGCCGAGATCCTCGAGAACCCCGGCTTCGGCAAGACCTTCACCGACCACATGGTCGTCGCGACGTGGACCGCCGACGGCGGCTGGGCCGACGCGCAGGTCCAGCCCTACGGCCCGTTCCAGCTCGACCCGGCGGCGGCGGTGCTCCACTACGCGCAGGAGATCTTCGAGGGCATGAAGGCCTACCGTCACGCCGACGGCTCGATCTGGACGTTCCGTCCCGAGGCCAACGCCGCTCGGTTCGCGCGCTCGGCCCGGCGCCTCGCGCTGCCCGTGCTGCCGGAGGCCGACTTCATCGAGTCGCTGCGGCAGCTCGTCTCCGTCGACCAGGAGTGGGTGCCGGCCGGTGACGCGGGGGAGAAGAGCCTCTACCTGCGGCCGTTCATGTTCGCGTCCGAGGCGTTCCTCGGCGTGCGCCCGGCCCAGCGGGTCACCTACTCGGTGATCGCCTCCCCGGCCGGCGCCTACTTCTCCGGCGGCCTCAAGCCGGTCACCCTCTGGATCTCCACCGACTACGCCCGCGCGGGCGAGGGCGGGACGGGTTCGGCGAAGTGTGGCGGCAACTACGCGAGCTCGCTCGCCGGCCAGCTCGAGGGCATCGACCACGGGTGTGACCAGGCCGTCTTCCTCGACTCCTCGACGCACACGTACATCGAGGAGCTCGGCGGCATGAACCTGTTCCTCGTGACGAAGGACGGGCGCATCATCACGCCCGAGCTCACGGGCACGATCCTCGAGGGGGTCACCCGCAGCTCCATCCTCGAGATCGCCAAGGAGCTCGACCTCGAGCCCGAGGAGCGCCGCATCCCCATCGAGGAGTGGAAAGAGGGCGCGGCCGGCGGCGACATCGTCGAGATCTTCGCCTGCGGCACCGCCGCCGTCGTCACTCCCGTGGGTGAGCTGCGCTGGGACGGAGGGTCGGTCGACCACCGACGCGAGGGCCACGAGGACCGCTACGCCGAGGCGATCCGCAACAAGCTCCTCGACATCCAGTACGGCCGCGCCGAGGACGCTCACGGCTGGCTGACCCGTCTCGTCTGACCCGGTGGCCGCAGCGGGGGAGTCGAGGCTGCCGCGGCCGCGCCTCGTCGCGACCGACCTCGACGGCACCCTGCTGCGCTCCGACGGCTCGGTCTCCGAGCGGACACGCGCAGCCTGGGCCGCGGCCGACGAGGCCGGCATCGAGACGGTGCTCGTCACCGCGCGCCCGCCGCGCTGGCTCCACGACCTCGAGCACGTCGTCGGCCCGCGAGGCATCGCGATCTGCGGCAACGGGGCATTCGTCTACGAGGTGGCCGGGCGGCGGCTGCTCGAAACGCACTGCTTCGAGGCCGGCGTCGTCGAGTCGATCGTCGCCGACCTCACCTCGGCGCTCCCGCAGGTGGCCTTTCTCGCCGAGCGCGCCAGCGGTCCCTACCTCGGCCCCGGCTACCCCGACCCGCACGTCGACTCGATCGCCGAGGGCGCCGCGCACGGTCCCGTGGAGGGGATCGGGGCCGAGCCGGTGGGCAAGCTCCTCGCCGTCACCGACCGCGTGCCGCTCGAGGAGTTCCTCGCCACGGTCGAGGAGGTCGTCGGCGGCAGGGGCCACCTGCACTTCTCGGGAGCGTTCGGACTGGCCGAGATCAATGCCCCCGGCGTGACCAAGGCCGTTGCGCTCGAACGGTGGGCGGCCCGGCTCGGCATCGACGCCTCCGACGTCTGGGCCTTCGGCGACATGCCCAACGACCTCCCGATGATCCAGTGGGCGGGTGTCGGGTGGGCCGTCGCGAACGCCCACCCTGACGTCGCGGCCGCGGCAGACCGCACGTGCGCAGCGAACGACGAGGACGGCGTCGCGCGGGCGATCGAAGCGGTGCTCTCGAGCTGACGCGGCACAAATGGTCTCTTACGGGGCCATTGTCGGCAGTGCGACGGCGTTCACGCCGGTCAAACCTCTCTGCCCCTACGGAAACCGTAGGAAGAGAGGTCTTTTCGCCGCACTCGTGCAGCAGTAGCATCGGCGCAACTTCATACCGAAGCAAGGAGTGCACTCATGTCCGACGTGACCAAACTCTCCGACGACGAACGCCGGCTCGCGGAACTCGGCTACAAGCAGGAGCTCCACCGATCATGGTCGGGCTTCTCCAACTTCGCCATCTCGTTCTCGATCATCTCGATCCTCGCCGGCTGCTTCACGAACTTCGGCGCGGGCTGGAACAACGGCGGCCCCATCTCGATCTCCTGGTCCTGGCCGATCCTGTCCGTCTTCATCCTCATCATCGGCTTCACGATGTCCGAGCTCGTGTCGGCCTTCCCGACATCGGGCGGGATCTACTGGTGGGCATCGAAGCTCGGCGGCCCACGCGCCGGGTTCTACACCGGTTGGCTCAACCTCATCGGTCTCATCGCCGTCACGGCTGGTGTGGCCTACGGCTGTGCGACCTTCATCGACCTGACCATCTCGACATGGTCGTCCGGCTACGCCCAGAGCTACTCGCTGACGCGCGTCTTCCTCATCTTCGTCGCGGTGCTCGCCCTCGTGGCCGTCCTCAACATCTTCAGCGGCCACCTCATGGCGGTCCTCAACAACGTGTCCGTGTGGTGGCACGTCTTCGGTGCGGCCGCGATCATCGTGATCCTGCTGCTCGTCCCGGACCAGCACCAGTCCTTCAGCTACGTCTTCACGCACCGCTTCAACAACTCCGGCTTCTTCAACGCCGACACGGGCGGGATCGGCTACTGGTTCGCCATCGTGCCCTTCGGTTTCCTGCTCACGCAGTACACGATCACCGGCTTCGACGCCTCTGCCCACCTGTCGGAGGAGACCCAGTCGGCGTCGAAGGCTGCCGCCAAGGGGATGTGGCGCTCGATCGCCTACTCCGCCCTCGGCGGCTACCTCCTGCTGCTCTGCGTCGTCTTCGCCGTGCCGAACAAGGGCGGCGCACCCGATGACGCCGGCGTGGGCGCGGGCGGCGTCGGCTACATCTTCGCGACGGCGCTGGGCACGAGCTGGGGCGGCCTCGTCCTCTTCATCTCGGCAGCGGCCCAGGTCTTCTGCGCCACCTCGTGCATGACGTCGGCCTCGCGGATGCTCTTCGCCTTCAGCCGGGACGGGGCCGTGCCCTTCTCGCGGCTGTGGTCGACCCTCTCGCCCAAACGCGTCCCCGCCAACGCCGTGCTCATCGTGGCGGTGGTCAGTGCCATCGTCACGCTGCCCGCGCTGATCCGCGTCAACCTCGGCACCGAACAGGCTCCGCTCGTTGTCCCGGTCGCCTTCTACGCGGTGACGTCGATCGCCGTGATCGGTCTCTACCTCTCGTTCGCGATCCCGATCTGGCTGCGCTGGCGCGCCGGCGACAGCTTCCAGGCGGGCTCGTGGAACAACGGGGCGAAGTACCGCTGGATGAACCCCATCGCGGTGGCCGAGATCGTGATCGTCTCCATCTACCTGATGATGCCGTTCGTGCCTGGCGCGGTGCCGTTCAGCGACGTGTTCGAGTGGAAGTTCGTCAACTACGCGCCGCTTGTCACGGTCGGCGCCCTGCTGGCCCTGACCATCTGGTGGCAGGCCTCGGCGCGGCACTGGTTCGCCGGTCCCAAGCAGAACGTCGACCCCGAGGTCGCGGCCGTCTACGGCGAGTGACCAACGAGCCGCGGGCCCGGCCGGCCCACGCTCCCGGGACGGCCGACCAGCTCGCCACCGCCCTCGCTCGGCTCTCCCTCTCGGGACGGCCGAGCGAGGTGACGGCGTTGCCGGGCGGCCTGACCAACCACAACTACCGGGTGCGGGCCGACGGGACGGACGTGGTCGTACGCATCTCGTCGCCCTCCAGCGCGATGCTCGCCGTCGACCGTGAGCACGAGTGGCACAACTCGCGTGCCGCGGCCGTCGCCGGCGTCGGGGCGCCGGTCGTCGACTACGTGCCCGGAGAGGGCATCCTCGTCGTCGAGTTCCTCCCGGGGCGCACGTATGCCGCGGCAGACGTCGGCGCGAACCTCGGCCGGATCGCCGCTTCGCTGCGACGGCTGCACGCCGGGCCCGAGTTCGCCTCGCGCTTCGACATGTTCGCGATCCAGCGAACGTATGCCGCTCTCGTCCACCAGAGGGGACTCGCAGTGCCCGACGGCTACTGGGAGCTCGACGACGCGATCGCCCGCGTCGAGCTGGCGCTTCGAGTGCACCGTGACCCCCTGGTGCCCTGCCACAACGACCTGCTCGCGGCGAACTTCCTCGACGATGGCGGCGACGTCCGAATCATCGACTACGAGTATTCCGGCACGAACGAGGCGTCGTTCGAGCTCGGCAACCTCGTCAACGAGTCGCGGCTCGGGCCCGACGGGCTCGCCGAGGTCGTGGAGGCGTACCACGGGCGGCTGAGCGACCGGCTCCTGGCGCGCGCCGAGCTGTGGGGTCTTGCCGGACAGCACGCCTGGACCCTGTGGGGCGCGATCCAGCACGGCGTCTCCGATCTCGACGCAGACTTCTGGTCCTTCGCGATGGAGCGCTTCGAGCCGGCGGCCCGGCTGCTGACGAGTGCCCGGCTCGACACGCTGATCGACGCCGCCGTCGGGGAGGACTCAGCGGATGCGAGGGGGAGCTGATGGTCGAGATCCCTTCTCGCGCAGAGATCGTCGTCATCGGTGGGGGAGTCATCGGCGCGAGTGTCGCCTACCACCTGGCCCACCTCGGGCGCACGGACGTGCTGCTGCTGGAGCAGGGCAGCCTGTCGTGCGGCACGACGTGGCACGCGGCCGGGCTCGTCGGGCAGCTGCGCGCGACAGAGGCCGGCACGCGCCTCGTCCAGTACTCCACCGACCTCTACTCCCGGCTGGAGGCCGAGACCGGCCTGGGCACGGGCTACCGCGTGTGCGGAGGCCTGACGGTCGCCCGCACGCCCGAGCGGATGGTTGCGCTGCGTCGCACCGCGGCCAGCGCCGCGGCCTACGACCTCGAGTGCGAGCTGCTCACGACCGAGCAGGCGCAGGAACGCTACCCGCTCATCCGGGCCGACGACCTCCTCGGGGCGATCTGGCTGCCGGGCGACGGCAAGGCGAACCCGACCGACCTCACCCAGGCGCTCGCGAAGGGCGCGCGCCAGCTCGGTGTCCGCGTCGCGGAGCGGGTGCGCGTCACCGGCGTGCTCACGCGGGGCGGCCGGGCCGCCGGGGTGCGCACCGAGCACGGCGACGTCGAGGCGGAGGTCGTCGTCAACTGCGCAGGGCAGTGGGCCCGAGCCGTGGGGGCGATGGCCGGCGTCAACGTGCCGCTGCACTCGGCAGAGCACTTCTACGTCGTGACCGAGCCGATCGACGGCGTCCACCGCGACCTGCCCGTGCTCCGCGACCCGGACGGCTACACCTACGTCAAGGAGGAGGTCGGCGGCCTGCTCGTCGGCGGCTTCGAGCCCGAGGCCAAGCCGTGGGTGTCACCCGACCGCATCCCCCACCCCTTCGAGTTCGCGTTGCTCGACGAGGACTGGGAGCACTTCGAGGTCCTCATGGACAGCGCGGTCCACCGGCTCCCGGTGCTGGCCGAGACGGGCATCCGCAAGTTCTACAACGGTCCCGAGAGCTTCACCCCCGACAACCAGTTCGTCGTCGGTGAGGCCCCCGAGCTGCCAGGCTTCTTCGTCGCGGCCGGCTTCAACTCCGTGGGTATCGCCAGTGCCGGTGGGGCGGGGCGCGCGCTGGCCGAGTGGGTCGTCGAGGGGAGGCCCACCATCGACCTCATCAGCGCCGACATCCGGCGCTTCTCGCCGCTCGCGGACAACAACGCCTGGCTGCGCGACCGCGTCGTCGAGGTGCTGGGCCTGCACTACGCGGTGCCGTGGCCCAACCGGGAGCTCGAGACCGGTCGACCGCAGCGGCTCTCGCCCGTCCATGACCGCATCGTCCGCCAGGGTGCCGTCCTCGGCACCCGCAACCACTGGGAACGCGCGAACGTCTTTGCACCACAGGGCAGCCCGCCGGTGCTGGACTACTCGTGGGATCGTCCGACCTGGGTCGACTGGTGCGTCGACGAGCAGCGGGCCACGCGCGAGGCCGTGGCCGTCTTCGATCAGACGTCGTTCTCCAAGTACCTCGTCGTCGGTCGGGACGCCGAGCGCGCGCTCCAGTGGATCTGCGCCGCCGACGTCGCCGTCCCCGTCGGGCGCACCGTCTACACCGGGCTGCTCAACGCCGGCGGAACCTACGAGTCCGACGTGACGGTCACGCGCACGGGTGAGCACGAGTACCTCGTGGTGAGCAGCGCGGCCACGACGGTGCGCGACCTCGACTGGATAGCCCGCCACGTGCCCGAGGGGGCGGACGCGAGCGTCGTCGACGTGACGAGTGCGTATGCCGTCCTGGGCGTCATGGGGCCACGATCGGCCGAGCTGCTGGCCGCGCTCTCCGACGACGACTTCGGCGACGACGCCTTTCCCTTCGCCACGAGCCGCGAGGTGAGGGTCGGCGCCGCCCGCGCCCGCGCCACGCGCATCACCTACGTGGGTGAGCTGGGTTGGGAGCTCTACGTCCCGACCGATCTGGCTGTCGGCGTGTACGACGACCTGTTCCGTAGCGGCGCCGACCTGGGAGTGCGCCCGGCCGGCTACTACGCCATCGAGGCGATGCGGCTCGAGAAGGGCTATCGGGCCTTCGGTCGTGAGCTGACGACCGAGACCGGCCCGGTGACGGCGGGGCTGAGCTTCGCGTGCAAGCTCGGTTCCGACCACGACTTCCTCGGCCGAGAAGCCGTCGAGGCAGCACGAGCGGCCACCTCGCCACGCAGGGTCGTGTCGTTCGTCGCCGGGGACCCGACGGCATACGCGTGGGGCGGTGAGCTCGTGCTGCGCGACGGCCGTCCGGTCGGGCAGGTGACGAGCGCGGCCTGGGGCGCGACGGTCGGCGCCGGCGTCGGCCTCGCGCTGGTCGGCGAGCGCGAGTCGGGCACGGCCACGGGAGCGTGGATCCGGTCTGGGGACTGGGAGATTGACGTCGCAGGGCGCCGCCATCCGGTGACAATCGGGATGCGCCCGCCGCTGGACCCGGACGGGCGCCGACTGCGGCGCGACGGGAATGACACAGCCTAATGGTTCTTTCTCAGACCATTGACGCGGAGGAGGTGACGGTATTGGATCGACA
This sequence comes from Terrabacter sp. 05T424, assembly GCF_056396225.1. NCBI lineage: Bacteria > Bacillati > Actinomycetota > Actinomycetes > Micrococcales > Intrasporangiaceae > Terrabacter > Terrabacter sp. 05T424. The sequence goes on from NZ_JBFTLB010000001.1 coordinate 799,197, forward strand.
CGTGAGCGCAACGGTACGACAGCCGTCCCTGCCGGACGTCGTGCTGCGCCCCGCGACCGGCAACGTCTTCGAGGGCACCGTCGAACAGCTCGCGACGGCCATCCGTCTCGGCGTCTTCGCGCGCGGTGAGCAGCTGCCGCCGGAGCGCGAGCTCGCCGAGCGTCTCGGGGTCAGCCGCAACACCCTCCGTGAGGCCATCGCGGCGCTGCGCGACTCGGGGCTGGTGACGACCCGCCGCGGGCGGGGCGGCGGCACGTGGGTCACCGAGTCGGTGGAGCTGCCACCCCCGGCCCCCGGTGCATTCGTGCGCAGTGGCGCCGCGATGCTCGACGCCCTCACCTTCCGCCGCGTGGTCGAACCGGGTGCGGCCTGGCTCGCGGCCACCCAGGCGCTCGCCGGCGACCAGCGTGCCTGGCTCATGGACTGCCTCGTCGAGGTGGACGAGGCGGCAGACTCGGCGGCCCACCGGGTGGCCGACTCGCGGCTCCACCTCGCCATCGCGACCCTGTCCGGGTCGCCCATGCTGATCGATGCCGTCACCCGCTCCCAGTCGGCGCTGCACGACATGCTCATGGCGATCCCGGTGCTCAGACGCAACATCGAGCACTCGAACGCCCAGCACCACCAGATCGTCGGGGCCATCCTCGGCGGCAAGGCGGAACGAGCCCGAGCAGTCATGGAAGAGCACTGCGACGCCACCTCCGCGCTGCTGCGCGGCCTCATCGGATAGCGACAGGAAGGCACGACATGGCGCCTGCGCCCACCCTGACCCTCGACCAGCTGCGGGCCGACATCGAGGAAGGCACGATCGACACGGTCATCGTGGCCTTCACGGACATGCAGGGCCGGTTGCAGGGCAAACGCCTGCACGGGCACTACTTCCTCGACCATGTGCTCGAGGACGGCACGGAGGGCTGCAACTACCTGCTGGCGGTCGACGTCGACATGAACACCGTCGACGGCTATGCGATCTCCTCGTGGGAGCGCGGCTACGGCGACATGTTCTTCGACCTCGACCTCGACACCCTTCGGCGCACCCCCGGCACGCCGCACTCGGCGACGGTGCAGTGCGACCTCACCTGGCTCGACGGCAGCGGTCCCGTGGTGCAGTCGCCCCGCTCGGTGCTCAAGGCCCAGGTCGACCGGGCCGCAGCCCTCGGCATGACTGCCCACTGCGGCACCGAGCTCGAGTTCATCGTCTTCCAGGAGTCCTACGAGCAGGCCTGGGATGCCGGCTACACGGGCCTCACGCCCGCGAACCGCTACAACGTCGACTACTCCATCCTCGGCGGAGACCGCGTCGAGCCGCTGCTGCGCGAGATCCGCAACGAGATGTACGCCGCCGGCGCCGTCGTCGAGAGCGCCAAGGGGGAGTGCAACTACGGCCAGCACGAGATCGGCTTCCTCTTCGACACGGCCGTGCGCACGTGCGACAACCATGTGGTCTACCGCAACGCGGCCAAGGAGATCGCGGCCCACCACGGGCAGTCGCTCACCTTCATGGCCAAGTTCGACCAGCGCGAGGGCAGCTCGTGCCACATCCACCTCTCCTTGCGCGGGGAGGACGGCGAGACGGTCTTCGTCGACGACGAGCGCGAGCACGGGCACAGCGAGATGTTCGAGCACTTCCTCGCCGGAATCCTCGCGACCCAGCGTGAGCTGACGTACTTCTACGCACCGAACATCAACTCCTACAAGCGTTTTGCCTCGGCCAGCTTTGCGCCGACCGCCGTGGCATGGGGACGTGACAACCGCACCTGCGCTCTGCGCGTCGTCGGCCACGGCCCGGCCCTGCGCGTGGAGAACAGGGTGGGAGGAGGCGACCTCAACCCCTACCTCGCGGTGGCCGCCATGCTGGCCGGCGGCCTGCACGGCATCGAGCAGCAGCTCGAGCTGGAGCCTGCCCTCGAGGGCAACGCCTACACCTCGGACAAGCCGCACGTGCCCTCGACCCTGCAGGAGGCGCGCGACCTGCTCGCCGGCTCGGCCGTTGCACGAGCCGCCTTCGGCGACGAGGTCGTCGACCACTACGTCAACGCGGCCGACGTCGAGATCACTGCCTTCAACGCCGCGGTCACCGACTGGGAGCGACGCCGCGGCTTCGAACGCCTCTGACCCACATTGCCCGCCCCACCACGACCCGGTTCGATGTGTTCCACGGTCATCCGTGACCGTGGAACACATCGGACGAGGAGGAGACGAGAGAGATGACCACGACGCACGACGTCATCAACCCCGCCACCGAGCAGCTCGTCCGCAGCGTCGAGCTCGCCACCGTGGACGAGACCGACGCCGCGATCGCTCGCGCCTCCGCGGCAAGCCCGTCCTGGCGCACCGTCGCCCCCGCCGACCGCGCGCTGCTGCTGCGCCGTTTCTCCGACCTCGTGGGCGAGCACCAGGAGGAGCTTGCGCTGCTCGAGGTCGAGAACGCCGGGCACACGATCGGCAACGCACGGTGGGAGGCGGGCAACGTGCGCGACGTGCTGGCCTACTACTCCGGTGCGCCCGAGCGGAACTTCGGCCGGCAGATCCCGGTGGCCGGCGGCATCGACGTCACCTTCCGTGAGCCGCTCGGGGTCGTTGGCATCATCGTGCCGTGGAACTTCCCGATGCCGATCGCCGGTTGGGGCTTCGCGCCGGCCCTCGCAGCCGGCAACGCCGTCGTGCTCAAGCCGGCCGAGCTCACCCCACTCACGGCCATGCGCCTCGGTGAGCTGGCCCTCGAGGCAGGCATCCCCGAGGGTGTCTTCACGGTCATCCCGGGCAAGGGATCTGTCGTGGGGGAGCGCTTCGTCACCCACCCCGACGTCCGCAAGATCTGCTTCACCGGGTCGACTGCGGTCGGCCAGCGGATCATGCGAGGCGCCGCCGACCAGGTCAAGCGGGTCACCCTCGAGCTGGGTGGCAAGAGCGCCAACATCGTCTTCGCCGACTCCGACCTCGAGCTGGCCGCCGCCCGGGCGCCGTATGCCGTCTTCGACAACGCGGGGCAGGACTGCTGCGCGCGCAGTCGCATCCTCGTCGAGCGCAGCGCCTTCGAGACGTTCATGGAGCACTTCGAGACGGCCGTGCGTGGCGTCGTCGTCACCGACCCCCACGACGAGGCCGCCGAGATGGGTCCGCTCATCAGCGCCGAGCAGCACGACCGGGTCAGTGCCTACGTCGAGGGAGCGGCCGACGACGTCGACGTCGCGTTCCGTGGCACCGCGCCGGAGGGGGCCGGCCACTGGTACGCCCCCACCGTCGTCCTGCCGCGCTCGACGACCGACGCCGTCTGGCAGGAGGAGGTCTTCGGGCCGGTCGTCGCCGTCCTCCCGTTCGACGACGAGGCCGACGCGGTCGCCAAGGCCAACGACACGGCATACGGCCTCTCGGGGTCCATCTGGACCCGCGACCTCGGGCGCGGCCTGCGCGTCGCGCGCGGCGTCGAGGCCGGCAACCTCTCGGTCAACTCGCACAGCAGCGTGCGCTACTCGACGCCGTTCGGGGGCTTCAAGCAGAGCGGCATCGGCCGCGAGCTCGGACCCGACGCGCTCGAGGCCTTCACCGAGGTGAAGAACGTCTTCATCTCGACCGACTGACGACCGCTCACCACGATCTCGAACCACCGAAATCGGCTGAACGGCAAGGAAAGAGGACTCATGGCAGGCAGGCTCGACGGCAAGGTCGCGGTCATCACGGGCGGCTGCTCCGGCATCGGTCTCGCCACGGCGCGACGGTTCGCCGAGGAGGGCGCCAAGGTCGTCATCGGGGACCTCGACGAGGCCAACGGGCCCCGCATCGCCGACGAGGTCGGCGGCACGTTCGCGCGCGTCGACGTCGTGAGCAAGGAGGATGTCGACGCCCTCTTCCGCACGGCCAAGGAGACCTACGGTTCGGTCGACATCGCCTTCAACAACGCCGGCATCAGCCCGCCCGAGGACGACTCGATCCTCGACACCGACCTCGACGCCTGGCGCAAGGTGCAGGAGGTCAACCTCACCTCGGTCTACCTGTGCTGCAAGGCCGCCCTGCCCTACATGCTCGAGCAGGGCAAGGGCTCGATCATCAACACGGCGTCCTTCGTCGCCGTCATGGGCGCCGCCACGTCGCAGATCTCGTACAGCGCGAGCAAGGGCGGCGTGCTGTCGATGAGCCGCGAGCTCGGCGTCCAGTTCGCTCGTGAGGGGGTGCGCGTCAACGCGCTCTGCCCGGGCCCGGTCAACACCCCGCTGCTCCAGGAGCTCTTCGCCAAGGACGAGGAGCGCGCCGCGCGCCGGCTCGTCCACGTGCCCATGGGCCGGTTCGGCGAGCCCGAGGAGATGGCCAACGCCGTGCTCTTCCTCGCGTCCGACGAGTCGAGCTTCATCACGGCCTCGACCTTCCTCGTCGACGGCGGCATCTCCGGCGCCTACGTCACGCCGCTCTGAGGGGACTGTCGTGGTGGACGCGCGGCCGGTCATCGGCATCACGGCCTACGTCGAACGGGCCTCGTGGGGCCGGTGGGTCGACGTGCCGGGAGCGCTGGTGCCCTACCGCTACGTCGGCCACGTCGAGGACGCCGGCGGCATCGCGGTCGTCGTCCCGCCGCGACCCGACGCCGACGACGGGGTCGCCCACGAGCTGCTCTCGCGGCTCGACGGGGTGATCCTCGCCGGCGGCGTCGACGTGGCACCGGAGCTCTACGCCGACGAGCGTCATGCGTCGGTGCAGGCGTCGCGGCCCGACCGCGACACCACCGAGCTCGCCCTTGCGCACGCCACCGCCGCCCTCGACGTGCCACTGCTCGGCATCTGCCGGGGCATGCAGGTGATGGCGGTCGCGGCCGGGGGAGTGCTCGAGCAGCACCTGCCCGACCGGGTCGGCCACGACCTGCACTCACCGGCACCGGCGACCTACGGCAACCACCACGTGCGCACCGTCGGGGGCACGAGGCTGGCCGGCATCCTCGGCGACGGCGCCGACGTGCCGAGCTACCACCACCAGTCGGTGCTGACCCACCCCGGCTACGAGCCGTCGGCCTGGGCCGACGACGGCACCCTCGAGGCGATGGAGGACCCCCGCGCGGCCTTCCGGATCGCCGTCCAGTGGCACCCGGAGGTCGGCGACGACCCGCGCCTCTTCCACGCGCTCGTCGCAGCAGCGAGGACGTATGCCGCCGGGCGTGAGGGCGCTCGCGGCTGACGGTCGCCCCGGCGCGCGGGACGGCATACGTGGTCCCACATGGCGGACCCGCGGTTTCGCTGGGCGAGCGGCCCTGCCACCCTGATCCCGTGACCGCTTCCCGGCTTGCCACGAGCACGCTCATTATCAGCTAGCGCGACGAGAACACCTCTCGTCGCGCAGACCTCCCGTCCCCGGGGGGTCTTTTTGTTTCCCGGCCACGAGCCACGGAGACCGCTGCAGAGCCACACCGGGCCGAGCGGCACGAGCTGAATGGGACCGAGGACCGAGCGGCCACGTCGACCCGCCCCCTGGATCAAGGACAATGAAGGTCATGGATGCCCTGCACGTTTACGACACCACCCTGCGCGACGGCGCCCAGCAGGAAGGTCTCAACCTCTCGGTGTCGGACAAGCTGGCCATTGCCGGACTGCTCGACGACCTCGGGGTGGACTTCATCGAGGGTGGCTGGCCGGGTGCCAACCCGAAGGACACCGAGTTCTTCGACCGGGCCCGCCAGGAGCTCCATCTCCGCCGCGCGACCCTCGCCGCCTTCGGGGCCACCCGGAAGGCCGGCGGGGCCGCGGCGCAGGACCCGCTCGTCCAGGCCCTCGTCGACTCGGGCGCCTCGGTCGTGTGCCTCGTCGCCAAGTCGCACACCGGTCACGTCGAGCGCGCCCTGAAGACCACTCTCGAGGAGAACCTCGAAATGGTGCGCGACACCGTGTCCTACCTCGTCGGGCAGGGTCGGCGCGTCTTCCTCGACTGCGAGCACTTCTTCGACGGCTGGCACCTCGACCGCGACTACGCGCTCTCGGTCGTGCGCACGGCGCACGACGCAGGCGCCGAGGTCGTCGTGCTCTGCGACACCAACGGCGGCATGCTGCCCCACCAGGTCGAGCAGGTCGTGGCCGACGTCATCGGCGCCACCGGTGCCCGCATCGGTGCCCACTGCCACAACGACACCGGCTGCGCCGCCGCCAACTCCGTCGCCGCGGTGCGAGCCGGCGCGACCCACGTGCAGGGCACCGTCAACGGCTACGGCGAGCGCACCGGCAACGCCGACCTCGTGACCGTCGCCGCCAACCTCCAGTTCAAGCTCGGGCTCGAGGCCATGGAGGTCGACTCGTTCCGACGTGCCATGCACATCGCCCACGCGATCAGCGAGGTCACCAACGTCCCCGCCTACAGCCGGCAGCCCTACGTGGGTGCGAGCGCCTTCGCGCACAAGGCCGGCCTGCACGCGAGCGCGCTCAAGGTCGACCCTGACCTCTACCAGCACATGGACCCGGCGCTCGTCGGCAACGGCATGCGCACGCTCGTCTCCGACATGGCCGGCCGGGCGAGCATCGAGCTCAAGGCACGCGAGGCCGGGCTCGACCTGTCCGAGCGGCCCGACGTCGTGGCCCGGGTGCTCGCCGAGGTCAAGGACCTCGAGCTGCGCGGGTGGACCTTCGACGCCGCCGACGCCACGGTCGAGCGGATGCTTCGCGAGGCGCTCGACCCCGGCTGCACCGACTACTTCGAGGTCGAGTCGTGGCGCGTCATCACCGACTCCTCAGGTGACGGCGACGCGACGTCCGAGGCGACCGTCAAGCTCCGCGCCGACGGCTCGCGGCTCATCGCCACCGGCGAGGGCAACGGACCCGTCAACGCCCTCGACCACGCCCTGCGTGAGGCCCTCAGCCGCGCCTACCCCGAGATCGAGAAGATCGAGCTCATCGACTTCAAGGTGCGCATCCTCGACGCGTCGCACGGCACCGACGCCGTGACCCGCGTGCTCATCGAGACCTCCGACGGCGAGACGTCCTGGGACACCATCGGCGTCGCCGGCTCGATCCTCGCCGCGTCGTGGCGCGCGCTCACCGACGGCATCGTCCACGGACTGCTGCGTCAGGGCGTGCCGCGCCGCTGAGGCGCGGCGGTCAGTGCTGCCAGGCCGGGCAGCCACGTCGCGGCCTCTCCCCGGAAGACGTCCGGCGCGAGCGCCGGGGCGCCCTGCGGCACTGCGCCGAGCAGGCCCTCGGGCAGCGCTGAGAGGTAGTCGCGATTCGTCGTCTCGATCACGTCGGGGGCGCTCGGCCACGCGCCGATGACGAGGCCGAGCACCCGGATCTGCCGGTGCGACAGCGCCTCTCGGGTGAGCATCGTGTGGTTGAGGGTTCCGAGCGCGCTCCGGACCACGAGCACCGTGGCGCACTCGGGGAGCGCAGCGGCGAGGTCGGCAAGAGTCTCCCCCGCGTCGGTGAGCTCGACGAGGAGGCCGCCGGCGCCCTCGACGACGACCACGTCGTGACGTGTGGACAGATCGTTGATCGTGGAGACGTGGTCGGCGAGGTTCGGGAGCGAAGCACCCTCCAGGGCTGCCGCCGGGCGGGGCGCCATGGGTGCTCGGAGCCTCGTCCCCTCCACGGTGGGGGCGCCGGTCAGCCGTTCGACCTCGCCCATGTCACCGGGCCCACCGGGCTCACCGGACCCACCGGACCCACCGGGCGCCACCCCGGTCTGCGTGGGCTTGTAGGCCGCGACGGTCAGCCCGGCCTCGACGAGCACGGCGACGACCGCGGCCGTGACGACGGTCTTGCCCACGTCGGTGTCGGTGCCGGTGACGACCACGACCCTCGGCAGCGTGAGGTCAGCCATCGGTGTCGTGGGGTGGGATCTGGGCGAGCGGGGACGTCGACGCCGGGTCCTGCGCGCCCTCGACCGCCGCGACCGTCGGGAGGCCACGGACGGTGGAGGGAGCGTCCACCGCCCGTGGCCCCTCGACGGCCCCGCCACCCCAGGGTCGCGGTGCGTGGTGCCGCGCAACCCGAGCGACGAGCCGAGCGGCCTGCAGGAGGTCGTCACCCGCGAGGTCGGCCCTCGCGGTCACCCGGAGTCGCGACACGCCGTCCGGCACGCTCGGCGGTCGGAAGCAGCCGACGAGCACGCCTTGGGCTCGCAGGTCGAGGCAGGCTGCCACCGCAGCCTCCGGTGAGGGCATCGGGAGCGACTGCACGGCGCCGGCCGCCTGGTCGATGCCGCACACGGTCGCGATGACCCGCGCGTTGTCGCGCACTGCAGCCGCGAGGGAGGGGTCCTCCATGACGAGGTCGGCGGCTGCCGCGGCCGCGGCTGCGGCTGCCGGGGCGAGACCGGTGTCGAAGATGAAGGGACGCGCGGTGTTGACCAGGTGGTTGCGCAGGGTCGTGGAGCCGAGCACCGCGCCGCCCTGCGAACCGAGGGCCTTCGAGAGCGTCATCGTGACGACGAGGTCCCGGGTGCCGACGAGGCCGAGCTCGTGGACCAGCCCCCGTCCCTCGCCGGCGACGCCGATGCCATGGGCCTCGTCGACCACCAGGAGGGCGTCGTGGCGCCGGCAAACCTCGACGATGGAGGTGAGCGGCGCGGCGTCGCCGAGCACGGAGTAGATCGACTCCACGGCGACGACCACGCGGCGGCCCGGACGCTTCGCGAGCTCGCGGTCGAGGTCGGCTGGGTCGTTGTGGGCAAACGTCTCGTGGGGGACGCGTGACATCCGGGCGGCGTCATGGAGCGACGCGTGCGCGTGCGCATCGAGCAGGATCTCGGCCCCGCGCCCGGTCATCGCGGTCAGCACGCCGAGGTTGGCGGCATACCCGGTCGAGAACGCGAGCGCGCTGGGCTGCCCGGTGAGGCGGCACAGCGCCGCCTCGAGGTCGCGGTGCACGGGCAGGGTGCCGGTCACGAGGCGACTCGCCGTGGCCGACGCCCCGTAACGGTCGAGTGCGTCGTGCGCGGCGGCGACGACCCTGTCGTCGCGTGCCAGACCGAGGTAGTCGTTGGACGCGAGGTCGAGCGCCTCGTGCGTGCCGGGTCGGCGGCCGCCGACCCGCAGCACGGGGTCGAACCGCTCGACTCCGCGTTCGGCGCGCAGCGCTGCACGCTCGCGCAGCCACGACTCCCAGACGTCGCTCACCCGTGGACCTCCCAGACCGCGCCCACGACGGCATCGGCGATGGCACGGACGTCGTCGTCGGTGCAGACGTAGGGAGGCATCGTGTAGACGAGGTCGCGGAAGGGCCGCACCCACACGCCGCGTCGCAGGGCGGCCCGGGTCACCGCCGTCACGTCCACCGGCGAGCGCAGCTGGACGACCCCGACGGCACCGAGGGTGCGCACGTCGGCGACCTCGGGCAGGTCGGCAGCCGGCAGGAGGTGCTCCTGCAGCAGGCGTCCCACGCGGGGGACGTCGTCCTTCCAGCCGTTCTCGACGAGGGAGAGGGACGCGTTGGCCACGGCGCAGGCCAGCGGGTTGGCCATGAAGGTGGGGCCGTGGAGCAGTGCCCTGAAGTCGGAGCGAGTGATCGCCTCGCCGACGTGGCGAGTGGTGAGCACCGCCGCGAGAGTGAGGTATCCGCCGGTGAGTGCCTTGCCGACGCAGATGACGTCGGGGGAGACGTCAGCCCACTCGGACGCGAAGAGCCGGCCGGTGCGCCCGAACCCTGTGGCGATCTCGTCGACGACGAGGAGCAGCCCGTGCTCGTCGGCCACACGGCGCAGCTCTCGCAGGCAGTCCGGGTGGTAGACGTGCATGCCACCTGCACCCTGCAGCACCGGTTCGACGATGATCGCTGCCAGCTCGTCGGAATGCGTGGCTGCCAGCGACCGGACCTCGGCGACCCATGCCTCGACCGCGGACTGATCGGTCTCCCAACGTTCCTCGCCGTCAGCGCTCACGAGCAGCCGAGCCGCGGGAGGCCGTGGAGCGAAGAGCTGGCGGGCCAGGGCGCCGGGAAAGGCCGAATGCATGCCGTCGACCGGGTCGCACACGCTCATGGCGGCGAAGGTGTCGCCGTGGTAGCCGCCGCGAACCGTGAGGAAGCGCTGCCGGCCGGGTCTGCCCCTGGCCGCCTGGTACTGGAGTGACAGCTTGAGGGCCACCTCGACCGACACCGAGCCGGAGTCGGCGTAGAAGACGTGAGCCATCTGGCCGGGGGCGACGGCGGTCAGCCGCTCGGCGAGGGTCACGGCGGGCTCGTGGGTCAGGCCGCCGAACATGACGTGGCTGAAGCGGTCGAGCTGGTCACGGGCCGCGGCGTCGAGCGCCGGGTGCCGGTAGCCGTGCACGGTGCACCACCACGAGGCCATCGCGTCGATGGCCTCGAAGGTCTCGCCGTCGGGAGCGGTGAGGGACAGCCGCACGCCGTGGGTCCGCTCCACGGCATACGGCTCGGGCCCGTCGAGGGGGGCGTAGGGGTGCCAGACGAGCCCGCGGTCGCGGGCCGCAACAGACGTGCCGAGCGTCTCAGGCATTGGCGGGAACGTCGGTGCCGGCACCGCGCCGGCGCTTGGCGGGGTCATGTGTGTCGAGAGCGGGCCTCGCCTCGTCGTCGGCACCGGCCCCGAGGACGACGAACCCGTGGTCGCGGATGAGCTCGAGGTCGGCCTCGGCGGCCTGCCCCTCGGACGTGAGGTAGTCGCCGAGGAAGATCGAGTTGGCGACGTGGAGGGCGAGACCCTGGAGCGACCGCAGGTGCATCTCGCGGCCGCCTGCGACGCGAATCTCCTTGTCGGGGCAGACGAAGCGGGCCATCGCCAGGATGCGCAGGCAGCGTCCGGGGGTGAGCTCCCACGTGCCCTCGAGCGGCGTCCCGTCGAACGGCATCAGGAAGTTGACCGGAATGGAGTCGGAGCCGAGGGCGCGGAGGGCGAAGAGGGCCTCGACGAGCTGCTCGTCGCTCTCACCCAGACCGGCGATGAGGCCCGAGCAGGGCGACAGGCCGGCACCCTTCGCCTTGGTCACCGTGTCGACGCGGTCGGCGTAGGTGTGAGTCGTGACGATGTCGTCGTGGTGGGACTCGGCCGTGTTGAGGTTGTGGTTGTACGCGTCGACGCCGGCGTCGCGCAGGCGTTCGGCCTGGCCGTCCTTGAGCAGGCCGAGGCACGCGCAGACCTCGACGTCGGGGTGCTCCTGCTTGAGCGCGCCGACCATGCCGGCGACCCGGTCGACGTCGCGGTCGGTCGGGCCCCGCCCGCTCGAGACCATGCAGATGCGGGTCGCTCCGCCGCGCAGCCCCGCGGCCGCCTGCTCGATGGCCTCGTCGGCCTTGAGCCAGGTGTACTTCAGGATGTCGGCCTGCGAGCCGAGGCGCTGGGAACAGTAGTGGCAGTCCTCGGGGCACAGTCCCGACTTGAGGTTGACGAGGTAGTTGACCTTCACCGTGTTGCCGAAGTGCTTGCGCCGCAGGCGTGCCGCCGCTGCCACGAGATCGAGGAGCTCGTCGTCTCCGGCCCGCAGGGCATCGAGGGCGTCCTCCGCGGTGGCGGGCGTGCCGGCCAGCACGGCGTCGGCGAGATCGTCGAAACGGCTGGTCATGCTGGCTCCTTGCATACGACGTTGAACGGTGTTCAACTTGAACGGTGTTCAGTATGCCGAGTCGCTAGGCTCGGTTGTCAACGCGGGTCCGTGGCCGGGCCCGCTCGCCGAGGACCGGGGGAGCGCGTGCCACTCAGCAGGCAGCAGGTCGTCGACGCCGCCGTCAACCTGCTCCGCCGCTACGGCCTCGGCGACCTGTCCATGCGGCGCCTGGCGCGCGAGCTCGGAGTGGCGCCCGGCGCCCTGTACTGGCACGTCGCCAACAAGCAGGAGCTGCTCGTCGAGGTGGCCGACGTCCTGCTCGCCGAGATCCCGCGGCCGCCGACCGGCCCGCCGGCCGCCGAGGCCCTGACCGGACTGGCGGTGGCCATCCGGGAGGCGCTGGTGCAGGTGCCCGATGCGGCCGACGTCGTCGGGCTGGCGTATGCCGTCGAGCCGGGTGCCGCCCAAGCGCTGCGCGACCTCGCCCGACTGGTTTACGAGGCGGGGGCGACCGCCTCAGAACGCGACGACGTCGCCGCGCTGGTGGTCAACCACATCCTGGGTTCCGTTGCGGCGCAACAGAACCGGGCGCTGGCGGCGCAGGTCGAGTCCGAGCTTCCGGTGCCCGACGCGACGTCGGAGGCCAAGGCGTTCGAGATCGGGCTCGCCGTCATCGTGCGCGGCCTCGGCTCCGTCCCCTGACGTGGGGACAGACCTGAAAGTGCTGGGCGGCCCAGGCCCCGCCCAGCACCACCCCCGTGGGGTGGATATCGCCGGCGCGCGTGCCGTGGAACCTTCGCCGACACCCATCAGAGTGGCGCATCCCGGCGGTGATACGTGGGGAAACCAAAAAACTTGGGACGCGCCTCTCACGACCCGGTCACCGTCGAGTGCCCAGTTCCCGACGTGGGCTCCGTCGAGAAGTGAGCACTCGAGCGGGGGGCGGTGGGTCAGGCTGACGGTTCGAGGGCCATGACCCGGTCGATGGCCTCGACGAGGCGTTGCCGGAGCGCCTGCCCGCGCACCGAGAAGGCCCGCTGCTCGGCGGCGTACTGCGCCTTGCCTTCGGACGTCTCGATGCGCACCGGCTCGTAGCCGAGCTCGCGGAGGTCGTACGGTGCGGCGCGCATGTCCAGCGACCTGATGTCACGGGCCAGCTCGAAGCAGTCCATGACGAGCTCGCTCGACACGGCCGGCACCAGCTTGTGCGCCCACTTGTAGAGGTCCATGCCGGCGTGCAGGCAGCCCGGCTGCTCGAGATCCGTCTGGCTCGCGCGGGTCGGTCTCAGGGCGTTGCGCGGCACGGCTTCAGGGGTGAAGAAGCGGTAGGCGTCGAAGTGGGAGCAGGCGATCTGGTGGCTCTCGACGACGGCGTCGGTGCCCTCCGTGCCGAGTCGCAGCGGCCAGCCCGTGTGCCGCACGTCGGAGTGGCCCTGTCGGTAGACCATGGCCCACTCGTGCAGTCCGAAGCAGCCGAATCGTGCCGGCCGGTCCGCGGTCCGCACGAGCAGCTCGCGGACGAAGCGCAGGGTGTCACCGCGCGCGGCCACGAACGCGTCGTCGTCGACGCGCGCATGATCGCCGTCGACGACGTAGAACCGCCACTCGGGGTGCGGCGCGCGCGTGCCCCCGGCGAGGGCGACCCCGGCGCCCGGGTGCCACCGCCGCAGCTGGGCGGGCTTGTAGGAGTAGTAGGTGAAGAGGAAGTCCTCGACGGGGTGCGTCTGGTGGTCGCGACGGCGCTCGAGGTGCGCCGCGGTCGCGGCGTCGACGCGCCCCTCGTGGGCCGCGGTGCGCTCCCGCCATTCCTGCTCGCCCAGCACCTGCACCCCACGAGGGTAGGCGATCGCCCCCGACATCCCGCCACGCGCGAGCCGTCCGGAGCAGGATGGGGCAATGGCTGCGGACACCGAACGGCCCACCCACCTGCTCCACCGCCTCACGAGCTACTCCCACGAACGGGAGTGGACCGAGGTGCCCGACGACGATCGCCTCGTCCAGGACCTGGTGCCGAACGACGTCACCCGCCGCCCCGCCTGGTACAAGGGCTACGGCGACGACCTGAGGCGCACCCTCCTTCCGCAGGAGCTGCCCGCCGCCACCGCTCCTGCGGCCGCGCTGCTCGCCGGCACGGCCGACGTGCCCACGGGCCGCCTCGACCTGGCCGGCCTGGCACGCCTCCTCTACCTGTCGTCGGGCGTCACCCGTCGGACGAAGCGGCCTGACGGCGGCGTGATGCTCTTCCGGGCGGCAGGGTCGGCCGGTGCGCGCTTCCCGCTGGAGCTCTACGTGGCCGTGCCTCGCGGCGTCGACCCGGGCGTCCTCTCCGCAGAGGTGGCGCCCGGGGTCTACTGGTACGACCCCGAGGCGCACGCGCTCGTGGCGGTGGGGCCGCCCCCCGCCGGCGATGCCCCGACGGTCGTCGTCACCGGCATCCCATGGCGCACCGGATGGCGCTATCGCGAGCGGGGCTTCCGTCACATCTACTGGGACGCCGGCACGATGCTGGCCCAGCTGCTCGCCCTGGCCGACGGCGCCGGCGTGCCGGCCCGCCTCTTCACGACGTTCGCCGACCGGGAGGTCGCGGCCCTGGTCGGGGCCGACGGTGCCAGGGAGTTCCCGGTCGCGCTCGTCGCCCTCGGCCCCGGCACGCCGGCTGTCCATCCGACCGGCGACGCGCTCGGCGGTCACCACGACGCCGACGGCCTCGAGTTCCCGCTCGTGACCGCGGCCCAGCGGGCGGGGGAGCGCACCGGGCTCGGGGTGGAGATCTCGCGTGGGGCCGCCGTCTCCCTCGCAGCAACAGGCCCGGGGCCGGCCATCGACGCCGTCGTCGCCAGCAAGGGCTCGATCCGTCGACTCCATGCCGACCGGAGCCTGTCACGCGACGTGCTCGACGATGCGATGAACGCCGCCTTGCGTGGCATCGCCGTCCCGCACTGGGTCGGGGTGAGCGGCGTCGAGGGCGTGCCGACCGGTGTGGCCCGATGGCCCGAGGTCGACGCCCCGGTGCGGGCGCTCGACGAGCAGGTGGTGCGCGACGAGCTCTTCGGTGCGGCCCTCGAGCAGGGGCTCGCACACGACGCCGCCTTCGTGGCCATGAGCGGCACGCGGTTGGCTGACCTCGACGACCACGACTACCGCGACGCCCAGCTGCTCGCCGGACTCGTGGAGGGCCGACTGCACCTGATGGCGTACGCGTTGGGCGCGGCCGCGTCAGGGATGACCTTCCGTGACTCCGACCTCGTGAGCCTGCTCGGCGAGGACGTCGCCGGTCTGCTGTGGACGTGCGTCGGTGTGCCGGAGTACCGCACGCGCCGCAGTGGCGCGCCCGGCTCGCCGGCCGACGTCACGATCGTCTGGCCGCGCTGACCCACGAGGCTGTGCGTGGCGGCATACGCTCGGTCCGTGTTCGCCGCCGACTGGTATCTCAGCGCCTCCGAACGGGGCAACCCGTGGACGCGCCTCGACACGCGCCACCCCGACGGGCGCGCCTGGAGCGAGGGCAACACGGTCACCCCGCTCATCCACGGGAAGGCCTACTTCGCGGAACTCACCCGACGCGTGGCGTCGATGATTGCCGGGGACCTGCTGCTCTTCGTCGACTGGCGCGGTGACCCGGACGAGCGGCTGACGGGTGAGCCCGGCAGCGAGGTCGCCCGGGTCTTCGCCGACGCCGCGCGGCGCGGGGTCGACGTGCGCGGACTGGTCTGGCGCTCCCACTGGGACCGGCTCGCGTTCTCGGCGGACGAGAACCGCCACCTCGAGGAGGACGTCAACGCGGCCGGCGGCGAGTGCCACCTCGACATGCGCGTGCGGCTCGGCGGCTCGCACCACCAGAAGTTCGTCGTCCTGCGACACCCCGACCGGCCCGAGCTCGACGTCGCGTTCCTCGGCGGGATCGACCTGTGCCACAGCCGCCGCGACGACGCAGACCACGCCGGCGACCCGCAGCCGCAGTCCATGGCCCGCGTCTACGGGGCCAGGCCCCCGTGGCACGACGTCCAGCTGGCCCTGACCGGTCCGGTCGTGGGCGATGTCGAGACGGTCTTCCGCGAGCGCTGGGACGACCCGCAGGCGCTGACCCGCTCGCCCGTCCGACTCGCACTCGACGCCAGGCGGGGTGACCGTCCGCGCCGCCGCCCCCTGCCGCAGCAGGCACCCGACCCGGCTCCCACGGGCGACCACCCGGTCCAGCTGCTGCGCACCTACGGCCGTCGCCTGGGTGGCTACCCGTTCGCGCCCCGTGGGGAGAGGAGCGTCGCCCGTGGCTACGCCAAGGCGTTCGCCCACGCCCGGCACCTGATCTACCTCGAGGACCAGTACCTGTGGTCGAGCGAGGTGTGCGCGCTGCTCGTGCACACCCTGCGCCGGGCGCCCGACCTGCGGCTGGTCGCCGTGCTCCCGCACCAGCCCGACCAGGACGGGGCCGTGAGCCGCGCCCCCAACCTCGTGAGCCGCGCCCGGCTGCTCGACGACCTGAGGGCGGCAGCGCCCGGCCGCGTCGCCGTCTACGGCATCGAGAACCCTGCCGGCACACCGGTGTACGTGCACGCCAAGGTCTGCGTCGTCGACGACGAGTGGGTCACGGTCGGCTCGGACAACTTCAACCGGCGCTCGTGGACGCACGACTCCGAGCTGTCCGCAGCCGTGGTGCACCACGGCTTTGCCCGCGACCTGCGCCAGGCGCTCGCCCGCGAGCACCTCGGCGCCCAGGGCGAGCTGGCCCTCGAAGACCACTTCGACGCGTACGCCGCGAGCGCCGATGAACTGGAGCGCTGGCGGCAGGGGCCAGCTGCCGGCGATCGCGGTGCCCGGCCACCCGGCCGCCTGCGTCCGCTCGACGACCCGGACCAGAGCCGGCTCACCCGACTGTGGGCCGACCCGCTCTACCGGCTCGTCTACGACCCGGACGGCCGGCCGCTCGACCTGCGACTGCGGCGCACGTTCTGACCCTGACCCGGACCGAACGCGCATGACACCGGACGCCGGCCGGGCGCGGAGCGCCCTGTGGCTAGGGTGGGTGCGTGCGCATCGCGAGGTTCACGACCGGGGACGACCCGGCATACGGCATCGTCCAGGGCGACCCCGGCAGCGAGATCATCACCCCGCTCGCGGGCGACCCTCTCTACGTGGGGCTCCAGCCCAGCGGGCAGCCGCCGGTGATGCTCGAGGAGGTCCGTCTCCTCGCCCCCGTCATCCCGCGCTCCAAGGTGGTGGCCATCGGCAAGAACTACGCCGACCACGCCAAGGAGATGGGCGGCGAGGCGCCCGCCGAGCCGATGATGTTCTTCAAGCCGAACACCTCCGTCGTCGGCCCCTTCGACCCCGTCGTGCTGCCGGCCGGCAGCGGTGAGATCTCCTACGAGGGTGAGCTCGCCGTCGTCATCAAGACGATCACCAAGGGCGTCAAGGCCGAGAACGCCGCCGACTGCATCTACGGCTACACCATCGCCAACGACGTCACGGCACGTGACTGGCAGCGCACCGACGGACAGTGGGCCAGGGCCAAGGGTTTCGACACGAGCTGCCCGCTCGGGCCGTGGGTCGAGACCGAGCTCGACCCGGCCGACCTGTCCATCGTGACCACGCTCGACGGTGACGTGAAGCAGGACGGCACCACCGCCGACATGATCCACGGCATCTCGAAGATCATCGAGTACGCCTCTGCCGCCTTCACGCTGCTGCCCGGCGACGTCATCCTCACCGGTACGCCGGCCGGGGTCGGTCTCGTCGAGGCCGGTCAGCAGGTGACTGTCGAGATCGCCGGGATCGGCTCGCTCACCAACACCTTCGTCAGGCGCTGACCGCCGGCGGCACCTAGGGTCGAGCCCATGAGCAACGACGAGACGACGGCCTCCGACCCGACCGACGAGCCGCAGGGCGACTACGCCGGACGTCATGCCGGCGCAGGCGAGCCCGACCAGGGGCCCGACGAGGACGCGACCTACGACGCGAAGCACGACGACGTCGATGGCCCTCCCGGCGCTGTCGGGCACTGAGGGCCGGCGACCCCGACCCGGGTCGCCCGACGCCGCACGCCGGTCGGCTCGCGGCGGCCACTAGGCTGTTCGCACCATGAGCGAGAACACACCAGGTATGCCGTCCAGTTCCCTCCCGGGGTCCCCGTCCGGGTCCGTCTCGGGCGACGCGCAGGTCGAGGTGCGCCAGGCCGAGCACGCCCGGCGCAGCACGTCCGACGGCAGCGGACCGGTGCGCACGCGAGTCGCGCCGAGCCCCACGGGCGACCCGCACGTGGGCACCGCATACATGTCGCTCTTCAACCTCGCGTTCACGCGGCAGCAGGGCGGCCAGTTCGTCCTCCGCGTCGAGGACACCGACCGCGCCCGGTTCCGTGAGGACTCCGAGGCCCAGCTCTACGACACGCTCGCGTGGCTCGGGCTCCACTGGGACGAGGGCCCCGACATCGGTGGCCCGTTCGCGCCCTACCGCCAGAGCGAGCGACTCGACACCTACCGCCCGTACGTCGACCGCCTCGTCGCCGACGGGCACGCCTACCACTGCTGGTGCTCCAAGGAGCGCCTCGACCAGATGCGCGAGATCCAGCAGAAGACCAAGCAGCCCACGGGCTACGACCGCCTCTGTGTCGGCAAGACCCGCGACGAGCGCGCCGCCCTTCCCGGCTTCACCGAGACGCCCGTCGTGCGCATGCTCGTCCCCGACGACGTGCCGCTCGTCTTCGACGACGTCATCCGCGGCAAGGTGTCGGCGCCGCGCCCCGACGACCAGGTCATCCTGAAGGCCGACGGGTTCCCCACCTACCACCTGGCCGTCGTCGTCGACGACCACGAGATGGGCATCACCCACGTCGTGCGCGGCGAGGAGTGGATCAGCTCGACGCCCAAGCACATCCTGCTCTACCGCTGGCTGGGTCTCGAGCCGCCGAAGTTCGCGCACATGCCACTGCTGCGCAACACCGACAAGTCCAAGATCTCCAAGCGCAAGAACCCCGCGGCACGGCTCACGTGGTTCCGCGAGCAGGGCTACCTGCCCGAGGCGCTCGTGAACTTCCTTGCGTTGCTTGCCTATCCGCCGCAGCAGGACGCTGAGGGCGCCGACGTCGAAGTCTTCACGTTCGATGACTTCAGCCGCACGTTCGACTGGGCCAAGGTCAACCCCATCGGCCCCATCTTCGACCTCAAGAAGCTGGAGTGGCTCAACGGCGTCCACATCCGTGCGCTCGAGGTCGGCGAGTTCGCCAGCCGGCTGCTGCCCCACCTCGTCGATGCCGGCATCCTCGGTGAGACCCAGTCGCTCGGCGAGCTCGCGCGGCTCAAGGCCGTCGCCGAGCTCATCCAGACCCGCATGGCGCTGCTCACCGAGGCGCCGGCTCTCGTGGGCCCGTTCTTCGTCGCCGACGACCAGCTCGAGATCCACGACGACGCCCGAGCGCAGCTCAAGGACGACGCCGGCAACGTGCTCGACGCCGCTCTCCGTGTGCTCGGTGACATCGACGACCACGGCGAGGGCGTCCTCGGCACGGGCAGCCCCTGGAACGCCGTCACCATCGAGGAGGCGCTGCGCACGGCGATCGTCGAGGGCCTCGGCATCAAGCCGCGGTTCGCGTTCGGCCCGTTGCGCACCGCCGTGTCGGGACAGCGCATCTCGCCGCCGCTCTTCGAATCCATGGAGATCCTCGGCAAGACGTCGACGCTGAACCGCCTGCGGTCGCTGCGCGACTCCCTCTGACGGCGTGGCCGAGACCGTCGTGGACGACCACGGCACCGGAAGCGTGTGGCCGCTGCACGGCATACGCCTGCGCAACGCCGAGCTCGACCTGCGGGTCATGACCGAGGCCGACCTGCCCGTGCTGGCGCAGGTCATGCCGGCAGACGTCGAGCTCAACCCGCACGCCACCCGGTATGCCGGCCTCGACGGCCCGGCCAACCGACGTGCCGTCCTGGCGCAGGGCTACTGGCGGGCGCTCGGCATGTGGTCGCCTGACGACTGGGCGCTGCCGTTCGTGGCGCGCCGCGGCGCCGACGTCGTGGGCGTGCAATGGCTGGAAGGCCCCGACTGGACGTCCGAGCGCACCGTCGACTCGTCGTCGTGGCTCGTCGTCCCTGCGCGGGGCAGGGGGCTCGGCAAGCAGATGCGGGCCGCCGTGCTGGCCCTCGCGTTCGGCCACCTCGACGCGCTCGCCGCGATCAGCTCAGCCGTTGTCGGCAACGGTGGCTCGCTCGGAGTGTCCCGGGCCCTCGGCTACCGCGACACGCACCGTTCGGTCCTCGAGCACTCGGGCGAGACCCTCCAGCACCTCCGGCTCGAGGCGGCGACGTGGTCCGCCTCTGGGCTCCCTCACGACGTCGTCGTCCACGGCGTCGCGCCGGCGCTGCCCCTGTTCGGGCTGGGGGAGGGGGCCTCGTGAGCGCCTCGAAGCTGGACGTCGCCCTCGACGGTGTCAGGGGGGTGCTGCTCGACGTCGACGACACCATCGTCGACACCCGTGCAGCCATGGTCGTCGCTGGCACCGAGGCCGCGGCCGCGATCTGGCCGCACCGCGTCGACGACCACCGGGCCATGGCCCAGCGCTACTACGACGACCCCGAGCGGTGGTTCCCGCGCTACGCCTCCGGTGACGTGGCGTTCGACGCCATGCGCGCCGGGCGGCTCGCCGAGGTCGCCGTGGCCTTCGGTCTCGACGTCCCGCCCGACGCTCACCGCTCGTTCGAGGACGCGTACGCCCCTGCCTTTCGTGGTGCACAGCGGCTCTTCCCCGACGTGCCCGGGCTGCTCGACGCGACCCACCGTCTCCGCCTGCCCGTCGCACTGCTCACCAACTCCGCCCTCGCGCCGACCCAGGTCAAGCTGGAGGTGCTCGACCTGGCGCACCGGTTCGACGTGGTCGTCACGACCGACACCCTCGGCTTCGGCAAACCAGACCCGCGCGTCTACGTGGAGGCGTGCCGTCTGATGGACGTCGACCCCGCCCGTGTCGTCTGCGTGGGCGACAGCCTCGAGTGGGACGTCCTCGGAGCCCAAGCGGCCGGGCTGCGTGGGGTCTGGCTCGACCGGGCGGGCCTCGGCACCAGCGAGGAGGTCGCCTCGGTGGTGCGTCTGGACGACCTCACGGCCGCCCTCGACCGCCGATTTGGGCCACCGCTCACGGACCGGTAGTATTCCCATTCGGTTCACCCCGTACCGGCCGCGAGGCAGGCTCGGAGTGAAACCCCTTGGGGTATGGTGTAATTGGCAACACTACGGTTTCTGGTTCCGTCATTCTAGGTTCGAGTCCTGGTACCCCAGCTCCGGCTCACGGCAACGTGAGCCGATTCGGAGAAATCCAAACCTCACGGTAAGGTTTCTTCTCGTGCCGAGTCCGCTCGGCACCGCTCACGGCCCCGTTGTGTAGCGGCCTAGCACGCCGCCCTCTCAAGGCGGTAGCGCGGGTTCGAATCCCGTCGGGGCTACGTGATGCTCGAGAGAGCGTGAGGAAGACCCCGGTCCGCACGGACCGGGGTCTTCCTCATCTCAGGCCCGGCCGATCGGGCCTGTGCCGAAGCGCTCTGTGCTCACGTCCTCCTGCGCGACCCGACGCAGGGCCAGCAGCACCGGGTCGGTGAGCACGTTCCCGACGATCGCGTAGCGCAGCGCCTCGCCGGCCGACACCTGGCCGAGCTCGGCGACGACGTCGGTCTGGGCCACCTCGCGCATCGCGCCCAGCCACACCGCGAGGGTCGTCGGTTCGATGGTCCAGCCTCCGGCCGCCGCGGAGGTCAGCGCGTGTGCGAGCTGCAGGCTCGCCGGGGAGTGCTCGCACTCGGGCAGCCCCAGGGCCGCCACCTGAGCCAGGGCGTCGGGGGTCGGCGTGGACGTCGGCGGGTGCGGCCGCAGCGCTTCGTGGGCCGCACCCAGCAGCTCGTGCCGGCCGGTCGGAGGGGCGTCGATGGCTCGGACCACCTCACGCACCCGCTCGATCGAGAGCCGGCCGACGTCGACGAGCGTG
Organism: Terrabacter sp. 05T424; assembly: GCF_056396225.1. Classification (NCBI taxonomy): domain Bacteria; kingdom Bacillati; phylum Actinomycetota; class Actinomycetes; order Micrococcales; family Intrasporangiaceae; genus Terrabacter; species Terrabacter sp. 05T424. Next base: position 820,628 of record NZ_JBFTLB010000001.1, read on the forward strand.
CGCACGAGGCGGACGCGTTCGAGGTGGGAGTCGTCGTATTCCGCCCGCGTGGCGCCGTGCAGCTCGCCGGCATGCAGCAGCCCCTCGCGCAGGTAGTACTTCAGGGTGGGGATGGTGACGCCACTGCGTTCCGACAACTCCGAGATGCGCACGGAAGAACCTCCTTGACTTTGGATAGTATGACTCTCCAAGTTTGGGTAGTCTCACTGTCCGAAAGGCCCGCACCCTCCTCGGGGCGCGAGGGCCCACCGTCGTGCAGTACTGGCGCGACGCACACTCGATCTACCGCTACGCGAGCGACCCCGACCGTCGTCACCGGCCTGGGCAGGGCGTTCGGGACGACCGGGGAGAGGTCCCGGCGCCGGCACGCCAGGCTCGCCGTGGGGCGGCGGCGGTCCAGGTCAGCCGAGCTCGCGCAGCCCGGGCAGCACGTCTGCCGAGAACTGCTCTAGGAAGCGGCCCTGGTCGTGGCCCGGGGCATGGAAGACGACGTGGTCGAAGCCCCAGTCGACGTACTGCCGCACGGCGTCGACGGCCTCCTGCGGGTCGCTCGTGACGATCCATCGCTTGGCGATCTGCTCGTCGGACAGCTCGTCGGCTAGACGCTCCATCTCGACAGGGTCGTCGACGCCGTGCTTCTGCTCGGCGCTGAGCGACAACGGCGCCCAGAACCGGACGTTGTGCAGCGCCTGGTCGGGGTCGCGGTCGTAGGACAGCTTGATCTCGATCATCTTGTCGATGTCGTCGCGCGTGCGGCCCGACTTCGCGAGCCCCTCGTCGACAGCCGGGAGGAGCTTGTCCTCGTAGAGCTCACGACCCTTGCCGGACGTGCAGATGAACCCGTCGCCGGACCGGCCGGCATACCTCGCGACGAGGGGGCCACCCGCGGCCACGTAGACGGGAATCGGCTGGTCGGGGCGGTCGTAGACCGTCGCCGCGTGGGTGCGGTAGTAGTCGCCCTCGAACTCGACCCGCTCCTCGGTCCAGAGCCGGCGCATCAGGGTCACGGCCTCGCGCAGGCGGGCGAAGCGTTCCTTGAACTCGGGCCACGGAGAGCCGGCCGCGCCGACCGCGACCTCGTTGAGGGCCTCGCCGGTGCCGATCCCGAGGACGATGCGCCCCGGGTTGAGCGCGCCGAGCGTGCCGAACGCCTGGGCCACGACCGCCGGGTTGTAGCGGAACGTCGGGGTCATCACCGATGTGCCGAGCTGGATGCGCTCGGTGCGCTCACCGGCGGCCGCGAGCCACGACATCGCGAACGGCGCGTGCCCTCCCTGGTGGCGCCAGGGCTGGAAGTGGTCGGAGATGAAGACCGAGTCGAGCCCGACCTCCTCGGCCCGGGCGGCATACGCAACGAGGTCACGCGGCCCGAACTGCTCCGCTGACGCCTTCCAACCAACCTTGAGCACGCTGACTCCTCTGGGCCCGGGGGAGTGGACCTCGCCAGCCTACGGCTGCGTGCTCACGCGTCGGTGACCAGTGCGTCACCGGTCGTGACAGGTGCGGTCACCAGTGCACGACGACCTTGTCGCCGATCCGCACCTCGTTGTACAGCCGGACGAGCAGCGGCTTGTTGCGCACGTTGACGCAGCCGTGGGAGGCACCCGCGTAGCCGAGGCGCGCGAAGTTCGACGAGTAGTGCACGGCCTGGCCCCCGGAGAAGAACATCGAGTAGGGCATCGGCGTGTGGTAAAGGTTCGAGATGACGTCGACCTTCTTCTTGTAGACCGAGAAGACGCCCTCGCGGGTGGGCAGCTCGTCGCTGCCGAAGCGCACGTCGAAGCCGTACTGCGGCACGCCGTCGATCACCCAGGTCAGGCGCCGCGTGGTCTTGCTGACGCACATGACCCGTCCGGTCATGCACCGCTCGTCGAGATCGGACGGGCTGGGTCCGGCCTTCGGCTCGGCCGGCTTCGGCTTGACGTTCGCCAGCTCGTCGGTGGTCGGCCGGTGGGTCATCGACACGAGCTTGTCCCAGGTGCGCTCGTCGAGGTCGCCGGTCGCGTCGTAGCCGCGCTTGGCCTGGAAGCCGCGCACGGCCTCCGTGGTCTTCTGGCCGTAGCGGTCGCTGACATCGCCGGAGAACCAGCCGACCTGGCGCAGCCGGGCCTGGAGTGAGCGCACCGTCGTTCCGCTGTCGCCCGCCTTGAGGATGACGACGGGGGCCGGCTCGGGCTTCGGTGCCGGTGAGGGTGCCGGCTTCGGTGCCGGTTGCGGTGCCGGCTTCGGCGCCTTGGTGGTCGGTGCGGCCGAGGGCGTGGAGCTGGGGGTGGCAGCCGGCGTCTGCGTCGCCGTGTCGGCCGGTGTCGACGCGGGCGTCTGCGCGGGTGTGGTCGGTGTCGAGCCCACGCTCTGGCCGACGTTCGTCGCTGCGGCCTCGGGTGTCGCGGTCGGCGTGCAGGCCGCGGTGCCGGCCATGAGCGCGAGGGCGCCGGTCAGCACCAGGGCGCGGCGCAGAACGCCTGCGGAACGGACCGTGGAGCTGGCTGCCTGCATCGTGACCCCTTGTTCAGCATGGTTCGACATGCGACGTGCCGTGCGTCGTTGCACTGCACTGAGGGTGACGCGACCACCCCCTGAAAGGTTGTCCGACAAGGGGCCGGGCGACAGATCGTGACCGATCTGTTGTGCAATGCCCGTCTGGCTCCCGTCCATGGAGCCGAGGATGTGGCGCCCGTCTGCCGGCTCAGGCGTTCTGTTGCTGCTGTTGCTGCTGTTGCATCGCGTGGTGGCGGCGGAGCACCTCGGTCAGCTTGTTCGCCCCGGCAACCACGGTCGCCGCGTGCAGCCGACCGGGCTGGCGCGACAGCCGTTCGATCGGGCCGGAGATCGAGACCGCGGCGACGACGCGACCCGACGGCCCGCGTACGGGGGCGGACACCGAGGCGACGCCCGCCTCGCGCTCGGCAACGCTCTGCGCCCAGCCACGGCGGCGCACCCCCGACAGCGCCGTGGCCGTGAAGGCGGCACCCTGCAGCCCACGGTGGAGCCGGTCGGGCTCCTCCCAGGCCAGCAGCACCTGGGCCGCCGAGCCGGCGAGCATGGAGAGCGTCGCCCCGACGGGGATCGAGTCGCGCAGGCCGACGGGCCGCTCAGCGGCGGCCACGCAGATGCGCTGGTCGCCCTGGCGGCGGAAGAGCTGCGCGCTCTCGTTCGTGTGGTCGCGCAGCGCGCCGAGCACCGGGCCCGCCGCGGCGAGGAGGCGGTCCTCGCCTGCTGCCGAGGCGAGCTCGCCGAGGCGCGGGCCGAGCACGAAGCGACCCTGCATGTCGCGCGAGACGAGACGGTGGTGCTCGAGCGCCACGGCCAGACGGTGCGCCGTGGGACGTGCGAGTCCGGTGGCTCCGACCAGCTGGGCGAGGGTGGCTGGGCCCGCCTCGAGGGCGCCGAGCACCGTGGCGGCCTTGTCGAGAACACCGACCCCTGAAGAGTTGTCCATGCACTGATATTGACGTCTCAGGCACTGAGACGTCAATCCGTTGGGCCCATAAAAGGTTCAGTCTTGCCGAAGAGCGATGTCGCGACCAGGTCCTCGATGGCGCGCGCGCTCGGCACCACCAGTCGTCGTCGCGGAGGGAGTCAGAGGCAGTCATGGCAGGCACACTGGCCGAGAAGGTCTGGGACGCACACGTCGTCCGTCGCGCCGAGGGGGAGCCCGACCTCCTCTACATCGACCTCCACCTGCTCCACGAGGTCACGAGCCCCCAGGCCTTCGACGGCCTTCGACTCGCCGGCCGCTCCGTGCGCAAGCCGGATCTCACGCTCGCCACCGAGGACCACAACGTCCCGACGACGCCGGGCCCGATCACCGACCCCGTCTCGAAGGTCCAGGTCGAGACCCTGCGCCGCAACTGCGAAGAGTTCGGGGTTCGCCTCTATCCCATGGGCGACGCCGACCAGGGCATCGTCCACGTCGTCGGCCCCCAGCTGGGGCTGACGCAGCCCGGCATGACGGTCGTCTGCGGCGACAGCCACACCTCGACCCACGGAGCCTTCGGGGCGCTCGCGTTCGGCATCGGCACGTCCGAGGTCGAGCACGTGCTCGCCACCCAGACGCTGCCCCTCAAGCCGTTCAAGACTCTCGCAGTCAACGTGCGCGGTGCGCTGCCCGACGGCGTCACGGCCAAGGATGTCGTCCTCGCCGTCATCGCGAAGATCGGCACGGGCGGTGGCCAGGGCTACGTCATCGAGTACCGCGGCGAGGCCATCGAGACCCTGTCGATGGAGGCCCGGATGACGGTGTGCAACATGTCGATCGAGGCAGGGGCGCGGGCCGGCATGATCGCCCCCGACCAGACGACGTTCGACTACCTCCAGGGTCGCCCGCACGCTCCCACCGGCGCCGACTGGGATGCCGCGGTCGCTGAGTGGACGGCCCTTCGCACCGACGATGACGCCGTCTTCGACGCCGAGGTCGACCTCGACGCGGCCCAGCTGACCCCCTTCGTCACGTGGGGCACCAACCCGGGCCAGGGCCTGCCCCTCTCCGAGTCGGTGCCCGACCCCGAGTCCTTCGCCGACGAGAGCGACCGCGTCGCCGCGGCGAACGCGCTGGCCTACATGGGCCTCGAGCCCGGCACGCCGCTGCGCGACATCAAGGTCGACACGGTCTTCGTCGGCTCGTGCACGAACGGCCGCATCGAGGACCTCCGCGCCGCCGCGGCCGTGGTCCAGGGCCACCGCGTCGCCGACGGGGTCCGCATGCTCGTCGTGCCCGGCTCGGCCAAGGTGCGCCTGCAGGCCGAGTCCGAGGGCCTCGACAAGGTCTTCACCGCCGCAGGAGCCGAGTGGCGCCTGCCGGGATGCTCGATGTGCCTCGGCATGAACCCCGACACCCTCGCCCCCGGCGAGCGCAGCGCCTCGACCTCCAACCGCAACTTCGAGGGCCGCCAGGGCAAGGGTGGCCGCACGCACCTCGTGAGCCCCCTCGTGGCGGCAGCGACTGCGGTGCTCGGCACGCTCTCGAGCCCCGCCGACCTGCAGACCACGGGTGGCGAGAACGCCCCCTTCGCGTCCGCGACGACCGGAGAGGCCTGAGCCATGGAGAAGTTCGAGACCCACACGGGCATCGGTGTGCCGCTGCGCCGCAGCAACGTCGACACCGACCAGATCATCCCGGCCGAGTACCTCAAGCGCGTGACGCGCACCGGTTTCGAGGACGGCCTCTTCGCCGCCTGGCGCAAGGACGAGTCGTTCGTCCTCAACAACCCCGTGTATGCCGGCGGTTCGGTGCTCGTCGCCGGCCCCGACTTCGGCACGGGGTCGAGCCGCGAGCACGCGGTCTGGGCGCTGATGAACTACGGCTTCCGCGTCGTCATCAGCTCGCGGTTCGCCGACATCTTCCGCGGCAACAGCGGCAAGCAGGGGCTGCTCACGGCCATCGTCGCGCAGGACGACGTCGAGCTCATCTGGAAGTACCTCGAGAACAACCCCGGTGCCGAGATCACCGTCGACCTCGTGGGTCGCACCGTCCGCGCCGGGGAGATCGTCGCCCCCTTCGAGATCGACGACTACACCCGCTGGCGGCTCCTCGAGGGGCTCGACGACATCGGGCTGACCCTGCGACACGAGGATCTCGTCACCGATTTCGAGTCACGACGGCCCAGCCACAAGCCGGTGACCACTCCGGCGTGAATCGACCTCGGAAGGGCTGTCGCCCAAGGCGGCTAGACAGACGGATCCCGTTGCAATGCAACGGGATCCGTCTTCTTGTGCGATCCCTGGATGGCTCTCCGGAATGGGGCGACTAGGCTCCCAGGAAGCCGCAGAAGGCGTCAAACTCCTTGCGACACAACGAAAAACCCACCATTTGGTGATGGACGCGGCACGTCGAGTCGTCCTAACGTCAGGAGGTAGCCGGACCTGTTCCGGACGCACATCGTCGGGTCGCCTGACACCGACAGTCCTCTGGAGGGGAAGACGTGAACAAGGCAGAACTGATCGACGCGCTCGAGACGAAGCTCGGCAGCAAGAAGGTCGCCTCCGACGCCCTGGAGGCCTTCCTCGACGTCGTCATCCGCGAGGTGGCCAAGGGTGGCAAGGTCGGCATCACCGGCTTCGGCACCTTCGAGCGGGCCGACCGGGCCGCCCGCACCGGCCGCAACCCCAAGACCGGGGCGACGGTGCGCATCAAGAAGACCCGCGTCCCCAAGTTCCGTTCGGGCACCAACTTCAAGGAGGTCGTGTCGGGCAGCAAGAAGCTCTCGAAGACCGAGTCGGCGGCCACGCGTGCCTCCGCAGGCTCGTCGGTGGCCGCTGCGCCGGCGAAGACCGCGGCCAAGAAGACGACGACGAAGAAGGCTGCGACCAAGGCGGCACCGGCCAAGGCGGCCGCGAAGCGGACGACGACGAAGGCTGCCGCGACCAAGGCGGCCCCGGCGAAGCGCGCCACCGCCAGCAAGGCCACCACTGCCACGAAGGCGGCCACCGCGAAGACGACCACCCGCAAGACGGCCACGAAGGCCGCACCGGCCAAGGCTGCTGCCAGGACGACGACGACGAAGGCCGCCGCGACGAAGGCCGCTCCCGCCAAGCGCGCCACGGCTACGAAGACCGCCACGACGAAGGCCGCGGCCACCAAGGCGGCCGCGAAGACGACCACGCGCAAGGCCGCGACCAAGGCGGTTCCCGCCAAGGCCGCCGCCAAGAAGACGACGACGAAGGCCGCGCCCGCCCGCAAGACGACGGCTCGCAAGACCGCCTCCAGGTGATCGCTTCGGCCGTCGACACGCCCTGACGGCCGCCCGAGGCGACGACGCGGGCCCGACCGGTCACCGGTCGGGCCCACGTCGCGTCTCAGCGGGACCGCGCCCCAGCGGGACCGCGCCCCACCGGGGCCCGGATCTCAGCCGGACCGCGTGCCAGCGGGACCGCGTCACGGCGGGTCCCGTCCCGGAGGGTGCGGGTCAGCGGATGGGCTGCCCGGCTCCGACGCCGACGATGCGCATCGCGACGACGACGTCGTCGACCACGTCGACCGTGAGGCGCTGGCCGGTGCGCAGCAGCCGCAGCCCGCTCGCCTCGAACGCCGGCGCCTCGAACGACAGCTCCACGCCGTCGTCGCGCAGCACGCTGCCGGTGTGGGTGTCGGGGTCGAAGCGGTGGACGGTCGCCTGCATGCTCCTGATCCAACCAGAAGCACGGTCCTCCAGGACTGCCCGCGTCGCGGGCCCGAGGCCGAGGCGGCGTGCCTGCGCCAGGCTGCGTGCGTCGTCGACGTCGGTGCGCAGCCGGGGGAGTGGTAGGTCGAGGCGAACGGCGCCGTCGGCGGCGTGACGGGAAGCGCTGTCGGCTCCGAAACGCGGTGTGAAGGCACGGCCGCAGCGCAGGACCGTGCCGGAGCCTTCGCCGTCCGGGACGAACGACTCGCCCTCGTGCGCGGCGCGTTCGAGGGCGATGCGCAGTGACGCTGCGTCGAGGGCCGGGAGGTCACCGAGCAGGACCGCCACCCGAGACGCCGTGCCGGCCTGCCGCATACCTGCGGAGATGGCGTCGTTGAGGCCGCGGCCGGGGTCGTCGACGACGGCGACCCCTTTCGCCTGCCACACAAGGGCCAACGGCTCGTCGCCGGTGACGAGCACCACCTGTCGTGCGCCCACCGCCTCGACGATGGCCGAAAGGGTGTCGTGGGCGATCGCGCCGCTCAGGGCTGCCCGGTCGGAGCCCACCGCGCGTGCGAGGCGGGACTTGCCGTGGCGGGTGTCCTTGACGGGGACGACCACCACCCAGTCGCCGTGCGACACGGAGGGCAAGGCGGGCTCGGGGTGCGCGTTCGGGGAGGTCGACATGCTGGCGGTATCGTCCCACTCGCCGTCGCGCTGCTCGACACCGCGCCGTGAGGTGGACAAGATGAAGCCCTGCCACGTCGACCGGCGTGCGCACGACGAGGAGGACGTGACAACGTGACTGCCGGTGCACGCAAGAGGCGGCTGCCCTGGGCCTACCGCCTCGTGGCACTCCTGCTCCGGCCGCTCCTGATGGGCCTGACGAAGCGCGACTGGAAGGGCCTCGAGAACCTTCCTGCCGAAGGCGGATTCGTCGTCTCGCCCAACCACATCTCGTACGCCGACCCGCTCGTCTTCGCGCACTTCATGTACGACAGTGGTCGAGAGGCGTACTTCCTCGGCAAGGACAGCCTCTTCACCATCCCCGTCGTCGGTTGGCTGATCAAGAAGAGCGGCCAGATCCCCGTCTACCGCAACTCTGTCGCGGCAGCCGGCGCCTACCGGGCCGCGGTCGAGGGCGTGCGTGCGGGCAAGCCGCTCGGCATCTTCCCCGAGGGCACCATCACGCGCGACCCCGACCTCTGGCCGATGCGCGGCAAGACGGGCGCCGCCAGGGTGGCACTGGAGACGCGCTGCCCCCTGATTCCCGTGGCGCAGTGGGGCGCCCAGGAGATCCTGTCGCCCTACGGCCACCGCCCCTCCCTGTTCCCGCGCAAGACGATGCACATGTATGCCGGTCCGGCCGTCGACCTGTCGGACCTCTACGACCGCCCCATCGACACCAAGGTGCTGCGCGAGGCCACCGACCGCCTCATGGACCGCATCACCGGGCTGCTCGAGGAGATCCGGGGGGAGCAGCGCCCGCAGCATCCCTTCGACCCGCGCCAGCACGGGGTGCCCGAGATCGGCGACCCGATGAAGCACCACGAGATCGGCCGCCACAAGAAGCACCACACCGACAAGCGCGGCCGCGACGGCGACGAGGAGACACCGTGACGGCGACCCGCGTCGCCGTCATGGGCAGCGGCAACTGGGGCACCGCCTTCGGGGCGATCCTCGCGGACGCCGGCTGCGACGTGAACATGTGGGCGCGTCGTGCCGAGGTGGCCGACGCCATCAACGGCGGTCGCAACGAGGCCTACCTGCCCGAGCTCGCGCTGCCGTCCTCCGTTCGGGCCACCACCGACCCCGGCAAGGCGCTCGACCAGGCCGACATCGTCGTGCTCGCAGTCCCGTCGCAGACGCTGCGCTCCAACCTCTCCGACTGGGGCACGGCCATCCCGTCGACGGCGCCGGTGGTCTCGCTCATGAAGGGCGTCGAGCTCGGCACGACGATGCGGATGAGCCAGGTCATCGCCGAGGCCGCCGAGGTCGATCCGAGCCGCATCGTCGTCGTGTCAGGCCCCAACCTCGCGCCCGAGATCGCCAGGCGTCAGCCTGCGGCCGGCGTCGTCGCCTGCACCGACATGGAGGCCGCAGAGCGCGTGGCGAGCGCTTGCGCGACGCCCTACTTCCGGCCCTACACCGACACCGACGTCGTCGGTGCCGAGGTCTGCGGGGCGACGAAGAACGTCGTCGCCCTCGCCTCCGGGATGGCCGAGGGGATGGGTTTCGGCGACAACACCAAGGCCACGATCATCACGCGCGGACTCGCCGAGACGACCCGCCTCGGGCTCGCACTCGGTGCCCACCCGCAGACGTTCATGGGGCTCGCCGGCGTCGGCGACCTCATCGCCACGTGCATGTCGCCGCTGTCGCGCAACCACTCCTTCGGCGTGCGGCTCGGACGCGGCATGACCGTCGACGAGGCGACCGCCGAGCTGCGCACGACCACCGAGGGCGTCAAGTCCTGCCAGTCGATCCTGACGCTCGCCGAGCAGCACGACGTCGTCATGCCGATCTGCGAGCAGGTCGTCGCCGTCATCCGCGACGGTCACTCGGCGAGCGAGGTCGGGCCCCGCCTCATGTCGCGCGACCTCAAGGCCGAGAAGCACTGACAGGGGCGTGGGCCGCGTCCCGAGCGACACAGCAAGGTCGCTCGTCAGCCCCTCTGTGAGCGCGAGGCGCTCCGTCGCGGCGCACTTCGTGTGTCGGCACGGACCGAACTCACCTGACTCCGCCCGGTCGGAAACCCGGTGGCCTCGACGAGCCGGGCGCGCCAGCATGGCGGGATGAGCGAGCCTCCCACCCGATGGACCAGCGCCACCGTCTACCCCGACATGTGGACCGACCCCGACGACGACCCCCGCAACAGCGACGGGTCGAGTCCCGACGGCGAGCTCGCGACCCTGCAGGACTACCTCAGGGACTACCGCCTCACCCTCCTGATGAAGTGCGAGGGGCTCGACGCGGAACAGCTGGCCACACGGTCCGTGCCGCCGTCGTCGATGTCGCTGCTCGGCCTGGTTCGGCACCTCGCGGAGGTCGAGCGCGACTGGCGCGGCTGGACCAGCCTCGACGCACCGCTGCCGAAGCTGTACCCCGACACCGACAGCAGCACTGACCGCGACTTCGACGGCGCCGTCGCCGAGCAGGCGGTCGTCGACGGGGCCTACGCCGACCTGGCGCGAGAGCAGGCCGAGACGGACGCCGCGCTCGCGGCCCACCCCGATCTCGGCGAGCGCCTCGGTCGGAACCAGATCGCCGTGCGTGAGCTCATGGTGCACCGGATCGAGGAGTACGCGAGGCACTGCGGCCACGCCGACCTGCTGCGCGAGTGCATCGACGGACGCGTCGGGCAGTAACCCTCAGCAGCAACCCTCGGCCACCCCCAGCGACCGTCAGCTCGGCTGCCAGAGCTCGATGCGGGTGCCCTCGGGGTCGGTGACCCAGCCGAACCGGCCCACGCCGTCCATCTCCTGCGTCTCGTCGTCCACCGCAGCGCCCCTGGCCCGCAGCTGGGCGAGCATCGCGTCGAGGTCGCGCACGCGGAAGTTCAGCATGGTCTGCTGCTGACGGGACCCGAAGTAGTCGGTGTCGGCCTCGAACGCCGCGAAGACCGTCGGGCCGGCATCCTGCTGCCACAGACCGTGCGGGTCGGTCTCCAGCCCGAGGCAGTCGCGGTACCAGTCGCGCAGTGCAGTGGGGTCCTCGGCTCGCACGAAGTGGCCGCCGATGCCGAGCACACGTTCCATGCCCTCATCCTCGCAGGCCCGCGACAGGAGTCAGACGGTTCGCAGCGCCTGGTCGAGGTCGGCCCACAGGTCGTCGACGTGCTCGATGCCGACCGAGAGGCGAAGCAGGTTGGTCGGCACCTGCTCGGACTCCGAAGGGTGGCGACGCCGCCGCTCGACCTGGGACTCGACGCCGCCGAGGCTCGTCGAGTGAAGCCACAGCCGCGTGGCGCTGCACACCCGCTCGGCGGCCTCGGCGTCGCCGGCCACGTCGATCGACAGGATCGCGCCGACCCCGGGGTATCGCACGCGGTCGACGCCCGGGTGGTCGGCGAGACGACGGGCGAGCTGGGCCGCAGAGGCGCTCGCCCGCTCGAAGCGGACCGACAGCGTGCGCAGCCCGCGCAGGGCGAGAAACACCTCGAGCGGACCGGCGATCGCGCCGTGCAGCGTGCGGTGCCGCTGCAGGCGCTCGCCGATGGAGCGCCCACGCGCGGTGTCGGCCACCACCGTGGCGCCCAGCACGACGTCGCTGTGGCCCGAGAGGTACTTCGTCACCGAGTGCACGACGACGTCGGCACCGAGCGAGAGCGGCCGGCACAGCAAGGGGGTCGACAAGGTGTTGTCGACGACGCTGGTCACGCCGAGCTCGCGCGCCCGTCCGAGCACGACGTCGAGCTCCGTGACGTCCATGAGGGGGTTCGTCGGCGACTCGACCCAGAGCAGGTCGGCCGACTCCAGCGCGGCAAGGAAGCCGGCGGTGTCGGTGGCGTGCACGCGGACGACCGTTCCGCCGCTCTTCTCGTGGGCGACGAGAAGGTCACCGGTGCCGTTGTAGGTGGTGTCAGGTGCCACGACGGTGCCGCCGTGGGGCAGCAGCGAGAGCGCAGCCGAGATGGCGCCCATTCCGGACGCGTGCACGAGCGCGCGTCCGCCCTCGAGGCCGCCGAGGGCCTCCTCGAAGGCGTTCCACGTGGGGTTGCCGGAGCGGGCGTAGTTGACGTCACCGTCAGCGGCATACGTCGACGTCAGCTCCACCGGGACGTTCGCCGACGACCCGGGGGAGCGCTCGGGTCGTCCGGCCGCCACGACGAAGGTGTCGACGTGCAGGTGCTGCGAATCCGCTTCGGTGGCCACCCGTTCAGCGTACGAGCGGCCCTCGGAGGTCGGGATAGAGTCTCGACTGATGACCACGGACCAGCCCCAGCCCGAGCAGCAGAGCCGCCCCCGCGTCGCCATCGTCTTCGGGGGTCGCTCCTCCGAGCACGCCGTCTCCTGCGCGACCGCGGCCGGCGTGCTGCGCGCCATCGACCGCAGCAAGTACGACGTCGTGCCGATCGGCATCTCACGCGACGGCCAGTGGGTCCTCGCGGCCGACGACCCCAGCCGGTTCGAGCTGACCGCGGGCCGCACACCCGAGGTCGAGGCGAGCCCCGCCCACGTCGTGCTGCCGCTGTCGACGCGCGAGACGTCGCTCACGGTGCTCGAGTCGGGCCAGCCGCCGCGCGAGCTCGGCCAGGTCGACGTCGTCTTCCCGCTGCTGCACGGCCCGTTCGGCGAGGACGGAACGCTGCAGGGCTTCCTCGACCTCTCCGACGTGCGCTACGTCGGCTCCGGCGTCTTCGCCTCGGCCGCAGGCATGGACAAGCACTACATGAAGGTGGTCTTCGCCGGCCACGGCCTCCCGGTCGGCCCGTATGCCGTCGTCACCGACCGCGCCTGGCGCTCCGACAAGGCGGCCGCGATGGACGCCTGCGCCGGTCTGGCCTACCCGCTGTTCGTCAAGCCCGCACGCGCCGGCTCGTCGATGGGCATCACCCGCGTCGACGACCCCGCCGACCTCGAGGCGGCCATCGAGGTCGCCCGTGCGCACGACCCCAAGGTGATCGTCGAGGCCGGCATCGCCGGTCGCGAGATCGAGTGCGCCGTGCTCGAGGGCCATGGCACCTCTGGTCCGCGCACGTCGGAGGTCGGCGAGATCCAGGTCCACGACAACCACGCCTTCTACGACTTCGAGGCCAAGTACCTCGCCGAGGCCGACGTCGACCTCAGCTGCCCCGCCGGCGTGCCCGAGGAGATCTCCAAGGAGGTGCAGCGCCTCGCCGCCGAGGCCTTCGAGTCGCTCGGCTGCGAGGGGCTCGCGCGCGTCGACTGCTTCTACACCGACGACGGCCGCCTCCTCATCAACGAGATCAACACGATGCCCGGGTTCACCCCGACGTCGATGTACCCGCGGATGTGGGCGGCCTCCGGTCTCGCCTACCCCGACCTCATCGACGAGCTGCTCTCGCTCGCCCTCGAGCGGCGCACCGGCCTGCGCTGAGCCAGCCCGTCGGGAACTTGGCACTCGATGGCCCGTTCTGGTCGAGTGCCCACTTTCCGACGCGTCGGGAAGTGAGCACTCGTCTGCTCGTGGCGGGCCGGGCGGCTCAGGTCGAGTGCCCACTTTCCGACGGCATACGCCCTCAGCTGCAGTGACGCCCGGTCTCGGGGAGGGTCTTGGCGACCGCGGTGAACGCGGGGAGCAGGAGTGGCACCGCGCCGTAGGCCCGGGGGGCGAGCACCTCTATCGAGGGGTCGCGCCCGTACGTCGTGGCCGCGGACCCGTCACTGAGCGGGCGCACCACCCAGTCGACGCCGTCGACCGTCACGCAGTCATCGGTCGTGGGGCCGAGCGGGTCCAGCCCACAGCGGGCGATGACCGCGGGGTCGCCCCATGCGGCCACCGAGCCGTCGTTTGGCTGGGTGGCGACACGGGAGTGTCCACTGACGTCGCTCGGCCACTTCGCCGAGGCGCAGACCGGCGCGGACCCCTGCGGGGCGAGAGCCACCTCGGGTGCGCGGGTGCAGGCGGACAGCACGACGGCGGCGCCCAGGAGCGCCGCCGTCGTCGCGAACCGGTGTCTGGTCAGAGGGTCGAGCCTCAGACGTGCACGACGGTGCAGGTGAGCGTGCGCGTGATGCCCGGGACGTCCTGGAGCTTGGCGATGACGAGCCGGCCGAGGTCGTCGACGTTGGACGCCTCGACCCGGGCGATGACGTCGTAGGGGCCGGTGACGTCCTCGGCGAGGGTCACGCCCGAGATGCCGGCGATCTGCTCCGCCACGCTCGCGGCCTTGCCGACCTCGGTCTGAATCAGGATGTACGCCTGGACCACGTGTCACCTCACTGTGTGTCGATCGATGGACGGCCGCGACGGCGCGACGCCGGAACGGCCGAGCTGAACGGCAGGCCTCAGTGTGACTGCGACCGTGCCCTGACGCTACCTTGCCATGGGGCCTCGCGTCCCATGGAAACCGGGCCCTCGAACGGCCGTCCACCGAAAGGTTGTGTGATCCGTGCCGAACGGGCAGCGGTCAGAGCGCGGGCCGATGATGACGGGCGGCACGCCGCTGCGATCTCTCGACGAGGACGAGCTGCTCGGGAGGATCCTGCCGAACTTCCGGGCGACCGACGAGCTGCTCGTCGCGCCGGGTGACGACGCTGCCGTGCTGCGCACGTCGGAGCGCACCATCGCGACCACCGACACGGTCGTGCTCGGGCGCGACTGGCTCGACGCGTGGTCGTCGGGGGCCGACGTCGGCCACAAGGTCATCGCCCAGAACCTCGCCGACGTCGCCGCGATGGGCGGACACCCGACCGGCGTCCTCGTGACCCTCGTCGCCGATCCGGAGCTGTCGCTCGAGTGGGTGCTCGACCACGTGGCGGGTCTCGCCGCGGCGTGCGCGGACGCCGGGGTGGCCGTGCTCGGAGGAGACCTGTCCTCGGCGCCGGCCGGTGTCGTGATGGTCTCGGTCACGGCCCTCGGCCGTCTCGACGGCGAGCCGGTGCTGCGGTCGGGGGCCCGTGACGGCGACGTCCTGGCTGTCTGCGGGTCGCTCGGCCTGGCCGACGCCGGCCTGCGGCTGCTCCGCGCCGATGCAGCCGACCGAATGCCCCGGGCGGTCGCCCACCAGAGGCGTCCCGAGCCGCCGCTCGCGGCCGGTCCCGAGGCCGCTGCTGCGGGTGCGACCTCGATGCTCGACCTCAGCGACGGGTTGCTGCGTGACGGCGGCCGCATCGCTCGCGCGAGCGGCGTCGTCATCGACGTCGCCGCCGCTGCCCTCGCCACAGACGTGGCCGCCCTGGCCGATGTCCTCGGTGCGGAGGTGGCGCTCGACTGCGTCCTGGCGGGCGGTGAGGAGCACTCCCTGATCGCCACGTTCCCGGCCGGCGTGCTGCCGGACGGTTGGCGCACCATCGGGGTCGTGCGGGCGCCGGGGGAGAGCGAGCGACCGGCGATCCTCGTCGACGGCCGGGCGGTCAGCCACACGGGGTGGGACCACTTCCGCGACGCCTGAGCAGCGGTCGAGGTATGCCGTCGCGTCGGGTCGCGAGAAGTCACCTCCACCCAGCGGGGTTGCGAGGGCACGAAAAAGACCGGCCCCCGAGGGGACCGGCCTTCAGCGTTTGGTGAGGGACGTTCAGCGAACGACCTTGCCTGCCTTGAGGCAGGAGGTGCAGACGTTGAGTCGCTTCGGCGTCACACCGTCCACCAGCGTCCGAACGCGCTGGATGTTGGGGTTCCAGCGGCGCTTGGTGCGGCGGTGCGAGTGCGAGATGTTGTGACCGAAGCTCGGTCCCTTGCCGCAGACGTCGCAGTTGGCAGCCACGGGTATCTCCTGAAATTCGATGTTGACGAAGTGCTGAGCTCCACCGCTGAATCGAGGCCGACGCACACGAGGGCGCGCGTCACCCCGAAGTGCACGGGGGGAACCGGTAAAGAGTAGCCGACGACTCGCCCGGACGACAAAACGGCTGCGACGCCCGGAACGGACCCGGGCTTCGGACGGCCCGCGACCGGAGAAAGGGGACGGTTCGCGGCTCACCCTCACGCGAACGTCCGTGCGGTGTCGACGAGCTGGACGGCATACGCGGAGCCGTGGGACGACGCGTGCGTCGCGAGGGGGTGGAGCTGGTGCAGCTCGATGAGCTCGCGCCAGCCCGGCGCAAGGCCGGCCGCCTCCTCGTAGGCGGCCCCGATCCGGTGCAGCCCGGGGCAGCCGAAGAGGGCCAGCATCGCCAGGTCGGTCAGGCCGTGCCCGCCGTGCGCGGCCGGGTCGATGAGGACCGCCGCGTCGGCCGTGAAGACGACGTTGCCGGACCAGAGGTCACCGTGGATGCGTGCAGGTGGTCGGTCGTCGTCGAAGTGGCCGGACGCCAGACGGTCGCAGACCCGCTCGACCACACGTGCGCCTGACGGGTCGAGGTGCCCACGGTCCACCGCCCGGCGCACGAAGGGCCGCACCCGCTGCTCCGCGTAGAACAGCCCCCACGTCGGCGTCGGCTCGTTCGGCTGCGCCTGCCGCCCGATCCACGCGTCACCGGTCCAACCGGCTGGAGGGGACCCGAAGGCGGGCGCGCCCGTCCGGTGCGTCACCGCCAGGCCCCGGCCGAGCGCCTCGGCGACCTCGAGGGTGGGCCGGGCGGGGTGCAGCCGGGCGAGGTCGATGTGGTCGGCACCTACCCCCCTCACGGGAACGACGCGGGCGCCGCCGAGGGGCTCCGCCTCCGCGAGCCAGCGAAGACCGGCCGCCTCGACCTCGTAGAAGCCGGCCGGGGCAGCGGGCCACGACTTGCGGTGGTGGGCGTTGGACGCGCTCGACACAGCGCCCAACGTAGCCGTGCATGCGACCGTCCGGGCGAGGCGCTAGCCTGCCGAGCATCGGCGAGCCCGATTCCCCAGCACGACGAGCAGGAGGTCCGATGCCCGGCGACGCGCCGCCGCCCGACGGGCCGCTCACCGTGCTCGACCTCGTGGCCGTTCGTCGATGGGCCGTCCTGACCCGCTCGCTCTTCGCCGCCCGACGCGCCGAGATCGACGCCCTCAACGTGTTCCCCGTGCCCGACGGCGACACCGGCACCAACCTCTACCTCACGTTCGACGGCGCGGTCGAGCGCACCCTCGCCACCGCAGAGGTGTCGTCGGCCGACGAGCTGCTCGCTGTCTTCGCGAAGCACCTGCTGTGGACGGCCCGGGGCAACTCTGGCGTCATCCTCAGCCAGCTCGCACGCGGCCTCGCCGAGGGCTGCTCGGGGTCGGCCGAGATCGACGGCGCGTCGCTCGCCGAGGGGCTGCGGCACGCCGAGGCGCGAGCCCGGCAGGCCGTCACCGACCCGAAGGAGGGCACGATCCTGACGGTGGCCCGAGCCATGGCCGAGGCGGCGACCTCCTCGACCTCCTCGACCTCGGGATCGCGAGCGGGCACCCGACCGGCCGCCCCGACGCACACCTCGCAGGCGCAGTCCGTCGGCGACGTCGGCGTGCATGTCGTGGCCCTCGCGGCCGTCGAGGCCGCGCGCGAGGCGCTGGAGCGCACGCCCGAGCAGCTGGAGGTGCTGGCCCGGGCCGGCGTCGTCGACGCGGGCGGGGCCGGGCTCGTCGTGCTGCTCGAGTGCCTCGAACGGGTCTGCGCCGGTCAGCGCGCCCACGGCGAGGGCGACGGAGAACGGCGTACGCGGCTACGGCCCGATGCCCCGAGCGCGGCGCTGAGCGCGGCGCGACCGTCCGAGGAGGCCGCGTCGCACGACGTCCCGGATTTCGAGGTCATGTATCTCTTGCGCGACTCCGACGACGCCGCCGTCGACGTGCTGCGCGCCCGCCTCGTCGAGCTCGGCGACTCGGTGCTCGTCGTGGGTGGCGACGGCGAGTGGAACGTCCACGCGCACGTCGACGATGCCGGGGCGGCCGTCGAGGCCGGCATCGAGGCCGGCCGCCCGCACCGCGTCCGCATCACGGCCCTCACCGACGACCACGGCCTCGGGGCGCGGGCTGCTCGCCACGCCCGCGCCGAGCAGGCCGCGACGAGCCGGGGCACCGGCACCGCCATCGTGGCCTGCGCCGCCGGCGAGGGGCTCGAGGGGCTCTTCGAGGAGGCCGGAGCCGTCGTGGTGCGCTCAGGCCCCGGTCGTCGCGCTTCGACGGGCGGCCTCATCGACGCGATCCGCGAGCAGCACGTGCGGGGGGCCTCTGGCGTCGTCGTGCTGCCCAACGACGGCGACACGCTGCTGGCCGCCGCAGCCGCGGTCCGAGCAGTCGCCGACGAGGGCCTCGAGGCCCACCTGGTCCACGTGCGCACCGCCGTCCAGGGCATCGCTGCGCTCGCGGTCTTCGAGCCGACGGCGGCCGCGGCAGCCAACGTGCTGGCGATGCAGGCGGCGGCGTCCGCGACCCGCCACGGGGCGGTCACGGTGGCCAACCGGGCGGCCCTCACGAGCGGAGGTCCGTGCGAGCCGGGCGACGTGCTCGGCGTCGTCGACGGCGACGTCGTCATCGTCGGCTCGGACGAGCTGGTCGTCGCGCGCGAGGTCGTGCACCGGCTGCTCGCGAGCGGGGGAGAGCTCGTCACCGTGGTCGCCGGCGTCGACGCCCCCGGCGGCCTGCTCGACGCGGTCACGCGCGAGGCGCGTTCGGCCCACCACGGCATCGAGGTGTCCCTCATCGACGGCGGGCAGGCGGTCTACTCCGTGCTGCTCGGGGTGGAGTGAGGCCGTGCCCGCGCTCACCGAGGACTCGCCGCTCACCAAGCTGCTCACCAAACCCGACGCCGCCCAGCTCGCGAAGACGAAGGGTCTGCAGAGCGTCGGCGACCTGTTCGAGTTCGCACCGCGCCGCTACGTGCGGCCGGGCCAGCTCACCGACCTGTCGTCGCTGCACGTCGGCGAGGACGTCCTCGTGGTCGCCGAGGTCCGCACGGCCACGACCCGCCCGATGCGCAACCGTCGCGGCAAGATGCTCACCGTCGTCATCGGCGACGACCACGGCAACGAGCTGGACGTGACGTTCTTCAGCGCCTACGGCCACGAGAAGAAGCTGCTGCCGGGGGTGCGCGGACTCTTMGTGGGCCAGATCGGGGCCTACGGCCGGCGGCTCCAGCTGACCCACCCGGAGTACGAGCTCTTCGACGACGACGAGCAGGGCGAGGCGACCGTCGAGTGGTACCGGACCCACCGAGTGCCTGTCTACTCGACCACCGGCAAGCTCAA
Organism: Terrabacter sp. 05T424; assembly: GCF_056396225.1. Classification (NCBI taxonomy): domain Bacteria; kingdom Bacillati; phylum Actinomycetota; class Actinomycetes; order Micrococcales; family Intrasporangiaceae; genus Terrabacter; species Terrabacter sp. 05T424. The sequence continues at coordinate 839,490 of NZ_JBFTLB010000001.1, forward strand.
CTCCCTCAAGCTGCGGCGCCTGATGCACCAGGCGCTCGACTCCGTCGACCGCGTCCGCGAGCCCGTCCCCGAGGACGTACGCCGTTCGCGCGGTCTGCTCGACCGTGCCGCCGCGCTCGAGCTCGTCCACCGACCGTCGCTCGACGACACACCGTCTCGGGGGCTCGACCGCCTCAAGTACGACGAGGCGTTCGTCCTGCAGACGATCCTCGCCCAGCGGCGCAAGGCGGCAGAGGCCGAGCTCGCGACGCCGCGCCTGCCCCGGCCGGGTGGCCTGCTCGCCGCCTTCGACGCGCGGTTGCCGTTCGAGCTCACGGCCGGGCAGCAGGAGGTCGGCAAGGTGCTCGCCACCGAGCTCGCGTCGGAGCGGCCGATGCATCGTCTCCTGCAGGGTGAGGTCGGCTCGGGCAAGACGGTCGTGGCGCTGCGCGCGATGCTCGCGGCGATCGACGCCGGTGGCCAGGCGGCCCTGCTCGCCCCCACCGAGGTGCTCGCCGCGCAGCACCACCGGTCGATCTCGGCGATGCTCGGCGAGCTCGCCCTCGGCGGCATGCTCGGGGGCGCCGACCACGGCACGACGGTGGCGCTGCTCACCGGCAGCCAGGGCGCCGCCGCCCGTCGCAAGGCCCTGCTCGCCGCGGCGTCGGGCGAGGCCGGCATCGTCGTCGGCACCCACGCCCTCATCCAGAAGCACGTCCAGTTCGCCGACCTCGCTCTCGTCGTCGTCGACGAGCAGCACCGCTTCGGTGTCGAGCAGCGCGATGCCCTTCGCGAGAAGGGCCTGCGTCCACCGCACGTGCTCGTCATGACGGCCACGCCGATCCCACGCACCGTCGCGATGACCGTCTTCGGCGACATGGAGACCTCCACCCTGCGCGAGCTGCCGAAGGGCCGGTCGCCGATCACGACCCACGTCGTCGACGCCGACAAGCCGGGCTGGGTCGACCGCACCTGGCAGCGGGTGGCCGAGGAGGTCGCCAAGGGCCACCAGGCGTACGTCGTCTGTCCGCGCATCGGCGACGTCGACGACGACGGCGCCACCGACGCGGGTGGCGCTGCCGACACCTCTGACGAGGACGCCGGCTGGGACGACTGGGACGACGACGAGGGCGCCGGCCGTGACCCCGCCGCCGGGCCCGAGCGCGAGCTCACCGGCGTCTACGCGATGCTCAGCACGCTCCAGGCCACCTCGGCCCTCGACGGCGTGCGGCTCGGGGTGCTGCACGGGCGCCTCGACCCCGACGCCAAGGACGCGACGATGCGCGCCTTCGCGGCCGGCGAGATCGACGTCCTCGTCGCGACGACCGTCATCGAGGTCGGGGTCGACGTGCCCAACGCCTCCGTCATGGTCGTCGTCGACGCCGACCGCTTCGGCATCTCCCAGCTGCACCAGCTGCGCGGCCGCGTCGGCCGTGGCTCGGTGCCGGGCCTCTGCCTGCTGATGACACGCGACCCGGGCGAGCGGGCCGCGGAACGTCTCGACCAGGTCGCCGCGACCACCGACGGCTTCGAGCTGGCCCGGGCCGACCTGCTGCTGCGGCGCGAGGGCGACGTGCTCGGTGCCCGTCAGAGCGGACGAGCCAGCTCCGTGCGCCACCTGCGCCTCGGCCGGCTCGAGGACGAGCAGATCATCGCCGACGCGCGTGAGGACGCCTTCGCGCTGGTGGCCGACGACCCGTCCCTGCGCACCCACCCGGCCCTGGCGGCCGCCGTCGCCATGCGGCTCGACGACGAGCAGGCTGCATGGCTCGAGCGGGGCTGACGTGACGCGCATCATCAGCGGCGCCGCCGGCGGCCGACGCCTGCAGACCCCGCCGGGCTCCTCGACGCGGCCCACCTCCGACCGCGTCCGTGAGGCGCTCTTCAGCCGGCTCGAGCACCGGGGCCTGCTCGAGGGCACGAACGTGCTCGACCTCTACGCCGGGTCCGGGGCGCTGGGACTCGAGGCCGCCAGTCGTGGCGCGGGGCTCGTGCTGCTCGTCGAGTCGCACAAGGCAGCCGCCAAGGTCATCCGTGCCAACATCGCCGTCGTGGGCCACGAGGGCGTGCGCCTCCTCGCCGACACGGTCGAGAGAGCGCTGGCGGCCGGTCCGCCCGGCGGCGTCCGCATGGACCTCGTCCTGCTCGATCCGCCCTACGACGTCACGGAGGAGTCCCTGGCCGCCGTGCTCGAGGCCCTCGTCGAGCGGCACTGGCTCGCCCCCGACGCCTTCGTCGTCGTCGAGCGCTCGTCGAGGTCGCCGCAGCCGACCTGGCCCGACGGCCTGGAGCTGTCGGGGGAGAAACGCTACGGCGAGACGGCCGTGTGGTTCGCCGAACCGCCTCCCACGGATGTCGTGGCGTGAGGTCACCGACGACGTACGCCGACGGTAGGTTGGGCGCGTGACGAGCGAAGTGCGCCGCTGTGTCTGCCCCGGGTCCTACGACCCCATCACGAACGGCCACGTCGACGTGGTGACGCGAGCGAGCCGGCTCTTCGACGAGGTCGTCGTCGCGATCCTGCACAACCCCGGCAAGCAGGGCACGTTCAGGGTCGAGGAGCGCACCGAGCTCATCGAAGAGAGCCTCGGCCACCTGCCCAACGTGCGGGTGAGCGCCTGGGCCGGCACCCTCGTCGTCGACGTCTGTCGCGAGGTGGGGGCCACCAGCATGGTCAAGGGGCTCCGCGGCGGCACCGACTTCGCCTATGAGCTGCCCATGGCCCACATGAACCACCACCTCACCGGGGTCGAGACGCTCTTCATCGCCGCCGACCCCACGCTCCAGCACGTCTCCAGCTCGCTGATCAAGGAGGTCGTACGCTTCGGCGGCGACGTCAGCGGGATGGTGCCAGACGTGGTGCTGGCCGCCCTCCGCGACAAACTCGGCTGATTTGGGCGCACGGCGCCCCTCTAGTAGCCTTGGAGGTCGGTCCACGTCCGTCTTGGCGCGGGCCGAACCCTCTACTGTGCGCAGGAGCCATGACCCGTCCCGATCCCCGTTCTCCTCTGGTGCTCGACACCAGGGAGCTCAACAGGCGACCGGGCACGATGTTGGAGCTCTCGCGCTCGGTGACGTTGCCCGGCGACCTCGGAACCGACGTCATCTCGATCAAGGCCGGTCAGCCGGTCCAGGTCGAGGTGCGACTCGAGTCCGTGGTCGAAGGAGTTCTCGTCACGGGTTCGGTCGATGCCAAGGCGACCGGCGCCTGCGTGCGGTGCCTGGATCCTGTCGAGCTCGATGTCGACGGGGCCTTCCAGGAGCTGTTCGCCTACGCCGACCGGGCGGCGCACCACCACGAGGTGGGAGCCGACTCGGACGAGGACGAGGTGCACGAGCTCGTCGGTGACCTCATCGACCTCGAGCCCGTGCTCCGGGACGCTGTCGTGCCGACGCTGCCGTTCCAACCGGTGTGCCGGCAGGACTGCCCGGGGTTGTGTTCCGAGTGTGGGATGCACCTCGCGGAGGACCCGGACCATCATCATGAACTGATCGACCCGAGGTGGTCGTCCCTCAGCGGACTGCTGGCGGACGACCCGCAAGAGAAGAGGAACTGACGTGGCTGTCCCGAAGCGGAAGATGTCGCGCTCCAACACCCGTTCGCGTCGTGCGAACTGGAAGGCAACGCCGACCACGCTGACCACGTGCCCCCAGTGCGGTGCGGCTGCCCAGCCGCACATCGCGTGCCCCTCGTGCGGCACGTACAAGGGCCGTCACTACGCCGTCGCCGAGCGCACCGAGCACCAGGCCTGAGCACCCCGTGAGCAGCCCCGTGAACGGCCTTGGGTCTGGGGGTGTTCCGATGGCGCCGCAGCGGCCCGTCGATGCTCTGATCGCCCACCTCCACGAGGTGGTCGGCCAGGACATCGACGAGCCGCTGCTCCTGCGTGCCCTGACGCACCGGTCGTACGCCTACGAGAACGGCGGGCTGCCCAACAACGAGCGCCTGGAGTTCCTCGGCGACTCGGTGCTGGGTGTCGTCGTCACCGAGACGCTCTACCGCGAGCACCCCGACCTCGCCGAGGGCCAGCTCGCCAAGCTGCGGGCCGCCGTCGTCAACATGCGGGCCCTCGCAGAGGTCGCGCGCACCTTCCACCTCGGCGAGTACGTCATGCTGGGCAAGGGCGAGGAGGCGACCGGCGGGCGTGACAAGGCCTCGATCCTGGCCGACACGCTCGAGGCCCTCATCGGGACGGTCTTCCTCTCGACCGACATCGACGACGCGGCGCGGTTCGTGCACCACCACTTCGACCCGCTCATCGAGGAGGCCGCCACTCTCGGCGCCGGCCTCGACTGGAAGACGAGCCTGCAGGAGATGGCTGCCGGTTCGGCGCTCGGGTCACCCGAGTACCGCGTCGGCGAGCAGGGGCCCGACCACGAGAAGGAGTTCCACGCCCGCGTCGTCGTGGGCGAGGAGGTCCTGGGCGAGGGCCGCGGACGCTCCAAGAAGGAAGCCGAGCAGAAGGCCGCCAAGCAGGCCTGGCACACGCTCGACGGACGCCGCACGTCACCCGAGGCGACCGCACCGGCCGCCGCACAGGCCGCAGGCCCGACCGGGTCCTGAGCCGCCGGTGCCCGAGCTCCCCGAGGTCGAGGTCGTGCGGCGCGGCCTCGAGGACCACGTCGTCGGACGTCACGTCATGCGTGCCCGGATCACCGGGGTGCGGGTGGCGCGGCGCCACGACGCCGGGCCCGAGGATCTCGCGGCCCGCCTGCACGACGTGACGGTCACTGCCGCCGCGCGGCGCGGCAAGTACCTCTGGCTCGCGCTCGACGGTGAGGACGCGCTGATCGTGCACCTCGGCATGAGCGGCCAGATGCTCGTCGAGCCGGCCGAGGCGCCCCTGGAGAAGCACTGTCATGCCCAGCTCGACTTCGCCGACGACGGGCCGCAGCTGCGCTTCGTCGACCAGCGCACGTTCGGGGGGCTGGCGCTCTCGCCGTTGCGGACCGACGGCATCCCCGAGTCCGTGGCGCACATCGCTCCCGACCCCTTCGAGGCTGTCTACGACCAGCCCGCCGTCGTGCGCCGGATGAAGCAGCGCGACAGCGCCGTCAAACGGGCGCTGCTCGACCAGTCACTCGTCTCCGGCATCGGCAACATCTACGCCGACGAGGCGCTGTGGCGCGCGAAGCTGCACGGCGAGCGGATCTGCTCGACGCTTTCGAAGCCGACGCTCTCGCGTCTGCTCGACCACGCGCGCGACGTCATGACGGAGGCGCTCGGCCAGGGCGGCACGAGCTTCGACTCCCTCTACGTCAACGTCAACGGGGCGAGCGGCTACTTCGACCGCTCACTGCACGCGTACGGCCGGGCGGGAACTCCGTGCGACCGCTGCGGCACGACCATGCGCCGCGAGCACTTCATGAACCGCTCGTCCTTCTCCTGCCCCGTCTGCCAGCCACGCCCTCGACGCCGAAGCCCGTCCTGACCGCTGGGCGGGGGACGGGCCTCGAGGTGGTGGGTGGAACGGTCAGTGACCGCCGGGGCGGCGCTTCGGGGCAGGACGGGTCGGGTCGTCCTGCACGGGCTCGACGTCGTCGGGGACGACGATGGGCTTGAGGCGCGCCCACGCGATGAACGCGGCGCTGACGACGAGCAAGGCGATGCCGGCATAGAGGTTGGCGTTGATGCCGCCCGTCTTGTCCAGCCCTTTGTCGCCGATCAGCCCCATCAGGGTGAGGATCACCCCGTAGAGGCCGAGCAGGGCGCCGATGAAGTTGCGGATGTCGAAGGCGCCGGCGGTGTGCCGCCCCTTCGGTGCGCCGTCGGGGGCAGGGGCGTCGATCTCGTGCTGGCTCATGTCGCTGCTCCTGTCAGAACAAGAAGTTGAGGATGGTGACGAGGACCAGCGAGATGCCAGCCAGTGGGAGCGTGCGCCGGAACCACGGCAGGCGGTGCTCCATCGGGTCGACCAGGTCCTTCCTGGGTGTCTCGCTGTAGACGAGGCCGCGCAGCTCGGACGCCGGCTTGGGCTGGGTCACGAGTGACACGACGACGCTGAGCAGGATGTCGACGACGAAGGCGGCGGAGGCCGCCACGAACGCGGCCCCTTGGCCCTCGAGCGGGATGACGCCTCGGCTGACGCTGCCGAAGGCGTCCTTCGTGAGGAAGGCGACCAGGACGGCCGACAGGGTGCCGGCCGAGAGGCCGACCCAGCCGGCGGTCGGTGTCATCCGCTTCCAGAACATGCCGAGGATGAACGTGGCGAACAGCGGTGCGTTGAAGAAGCCGAAGAGCGTCTGGAGGTAGTCCATGACGTTGCTGAACGAGCTCGCCACGATGGCCGTGAAGATGGCGATGACGGTCGCCAGGACGGTGGCCAGGCGGCCGATGCGCAGGTAGTAGTCGTCGCTGTGGTCCTTGCGGATGTAGCGCTGCCACAGGTCGTAGCTGAAGACGGTGTTGAACGCCGAGATGTTGGCCGCCATGCCGGCCATGAACGCCGCCAGCAGGCCGGCGATGGCGACGCCGAGCAGGCCGTTGGGCAGCACGTCGCGCATCAGCAGCAGCAGCGAGTCGTTGTACTTCACGCCCTCGCCGGACGCTCCGCCCGGTGGCGTGCCGCCTGCCTTGAGCTCACCGATCTCCTTGACGAGCACCGCGGCGATCATGCCCGGGAGGATCACGATGAAGGGCACGAACATCTTCGGGAACGAGCCGATGATCGGCGTCTTGCGTGCGGCCGAGATCGAGTTCGAGGCCATGGCGCGCTGGACCTCGACGAAGTTCGTCGTCCAGTAGCCGAACGAGAGCACGAAGCCGAGGCCGAAGACGATGCCGACGACCGACCAGAACGGTGAGGTGAAGCCCGAAAGGGCCTCGCCGGGCCACGAGTTCAGCTGCTGCTCGGCCGACGGCACCTTCGCCGCCGCCGCGGCGGGCGAGGAGGCGAACTCGGTGATCTTGTCCTTGAGGCCCTGGTAGCCGCCGACGCGGTGCAGGCCGATGAGCGTGAGCGGCAGCAGTGCGGCGACGATGACGAAGAACTGGAGCACTTCGTTGTAGATCGCCGCCGAGAGCCCGCCGAGGGTGATGTAGGACAGCACGATGGCGGCGGCGACGAGCAGCGCCACCCAGAGTGGCCAGCCGAGCAGGGCGTGCACGATCGAGCCCAGCAGGTAGAGGTTGACGCCCGCGATGAGCAGCTGCGCGAGGGCGAAGCTGAGCGCGTTGACGAGATGGGCCCCGGTGCCGAAGCGCCGGAACATGAACTCGGGGACCGAGCGCACCTTCGAGCCGTAGTAGAAGGGCATCATCACCACGCCGAGGAAGAGCATGGCGGGGATGGCGCCGACCCAGAAGTAGTGCACCGTCGAGATCCCGAGCTCGGCTCCGTTGGCCGACATCCCCATGATCTCGACGGCGCCGAGGTTCGCCGAGATGAAGGCGAGGCCGGTGACCCAGGCCGGCAGCGAGCGGCCCGAGAGGAAGAAGTCGATCGAGTCGGAGACCGCCCGTCTGGCCATCACCCCGATGCCCAGGACGAAGACGAAGTAGAGCGCGATGATCAGGTAGTCGACGGCGTTGGCGCTGATGAGGGTGTCCGCGGCGGGCACTCCGGCCATTGCATGCATGCGATCAGTCCCTTCGTTGGGCGATATTTCACGCTATCGCAGGCCGTCTGGCCCCGCCCGTCACCGCGGTCAGGTGTCGTGCGCGGGCGTGATCAGCCGCTTGAGCGGCACAGCGAGATCCGTGACAGCGGCTGCTCCGATCGTCATACCCTTCTCGAGCGCCCTCTTCACGGCGAGGTAGTCGGCGCTGCTCCCGACCGACTCGACGGCCAGCAGCAGGCCGTCCCGGTAGCTGAGCACCGAGAACCGTTCTGCCGCAACGTCGCCGCGCACGACCTCCTGGTCGGCGCCGTGGGGCAGCCCGGCCATCTGCAGTCTCAGGTCGCCCTGGTCGCTCCAGAACCACGGCACCGTCGCGTATGCCGTCGGGCGGCCTGCCAGCGTCGCGGCAGCCGCGCGCGCCTGGTCGGTCGCGTGCGGCACGCTCTCGAGCCGGGTCGGTCCGGAAAGCCCCCTGCTGAAGGGGTTCGGGCCCACGGCGCAGTCGCCTGCAGCAACGGTGAGCCCGTCGGAGGCGCGAGCGTGCTCGTCGACGACGATGCCCGACGGGTCGACGGCGAGGCCGAGCTGGTCGGCCAGGTCGGTGCGAGGCACGGCGCCGATGCCGACGACGACGACGTCGGCCGGGAGCGTCGACCCGTCGGCCAGCGCGACGCCACTGATTCGGCCGTTTCGGCCGAGGAGTCGGATCGCATTGGCATTGAGCAGGATTCGCGTTCCGCGGCGCCCATGGGCCTCGCGCACGAAGTCCGACAGCGTCGTCGTGGCGGCGCGCCCGAGCAGCCGGTCGGCGGTCTCGACGACGGTGACGTCGGCGCCGCGTGCGCGAGCCCCGGCCGCCACCTCGAGCCCGATGAAGCCGCCACCCACCACGACGAGCCGGTTGTGGCTGCGGAGCTCCGCGGCAAGGCGGTCGGCGTCGGCCAGCCTGCGCACCGAGTGCACTCCGTCGAGGTCGGCGCCCTCGATGCGGAGCGAGCGGTTGGTCGCCCCGGTCGTCAGCGCCAGCCGGGCGAAGTCGAGACGACGGCCGGAGGCGGTGACGGCGCGGCCACCGGAGGCGTCGCGCTCGATGGTGACGACCCCGTCTCCCGTCACGAGCTCGACACCGAGCTCGGCGAACCAGGCAGGGTCGTGGAAGTGCAGCGAGGCCCGGTCGTGCTCGCCGCGCAGGTAGCCCTTCGACAGCGGAGGCCGCTCGTACGGGGACTCCGGCTCGTCGCCCACGAGGACGACGGGGGAGTCGTCGCCGAGCTCGCGCAGGGCCGTGACGAGGGAGATGCCGGCCTGACCAGCTCCGACGACGAGGACGGGGCTCGCTGCCATGGGCTCCACCCTAGGGTGGGCCGCATGACCTGGTCGCCCGTGCACCCCGAGACCGTCTTCACCTACGGCGCCCCGCAGCTGAAGTTCGGAACCGGTGCCGCCGACGAGATCGGGCATGACCTCGGAGTGCTCGGCGCGACCCGCGTGCTCGTGGTCACCGATGCGGGAGTGCTCGCGACGGGATGGCCCGACCGCGTGGCCGACGCCATCCGCGCGAGCGGGCTCGAGGCCGTGGTGCACGACTCCGCGCACGTCGAACCGACCGATGCGAGCCTTGCCGCGGCGATCGAGCGGGCCCACGCAGACGGCCCCTTCGACGGGTTCGTCGCCGTCGGCGGCGGGTCGGCCATCGACACCGCCAAGGCCGTCGACCTGCTCCTCACCAACGGCGGCGAGCTCATGGACTACGTCAACGTGCCGGTCGGTGGGGGTCGGGCGCCGAGCCGTCCTCTCGCGCCGCTCGTCGCCGTGCCGACGACCACCGGCACAGGCGCCGAGAGCACCACGATCTGCGTCCTCGACGTGCTCGACCTCAAGGTCAAGACCGGCATCAGCCACGTGCGCCTGCGCCCGACGCTCGCCGTCGTCGACCCGAGGCTCACGGCGAGCCAGCCCGCCGGCGTCACGGCGAGCGCGGGGATGGACATCCTGTGCCACGCCCTCGAGAGCTGGACGGCGCGACCCTTCTCCAGCTACGACCGCAAGCAGCCCGCGGAGCGGGTGCCCTACTGCGGCAGCAACCCCATCTCCGACCTCTGGGCCGAACGGTCGATGGCCTTGTTGGCCAAGGCGTTCCGTCGGGCTGTGCGTGACGGGTCCGACGAGTCAGCCCGCGGGGACATGGCTCTCGCCGCGACCTTCGCCGGGCTGGGGTTCGGCAACGCCGGCGTCCACGTGCCGCACGCCAACGCGTACCCCGTCGCCGGCCGCGTACGCGACTTCCATCCTGACGGCTACCCGGCCGACGAGCCGATGGTGCCGCACGGGATGGCCGTCGCACTCACCGCGCCGGAGGCGTTCCGCTGGACCTTCGAGGCCGACCCCGAGCGGCACCTCGCCGCCGCGCGGCTGCTCGACCCTGACGTTGCTGTCGGCGGGTCGGGCCGGTCGGTCGAACCACGTGACGTGCTTCCCGGCGTGCTCGTCGAGCTCATGCGCGACATCGGCATGCCGAACGGCCTGTCCGCCGTCGGCTACGGCCCGGGCGACGTCTCCGACCTGGTCGAGGGCTCGCTGCGTCAGCAACGCCTGCTCGCCACGGCGCCTCGGGAGGTCGATCCCGACGCTCTCGCGGGCATCATCAGCCGGTCCATGCAGCTCTGGGACTGACCTTCCGGCGCGAGCGGCTCCCGGCGGCATACAGTGCCGTCTGTGACGACCGAGCCCACGCACCTGCCCCTCCCCCTCGAGTCCGACTGGCTCGACTGGGTCGGCGCCCGCGGCGAGCAGCAGCTCGCGCTGGCCCGATCGCTTGTCGACGGCCTGCGTGCGGCCCCGCCGAAGGAGCCCCTGGAGGTGCTCCGCGTCTGGAACGACGCGCAGACGGCGCTCTCCAACGCAGGTTCGGTCGGGTCGCTCTTCTCCGAGGTGCACCCCGACAAGCAGGTGCGCGACCGCGCCGAGTCCGTGGCGCAGGAGGTGCAGAAGCTCGACACCGACCTCGGGCTCGACACCGAGCTGTACGCCGTGCTCGCGGGCCTCGACGGCAGCGGACTCGACGCCGATGCCGCGCGGGTGCTCGAGCGCACCCTGCGCGACTTCCGACGGTCGGGCGTCGACCGCGACGAGTCCACCCGCGACCGCCTGCGCGAGCTGAGCGAGCGCGCGACCCTGCTGAGCCAGGAGTTCAGCAAGAACATCCGCGAGGACGTCCGCAGCATCAAGGTCACGCCCGACCGGCTCGCCGGCATGCCCGCCGACTGGGTCGAGGCGCACCCTGTCGGCGACGACGGCCTCGTCACGGTCACGACCGACTATCCCGACGTCGTGCCGTTCCGCACCTTCGCCCACGACGCCGAGGCCCGCCGCGAGCTCGTCACCGAGTTCCTGACGATCGCCTGGCCCGACAACGACCGGGTGCTCCAGGACATCTTCGCGGTGCGCCGCGAGCACGCCTCGCTGCTCGGCTACGAGTCGTGGGCCGACTACGACGCCGAGGTCAAGATGATCGGCAACGGCAAGGCGATCGGCGAGTTCATCGACCGCATCACCGAGCTGTCGGCCGCGAGCGCCGAGCGCGACAAGGCCGTGCTCCTCGAGCGCCTGCGCCAGGACCGGCCCGACGCGACCGACATCGACGGCGCCGACACCAGCTACTACGCGGAGCTCGTCCGCAAGGAGCAGCTGGCCGTCGACGCCCAACGCGTTCGCACCTACTTCTCGTTCGAGGCCGTGCGCCAGGGGCTGCTCGACGTGACGGGGCGCCTCTTCGGCCTCGACTGGACCCCCGTGCCGCGCGAGGACGCCCGCACCTGGCACGAGGAGGTGGCGACCTACGACGTGTCCTTCCAGGGCGAGCGCCTCGGCCGCATCCACCTCGACCTGCACCCGCGCGACGGCAAGTACAAGCACGCGGCGCAGTTCGACCTCGCCCGCGGCGTCAACGGCACCCAGCTCGCCGAGGGCGTCCTGGTGTGCAACTTCAACCGCGGCCTGATGGAGCACGACGAGGTCGTCACCCTCTTCCATGAGTTCGGCCACCTCGTGCACCACGTCCTGGCCGGACGCACGGACTGGGTGCGGTTCTCCGGGGTTGCGACGGAGTGGGACTTCGTCGAGGCACCGAGCCAGATGCTCGAGGAGTGGGCGTGGGACGCCGACGTGCTCTCGACGTTCGCGCGCAACCCCCAGGGCGAGACGATCCCTGCCGACCTCGTCGAGGCGATGCGCCGGGCAGATGACTTCGGCAAGGGCTACGACGCGCGCACGCAGATGTTCTACGCTGCGCTGTCCTACGACTTCCACGTCAACCAGACCGACGACCTGACGGCACGGCTGCGCGAGCTGATGGCGCGATACTCCGTGTTCCCGTACCTGTCGGGCACCCACATGCAGTGCCACTTCGGGCACCTCGACGGCTACAGCTCGGCGTACTACACGTACATGTGGTCGCTGGTCATCGCCAAGGACATGTTCTCGGCGTTCGACCGCGGTGACCTCTTCGACCCCGAGGTCGCCGGCGCCTACCGCGACAAGGTGCTCGCCCAGGGTGGGCGGCGCGACGCCGCCGACCTCGTCGAGGACTTCCTCGGTCGGCCTTACACCTTCGACGCGTATGCCGCCTGGCTCGCCGAGTGACCGCGTGGTCGTCGCGGCGCTGACGACCTACCCCGTGAAGTCGCTCGCCGGCGTCGACGTCGACGAGGCACGCGTCGAGGCGGTGGGGCTGCAGGGCGACCGGCGCTGGGCCGTGGTCGACCTCGACGGCAACCAGGTGACGGCGCGCGAGGAGCACGCGCTGCTCGCGCTGCGCGCCGAGCCTGCGGGCGACGGCATACGGCTGGTTGTCCCGGGCGCGCCGCCGCTCGAGGTCGAGGCTCCCCGCGACGCGACGGCGGTCGCCGTGTCGTTCTCGGGTCAGGACCGCGCACGCCCCGCGGGCGCCGAGGCCGACACGTGGTTGTCCGACCGGATCGGCCGCCCGCTGCGGCTCGTGTGGCAGGACGACGAGACGCATCGTCCGGTGCGGCCCGAGATGGGCGGCCGGGACGGTGACCGGAACTCGCTGTCCGACGCCGCCCCGTTGCACGTCACGTCGGAGTCGTCGCTGGCCCACCTCAACGACTGGCTGCTGGAGACGGCGATCGAGCGCGGCGAGCAGCCGGCTCCGTCGCTGGGTCACGACCGGTGGCGGCCGAACGTCGTCGTGTCGGGCGGCGAGCCGTTCGCCGAGGACACCTGGCGCTCGGTGCGCATCGGGGAGGTGCCGTTCCGGGCCACGATGATCTGCGACCGGTGCGTCATGACGACGATCGACCGCACCGACCTGCGCAGCGCCAAGGAGCCGATCCGCACCCTGGCCCGCCACCGCAGGTGGGACGGCGCGACGTGGTTCGGCATCCGGCTGACGCCGGTCCTGCCGCTCGCGGGCGACGCCACCATCCGCATCGGCGACCCCATCGTCGTCGGCTGACCCTTCGTGGGCCCTGCCGCGGGTGTCAGGTGAGGCGGGACAGCACCTCGCGCAGGTCCGCGACGGCGGCTGCCTCCTCCGGGCTCAGCGCTGCGAGGGACGTGCCGGCGAGTCGCCGGTAGACGGCGGCCATGCCCTCGAAGAGCTCGACCGAGGTGCCGGCGCGGCCCTGGGTGCGGGCGATGTGCTCCATCTCGGCGACGAAGCGGGCGCTCTTCGCCGTGGCGACCGCGATGCGACGGCCGGCCCCCTCGACCTGCTGCGGGAACTCCTCACGGAGGTCGTCGAGCACGACGTCGAGCACGCCGAGTGCGTCGGCCGACTGCAGCGCCTGCGCCCAGATCGCCGTCGTCCCCTTGTAGACCGAGGCGGTGCACATCTTCACCGCCGACGCCTGGCCCACGCCCGGCCCGACCACACGCCGGCGGAGGCCGCGCGCGGGCAGCGACGCGACGACGTCGGCTCGCGGCCCGGAGAGGTAGAGCATCGTGTCGCCGTCGGGTGACGGGGGACCGCCGCTGACGGACCCGTCGACGAGGGTCAGGCCGGCGGCGGTGGACCGTGACGCGAGGGTCTCGACGAGGTCGGGAGCCAGGGCGTTGGCCTCCAGGATCACAGGGGAGGAGCCGGTGCGTCCCGTGGAGGCGAGGACGGCCGCGAGCACGTGGTCGGCCGCCGATGGCGGACAGATGCTCACCACGACGTCACTCGATGACACCACTGCATCGAGGTCGGCCAGCAGCTCGAGGCCGTGGGCCAGTCCGCGGGTGCGCTCGCTGCGGCCCTTGACGGTGGCCACGACCCTGTTGCCGGCGGCGGCCCAGGCTCGGCCGAGCGCGCTGCCCATGGCGCCGGGGGACACGATGCCGACGGTCGCCGTGCCACCCGCTCGGGTGGCACCGGGGCTGTCGCTCGCCGTCGCGGCTGTCGGGCGGTCGGTCACGGGATGGGGAGCTCCTCGAGCACGACCTTCTTGCCCGTGCTGCGCTGCGAGAGGTCGGCCATGGCCTGGCGCACGGTCTTCGAGAACAGGTGGGCGCCCTTGATGGTCGGGTGCACCCGGTCGGACTGCACCTGTTCCGGGTGGGCCCGGATCGCGTCGGCCCAGTCGGCGACGACGACGTTCGGGCGGCCCCGGGCCACGAGCTCGAGCGTCGCGTTGTCGGTGTCGATGCGGGCGAAGGGGCCCATGACGTTGACGAGGACGACCATGCGTTTCGGGCCGAGTGCGTCGAGCACCTTGTTGACGGCGTCCTCGTCGACGCCGGCGTTGGTGCCGAACGCGAGCACCACCGCGCGCCGGTTGGCCTCGCCCCGCGCGGTGACCTCGGTGAGGCCGTCGGACCACCGACGGTTGGACTTCGCGTCGATGCGGATGCCGGGGAAGTAGTAGCGCAGGGCCTGCAGGCTGCCCACCATGATCGAGTCGCCGTACGCGTCGATCTCGGGCCCGGCAGGCATCGTGAAGGAGGCGTTGGTGGCCGTGGCCCCACCCGCGGCAGGTTGGGCCGGCGTGGACGCGGGCGCCGAGGCAGGTTTCGGGCTCGGCTGCGCGGTCGCGCCGGGCGTCGGCGCGCCGACGGGCTCTTCCGAGTCGGCGGCGGCCTCGTTGGCCGCGAGCATGCGTGCGGTCTCGCTCATGTCGGGGGCGGTGAGCACGATGACCGCGGTGACCACGGCGACGCCGGCCACGACGCCGGCCACGACCTGCTTGCCGCGCCGCGTCAAGGAGGTCGCCCCCTCGCGCAGTCTGCTTGCGACACCACGGAAGCCGAGCGAACGGAACGGCGCCTCGACGAAGCGGTAGGTCAGGTCGGCGAGCGCCAGGGTGACGAGCACGCACCAGACGCGCGTGAGCAGGTGCGACATGGTGCCCGGCGCCGACGGGTTGTCGAGGGCGACGAGCAGGAGCACCGGCCAGTGCCAGAGGTAGATTGAGTACGACCTTGCCCCCACCCAGGAGGCAGCGGGATGGCGCACGACGCGCTGCAGCGCTGTGACCCCGTCGGGGCGCTTCTCGATGACGCCCATGACGAGCACCGCGGTGGCGACCGTCGCGACGGCGATGCCACCGCGGAAGGTGAGGGACGACTGCTCGTCCAGGAGGGCCATCTCGGCGAGCAGCACGACGCCGGCCAGCGGGACGGCATACCGGCCGGGGCGACCCCAACGGGACGGGGCCACCCACATCGCCAGCTGCGGGCTGGCCCACGCGAAGGCGAGAGCTGCTCCGGCCATCAGGCCCATGACGTGGGTGTCGGTGCCGTAGTAGACGCGCGTCGCGTCGGTGCCCGGCGTGAAGAGCACGCCCATGAGCACGGTCGAGGCTGCGCCGATGGCGAGGGCCGCACCGACGCGGATGCGGCTCGACACCGCGAGCAGGGCCAGGGTCACGAGCGGCCAGGCGAGGTAGAACTGCTCCTCGACGGCGAGGGACCAGAAGTTCATGAACAGCTGTGGGGCGGTCTGGTCGAAGTAGCTGGTGCCGGCCGTGACCTCGATCCAGTTCGTCGAGAAGGTGAGCGCCCCGACCATCTGGCGGCCCACGTCGACGAGGAGGTCCTGGCTGACGAGGCGTGCGATGAGCACGCTCGTCAGGACGCACAGGAGCAGCGCGGGAAGCAGCCGGCGGGCTCGCCGCACCCAGAACTGGCCCAGGGCGATGCGGCCGGTGCGGTGGTGCTCGCGGACGAGCAGCGTCGTGATGAGGAAGCCTGACACGACGAAGAAGACGTCGACACCGAGGAAGCCGCCGGGCAGCCACGAGGCGTTGAGGTGGTAGACGAGCACTCCCGCGATGGCGAGGGCCCGGAGACCGTCGAGACCCTCGATGCGGGTGGGTCGAGCACGCCCTGAGGAAGGGGTCGCCCCCTTGGCCGTGTCGGCGGTCTGACCCGTGCCAGCCGCCCGAGAATTCGCCGACGCCGTCACGTCGCTCCTTCCGTGGGCCCAGTGAGCTGACTCACCTTTGTGCCTGCCGTGAGCATAGTTACGCACGGGGCCGACGTTGCGGCGCCACGCGGCGGGTGTTGCACGCGTCGGTGGGTCGGCCCCGCCCCTTCACTGGCTCCCCGCGGCCGACCGTGCGGCATACGGTGTCTGCGTGGGCGAGACGGTGCGGGTGACGATGTTCGTGCGGGGCAGCGTGCAGGGCGTGGGCTTTCGCTGGTGGACGCGAGCCCGCGCACTCGAGCTGGGGCTCGTCGGTCATGCCCGCAACACCGCGGACGGGCGGGTCGAGGTCGTCGCCCAGGGAAGCATCGCCGCGGTCGAGCGGCTCGAGGCGCTGCTGCGTGAAGACCCGTCCACGACGCGCCGGCCCGGCCGCGTCGAGACCGTCGTCGTGCAGCAGGGCGTTCCGAAGGACGGAACCTCCGGCTTCGTCGAGCGGTGACCCGCCTAGGCTGGCCGGCGTGAGCGACGTGCCAGAGGTCCCAGCCGATCTCGCCCGGCTGCGCAGCAGCATCGACAACATCGACGCTGCGCTCGTGCACCTGCTCGCCGAGCGGTTCAAGTGCACCCAGCAGGTCGGTCAGCTCAAGGCCGAGCACCAGCTGCCCGCGGCCGACCCGGCGCGTGAGGAGCGGCAGATCGCGCGGCTCCGGGCGCTCGCGAAGGACGCCGGGCTCGACCCGGTCTTCGCCGAGTCGTTCCTGAACTTCATCATCGCCGAGGTCATCCACCACCACGAGCGGATCGCCAACGGCGACGAGTGAGCTGGCGGGCGCCGCTGGTCCACCCGTCGGCCAGCCCGGCGAGCGTCAGTAGAGCGTCGCGTCCTGTCGGGCGTCGAGGGCCGCGTCGTATGCCGCAGCCTCGGCGTCGGAGGTGAAGCCGCCCGCCTCCCGGGTCATGGCGCCCGCCGTCGGCAGGGACTTTGGATCGACGTGGGAATCGCTGTCCCACAAGCGGCTTCGCTTGATCGCGCGGGCGCACTGGAAGTAGGCGCGCTCCACCGTCACGACGAGAACTGAGGCCGGGACGGCGCCTCTGACCTCGTGCCTGCCCAGCTCGGCGGGGTCGGTCGAGACGACGGCGGTGCCGCGCACGCGCAGCTCCTCACCGAGGCCGGGAACGAGGAACAGCAGTCCCACGCGCGGGTCGGCGACGACGTTGCGCAGGGTGTCGAGCCGGTTGTTGCCGCGGCGGTCGGGGACCACGAGCGTGTGCTCGTCGCGCACGACGACGAAACCGGGATGGTCGCCCCGGGGTGACTGGTCGAGGCCGCCGACGCCGACCGTCGAGACGACGACGAAGGGCGACGCCGCAATGATGCGGACATGGCTGGGAGTCAGGGTCGCCGACTCCTTGGCGATGGAGTTCGCCGCCGGGGTGCCGGGGTAGACCTCGAGCAGCCGCTCGATCGTGGTCACGGTGTGAGGGTCGCCCTGACGGGTGTGCTCGGTCACCCGCCAACCGTATGCGGTCGCGCCGTCCGATGCTGCTCGCCTCCCTGGCGTCGGACTCGGCGGCCGACGAGCCTAGTAGTAGCCGGGATCGCCCGGCTGCATGACATGCATGAGGTAGACGACGCCCGTGGCCACATACGTTGCGGCTACGACGTAGACGAGCGCCTTCGCCCATCCAGGCAGCAGCGTGTGGTGGCGGATCCACAGGATCGCGGCCGAGATGTAGAGCACGTAGGCGGCCACGTGGCCGCCCCAGCTCCAGTTGCCGTGGGTCAGCAGCTCGCCCGTCGCCGTGTACTCGGCAAGGACGGCGAACTGGGCCGCTGCCACACCCGTGACGAGCCAGGCCGTCAACAGGAAGGGGTAGCGGCGGGATGGTCCCCAGAGCAGCAGGGTCACCAGGGCGGGCAGCAGAAAGGACTCGAGCAGAACGACCGGTATCCCCCCGGGCACGGAGGCAGTCAGGAGCGACCACGTGGCCAGAGGCCTGACGCCGTTGGTGTAGGGGACGCCGCCGTCCTGGTAGGCGAGGACGTACTGCCCGGCCAGCAGGACGGCAGCGGGAAGAGCCAGGACCAGGAACCTCCCCAGGATGGGGAGCGCCGCGGCCCAGACGCCGGTCCTTCGCCGGAGGCGGAGGACCAGCACGGCAGTGAACAGGGCCAGGCCGGGCAGGAGCGCCAACAGGAAGTTGGGTTTGAGGAGGCCGTCGACCACGATCAACGACGGCCCGAGCACCCAGTAGGCCCGTCGCGGGGCTTCCGCTGTCAGGAATGCGACCGCGAAGAAGAAGAGGAGCACGCTCACGGGGATGAGGACGATGGTCGTCGAGTTGTGCCAGATCGTTCCGGTGAGCCGACCGAGATAGAGCTGCGGCGACAGCGTGAGGTTGACGGGAACGCTCACCATGAGGAATGCAGTCACCGCAAGGCTTGGCCACAGCGACCTGGTCATCCACCAGGTGATGGTCAACGTGATGGCCGCCTTTGCCGCCATCGCGCTTGCCAGGATGGTCTCGGATGCGACCCGGACCGCCCCGGGACTGGTGGACCCACCTGCCACCCAGGACAGAAGGTTGTAGTAGATCGTGTAGCCGGCGGCACGATGACTCTCGCCGGTGACCACCTGGTTGTGCAGATGGATGTCCCCGCGTTCCATGTCGTTCAGCTGAACGAAAACGACGTGTGACGCGACATAGGTGACCACGGCGGTGATCACGACGACCAGCAGGACCATGCGCAGATCCGCTGCGTTGGGCCAGGGCACGGATCGGGTTTGCGCGCTGCGCCTGTCGACGATCAAGTGCCTGGACACCCGTGCATTGTCATCGCTCGTCCCCTGTGCGCGAAATCGCCGCTCCGCCGCGCGAGGTATCGGAGAGGAGGGCGAGTTCCGCTGCCCGGACGTCCGCCTCCAGCGACACGGGATGGCGAGCCGAGACCAACCCGCCGCGTCTACCGCGCTGCTCGCCTCCCCGGCGTCGGGCTCGGCGACTAGTACGCTGACCGGGATCGTCGCCGAAGGACACCGAAGGAACCCCACGTCCGTGTACGTCAAGAGCCTCACCCTGAAGGGCTTCAAGTCCTTCGCCTCGGCGACCCACATGCGCCTCGAGCCCGGCATCACGTGCATCGTCGGCCCCAACGGCTCCGGCAAGAGCAACGTCGTCGACGCGCTCGCCTGGGTGATGGGGGAGCAGGGCGCCAAGTCGCTGCGCGGCGGCAAGATGGAGGACGTCATCTTCGCCGGCACCTCCGGTCGGGCCCCGCTGGGCCGCGCCGAGGTCGCGCTCACCATCGACAACACCGACGGTGCGCTGCCGATCGACTACACCGAGGTGACGATCTCCCGCACGATGTTCCGCAACGGCGGGTCCGAGTACGCCATCAACGGCACTCCCTGCCGGCTGCTCGACGTGCAGGAGCTGCTCTCCGACAGCGGCATCGGCCGCGAGATGCACGTCATCGTCGGCCAGGGCCAGCTCGACACGGTGCTGCGCGCGACCCCTGAGGAGCGCCGTGGCTTCATCGAGGAGGCCGCGGGTGTGCTCAAGCACCGCAAGCGCAAGGAGCGCGCCCTCCGCAAGCTCGAGTCGATGGAGGCCAACCTCACCCGCGTGCACGACCTGACCGGTGAGATCCGTCGTCAGCTCGGCCCGCTCGGGCGCCAGGCCGAGACCGCCCGCAAGGCTGCCGTGATCCAGACCGACGCCCGTGACGCCCGGCTACGGCTGCTCGCCGACGACCTCGTCCAGCTCACGTCGACGCTCGAGCAGGAGGTCGCCGACGAGTCGGCCCTCATCGAGCGTCGCGCCGAGGTCGAGGAGGCCATCGCTGAGCTCGGCACGCGCCTGGGCTCCCTCGAGGAGGCCGCCGAGGCGGCCCGGCCCGCGCTCGTGCAGGCCCAGGACGAGTACGTCGCCCTCGGCCGCCTCGTCGAGCGGATGGCCTCGACCCGCTCCCTCGCAGCCGAGCGCGTACGCCTGCTCAGCGAGGACGACGAGCCCGAGGAGTCGGGCCAGAGCCGCGACCCCGAGCAGCTTCGCGCCCAGGCGGCCGAGGTGCGTGAGCAGGAGCTCTACCTGCTCGAGGAGATCGCCGAGGCGCAGGCGGCCCTCGAGGACGCCGTCGCCAAACGTGCCGACGCCGAACGAGGACACGCGGAGGAGACCACCCGGCTACAGCGCGAGGCTCGCGCTGCCGCCGACCGCCGTGAGGGGCTCGCCAAGCTCGGTGGCCAGGTCGGCGCCAAGGCGTCGCGCATCGAGGCCCGCGAGGCCGAGCTGGGCCGCCTGCGCGGCACCATCGAGGCTGCCCAGGCCCGCGCGGCCGAGGCCGAGCGCGAGTTCTCGCGTCTCGAGGCCGGCGTGGCCCAGGACGAAGAGGGCGAGGAAGACCTCGACACCGCCTACGAGGAGGCCGCGGCGCGCCTCGAGGCTGCCGAGGCCGAGCTGGCCCGCTGGAAGGAATCCGAGGCCGCCGCCGAGCGGGCGCGCACCACCGCCGCCGCTCGCGTCGAGGCACTCGGGCTCAGCCTCAGCCGCAAGGACGGCGCGGCCGCCCTGCTCGCCGCCGCCGACGACGGTCACGAGATCCTCGGCTCCGTCGCCTCTCTCGTCACCGTCGAGGCAGGCCTCGAGAACGCCGTCGCCGCGGCCCTCGGCTGGGCTGCCGAGGCGCTCGCGGTCGGCTCACTGGACGCTGCCGCTGCCGCGATCGAGGCTCTCCGCGACGGCGACCACGGCCGTGCCAGCCTGCTCGTCGCCGAGTCCGCCGATGCGCTCGACCACACGGGTTGGCCGACCCTCCCCGGCGGTTGCCGTTGGGCCCGCGACGTCGTGGAGTGCCCAGCCTCGGTGCGACCGGCCCTGGACCAGGTGCTCGAGCGGGTCGCTCTCGTGCCCGACGGCGCCACTGCTCGCGCGCTCGTCCGCACGCACACGGGGGTCACCGCGGTGACCCGGGTGGGCGACGTCTACGCGCCGGGCGCCGTCCGCGGCGGGAGCAACACCGCACCGAGCCTCATCGAGCTGCAGGCCGCGCTCGACGACGCCCAGGATGCCATGGCACGCGCCACGCGCGAGGGCGAGGAGGCGCGCTTCCGCGTGGCCGGCGCCGAGGCGAGCCGGGCCGAGCTGGCCGACGCCGTCGAAGGCGCGCTGGAGCGGCTCAACGAGAGCGACGCCCGCATGGCGGCGATCGCCGAGAAGCTGGGCTCCCTGGGGCAGACGCTGCGTGCGGCTCGTGCCGAGGTCGAGCGCACCGAGAAGGCGATCGCCGACGCCACCGCGGCGCTCGAGGCCGACCAGTCCGAGCACGCCGAGCTCACCGAGCGGCTCGAGGCGGCGAGCGGCGAGGGCGACTTCGCCGACGAGCCCTCAACCGAGGAACGCGACCGTCTCGAGACCGTGGCCCGCGAGTCGCGTGCGGCCGAGACGGAGCTGCGGCTCGCCCTGCGCACCCGCGAGGAGCGCGCCCGCGCCCTCAAGGACCGCGCCGACGCGCTCGAGCGCGGCGCCCTGCACGAGGAGCAGGCCCGCGAGCGCCTGGCCGAGAAGCGCGCCCGCCGCCAGCGTGAGGCGGCCATCGCCGGCGCCGTGCGCACGGCCGCCGATTGGGCCCACGGACTGCTCGCCGAGTCGGCCGACGAGTCCGGCCGCGCCCGCGCCGCGGGCGAGGCCGAGCGCACCGAACGCGACGCCGAGCTCGCGGTGGTCCGGCGCGACATCGGCGTGCTGCAGGCCGAGCTGCGCGAGCTCACCGACACCGTGCACCGCGACGAGGTGGCCCGCACGCAGCAGCGCCTGCGCATCGAGCAGCTCGAGACCAAGGCGATCGAGGAGCTCGGCATCGCGCCGTCCGACCTCGTCGAGGAGTTCGGGCCGCACCAGCTCGTGCCGTTCGTGCCCGACCCTGACGCAGACCCCGACGCGGCACAGCCCGAGCCCATCCCGTTCGTGCGTGAGGCGCAGGAGAAGCGTCTGCGACAGGCCGAGCGCAAGCTGAACGCCCTCGGTCGCATCAATCCCCTTGCGCTGGAGGAGTTCTCGGCCCTCGAGGAGCGCCACAAGTTCCTCACCGAGCAGCTCGAGGACCTCAAGAGCTCCAAGCGCGACCTGCTCGACATCGTCAAGGAGGTCGACGAGCGCGTCGAGCGGGTGTTCGCCGAGGCGTTCGAGGACACCGCCGTGCAGTTCGAACGCGTCTTCCAGCGGCTCTTCCCCGGTGGTGAGGGGCGCCTCGTCCTCACCGACCCGTCCAACATGCTCACGACCGGCCTCGAGGTCGAGGCTCGGCCGCCGGGCAAGAAGATCAAGCGGCTCTCGCTGCTCTCGGGCGGCGAGCGGTCGCTCGTGGCCGTGGCGCTGCTCGTGTCGATCTTCAAGGCGCGCCCCTCGCCCTTCTACATCATGGACGAGGTCGAGGCCGCGCTCGACGACGCCAACCTCGGGCGCCTCATCACGCTCTTCGAGGAGCTGCGCGACAGCTCCCAGCTCATCGTCATCACGCACCAGAAGAAGACGATGGAGATCGCCGACGCCCTCTACGGGGTCAGCATGCGCGGCGACGGTGTGACGACGGTCGTCTCACAGCGGCTGCGCGACGTCGCCGACCAGCCCGCCTGAGCCCGGCTGAGCGTGGCACGCCCGGCTTAGCCCGGCGGCATACGGCACGGCACCCTAGCAACGGAGTGAGGTGCCGCTCCTGGGCGACCGCTCCTTGGGGTTGCCAAATCTTCACACTGTGCTATTTGCGTCACACGCGTCTCATGCGTCACTCTTGTCACATGCTCTTCCTGGTCATCTCGATGCTCGTCGTCACCGTGCTCGCCGTGGCCGTCGTCGGGATCGTCGCCGTGCCGGCGCACCGCGGTGGTCGGGACGTGCTCACCGCCAAGGGCGAGGCGATCGCCGACGACGCGCGTCGGCGAGCCACTGGGGTGGTTCGCCGCACCGACGCCCGTATGCCGTAGCAGCGGGTCGCGTCCGCATGTCCGTCCAGCGGGAAGCCCAGGCCCCGCCCTGCTCGGGGAGTTAGCCTGCGCCCGTACGAACGGTGGGACGCAGTGCTGGAGGGACGATGAGAGCCGCGGTGACGACGCGGAGCGCCCGGATGGGGATCCTGGCCAGTCGGGTGACGGGAGGGGCGCTGCTCGGGCTGGTCCTGCTGACCATCACGGTGCCGAGGTTCACCGCGATCCCCTACGACCGGCTCGGTGCCATCGGGTCCTTCGTCGGCCTGCTCGTCCTGGCCCTCGTGGTCGGACGCCGGGGGCCCACCCTCTCCGACGCGCTGGCCCGACGCCTGGCCCTTCCCGTCGCGGCAGCGTGCACAGCGGTGGCAGCCTTCGTCGGCTACGCCAGCTACTACGTCACGACGTGGGACTCGAAGCTCATCCAGAACGTCGTGACCCAACCCCGCGACGCCATCACGTCCGCACAGGTCGCCTACCTGTCGCGTTACCCCAACAATGACGTGCTGCTCGCTCTCGCGCGCCAGGCGCAGCGGCTCGGTGAGGCCCTCGGCATCGGGTACGGCACGGCGTTCCTCGTCATCCAGGTCGTCTGCTTTGCGATCGCGCTGCTGGGCGTCTACCGGCTGACGGTGCTCATGGCCGACCGCGTGGCGGGCCTCATGGCCATCGTGCTCCTCACGGCGCTGGTCGGCCTGAGCCCCTGGATGGCCGTCCCCTACACCGACATACCGTCCATGTGGACGACGGTGTGGGCGGTGTACTGCTTCGTGAGGTCCCACGGGTCGGACCGGCGGGCCCCGTCTGCGGCGTGGGCTGCGGCCGGGGGAGCCGTCCTGGCACTGGGCTATGCCCTCAAGGTCACGCCGGTGGCCGTCCTGGTCGCCGGCGCCCTGTGGTTCGTGGCGCTGCCTGCCGTCCGCAGCATGCGCGGCTCGGGGCGTAGATCCGGACTGCAGCT
The DNA here is from genome assembly GCF_056396225.1 of Terrabacter sp. 05T424. Classification (NCBI taxonomy): domain Bacteria; kingdom Bacillati; phylum Actinomycetota; class Actinomycetes; order Micrococcales; family Intrasporangiaceae; genus Terrabacter; species Terrabacter sp. 05T424. The sequence goes on from NZ_JBFTLB010000001.1 coordinate 863,347, forward strand.
CGTCGGCATCGCCGTCGGGCTCCTCGCATTCCAGCTCGTGTCGGGTCCTGTCGTGAAAGGGCTCGCCGAGCCTCCGCCGAGCACGCCCGGGGTGGCCGCGTCGTCCTGGCACTACGTCGCGTCGGGCCTGCGCACGCAGGTCGGCCCCAACGGCAACCTCGTCTTCGGCGGCTATGACCGGCCCGTCAACTCCGCGACCTTCGGCCGACCCACCGACGTCCAGACGCGCATCTCGCAGAGGTTCATCCGCGACGACCTGCAGAGGCGCGGCGTGGGCGGTTCCCTGCTCTTCGAGGTGAACAAGCTCGACTTCACCTGGGGTGACGGGATGTTCTGGGCCTACGGAGAGGGCACGGACCTCTCGCGACGGCCGATCCACGACGGCCAGCCCTTCGAGCTCGTGCAGTCCTGGAACTCGCCCGACGGACAGCTCCTCGGCGCGCGGGTCGCCCTGACCCAGGGCCTCTGGTGGCTGGTGCTGACGCTCGTCGGCGTGGGATGGCTACGTGGCCGGGTCACGGCGCACTCGCTGCTCCTGCTGGCCTCGCTCGTCGGCGTCGCCGCCTTCACGCTGCTCTTCCAGGGCCGCTCTCGCTACCTGATCGCCTACCTGCCCCTGGTGGTCGTGGCAGCCACGTGGTGGTGGAGGGACTTCTGGTCGCAGCACGGCGGGCTCGTCAGGCCGGCCGGGGGAGCGGGGCGTTCGCGTACGCCGGAGCACCCTCCCGTCGGCTGATGGTTGGATGGCTGACGTGGACACTGTCTTGATCTTCGTCATCATCGGCGTCGTCATCCTCGCGGGTGCGATCGCCTACGGCGTCAACCTCGTGCGGGGCCGCGGCCGCCCCGTCGAGCGCGAGGCGCCCCCGTCGGCGCCGGGGCTGCCTGCCGAGGACCTCGACCGCAGGCCACCCACCGACGCGACCGACACCGTCGCGCCACCCGAGGCGGCAGGTGCGCCGGCCCCGGCCCCCGAGGCGCCTGCGCCGGAGGCCCCGCCCACACCGACCGCACCTCCCGAGCCGACCATCGAGCGCCCCGAGTCGGCGCGCGGACGTCTCCAGCGCCTCCGCGCCCGTCTCGCCCGGTCCAACTCCTCCATCGGACAGGGCCTGCTGGCCCTGCTCTCGCGCGGCAAGCTCGACGAGGAGACCTGGGAGGAGGTCGAGGACACCCTCATCGGCTCCGACCTCGGTGTCGAGGCGACGACACAGCTCGTCGACTCGCTGCGCACCAAGGTCAAGGTCGACGGCACCACCGACGAGGCCACCGTTCGCGGCTGGCTCCGCGACGACCTGCTCGCGCTCGTCCAGCCCGACATGGACCGCCGCATCGCCAGCAGCCGCGTCGGTGACCGACCCGCCGTGATCCTCGTCGTCGGCGTCAACGGCACCGGCAAGACGACGACCGTGGGCAAGCTCGCGCGCGTGCTCGTCGCCGAGGACCGTGAGGTGCTGCTCGGGGCCGCCGACACCTTCCGTGCCGCAGCTGCCGACCAGCTCGAGACGTGGGGCGCCCGAGTCGGGGTCGCCACCGTGCGGTCCGACAAGGACGGCGCCGACCCCGCCGCCGTCGCCTTCGACGCCGTCAAGGCCGGCATCGAGGAGGAGGTCGACGTCGTCATCATCGACACGGCCGGACGCCTCCACAACAAGGTCGGCCTCATGGACGAGCTCGGCAAGGTCAAGCGCGTCATCGAGAAGCAGAGCGAGATCGACGAGGTGCTCCTCGTCCTCGACGCGACCACGGGCCAGAACGGACTTCAGCAGGCCAAGGTCTTCTCCGAGGCCGTCGACGTCACCGGCATCGTGCTCACCAAGCTCGACGGCACCGCCAAGGGCGGCATCGTCGTCGCCGTCCAGCGCCAGCTCGGGGTCCCGGTCAAGCTCGTCGGCCTGGGCGAGGGGCCCGACGACCTCGCACCCTTCGACCCCGAGGCCTTCGTCGACGCCATCGTCATGTGACCGCGGCGTCCTTCACCCCCTTGTGCCGCCGGCCCGGCCGGGCGGCATACGTGCTCGGGTGCTCCACCACCTGGGAGGCGCGTTCCACGATGTGGACGCCGCTGTGGGGGGAAACCAGCCGCTAACACCGCTCCGTTCTTGTTGACACGGCTGTAACAAACGGAGCGCGCCGGTGAAACGGCCCGTCCCCAGACTCTCCGCATGACACCAGCACTGATGCCCTTCGCGGCAGAACCACCAGTGATCAACGAGGCCGCGACCGCATTCATGCTCATCGCGTCCTCGATGGTCCTCCTGATGACGCCCGGGCTCGCCCTCTTCTACGGCGGCATGACCCGGAGCAAGTCCGTCCTCAACATGATGATGATGTCGTTCGGCGCCCTGGCCGTCGTCGGCATCGTCTACGTGCTGTGGGGCTACTCGATGTCGTTCGGCAACCTCCAGGACGGCGGCACCGACATCGCCGGCATCTTCGCGAACCCGTTCCACCTGTTCGGCCTCAGCCAGCTGACCGGCGAGGACGGGGCGGCGCGACTCATCGACCCGTTCGGGGTCGGGGTGTTCATCCCCGAGTACATCTACGCGGGCTTCCAGCTGACCTTCGCGGTCATCACCGTCGCGCTCATCAGCGGCGCCATCGCCGACCGCGTCAAGTTCGGCACCTGGATCACCTTCGCCGTCATCTGGGTCACCGTCGTCTACTTCCCGATCGCCCACATGGTGTGGGGCGGCGGCCTGCTCTCCGGTGCTTCGGGCGGCCTCTCGGCCAAGCTCTTCGGCGTCACCGACAAGGGGCTCGCGAACTTCCTTCCGATCGACTTCGCCGGTGGCACGGTCGTGCACATCAACGCCGGTGCCGCCGGCCTGGCCCTCGCGCTCGTCGTCGGCAAGCGACTCGGCTTCGGCAAGGTCGCGATGCGTCCGCACAACCTCCCGCTCGTCATGATCGGCGCCGGTCTGCTGTGGTTCGGCTGGTTCGGCTTCAACGCCGGCTCGGAGCTCGCCGCCGACGGTCTCGCCTCCTCCGTGTGGCTCAACACGACCGTCGCCACCTGCGCCGCCGCCATCGGCTGGCTCGTCGTGGAGAAGTTCCGTGACGGCCACGCGACCTCGCTCGGCGCCGCGTCCGGTGTCGTCGCCGGCCTCGTCGCGATCACCCCCGCCTGTGGCGCCCTGTCGCCCGTCGGCTCGATCATCCTCGGTGTCGTCGCCGGTGGCCTCTCGGCCCTCGCCGTCGGCCTCAAGTACAAGCTCGGCTACGACGACTCGCTCGACGTCGTCGGGGTCCACCTCGTCGCCGGCCTCTGGGGCACCGTGGGTGCCGGCCTGCTCGCCACCTCGACCGGCCTGTTCTACGGTGGCGGCTGGCAGCAGACCGTCCTGCAGATCCTCATCGCGCTCATCTCGCTCGTCCTCTCGTTCGCCCTGACCTACGTCATCGCGATCGCCCTCAAGGTCACCATTGGCTGGAGGATCAGCGACGACGCCGAGTCGGAGGGCATCGACCAGGCAGTCCACGCCGAGTCCGGGTACGAGATCGGTGGCTTCCCCGCCTCAGGCGGCCGCACCACCCGTCCGGCCATCAGCACCGCTTCGCAGGTCGAAGGAGCCAACGCATGAAGCTCATCACCGCCATCATCAAGCCCCACCAGCTCGACGAGGTGAAGGAGGCCCTCGAGGCCTTCGGGGTGGCCGGCATGACCATCAGCGAGGCCAGCGGCTACGGCCGCCAGCGCGGCCACAGCGAGGTCTACCGCGGCGCCGAGTACACCGTCGACTTCGTGCCGAAGGTGCGCCTCGAGGTCCTGGTCGACGACGTCGACTCGGCCGACGTCCTCGAGGTCATCCTCAAGGCGGCCCAGACCGGTCGCATCGGTGACGGCAAGATCTGGTCCGTCCCGGTCGACGAGGTGGTCCGGGTCCGCACCGGCGAGCGTGGCGTCGACGCCCTCTGAGGCGTCGGGGCCGCCGCCGCCCGCGGGCGAGCCGCAGTGGCACCAGCACGAAACGACACGTACACGCGCAACTCGAGGGACGGCGAGACCTGACATGACGGATGTGACCACCCGACGTCTGGACCTCGCCGGCACCCGCACCTTCGCGACGCCCGGCGCCGGCCAGACCCGGCGCCGGGCGCTCGCCGAGTTCGGCCTCGGCTGGCTCCAGGAGCTGTGGCGTGAGGCGTGTGCCGGCCGGCGGCACGAGGGCGTGGCCCTCGCCGCCGTCGGCTCGCTCGCCCGCGGCGACGGTGGGCCGCTCAGCGACTACGACCTCGTCCTCGTGCACCACCCGCGGGGGCTCTCGGGCAAGGAGGTCGGCGCCTTCGCCGACAAGCTCTGGTACCCGATCTGGGACGCCGGGGTCCGCCTCGACCACAGCGTCCGCACGGTGGCCGACTGCCGAGCCGTCGCCTCGGAGGACCTCTCCGCGGCGGTCGGGCTGCTCGACCTGACCCACGTCGCCGGCGACGCCGACGTCGTCAACGCCGCCCGATCGACGGTCGCCCACGACTGGCGCGCCAACGCCCGCACCCGGCTCGGCGAGATGCAGGAGTCGGTCATCCAGCGGCACGCCCGCCAGGGCGACCTCGCCCACCTCATCGAGCCCGACCTCAAGGAGGCCCACGGTGGCCTGCGCGACATGTCGGTGCTGCGTGCGCTGACGGCCGCCTGGCTCACCGACCGGCCGCACGGCGAGGTCGACGAGGCGTACGAGCGCATCCTCGACGTGCGCGACGCGATCCACGTCGTCACCGGACGCGGACGAGACCGACTGACCCGCGACGACCAGGACGCGTGTGCCGCCCTGCTCGGCTACACCGACGCCGACGACCTGCTCACCGACCTGTCGACGTCCGCGCGCACCATCGCGTATGCCGTCGACGGCACCCTGCGCCGAGCCATGCAGTCCCAGCGCGCCAGGACGCTGCGCGTCGGGCCACGCCGGCCGCAGCTGGCGCCGCTCGGCTACGGCCTCTACCGGCACGACGGCGAGGCGGTGCTCGGGCCGTCCGCCGACCTGGCGTCCGACCCGATCATCCCGCTGCGTGCCGCTGTGGTCGCGGCCCGGAGCGGCATCCCGTTGTCACCGACCACGCTGAAGAACCTTGCGGCACAAGCGCCCTCGATGCCAGAGCCGTGGCCGGAGGTGGCCCGCAACCTCTTCGCCGACCTCCTCGCCGCCGGCCCGGGGCTCGTCACGGTGTGGGAGGGGCTCGACCTCGCCGGTGTCGTCGAGCGCTGGATCCCCGAGTGGAAGGCGGTCCGCAGCCGGCCCCAGCGCAACGCGGTGCACCGTCACACGGTCGACCGGCACCTCATCGAGACGGTCGTCGCGGCGAGCGGCATGGTGCGCGACGTCTCCCGCCCGGACCTGCTCATGCTCGCCGCGGTGCTCCACGACATCGGCAAGGTGCCCGGCTCGCAGGACCACTCCGCGACCGGGGCCGAGCTGGCCGACACGGTGCTGCAGCGGATCGGCGTCGGCGAGGCGGACCGCCACACCGTCGTGCGCCTGGTTCGCGAGCACCTGACCCTCGTCGACCTGGCGACCCGCCGCGACCCCGAGGACCCGGCGACCATCGCCGCGCTCTCGGACGCCGTCGACGGGTCCGCCAGCACGCTCGACCTCCTTCGCGCCCTCACCGAGGCGGACGCGTCAGCAGCCGGACCGAAGGCCTGGAGCGACTGGCGAGCCGGGCTCGTCCAGCGGCTCTACGCGGCCTGCCGGACGGCTCTCACCGCCCAGCCAGAGACGGAGGGACCTCTCGTCGTGGAACCGATCGAGACCCTGGCGCTCTCCGACGACGCGCTCGACCGCATCGCGTCCGGGGAGCCCTACGTGACAGTGACCTCGCTCGGCGGGGCACACCGCATCGACATCATCGACCGCGACCGCGCCGGCCTCTTCGCCGACACCGCGGGGCTGCTCGCCGCCCAGGGGTTCGTGGTGCGATCGGCCATCGTGCGCACCGTCGACGGCCTGGCGGTCAACGAGTGGTGGGTGGACTCCCCGGGCAGCGAGACCCCGCTGCCGGCCGTCATCTCTCGCGACCTGACCCGCGTCGCGAGCGGTGACCGGTCACCGCTCGGCAAGCTCCAGCGGCGTCGGTCGGCCGTGCTGCGCAGTCCCGGCTCGGGGTCGGTCGACTCCACGCGCGCCATGGTCATCAGCAGCGCCTCCGACACCGCGACCGTCATCGAGGTGCGGGCGACCGACCGCACCGGCCTGCTCCAGGACATCGGCATCACGCTGGCCCGGGCCTCGCTGTCGGTGCGTTCCGCGCACATCGCCACGTATGCCGGCCAGACGCTCGACACGTTCTACGTGACCGAGTTCGGCGGTGGGCAGCTCGCGCCGGCACGCGCTGCACAGGCCGTGGCGATGATCATCGACACCTGCGACGCCACCTGACCCGACCTCGGGTCGATGTATCTCGCGGTCGCCGGCGACCGCGAGATACATCGAACGGAGCGGGAAGAGGCGGGTCAGTCGATGAGGTCGGCGTCGCGCAGGTGGTCGAGGACGAGCCGGTCGACGGCGGAGACGCGGTCTCCGTCGGTCGAGCCCACCCAGGTGATCTCGTCGATCTCGCGGGAGGGGGCGAAAGCGCCGGCGTGAGTCGCCGTGTAGCAGGTCAGGCGCACCACGAGGCCGTCGGTGCGGGCGTCGGCAAGGGCCTCGAAGGTGCCGACGTATGCCGCCGTGCCCGGGTCGAGGGCCACCGTGAGCTCCTCGTCGAGCTCGCGCACCAGCGTCTCGAGGTCGCTCTCGCCGGGCTCGCGCTTGCCGCCGGGCAGGTAGAACCGTTCACGGCCGGCGTTGCGGGCCACGAGCAGGCGCCGCTGCTCGAGGTGGATCCAGGCGATCTTGTCGATGAGGTCTGCCACCTGCCCAAGGTAACGCCGCGGTGCGCGACCGCGGCGGGCGGCATAGCTCCTCGGGCACGGCGTGCGTCACTGTTCCACGGGGGGCAACAGTGACGTACGCGGTCGGTGTAGTCACCTGGCGAGCGATGCCTTCCGGCGGCTACGTCACTGTTCCACGGGGCGCAACAGTGACGTACGCGGTCTGGGAGGGCGTCGGCTCGGACCTGTGCGCGGGAGCGGATAGCCTTGCCGGGTGTTTGCATCCCTGTCTGACCGCCTGACCGCGACGTTCAAGAACCTCCGCGGCAAGGGCCGGCTCTCGGAGTCCGACGTCAACTCGACGATCCGCGACATCCGCCTCGCCCTGCTCGACGCCGACGTGGCCCTGCCCGTCGTCAAGCGGTTCACCGGCAGCGTGCGCGAGCGTGCGCTCGGCGCCGAGGTCAGCCAGGCGCTCAACCCGGCCCAGCAGGTCGTCAAGATCGTGCAGGACGAGCTCGTCGGGATCCTCGGCGGGCAGACGCGCACGATCCGCTTCGCGAAGCAGCCCCCGACCGTCATCATGCTGGCCGGTCTGCAGGGCTCCGGAAAGACGACCTTCGCCGGCAAGCTCGGCAAGTGGCTCAAGGACCAGGGCCACACGCCGCTCCTCGTCGCGGCCGACCTCCAGCGCCCCAACGCCGTGACCCAGCTCGAGGTCGTCGGCGAGCGCGCTGGCATCCCGGTCTTCGCGCCCGAGCGCGGCAACATGGGCGGCCACGACGCCGTGCTCGACTCGGGCGAGGGCACGCGCTCCTTCGGTGACCCGGTGTCGGTCTCGCGGATGGGCATCGAGCAGGCCCGCGCCAAGCAGTACGACGTCGTCATCGTCGACACGGCCGGCCGCCTCGCCGTCGACGCGAACCTCATGCAGCAGGCCGCCGACATCCGCACGGCGATCTCGCCCGACGAGGTGCTCTTCGTCATCGACGCGATGATCGGCCAGGCCGCCGTCGAGACGGCCCAGGCGTTCCACGACGGCGTCGCCTTCACCGGTGTCGTGCTGTCCAAGCTCGACGGCGACGCGCGCGGTGGTGCGGCCCTGTCGGTCACCGAGATCACGGGCGAGCCGATCATGTTCGCGTCGGTCGGTGAGAAGGTCACCGACTTCGAGGTCTTCCACCCCGACCGCATGGCCAGCCGGATCCTCGACATGGGCGACGTGCTCACGCTCATCGAGCAGGCCGAGAAGGCGTTCGACAAGCGCGAGGCCGACGAGATGGCCCGCAAGTTCCTCGCCGAGGAGGACTTCACCTTCGAGGACTTCCTCTCGCAGATGAACGCCATCAAGAAGATGGGCTCGCTCAAGTCGATGCTCAAGATGATGCCGGGCATGCAGGGCATGCGCGACCAGCTCGACGCCTTCGACGACCGCGAGTTCGACCGCGTCGAGGCGATGGTCCGCTCGATGACGCCGTTCGAGCGCACCCACCCCAAGCAGATCAACGGCTCGCGCCGATCGCGCATCGCCAAGGGTTCCGGGGTCACGGTCACCGAGGTCAACCAGCTGCTCGAGCGCTTCGGCCAGGCCCAGAAGATGATGAAGTCGATGGCGCGTGGCGGCGGTGGCGGCCTCCCGGGCATGCCGGGGATCCCCGGCACGGGCAAGCGCGGCAAGCAGGCGCCGCAGCGCAAGAAGAGCAAGAGCGGCAACCCGGCCAAGCGGGCGGCCGAGGAGCGCGCGGCAGCCGAGAAGGCCGCCGCCGGCCGTGTGTCGTCCGCGGCGAGTGCATTCGGCGCTCCCGGCGCGAACGGGCAGGGCGCCGGCTCCGACGACGCGGACCCGATGGCCGGCTTCGACCCCGCCAACCTGCCCAAGGGCTTCGAGAAGTTCCTCGGCAAGGGCTGACGTCGGACCTGATGTCAGAGCACCGGCTGTTCGCCTCCGGCGAACCCCGTGGTCCGAGGGAATGCCGTGGCCGCCGCTCTCGCTGACAGGAACACGACCGCGCAGGTCGCGTAGCCGTTGACGCGGGGAGGAGCAATGCCTCCGTTCGAGATGCCACCGGCCCCGGAGCCGGGCGACGACGAGGTTCTCGACGCCTACTCGCGCACCGTGAGCACGGTGGCGAGCCGGCTGGCACCCGTCGTGGCCAGCCTGCGCGTCAGCAGGCCGGCCCGCAGCGGCACGGTCGAGGGCGGCGGTTCCGCCGTGGTGCTGACCGAGGAGGGCCTGCTGCTGACGAACGCCCACGTCGTGGAAGGTGTCGGACGCGGCACGGCGCACTTCGCGGACGGCACCTCTGTGCGCGTGCACGTCGTCGGTGCAGACCCGCTGTCGGACCTCGCCGTCGTCCGCGCCGAGAGCACGCTCCCGCCCCCGCCGGAGTACGGCGACGCCGACCGTCTGGCTGTCGGGCACGTCGTCGTCGCCATCGGCAACCCGCTCGGGCTCGAGGGCAGCGTGACGGCAGGGGTCGTCAGCGCCCTCGGGCGGTCGCTGCCGACGAGGTCGGGAGTGGCGTCGCGTCTCGTGGAGGACGTCATCCAGACCGACGCCGCATTAAACCCGGGCAACTCCGGTGGTGCGCTCGCCGACTCCCGTGCCAGGGTCGTCGGGATCAACACGGCGGTCGCCGGGGTCGGGCTCGGGCTCGCGGTGCCGGTCAACACCACGACCCGGCGGATCATCGAGGCGCTCGTCGAGGACGGGCACGTCCGCCGCGCCTACCTGGGACTCGTCACCGCTCCGGTGCCCGTGTCAGACGAGCTCGCTGCTCGCCTGGGGCGGCGCACCGCACTGCGGATCGCCCACGTCGTACCGGACAGCCCCGCAGACCGGGCCGGTCTCATGCGTGGTGATGTCGTGGTGGCCGCGGACGGCAGACCTCCCTTCGACGCGCAGTCGCTGCAGCGCATCCTGCTCGACGAGGCCATCGACCGCTCGATGGAGATCACCGTGCTGCGGGGCCTCGCCCTGGTGGACGTCGTGGCGGTTCCCCGCCTGCTGCGCGGCTGAGGTCCGAGCGACGGCGCGTCCTGACGGCGGTGCCGGGACGCGCGTGACGGCATACGCTCGGGGCGTGGTCACGACTGACGGCCGGTCTCGGGTGCGGCTGCCCGACGGCCGCCGGCTCGATGTGTGGCAGGGCGGTGATCCGGCCGGCCACCCGGTCCTCTTCTTCCACGGCACGCCCGGCGGACGCCTCCAGGCCGCCCTCGGCGACGGTGCCGCCCGACGCGCGAGGGTGCGGCTCGTCGCGTTCTCCCGGCCCGGCTACGGCGGCACCACCGACGCACCCACGACCCTCACGTCCGTGGCCCGCGACGCCGGCCACCTCATGGCTGACCTCGGCGGCGCGGCGTTCGCGGTGCTCGGGGTGTCCGGGGGAGGGCCGTACGCCATCGCGACGGCAGCGACGCACCCCCACCTCGTGAGCGCGGTCGGCATCGTCGCCGGCATCGGTCCCGTGCTCGCGCTCGACCCCGGGGTCGCCGACGAGCCGGCCGTCCGCACGGCGCTCGCCGGCGACCTGGAGCGGGCTGTGGCGCTGCAGGACGCGGCCGCGACCCGCTCCGTGGAGGCGCCCGGCACGCCGTCAGACGACCGACACGGTCAGCGCTTCGGCGGGTTCGTCTCGCCCGAGGTGCTGGAGCCCTGGACGGCGACCGGTCGCCCCGGCGTCCCGTCCTACCGCGGGGCATCGCGTGACGCGCTCGCGTTCACCGCCGGCTGGGACGTCGAGACCTCGGACGTGCGCGCACCCGTGACGCTCTGGTATGGCGACCACGACCGGGTCGTCGGCCTCGAGCACGGCCAGTGGCTGCACGCGCACCTGCCGACATCTCGCCTGGTCGTCCACGAGGGAGCCGGCCACCACGCGACGCTCATGGCGCACTGGGCGGACATCCTCACGGACCTCACCCGTCCCGCCGGTTAGGGTCGGGCCATGAGTGCACCGGTGCTCCACGTCCGCGGTCGGGTGCTCGTCGGGCCGGACGAGGTGGTCGACGAGCTGTGGGTCGTCGGCGGCAGGGTGACCTTCACACCGCCCAGCGACCGCACCCACGAGCAGACCCTCGACGGGTGGGTGCTCCCGGGTCTCGTCGACGCGCACTGCCACGTCGGTCTCGGTCCCCACGGCGAGGTGCCCCGCGACGAGGCGGAGCAGCAGGCACTCACCGACCGCGACAACGGCACGCTGCTCATCCGCGACGCCGGGCAACCGGGCGACACCCGCTGGGTCGACGAGCGCGACGACCTCCCGAAGATCATCCGGGCCGGTCGGCACATCGCTCGCACCCGGCGCTACATCCGCAACTTCGCCCACGAGGTCGAGGAGGACGAGCTCGTGCGCCACATCCGCCACGAGGCGCACCGTGGCGACGGCTGGGTCAAGCTCGTCGGCGACTGGATCGACCGGGACGTCGGTGACCTCGCACCCAGCTGGTCGCGGCAGGCTGTCGCCGACGCCATCGCGGCCGCCCACGAGGAAGGCGTACGCGTCACGGCCCACTGCTTCGGTGAGGAGTCGCTGCGAGACCTGGCCGCGGCCGGGATCGACTGCATCGAGCACGCGACCGGCCTGCGCGAGGACTCCATCGACACCTTCGCCGCGCAGGGCATCGCCATCGTGCCGACGCTCGTCAACATCGCCCAGTTCCCCGCGCTCGCCGAGCCGGCGAAGGCGAAGTTCCCCGGCTACCACCGCCACATGCTCGACCTCCACGAGCGGCGCTACGCGACGGTCGGGGCCGCGCACGAGGCGGGTGTGCCCATCTACGTCGGCACCGACGCCGGGGGGAGCCTGCCCCACGGCCTGGTCGCCCAGGAGATGGTCGAGCTGACGAAGGCCGGTCTGAGCAACCTCGAGGTCGTGTCCGCTGCCACGTGGGGGGCGCGCGAGTGGCTGGGTCGGCCGGGCCTCGTCGAGGGTGAGGACGCCGACCTCGTGGTGTACGCGGCCGATCCTCGTGCCGACGTCACCACCGTCGCCGACCCGCTCGGTGTGGTCCTGCGAGGTCGCGTTGTCGGCTGACCCCGACGCCGTCGCGCCCTTGACCGCGGTGGGGGAGCGCGTCGAGGTGCGACCGCCCACGCCAGCCGACGCGGCGGCATACGCCGATGCCGTGACACGGTCCGAGCGTCGGCTCGCCGACTTCGCGATCCCCGACCCGAACAACCTCCCCGTCGTCCTCGAGAACCAGTCGCCGACCTACCGCACCTTCATGGTCCTCGCCCTCGACCCAGAGGGCTCGCACGGCCTCGTCGGACGCATCAACATCGCGAACGTCGTCGGCGGCTCGTTCCGCAGCGCGTCGATCGGCTACGACTCCTACGACCCGTATGCCGGCCGCGGCCTCTTCGCCGAGGGCCTCCGGCTCACGGTCGACATCGCCTTCGACGACCAGCCGCACGGGATGGGCCTGCACCGCATCGAGGCCAACATCCAGCCGGCCAACCACCGGTCGGCCGGGCTCGCGCGGTCGCTGGGGTTCGTGCACGAGGGCTTCTCGCGGGCCTTCCTGCACCTGCCCGGTCCCGACGGCCGGCGCGACTGGCGCGACCACGAGCGCTTCACGATGCTCTCGTCCGACTGGCCGGCCGTGCCGTACCGCACCCACGGGCACCGGCGGATCGCGTGCGTCGTCACCAGCGCGCACGGCTACGACGCCGCGTCGCGCGGTACGAGCGTCGGGGCCGCCGTCGCCGCCGAGCTCGGCATCCCGCTGTTCTCGGCGGCCATGGTCGAGAGCCCGGCCGTCCTGTTCGAGCTCCTCCGTGCGTCGCCCGTGGGCGGCGTGGTCGAGGTGCGCGCGAGCGCACCCGAGCTTCGGATGGGTCTCGCCCGAGCAGGGTTCGACCCCTCCGTCGTCCCGCACCTCGAGGCGGCGTTCGACCTGCCGCGCAGCGAGGTCGTGCGGCACGCCCTTGCGGTGCGTGCCGCGTACGCCTGACACTCACGCCTGAGTTCGGCGCCGACGCCCGCGTGCGGACCACCCCCTCGCGTCTGGCAGAATGGAGGGCTGTACCCGTCCGGCCCCCTCTCGGCTGGACCGGACGCCTACACACCGAGCGTCGGCACCCCGTCTGATCCCAGCCGGTCTCGCCGCGCTCACTACCTGATTGAGGAGACCGCCAGCATGGCCGTCAAGATCCGTCTGAAGCGCATGGGCAAGATCCGTGCACCGTTCTACCGCGTCGTCGTCATGGACTCGCGCACCAAGCGCGATGGCCGGGCCATCGAGGAGATCGGCAAGTACCACCCCACCGAGCAGCCGTCGCTCATCGACATCGACATCGAGCGCGCGCACTACTGGCTGAGCCAGGGCGCCCAGCCCACCGAGGCCGTCGCGGCGCTCATCAAGCTCGTCGACGAGGGCAAGGTCGAGACCAAGGCCCCGAAGACCCCGAAGCGCGACCTCTACGAGGCCGCCATCTCCGCCGCTGGCGGCAAGGTCGAGGCCGGCTCCGAGGGTGCGACCACGCAGAAGAAGAAGGCCGCCAAGAAGGCCGAGCCCAAGGCTGACGAGAAGAAGGCCGACGACAAGGCCGACGACAAGTCCGACAAGGCTGCCGACAAGGCCGCCGACAAGGCCGAGGCGCCTGCCGCCGTCGCCGAGTTCGCGAACTCCGCTCCGGCCAACGAGGACGGCTCCGCGCCCGAGGGCTACACCATCAAGGGCAACAAGGACTCGATGAAGTTCCACGAGCCCGACGGCCAGTGGTTCGAGCAGACCGTTGCCGAGGTGTGGTTCAAGAACGCCGCTGACGCCGAGGCCGCCGGCTTCGTCAAGGCCGGTTCCTGAGCATGCTCGAGGAGGCGCTCGAGCACCTCGTCAAGGGCATCGTCGACCACGACGAGGACGTCGTCGTGCGCCGCAAGGAGCTTCGCCGCGGTGAGCTGCTCGAGGTCCGGGTGCACCCCGACGACCTCGGCCGCGTCATCGGCCGCTCCGGCCGCACGGCGAGCGCCCTGCGCACCGTCGTCGGCGCCCTCGCGGGCAACGGCAACGTCCGTGTCGACATCGTCGACACCGACCGCGTCCGCTGAGCGACCACCCCAGAACGCCAGACCAGTGGGGCATCCCGGGTGACCGGGGTGCCCCACTGTCGTCTTCCACCGATCCCGTATGCGTCGGTGGACTCCCGGGCGCGCGCCCGGACCACCCCCAAACCTGAGAGGATTCGGGCCATGAACGTCGTCCTCGCCCGCATCGGCAAGCCCCACGGACTGCGGGGCGAGGTCACCGTGCAGCTGCACACCGACGACCCCGAGACGCGATTCGCACCAGGCACGGTCGTCGCGACGGAGGCCGAGCCCGGCTCCGGCGTGCCGACCGCCCTCACCATCGCCTCGACCCGCGTGCACCGCGGCATCTGGCTCCTCACGTTCGAGGAGATCCCCGACCGCACGGGCGCGGAGGGGCTGCGCGGCACCAGGCTCGTGATGCCCGAGCTCGCCACGAAGGCGGACGACGACGAGGGCTACTACGAGGAGGACCTCGTCGGCCTCGAGGTGCGTGACCCGGCGGGCGAGCAGGTCGGCACCGTCAGCGGGCTCGAGCTCGGCGCGGCGCAGGACCGTCTCGTCATCACGCTCACCGACGGCGTCACGGCATACGTGCCCTTCGTCAAGCGCATCGTGCCGACGGTGGCCGACGACCACGTCGTCGTCGACGCCCCTCCCGGGCTCTTCGACCTCTACCGCGAGGGCACCGAGTGACCGGCCCGCTCCCGGACTCACCTGCGCCAGAGGCATTCTCGCGCCCGGCCATGCGCATCGACGTCGTCTCGATCTTCCCCGACTACCTCGCGGCGCTCGACCTCTCGCTCATCGGCAAGGCGCGCCAGGACGGGCTGCTCGACGTCCGTGTGCACGACCTGCGCACCTACACCCACGACCGGCACCGCACCGTCGACGACACCCCCTACGGCGGGGGAGCGGGCATGGTCATGAAACCGCAGCCCTGGGCTGAGGCCCTCGACGACGTTGTCGCGCAAGGGAACCCGTCGACCAGGCCACGGCTCGTCGTCCCCGGTCCGGGCGGTCAACCGTTCACCCAGGCGCTTGCGCGCGAGCTGGCCCAGGAGCCGTGGCTGGCCTTCGCCTGCGGACGTTACGAGGGCATCGACGAGCGGGTCTACGACTACGCCCGCGAGGACCTTGGCCTCGAGGTCTCGGTCGTGAGCCTCGGGGACTACGTGCTCAACGGGGGCGAGGTCGCCGTGCTCGCCATGGTCGAGGCCGTCGGCCGACTCGTTCCCGGTGTCATCGGCAACGCCGAGTCCCTCGTCGAGGAGTCGCACGAGGACGGCCTGCTCGAGTACCCCATCTACACGAAGCCGCGCACCTGGAACGGGCGAGAGGTGCCCGAGGTGCTCCTGTCGGGCAACCACGGCGCCATCGCCGCGTGGCGCCACGAACAGCGGCTGGCCCGCACTGCTGCACGCCGGCCCGACCTGCTGCACGCCTCCCACGGCACCGACGCCGGCGACGTCGAGATCATCGCCGCCACCCCGGGCGACGTGCCCGAGCTCGCCGTGCTGATGCGGGCCTGCTGGGTGCAGGAGGCCGTCGCCAACGACACCCTCCAGATCCCGGCCCTGCACGAGAGCCTCGACGACGTCCGCGCGAGCCTCGAGCGCACGCAGACGTGGGTGGCCCGCAGCGGCGGCCGTCTCGTCGGCGCGGTGCGCACGTCGCGCACCGGACCCGACGCCGACGACTGGTTCATCGGTCGCCTCTGCGTCGTCCCCGACCTGCAGGGCCGTGGACTCGGCCGACGCCTGCTGGAGCACGCCGAGTCGACCGCGCCTGACGGCATACGCACGTTCACCCTCCACACGGGGGCGCGCAGCACGGACAACCTGCGGATGTACAAGAAGGCCGGCTACCGCCTCGTCGAGCAGCCCGCGTCGATCCCCGGGGCGGTCACGCTCGTCAAGCGCCGTCGCCGCTGACCCACGCGGCCCGTCACGACACGAGCGCGAGGCCGAGGTCGTCCGGCAGCAGCAGCCGCCGGCGGATCAGGGCGGCCTGGACGCCGGCCGTGATCGACTGCGTCGCCATGATCGCGAAGAGCACGAGCACCTGGGCCGTCGCGGCCTGGACCGCGCTGCCGCCACCGAGCATGACGCCGATGAAGGCGCCCGGCAGCGTGACGATGCCCGAGGTGCGCACCTGGTCGAGGCTCGGCACGATGCCCTCCGGGACGCGACGGGCGATGATCTCGTCGATGGCCTGGCTCGAGGTGAGCCCGAGCGAGAGCGACGCCTCGTACTGCCCGTGCTCCTCCCGCAGCGCCGCGAAGGAGCGGCGTCCGACGAGCGTGTGCACCGTCATCGTGTTGCCGATGACGATGCCTGCGACCGGGATGACGGCGATCCCCGTCAGCGGCACCGAGCCCGTGGCCAGCACGATGCCGACGACCGGGACGATGCCGCACGCCATCGCGGCGGCCGCCCAGGGCCACGTGCCCGGCGCGCCGACGCGCTTGGACGTCGTGGCGACCGCCGTCGCGAACATCGCGCCCACGGCGACGAACGACCACCAGAGGGAGCCGACGACCGCGGTGATGACGAGCGCCACGAGGCCGAGCTGCACGACGGCCCGGGCGCCGGCGACCGCCGACTGGCGACCGAGGCCGACGCCGCTGACCCGGTTGGCGACGACGGTCACGAGCATGAGGACGACGAGGCATACGTACACGGGCCAGCCGGGGGAGACGCTCACAGGCTCACGCTAGGGCACGGCCGGCATACGCTCGCCTCACCGATTTCAGGTATGCCGTCCGCTCTGGCAGACTTGCTCATTGCGTCCGGCACACGACGGCCCCTGCCACAGGGGGAGTTGGCCCACCAGCACCACACGGTCGGCCACGCGGCCCGACGGATGCGACACCCACATTGTGACGAGGTGGCCTGTGGCGCCTGAGAAAGCGAAGCATCATGCACACGTTCGACGAGATCAACGCCGCGTCGCTGCGCTCGGACATCCCCGAGTTCCGCGCCGGTGACACCCTCAAGGTGCACGTCAAGGTCATCGAGGGCACGCGCTCGCGCGTCCAGGTGTTCCAGGGCGTCGTCATCCGTCGCCACGGCGGCGGCATCGGCGAGACCTTCACGGTCCGCAAGATCTCCTTCGGAGTCGGTGTCGAGCGCACCTTCCCGCTGCACACCCCGATCATCGACAAGATCGAGGTCATGACCCGCGGTGACGTGCGTCGCGCGAAGCTGTACTACCTGCGTGGTCTGCGCGGCAAGGCCGCCAAGATCCGCGAGAAGCGCGACAGCATCCCGACCAAGGCCGGCGCGAAGAGCTGACGAGCTGCTGACGCAGTCGTCCGTCTGACCACGCGAGGCGCGGTGGACCCCGAGCGGGCCGTCCCTGACACGAGTTCCGGGACGCTCCCCGACACGGGGGCCACCGCGCCTTCGTCGCGCAACGGCGGGGCGAGGGCGTATGCCGCTGCCCGCCGGCACCGCTGGATGCTCGGCCCTGCGGTCCTGCTCCTCGCGGTCGTCGTCGTCCGGGCGTTCTTCGTGACGCCGTTCGGCATCCCCAGCGAGTCGATGCAGGACACCCTGGTCGTCGGCGACCGCCTCCTGGTGTCCCGCACGACACCTCCCGACCAGCTTCAGCGTGGCGACATCGTCGTCTTCGACGCCTCCGAGGCGTTCAACCTCGACGTCCCGCAGCGGGGCGTGTTCCAGAGGCTCGTCGAGGCGGTGGAGAGCCTGGCCGGCAAGGGCCAGCCCGCCGACTACGTCAAGCGGATCATCGGCCTGCCGGGCGACCACGTGCGCTGCTGCGCCACCGACGGTCGACTCGAGATCAACGGTGTCGCCGTCGCCGAGCCCTACCTCGCGGCCGGTGCTCGACCGAGCGCCATCCCCTTCGACGTGACCGTCCCGCCTGACCGTTTCTGGATGATGGGCGACAACCGTGGAGCCTCTGCGGACTCCCGCGCGCACCTCGGCGAGCCGGGTGGCGGCATGGTGCCCGGGAGCGACATCATCGGCAAGGTTTGGGTGCGATACTGGCCGCTCGGTCGGCTCGGTTCGGTCGACCAAGGACAAATTGCCTCCGTCCCACGAAATGGTGAGTGATGTCGCAGTACACCGGACGCCCCGAGGACCCCACGCGCGGGCGACCTGTCGACGGCATCGACGAGAGGGACGAGGTCGACGACCTCGACGATGACCTCGACGATGACCTCGACGACGAGCCGCGCGGCTTCGTGGGGTCGGTCCTGGCCGGCCTCAAGGAGCTGCTCATCGTCGTCGTCCTCGCGATGGCGCTCTCGTTCGTCGTCAAGACCTGGCTGTTCCAGGCGTTCTACATCCCCTCCGGGTCGATGGAGAACACCCTCGTCAAGGACGACCGGGTGATCGTCAGCAAGCTGACGCCAGGCCCCTTCGACCTCAAGCGGGGCGACGTCGTCGTGTTCGAGGACCCCGGCACGCCGACCCCGTGGCTCGGCAGCCTCGGCGAGCAGCGCAGCGACGTCGGCGGCCCCTTCCACGACGCCCTCGTCTTCGTCGGCCTGCTGCCCGAGGACGCCGAGAACCACCTCATCAAGCGCGTCATCGGTCTCCCGGGCGACCACGTGCAGGCCGACGGCGACACCGGCAAGCTCAAGGTCAACGGCGCCGAGGTCACCGAGCCGTACATCAAGCCTGGCGACTTCCCCAGCGAGGGCAAGAAGTTCGACATCACCGTGCCGGCAGGTCGCATCTGGGTCATGGGCGACCACCGCTCCGACTCCTCCGACAGCCGGTGGCACGACGACGGCACCGGTGCCGCTGGCTCGGTGCCGATGGACAAGGTCGTCGGGCGCGCACTGTTCGTCGTGTGGCCGATCGACCACGTCACCTGGCTCGGGGTGCCCGAGCGCACCTTCGCCCAGGTCCCGGCGGCCAAGCCTGCCAAGGGGCCTCTCAACAAGCCCACGACCAAGGCGACGATCAACCCGAAGCCCGGCGGCAAGCCGACCGTGTCGGCCACGAAGGTCGCGGCCGGCTGACGACCGCGGGCACCACCATGGCACCTCCAGCTCCCTCGAAGAAGCCGTCCCTCAGGGTGGAGCGCGCCCTGCAGCGCTCAGGCCACCGATTGCTCGCCGGCATGGACGAGGTGGGCCGCGGCGCGCTCGCCGGGCCCGTCAGCGTCGGGGTCGTCGTC
The DNA here is from genome assembly GCF_056396225.1 of Terrabacter sp. 05T424. Lineage (NCBI taxonomy): Bacteria > Bacillati > Actinomycetota > Actinomycetes > Micrococcales > Intrasporangiaceae > Terrabacter > Terrabacter sp. 05T424. The sequence continues at coordinate 882,346 of NZ_JBFTLB010000001.1, forward strand.
ATCGACGAGACGGTCCGGTCGGCGCCGGTCGGGGTCAAGGACTCCAAGCTGCTCACGGAGAAGGCGCGGCATGGTCTCGTGCCCCGCATCCAGCGGTGGGCGGTGGCCCACTCCGTCGGGCACGCGAGCAACGACGAGATCGACGAGATCGGCATCATGGCGGCCCTGCGGCTGGCCGGCCTGCGGGCGCTCGACGGGCTCGGGGTCGTGCCCGACCTCGTCATCCTCGACGGCAACCACGACTGGCTGACGGCCCCCACCGAGGTGGGCCTGCTCGCCTTCGCCGACGAGGCCGGCCCGGCCACGCCTCCCGTGACGACGATGGTCAAGGCCGACATGAAGTGCTCGTCGGTCGCCGCCGCGAGCGTGCTCGCCAAGGTGGAGCGCGACACCCTCATGGTGGCGCTGGGGGAGCAGCACACGGCATACGGGTGGGGGCTCAACAAGGGCTACTCCGCGCCCGAGCACATGGACGCGCTCGCGCGGCTCGGCCCGTGCGAGCTGCACCGGCGCTCGTGGCGCCTGCCCGGCGTCTACGCCGAGACGCACGTCGAGGTGTTGAATGAGGTCACGGAGACGTTCGCTCCGGTGGCCATGACGGCAGAGCAGACAGGGACGGCAATCAGGTGAGTTCGGAAGATCTCGAGAAGTACGAGACCGAGATGGAGCTCCAGCTCTACAAGGAGTACCGCGACGTCGTCGGCCTCTTCACCCATGTCGTCGAGACCGAGCGTCGGTTCTACCTCGCCAACTCCGTCGACGTGAAGGTGCGCAGCGACGGCGGCGAGGTCTTCTTCGACGTCACGATGGCCGACGCCTGGGTGTGGGACATCTACCGGCCGGCGCGCTTCGTCAAGAACGTGCGCGTCGTGACGTTCAAGGACGTCAACGTCGAGGAGCTGCCCAAGCCCGACATCAAGCTGCCCGAGAACGGCGACTTCAGCTGAGTCGCTCGGCCGTCGGGCGCGCGCTGTCCACACCCCCTCGCCGACCACGTATGTCGTCCACAGCCTCGCACTGACGCCTGTCCCGCTCGACCTGCCGCCGACAGGGTGGTCCGCATGGACCTCTCCACCCGCGCTCTCGGCGACTACGGCGAACGCCTTGCCTGCCGCTACCTGCTCGCCCACGGGCTGACCATCCTCGACCGCAACTGGCGGTGCGTCCGTGGCGAGATCGACGTCGTCGCCCGCGAGGGCAGCGACCTCGTCGTGTGCGAGGTGAAGACGCGCACGAGCGAGGCGTTCGGCGCGCCGTTCGAGGCGGTGACGTGGCGCAAGCAGCGGCGGCTGCGTCGGCTCGCCGGGCTGTGGCGTGACGACCACGCCGACACGGTGCGCGGGCTCGACCTCCGCATCGACGTCATCTCGATCATGCGACCTCCGGCCGGGCCTGCCAGGCTCGAGCACCTGCGTGGGGTGTGCTGATGGGCGCCGGGCTCGGACGCACCCTGTCGGTCGGGCTGCGCGGGGTGGCCGGCTTCGTCGTCGACGTCGAGGCGCACGTCACGACCGGGCTTCCCGGCTTCGCGATCAGCGGCCTCGGCGACTCCGCCGTCAAGCAGTCCTCCGACCGCATCAAGGCCGCCGCGGCGCTCATCGACAAGATGGCCGTGAGCCAGCGCAGGGTCACCGTCAACCTGTCGCCGGCGGGGGAGCGCAAGGTCGGCACCGGCTTCGACCTCGGCATCTTCGTCGCGGTCGCGGCGGCGATGGACCTGCTGCCGGCCCGGGTGGCGCACGACGTCGTCCACATCGGGGAGGTCGGGCTCGACGGCACGGTGCGTCCCGTTCCCGGCGTGTTGCCCCTCGTCCACGCGGCGGCGCTGGCAGGTGTACGACACGTGGTCGTTCCCGTGGCCAACGCGGGGGAGGCACGGCTGGTGACCGGCGTCCGGGTGCACCCGGTGGCCGAGGTCACCGAGCTGGTGCGGCGCTACGGCAACCTCGGCAAGGGCCGCCCGGTGCACGAGGTCCCGGTCCCGCTCGTCGCGGCGCCCGAGCCCGAGCAGGTGCGTGACCTCAGCGAGGTCGTCGGCCAGGCCGAGGCCAAGCTGGCCCTGGAGATCGCCGCCGCCGGTGCACACCACCTGCTCCTCGCCGGTCCTCCGGGGGCCGGCAAGACGATGCTGGCCGAGCGGCTGCCGGGCCTCCTGCCGGCGCTCGACGAGGGCGAGTCGATGGAGGTCACCGCGATCCACTCCGTCCTCGGCGCGCTCGGCGCCGGCCACGACGCCCGGCTCATCACCCACCCGCCGTTCGTCGCACCTCACCACGGCGCCTCCCAGGCGGCCGTGATCGGGGGCGGCAGCGGCCGCATCCGACCGGGCGCGATCACCCAGGCCCATCGCGGGGTGCTGTTCCTCGACGAGACACCCGAGTTCGACAAGGGCGTCCTCCAGTCCCTTCGCACGCCGCTCGAGCGCGGTCTCGTGTCGATCGCTCGGGCGCAGGAGTCGGTCACGTTCCCGGCCCGGTTCCAGCTCGTCCTGGCCGCCAACCCGTGCCCGTGCGGCAAGGCCTGGGGCAAGGGCCTCGACTGCACGTGCACCCCGCTGATGCGCCGAACCTACTTCGGCAAGCTCAGCGGTCCTCTTCTCGACCGGGTCGACCTGCAGGTGCACGTCCAGCCGCCCGGCCTGACGATGGCCGGCGGGACCCCCGGCGAGCCGACCGCGGTCGTTGCGGCGCGCGTGGCGTCGGCCCGTGCCGCACAGGGTGAGCGCTGGCGCGACGTGCTCGAACGTAGCCGCGGGGTCAACTCCGACGTGCCCGGGTCCGAGCTCCGGGCCCGCCCGTGGAGGCTGCCCGGGGCGGCCACGCACACCCTCGACCACCTGCTCGAGGTCGGGGCGCTCAGCCTGCGGGGCTACGACCGCACCCTCCGCTGCGCCTGGACCGTTGCCGACCTCATGGGCCTCCAGCGTCCCGGACGCGACGAGGTCGACGTCGCACTGTCCCTGCGTCACCGAGCGGGTGTCGCGGCATGAAGGCAGCCTCGGCGAAGGAGACGCGTCATGGAGCCTGACCGTCACGCGCGAGCCGCGTTGTCACGGGTCGTCGAGCCCGCCGACGGCGAGGTCCATGCCMTGGTGACCGAGGTCGGCGCCGTCGAGGCGTTCGAGCGGGTCCGCGCAGGCGCAGGCACCTTCGCGCGGTTCCGCTCGAGGGTGGCGGTGCTCGACATCGAGCGCGACCTCGACATCGCGGCAAAGGTGGGGGCGCGCCTGGTGGTGCCGGGCGACCCCGAGTGGCCCGAGCGGCTCGACACGATCCTGGTGCCGCCCTGGTGCCTCTGGGTGCGAGGCCGCCTCGACCTGGCCGAGACGGTCGAGCGATCGGTCGCGGTGGTGGGGTCGCGCACTGCGACGACCTACGGCGAACAGGTCGCCACCGAGTTCGCCAGCGGGCTCGCGCGTCGAGGGTGGACGGTCGTCAGCGGCGCGGCCTTCGGCATCGACGGGGCCGCGCACCGCGGGGCCCTCGCCGTCGACGGCGCGACCATCGCGGTGCTCGCGGGCGGCGTCGAACGGCCCTACCCCTCAGGCCACGCGGCACTGATCTCCCGCATCGCCGCTGACGGGCTCGTCATCGCCGAGGTGGCGCCCGGCTCGGCACCCATGAAGTCGAGGTTCCTGGCCCGCAACCGGCTCATCGCCGGTCTCACCCGCGGCACCATCGTCGTCGAGGCAGACCTCAGGTCCGGGTCGCGCAACACGGTCACGCACGCGGTCACGGCCTGTCGTCCTGTCGGAGCTGTGCCCGGGCCGGTCACGTCGATGATGTCGGCGGGGTGTCATGAGGAGCTGCGCAACGGGCGGGCGGTCCTCGTCACCTCGGTCGACGAGGTGATCGACCTGGTCGGCGACCTCGGCAGCGACGCCGCCGAGCAGGCACGGGGGCCGGTCCGCCCCGACGACGATCTGTCACCGGTCGACGCGGCGGTGCTCGAAGCCGTCCCCTACCGTTCGGCCGTCCCGCTCGACGACATCGTCAGGTCGGCAGCCCACGCATCGCTCACCGTCCGGGCAGCACTGGGCCGGCTCGAACACCTCGGACTGGTGACACAGTCCGGCGGCACCTGGCGTAAGCGTCCCCAGCGCAAGCCCAAAGCCGGCTGACACCCTTCCGGATCGAGAGAACGCTCCGTCACGGGTGGTGGGCAACGGAGTGTCATTCGATTGCGTCTCTTGCTGAGCGAGAGAACGCTCCGTCTGCGTGATGGCGAACGGAGCGTTCTTTCGCTCGGGCGCTTCTTCGAGGCTTGCTTTGGGGGCTGGGTTTTGTCATGGTGCGGGAGTGACCGATGTGGCGAACGGGGAGGCCGGCGCCGGGCCCGACGTGCTCGAGCGCCACGCCGAGCTGTTGCACGCCTACTCACGCCACCTCGGCGCAGAGCGTGGCCGCTCCGTGCACACGCGCCGCGCCTACCTCGGCGACGTGCGCCACCTGCTGACGTTCGCGGCCGGGAGGGGCATCGACGAGATCGGCGACCTCCGCATCGGCGACCTGCGTTCCTGGCTCGGGATCCAGGCCGATGCCGGGGCTGCCCGGGCCACCATCGCCCGGCGCGCCGCTTCGGCGCGCACCTTCCTCAGGTGGGCGGAGCACACCGGACGCATCCCCGCCGACCCCTCACTGCGCCTCGTCGCCCCGAAGCGCCACGCCACCCTTCCCGGAGTGCTGCGGCAGGCGGAGGCCACCGAGCTCCTCGACGTCGCCGCGACCCGCGCCGACGACGACGACCCGATCCACGTCCGCGACCGTGCCGTCCTCGAGCTCCTCTACGCCAGCGGCATTCGAGTGGGCGAGCTCGCAGGCCTCGACATCGACGACCTCGACCTGTCCCAGGGAGTCGTGCGCGTGATGGGCAAGGGCGCCAAGGAACGCATCGTGCCGTTTGGCGCCCCGGCCGGTCGTGCGATCGAGGCCTGGCTCGCGGTCCGCTCCAGACTGGTGGGGGAGCACTCCGGACCGGCCCTCTTCCTCGGTCGCCGGGGACGCCGGGTCGACGCCCGCCAGGTGCGCTCAGCCGTCCACGAGGTGCTCTCACACCTGCCCGACGCGCCCGACCTCGGGCCGCACGGCCTGAGGCACAGCGCCGCCACCCACCTGCTCGAGGGCGGGGCCGACCTGCGGATGGTCCAGGAGATCCTCGGCCACGCAAGCCTCGCCACGACGCAGATCTACACGCACGTGTCGGTCGACCGGTTGCGCCGAAGCTACGAGCAGGCGCACCCTCGCGCCTGAGCCGACGGTGTGGTCGTGCAGGCGCCGACCTGCCTCAGAGCGGCAGCAGGACGATTCGCGCCCGGCCGATGAAGCCGAGAGGGTCGAGGTACGTCTCGCCGCGCAGCACGCCCCAGTGGAGGCAGACGGCCGGCGCGCAGTGACCAGCGGTGGAGGTGACGGCCCCGACGACGTCGCCGCGAGCGACCGATGTGCCGACGGGCACGGAGCCGTCCACCGGTTCGAACGTGCTCCGCAGACCACCGGCGTGAGCGACCACGACCACGCCGCGGCCTGCGAGCCTCCCCGCATACGTGACCGTGCCGGCGGTCGGTGAGTGAACGGCCTGCCCCGTGCCGGCGGCCAGGTCGACCCCACGGTGGCCGGGCAGCCACGGCTGGTCGGGTGGGTCGAACCGGCGCTCGACGGCCGGCTGCGGGTCGAGGGGCCAGGCCCACCGTGCCGTCGGCTGTGACAGGTTCGCCGCACCTGCAGGTGGGGCAGATGACGCGGGGGCCAGCGCGGGAGCCGCGGACAATGTCGGCGCCGCTGTTGAGCCCGTCACCGTCGCCGCGGCGACCACTGCTGCCAGCAGTGCTGATCCGATCGACATGAACCCATGCTGGGGCGCATTCGCGGCTCATCGGTCGACGCCATCCACGCCTGTGGACGGGCCGCTCTGCCGGCAGGCAGGTGTGGACAGCGCTCCGGGGACGGGAGGCTGGTCAGGACCTCCCGGCAGCGGCCAGACGGCGACTCGCCTCGAGCAGCACGTCGTCCTTCTTGCAGAACGCGAACCGCACCAGGGTGCGTGCGGCGTCCTGATCGTCATGGAAGACCGAGACCGGAACGCCCACCACGCCGGCGATCTCGGGCAGGCGCCGGGCGAACTCCAGCCCGTCGACCGCCCCGAGCGGCGCGGCGTCCGCGATGACGAAGTAGGTGCCGGACGGTCGAGACACCTTCAGACCGGACGCCTCGAGCGCCGAGCACAGCAGGTCGCGCTTCGCCTGGAGCGAGTCGCGCAACCCGGCATACACCGGGTCGCCGAGTCCGAGGGCCAGAGCAACCGCCGGTTGGAAGGGCCCGGACGCGACGTAGGTGAGGAACTGCTTGACCGTGCGTGCCGCGGCCACCGCCTCCGCGGGTCCCGACAGCCAGCCGACCTTCCAACCCGTCGCGGAGAAGGTCTTGCCGCCCGACGAGATGGTGATGGTGCGGTCGAACATCCCGGGCAGGGTGCCCATCGGCACGTGCTCGGCGCCGTCGAAGACCAGGTGCTCGTAGACCTCGTCGGTGACGACCCACGCGTCGTGCTCGCGCGCCAGCGACGCGACCAGCTCGAGCTCCGCGCGGGTGAACACCTTTCCGGTCGGGTTGTGTGGGGTGTTGAGGAGGACGAGCCGGGTGCGCGACGAGAAGGCAGTCCGCAGCGACGCCTCGTCGACGGAGAAGTCGGGGAAGCGGAGCACGGACGTGCGTCGGGTCGCTCCAGCGAGGGCGATGGTGGCGGCATACGAGTCGTAGTACGGCTCGAAGGTGACGACCTCGTCGCCCGGCTCGCACAGCGCCAGCACCGCCGCGGCGATCGCCTCGGTCGCGCCGGCGGTCACGAGCACCTGCGAGCGCGGGTCGAGCGAGATGCCGTAGAAGCGCTGCTGGTGCGCCGCCACCGCGTCGAGCAGCTCGGGCACGCCGGGCCCTGGTGGGTACTGGTTGCGCCCGCCGTCGATGGCTGCCTTCGCCGCCTCGAGCATCTCGGCCGGTCCGTCGGTGTCGGGGAAACCCTGCCCGAGGTTGATGCTGCCCGTCTGCGTCGCGAGCGCCGACATCTCGGCGAAGATCGTCGTGCCGAAGGGCTGCATGCGTGCGATGAGCGGCGTTGCCATGGCCCGAGCGTATCCACGGCGGGGCAGGGCGGCCCGACGCCGCGGGGACACGAGAGCCCCCGCCCGAAGGGGCAGGGGCACTCGTGGGTTCGCGGGTGCTGTGGAGGGGGCCGTGCCGCGAACCGGCAGCACCCACCCGGTCAGGGGTCTCGGTGGGGTCTGCACCCCCACCATCGCTCGGGACGGCGAAGTGTTACGCCTTGTCCGCAATTGGGTGAAAACCGCCGGCTCACGTATGCCGTGGGGTGTGCTCGGAACCGAGCGCTCACGCAGCCGGGCGGTCGCCCAGACCGCAGGCCGTGATGCGGTAGAGGGTGTAGTCGCCATCGGTCTTGACCGCCTCGACGCCGTCGTTGGCGGCGAGGTTCTTCAGGCCCGAGCTGCGTTCTGGACGGTCGAGCCAGTAGACGTGGCTCGAGTCGATCGCCCAGCGGATGTCGTGGCGGGCCAGCGCCTCGCACACGTCGGGGCGGTTGGCTAGGTTGTCGAAGCCGGTGCCGATGATGATCTCGTCGCCCGTCGTCGGGATGGGGATCGAGCGGTACAGCGTGTTGGTGCCGAAGAGGGCCCACATGAGGGGCGAGCCGTTCTCGGGTCGGCCGACGACGCCTTGTCCGGCCGGGATCAGGGCGTTCAGCCGCCGCAGCGAATCCTGCCCCTCGAAGCCGAGGATGACACGCTCGGGCGTCCCCGGCTGGAAGAAGCTGGTGAGCATGCGGTGGCGGGTGGTCGCGTTGAGTCCCAGGGTGAGGGCCGGCAGGACCAGCAGCGCCGCGACTGCTGCGGCGACGGGCCGGGCCTCGAACCTCGCCCCCACCCGCGGTGTGCGGCGCAGCAGGTCGCGCAGGGCAGGCGCGGCCGCCGCGACGAGCACGACTCCCGGCACCGCGGCCAGGGCGGCCAGGCGGACCTTGTCGTTGTACCAGTAGCCGGTGATGAGGGCCGTCCACGAGGCCGTCGACGAGGCAGCCATGACGTAGAGCGCGACGCACGCGACCCACATGGCGACCACGGGGATCGCGGCGCGGGCCCGAAGGACGATCCAGCCGATGCCGAGGGCGAGCAGGACGACGAGGCCCCAGAGCGCGCTCGCGATCTGCAGCCGGCCGCCCACGACCTCGACGACAGCGGTCCAGATGGAGACCCGGCCGTTCCACTCGTACGACTGGGTGGAGGCGAGGCGCGCGGAGACGACCGGCGCCGCGAGGAGGCCGCCGACGCCGACGACGGCCACGACGGCGAGGTCGCGGGCCACGACCGGCCACGACAGGTGGTGCAGCAGCCCGGCCCGCAGGCGCGCGGCGACGAACCAGACCAGGGCGAAGAGCACGAGGGCCACGAGGGCGTTCGGCTGGATGAGCGCCAGGCCGGGAAGGGCGGCGGCGAAGCCGAGCCACTGACCGATGCGCTTCGACCGGGCGGCCTGCAGCATGAGCGCCAGGGCGCCCGGGGTCAGCGCGGTCGCCATCAGGTTGGGCCAGAGCACGCCCCACCCGAGGAGGGTCGTCGGAAAGGCGATGAACGCTGCGGAGGCGAACCCGGCGGCATACGTGACGAGACGGGAGGTCCCGAGAGCGTGGCGCACGATGGCGACGCAGCCGACGGGCCAGACGACGGCGGCGAGCACCACGGTGGCGACGTTGGTGCCGGGCAGCACGTCGGCGACACCGGGCAGCAGGCTCGTGGCGATCCAGGCGTGGAAACCGTTGGGGTAGAAGGTCGGGTTGACGATCGAGAAGTTGCCGGTCTCGAGGAAGGTGCGGATGCGGTCGAGGTGGTAGACGGCGTCCGGGCTGTCGACGAGCTCGTCGGGCCGGCCGATCGCCGGCAGGATCGTCGCGAGGGCGAGCCCGACGCCGATCGCGATGGCGACCACGGCATCGGGTCGGGGCCGACCGAGGAAGCGTCGTGCCGTGCCGAGGTCGGGGTCGTGCCGGCCGAACAGGCGCATGCCGAGCATCGCGACGCCCACGGACGCGAGGGTGACCACCGCCAGGGGCAGCAGCCCCCAGCGGACCCCGGCGCGCTGGGCCACGGTGGCGAAGGCGGCGATGAGGGCGGTCGACACGGCAGGTGAGACGGCCAGCGCCTCGAGCCCGCGGGCGCCCAGGGCGCGCACGATGAGCCAGCCCGGAAGCAGCAGCACGGCCGAGAGGACGACGAAGGCCGGGATCATCACCAGCCAGTCCACCATGCGGGCCATTGTGTCCTGTCGCTCCGATTTCTCCACCACCCGGGTCAGGACGTACGATGGTCGGCGGTCACGTGTGCTCGTCACGCGCGTCCGTAATTCGCGCGTCTTCTGCCGGTCCACCGGACCGGGTCGCACCACGGCAGTCCCCGCCTTCGGCGGGGCGGGGTGCGTCAGGCGCCAGGAGTGAGGCCGTATGCCGTACGGCGGGCACGTGCACGCACGTGACCGACCGCGGCCCGGTCCACGCACAAACTGACAACACGACACAAGGGAGAACACGGCATGGCCGTCGTCACCATGCGCCAGCTCCTCGAGAGCGGCGTCCACTTCGGGCACCAGACCCGTCGCTGGAACCCCAAGATGAAGCGCTTCATCATGACCGAGCGCAACGGCATCTACATCATCGACCTGCAGCAGTCGCTGACGTACATCAACAACGCCTACGAGTTCGTCAAGGAGACCGTCGCGCACGGCGGCAGCATCCTCTTCGTCGGCACGAAGAAGCAGGCCCAGGAGCCCATCGCCGAGCAGGCGACGCGCGTCGGCATGCCGTACGTCAACCACCGCTGGCTCGGTGGCATGCTCACCAACTTCCAGACGATCTCCAAGCGGCTCACGCGCCTCAAGGAGCTCGAGGAGCTGAACTTCGACGACGTGGCCGGCTCGGGCTACACGAAGAAGGAGCTGCTCATCCTCAAGCGCGAGATGATCAAGCTCGAGAAGACCCTCGGCGGCATCCGCACGATGGCCAAGGTCCCCTCGGCCGTCTGGATCGTCGACACGAAGAAGGAGCACCTCGCGGTCGACGAGGCCCGCAAGCTCGGCCTGCCGGTCATCGCGATCCTCGACACGAACTGCGACCCCGACGAGGTCGACTACAAGATCCCCGGCAACGACGACGCGATCCGCTCCGTCACGCTGCTGACGCGGGTCATCGCCGACGCCGTCGCCGACGGTCTCGTGCAGCGCTCCTCCGGCAAGTCCGGTGGCGACGCGCAGGCCGAGGAGCCCCTGGCCGAGTGGGAGCGCGAGCTCTACGCCGACGCCGCTGCCGCGACGGAGGCTCCGGCCGGTGCCGCCGAGATCGACGCCGCCGAGGCCGCAGCCGAGGCCCGGGTCGAGACCCCGGTCGAGACGCCGGCCCCCGAGGTCGCCGCCGAGATCGCCGTCGACGCCCCTGCCGAGGTTGCTGCCGAGAAGGCCTGAGTCCTTCTCTCCCAGCCACTTCGAGTCATCCACATCTGACGAAAAGAGCGATACAGAGCATGGCGAACTACACCGCCGCTGACATCAAGGCGCTGCGCGAGCAGACCGGCGCCGGCATGATGGACGTCAAGAAGGCGCTCGACGAGGCCGACGGCGACCGCGCCAAGGCTGTCGAGATCCTGCGCGTCAAGGGCCTCAAGGGCGTCACGAAGCGTGAGGGCCGCTCGGCCTCCAACGGCCTCGTGGCCGCGTCGGCCACCGACGGCGTCGGCACCCTGGTCGAGGTCAACTGCGAGACCGACTTCGTGGCCAAGGGCGAGAAGTTCATCGCCCTGGCCGACCAGGTCCTCGCGCAGGCCGTCTCGGCCGGCGCCACGGACGCCGACTCGCTCCTCAAGAGCACGCTCGACGACGGCAAGACCGTCCAGGAGCTGCTCGACGAGGCCAACGCGACCATCGGCGAGAAGATCGAGGTCCGCCGCGTGGCGCGCCTCGAGGGCGACAAGGTCGTCTCCTACCTCCACAAGACGAGCCCCGACCTGCCCGCGCAGATCGGTGTCCTCGTTGCGCTCGAGGGTGGCGACGAGGCCGTGGGCCGCGACGTCGCGATGCACATCGCGGCGTTCAGCCCGACCGTCCTCACGCGTGACGACGTCCCGGCCGAGACGGTCGAGAACGAGCGTCGCGTCGCCGAGGCCACCGCCAAGGAGGAGGGCAAGCCCGAGGCCGCCCTGCCGAAGATCATCGAGGGTCGCGTCAACGGCTTCTTCAAGGAGAACGTCCTGCTCGAGCAGCCGTTCGCCAAGGAGCCGAAGAAGACGGTCGCCAAGGTGCTCGAGGAGGGCGGCGCCTCGGCGAAGTCCTTCGCGCGCTTCCGCGTCGGCCAGTGAGCCACTGACCTCACGCCACCGCGCCTTGGCGCAGCGCAGACCGCGCAGCACGACGACGTATGCCGGTCGCCCCAGTCGGGGCGGCCGGCATCGTCGCGTCCGGGCCGGTTGACAGCCGCGCCCGCGAACACCTTCAGCCAGAGGAGAGCCCATGGTCACCACCCCCGAGGACGTCTCGGTGACCCACGGGCCACTGACCGTCGCCATCACCCGACGGGTGGCCCCCCAGGACGAGCTGCTCATGCAGGCGTGGGTGCACGCCGGCACGTCGATGGCCGAGCGCTTCGAGGGCTTCCTCGGGGCGGGCTGGGTGCGCTCGGGCGCCGAGGACTGGCACATGCTCTACCGGTTCGCCTCACGCACGCACCTCGATGCCTGGGAGCGCTCGCCGGAGCGCATCCGGTGGCTGCGCTCCGCCGCCGACCTCGTCGAGCACCGCCGGACGGAGTACCGCACCGGCATCGAGGGCTGGTTCGACGAGCCGGCGTCGCGCTCGGTCGAGGAACCCGGTGCGCCGGGTCCGACCGCCCCGCCGCGGTGGAAGCAGGCGAGCGTCATCTGGCTCGCCTTCTTCCCGACGAGCCTCGCCCTGACCTTCCTGCTCATGCCCTTCAGCGGGGACTGGTCGCCGGTGGTGCGGGTGCTCGTGACCACGCTCGTGGCCACGCCGTGGATGACGTACGTGCTCCTGCCGTTCGTGACACGGCTGTTTGCTCGCTGGCTCCGGACCGGCTGAGTCGTCTCACGGCCGATTCCTTTGTGTGACAGCGGTTTGTCTCGCACGTCACAGGCAGGTTGTCTGCTCGCTCACAGCGTCGCGAATACCCGCGGGGGTAGACCGCACCGTTGGTGCCGTCGTTCGACGCGCCGGAGTCGCAGGGCCGCAAGCTCGCGATCATCTGCAGCAAGGGCAACCTCGACATGGCCTACCCCGGACTCATCCTCGCCAACGCCGCGTTGGGTGAGGGGGTCGAGACCCACCTCTTCTTCACCTTCTGGGGCTTTGACATGATCAACCGGAAGACCTCGGCCGACCTGAAGTTCACGATGCTCGGCAACACCGCCACGCACTCGCCGCAGGGCCTCGGAGGCATCCCCGGGATGACGCACCTGGCCGCCTCGCAGATGAAGAAGGCGATCGCCGACCTCGACGTCCCCGAGGTGCCGGAGTTCCTCGACCAGATCGTCGCCTCGGGTGGCCACCTGTGGGCCTGCCGGATGTCGGCAGACATGCAGCACCTGACCGAGGCGGACCTGCGAGACGACGTCGAGGGCATCATCTCCGCATCGGACTTCATCGAGCTCACGGAGGGGGCCCAGCTGCTCTTCATCTGAGCGAGGCTGCGGAGCGGCCGGAGCGACCTTCACACGATCTCCACACGTCGCACCCGCGCCCCCCGGGCGCACCCTCCTAGAGTCGGTGGCATGAGCCAGGGGAACACGGCACGCCCGTCGAGCGCGCCCGCAGCGACGACACTGCTGGTCGTCGAGGACGACCCGACCATCAATCAGGCGGTCACGGATCGCCTTGTCGCAGAAGGCTTTCGGGTCATCCAGGCGTTCGACGGCCCCGCCGCCGTCGAGGCCCACGGCCAGCACTCGCCCGACCTCGTGGTGCTCGACCTCATGCTGCCCGGCTTCGACGGGCTCGAGGTCTGCCGCCGCATCCAGGCCGACCGGCCGGTCCCGGTGCTCATGCTCACGGCACGCGCCGACGAGACAGACCTGCTCGTCGGTCTCGGCGTGGGGGCCGACGACTACGTCACCAAGCCGTTCCGCATGCGCGAGGTCGTCGCGCGCATCCGTGCCCTGCTGCGCCGCGTCGAGCGCGCCCGCGAGCTCGCTGCCGAGCAGCCGCCCGTGCTGACGGTCGGCGACCTCGGCGTCGACCGGGGTTCCCGCCGCGTCACCGTGCAGGGGAGCGACGTGCACCTGACGCCCCTCGAGTTCGACCTGCTGCTCGCCCTCGCCGCAGAGCCCGGTGCCGTCCGCGGTCGCGACGAGCTCATGCGCGAGGTGTGGGGGTGGGCCGACGCGGGTGGCACGCGCACCCTCGACAGCCACGTGAAGTCCTTGCGGGCCAAGATCGGCGCCGGCCGCGTGCGCACCGTCCACGGCGTCGGCTACGCCCTGGAGTCCGACCCCTCCGTCGCCGACGCCTCCACACCGAGCGAGGGCCCGTGAACACCGACCGCCCCCTCGACGCCATCCGCTCGATCAAGGTCAAGCTCGGCCTGCTCGTGGCGGTCAGCATCGTCGCGGCGATCCTCGTCTCGCAGATCGGCGACCGCGCCGAGGTGCCCGTCTGGCTCACGGTCCCGGTGACCGTCGTCGCCGCACTCGGCGTCACCCAGTGGCTGGCCCGCGGCATGACCTCGCCGCTGCGCGACATGACTGCAGCCGCGTCCCGCATGGCGACCGGCGACTACTCGCAGCGGGTCACGACCACGGCCACCGACGAGGTGGGCACGCTCTCGGCGGCCTTCAACACCATGGCTGCCGACCTCGCCGACGCAGACCGGCAGCGTCGCCAGCTCGTCGCCACCGTCTCGCACGAGCTGCGGACGCCGCTCGCGGCGCAGCAGGCCCTGCTCGAGAACCTCGTCGACGGCGTGGTCCGGCCCGACGACGCGGTGCTGCGAACCGCACTCGCACAGGCGGAGCGGCTGGGCGCCCTCGTGGGTGACCTGCTGGACCTCAGCCGCGTCGATGGCGGACGGGTCCCGCTCGCCCTTGCGACGGTGGACGTCCGCGAGCTCGTCGACTCGGCCGTCGCCGAGGCGGGGGTCTCGCGCCGAGGCACCGTGCACGTCGTCGACGTGCCCGAGGGGCTCACGGTCACCGCGGACGCCGCCCGCCTGCACCAGGTGCTCGCCAACCTGCTCGACAACGCCGATCGCCACAGCCCTTCGGGCGGCACGGTCACCGTGAGCGCCGGCCCGGAGGGCGCCGACCGCTGGTGGCTGCTCGTGTCCGACGAGGGCGCTGGCATCGCTCCCGAGCACGCGCAGCGGGTCTTCGACCGGTTCGGCTCGGGCGACGACGCCGGGGGCGGCACCGGCATCGGCCTCGCCATCGCGAGCTGGGTGTGCGATCTCCACGGCGGTTCGATCGCCGCCCTGCCGACACCGCCGGGGGAGCGCGGCGCCCGCATCCGCGCCGTCCTTCCCAGGACCCCAAGGCCCTCGGTGCCACAACCGACAGCCCCGACCACGTATGCCGCCACCGACAGCACCGCTGTCAGCCCAGCCGACACCATGCCCACGACCAAGGAGGCCGCCGTGCCCGTCCCGACTCCCGCTGCTGCCGGCGCATCTCCCGCCGGGCCCCGAGGCGCCGTTCCCGCGCCTGCCACACCCACGGCATACGGCGGGGTTCCCATCGGGCCACCGAAGCCGCTGCTCGACTCGCTCTTCGGCGACCTGTGGCCCGAGCAGGGTGTCGGCCCGCAGGTGAGGCTGCTCCTCACCTGTGTCGGGGTGGGGGTCCTGGCTGCTGTGCTGCTGCCCTACCGCGACATGGGTGTTGCGCTGTTCCTCGTGCTCGTGGTGGGCGGGACCGTCCTCTGGCGCACGTCGCAGCGAAGACTGCGGCCATGGACCATCGCCACGGCCGTGGTGTGCACCGGTCTTGCCTCCCTGGCGGTCCTGCGGTCGACCGAGTGGCTCATGGTGCTGGCGGTCCTGCTCGGGCTCCTCCTCGTGACGACGGCCCTCACCGACGCGAGGGGACTGCTCTCGATGGTCGCCGGAGCCGCCTCGTGGCCCCTCGCCGCCTTGCGTGGGCTCCCGTTGCTCGGCCGGAGCATCAGCGCGACGAGCCGGGTCGGCATCGTCTGGCCGATCGTGCGCACCGCCGCGATCTCGCTCGTCGCCCTCGTCGTGTTCGGCGGCCTCTTCGCCTCGGGCGACGCGATTTTCGGGTCGTGGACCAGTGCTCTCGTGCCCCAGCTCGCGTGGGACAGCCTGACCTTCCGCTTCTTCGTCGGCTTCGTCATGGGTGGGGCACTGCTCGCCGCCGCCTACGTCGCGCTCAACCCGCCGAGGGTCCAGCGCGTGGCCCTGCCCGCCGGCCGTCCGGTCGCGCGCACGTTCGAGTGGGTCGTGCCTGTCGGGCTCGTGGTCGCCCTGTTCGTCGCCTTCGTCGTGGCCCAGGCCGCAGCGCTCTTCGGCGGGCACGACTACATCCAGCGCACGACAGGCCTCACGTACGCCGACTACGTGCACCAGGGCTTCGGGCAGCTGACGTTCGCGACGCTGCTCACCCTCGTGACCATTGCCATCGCCGCCCGCAAGGCGCCCCGGGAGACCGCTCGCGAGCGCCTCGTGCTCCGCGGCGTGCTCGGTGCGCTGTGCGCCCTGACCCTCGTCGTCGTCGGATCCGCGCTGCACCGCATGGACCTCTACCAGCAGGCATACGGCTTCACGGTCCTGCGCGTGCTGGTCGACGCGTTCGAGCTCTGGCTCGGTCTCCTCGTCGTCATGGTCTTCGTGGCCGGCATCCGGCTCCGCGGCTGGTGGCTGCCCCGGGCGGCGCTGATGGCGGCAGCGGCCTTCGTCCTCGTCGGCGGCCTCGTCAACCCTGAGGCGTGGGTGGCCCAGCACAACATCGACCGCTTCGTGGCGACCGGCAAGCTCGACGCCTCGTACCTGAGCACGCTGGGATCGGATGCGGCCCCGACCATCAGCAACGGGGCGCTGCCGACGTCGGTCGCGGACTGCATCGTCGGCAAGATGTGGCGTCCGCGGGTCGAGGACGCCCTCTCGTGGAACCTCGGTCGCCAGCGGGCCGCCGCGCTGCCGGGCTGGAAGGCGCCGCAGGACTCCACGACCTGCGCCGACCTCTTCTCGGCGCCGCCGACCTGACGCGCCGAGCACCGACGGGTCAGGCAGGATGGGCTGGTGCGTCGTGACATCGCCGAGCTGTTCGAGCTCGACCCGGACCTGACCCACCTCAACCACGGCGCCTTCGGCGCGGTGCCCCGATCGGTGCGCGAGGCCCAGGACCGGGCCCGCGCCTGCATCGAGCGAGCGCCGATGCGGGCCTTCCGTGACGAGCTGCCGACGGTGCTCGCGGAGGCGCGGGCGCAGGCAACGTCGTTCCTCGGTCTCCCGTCCGGCTCGACCGCCCTCGTGCGCAACGTCACCGAGGCGGTCGGGGTGGTGCTCCAGGGACTCGGCATCGGGCCCGGCGACGAC
Organism: Terrabacter sp. 05T424; assembly: GCF_056396225.1. Classification (NCBI taxonomy): domain Bacteria; kingdom Bacillati; phylum Actinomycetota; class Actinomycetes; order Micrococcales; family Intrasporangiaceae; genus Terrabacter; species Terrabacter sp. 05T424. The sequence continues at coordinate 898,951 of NZ_JBFTLB010000001.1, forward strand.
GTCGTCGTGAGCAACCACGGCTACCTCACCGCCGGCTGGTCCGCCGAGGCGCGTGGCGCGACGCTGCGCGCCGCGGACTTCCCGGTCGACGCCGACCCGGGCAAGGTCGTCGCGGCGTTCGCGGCGTCGGTGACCGAACGGACCCGGCTCGTGGTCGTCGACCAGATCACCTCTCCGACCGCCCTGCTGCTCCCGGTCGCCGAGGTCGCAGCGGCTGTCGCGCCCGTGCCCGTCCTCGTCGACGCGGCGCACGTGCCCGGCGCCCTTCCGGGACTCGACGTGGAGGCGCTCGGGGTGGCGTTCTGGGCGGGCAACCTGCACAAGTGGGCCTACACGCCCCGAGCGGCCGCCACGCTGTGGGTGGCACCGGAGCAGCGCGAGGGCATGCGTCCGCTCGTCACGTCGTGGAGCCACGGGCTGCCCTTTCCCGAGCGGTTCGACCTGCAGGGCACGGTCGACCACTCCGCCTGGGCCGTCGTCCCCGACGGGCTCGCCGCCTGGGTCGAGCTCGGTGGCTGGGAGCAGGTGGACCGCAACGCCGAGCTGCTGCTGCGAGGTGCCGAGCACGTACGCTCTGCGCTGGGCACCGAGAGCCCGCTCGGCGGCATACCTTCTGCCCCCTGCCTTCGGCTCGTCGCGCTGCCCGAGGGCGTGGCCACGACGACCGAGTCGGCCGAGGCCCTCTGGCAGCGCCTGCACGCTGCCGGCTTCGTCGTGCCGCCCGTCGCCTTCGACGGCCGCGGCTACCTGCGGCTCGCCGCAGCGCCGTACAACGACGAGGACGACTACAGGCGGCTGGCGGCGGCACTGCCCGGGATCCTGGGCCAGCCGGCTCCGGCCTGAGTCCTTTCGGCCCCTCGATGCGGACGATGCCGACGGGATGTGGAAAGATCGACCGACCGCCTGAATGCTGCCCACGAGGAGGCCCTGAGCCATGACCGACGCCCAGACGACCCCCTTCCACCGGGTTCTGCTCAAGCTCTCGGGGGAGGTCTTCGGAGGCGGCAGCATCGGCCTCGACCCGGCCGTCGTCGCCGGCATCGCCAAGCAGATCGCCGACGCCGTCCGAGGCGGCGTGCAGGTGTCCGTCGTCATCGGCGGCGGCAACTTCTTCCGCGGCGCCGAGCTGCAGCAGCGCGGCATGGACCGCACTCGCGCCGACTACATGGGCATGCTCGGCACCGTCATGAACTGCCTCGCCCTGCAGGACTTCCTCGAGAAGGAGGGCGTCGAGACGCGCGTGCAGTCCGCCATCGCGATGCAGCAGGTCGCCGAGCCGTACATCCCGCGCCGCGCCATCCGCCACCTCGAGAAGGGCCGCGTCGTCATCTTCGGCGCCGGCGCCGGTATGCCGTTCTTCTCCACCGACACGGTGAGCGCCCAGCGGGCCCTCGAGATCAAGTGCGACGCCGTGCTCATCGCCAAGAACGGCGTCGACGGCGTCTACGACTCCGACCCGCGCAGCAACCCCGACGCGAAGAAGCTCGACACGGTCACCTTCAACGACGCGATCGTCGAGGGGCTCAAGGTCGTCGACGCCGCCGCGTTCAGCCTCTGCATGGAGAACAAGCTGCCCATGGTCGTGTTCGGCATGGAGGGGGCGGGAAACATCACGCGCGCGCTCCTCGGTGAGAGGATCGGCACGCTGGTCACCAACGCCTGACCGCAACGGCCGCCAGCGACCCACCAGACCCACGCACCGCCCGGCACGACCGCCGGCCACCACGAACCACCCTGTACACCCCGCCACCGAGGGACGAGGAAGCCAGAGAGCCATGATCGAAGAGACGATGTTCGAGGCCGAGGAGAAGATGGACAAGGCCGTCGAGGTCCTCAAGGAGGACTTCGCGGGCATCCGCACCGGCCGTGCCAACCCGGGCCTGTTCAACAAGCTGACGGTCGAGTACTACGGCGCCCCGACGCCCCTGCAGCAGCTCGCGTCCTTCCAGAACCCCGAGCCCCGCACGATCCTCGTGATCCCGTTCGACAAGTCGGCGATGCACGAGATCGAGAAGGCCATCCGCGACTCCGACCTCGGCGTCAACCCGAGCAGCGACGGCCACCAGATCCGCTGCGTCATGCCCGAGCTGACCGAGGAGCGTCGCCGCGAGTACATCAAGCTCGCCAACCACAAGGCCGAAGAGGCCCGGGTCTCGGTGCGCAACATCCGCCGCAAGGCCAAGACCGACCTCGACAAGCTCGTCAAGGACGGCGAGGTCGGCGAGGACGACGGCTCGCGCGCCGAGAAGGAGCTCGACGGCCTCACGAAGAAGCACACCGACCTCGTCGACGCGCTCGTCAAGGCCAAGGAGACCGAGCTGCTCGAGGTGTGACCTCGACGTTCGACCCGATGATGACGACTGACTCCCCGTCTGGATCCCCGTCGGACCCGGTGGACCGCGCGCCCGCGGACCAGGTGCCCGCGGACCAGGTGTCCGCGGACCCCCACCGCGGGGAGGCGGCCGTCGACGAGGGCCACGGGCCCCTCGACCCGGTGCCGTACGACCCCATGCTCGACGAGTTCGCCGGGCTGCCCGCGCAGGCCGTCATCGAGAAGAAGCAGAGCCGCGCCGGGCGCAACCTGCCCGCGGCCATCGGCGTCGGGCTCGGGCTCGGCGTGCTCATCGTCTCGACCCTGCTCATCCGCAAGGAGTCGTTCGTCGTCCTCGTCGCGCTCGCCGTGGCCGTGGGCATCTGGGAGCTGCGGGCCGCGCTTCGCCACGCTGCCGTGCAGGCGCCCCTCGTGCCGCCGGTCCTCGGCATGGCCGCCATGCTGTGGGCGGCCTACGAGCACGGCCCGAGCGGCCTCGTCGTGGCGTGGGCGCTCACGTGCCTCGCGGTCGTGCTCTGGCGCGGCACGGGCCACCTCGACGGCGCCGGACGAGACGTCCTGGGTGGCATCTTCGTCGCGACCTACCCGAGCTTCCTCGTGGGCTTCGCGGTGCTGCTCCTCGCGCCCGAGGACGGCGTCGGCCGAGTGTTCGTCTTCCTCATCACCACCGTCTGCAGCGACGTCGGCGGCTATGCCTCCGGCGTCCTCTTCGGCAAGCACCCGATGGCCCCGTCGATCAGCCCGAAGAAGTCGTGGGAGGGCTTCGCCGGTTCTGTGCTCTTGTGCATCGTGGGCGGCTCGCTCACGGTGCACTTCTTCCTCGGCCACGCCTGGTGGATCGGCATCGCGCTCGGCATCGGCGTGGGCGTCGCGGCGACGGTCGGCGACCTCATGGAGTCGCTCATCAAGCGCGACCTCGGCATCAAGGACATGTCCAACATCCTCCCCGGGCACGGCGGCGTCATGGACCGGCTCGACTCGCTGGTCGTCGTCGCGCCCATCGTCTGGGCCGTTCTCACGCTGCTCGCGGCAAAGCCCACCTGAGCCGACCTGAGCCCACCCCGACCACCTACGCCGTGCGCGACGCGACCCGGCGTGACGGCATACGGCTGGTTTTGACTCCACCTGAGAGAATGGGGGAGCCATGACTGAGACCCCCGCCGCCACGTCCGCACCCGCGCCGACCGCGCTACCCGAGCCGACGACCACCCGACCCGAGCCGGGGCAGCTGACCTTCACGGCGCCCCGCCGTGGCAAGCCCCCGCGGCACCTCGCCGACTTCAGCCCGGCCGAGCGCAAGGAAGCCGTCGAGGCGCTGGGGCACAAGGGCTTCCGGGCCAAGCAGCTGTCCACCCACTACTTCGAGCGGCTCGTCGACGACCCCGAGCAGATGACCGACCTGCCCAAGGGCGTGCGTGCCGAGCTCGCCGCCGACCTGCTGCCGACCCTGCTGACCCCGATCGTCCAGCGCGTCGCCGACGACGGCCAGACGATGAAGTACGCGTGGCGGCTGCACGACGGCGCCATCGTCGAGTCGGTGCTCATGCGCTATCCCAGGCGCGTCACCATCTGCATCTCGAGCCAGGCCGGCTGCGGCATGAACTGCCCGTTCTGCGCGACCGGCCAGGCAGGACTGACCCGCAACATGTCGGCCGCCGAGATCGTCGAGCAGGTCGTCTGGGCCGCCCGCGCTCTGCGCCGTGGCGAGCTGGCCGGCGGTGGCGACGAGGACCGCGAGCACCCGCTGCGCGTCAGCAACGTCGTCTTCATGGGCATGGGCGAGGCGCTCGCCAACTACAAGGCAGCGATCGGCGCGATCCGCCGCCTCACCGACCCCGCGCCCGACGGCCTGGGCATGTCGGCCCGTGGCATCACGATGTCGACGGTCGGCCTCGTCCCGGGCATCGACAAGCTGACGACCGAGGGCATCCCCGTCACGCTCGCCCTGTCGCTGCACGCGCCCGACGACGAGCTGCGCAACGAGCTCGTGCCGATCAACACCAGGTGGTCGGTCGACGAGGCCCTCGACGCCGCCCACCGCTACTACGAGGCGACCGGCCGGCGCGTGTCGATCGAGTACGCCCTGATCCGCGACATCAACGACCACGGGTGGCGCGCCGACCTGCTCGGTGAGAAGCTCGCCGCCCGCGGGCAGGGCTGGGTGCACGTCAACCCGATCCCGCTCAACCCGACCCCGGGCTCGAAGTGGACCGCCTCGCGGCACGGTGTCGAGCAGAACTTCGTCGAGCGCCTGCGCGCCCACGGCATCCCGACGACGATCCGCGACACGCGCGGCCAGGACATCGACGGAGCGTGCGGCCAGCTCGCCGCGTCGACCGCCTGACCGATCGAAAGAGCAGTCCGTCCGGCCGAGCTGCTCCTCGGTTCGTGGCGGGGGGTTCCACCTCGTCGCGGCGCTCGCCCGGTCCCGTGGCCCGAGCGTAGGCTGACGAGGTCGTGCCCGACCCGGGCCCGGTGGCTGCGTCAGCCACCTCGGGGGACGGGGCGGCCCACCAGGAGGTCGCCGCATGGACCAGCTCAGCCTCGGAGTCATGGCCCGCTCGCTCAAGGAGAACGAGCACCGCCTGCCGCTCCACCCCCGGCACTTCGACCGCATTCCCGACGAGCTGCGTGCGCGCATCTTCCTCGAGACCGGCTACGGCGAGCGTCACGGCGTCTCCGACGACCAGCTCGAACGCTACGTCGGCGGCTTCCGCAGCCGCGAGGGCCTGGTCGCCGAGTGCGACGTCATCCTGGCGCCGAAACCGCTGCTCAGCGACATCGCGTCACTTCGGGTCGGCCAGACGCTCTGGGGCTGGCCCCACTGCGTTCAGGACACCGACCTCACCCAGGTCGCCATCGACCGGCAGCTGACCCTGATCGCGTTCGAGGCGATGAACCACTGGAACAAGGACGGCTCCTTCAGCCTCCACGTCTTCCACAAGAACAACGAGCTCGCGGGCTACTGCTCGGTGCTCCACGCATTTCAGATCGCAGGCATCACGGGCGACTACGGCCCGCACCGTCGCGCGGTCGTCATCGGTTTCGGCGCGACCGCTCGTGGGGCCGTGACCGCGCTCAACGCGCTGGGGGTCGGCGACGTCGACGTGCTCACGCACCGTGCGAAGGCCGCCGTTGCCTCGCCCATCCACTCCGCGCACATCGTGCACTTCGACACCGACGACACGGCGAGGGTGAGCCACGCCGTGACCGACGACGGCCCGGTGGCCCTGGGAGAGTTCCTCGCCGGTCACGACATCGTCGTCAACTGCGTGCTCCAGGACACCGACGCCCCGCTCACCTTCATGGGCGAGGACGACCTCAAGCGGATGGTGCCGGGCAGCATCGTCATCGACGTCTCGTGCGACGAGGGCATGGCCTTCTCCTGGGCAAAGCCGACGACCTTCACGGAGCCCACGTTCATGGTCGGCGACCACGTGCTCTACTACGCCGTCGACCACAGCCCGAGCTACCTGTGGGACGCCGCCACGTGGGAGATCAGCGAGGCGCTCCTCCCGTTCCTCGGGACCGTCATGAGTGGCCCGGAGGCCTGGGAGACCTCCCCGACGGTCCGCCGCGCCATCGAGATCCGCGACGGCGTGGTCCAGAACCCGGCGATCCTGTCGTTCCAAGGTCGCTCGTCCGCCCACCCGCACCTGCCACTCGCCACCTGACCGACCCGCAGCGGCGCATCAGGCTGGCTCTGCGCGGTAGGTGCGGCGGTAGGCGAGCGGCGAGAGCCCGACCGCCGCCGACAGCTGTTGGCGCAGCGAGGCCGTCGTGCCGAAGCCGGCGTCGGCCGCGACGCGATCCACGGCCAGGTCGGTCGTCTCGAGCAGGTGGCGCGCCCGGTCGACACGGGCCCGGGTCAGCCACGTCACGGCCGTCTCACCGGTCTCGTCACGGAAGCGGCGGGTGAAGGTACGCACGCTCATCCCGGCGTGCCGGGCCAGGTCGGCCAGCGAGATCGGCTCCGCGAGGCGCTCGAGGGCCCAGGCCCGGGTCGGCCCGGTGCCGGCGTCGGACTCGTCGGGCACGGGCCGGTCGATGAACTGGGCCTGGCCGCCGGCCCGCCACGGGGCCACGACGGCGCCGCGGGCCACCCGGTTGGCGGCCTCGGTGCCGTGGTCGGAGCGCAGCACGTGCAGCAGCAGGTCGATGCCGGCGGCGTTGCCGGCCGAGGTGAGCACGTCGCCGTGGTCGACGTAGAGCACGTCAGGAGTCAGCTCGACGTGCGGGAAGAGCCGGCGGAAGGCGTCGACGTGGCACCAGTGGGTCGTTGCCTCACGGCCGTCGAGCTTGCCCAGGGCGGCCAGCACGAAGGCGCCGGTGCAGATGGAGACCCAGCGGGCCTCGGGTCGCGCGGTCCCGGCCAGCCGGACGAGGGCGTGGGGCAGGACGCCGTCGCGGATGATCGCGCCGTTGATGCCGGGGACGACGATCGTGTCGGCCTGTGCGACAAGGGTGTTCGGGTCGGTGGGTAGCGCCTGGTAGCCGGCGGAGGTGCGCACGGGGCCATCGTCGACCGTCACCATGCGCACGTCGTAGGGCGGCGCAGACCCGGTCGGCTCACCCGGCCAGCCGGGGTCGAGGGCAGAGGAGGCGAGGAAGCGGTGGGCGAGCCCCAGCTCGAACGCGATGACGGTGTCGAGCGCGAGCACGACGACGAGGTGGGGTCGGGAGGACGACGTCCGTGTCATGGCCGGATTCTTTCACATGATGTCCGTCCGGCCACTCGCGTAGCGGATCCCGTATGCCGCAGAGTTGCCCCGTGACTCTCACCGACCGCACCGTCGACGCGCCTTCGCAGACCCGCCGCATCCACCCTGCCTGGTGGGTCGCCGTCGTCACCTTCCTGACGATCATCGGCGCCGCTGGCTTCCGGTCGACACCCGGGGTGCTCATGACGCCGCTCCACGACGAGTTCGGCTGGCCGATGGGCGTCATCGGTGGAGCGGTCTCGGTCAACCTCGTGCTCTTCGGCCTCGCGGCCCCGTTCTCGGCAGCCCTGATGGAGCGTCTCGGCATCCAGCGGGTCATCGCTGTGGCGCTCGTGCTCGTCAGCGTCGGCTCGCTCCTGCCGATCTGGATGACCCAGTCGTGGCAGCTCGTGCTCTGCTGGGGGATCGTCGTGGGGATGGGCACCGGGGCCATGTCGATGGGACTCGTCGCGACGGTCACGGGCCGGTGGTTCGTGGGCCGCCGCGGCCTGGTGACCGGCATCCTCACGGCGGCCGGCGCCACCGGACAGCTCATCTTCCTGCCGGTGCTCGCCTGGCTGGCCGAGCACCACGGCTGGCGGTCGGCCGCGCTCGCGACGGCTGCGGCGGCCCTGACGGTCGTGCCGCTCGTGCTCTGGAAGTTGCACGACCACCCGAGCGTGCTCGGCCTGACGGCATACGGCGCCCCCGACGGAACCCCCGTGGCCCGTCCGGCCCGCCCGACCGGCCACCCCGTGCACCTCGCCCTCGGCACCCTGCGGGACGCAGCGCGCACCAAGGTCTTCTGGCTGCTCGTCGGCAGCTTCGCGGTCTGCGGCATGTCGACCAACGGTCTCGTCGGCACCCACTTCATCCCGGCGGCACACGACCACGGCATGCCGACCACGACGGCGGCCGGGCTGCTCGCCCTCGTCGGCATCTTCGACGTCGTCGGCACCATCTTCTCCGGCTGGCTCACCGACCGCGTCGACCCCCGCGTGCTGCTCGCGGCCTACTACACGCTGCGGGGCGCCTCCCTGTTCCTGCTGCCCTCGCTCTTCAGCGACCACATGCACGTCAACATGCTCGCCTTCGTCCTCTTCTACGGACTCGACTGGGTCGCGACGGTTCCCCCGACGATCGCCCTGTGTCGCAGCGCCTTCGGCGACCACGCGCCGATCGTCTTCGGGTGGGTCTTCGCCTCGCACCAACTAGGTGCGGCCGTCGCCGCCCTCGGGGCGGGCCTCGTGCGCGACCAGCTCGGCACCTACGACCTCGCGTGGTACGTCGCCGGGGTGCTCTGCCTCGTGGCTGCTGTGATGTGCGTCGCGATCCGTACCGCTCGTCCCGCCGAGTCGTCAACTCGGCGCAACGGCTCTGGTGTCGTGGAGGGAGCGGCGGCAGAGTGAGGGCATGAGCGACAGCGCTGAGACGGCATACCGAAGGGTCCACGACGCGAGCCTGGCCGACCCCGAAGGCTTCTGGCGCGACGCCGCCGGAGCGATCGACTGGGTGACGCCGCCGACGCGTGTCCTCGACGACTCGCGCCCGCCGTTCTACCGGTGGTATCCCGACGCCGAGCTCAACGTCTGCTTCAACGCGCTCGACCGGCACGTCGCCGCGGGTCGTGGCGACCAGCCGGCCGTGCACTACGACTCGCCGGTCACCGGCAGCAAGGCGACCCTGACGTACGCCGACCTGCTGGGTCGCGTGGCGCGTTTCGCCGGTGCCCTGGCCGGGCTCGGTGTGGAGAAGGGCGACCGCGTCGTCATCTACATGCCGATGGTGCCGGAGGCGGTCGTGGCGATGCTCGCCTGCGCGCGGCTCGGGGCCGTGCACTCGGTCGTCTTCGGCGGCTTCGCACCCCAGGAGCTCGCCGCTCGCATCGAGGACGCCGAGCCCAAGGTCGTCGTCTCCGCGAGCTGTGGCGTCGAACCGACCCGCATCGTCGAGTACAAGCCGATGCTCGACGCCGCGCTCGACCGCAGCAGGCACAAGCCCGAGTCCGTGATCGTGCTCCAGCGCGAGCAGTCGCCGGCCGCCGTCGGCGAGCGCGACACGGACTGGGAGGAGATGACCTGGGACGAGGTCGACGCCGACGCCGAGCCGGCCGAGTGCGTGACGGTCGCCGCCACCGACCCGCTCTACATCCTCTACACCTCCGGCACGACCGGGAAGCCGAAGGGCATCTACCGCGACAGCGGGGGGTATGCCGTCGCGCTGCGCTGGTCGATGGCCAACCTCTACGACGTGGCTCCGGGCGAGACGATGTTCACCGCGAGCGACGTCGGCTGGGTCGTCGGCCACTCGTACATCGTCTACGCACCCCTGCTCACCGGGGCGACGACCGTGCTCTACGAGGGCAAGCCCGTCGGCACCCCTGACGCCGGGGCGTTCTGGCGCGTCATCGCCGAGTACGGTGCCGTCTGCCTCTTCACCGCACCGACGGCGTTCCGGGCGATCAAGAAGGACGACTCGACCGCCTCGAAGCTCGCCGACCACGACCTCTCACGCTTCCGGGCCCTCTTCCTCGCGGGGGAGCGACTGGACCCCGACACCTACGAGTGGGCCTCTGCCGCGCTCGACAAGCCGGTCGTCGACAACTGGTGGCAGACCGAGACGGGCTGGCCGATCGCCTGCAACCCCAAGGGAATCGGACTGCTTCCGATCAAGGCCGGGTCGCCCACGGTGGCCGTGCCCGGCTACGACGTGCAGGTGCTCGACGGCGCGGGCCAGCCGGTCGAGCCCGGGGTCGAGGGCGCCATCTGCATCAAGCTGCCCATGCCGCCCGGCGCCCTGCCGACGCTGTGGGGTGACGACGACCGCTACGTCAGCTCCTACCTGTCGGCCCACCCCGGCTACTACCTCACGGGTGACGGCGGCTACATCGACGAGGACGGCTACCTCTTCGTCATGGGCCGCACCGACGACGTGCTCAACGTCGCAGGGCACCGGCTCTCGACCGGCTCGCTCGAGGCGGCGCTGGCCGGGCACGAGGCGGTCGCCGAGTGCGCCGTCATCGGGGTGCACGACGACCTCAAGGGCCAGGTGCCGCGTGCCCTCGTCGTGCTGAAGTCCGGCATCGACGACGGGGCCGACGGCGAGCGCATCCGCCGCGAGCTCGTGGCGCGCGTCCGCTCGGAGGTGGGGCCGGTCGCGGCGCTGCACCGCGTCGACATCGTGGCCGCCCTGCCCAAGACGCGCTCGGGCAAGATCCTGCGCAAGACGATGCGCGAGATGGCCGACGGCAAGCCTTCGGTGGTGCCCGCGACGATCGAGGACCCGACCGTGCTCGACGCACTCGCCCCCGTGCTCCGCAGCCCCGACCCCACCTGACGGTCTCACCGCCACCCCGTCGAGTGCTCAGTTCCCGACGGGGTCCGGCGTGTGGGGAAGTGGGCACTCGACTGTCCCTGTGCATCGAGTGCTCAGGTTCCTTCGGGGTCCGGCGTGTGGGGAAGTGGGCACTCGACTGTCCCTGTGCATCGAGTGCTCAGTTTTCGACGGGGTCCGGCGTGTGGGGAAGTGGGCACTCGACTGTCCTTTGCATCGAGTGCTCAGTTTCCGACGGGGTCTGGCGCCGGCAGGAGGGGGAGGACGTCGTCGAGGGTGTCGACGAGGTGGACCGCCTGCTCCATCGGTCGGCCGGCGGCCATCGCCGTGATGGCCGCCCAGACCGGCACCCGCTCGGTCCAGTGCTCGCGCCCGACGAGGATGAGCGGCGGCAGGGCTGCACCTTCGACCGCGTAGAAGAGCGGCGTCACCGCCTGGAAGATCTCCTGCACCGTGCCCGCGGCTCCGTCGAGCACGACGATGCCGGCGTCGGAGCGGGCCAGGAGCCCCTCCTCGCGGATCGCGTTGGAGAAGTACTTCGCGATGACGTCGCAGAACACGTTGGGCGGCTCGTGCCCGTAGAACCACGTCGGGATGCCCAGGGAGCGGGCGGTCGGACCGAGCGTGTCGGTGGTCGCTGCCGGCTCGTCGCCGACCACGGCCGCCCGCGCCTCCAGCGCTCCCGCGGCCCAGGCAGTGATGTCGGGTCGGAAGCTGGGCACGGGTGCGATGCGCGCGACGGCCTCCTCGACGGCCTCCGGGCTGCGACACAGCGCGCCGAGGTTGGCCGCCTCCATAGCGCCGGGACCGCCACCTGTCGCCACGAGGTAGCCCTCCTCGGCGAGGCTGTGACCGAGGCCGGCTGCACCGGCATAGGACGACGAGTCACGTTGCAGCGCATGCCCGCCCATGATGCCCACGACTGATCTGCCCTCGACGAACTCGTCGAGGTCGTCCGTCACGGAGTCGTCGTGGATCGCCCGCACGAGGGTGCAGTACGCATCGGTGCGCAGCCTCGCGTCGATGAACCACGCGTACGCTCTCGCGTCGGGGGTGGCGGCGTAGCCGTCAGCGAGGCCCGCGTAGAGGTCCGACGGGAGGTAGAGGCCGCGCCACGGGTCGACGGGTGCCTCGGCAACGCCGGGGAAGAGGATCGCGCCGCCGCGGAGCAGCACCTCGGCCACTGGCAGCGGCACGTGGCCGCCCAGCACCACGAGACCGGTGAGGTCGCCGCGCGCCGCCAACCGTTCGGCATAGCCGGTGAGGTCGAGGTCCTGCAGCCGGAGGCCGCGCAGTGGCGCGTCCGACCCGAGGTGGTCGTCGAACTCCTCGAGCGTCTCGATCTCCATGGGGCACATCCTGCCCCGGGCGGTGCCGCCGGTGATCGAGGGGCGGACCCGGCCGTCGCGTGTCGTGGCCTCGCTGACAGGATCGGTCGCATGGTCGGGGTCCTCGAGGGTTTTGCGACGATCGCGGTCATCGTCGCCGTCGGCTGGTTCCTCGCGCACCGGCGCATCCTCGACGAGTCGGCGCAGGTGAACCTCTCGCGCCTCGCCTTCCACGTCGCCTCTCCGGCCCTGTTGCTCACCGTCATGCAGCGCACGTCGCTCGACGCCGTGCTCTCGGCGAACCTCGTGACCTCCCTGATCAGCTTTGCGACGGTGGTCGGGATCTACCTGCTCATCGCCCGGTTCCGTTGGGCGGGAGGGGCGCTCGGGTCACGGCTCATCGGCAGCCTCTCGGCGGCATACGTCAACGCAGGCAACCTGGGCATCCCGATCGCGCTGTACGTCCTGGGCGACGTCGCCTGGGTGGCGCCGACGCTGCTCATGCAGCTGCTCATCATCACGCCGGTCTACATGGCGCTCTTCGACAGCGACGCGCGCGGCGAACGGCCGACGCTGCTGCGCAGCCTCCGCCGGATGTTCAGCAACCCGATCACGCTCGGCGCGGTCGCCGGCCTGCTCATCGCCATCTTCGACATCCACCTGCCGCGTGTCGTCGCCGCACCGATCGACCTGCTGGGGGCCATGGCCGTGCCCTCGATGCTCGTCGCGTTCGGCATCTCGCTGCGCCGCGGCCCCCGACCCGCGACCGGCCGTGGCGCCGAGCACGTCTGGACCATCGTCGGACTCAAGATCCTGGTCATGCCCGCCATCGCGCTCGGCGTCGGGCTCGCGCTCGGGCTGAGCGGCGAGGCACTCTTCGCCGTCGTCGTGACCGCCGCCCTGCCCACGGCGCAGAACATCTTCACGTATGCCGTCCGCTACCGTCGCGAGGTCAACCTGGCCCGCGACACCATCTTCGTCAGCACCTTCGCCTCGGTGCCGGTGATTCTCGGCATCGCGGCTCTCTTCCACTGGCTGGCCGGCGTCTGACCGGGTCAGGCCGCGGATCAGTCTGCGGATGGCGTTGCCCTGATGACACCGAACGGGGACTGATCCGCAGCCGGATCAGTGCGGAAGCACGCGGCAGGTCAAGCGGCGGATCAGTCTGCGGCAGGGGTCGTCGGGGCGACTCCGGGGGCCGACTGATCCGCCACCTGATCCGGTGACTGGTCGGTCAGAAGCCGCCGAAGTCACCGCCGCCGAAGTCTCCTCCGAAGTCGCCGCCACCGAAGTCGCCGCCACCGAAGTCGCCGAAGTCGGAGCCGCCGGCGTCCCCGCCCGCGTCGCCGGCGTCACCACCGGCATCGCCCGAGTCGCCCGCGTCGCCCGAGTCGCCCGAGTCGCCCGAGTCGCCCGAGTCGCCCGAGTCGCCCGAGTCGCCCGAGTCGGCGCTGGCGTCGCCGGCCTCCTGGGCCTCGGGGGAGGAGTCGTAACCGCCGAGCATCATGTCGGCGAGGGCCGAACCGACGACGACTCCGGCGATGGTGCCGAGCATCGAGCCGGCGATCATGCCGCCCATCCCCATGCCGCCGCCCATGCCGCGGCCGCCTCCGAACGCACCCTGGAGGTAGCCCGGCCGGCCCATCTCGGCGCGCGTGGCACTGCGGGCCAGGTCTGCGGGCTGGTCGCTGCGAGGCCGCTCACCCTCCGGAAGGTCCTCGTTGAGGCGCTGCAGCACCATCTGCCGCTGCTCCGGCGACAGCTTGCCGAACGCCTCTGCGTGCACGCGCTCGATGTCCTCGGGGTCGGCGGTGCGTAGGAGGTACTTGTAGCGGGCGATGGCGCGCTCGTCCTCGCTCGAGGCACCTCCACGCGGCGCCGGCACCTGGTAGGGCTGCCCGGTCGGGGCGGGAGCGGTGCGCTGCTGCTGTGTCTGCTGGAGCGGCTCACGCCCGAGCAGCTTGTCGAGGAATCCCATGTCGTTCTCCTTGCGTCGGCGTCGCATCTGTCGGATACCTACCCAACGAACGGCGACACCCAGCGTTCCGACCCACTCGCGCACTCTCCCACCAACCGGGTGACGCACGAAGCCACCCGCGAACGGGTGGCTTCGTGGCCGCGCCCCCACGGCGTACGCGAGGAGAGGCCCGTCAGAGGTGGTTCTCAGCCTCGACGAGCACCGAACGCAGGCGCGACTCGATGTCGTCGAACTGCTCCGGGCCCATGATGAGCGGCGGCGCGAGCTGGATGACGGGGTCGCCGCGGTCGTCGGCGCGGCAGTAGAGCCCGGCGTCGAACAGCGCCTTGGAGAGGAAGCCGCGCAGCAGGCGCTCGGACTCGGCGTCGTTGAAGGTCTCGCGGGTGGCCTTGTCCTTGACGAGCTCGATGCCGTAGAAGTAGCCGGCTCCGCGCACGTCACCGACGAGCGGCAGGTCGAGCAGCTTGTCGAGGGTCGCCTTGAACACGGGGGCGTTCTGCTTGACGCGGTCGTTGAGGCCCTCGCGCTCGAAGATGTCGAGGTTGGCCATCGCGACCGCGGACGACACGGGGTGCCCACCGAAGGTGTAGCCGTGCGGGAAGTAGGTCGTGCCGTGCTTGAACGGCTCGAACAGGCGGTCGCTCGCGATCATCGCCCCGATGGGGGAGTAGCCGCTGGTCATGCCCTTGGCGCAGGTGATGATGTCGGGCACGTAGCCGAAGTCGTCGCAGGCGAACATCGAGCCGATGCGGCCGAAGCTGCAGATGACCTCGTCGGAGACGAGGAGCACGTCGTACTCGTCGCAGATCTCGCGGACCCGCTCGAAGTAGCCCGCGGGTGGCGGGAAGCAGCCACCGGAGTTCTGCACCGGCTCGAGGAAGACGGCGGCGACGGTGTCGGGGCCCTCGAACTCGATGGCCTCGGCGATGCGGTCGGCTGCCCAGCGGCCGAACGCCTTCTCGTCGTCGCGCAGGTGCTCCGGGGCGCGGTACAGGTTGGTGTTGGGCACCTTGTGCGCGCCGGGCACGAGCGGCTCGAACATCTCCTTGGCCGCCGGGATGCCGGTGATCGACAGAGCGCCCTGGGGCGTGCCGTGGTAGGCGACGGCGCGCGAGATGACCTTGTGCTTGGTGGGCTTGCCGGTCAGCTTGAAGTACTGCTTCGCGAGCTTCCAGGCAGTCTCGACCGCCTCGCCGCCACCGGTCGTGAAGAAGACGCGGTTGAGGTCACCCGGGGCGTATGCCGCGAGGCGCTCGGCGAGCTCGATGGCCTTGGGATGCGCATAGCTCCACAGCGGAAAGAAGGCGAGCTCCTTCGCCTGCTTGGCCGCCGCCTCGGCGAGCTCCTCGCGACCGTGACCGGCCTGCACGACGAAGAGACCGGCGAGCCCGTCGATGTACTCGTTGCCACGGTCGTCCCAGATCTTCCAGCCCTGGCCCTTGGTGATGATGGGGACGGAGTGGCCGAGCCCTCCGGCGTCCTTCCCCTCGAACACCGAGTGGCGGGTGAAGTGCATCCACAGGTGGTCGCGCGCGGCGTCCGAGTGGAGCGCTCCGGTGGGAGTCCGGGTGTCGGAGGTGGGTTCCCAGACCTCGTTCGGGTTGATGCTCATCGTGTACCCCAGTTGTAGAGCTGCTTGTTGAGTTTCAGGTAGACGAACGTCTCGGTCGCCGTGACGCCCGGGATCGGGCGGATGCGGGTCGTGAGCAGCTCGAGCAGGTGGGTGTCGTTCTCGCAGACGACCTCGGCCAGCACGTCGAAGCTGCCCGCAGTCGTCACGACGTAGGAGACCTCGTCCATCTCGGTCAGTGCGTCGGCCACCGACGTCATGTCGCCGGACACGCGCAGACCGACCATGGCCTGTCGCTGGAAGCCGACCTGCAAGGGGTCGGTCACCGCCACGATCTGCATGACGTCGGCGTCGAGGAGTCGCTGCACGCGCTGGCGCACGGCGGCCTCGGAGAGGCCCACTTGCTGGGCGATCGATGCGTAGGACTTGCGGCCGTCGTGCTGGAGCAGCTCGATGATCGTCTTGCTCACGTCGTCGAGGTTGACCGTCGGTTTCTTCGCTCGTCCGCCCCCGGAGTTGGCCGCGTTGGCCACGCCTCGGATGGTCGTCATGTCCCGATACTGGCCTGTGGAACGCGCGGTTGGCAAGTGCTCACGCAACGGAATCCGAAGATTTGCCTTCGCAACCCTTCACGATTGCGAAGGTCTGCGTCTAGCATCCAGACATGACTTCGAAGCCGCGCCAGCTCCGCAACTTCATCGGTGGCCAGTACGTCGACCCCGAGGGTGACAGGACGACCGACATCGTCGACCCGTCGTCGGCACAGGTCGTGGCCACCTCACCGGTGAGCACCCAGTCCGACGTCGACCGCGCGTATGCCGCGGCCTCCACCGCGTTCGAGACGTGGGGCGACACGACCCCGAGCGAGCGCCAGACCGCGCTGCTGAAGTTCGCCGACGCCATCGAGGCCAGGGCCGACGACTTCGTCCGCCTCGAGGGCGAGAACACCGGCAAGCCGCACGCCCTGACCGCGAGCGAGGAGATCCCTCCGATGCTCGACCAGCTGCGCTTCTTCGCCGGCGCGGCACGGGTGCTCGAGGGCAAGTCCGCCGGCGAGTACATGAAGGGCCACACCTCTTTCGTGCGCCGTGAGCCGATCGGCGTCGTCGGCCAGGTCACGCCGTGGAACTACCCGATGATGATGGCGATGTGGAAGATCGCCCCGGCACTGGCCGCGGGCAACACCATCGTGCTCAAGCCGTCCGACACCACCCCCGAGACGACCCTGCTGCTCGCCGAGCTCGCCTCCGAGTTCCTCCCCGAGGGCACCTTCAACGTCATCACCGGTGACCGTGAGACCGGCCGCATGCTCGTCGAGCACCCGACGCCGGCGCTCGTCGCCATCACCGGCTCGGTCCGCGCCGGCATGCAGGTCGCCGAGAGCGCCTCGCGCGACCTCAAGCGGGTCCACCTCGAGCTGGGCGGCAAGGCGCCCGTCGTGGTCTTCGACGACGCCGACCTCGAGGCGGCCGTCGAGGGGATCGCCGTCGGCGGCTACTTCAACGCCGGCCAGGACTGCACCGCGGCGACGCGCGTGCTGGCCGGCCCCCGCATCCACGACGACTTCGTCGCCGCCCTCGCGGAGTACGCCAAGAACGAGGCCAAGGTCGGTATGCCGGACGACCCCGACGCGCTCTTCGGTCCCGTCAACAACCCGAACCAGGTCACGCACGTCTCGGGCATGATCGACCGCCTGCCCGACCACGCCCGGGTGGCAGCCGGGGGCCGTCGGGCCGACGGCCTGGGTGACGGCTTCTTCTTCGAGCCGACCGTGCTCGCCGGCCTGCGCCAGGACGACGAGCAGATCCAGAACGAGATCTTCGGCCCGGTCATCACCGTCCAGCAGTTCACGGACGAGGCCGAGGCGCTCGCCTGGGCCAACGGTGTGCAGTACGGCCTCGCCTCGAGCGTGTGGACCAAGGACTTCGGCCGCGCGATGCGGATGAGTCGCAAGCTCGACTTCGGCTGCGTGTGGATCAACACGCACATCCCGATCGTCGCGGAGATGCCCCACGGAGGCTTCAAGCACAGCGGCTACGGCAAGGACCTGTCGATGTACGGACTGGAGGACTACACCCGCGTCAAGCACGTGATGGCCAACATCGAGTCCTGACCGGGACTCGATGAGCAAGCAGCAGTCAAGCAGCACGCACGCAGTAGGCACGCGGACGCACAGGGCCGTCCGACTGCCCGGCCCACTCGGGCCGGGCGCGTTCACCAGCACGTGAAGGAGAAGGCGTGAACAGCCGTCGCCCCCCCTCGGATCCCGGTATCCGAGCCCTGGCCACCGTGGTCACATCATCCGGTCTCTCACGGCGTGGCCTGCTCGGCGGCGGCGCGGCCGGCCTCGCCGCGCTCGGCCTGTCCGCGTGCGCACCACCGCCGCCGCCGAGCGGGGGTTCCGCCGCCGCCGCGCCGACGTTGACGCTTCCCAAGGACGTCTCCGACACCGAGAAGGTCGTCAAGTTCGCCAACTGGACGGCCTACCTCGACTACGACGACAAGACGAAGACCTATCCCACCCTCGAGGCGTTCCAGAAGCTGACCGGCATCGCGGCCACCTACTCGGAGGACATCGAGGACAACGAGACGTACGCGACGAAGATCCTGCCCCAGCTGCAGGCCAACCAGGACATCGACCGCGACATCTTCGTCTTCACCGACTGGATGGCGAACCGGATGATCCAGCAGGGCTTCGTCCAGCCCCTCGAGCTGATCCGGATGCACAACGCCTCGAACCTGCGGCCCATCCTGCAGGACGTCTCGTTCGACCCGGGTCGCAGCCACTCGCTCACGTGGCAGAGCGGCTTCGCCGGCATCGGCTACCACAAGGGCAAGGTCGGTCGAGAGCTGAAGACGCTCGACGACCTCTGGGCCCCCGACCTCAAGGGCAAGGTCACGGCCCTGCTCGAGTTCCGCGACACCGTCGGCCTCATCATGTTGCGACAGGGCGTCGACATCTCCCAGCCCTTCACCGAGCAGCAGTTCCAGGCGGGCGTCGACGAGGTCTCCAAGCAGCTGGCCGACGGCCAGATCCGCCGGATCAAGGGCAACTCGTACCTGCAGGACCTCACGAGCGGCAACGCGATCGCCGGCATCGTCTGGAGCGGTGACATCGCCCAGCTGCAGGCGAACACCAAGGACGACAACTGGACGTTCGTGCTGCCCGACAGCAAGGGCACGCTCTGGAGCGACAACATGATGGTCCCGATCACGTCACGCCATCGACGCAACGCGCAGCGGCTGATGGACTACTACTACGACCCGTTGGTGGCCGCCAAGGTCGCCGCCTACGTCGCGTACATCTGCCCCGTCCAGGGTGCCCAGGAGCAGATGAAGAAGGTCGACCCGTCACTCGTCGACGACCCGATGATCTTTCCCACGGAGGAGTACCTCAGGGCCAACACCCGGAGCTTCCGGGCCCTGACAGCGGCAGAGGACCAGAAGTACTCCCAGATCTGGAGCACGGCGGTGGGCAACTGATGGCTACGAACACACGCGAGGCGCACGGCGACCTCGTCCTCGAGAACGTCACCAAGGAGTTCGCCGACTTCACGGCTGTCGACGACCTGTCGCTCGTCGTGCCACGCGGCTCGTTCTTCGCCCTCCTCGGGCCCTCGGGCTGCGGCAAGACGACGACGCTGCGCATGGTCGCCGGACTCGAGCAACCCACGGCCGGAAGGGTCCTCATCGGTGAGACCGACCTCACGGGCACGCGGCCGCACGAGCGTCCGGTCAACACGGTCTTCCAGAGCTACGCGCTCTTCCCGCACCTGACCGTCCGGGAGAACGTCGCCTTCGGGCCCAAGCGTCGCAAGGCTGCCGACGCGATGCAGCTGGCCGACGACGCGCTCGAGCTCGTCCAGCTCTCGCACCTGGCCGGCCGCAAGCCGGCGCAGCTCTCCGGTGGTCAGCAGCAGCGCGTGGCGCTCGCGCGTGCGGTCGTCAACCAGCCCGAGGTGCTGCTGCTCGACGAGCCGTTGGGCGCCCTCGACCTCAAGCTGCGCCGCCAGATGCAGGTGGAGCTCAAGCGGATCCAGAGCGAGGTCGGACTCACCTTCATCCACGTGACGCACGACCAGGAGGAGGCCATGACCATGGCCGACACCGTCGCCGTCATGAACGGTGGGCGGATCGAGCAGATGGGGCCGCCCGAGCGCCTCTACGACCTGCCGCGGACCGCCTTCGTGGCCAACTTCGTCGGCCAGTCCAACCTGGGTGTCGGGCGGATCCTCGGCACCGACGCCGACTTCATCATGGCCGAGGTCAGCGACACCAAGGTCCGGATCCCCAAGCAGCGCACGGAGATCCACGACGGCGAGCTGATGTTCGGCGTGCGTCCGGAGAAGGTCCGGATCCACGACTCCCAGCCCGACGCCACGGGAAACGACGTGCGGGCAACGGTCACCGACGTCTCGTTCAGCGGCGTCGCCACGCAGTACCTCGTCACCGTCCCGAGCGGCGCCAACTGGACCGTCTACGAGCAGAACCTCGACGTCGATCCGATCAGCGTCCGCCCGGGTGACGACGTGTGGCTGTCCTGGGATCCCACGCACGCCTTCGCCGTGCCGGTCGACGAGGACGGCCGCAAGGCAGCATTGGCGGAGGAGGGCGCATGACGACCGCCGTCGCGGCGAGCGCCCGCGAGGCCGGCAACCCGCAGCTGACCCCGCCACGCGTCGGCACCAAGCGGCGCAGGTGGACGCCGTACCTCCTGCTGATCCCCGGACTGCTCTGGCTGACGCTCTTCTTCATCGTGCCGCTCATCCAGCTGGGCTCGGCGAGCCTGCAGTCGCAGTGGCCCGGGGCTCCCGGCTACTATTACCGCGACGCCAACGTGGGCAACTACGTCGAGGCGCTCCGCACCTACGGCGTGCACTTCCTGCGCTCCCTGCTCTACGCCGGCACGGCCACCGTGCTCTGTTTCGTCGTCGCCTTCCCGCTCGCCTACGCGATGGCGTTCAAGGCCGGCAGGTGGCGCAACGTCATGCTCATCCTCGTCGTCGCACCGTTCTTCACCTCGTTCATCCTGCGCACCATCGCCTGGCGCCAGATCCTCGCCGACGACGGCTTCGTCGCCTCGACGCTGCGCACGCTTCACCTGCTCCCCGGCGGGCACATCACCGAGACGTGGGTCGCTGTCGTCGCCGGACTGACCTACAACTTCCTGCCCTTCATGGTGCTGCCGATCTACACCAGCCTCGAGCGTGCCGACCCGCGCCTGCTCGAGGCCGGGCGCGACCTCTACGCCGACCGGTTCACCAACCTGCGCACGGTGACGATCCCGTTGGCGGCCCCCGGCATCCTCGCCGGCACGCTGCTGACGTTCATCCCCGCCGCCGGCGACTACGTCAACGCCGAGCTGCTCGGCTCCGACACGAGCACCAAGATGGTTGGCAACGTCATCAACAGCCAGTTCTTCACGGTGCTCGGCGGCTACCCGACGGCTGCCGCGCTGTCGATCAGCCTGATGATCCTCATCCTCGTGCTCGTCCTCGGGTACGTCCGCCGCTTCGGGACGGAGGAGGTCCTGTGAGACGCGCACGCACCTGGGTCAGCGACCACCTCGCGATGGTCATCGCGGTGGGCGTCCTCGTCTACCTCTTCCTGCCGGTCTTCTACACGTTCGTCTTCTCGTTCAACAACTACCGCCGGTCCAACATCACGTGGAACCCGGAGGGCAGCCCGACCCTCAAGCACTGGGCCAACCCGTGCGGGGCGCCCGGGGTCTGCCCGGCCCTCGTCGAGAGCATCAAGATCGGGTCCCTCGCCACCCTCGTGGCCACGGTCCTCGGCACCCTGATCGCGTTCGCGCTCGTGCGCTACACGTTCAGGGGGCGCAGCTCGACGAACATCCTCGTGTTCCTGCCGATGGCGACACCCGAGGTGGTGCTGGGCGCCAGCCTGCTGACGATCTTCATCCAGGCCTTCCGCATGGACCTCGGCTTCTGGACGGTCGTCATCGCGCACATCATGTTCTGCATCAGCTTCGTCGTCGTCACCGTCAAGGCGCGCCTGCAGAGTCTCGATCCTCGCCTCGAGGAGGCGGCGTCCGACCTCTACGCCGACCCGCGTACGACGTTCCTGCGGATCACCTTCCCGCTGGCCCTGCCGGGCATCGTCGCCGCCGCCCTGCTGTCGTTCTCGCTGTCCTTCGACGACTTCATCATCACCAACTTCGTCTCCGGCAACGAGACGACGTTCCCGAAGTTCGTCTACGTGTCCTACACCCGTGGCATCCCGGCCCAGGCCAACGTCATCGGGTTCTCGATGTTCGTCATCGCGGTCCTCTGCGTCATCGCTGCCCAGATCATCGGCAGTCGACGTCGCGGAGCGACGGCCTGACCCCCTTGGAGTGAATCCTCTTGCGTGTCCTCATGATCGGCTCCGGCGGGGTCGGTGACGCCGCCGCGCGCATCGCGGCCGAACGCGACTTCTTCGAGCTCTGGGTGGTCGCCGACTACGACGCGTCGCGGGCCGAGCGCACCATCGCGGCGGTGGTCGAACGGCACCCTGGCGAGAGCCGGTTCGTCGCGGCGCAGGTCGACGCGTCGTCCGCCGATGCCGTCACCACGCTGGCGCGCGAACACGGTGCGACCCACGTGTTCAACGCGGTCGACCCGAAGTTCAACATGTCGATCTTCAACGGTGCCAAGGCCGCCAGTGCCGACTACCTCGACATGGCGATGAGCCTCTCGCAGCGCCATCCCGAGCAGCCGTATGCCGTCACCGGGGTCAAGCTCGGCGACGAGCAGTTCGCCGTGGCGGGCGAGTGGGAGGCCGACGGCCGGCTCGCGCTCGTGGGGATCGGGGTCGAGCCCGGCCTGTCCGACGTGTTCGCCCGCTACGCGGCCGACCACCTCTTCTCGAAGATCGACGAGCTCGGCACGCGTGACGGCGCCAACCTCGTGGTCCGTGACGACGACGGCAACGAGGTCTTCGCGCCGAGCTTCTCGATGTGGACGACGATCGAGGAGTGCCTCAACCCTCCCGTCGTCTGGGAGAGGGGGCGCGGCTGGTTCACCACCGAACCGTTCAGCGAGCCCGAGGTCTTCGACTTCCCGGAGGGCATCGGCCCGGTCGAGTGCGTCAACGTCGAGCACGAGGAGGCGCTCCTCATGCCGCGCTGGGTCGACGCCCGGCGGGTCACCTTCAAGTACGGCCTGGGCGACGAGTTCATCACGATCCTCAAGGTTCTCAATACCCTCGGCCTCGACCGCACCGAGCCGGTGCGGGTCAAGGGTGTCGAGGTGAGCCCGCGCGACGTCGTGGCCGCGGTCCTGCCCGATCCGGCGGGCATCGGCCCGCGGATGACCGGCAAGACGTGCGCCGGCCTCTTCGTGACGGGCACCGGCACCGACGGGCAGCCGCGGCGCACCTACCTCTACCACGTCGTCGACAACGAGCAGACGATGCGCGACTACGGGGCCCAGTGCGTCGTGTGGCAGACGGCCGTCAACCCCGTCATCGCGCTCGAGCTGCTCGCCCGGGGCACGTGGAAGGGCGAAGGCGTCCTGGGGCCCGAGGCGTTCGATGCCGTCCCGTTCCTCGACCTGCTCGCGGCACCCAAGCCCGAGGGCTTCGGCTCGCCCTGGGGTATGGACGAGCGCTGAGGGTCCGAACCGGTACGCGGTTCGAGGAGGTTCTCAGCGCGCCCCCGGGTCACGCAGCTGCGTCGACGCAGGAGATGGTGACCATCCGATGACGAAACACCAACGAGGACTAGGGTTCCAGGCATGGCAGCGGTGACGCAGAAGTCAGTGATCGACTCCGTGCCCAAGGGCCTCTACATCGGCGGCCAGTGGCGCGACGGCAGTGATGGCCAGACCATCGCGGTCGACGACCCGTCGACGGGCAAGGTGCTGACGCACGTCGCGGCGGCCACGGTCGCCGACGGTCGTGCGGCGCTCGATGCCGCCGTGGCGGCGCAGTCCGACTGGGCGAGGACCCCGCCGCGCGACCGCGGTGAGCTGCTGCGGGCGGCGTACGAGCAGATCACCGAGCGCGCCGACGAGTTCGCGATGCTCATGACTCTCGAGATGGGCAAGACGCTCGCCGAGAGCCGCGGCGAGGTGGCCTACGGTGCCGAGTTCTTCCGCTGGTTCTCCGAGGAGGCCGTGCGCATCTCGGGCCGGTGGTCGACGGCGCCCAACGGCGCGACCCGCCTCATGACCATGAAGCAGCCCGTCGGTCCGACGCTGATGATCACCCCGTGGAACTTCCCGCTGGCCATGGGTACCCGCAAGATCGGCCCCGCCATCGCCGCCGGCTGCACGATGGTCGTCAAGCCGGCCAGCCAGACGCCTCTGACGATGCTGGCCCTGGCCGACCTGCTGCGCGAGTGCGGCCTGCCCGACGGCGTGCTCAACGTCGTCATGACGACCCACGAGACCACGGGCGCCGTCATGGAGCCGCTCATCCGCGACCCGCGCCTGCGCAAGCTGACCTTCACCGGTTCGACCCCCGTCGGCCGCTCGCTCATGGAGCAGGCGTCGCAGGGCATCCTGCGGGTCTCGATGGAGCTCGGCGGCAACGCCCCGTTCCTCGTCTTCGAGGACGCTGACGTCGACAAGGCCGTCGACGGCGCGATGCTGGCCAAGATGCGCAACATGGGCGAGGCCTGCACGGCCGCCAACCGCTTCTACGTCCACGAGTCGCTCGCCGACGAGTTCAGCGCGAAGCTCGCCCGTCGGATGGGGGCTCTCACCCTGGGCAAGGGCACGAAGGCCGGCGTCGACGTCGGTCCGCTCGTCGACGAGAAGGCCCGCGACAAGGTCAGCTCGCTCGTCGACGACGCGGTCGCCAAGGGCGCCAAGGTGCTCGTCGGCGGCTCCGCCCCGAAGGGTGCCGGCTGGTTCTACGAGCCCACCGTGCTCGCCGACGTGCCCACCGACGCCGACATGGCGCGCGAGGAGATCTTCGGACCCGTCGCGCCCGTCACGACATTCCGCACCGACGCCGAGGCGATCCGCCTCGCCAACGACACCGAGTACGGCCTCGTCGCCTACCTCTTCACCCGAGACCTCTCGCGCGCCATCACGATGAGCGAGGCGCTCGAGTACGGCATGGTCGGCGTCAACCAGGGCATCGTCTCCAACCCGGCGGCCCCGTTCGGCGGGGTCAAGGCGTCCGGAGTCGGTCGCGAGGGCGGCTTCGAGGGCATCGACGAGTACCTCGAGACCAAGTACGTCGGCATCGCCTTGTAGGCCGCCGCTCCAGCGACCGCGCGGGGCCGGGCAAACTGCGCGAAACCGGCCCGGGCGACGCGGACGTTGTGGTGCAATCCCTTCCATGACGACTCAAGCGGGGCGCTTGGGAGGCGGGGCGCTTCGCTCGCTCGCCTCCCTGCTCGACGACACCGACTCGGCGCTGCGGCGTGGGGGTTCGGCCGGTGTGTCCGTGTGGTCCTCCGGCTTCCCGGCCCTCGACGACACGCTCACCGGAGGCTTCCGCGCCGGCGAGCTGGTGCTCCTCGGGGGGGCCCAGGGCAACGGCAAGACGACCATGGCCCTGCAGTTCGTGCGCAACGCCGTCGCCGCCGGACGCACGGCGCTGTTCTTCTCCTACGAGCACGAGGCGCCCACGCTCTTCGAACGCCTTGTCTCGATGGAGGCCGCCGAGCGCATTCCCGGCGAGGTCGCCACAGTGCACGACGTGCGACGAGCCCTCGAGTCCGAGTCGGGCGGCCTCACCCTCGAGGACGTCCTCACGCCGCTGCCCGGAGCGCTGCCGGCCCTCTTCGCCCTGGCCGACTTCGGCGAGCGGCTGCACATCCACGAGTCGAACGCGTCGACGACCCTGCCGGAGATCAGCCGCATCGTCGACGAGGTCGCCCAGCAGACGGGCGAGATGCCGCTGGTGCTGGTGGACTACCTCCAGAAGGTGCCGGTGCGCGAGGCCCGCGACGGCGACACCATGGCCGCCGCGGCCGAAGGTCTCAAGGAGCTGGCGCTCCAGGCCGGCCTGCCCGTCGTGGCCGTCGCCGCAGCGGACAAGGCCAGCCTGGGCGCCGGGCGTCGGATGCGCATCCACGACCTGCGCGGCTCGTCGGCCCTCGCCTACGAGTCCGACATCGTGCTCATCCTCAGCGAGAAGGTCGACATCGTCGCGCGCGACCACCTCATCTACGACCTCGGCAACGCACAGCGGTTCAGCGACTGGTGCGTGGTCACGGTCGAGAAGAACCGGCACGGCCGCGCCGGCGTCGAGCTCGAGTTCCACAAGGACTTCACCCACGGCCGGTTCCACACCGACGGCCAGGAGGTCAAGGAGCGCCTCATCGACGAGCGGGTCTTCGTGAACTAGTGGCCTCACCCCCGAGGACGTATGCCGTGGGCCCGCCGCCGGCGGTCCGCGCCGCCTCGCTCGCGTGACGCGGCGGCATACGTGGTCGGGGCGTGGAGGCGTCAGCGCGCGATGACGGTGACGTTGAGGTCGTCGCGCTCGTCGTCGACCTGCTCGAGGATCTCGACGACCGCCTCGTAGGTCGGGCGGTCGGCCAGCCGCAGCCCGTGGGTGCGGTCCCAGACGAGCTCGATCGGCACGCCACGGGTGCCCTCGAGGTCGCGGAGAGCGTCGAGGAGCGCGTCCCAGTTGTGACCGAACCAGTCGGGCAGGTCCAGGTCTGTCGCGAAGGCCTCGAGGACGCTGGCCTTGTCGTGCCCGCCGGTCACGACCCGAACGTCGTGGCCGAGCCAGCGCAGCTGGTCGAGGTGGTCGTCGGCCTCGCTGTGGCGGCCGAGGAATGTCGTCACGTGCCCTCCCTGACGCGGTGGAACGACGCGTAGTGGTCGTCGGTCCAGTAGATCTCGCCGCTGCCACCGGTGATCAGGCGTCGGGGTCCTCGGTCGTCGGATCCCGGTGTCACGACAGTGAACTCGCGGTAGTAGCCGCGGGTCTTGTTGGGCAGCAACCGCTCTCGGTTGTCGAATGTCCTGTTGTCGCTCCGGGGGTAGGGAAAGGGGCCCCCGGCCCGGATGAGCGTGAGGGTGTCGCGCGCCTCGCGGGGAAGGGCCGACTCAGACACCCAGGGCAGGCCCGACACGGGATCGGTGCGCTGGGTCGTCGCCGGCCCGGCGGCGCCACCGACCTTGCCTCCCACCGTGGTGGCGGCCGCCGAGCCGGTGCGTCCCTGCTCGTCGGACGGTCCCTGAGCCGCCCGGACGACGAGCCACGCCAGCACGACGAGGGCGACGACCATCACGCCGAGGAGGACCGGGCGTGGCGCTGCCGACTTCACCTCGCCATCATGCCCGAGGGCCGTGATCTCGCGAATCCGCTGACGGCGGGGGACTGCCCGGCAGACTGCCGGGCGTGGGCATCCTCCGTGGCCTCCTGGGTGGACCTCGAGCCCCTGACCCTCACGACGACGCTGGAGCCACTCGACGCCGCCTGCGTCGGCGTGCACCGTCAAGACGGCGGTCGACGTGGAGCCACGGTCTCTCTCGTGGTCGAGGCCGTTCCGCCGGAGCGCATCGTGGAGCGCGAGCTCACGTCGCCGCACACAGCGACGTCGTGACGACCATCCAGGCATGTGGCGACGGGAACCGGCTGACCGAGACGTTCGGCGGCTGGCTGCGGGACCCCGGCGAGCACTACGACCACGGCCCGAGGTTCTTCCTCGGCGGCGCGGTGTTCTACCTCGGCGAGGGAGTCGGCCAGCCCTGACGGTCGGTGATCGGGGCTACCGTCGGACCATGCTCGAGACCAAGGACGACACGGTCGCGCTCCAGAGCCTGCTCGACGCGTCGCTGGCCCGGTCCACGGGGCACCTGCGGGCGATCATCACCGACGGCCGCACGCTGACGGCCGAGCAGCTCACCGGGCTGCTCACCGGCATGAAGGTGCTGTCGGTCGCCACGGTCACCGCAGCCGGCGAGCCGCGCATCAGCGCCCTCGACGGCCATTTCCTGCACGGCACCTGGACCTTCGGCACGTCCGGCACCTCGGCCAAGGCGAAGCACCTCGCGGCGCGACCAGCGGTCAGCGTGGCGCACGTCGATGGTGAAGAGCTCGCGCTCTTCAGCCACGGCTACGCCGACCTCATGCAGCCGGGTCCCGGGCGCGACGAGGTCGAGGCGCACTGGACCGCCCACTACGGCAGCAGCCCCTTCTCGTGGGGCGACGACATCCGCCTGTACCGCCTGCGCATGACCTGGGCCGTCGCCTACGCCTTCCACCGCGACGAGCTGCTGCAGGCGAGGGGAGTGACGACCTGACCTGCCACTACGGAAGAATGCCGGGGTGACGCAGATCCCGGCACCCGCCCGTCGCCGCATCGTCCTGCTCGGTTCAACCGGCTCGATCGGCACCCAGGCCATCGACCTCGTCGAGCGCAACCCCGACCGGTTCGAGGTGGTGGGCCTCTCCGCCGGCAGCAACCTCGACCTCGTCGCCGAGCAGGCCGTCTCCCTGCGCGTGCCCGTCGTCGCCGTGGCGAGCGGCACCCAGCAGGAGGTGGCGCGAGCGATCGCGAGCGCGGCCGATGCAGCCGGCGTGACGGCATACGCCCCCGAGGTGCTCGTCGGCCCCGAGGCCAGCACGACCCTCGCTGCCAAGGACGCCGACGTCGTGGTCAACGGCATCACCGGCGCCATCGGCCTCGAGCCGACGCTCGCCGCGCTGCGCGCCGGCACCACCCTGGCGCTCGCCAACAAGGAGTCGCTGATCATCGGCGGGCCCCTCGTCAAGGCGCTCGCGGCGACTGGCCAGATCGTGCCCGTCGACTCGGAGCACTCGGCGATCGCGCAGTGTTTGCGGGGCGGGCGCGCCGACGAGGTGCGGCGGCTCGTCGTCACGGCGAGCGGAGGGCCGTTCCGGGGGCGCACGCGCGCCGAGCTCGCCCACGTCACGCCCGAGCAGGCGCTGGCGCACCCGAACTTCGCCATGGGCCGCGTCATCACGACCAACTCGGCGACGCTCGTCAACAAGGGGCTCGAGGTCATCGAGGCACACCTGCTCTTCGACATCCCGTTCGAGCGCATCGACGTCGTCGTGCACCCGCAGCAGATGATCCACTCGATGGTCGAGTTCGTCGACGGCTCGACGATCGCCCAGGCGGGCCCGCCACGGATGCTCGTGCCCATCGCGCTCGGGATGAGCTGGCCCGAGCGGATCGCCGACGCCGACGTGCCCTGCGACTGGACGAAGGCGCAGAGCTGGCAGTTCGAGCCGCTCGACGACGAGGCGTTCCCCGCCGTCGCGCTCGCCCGGCGGGTCGGTCAGGCGGGGGGCACGTGGCCGGCCGTCTACAACGCCGCCAACGAGGTCGCCGTCGACGCCTTCCACGACGGCCGCATCGGCTTCGTCGACATCGTCGACACCGTCGCGGACGTCGTGGACGCGTATGCCGCCGAGCCCGCCTCGCAGGTGCGTGACCTCACGCTCGACGACGTACTCGCCGCCGACGCCTGGGCCAGGAGCGCCGCCGAGCGCACCATCACCAGCCGCTGACCGCGGCTCGACCCCGGTTCGATGTTTCCGGCGGTCGCCGGTGGTCGTCGGACCATCGAATCGGGAACTCGGGGAGCGGATGTGACAATGGGACTGTGCTGTTTCTCGTAGGGGTCCTGGTCGTCGTCATCGGCGTGGCGCTGAGCATCGCGCTGCACGAGATCGGCCACCTGGTGCCGGCCAAGAAGTTCGGCGTCAAGGTCAGCCAGTACATGGTCGGCTTCGGACCCACCGTCTGGTCGCGCAAGCGCGGCGAGACCGAGTACGGCATCAAGGCCATCCCGCTCGGCGGCTACGTCCGCATGATCGGCATGCTGCCCCCGCGCCCGGGAGACAAGCCGGGTGAGCTGCGCACCCTCTCGACCGGCCGGTTCAGCCAGATGGTCGACCAGGCCCGCGCCGACTCGATGGAGGAGGTCCAGGCGGGCGACGAGGACCGTGTCTTCTACAAGCTCCACCCGGCCAAGAAGATCGTCATCATGCTCGGTGGTCCGGTGATGAACCTCCTCATCGCCGCGGTCCTCCTGACCGGCGTCATCACCCTCTACGGGCTGCCTCAGGTCGCCCCGAAGGTGGGACTGCTGTCGCAGTGCGTGCCGACCGCCGCCCCGACGTTGCAGGTGCCCCAGCCCAAGTGCCAGCCCGGCGACCCCGTCGCCCCGGCCAAGGCGGCCGGCCTGCAGGCGGGTGACCGCGTCGTCTCGGTCGACGGCAAGGCCGTCACCACGTGGGAGCAGGTCTCGGGCGCCATCCGCGACAGCCAGGGCCGCACCATGACGTGGGTCGTCCAGCGCGGCGACCAGAAGGTCCCGGTCACGATCACCCCCGCGGTGCTCCAGCGCGCCACCTACGACGACCAGGGCAACGCCGTCGCGAAGGACGGCAAGCTCGTGCTCGCCTCCATGGGGTTCGCCGGCATCACGCCCGGCCAGGAGCTGGTGAAGACGCCGCTGCTCCAGGCGCCCAAGTTCGTCTGGGACCGCACCGTCGACACGGCCTCGATCATCGTCCGCATCCCGCAGAAGATGGCCGGAGTCGTCCAGGCCGCCTTCGGCTCCGACGAGCGCGACCCCAACGGGCCGATCTCCGTCGTCGGCGTCGGTCGCATCGGCGGCGAGGTGGCCGCGCTCGACATCCCGGCAGAGGAGGGCGGCAACTGGCTCAAGATCGCCCAGCTGATCCTGCTCATCGCCTCGCTCAACCTCGCCCTGTTCGTCTTCAACCTGGTCCCGCTGCTGCCGCTCGACGGCGGCCACGTCGCGGGGGCGCTGTGGGAGGCGGTCAAGAAGGGCTGGGCCCGCCTGCGCAACCGGCCCGACCCGGGCTTCGTCGACGTCGCCAAGGGCCTGCCCGTCGCGTACGCCATGAGCCTCGTGCTGATCACGATGTCGGTGCTGCTCATCTACGCCGACATCGTCAAGCCGATCAAGCTGTTCGGCTGAGCTCCGCCCGCGACTGAGCCTCCCGCCCGGGCGCGACATAATGGCGGCATGAGCGTCTCCCTCGGTATGCCGCCGCTGCCCCCGCCGGTCCTCGCGCCCCGTCGCCAGACCCGCCAGATCCAGGTCGGCAAGGTGGGCGTCGGCAGCGACTTCCCCGTCTCCGTGCAGTCGATGACGACGACGCCGACGACCGACATCAACGCGACGCTCCAGCAGATCGCCGAGCTCACCGCCTCCGGCTGCGACATCGTGCGCGTCGCCTGCCCGAGCCAGGACGACGCCGACGCGCTGCCCGCGATCGCCCGGAAGAGCCAGATCCCGGTCATCGCCGACATCCACTTCCAGCCGAAGTACGTCTACGCGGCGATCGACGCCGGCTGCGCGGCGGTGCGCGTCAACCCGGGCAACATCCGCCAGTTCGACGACCAGGTCAAGGAGATCGCCCGCGCCGCGAAGGACGCCGGCGTCTCCATCCGCATCGGCGTCAACGCCGGGTCGCTCGACAAGCGGATCATGGAGAAGTACGGCAAGGCGACCCCCGAGGCGCTCGTCGAGTCGGCGGTCTGGGAGGCGAGCCTCTTCGAGGAGCACGACTTCCACGACTTCAAGATCTCGGTCAAGCACAACGACCCCGTCGTCATGGTGCGCGCCTACGAGCTGCTCGCCGAGCGCGGTGACTGGCCCCTGCACCTGGGCGTCACCGAGGCCGGTCCCGCCTTCCAGGGCACGATCAAGTCCGCCACCGCGTTCGGCGCACTGCTCTCGCGCGGCATCGGCGACACGATCCGCGTCTCGCTCTCGGCCCCGCCGGTCGAGGAGGTCAAGGTCGGCATCCAGATCCTCCAGAGCCTCAACCTGCGCCCCCGCAAGCTCGAGATCGTCTCGTGCCCGTCGTGCGGCCGCGCCCAGGTCGACGTCTACACGCTCGCCGACCAGGTGACCGCCGGCCTCGAGGGCATGACCGTGCCGCTGCGTGTCGCCGTGATGGGCTGCGTCGTCAACGGCCCGGGTGAGGCCCGTGAAGCCGACCTCGGGGTCGCCTCCGGCAACGGCAAGGGCCAGATCTTCGTCAAGGGCGAGGTCATCAAGACGGTGCCCGAGGCCCAGATCGTCGAGACCCTCATCGAGGAGGCCATGCGCCTCGCCGACGAGATGGGCGAGCCCGTCGACGAGGAGTCGGCCGGCGCCCCCAGCGTCACCGTCAGCTGAGTGCGCCCGCCCGGCACCATTCGGTATGCCGTGGTGCGCGAGCTCGCGGACCGCATCCTCGCGCTCCGGCCGGGGGAGCGGGTGGCGGTAGCGGTCGACGGCTTCGACGGCGCCGGCAAGACCGTGCTCGCCGACCAGCTCGCCGAGCTGCTGGGTCGACGTGCCGTACGAGGTCTCGGTGCCGCGGGGGAACGCTCGGTTCGGCGCAGGGCACGACCCGGACCCCGAGGCGTCGTCGAACGCCCGCTACGTCGGGGGTCAGCGCCTCTACCTGGCCGAGGCCGACCCGCGTGGGCAGGCCACCTGGGTCTTCGACAACACGGACCTGGATCGACCGGCCCTGCGCCCGACCTGACGGAGTGTTCTCTCGATCGGATGGGGAGGGGATCGGTGTGATCCCGCTCGTGACGGAGTGTTCTCTCGATCGGGATCCGGGGTCGTCGAACAGAGGGCTCTCGCGGGGACCGTGACGGGTTCGTGAGGTGGCAGCGGGGCGCGCCGGGGTGACACCCGGCCCGCGGGCAGGCACTCTTGGGTGGTGCTGCGCCAACGCCTCCCCGTGCGGCCGCTGTCGGCGGCCGACCAGGACGCTGCGCTCGCCGTGTGCGCCCGCGACCGTGTGTCCAACGTCTTCGTCGCGGCGCGCATCGCGGAGGGATCACTGAGGGCGTCACCGGGATCGCTGCTCGGGCACTGGGATGACGGCCAGCTGCGTGGCCTCGTCTGGGTCAGTGCGAACGTCGTGCCCGTCGAGCTCGACGACGACGGCCTGGCGGCCGTGGCCGCGCGCATCACGAAGATGCGCCGCCAGTGCGCGTCGATCTTCGGTCCGAGCGCCCAGGTCGTCGCGCTCTGGGACCGACTGGGCCCCACGTGGGGCCCGGTGCGTGCCGTGCGCACCCACCAGCCACTCCTCACGACGCGCGAGCGGCCCTCGGCCCTCGGAGTGCAGCTCGACCCCGACGTGCGGCCGGCCCACATCGACGAGGTCGACATCGTGCTGCCTGCTGCCGCGCACATGTTCACCGAGGAGATCGGCTACCCGCCCTACTTCGGCTCCGACCGCGGCTATCGGGCGAGCGTGGCGGCCCTCGTGCGCGCGGGCCACACCTTCGTCAAGGTCGAGGACGGCGAGGTCGTCTTCAAGGCCGACGTCGGGTCGCTGGCTCTGGGCTGCGCCCAGGTCCAGGGCGTGTGGCTGCACCCTCGGCTGCGCGGTCAGGGGCTGTCTGTCCCGGCGATGGCCAGCGTCGTCGAGCAGGTGCTCTCGGGGATGGCCGACGAGGTGTCGCTCTACGTCAACGACTTCAACGTGGCGGCCCGGGCGACATACGCCCGGTGCGGTTTCCACGAGGTGGGTGCGTTCACCACCGTTCTCCTGTGACCCGTGCCCCCGCCTAGGGTGAGGGGATGACGACAGCGACGAATGCGCCTCTCGGCAAGGACGCCATCGCCCTGGCGGGACTCTTGCTCACCTCGGGCACCATGCACTTCGTGCGACCGGAGCCGTTCGAGTCGATCGTGCCCAAGCGACTGCGGTCCCGGCGTGCCCTCGTGTATGCGTCCGGCGCCGCCGAGATCGCCTGTGCCGTCGGGCTCTTCGTCCCTCGCACCCGTCGCGCGGCCGGGCTTGCGTCCGCGGCTCTCCTCGTCGCCGTCTTCCCGGCCAACGTCACGATGACGGGTCAGGCCAAGCGCCGACTCGACCGCGACCCGCAGGACACGGCACGGCAGGGCTACCTCGCGGCCACCGTCGCGCGCCTGCCGCTCCAGTGGCCGATGATCCGGGCCGCCCTGCGTGCCGGAGGGGTCATGCGGTGAACGTGATGGTGACGTTGTCGCCGACCCTGCGGTAGCCCATCGCCTGGTAGATGGCGTTCGACGTGGGATTGGAGAGGTCGGTGTAGAGCATGCACGACTCGCCGGCGTCCTGCCGCGCGGCGCTGAGGGCGGCCACGACACCGCTGGCGTAGCCGTGCCCGCGTAGTTCCGGAGGGGTCCAGACCCCTGACACCCGGGTGACGCCGCCGTTGGCGAGGGACGCGTACGCCATCGAGACCGGACGACGGTCGTGCACCCACAGCCCGACGCGACCCAGCGCGATGTGCCGGTCGAGGGACGATGCTTTCGCGGCTCGCCCTTCGATCGCCTCGTAGAACTGCTGGTGCCAGTCGGCGACGAGGTCGGCGTCGTCGGGGACCGCGGTCCGGAACCCGCCGGCGACTTCGAAGGGCAGGCGCGGTCGCACCGGCAGGTCGAACCGTCCGACCTCCATCGACACCGTCGCCGTGGCGCCCGTCCGTGCCGTCCACTCGTCGGCGAACGACTCGGTGGGCTCGCGGAGCCCGCCGACGCCGGCGAGCGTGTCGTGGGCGGCGGCAAGGTGCTCCGCCAGGCCGCGGGCCTGCTCGGGCGTCGCGTACGCGATGTGGAGCAGGTGCGGCGGCGTGTGCATGAACGCAGCCACGACCTCGCCATCGCTGTCCTTGCCGGCCCACCAGCGCGGACCGACGTAGCGGGTCGGGTCGGCGACCAGCCCGTCGGTGACGCTCGCCACGACGCTGAGCATCTCCGGCTCCAGCTCGACCAGGGCCGCGAAGGCCGAGCGCGCGAGCGCCGCGTCGGTCAAGAGGGTGTAGGACAGTGGGGCTGACGACATGGAGCCACTATGGCCGAGGATGCCGTGGCGGGCACCTGCCGGTGCTGCGGCTGCAGCTCGGCCCGTTGAGCGTGGGCCATGCCCGGGGTCGGCCTCGCCGTCGGTGTCGTCGTCTCCCTGGCGACGGTAGGTGCCGGCGAGGGGCCGCACCGCGAGCTGGTTCGAGCAGTCACCGCGGGTGGAGTCGGCGGCGCGCTGGGCGCACTCGCTCTCGGTGTCGGGTGGACGGTGCTCCGTCGACAGCAGAGACCTCTTCCCGGCACGGTAGAGGCGGCGCGCACCTTCGAGGAGCACTGACGGATGGGCATCGGGGCGCGGCAGCCACGAGCGGGTTCCCTTGCCGCCGTGAGCTGCCCACTGGAGTGCGCCGCCGTCAGACCCGTGCGACGACCTCGGCGTGCGTCATCGCGAACCACGCGTCGGGGTGTGTCGACCAGTCGCTCCACGCCCGGCTCACCTCGCTGAGCCCGGCTTCGGTGAGCAGGCCTCGCTCGAGCGCCTGGGTGGCGAAGGTCGACTCGCGGGCGCGGCGCGCCCAGGCGCTGCCCCACCAGGCGCACTGCTCGGGCGTCGCGTAGGTCCACAACGACGCCGACGGCTCGAGGTCGTGCAGGCCCGCTGCGTGCGCCCACGCGACGAGGTGGCGACCGGCATCAGGCTCCGCGTGGTTGAGCCGGGCCAGCCGCCGGTACACGTCCAGCCAGCGCGTCATCCCCTCCGATTCCGGGTGCCACACCATCGAGGCGTAGTCGACGTCACGCACGGCCAAGATCCCGCCGGGCCGCGTCACCCGAGCCATCTCGCGCAGGGCCCCGACGGGGTCGGTGAGGTGCTGGAGCACCTGGTGCGCGTGGACGACGTCGAAGGAGCCTGCGGCGTACGGGAGGGACATCACGTCGCCCTGCGCGAAGACCGTGCGGTCGTCGCCGCGTCGGGCCGCGTTGCGCCGGGCCTGGTCGAGGGGCCCGGTCACGTTCTCGACGCCGGCCACCCGCCCCGCGGGAGCGACGGCAGCGGCGAGGTCGAGGGTGATCGTGCCCGGTCCGCAGCCGACGTCGAGCACGTGCAGCCCGTCGCGAAGGTGGGGGAGCAGGTAGGCCGCGGAGTCCGCGGCCGTGCGTGCACCGTGCGATGCGAGCACGCTCGCGTGGTGCCCGTGGAGGTAGACGTCACCCATGGCGCGACGCTACGCGCCTTCGGTCCGACGGCGCCGGGGGCGTCCACGTGGGCCGGCCGGACGGCATACGCGAACGAGGTGGAACGCGACGAAGGCCCGCCCCAAGAGGGCGGGCCTTCGTGCGATGCGTGCCCGGGGGCGTCAGCTCACTTGGTGAGCGGCGCCAGCGTCGGGTCGTTGGCGTACGCCTCGGCCGCGTTCTCCTTGGTCACGATGACCGGCGGGAGGAGGTTGGCCGGGACGACCTTGACACCGTTGTTGTAGGACTTGGTGTCGTTGACCGTCGGCGTCTGGCCCTTCTGGAGGGCCGACACCATCGCGATGGTCTCGGTGACGAGCTTGCGGGTGTCCTTGTTGATCGTGGAGTACTGGACGCCAGCCATGATCGACTTGACCGACTCGACCTCGGAGTCCTGACCCGTCACGATCGGGTTGGGCTTTCCGGCCGCCTTGACCGACGTGAGGATCGCGCGGGCCAGCGTGTCGTTGGGCGACAGCACGCCGTCCAGCGGGGCGCTCGTGTAGTTCGCCGCCAGCAGCGTGTCCATGCGCTTCTGGGCGTTCTCGGCCTTCCAGCCCTGCGTGACGGCCTGGTTGAACTGCGTCTGGCCGGAGACGACCTTCAGCGTGCCGTCGGTGATCTTCGGCTGGAGCACCTTCATCGCCCCGTCGAAGAAGACCTGGGCGTTCGCGTCGTCGGGGGAGCCGGCGAACAGCTCGATGTTGTACGGGCCGTTCGGCTTCTTCTTGGCCATGCCGTCGAGCAGGGCCTGGCCCTGCAGCTCGCCGACCTTGAAGTTGTCGTAGGCGACGTAGTAGTCGACGGCGTTCGTGTTCTTCACGAGGCGGTCGTAGGCGATGACGACGGCGCCGGCGTCCTTGGCGGCCTTGAGCTGGGTGCCCAGCTGCGAACCGTCGATGGCGCCGACGACGATGACCTTCGCGCCCTTCGTGACCATGGCCGAGATCTGGTTCTGCTGCTCGGACACGCCACCGTTGGCGAACTGGACGTCGCCCTGGAAGCCGGCCGCGGACAGACCGTCCTTGAACAGCTGCTCGGCGAGCACCCAGTTCTCAGACGTCTTCTGCGGAAGGGCGATACCGATGACCGCGTTGGCGGGGAAGCCCGCCGCTGCGGAGCCGCCGTTGGAAGCGCCCGGCGTCGTGCCGGTGTCGCTGCTCCGACCGCAACCGGTCAGAACAAGGGCGGCCACAGCCGTGACGCCCAGCACCTTGGTGAAGGTACGCATGTGCTCTCTTTCCTCTTATCGCGTCCGGGCGAACGCGGATCCTTCTCGGTCTCGGGCGGGCGCCCTGACCGTGTCTGCGGGTCGGCTGAGTCGGGCGACTCAACCGGACTGGCGGATGCTCTCGCTGACGGGAGCGGTCTCCACGGCGGCCGATGGCGGCGGCGACGTGTCGTCGCCCCCGCCCCGACCGCGGGAGTTCCTCATGAGCAGGCCCAGGAGCGAGACCCGCCCCTGCGACTTGTTGTAGACGTCGAAGGCGACGGCGACGAGAAGCACGAGGCCCTTGATCATCTGGGTCGCGTCGGCGCCGATTCCCTTGAGCTGCAGGCCGTTGTTGAGCACGGCCATGACGAGGCCTCCGACGATCGAGCCGACGACCGTGCCGACACCGCCGGTCACGGCCGCGCCACCGATGAAGACGGCCGCGATGGCGTCGAGCTCCCAGCCGACTCCGTCGGACGGGCCCGAGGCGGTGGACCGGGCCACGAAGATCATGCCGGCGAGGGCCGCCAGGATCGACATGTTCATCATGACGAGGAAGTTGACCTTCTTGCTCTTCACACCGGAGAGCTCGGCTGCGTGGCGGTTGCCACCGACGGCATAGATGTGGCGGCCGATCACGGTGCGGTTGGAGATGAAGCCGTAGACCAGCACGAGCACGGCGAGGATCATGCCGGCGATGGGGAACGACGTGCCGGGGCGACCCGAGCCGAAGAGCAGCGTCGCGGCGATGATGGCAGCGCAGATCAGCGCCAGCCGCACCCACATGACCCAGACCTCCTCGACCTCGGCACCCAGCTTGACCAGGGCCCGGCGGCTGCGGAGGGCGCCGTAGACGATGCCGACGGCGAGGAGCAGACCGAGCAGCACGGTGAGGTTGTTGTAGCCGGTGTTGGGGCCGACCTCGGGCAGGTAGCCGCCACCGATGACCTGGAAGTCGTCGGACACGGGCACCGAGTTCGACTTGCCGACGTACTGGTTGGCACCGCGGAAGAGCAGCATGCCCGACAGGGTGACGATGAACGCCGGGATGCCGACGTAGGCCGTCCAGAGCCCCTGCCACGCCCCGACCAGGGCGCCGAGCGCGAGCCCGAAGAGGATGCCCAGCCACCAGCTGAGTCCCCAGTCGCGCATCGCGATGGCGACCGAGATGCCGACGAACGCCGCGACCGACCCGACCGAGAGGTCGATGTGGCCGGCGATGATGACGAGCACCATGCCGATCGCGAGGACGAGGATGTAGGAGTTCTGCTGGAAGATGTTGATGACGTTGTCGGGCGTCAGCGTGAGCCCGCCCGTCCAGATCTGGAAGAAGATGATCAGCGCCACGAGGGCGAAGATCATGCCGAGCTGACGGGTGTCGCCACCGAAGATCTTCTTGACCTTGTCCATTGGTGCTTCCTGGCTCTGTCGGGTGTGGATGGGGAGGGGAGTGGGCGCGGCGGGGCAGCCGGTCAGGCGCTCTCGCGCGACGGCTCGCCGCCACCGTGCGTTCGGCGGGTCATGAGCCGCATCAGCGACTCCTGGTCGGCCCGCTCGCGGTCGAGCACGCCTGTGACGGCACCTTCGCTGATGGTGTAGATGCGGTCGGACAGCCCGATCAGCTCGGGCAGCTCGGAGGAGACGAGGATGACGCCCTTCCCCTCGGACGCCATGCGCTGGATGATCCCGTAGATCTCGAACTTGGCGCCGACGTCGATGCCTCGCGTGGGCTCGTCGAGGATGAGCAGGTCGGGCTCGGTGAAGAGCCACTTGGCCAGAACGACCTTCTGCTGGTTGCCGCCGGAGAGCTTGGCGACGCCCTCGTCGACGTTGGGAGCCTTGGTGCGCAAGGACTTCCGGTAGGACTCGGCGTAGTTGTACTCCTGGCGGTCGTCGACGACGAAGCCCTTGGTGATGCGCGAGAGGCGCGCCGAGACGGTGGTGCGCTTGATGTCGTCGAGCAGGTTGAGCCCCAGGGTCTTGCGGTCCTCGGTGACGTAGGCGAGGCCGGCGTCGATGGCGTCGGCGACCGTGCGCAGCCTCACCTCCTTGCCGTCCTTGACGATGGTGCCCTCGACGTAGGTGCCGTAGGAGCGGCCGAAGAGGCTGCGCATCAGCTCGGTGCGGCCGGCGCCCATCAGTCCTGCGAAGCCGACGATCTCGCCGCGGCGCACGAAGAAGTCACTGTGCTTCGCCACGAGACGGTCGGGCACGCTCGGGTGGCGCACCGTCCAGTTCTTCACCTCGAAGAAGACCTCGCCGATCTTCGGCGTGTGGTCGGGGAAGCGCGACTCGAGGTCGCGGCCGACCATGCCCCGGATGATCCGGTTCTCGTCGACGCCTTCCTCCTTGACGCGCAGCGTCTCGATCGACTTGCCGTCGCGGATGATCGTGATGGAGTCGGCGATCTGCTCGATCTCGTTGAGCTTGTGGCTGATCATGATGCAGGTCACGCCCTTGGAGCGCAGGCCGGCGATCAGGTCGAGCAGGTGCTGGGAGTCGCCCTCGTTGAGCGCCGCGGTCGGCTCGTCGAGGATGAGCAGCTTGACGTCCTTCGAAAGCGCCTTGGCGATCTCGACGAGCTGCTGCTTGCCGACGCCGATGTCGCGGATCTTCGTGTCGGGCTCCTCCTGGAGCCCGACACGGGCGAGCAGCTCGCGCGCCTTGACGCGGGTGGCGAGCCAGTCGATGACGCCACCGCTCGCGGTCTCGTTGCCGAGGAAGATGTTCTCGGCGATCGACATCTCGGGGATGAGCGCGAGCTCCTGGTGGATGATGACGATGCCGGCGTGCTCGCTGTCGCGGATGTTGTGGAACTCGACGAGCTGGCCCTCGAAGTGGATCTCGCCGTCGTAGGTGCCGGCCGGGTGCACCCCCGACAGCACCTTCATCAGGGTCGACTTGCCGGCGCCGTTCTCGCCGCAGATGGCGTGGACCTCGCCGCGGCGGACGGCCATCGACACGTTCGAGAGGGCTTTGACCCCCGGGAACTCCTTGGTGATCTCGCGCATCTCGAGGATGACGTTGCCCGGCTGGGCAGCGGCGCCGGTAACGTTGCCGCGCACGTGGGCGGGAGCAGGGGTGGAGGGGTCGCTCATCTGGTCGTCAACACTCCTTTGTGGTGTCCACGGGCGCATGCACCCAATCCCGATTCTTGCTCACGGTTCGTGCTCACGTCGCCGAACACCGCGGTGTGTTGTCACAAGGACGTCACGATCGCCGGACGATGCTGACACCGTTGGCTCCGGCAGGCTCACTGAACACGCGGCCGCGCCGCCGGTCAAGCCCGTGACCTGTTCTTGTCCTGACCGGACAGGAACTGGACAGGACACGTGCCAAGAGGGGACTGCCGGGCGGCCGATATCCTGCGCAGGTTCCGAACCCACGCGTGCCCTGCGCACGCTGCACCCGAGGAGTCCCGGTGGCCCTGCACATGTCGTCCCTGTTCCTGCGCACGCTTCGCGAGGACCCGGCGGACGCAGAGGTCCCGAGCCACCGGCTCCTCGTCCGCGCCGGCTACATCCGCCGGGTGAGCCCCGGTGTCTACACTTGGCTGCCCCTCGGCCTGCGGGTGCTGCGCAACGTCGAGCGGATCGTCCGCGAGGAGATGGACGCCATCGGCGCCCAGGAGCTGCTCTTCCCGGCCCTGCTGCCCAAGGAGCCCTTCGAGTCGACCGGCCGCTGGACCGAGTACGGCGACAACATCTTCCGCCTGCAGGACCGCAAGGGGGCCGACCACCTGCTCGGCCCCACCCACGAGGAGATGTTCACCCTCACGGTCAAGGACCTCTACAGCTCCTACAAGGACCTGCCGCTGTCGATCTACCAGATCCAGACGAAGTACCGCGACGAGGCGCGACCGCGTGCCGGCGTGCTGCGCGGCCGCGAGTTCGTTATGAAGGACTCCTACTCCTTCGACATCGACGAGGCCGGGCTCGACAAGAGCTACCAGCTGCACCGCGACGCGTACGTCCGGATCTTCGACCGCCTCGGCTTCCACTACGTCATCGTCCAGGCGATGGCCGGCGCCATGGGCGGCAGCAAGAGCGAGGAGTTCCTCGCCACCGCTGAGGTGGGCGAGGACACCTACGTCCACTGCACGAGCTGCGGGTATGCCGCCAACGTCGAGGCCGTACGCGTGCCCGCCCCCGAGGCGGTCGCGTGGGACGGGGTGCCGGCCGCCCACGCCGAGGACACCCCGGACACGCCGACGATCGACACGCTCGTGGCGCACCTCAACGAGCGGTTCCCGCGCGAGGACCGCGCCTGGGAGGCCGGCGACACCCTCAAGAACGTCGTCGTGACCCTCGTCCACCCGGACGGCACCCGCGAGCCCCTGGCCATCGGCGTTCCCGGTGACCGCGACGTCGACGAGAAGCGCCTGGGCGCGCAGGTCGAGCCGGCCGAGGTCGATGCCTTCACCGAGGCCGACTTCGCCGCGAACCCCGCTCTCGTCAAGGGCTACATCGGCCCGGGCGCGCTCGGCACCGACGGCAGCACCGGCATCCGCTACCTGCTCGACCCCCGCGTCGCGGAGGGCACGCGCTGGGTCACCGGCGCGAACGCGCCCGGGCAGCACGTCATCGACCTCGTCGTCGGGCGCGACTTCACCGCCGACGGCACCATCGAGGCCGCCGAGGTGCGCTTCGGCGACCCGTGCCCCAACTGCGACCACGTGCTCGAGGGAGCGCGCGGCATCGAGATGGGCCACGTCTTCCAGCTGGGCACGAAGTATGCCGAGGCGCTCGACCTCAAGGTGCTCGACCAGAACGGCAAGCTCGTCACGGTCGTGATGGGCTCCTACGGCATCGGCGTCTCTCGCGCGGTCGCCGCCGTCGTCGAGGGCAACAACGACGAGTCCGGCATCATCTGGCCGCGCGAGCTCTCACCGGTCGACGTGCACATCATCGCAGCGGGCAAGGACGAGGCCCTCTTCGTCAAGGCCGAGGAGATCGCCCGCGAGCTCGAGGTGCAGGGGCTGTCCGTGCTCGTGGACGACCGCAAGGGCGTGAGCCCCGGCGTGAAGTTCAAGGACTCCGAGCTCGTCGGGGTGCCGACGATCCTCGTCATCGGCCGTGGTCTCGCCGAGGGCAAGGTCGAGATCAAGGACCGCCGCTCGGGCGAGCGCCGCGAGGTCGCCGTCGACGACGTCGTGGCCGCGCTGACCGCCGAGGTGACCGCCGAGGTCGAGCGCTCGTGACGGCCGTCGCACGGCCCGTCGAGGCGGTGGTCTTCGACTGGGGCGGCACCCTGACGCCGTGGCACGAGGTCGACCTGCCGCAGCAGTGGCGCGTCTTCGCCCGCACGGTCCACGGCCTCGCGGTCGAGGACCCCGACATGCCGGCCGAGGAGCTCGCCGAGGCTGACTCCCTGGCCGTGCGCATCCATGAGGCGGAGGAGCGTGCGTGGCGCCGCGGTCGCGAGACCCATGAGAGCGCGTCGATCGCCGCGATCCTCGACGACGCCGGCGTCGACCCGGAGCACGACCGGCACCACCTCGCGCTGGCGGCCTACCAGCGCTTCTGGGAACCGCACACCCACACCGACGAGCAGGTCCGTCCGCTCTGGGAGTCTTTGCGGCGAAAGGGGATCCGGGTCGGGGTGCTGTCCAACACAATCTGGACCCGCGCCTATCACCGTGAGGTCTTCGAGCGTGACGGCGTGCTCGACCTGCTCGATGCCGACGTCTACTCGTCGGAGATCCACGTCGTGAAACCGCACCCTGACGCGTTCCGCGCCGTGTGCGAGGCCCTCGGCGTGGCGCCGGAGCGGGCCGTCTACGTCGGCGACCGCCTCTTCGAGGACGTGCACGGCCCCCACCAGGTCGGGATGCGCGCCATCCTCGTGCCGCACTCCGACATCCCGGCGGGCCAGCGGATGCCCGTGGACGCACGACCCGACGCCGTCGCCGACGAGCTGCTCGACGTCGCCGGCATCGTCGCGCTCTGGAACCACGAGGCCGCGGGCGGCGACGACGCGTGAGCGACCCCACCCTCACGACCCTGGGCTTCCTCGGCGTCGCCTCCTT
Source organism: Terrabacter sp. 05T424 (assembly GCF_056396225.1). NCBI lineage: Bacteria > Bacillati > Actinomycetota > Actinomycetes > Micrococcales > Intrasporangiaceae > Terrabacter > Terrabacter sp. 05T424. The sequence goes on from NZ_JBFTLB010000001.1 coordinate 941,391, forward strand.
CGTCGCGGGCTGGATCGATGCCGTCGTCGGCGGCGGCGGCCTGGTCCAGCTTCCGGCGCTGCTCGTCGGGCTGCCGGGTGCGACCCCGGCGCAGCTGCTGGCGACGAACAAGTTCGGCTCGGTCTTCGGCACCACGACGAGCTCGGTGACCTTCTACCGCCGGGTGCGCCCCGACCTCCGCACGGCCCTGCCGATGGCAGCCGTCGCGTACGTCGGCTCGATGGGTGGTGCCCTCATCGGCCTCCACATCCCGAAGTCCGCCTTCAACCCCATCATCCTCGTGCTGCTCGTCGTGGTCGGCGCCTACACGCTGCTCAAGCCCGACCTCGGCAAGGAGTCGATCCGCCGGTTCCACGGCGCGAAGCACACCGTCCTGGCCATGGTCACCGGCTTCGTCATCGGCGCCTACGACGGGGCTCTCGGCCCCGGCACCGGCAGCTTCCTCGTCTTCGCGCTCGTCGGGCTGCTCGGCTACAACTTTCTCGAGGCCAGCGCGAAGGCCAAGATCGCCAACCTCGCGACGAACCTCGGGGCCCTGACGATCTTCGCGCCGATGGGCCTCGTGGTGCTCAAGGTCGGCGTCGTCATCGCCGCCACCAACCTCGTCGGCGGCTACGTCGGTGCCCGCACCGCGGTCGCCCGCGGCAGCGGGTTCGTGCGCGGCATCTTCGTCGTCGTCGTCAGTGCCTTCATCGTCAAGATCGGCGGCAGCCTCCTCGGCTGGTGGGCCTGACCCGGTTCGTCCGACCCGATCGGTGCCGCCTGACCCTCCGTTGCGGCGACCCGCTCGCGACTCACACGCCTGACATCCGACGGCCACAGCACGCACACAGGTTGCGGCTCGAACCTGACTTTCATGACCTCCCTCGCCCTCCCCGAGGCCCGTGAGCACTCCGCGGCCCGCAGCCCCCGCCGGGCCCTGCCCCTCACGCCTCGGTGGTGGCGCGACGCCTCGGCCGTGTTCGCCTGGGGCGCAACGCTCTTCGTGGTGGCGCTGTGGGTCGCCGGGGGAGGGGTGACGGACTTCGGCTCTGCCGGTGAGGCGCTGATCGATCTCGGCCGGCTCAGCGGGCTGCTCGCCTCGGTGCTCATGCTGCTGCAGGTGCTGCTCATGGCGCGCATCCCGTTCGTCGAGCAGGCCTGGGGCCAGGATGAGCTCGCCCGCGTGCACCGCCTCGTGGGCTTCACGTCCTTCAACCTCATGCTCGCCCACATCGTGCTGACGATCCTGGGCTACAACGCCGGCACCGACATGGGGGTCCTCGGCACGTTCGTCGACGAGGTGCTCCACTCGCCCGGGATGCTGCTGGCCCTCGCCGGCATGATCGCCCTCGTCATGGTCGTCGTCACCTCCGTGAAGAAGGCGCGTGCGCGGCTGCGCTACGAGTCGTGGCACCTGCTCCACCTGTACGCGTACCTCGGCGCGGGTCTGGCCCTCCCACACCAGCTGTGGACCGGTGCGGACTTCAAGTCCTCACCCGCCGCCACGGTCTTCTGGTGGGGGCTGTATGCCGCCGCACTCGTCTCCGTGCTCGCCTTCCGCGTCGTCCTCCCGGTCGTCCGGTCGCGCCGGCACCGGCTCGTGGTGTCCGAGGTCGTCGCCGAGTCTCCGACCGTGACCTCGGTCGTCGTGACCGGCCGCCACCTCGACCGCCTCTCCGTGCGCGCCGGCCAGTTCTTCCAGTGGCGCTTCCTCGACGGGCCGGGCTGGACGCGCGCCAACCCGTACTCCCTCTCGGCAGCCCCGGACGGACGCTCCCTGCGCATCACCGCCGAGCGCGTCGGCTCCTCCAGCGGGCGCCTCGCGAGCCTCCGACCCGGCACGCCCGTCCTCGTCGAGGGCCCCTACGGGCGGCTGCACACGGGCGTCGGCACCAATGGGAAGGCGGTGCTCATCGGGGCCGGCATCGGCATCACGCCGCTGCGAGCCATCCTCGAGGAGCTGCCGCCCTCAGCGGACGGGGCCGTCGTGATCTACCGCGTGGGCAGCCAGTCCGACATCGTCCTCGGTGACGAGCTGCTCGACATCGCGCGGTCCAAGGGCGGCCGCGTCGTGGCCGTCGTCGGGCACCGCATGCGCGACCGCGACAGCTGGCTCCCCGTCGACGCGGGCCACCTCGGCGACGCCGAGGCCCTGCTCCGGATCGTCCCCGACATCGCCGACAGCGACGTCTACATCTGCGGCAACCCGACCTGGATGGATGCCGTCATCACCGCCGCCCACGAGGCCGGCGTGCCGCGCGAGGCCGTCCACCGCGAGCGCTTCTGCTACTGACCCGAACACACGAAACGAGACCAACCATGCGCCGCATCGTCCTCTGGGCCATGAGCACGCTCACCGTGCTCGTGCTCCTGTTCAGCTACAGCACCTCGCGATCCTCGACCGCCGTCGTGGCGGCCGAGAGCCGACAGGTCACCACCACGAGCAAGACCTCCGAGAGCAGCGGCTCCTCCTCGGGTTCGTCCTCGGCGTCCTCCAGCGACTCCTCCGGCCAGGAGCCCTCAGCGGCCGGGGGCGCTGCATCGGGCTCGTCGGGCTCGTCGCCCGCGGCGAAGACGTACTCCGGCGACGCCGTCATGACCCGCTACGGCAACGTCCAGGTCCAGATCACCGTCCAGGGTGGCAAGATCACCGCCTCCGACGTGCTGCAGGTCCCGTGGAACGACCGCCACGACCAGATGATCAACTCGCAGGCGGTCCCCGTCTACAACCAGGAGACGGTCGATGCGCAGTCCGCGAAGATCGACGTCGTCTCCGGTGCCACGTACACCTGGGACGGTTACACGCAGTCGCTGCAGTCGGCCATCGACCAGGCGCACCTGTGATGGCACTCTCGAGGCAGGCGGCGAAGGAGCGAGTCATGGGCGGACCGGCGACCGGGGCGGAGCATCCTCAGGCGGCCGGCGTGTCGGAGCGTCGGGCTTGGGTCGAGCAGGTCATGGGGATGCCGGTGAGCATCCACCTGCGGGGTGCCGACGTCGACGCAGCCGCCGCCGCGCGCGCCGTCGAGGAGGCCTTCGGCATCCTGCGCGAGATGGACTCCATCTTCTCGACCTACCGCGACGACTCGGACCTCATGCGGCTGCGCCGCGAGCAGGTGCAGCTCGCGCAGTGCAGTCCTCTCGTCGAGGAGTCGCTGCGCCTCGGGCAGGAGGCAGAGGCCCTGACGAAGGGGGCGTTCACCACGCTGCTCCCCACCGGGGAGGGCGACCTCGCGTTCGACCCCACCGGGCTGGTCAAGGGATGGGGCGTCGACCGCGCCTCCCTCCCGCTGCGGCAGCTTCGGGGAATCTCCTTCTGCATCAATGCCGGTGGTGACTTGCTCGTCGGCGCGCATGATGACCTCCCGGTCTCGGGTCCGGACGCCATCATGTGGCGGGTCGGCATCGAGGACCCCCGCGACCGCACGCGCATCGCGAGCACCGTGACCCTGGCGAGGGGCGCCGTGGCGACCTCCGGCACGGCAGCCCGCGGCGCCCACCTCTACGACCCGGTGAAGGGCGAGCCGGTGGGACGGCCCGGGTCCGTGACGGTGACCGGCCCGACGCTGCTGTGGGCCGACATCTGGGCCACGGCCCTGTTCGTCGGTTCGGAGGCCACGAGGGAGGCCTTCGCGCAGAGCGCCCCGGACTACCTGTCGTCGGCACTCTGACGCGCCCGAGCCACCTCCGGTTCGACCCGTAGGAGACATAGCCGCCCGAGCCGTCTGAGCCGGGTGACGTGCCCTCTCCGACCGCAGGCGCGCGGACAAATGGCGCAAGGCCGTCCCAACCGGGGCGGCCTTGCGCCGATCTTGCGGAAACCCTGCGCGGCACGGCGCTCGCGACTTGCGTTTGGCTCGTCACAGTCGATGCATCAGCAGGTCCGACGGGTGGCGGATCGCTGACTCAGAGACCTTCGGGCGAGGGCCCGCCGATCCGGGGAAGGAGTGCCATGACGAGCATCGCCGGCGTCGACCCTGCGACGAGAGCGCGTGCTCGTGGCACCCGCTCCGGTCGGCGGGCCACCTCGAGGACTTCCGTGGGGGAAGACGTAGGGACCGGGGCGGGCCGACTGGTGGGAGTCCGGCCCGTCCTGCTCCGTGGCTGTCGGTCTGGCCCGGGGGGCAGCCGTGGCTGCTGACGTCGTCGTGGGCCGCCCCTGCCCGGCGCTCGCGAGGCAGGAGCTCGACCCCGCTGCCCTGACGAGACTCGCGGCCGAGCTGGAGAGCACCGACCTCGCTCGCTCCATCGCCCGCACCTACCTGCGCCTGCTCGACGGCCGGCTGTCCCGGGCATCCGACGCGCTGGCCCGGCGCGACGAGATCGCGGCCATGGACGTGCTGCTCAGCCTGCGCGTCTCGTCCGCCACCGTCGGCCTCGTCCGCCTGGAGTCCGCAGTGCTGTGCGTCATCGACGCCGTGCGCCGTGGCGACCGTGACCTGGCTCGTGAGCTCGGTGCCTCGATGGCACGCGACGCCCCGGCCGCGGGCACGGCCCTGAGGGCGCACCTCGACTCGACGTCGACCGCGGCGTCCGCCGACGAGCCGTACTGACGTTCGTCAGAACGCGCCGGGCTCCTCCATGCGGTAGCCGACGCCCCGCACGGTGCGGATCGGAGCCCGCCCGCCCGCGGGTCCGAGCTTGGTCAGCTTGCGGCGCAGGTTGCCGACGTGGACCTCGACGAGGTGCTCCTCCGACCAGCCCGGGCCCCAGAGGCCGTCGAGCAGGACGGCGCGCGACCACACCCGACGGGGCGCGCTCAGCAGCGTCGTCAGCAGGTCGAACTCGGTGCGGGTCAGATCGGCCTCCTTGCCGTCGACCGTGACCACACGGCCCTCGGCGTCGACCGCGATGCGCCCGTGCCTCAGCAGGGCGGCGTGTGGCTCGCTGTCGGCCGCCGCGGGGCCGGCCGTGACCGGCGCGGGTGGGGGTGCGCTGCCGGTGGTGCCTGCCATGTGCGCCTCTGCGGGGACGCGCACGGCGCGTGGGCGACGGAACATCGCGTTGACCCGGGCCTGCAGCTCGCGTGGGCTGAAGGGCTTGGTGAGGTAGTCGTCGGCGCCGATCTCGAGGCCCATGAGCCGGTCGATCTCGTCGGTGCGGGCACTGATCATGACGACGTACGCCTGGCTGACGTCGCGGACCCGCCGGCAGACCTCGATTCCGTCGAGGTCGGGCAGCCCGAGGTCGAGCGTCACGAGGTCGGGGTCGTTGGCCATCACGAGGTCAAGACCCGCCTGACCGGAGGATGCCGCGGCGACCTCGAAGCCCTGCATCGTCAGGCTGTGCGTGATGAGCTCGCGGATGTCGTCGTCGTCTTCGACGACGACCGCAGTGCGTTCAGAGCCCGTCATGCCGTGATTGTTGCAGAATGCGCGCGTTTGGCCCGTCAGTTCTGGATGTCCGGCGGTTCGTCGGCCGGTTCTGTTGCGCCAGAACGATCGTCGGAGCCATCGCGGGGCGCCGGCCGCAGCTGCGCCACGAGTGCGGCAGGGTCGGTGACGGGCAGGTCGCAGACCATGCCACGGCAGACGTAGGCCGCCGGGCCGCCGTCCACGAGGGGGCGGTCGGCGAGCAGGGGCATCCCGGGCTGGTCGGGCGCACCGCGGACCACGACGAGCCCGGCGCCGGGGGACTGCCGTGCGACCCGCTCCAGGGCGTCGGCGCGGTCGCCCGACCCGACGACGGCCACCTGGAGGGGTCCGGCGACGAGCGACTCCGCTACGGCGAGGCTCCATCCGCCGAAGCGCGGCTCGCGGACGGCGAGCCCCAGCCCGGCTGCTGTCGCGCGCGCCCCGGCGTCGAGCGCCCGTGGGTCACCGGTCACCGCGCCGAGCGTGACGAGGGCGCCCGCGAGCGCCGACTGGCCTGCCGGCTCGGCGTTGTCGGCCGCGCTGCGTGGACGCAGGTAGAGCGGTTCGGCGCTGTCGGCGGTGTCGTGGAACCCGCCGTCGTCGGCGACGAAGCCCCCAGCGGCGTCGAGCACCTCGCGCGCGACCGCGAGCCAGCGCGCCTCTCCCGTGACCTGGTGGAGCACGAGGAGGCCCTCCGCGAGGTTCCCGTGGTCGTCCGCCACCGCATCGGCCGAGCCGACCTCGCCGAGCCGGGACGCGCGGCGCAGGCGACCCTCGACGAGGTGGACGTCGACCACGTGGCCCGCGCACGTTCGAGCCGCGTCGACCCACGAGGGCACGCCGAACGTCGAGCCGGCACCCGCGAGGGCCGCGATCGCCAGCCCGTTCCACGACGTGACCACCTTGTCGTCGCGCGCCGGCTGCGGGCGCCTCGAGCGGGCGGCCAGCAGCCGGTCCCTCACGTCGTCGAACCACGCCGGGTCCACCGGGTCCACCGGCAGCTGAAGGGTCGACGACCCGTGCTCGAACGTGCCGGTCGGAGTGACGACGAACAGGTCCGCGGCGGCTGGGGCATCCTCATGGAGCACCTCACGCAGCTGCACGGGGGTCCAGGCGTAGGTCAGGCCCTCCACGCCGTCGGCGTCGGCGTCGAGGGACGAGGCGAAGCCGCCGGCCGCGGTGCCGAGATCTCGCACGATGAACTCTGCGGTCTCGCGGACGACCCTCTCCGCCAAAGGATCCCGAGTGACCTTCCACCAGGATGTGTAGGCACGCAGCAGCAAGGCGTTGTCGTACAGCATCTTCTCGAAGTGGGGGACGACCCAGCCGGCGTCGACGGCATAGCGCGCGAAGCCGCCCGCCAGCTGGTCGTACATCCCGCTGCGCGCCATCGCCCGGAACGTGCTCGAGGCCATCGTGAGCGCGTCAGGGTCGCCGGTGCGCGCGTGGTGCCGCACGAGGAACTCGAGGACCATGGACGGAGGGAACTTCGGTGCTCCACCGAATCCTCCTGAGGTGTGGTCGAACTGGCGCGCCAGCAGCGCAACTGTCGTTGACAGCGCGTCGGGCTCGACGGCATACGGCGTCGGTGGCGCGAGCGCTCCGGCGAGGGTCGTCGCGATGTGCGTGCCGGACGCCCGCACCTCGTCCTCACGGGTGCGCCACGCCTCGTCGAGCGCGGCGAGCACCCGGAGGAAGTGGTCGCGGGGAAAGTACGTGCCACAGAAGAACGGCTCGCCCTCGGGCGTCAGGAAGACCGTCATCGGCCAGCCGCCCTGACCCGTGGTCGCCGTGACGGCCGACATGTAGGCCGCATCGATGTCGGGACGCTCCTCGCGGTCGACCTTGACGGACACGAAGCGCTTGTTGAGTGCGTTCGCCACGGTCTGGTCCTCGAAGGACTCGTGCGCCATGACGTGGCACCAGTGGCACGCCGCGTAGCCGACCGAGAGCAGCACCGGGACGTTGCGCTCGCGCGCCTCCGCGAAGGCGGCCGCGCCCCACTCCTGCCAGTGCACCGGGTTGTCGCGGTGCTGCAGGAGGTAGGGGCTCGTCGCGTCGGCCAGGCGGTTCGTCATGGCTCCACGCTAGGTGAGGCCGGCAGCGCACCCCACCCGCGCGTCAGGCAGCCTGCGCGACGAGCGACTCCCAGCGGATGCGCTTGGCGCGGTAGCTGAAGATCGCGAGCTTGGCGAACTCCTCGACGATGCGGGCCGCGAAGATCCCGACGTAGCCGAGTGGAGTGTGCAGACCGAGCAGCACTGCCAGAGGCAGGCCCACGACGAAGGCCCCGATGACGTCGCCGAGGATCACGCCTCGCACGTCGTTGCCGCTCGGCAGCACGCCCGCCCCGACGATCATGTTGCGCACCTTGACCACCTGGAACGCGGCGTTCATCAGGATTCCGACCGCGGCCATGAGGCGGACCTCGGTGCCGGCCTCGCCGAAGAGCGGGTCGAGGAGCAGCACCGACAGCCCGAAGAGCACCCCGAAGGCCACGGCGGTCCCGACTCCGGCCCGCTTGACGCGCCGCACCCAGGCGACGGCGGCGCCGATGTCGCCGCTGCCGACCGAGCGGCCGACGAGCGTGGTGGTGGCGGCCATCAGCCCGATGCTGCCGACGACGAAGATGCCCTCGAGCGTCGTGACGATCTGGGCTGCCGCCAGAGCCTCGTCGCCGAGCTGTTGGAAGACGACGTTGTAGAGGAACGTGCCGACGGTCCAGAAGAGCTCGGTGACGCCGAGGGGGAGCGCGAGCACGAAGAGCGGCACGATGACCGCGCGCCACTGGGCCCGGGTGCCGGGCAGGCTCCAGCGCACCGTGCGTCGCGACCCGAAAACCATCCACGCGAGGATCAGGCTCTTGACGACGGCCGTCACGAGCGTGGCCCAGCCGGCGCCGGCGACGCCGAGCGGGGGGAAGGGCCCGAGACCGGTCACGAGGGAGTACGCGATCGCGGAGTTMGCCACGACGGTGATCATCGTCGCGATCATCGGACTCGTCGGCCGACCTGCCGAGCGCAGCACGCCGGAGAGGATCGCGTTCAGCATGACCGGCAGCGTCGCGAGGACGGTGAGCCGGAAGTAGTCCGTGCCGGCCGCCGCGACCGACGGTGACGCCCCGACGAGGGCGAGCAGGTGGTCGGCGAAGAACCACGGGACGAGCGAGACGAGGGTGCCGAGCCCGAACGCCACGACGACCGCTGCCGTCACGGTGTGGTCGAGCGCCTCGGCGCGCCGCGCCCCGACCGCGCGCGCCACGAGGATCGCGACGGACGTGCCGAGCGCGCCGAGCGTGACTCCAAGGATGAACGTGAGGCTGTTCGAGAAGCCGACGGCCGCGATGGCCGTCGCGCCGAGGCTGCCGACGACGATCTGGTTGACGAAGTTGAGCACCAGCATCAGGACGAACTCCATGCTCACCGGCACGGCGATGCGTGCGATCTCGCGAGCCGGCGTCGGCGTGGCCGAGCGCGGGTCGCGGAAGGTGGGCATGGCAAGGCGAGGCATGCGAGTGCCTTTCGACGTCGTAAGGGGGAGCCGGACTAGGTTACAGAGTTTCGACATCGAAATCGAAACGTTTTGACCGTGGCGTCTCGACGTTTTGACCGCGGCGTCTCGACGCGGGGACGAGGCGCGGACGTCAGTCGTTCATCGCTTTGATGATCGTGACGGCGAGGCTGACGCGGTCGTGCGCCGACGCGTGGGCCGACGGGTTGCCCGGCGCGCCCTGCGCCGCATCGACGGCGTCGACGGCGTCGACAGCGTTGTCGGCCTCGCGCACGATCGTCCACGCCCGCGCCCGGCCCTCGTCGAGCCCGGCGCGCTCGCAGATGATCTGCAGCCGCCGCCGCAGGGACCATCGGATCTCCGACCCGCTGCCGAGCTCGTCGGCGCGGTTCCACAGCGCGGGCGCGACCTCGTACGCCGGGTCGCCCGCCATCGGCTTCGGGTCGATGGCGAGCCACGGGGAGCGGTAGGCCGCGAGGACGTTCGTGTAGTGCAGGTCGGTGTGCAGCAGCCGGTCCTCGGCTGCCGGCCGATCGACGAGCTCCTTGGCGAGGGCCGCGGCCTGGTCGAGGTAGCGGCGGGGGAGCACCGCGGGCGCCTCGCGCAGCTCATCGGCCTGCCTCAGGGCGTATGCCGTCAGGCTGGGGACGCGCGGGTGCGGCGGCCGGCGCAGCACGGCCAGGAGGTCACCGAGGACGCCGCAGGCCTCGTCGATGTCGACCCTGGTGAGATCGCGCGGGTGCAGCCGCTCGAGCAGCATGGCAAAGCGCGCCGGGTCGGCACGGACGAGGCGGACGGCTCCGTGGCCGTTCCACGTCTGCAGGGCCAGGTGCTCGGTGGCGGCCTCCGGGTGGGGCCAGGTGATCTTGAGGATGCCCTCGCCGCTGACACCGACGACGTCCCGACCCGCCCCGAGCAGGCGGACGGGGATCGCTACGGCACAGACGCCGTTGCTCGGGCGGCCGATGGGTTCGAGCTCCCACTCCGCGAGCAGGGCGGTGATGAGGCCGGGCAGCGCGTCGATCCAGTCCTCCCCGGAGAGGTAGCCGGTGGACTCGTAGCCGCTGACGTCGTGGGCGAAGTGGGCCGGGATGAGGTCGTACATGGGGTCGTAGGTCACGTCGAGGCCCCCGGGAAGGCGGTCAGGGGCACGTCCCAGTCGACGGCCAGGGCCTGCACGACGCCGCTCCACCGCCCGACGTCCTCCAGGGATGCCGCACCGGGGCTGCCGCCCGCCACCTCGGTGGCGGACGCCACCGCGGAGGTGAGCACCTCGGTCGCCAGCCGGTCGGCCGCATCGGGCGTCGTCACGGGGAAGGGCAGCGACCACCCCGCGGGGGTCGTCGACGACGTGCCCGAGACGGAGATCTCGAGCCGCACGAGCGCGGCCAGCGTCTGCTCGGCCTGCCGACGTTGCGCGCCTCGGCTCTGCGCCGCGACGACCTCGAAGGCGTAGACGAGCGGCTCCGTGCGCGTGACGATCGCGGGCCGCGCCGGGCTCGGGGCCTCGAGCATCGCGACCTCGCGTCCCAGCACGACGGCACTCGCGAGGCGTTCGCCGTATGCCGCCGCGAGCAGCTCGCGGGTCGCGGGGGTCGCCGTCGTCAGGGCGGCCCAGTCGTCAGAAGCGATCGAGTCGTAGCGGGCCGCGAGCGCTGCGCGGGTGCGCACCGGGGCATCCGCCGGTGGAGCCGTCGAGCCGGTCGTCGGGGCCGGCGTGCCCGATGCGGGCGAGGTGGCCGTGGCGGCTGCGGGCGCCGCGGCAGCGGGCGGGGCGGCGACCGCCGCGGCGATCACGGCGGCGGGGACGCCCGCGTTGGTGAGCCGGCCACGCACGACCCGCAGCTGGTCGCGGGTCACCGTCCGCAGGCGATGCACCGTGGCGCTCGCGTCCGGTCCGGAGAGCACCGTGGTCTCGTCGGCGACGAGTCGTGCCAGGTCGGCGACCGCGGACAGGAGCAGCGCCTCGTCGGGAGCCGGACGGCGGGTCGGTGCCGGGGCGGGCGCGCGGGGGACGTCGAGCCGCAGGCCCCGGTCGACGAGGGCCGCGGCCACGGCCGCGCCGCCGCCGAGCACGAGCAGGCGGMGGGGAGGGTGTCCGAGCCCCGTCATCACCCGTGACCCGAGCCCACGGGTGTCGCCGTCCATGCCGAGATCTTCGCACGCGCCGGGCGGTCGGCGACGACGCCCCGGCGCCACTAGAGTGGGGTTTTACGCGGTGCCGTCACCGCCCCACGGGGCGCGGCGCCGGACATTCGAGAAGAGCAGGAGGCGTCGACCGATGAGCACGGCCCAGGAGATCAGAGCGACGCTCGAGCCGGTTCTCGCGCCCCTCGGGCTCGTCGTCGAGGACGTCTCCGTGTCTCCCGCGGGCAAGCGGCGCATCGTGCGCGTCCTGGTCGACTCCGACATCAGCGGCCTCGACGTCGCCGACACCACCAGCCCCGTCTCGCCGCTCTCGCTCGACGCCGTCGCCGAGGCCACCCGCGCCGTGAGCGACGAGCTCGACGCGAGCGACGTCATGGGCCAGTCCCCGTACGTCCTCGAGGTGTCCTCGCCGGGCGTCGGCCGGCCGCTCTCCTCGCGGGACCAGCTGCGCAGACAGGTGGGGCGCCTCGTCGAGATCGTCCACCAGGGCGGCACCGACACGGGCCGGCTGACCGAGGTCGGTGCCGACACGCTCGAGCTCGAGGTCCCGGCGACGAAGAAGACCCCGGCGCGTCACCTGGCGCTCGACCTCGACGGCGTCGAGCGAGGCACCGTGCAGGTCGAGTTCAAGCGGGTCGACGCCGCCGACACACACGAAGACACACGAGACGGCACACGAGACGGCACTGACGACCTCGACGAGGCGGCCGCTCCGGAAGGGGACCACTGATGGACATCGACCTCGCAGCACTGCGCGCCCTGGAGAGGGAACGCGACATCAGCCTCGACGTCCTCATCCCGGCCATCGAGCAGGCGCTGCTCGTCGCCTACCACCGCACCGACGGCAGCCAGCGCATCGCGCGCGTCGAGCTCGACCGCAAGTCCGGCCACGTCATCGTCTGGGCCCGCGAGGAGGGTGAGCTGCTGCCCCCGACCGAGGACGGCGAGCGCCCCCAGCGCGGCGAGCCCGGACCCGAGTTCGACGACACCCCCGTGGGCTTCGGCCGCATCGCGGCCTCGACGGCGCGGCAGGTCATCGTCCAGCGCCTGCGCGACCTCGAGGACGAGGCGATCCTCGGCGACTTCAAGGGCCGCGAGGGCGACGTCATCTCGGGCATCATCCAGCAGAGCCAGGACCCCCGGAACGTCCTCGTCGACTTCGGCACCGTCGAGGGCACCCTCCCGCTGGCCGAGCAGGTGCCGGGCGAGCGTTACGTCCACGGCGAGCGGCTCCGGTGCTTCGTGGTCAGCGTCAAGCGTGGGCCCAAGGGCCCGCAGGTGGGGCTCTCCCGCACGCACCCCAACCTGGTGCGCACCCTCTTCAAGTTCGAGGTGCCCGAGATCGCCGACGGGACCGTCGAGATCGCGGCACTGGCGCGTGAGGCGGGGCACCGCACGAAGATCGCCGTCCACAGCAAGGTGTCCGGCGTCAACGCCAAGGGCGCCTGCATCGGTCCGATGGGGGCACGGGTGCGGGCAGTGATGACCGAGCTGCGCGGCGAGAAGATCGACATCGTCGACTACGCCGAGGACCCTGCGGCGTTCGTCGCGGCCGCTCTGTCGCCGGCGCGGGTGCAGTCGGTCGAGATCGTCGACGCCTCGGCCCGTGCGGCCCGCGTCGTCGTGCCCGACTACCAGCTGAGCCTCGCCATCGGCAAGGAGGGCCAGAACGCCCGCCTCGCCGCCAAGCTCACCGGCTGGCGCATCGACATCCGACCCGACACCGAGGCGGGCGCTGCGTCCGGCGGCGTCGAGGCGCCCCCTGAGTGAGGGGTCCCACTGGCCACGCGGGCGCCGGCAGGCGACAGGCCGGGTGACACCTCCGGTTCGACGGCGTGTCGCCCGGCCTGCCCGCCCCCGTGGAGCGGACCCACGCGTGAACGCGGTAGACTCTTCTGTGGCCGACCGGACTGGACTCCGTGCTGAGCCGTCCCGCACCTGTGTGGGATGTCGAGGATCGGATAGCTGGTCGGCTCTGCTGCGAGTGGTCGCGGCGACGGACGAAGACACCGGGACACCCCTGGTCACGCTTCGTCCCGACCCGAGGCACCGGATGCCCGGACGTGGTGCATGGCTGCACCCGACGCCCGAGTGCTTCGAGCTGGCAGTGCGCCGCAAGGCGTTCGGTCGTGGCCTGCGTCTGCAGGCCGGGGTCGACGTGAGCGCGGTCGCACGACACCTCGGCATCCAGCAGGCGTAACACCCGGTCACCGTCCGAGAGGGCGCACCGGAGCAGGTATCAGTCAGTAATCAGTCAGCGAACCAAGGCGGGTTGAAAACGCTATGAGCACCCGATGAGTACTCAGCGATGAGCAAGCCCCAGCAATAAACCACGGTTCGGCCACTTCCTGTTCAGGCCGGACCAGGAACAGGAGAGATGTGGCTAAGGTCCGAGTCTACGAGCTCGCCAAGGAGCTCGGAGTCGAGAGCAAGACACTRCTCGCACACTTGAAGAGCCAGGGAGAGTTCGTCCGGTCGGCGTCGTCGACCATCGAGCCCCCCGTCGTCCGCAAGATCATGGAGACCTTCCCCCGCGAAGGCGCTTCTGGCGGCGACAAGAAGCCGGCAGCCAAGGCTGCCAGCCCCAGCGCAACCCCGGCTGCGCCGGTGAAGGCCGTCCCGGCACCGTCGGCTCCGGCGGCTCCGGCACCGGCCGCCGCTGCCCCCGCGGCGCCCGCTCCGGCCGCGCCCGCTCCGGCAGCGCCCGCGGCCCGTCAGGCGGCTCCGGCCCCCACCCGGGCTGCTGGTCCCAGCGCAACCCCGGCTGCGCCCGCAGCCTCGGCCCCGGCACCCAAGGCGCCGACCCCTGCCGCTCCCGCACCGGCCGMTCCGGCTGCCCCTGCGGCCCCCGCGGCGTCGGCCCCGGGCCGGGTCCAGTCGAGCCGAGACGGTGGTCAGCAGACCTCCGGTGTTCCGGCCTCCCCGCGACCGGCTCCCCGCCCCGGGCAGCCGCGTCCGGGCAACAACCCCTTCGCCCCCAGCCAGGGCATGGGTCAGTCCCGTGCCCCGCGGCCCGGTGGTGACGCCGGTCCCCGCCCGGGCAACAACCCGTTCAGCCCCAGCCAGGGCATGCCGCGTCCGCAGCAGCGCCAAGGTGCCCCGCGTCCCGGTGGTGCTCCCGGCGGTGCGCCGCGGCCCGGCACCCCCGCTGCCGGCGGTCGTCCCGGTGCACCCGGTGGCGCTCCGCGTCCCGGCGGTCCCCGTCCCAGCCCGGGCATGATGCCCGAGCGCAGCACTGTCGGCCGTCCGGGGCAGCGCCCGGCCGGTGGCCCGGGCCGTGGTGCCCCCGGTGGCGGTCGCGGTGGATTCGGTGGCGGCCCCGGCGGTGCCCCCGGTGGCGGCGGTCGCCCCGGCGGTTTCGGCGGCGGTCCCCGCGGTGGTGGCGGAGGCCGTGGCTCGACGGCTGGTGCCTTCGGCCGCGGTGGCGGCCGTCCGGTGCGCGGACGCAAGTCCAAGCGCGCGAAGCGCCAGGAGTTCGAGCAGATGCAGGCCCCGAGCCTGGGTGGCGTCACCGTCCCTCGAGGTGACGGCAAGACGACCATCCGCGTGCGTCGCGGCTCCTCGCTGACCGATTTCGCCGACAAGATCAACGCCAACCCGGCATCGCTCGTCACCGTGCTCTTCCACCTCGGTGAGATGGCCACGGCGACGCAGTCCCTCGACGAGGACACCTTCAAGGTGCTCGGCGCCGAGCTCGGCTACGACATCCAGGTCGTCTCCCCGGAGGAGGAGGAGAAGGAGCTCTTCGACTCCTTCAACATCGACCTCGAGACCGGTATCGAGGGCGAGGACGACGAGGACCTCGAGGCCCGTCCGCCGGTCGTCACCGTCGTCGGCCACGTCGACCACGGCAAGACCCGCCTCCTCGACGCGATCCGCAACGAGGACGTCGTGGCCGGCGAAGCCGGCGGCATCACCCAGCACATCGGTGCCTACCAGGTCCACCGTGAGCACGAGGGTGTCGACCGCGCGATCACGTTCATCGACACCCCGGGTCACGAGGCGTTCACCGCCATGCGTGCCCGTGGTGCCAAGGTGACCGACATCGCGATCCTCGTCGTCGCTGCCGACGACGGTGTGATGCCGCAGACCATCGAGGCGCTCAACCACATGCAGGCCGCCGACGTGCCGATCGTGGTCGCCGTCAACAAGATCGACGTCGAGGGTGCCAACCCGGCCAAGGTGCGCCAGCAGCTGACCGAGTACAACCTCGTCGCCGAGGAGTACGGCGGCGAGACGATGTTCGTCGACGTCTCGGCCCGTCAGGGTCAGAACATCGACGGCCTGCTCGAGGCGGTCCTCCTCACGGCGGATGCAGCCCTCGACCTCCGGGCCAACCCGGACAAGGAGGCTCGCGGTGTCGCGATCGAGGCCAACCTCGACCGTGGCCGCGGTGCCACGGCCACGGTGCTCGTCCAGACCGGAACGCTGCACGTCGGTGACTCCATCGTCGCAGGCTCGGCCTACGGTCGCGTCCGCGCCATGCTCGACGAGCACGGCCAGAACGTCGAGGAGGCGGGCCCGTCCCGCCCCGTCCAGGTGCTCGGTCTGAGCTCGGTGCCGCGCGCCGGCGACACGTTCGTCGTGGCGCCGGACGACCGCACGGCCCGCCAGATCGCCGAGCGGCGTGAGGCGGCCGACCGTCAGGCCGTCCTCGCCAAGTCCCGCAAGCGCATCTCGCTCGAGGACCTCAACGAGGCCCTCGCGGCGGGCAAGGTCGAGACCCTCAACCTCATCCTCAAGGGTGACGTGTCGGGCTCGGTCGAGGCGCTCGAGGACGCGCTGCTCAAGATCGACGTCGGCGACGACGTCGACCTGCGCATCATCGACCGCGGCGTCGGTGCCATCACGATGAACAACATCAACCTCGCGATGGCCTCCAACGCGATCATCATCGGCTACAACGTGCGGGCCGAGGGCCAGAACGCCGACTACGCCGAGCGCGAGGGCGTCGAGATCCGCTACTACTCGGTGATCTACCAGGCCATCGACGAGGTCGAGGCGGCGCTCAAGGGCATGCTCAAGCCGGAGTTCGAGGAGGTCGAGCTCGGCACGGCGGAGATCCGCGAGATCTTCCGTTCGAGCAAGTTCGGCAACATCGCCGGCTCGATCGTGCGCAGCGGTGAGATCAAGCGTGGCTCGAAGGCGCGCATCACCCGAAACGGTGTCGTCGTCTCCGAGAACGTCGAGGTGGCCGGTCTGCGTCGCTTCAAGGACGACGTCACGGAGGTCCGCGACGGGTTCGAGTGCGGTATCAACCTCGGGTCGTACAACGACCTGCAGCTCGGTGACCTCATCGCCACCTACGAGATGCGCGAGAAGCCTCGCGCCTGATCGTGACTGCCGGCAGCTGCTGCCGGCACGGGCACGGCGCCGACTCCCTGTGGGAGTCGGCGCCGTTCGCCTGTCCGGGTGAGAGCACCGCCCGAAGAGGCCGTCCCGGCAGCGGGGCGAGGGGGACGGCCCGCCAGCCGAGGGCCGGTGGGCTCGGGCTCAGAGGCCGAGCAGGCGGTTCAGGAGCGTCGCAAGGCCGTTGATGCCGTTGCCGTCAAGCAGGCCGGCGACCGCGCACAGGAGGTTGCCGAGCAGGTTGCCGGGGCCCCGCTGCGCCGTGATGTTGAGGTGCACGGTGTCGAGGTGTACCTGCACGCCGAGCAGGTTGAGGTCCAGCGGCCCGAGCACCAGGTCCAGGATCTGACAGCTACCAGGCGTCGCTGCTGCGTTCTGCACGGGGGTCGTGGTCGTCTGGGTGACGATCGTCGTCACGGCGCCGGTGGCAGAAGTGACCGTGCCGGTCAGGCGGCTGACAAGCGCCAACGTGCCGTTCTGGTTGACGAAGCCGGTCGGGGTGAGAAGGCCGTTGAAGGTCCCCAAGGTACCGACCGGGAACGTCAGTGGGATGGGCGCAGCGGTCGCGCGCGGCGTTGCTGCGGCCGGGGCGGCGGCGGGCGCAGCAGAGGGGGCGGCCGATGCGGCGGCCGCGGGCACGAGGCCGAGGGCGGCGGTCGTTGCGAGGGTGGCGCCGGCGGCGCACAGCTTCGTCTTGAGGTTCATGGAACAGAACTCCTTCATCGGTGCGAGGGGCGGCCTCGTGGGCCATCTGTCACCACTGAGAGGCACTCCGGGCCCGGCCATGACGCGAGTCACGCAGGGACTCGGCCGGTGTCCGGGGCCTGTCGGGCGGCCGCCGAGCACGGGAGCGTGTCCAGGGAACCGAAACCCGTGTCGGTTGCTCGCGTCATGCACCCGGGTCCAAGGCGTCCGCGGCGCCCGGCTGCTCCTGCCCGTCAGGGACCGAGCACGCCCCGGTGGGTCATGTCGTACGCCGCAAGGACCTCGAGGAGCAGCTCGGTGGCTGCCTCAGCGAGGCCGAGGACGTCGTCGGCAGCCGCGTCCCGCAGCACCTCGAAGGTGACCTCGTGGTGGACTCGACACACGTCGAGCAGGCTGATCTCGAAGGCCACGGCGTGTCGGCCCAGCTCGTACGCGGCAGCCCGGGCCCCTTCGTCATGCTGTGGGAGGAACCGCAGCAGGGTCGTGCGGTAGTTCTGGGTCAGGTCGCCCAGGACGGAGCGCTCAGCGGGGCCGTTCACGTCCACCGGCTGCCCTCGTCGGGTGATGCCAGGCCGGCGGCCGGGGGCGCTGACAGCAGCTCCAGGCCCTCCTCGAGGTCGAGCGCGGTGATCACGTGACCACCACCGGGCGCCGGCTGCATGCCGAGGCGCACCATGGCGAAGGCGACGTCGGGCTGGATGCCCACGATGACGGTGCGCGCCCCTCGCAGCCGGGCCATCTCGGCGATGCGCCGAAGGGTGAGCGCTGCGAACGAGTCGATGACGTCGAGGGCGGCGACGTCGATGATGACGCCGCGGGAACGGTGCTCGCCGATCTGCTCCACCAAGTCGTGCTCGAAACGCACCAGCTCGGAGTCGTCGAGGGCAGTGTGGACCGATGCGATCAGGTTCACTCCCTGCCGCATGATCGACACCAGCGCTGGTCCGCCGTTCACGAGCTGCTGCTGACCTCCTTCCGGGTCACCGTGTAGCCGAGGAGCCGTTCGGCCTCCTCGAGACCGCCCTGCAGGTCGCCGATGGTGTTCATCTTGCTCAGGTCCACGCCGATGGTCACGAGGGTCTGGGCGATCTTGGGGGACAGTCCTGTGATGATGACGCTCGCACCCATGAGGCGTGACGCGTCGACCGTCTGGACGAGGTGGTTGGCCACGGTCTCGTCGACGTCCGGCGAGCCGGTGATGTCGATGACCACGACCTTGGCGCGGTGCTTGCGGATGCCCGAGAGCAGCTGCTCGGTGAGCTGGCGAGCCCGCTCGCTGTCCAGCACCCCGATGATCGGCAGGATGAGCAGGCGCTCGCGCACCGGGAGCACCGGTGTCGAGAGCTCGCGGATGGCGTCCTGCTGCTGGCGGATGACGCGTTCGCGCTCGTCGACGAAGCTGACGGCGACCGTGTTCGCGATCCGGTTGGCTGCCGGCTCGTAGGCGTCGAGCACCTCGTTGAGCAGCGAGAAGTCACGCTGGTACTTCTCGAAGAGGGAACGCGCCAGCACGTCGCGCAGGAGCAGCACGATGCCGACGACCTCGTGCGTCTCGACGCCCCGCGGGATGTGCGCTCCGACAGGTCGCGGGCATAGTGCTGCAGCGCCTCGACGCTCCCGGTCTCGAGCACCTCGACGTAGTTGTCGTAGACGGAGGTCGTCTCGGCTGCCATCTCCTTGGGTGTCATCGCCGTGAGCAGGTGCGCCTCCTGGATCCGCTCGGCCCACTCCTCGCGCAGGCGCGTCCGGTGCTCGCGCAGGTGCGCGACGAGCTGAGAGAGCAGGTGCTCACCGTTGCCTGTCGAGCTCGCGCCGTCGTATGCCGTCGCGTCCGGTGCTGCGGCGTGCACCTCCTCGGTCCGCGGGCCCTGCTCCGCCCGTCCCTGTGTCTGGTCACCCATGGTCGTTCCTCTCCCACTTGGTCATGGTCACTGTGGTGCCGTGTCCTGTCTCGCTCACGACCGCGAACTCGTCCATCAGCCGGCGTACGCCCGGGAGTCCCAGGCCCAACCCGCCGTACGTGCTGTAGCCGTCGGTCATCGCGGCTTCGACGTCACCGATGCCGGGTCCGGCGTCGCGGGCCACGACCTGCAGGCCCCGCCTGGGTGTGTCGAGCAGCTCGACGACGACCTCGCCCGAGCCGGCGAACCGGACGATGTTGCGGCAGACCTCCGAGACGGCTGTCGCGATCACCGTGAGGTCGGTCGGTCCGAACGACAGGCTCGAGGCGAGCCGGCGTGCGGCGGTGCGGGCCGCGACGATGTCGGGATCGGCGGCGATGGGGATGCGGAGGGTGTCGTCGCGCTGCTGCCCACGCTCGAGCAGCGGCTGGCTGAGCTCGGCGCACACCTCGCACTCGAGCAGGTGCTGAGCCGCCCCGACCTCGCGTTGGCGCCGCTGGTCCGCGCTGCTCAGCGCGATGAGCACCGGGCGGCAGCGGTCGGTGGGCGGCTCGAGCTGGCGAGCTGCCAGGAGGTACTCGACCCGAAGCCGCGCCCGGGTCCGGTTCAGCTGTGCCGCAACGGCGCCCGCCGTGCTGCCTGCCTCCTGGGCGAGCGTCCTGGTGTCGGTGCCGGCCACCTCGTGGGCCAGCAGGGTGCGGCGCTCGCGCTCCGTGAGACGCCCCAGGGCCTGGGCCATGGCGCCCTGCTCCTCGTCCAGCACGATCCGCGCTTCGGGCGACTCGGGCTCGGTGAGGTCGACGGCGCGATGCTGGTTGCGGCGCTTGCGGTCCTCGTCACGCCACATGGAGGCGACGACGTTGCGGGCCGTCACGATCGCGTACGGCTCGAGCATGCCCGGCTCGATCGTGGCCGATGCCGCGAGGACGCGCGTCAGCGTCTCCTGGACGAGGTCCTCGGCCGCAGGATGACCACCGACCCGTCCGCCGACGACGCGGCGGACGATCGGGATGAGGTCCGCGACCCCCTGCGCGGGGAGGCCGTCGGGGTCGGAGTCGGTGCCGCCCACGGGCACCTCGTACCCGGTTGGGGCGGGGCGTGCTCGCCCGACGCGACGACACGAGTGGGAGGGTCGGAGTGCGCGGGGGACCGGGTGACGAGCGGGGTGGGAATGCGCGGCGGCGCCGGCCCGCTACTAGGGTGAACACACGTCGGCCCGGCTGGACCGGACCGACCGCACCACACACGAAAGCAGAGGTAGTCATGGCTGACCCCGCCCGCGCCCGCAAGATCGCCGACCGGATCAAGGTCATCGTCGCCGAGTACCTCGAGTTCCGGCTCAAGGACGAACGCCTCGGCTTCGTCACCATCACCGACGCTCGCGTCACCGGCGACCTCCAGCACGCTTCCGTCTTCTACACCGTCTTCGGCACCGACGAGGAGCGCAAGGCCACGGCCGACGTGCTCGAGGCCAACAAGGGCCGCATCCGGTCCGCCGTCGGCAAGGGCATCGGCATCCGCCTCACGCCGTCGATCGAGTTCATCGCCGACGCCCTTCCGGAGGGCGCTGCCCACCTCGAGGACCTCGTCGCGCAGACGCGCGCCCGCGACGCCGAGCTCGCCCGCGCTGCCGCGAACGCCAAGCCCGCCGGCGATGCCGACCCCTACCGCAAGCCCGCTGAGCGCCTCGACGACGAGCTCGACGCAGACGAGGGCGACGACGTCCGTGGCCTCACGGCTGGCGGGGTGGACGCCGACATCGACGCACGATGACCGACGGCGCAGGGGGCCTGCTCGTCGTCGACAAGCCCGCCGGGTGGACCAGCCACGACGTCGTCGCGCGCGTCCGCCGGCTCTGCGGCACCCGCCGGGTCGGCCACGCCGGCACCCTCGACCCGATGGCGACCGGCGTGCTCGTGCTGGGCGTCGACCGTGGCACCAAGCTGCTCACCTTCCTCGTGGGCTGTGACAAGTCGTATGCCGCGACGATCCGTCTGGGCATGTCGACCCTCACCGACGACGCCGAGGGCGAGGCCACCGAGGCGCTCGGGGTCGACGACGTGCCGACGCTCGAGGCGGCGCTCCCGGCCGCCGTGGCGGCACTGACCGGCGACATCCAGCAGGTGCCCAGCGCCGTCAGCGCCATCAAGGTCAAGGGCGTGCGCAGCTACACCAGGGTCCGCCAGGGCGACACCGTCGAGCTCCCGCCGAGGGCCGTCACGGTCAGCCGGTTCAACGTGCTCGCCGTGCGGCCGGCCACCGCGACCGTCGAGGTCGGCCCCCCGATCGACGTCGTCGACGTCGACGTCGAGGTCGACGTCTCCTCCGGCACCTACGTGCGGGCGCTGGCCCGCGACCTCGGGTCCGCCCTCGGCGTCGGGGGCCACCTCACGGCACTGCGCCGCACGCGCGTCGGCCGGTTCGGCCTCGAGCACGCCCGCTCCCTCGACGAGCTGGCGGCCACGGTCGAGGCGGACGGGCCTGCCGGCATACGGCTGCTCCCGATCGCCGAAGCGGCGCGAGCGCAGCTGCCTGTCCACGAGGTGTCCGCCGCGGACGCCCTGCGGCTGAGCCACGGTCAGCGCATCGCGAGCGGCCCGGGCGGAGCCGAGGCCGTCGCCGCGATCGATCCTGACGGCCGCCTCGTCGCCGTGCTCGACGAGACCCGCGCGACCGCACGGGCGAAGGTGGTCTTCCTCTCGTCCGGCGCCCCCGTCTGACCAGCGTGCGCGAGCCCGAGAACCCGGCCACTACAGTGGTCGCCGTGCAGCGCTGGTACGGACCCGACGACATCCCGACCGACCTCGGGCCCACCGTCGTCACCCTCGGCAACTTCGACGGGGTGCACCGCGGACACCGCGAGGTGCTGACCCGGGTGGTGCGCGAGGCCGCCGAGCGCGACGCCCTGCCGGTCGCCGTCACCTTCGAGCCGCACCCCATCGCCGTGCTCTACCCCGACCGGGCCCCGGCGGCCGTCATGTCGCTGGAGCAGCGCCTCGACGCCCTCGAGTCGGTCGGCATCGGCGCCGTGCTCGTCATCGAGTTCACCGCGGAGTTCGCGCAGCAGACCCCCGAGCAGTTCGTGCGGTCGACCTTCGTCGAGGCGCTGGGCGCGACGGCCGTCGTCGTCGGCAAGGACACCCGCTTCGGCGTGCGCAACTCCGGCGACGTCGGCACGCTGCGCGAGCTCGGGGCCGTCGACGGCTTCGAGGTCATCGCGCTCGACGACATCGGCGAGGGGGTGGCCGTCGGCGCACGCTGGAGCTCGACGCAGCTGCGTGCCGAGATCCTCGGCGGCAACGTCGCCCACGCGGCGCAGATCCTCGGGCGCCCGCACCGGGTCACCGGCACCGTCGTCCACGGCGACCACCGCGGCCGCGAGCTCGGCTATCCCACAGCCAACCTCTCGCAGGACCACGAGGGCCTCGTGCCGTCCGACGGCGTCTACGCCGGCTGGCTGCTCCGCCTCGGGCTCGACCCCTCCGACCCCGACCGGGCGCTGCCCGCCGCGGTGTCGGTCGGCACCAACCCGACGTTCGACGGTCACCAGCGCCGGGTGGAGGCGTACGTCCTCGACCGCACCGACCTCGACCTCTACGGCGAGCGCGTCGCGGTCGAGTTCGTCGACCACCTGCGTCCGACGCTGCGGTTCGAGTCGATCGAGTCGCTCGTCGAGCAGATGGCCCAGGACGTGCAACGGTGTCGCGAGATCCTCTCGGCGATCGTCCCGTCCTAGCGGTCGGCCGCGGCGGCGGCGGGGCGGCGGGGGCCGGCGGCGGACCTCGGGCCCGGCGCTCCTGGCTGCGCGTCGACCTCGGCCTGCTGATCGGTGCGGCGGGGCTCTCCCTCGTCGGCGTCGTGCTCATCTGGTCGGCCACGCGCGCCGAGGCCGGCGCCACGGCCGCGCTCAAGCAGCTGGTCGCCCTGGCGGTCGGCATGGTGGGCGCCCTGGTCGTCACGCGGCTCGACGTGCGTGCCGTCCGGGCGCTCGCGCCGGTCGTCTACGGCCTCGCAGTCCTCGGTCTCGTGGCCGTCGTCTCGCCACTCGGGTCCACCGTCAACGGGTCGCGCTCGTGGATCCGGCTGCCCGGCGGGATGACCCTCCAGCCCTCCGAGCTGATGAAGGTGGCGCTCGCGATCGGGCTGGCGATGCTGCTGGCCGAGCGGGCCGACCGCCGTATGCCGCAGAGGCACCGCGACGTCGCGCTCGCCTGGGTGGTCGCCGGCATCCCCGTCCTGCTCGTGCTCGCCCAGCCCGATCTCGGCTCGGCCCTCGTGCTCGTCGCGATGTCGGTCGTCATCATCGCGGCGGCGGGAGCGCCGGCGCTGTGGACACTGGGCGTGCTCGTCGCTGGTTCGGCAGCCGTCGCCGCGGCCTTTCTCACGCCGGTGCTCTCGGGCTACCAGCGCAACCGGCTGCGGGCCTTCCTCGACCCGTCGCTCGACCCGCAGGGCATCGGCTACCAGACGCGGCAGGTGCGCATCGCGATCGGCTCGGGTGGGCTCGGCGGGCAGGGCCTGTTCGAGGGCCGCCAGACGCAGGGCGGCTTCATCCCCTTCCAGGAGACCGACTTCGTCTTCTCCGTGGCCGGCGAGGAGCTGGGTTTCCTCGGTGCCGCCGGCCTCGTGCTGCTCATCGGCTTCATCGTCGTGCGATGCGTGCTCGTGGCGCGGCGTGCCGACGCCTTCGGGCGGCTCGTCGCCATCGGCGTCGGCGTGTGGTTCGGCGTCCAGGCCTTCGAGAACATCGGGATGAACCTCGGCGTCATGCCCGTGACCGGCCTGCCGCTGCCGTTCGTCTCCGGCGGCGGCTCGTCGCTCATCGCCTCGTGGATCGCGCTGGGGCTCGTGGGCAACGTGGCGGCCGCCTCGCAGGCGCGGTCGCTGGCCGGCGCCGGGTCGCCTCGTCGCACTGGACTGCCGGTCCGCGGCTGAGCGCCGCGCGACGCGCGAGCCAAGTTACCCGCCGGTCACGGTGCGGTGTCGAAGCACGGCAGATGCGTGACTGCCGCCGGGATTGTTGACATCATCCCGGCATGGCGGATGCCCGCAGACGCCGATGACGGGCCACCGCAGACAAAGGAGTCCACATGCCCCTCCAGGCACTCGCCGACCGCCACGTCGACCAGACCGTCCTCGACGACCGCGCACCCAGCGTTGGCGCGCTCTTCCGCAGCCGCGTCCGCGCCACCCCCGACGCGCCGGCATACCTCTTCTTCGCCGAGGGGTCGAGCGAGCTGACCACCTTTACGTGGAAGCAGACCCACGAGGTCGTCGAGCAGTGGGCGGCGGGACTGATCAGCCTGGGGATCGAGACCGAGGACCGCGTCGCCATCGCCTCGACGACACGGGTCGAGTGGATCCTCGCCGACCTGGCCGTCATCTGCGCGGGCGGGGCCACCACGACCGTCTACCCGACGACGATCGCCGAGGACGTCGCCTACATCCTCGGCGACTCCGGCAGCGGCATCGTCTTCGCCGAGAACGACGAGCAGGTCGCCAAGCTGCAGCACGTGCGCTCCGAGATCCCCGGCGTCCGTCAGGTCATAGCCATGACCGGCAGCGCGAGCGACGACGGCTGGGTCATCACCACCGGGGAGCTGGCCGAGCGGGGCCGCGAGTGGCTCGCCGCGACCCCCGACCTCGTCGACTCACGCATCGACCAGCTCGGCCCCGACCACCTCGCCGTCGTCATCTACACGTCCGGCACCACCGGCCGCCCCAAGGGCGTGCGCCTCGTCCAGGACAGCGTCGTCTACGAGGGGGCCGTCATCGACGCCATCGGCACCCTCACGAAGGACGACCTGCAGTTCCTCTGGCTGCCGCTCTCGCACGTCTTCGGCAAGATGCTCGTGGCGACGGGCCTGCAGATCGGCTTCCCGACCGCGGTCGACGGTCGCGTCGACAAGATCGTCGACAACATGGCCGTCATCAAGCCGACCTTCATGGCCGGTCCGCCGCGCATCTTCGAGAAGGCCCACGGTCGCATCGAGCTGATGTTCGCGGGGGAGAAGGGCGTCAAGAAGAAGCTCATCGACTGGGCCCTCAAGGTCGGCGGCGAGATGCGTGACGTGCAGGCGCGTTCCGAGCAGCCGTCGCCCGGTCTCAGGCGCCGCCACGCCCTCGCGACGAAGCTCGTCCTGCACAAGGTCCAGGAGCGTTTCGGCGGCCGGGTGCGCTTCATGATCAGCGGCTCCGCGCCCCTCAACGCCGAGGTCTCGCGCTGGTTCGGCTCCGTGGGGCTGCTCGTCCAGGAGGGCTACGGCCTCACCGAGACCTCGTCGGGCACCACGGTCAACCAGCCGGCGCACGGCTCATACCAGTACGGCTCGGTCGGGTGGCCGCTGCCGGGCACCGAGGTGCGCATCGCCGACGAGGACGGCGAGATCCTCGTCAAGGGTCCGGGCGTCATGCGCGGCTACCACAACAACCCCGAGGCGACGGCCGAGGTGCTCACCGAGGACGGCTGGTTCCACACCGGCGACATCGGCCGCATCGACGAGCGCGGCTTCCTCTACGTCACCGACCGCAAGAAGGACGTCTTCAAGACCTCGGGCGGCAAGTACATCGCGCCCGCCGAGATCGAGGCGCGCTTCAAGGGTCTGTGCCCCTTCGTCAGCCAGTTCCTCGTGCACGGCGCAGGGCACAACTACGCGACGGCGCTCGTCACCCTCGATCCCGATGCCGTGGCCGCCTGGGCGCCGACCGTGGGCCTCGGGGGCAAGACGTACGCCGAGGTCGTCCTCTCGCCGCAGGCGCGAGCGCTCGTGCAGGGCTACGTCGACAAGCTCAACGACGGCCTCAACCGCTGGGAGACGATCAAGAAGTTCACCATCCTCGACAAGGACCTCACGATCGAGGAGGGCGACCTCACCCCGAGCATGAAGCTGCGCCGCAAGGCAGTGACGGAGAAGCACCGGACCGAGCTGGAGTCGATGTACACGGACTGAACCCTTGGGCTCGCTCCGCTCGCCAAGTTCGGCGCGCCTGACGTCACGCCTTCCCTCCTCGGCTCGCTCGTCAGTCCAGGCGTGACGCGCGCCGAACGTTTTTCGCGTGCGGGCGGGACCGCACCTACCATGGTCCAATGCCCGGAGAGTCACTGTTCAACGCCCTCGAGCCCCTGCTGGAGCGGGTCAACAAGCCCATCCAGTACGTCGGTGGCGAGCTCAACTCCACGGTCAAGGACTGGCACGTCGGCGGCCACGGCCCGGCCGGCGAGGAGCTCACCACGCGCTGGGCGCTGATGTACCCCGACGCGTACGAGGTCGGCGTGCCCAACCAGGGCGTCATGATCCTGTACGAAGTCCTCAACGAGCGCGACGACGCCCTCGCCGAGCGCACGTATGCCGTGTGGCCCGACATGGAGGCGCAGCTGCGCGAGGCAGGCCTCCCGCAGTTCACCGTCGACGGCCACCGTTCGGTGCGCGACTTCGACCTCTTCGGCCTCAGCTTCTCGACCGAGCTCGGCTACACGAACATGCTCACGGCGCTCGACCTCGCCGGCATCCCGCTGCACAGCGCCGACCGCACCGACGACGACCCGATCGTCGTCGCTGGCGGGCACGCGGCGTTCAACCCCGAGCCGGTCGCCTCCTTCATCGACGCGGCCATCGTCGGCGACGGCGAGCAGGCCGTCCTCACGGTCACCGACATCGTGGGGGAATGGAAGGCCCAGGGCCGCCCCGGCGGGCGCCGCGAGGTGCTGCTGCGCCTCGCCCGCACCGGCGGCGTCTACGTGCCGGCGTTCTACGACGTGAGCTACCTGCCCGACGGGCGCATTCAGCGCGTGGCCCCCTCGTCCGACGCCCCGGGTGTGCCGTGGCGGGTCGCCAAGCACACCGTCATGGACCTCGACGCCTGGCCCTACCCGAAGCAGCCGCTCGTGCCGCTCGCAGAGTCGGTGCACGAGCGCATGTCGGTCGAGATCTTCCGCGGCTGCACCCGCGGCTGCCGCTTCTGCCAAGCCGGCATGATCACCCGACCCGTGCGCGAGCGGTCGATCACCGGCGTCGGCGAGATGGTCGAGCGCGGCCTCGCCGCAACGGGATTCGAGGAGGTGGGCCTGCTCTCGCTGAGCTCGGCCGACCACTCCGAGATCGCCGAGATGACCAAAGGCCTCGCCGACCGCTACGAGGGCACGCAAACCGGCCTGTCGCTGCCGTCGACCCGCGTCGACGCCTTCAACATCGACCTCGCGAACGAGCTGACCCGCAACGGACGCCGGTCAGGCCTGACCTTCGCGCCCGAGGGCGGCTCGGAGCGCATCCGCAAGGTGATCAACAAGATGGTGTCCGAGGAGGACCTCATCAACACCGTCGCTGCGGCCTACGGGGCCGGCTGGCGGCAGGTCAAGCTCTACTTCATGTGCGGGCTGCCGACCGAGACCGACGAGGACGTGCTCCAGATCGCAGAGCTCGCCAAGAAGGTCATCGAGACCGGCCGCCAGGTCTCGGGTCGCCGCGACATCCGCTGCACGGTGTCGATCGGCGGCTTCGTGCCGAAGCCGCACACGCCGTTCCAGTGGGCCTCGCAGCTCGGCGTCGAGGAGACCGACGCGCGCCTGCTCAAGCTGCGCGAGGCCATCCGGTCCGACAAGCGCTATGGCTCTTCCATCGGCTTCCGCTACCACGACGGCCAGCCCGGCATCGTCGAGGGACTCCTGTCGCGTGGCGACCGCCGCGTCGGTCAGGTCATCGAGGCCGTCTGGCGCGACGGTGGGCGCTTCGACGGCTGGAGCGAGCACTTCTCCTACGACCGCTGGATGCGCCATGCCGCAGAGCAGTTCGCGGCCATGCCCTGGGACGTCGACCTCGCCTGGTACACCACGCGCGAGCGGGGCGAGGCCGAGGTGCTCCCGTGGGACCACCTCGACTCGGGCCTCGACAAGGACTGGCTCTGGGAGGACTGGCAGGACTCCCTCGACGAGACCGAGGTCGACGACTGCCGCTGGACCCCGTGCTTCGACTGCGGAGTGTGTCCCCAGATGGGCACCGAGATCGAGATCGGTCCCACGGGCAAGACGCTGCTGCCGCTCACCGTCCTGGGTTCGGGCCGACAGGAGCTGCTCGAGCACCAGCACTGAGGCGCCCGTGACCGGCCCGGAGAACGCCGGGCCGTATGCCGCGTGACAGGGGAGGATGACCAACGCGGCATACGGCGACTCGGGCCCCGGCGACACCCATCTCTGACGGTACGGACGTCGCAGACGCCGCAACAGGGGATCACCGAAAGCCGTCCGTTTTGCCTGAAGGGCCGTTGTCCGGGCCCCCGCCGTGGGGTGCCTAGACGGGGAAGCCGACGTGGGCCAGCCCCTGGCGCACGAGCACGCCGTGCGACCCCGGCATCTCCCCGAGGGCGGCGAGTGACGCCGCCTCCTCGGGCGTCACCCAGGACAGGTCGAGGGCGTCCTGCTGGGGGCGGCAGTCGCCCGTGACGGCGACGACGAACGCGAGTGACACGGCGTGCTGGCGCGGGTCGTGGAAGGGCGTGACGCCCGGTGTGGGGAAGAACTCGGCGACAGTGAACGGCTGGGGTGACATCGGGACCCGGGGCAGCGCCATGGGACCGAGGTCGTTCTCGATGTGGCGGACCAGGGCGTCGCGCACCCGCTCGTGGTAGAGCACGCGTCCGCCGACGACCTCGTGACCGATGCCGCCGTCGCTGTCTGCGCGCAGCAGCAGCCCGACGTGGGTGACGACGCCGCGCTCGTCGACCCGCACCGGGATCGCGTGGACGTAGAGGATCGGCAGGCGGTCACGGGCGTTGTCGAGGTCCTCGCGGCTGAGCCACGCCCCCGTCGTCTCGACTTCGGTCATGGCCTCATCCTGCCAAACGCGCTCCAGCGGCTGCGAGAGGTCCGCGGCGTGGTCAGCGACGGTGTCCCGAACCGCCGACCGTGCGGGCGACGCGGTGCCATCCTTGGAGGTGGCGTTGATCGGAGACGATGATGCGGCAGCGAGTTCTGGTCGTGGCGGTTGCGGTGGCGGTGGCGGGTGCCTGCGCGGGGTGCTCGGTCACCGTCGGGTCGGGTGCGGTCCGCAGCGAGACGCGGCAGGTCTTCGGCTTCTCCGTCGTGCGGTTGGCCGGTCAGGGGGACGTGCGGATCGTGCGAGGCTCGTCCGAGTCGCTGAAGGTGAGCGCCCAGGAGAACCTGCTCCCGCAGCTCACGAGCGAGGTCTCGGACGGCACCCTGACGCTGGGCACGAAAGACGGCGCGACGATCACGACGAGCGAGCCGATCACCTACGACGTCGCGGTGAAAGACCTCCAGGGGCTCGAGCTCTCCGGTTCGGGCACGATCACGGCTGCCGGGCTGAGCGCCACCGACCTGCGCGTCGAGATCAGTGGGTCGGGCTCGGTCACGGTCGACGGCGCCGCCGACCACCAGGACGTCGAGGTCTCGGGCTCCGGCGACTACAGCGCGGGCTCGCTCGCCTCGAAGGAGGCGACCGTCACCCTCTCCGGAAGCGGCTCTGCCGACCTCGCCGTGAGCTCCACCCTCGACGTGACCATCTCGGGCAGCGGGTCGGTCACCTACGCGGGCGACCCCAAGGTGACCCAGTCGGTCACGGGTTCCGGTTCCGTCGGCCGACGCTGACGCCTCGTCCTGCCGTCCACTCGCGGCCGGGCGTCAGCCGAGCGACCAGAGCCACGCCCACACGACCGCACCCGACCGGGAGAGCTRTCCCTTGTCCACGACGGACGGCACGTCACCCGCCGAGTGGTAGGCGGCATACGGCACGCTGCCGAGGCGGGCGGCCGGGATGCCGATGCTCTCGAAC
The DNA here is from genome assembly GCF_056396225.1 of Terrabacter sp. 05T424. Lineage (NCBI taxonomy): Bacteria > Bacillati > Actinomycetota > Actinomycetes > Micrococcales > Intrasporangiaceae > Terrabacter > Terrabacter sp. 05T424. Next base: position 971,124 of record NZ_JBFTLB010000001.1, read on the forward strand.
GAGACGTGGTCGCTGGCGCGGTTGGTGCACGGCTTGGTTGGCACCGGCACCGGCCACGCGGCCGCAGCGGCCCGGATGGCGACTGCCAGCGTCGACGCGCCTCGTCCGCCCGCGCAGACGGGCACGGCCGCGGCGCGCACCCCGACGCGGTCGAGGGCGACCATGCCCCGCACGGCTCGTCGCTCGGCCTGGTCGAGGGTGGCGACGAAGTGCCGCGAGCCGAACGCATACCTGGTGCCGTTCCCGCCTCGTGCCTCCTCTGCGCCGAAGGCGACGAAGCGGACGGGAAGTGCCGCAGGCTGCTCACGGACCATCCGCGCGACCTCCGCGAGCACCATGAGCCCCGAGGCGTTGTCCTCGGCCCCCGGAGCCTGGGGGCCCGTGTCGAGATGGGCCCCCACGACGACGTGCGGCTTGCGCGCGTCGAAGCCGGGCGGGTCCGCGACGACGTTGACGGTGCTACCGGCGGGCACGCGTACGCCCCATGAGACCCCGGCGGGCACGGTGAACGGCTGCAGCGTGACCCGGTAGCCGGCGGCGCGCAGCCGTGTCGCCACGTAGGCCGCCGCGCGGTCGCCGGCGGCGCTCGCGGCGTCGCGGGGGCCGATCGCAGCCAGGTCGCGTATGCCGCCGAGCACGTGCTGCACGTCGAACGGCGCCGCGCGCGGGGGCGAGGCAGGGGAGGCGACGCTCGATGTCGATGTCGATGTCGATGTCGGTGTCGGTGTCGGTGTCGGTGTCGGTGTCGGTGTCGGCGTCGCTGAGGTGGTGCGCGTGGGCGTCGGCGCGGGGGAGGCCGTCGGGCCGGGCGCCTGCGTGGCGGGCCGCGCCCCGGTCCCGCCCGACGCCGTGTCGGGCGCCGGCGGCGGGTCGGTGCAGGCAGCGACGGAGAGCGCGAGGGTCACGATGACGACCGGGCACGCCCTGCGGATGGCCATCGCCCACGCTAACCCGCGCGGCTGTGCGCCGGAGTTCGGGCTAGACTGGCGCGCACAGGCGTTCGAGCCGTCATCAGCGGCGAGCCTCCGGAAGAACAGAGCGCGAGCTCCCACTAGACCCGGACGGGTGGGCCCGTCACAGCCTTCGACAAGAGCGGTCGTGTGCGGCCCGCCGGCCTTCGGCGGACGACGTGCGGCAAGCGGGGTGGTACCGCGGCAGCCTCCGGCAGTCGTCCTCGGGCAGGCTACGAGTGACCGACGCGACCGCAGGAGACCACGAGCATGACCTACCCCAAGGTCACCACGAACGACGACGCAGCGCAGCCCGCGACCCCGGCCGGCGTCCCGTCCAACCCGCGCTTCCCCGAGATCGAGGAGCGGGTCCTGAAGTACTGGGACGAGGACGGCACGTTCATCGCGTCGGTCGAGAACCGCGCCGCCGGCACCGACGGCGACAACGAGTTCGTCTTCTACGACGGCCCGCCCTTCGCCAACGGCCTGCCGCACTACGGCCACCTGCTCACCGGCTACGTCAAGGACATCGTCCCGCGCTACCAGACGATGCGCGGCAAGCGCGTCGAGCGCCGGTTCGGCTGGGACACCCACGGCCTGCCGGCCGAGCTCGAGGCGCAGCGCCAGCTCGGCCTCAAGACGAAGCAGGACATCGTCGAGCTCGGCATCGACACGTTCAACGACGCCTGCCGGAGCTCGGTGCTGAAGTACACCGGGGAATGGCGTGACTACGTCACCCGCCAAGCACGCTGGGTCGACTTCGACCACGACTACAAGACCCTCGAGCCCGACTACATGGAGTCGGTCATCTGGGCCTTCAAGCAGCTGCACGAGAAGGGCCTGGTCTACGAGGGCTTCCGGGTGCTGCCCTACTGCTGGAACGACCAGACGCCGCTCTCGAACCACGAGCTGCGCATGGACGACGACGTCTACAAGATGCGACAGGACCCCGCCGTCACGATCGGCCTGCGTCTCGAGACGGGCGAGCTGGCCCTGGTCTGGACGACGACGCCGTGGACCCTGCCGGCGAACCTCGGCATCATGGTCGGCCCCGAGATCGACTACGTCGTCGTCGAGTCCGACGCGACCGGCACGACGGAGCGCTACGTCATCGGTGAGGCGCGCCTCGCGGCATACGCGAAGGACCTGTTCGGGCCCGACGTCGACACCGCCTCGCTCGACGCGAGGGTCATCGAGCGGCTCAAGGGCTCCGACCTCGTGGGGCGGTCGTTCACGCCTCCCTTCTCGTACTACCAGGGCCACGAGCGCGCCCACTTCGTCTTCCCGGCCGACTTCGTGACCACCGAGGATGGCACCGGACTGGTGCACACCGCCGGCGCCTTCGGTGAGGAGGACAAGATCGTCACCGACGCGGCCGGCATCGAGCCCGTCGTGCCTGTCGGCCCCGACGGCCGGTTCACCTGGCCCGTCACCGACTACGAGGGCATGCACGTCTTCGACGCCAACCCGCACATCATCGACCACCTCAAGGCGACGACCCGCGGCGAGGGCGAGACCGGCTCGGTGACCGCGGGCACCGTGCTGCTGCGACGCGAGACCTACGACCACAGCTACCCACACTGCTGGCGCTGCCGCGAGCCGCTCATCTACATGGCCGTGTCGTCGTGGTTCGTCGAGGTCACGAAGATCAAGGACCGCATGCTCGAGCTCAACCAGCAGATCGAGTGGACGCCCTCGCACATCAGGGACGGCCAGTTCGGCAAGTGGCTGGCCAACGCCCGCGACTGGTCGATCTCGCGAAACCGCTTCTGGGGCAGCCCGATCCCGGTCTGGAAGTCCGACAACCCGGAGTTCCCGCGCATAGACGTCTACGGCTCCTTCGCGGAGCTCGAACGTGACTTCGGCGTGGAGGTCACCGACCTGCACCGGCCGTTCATCGACTCCCTGACGCGCCCCAACCCCGACGACCCGTCGGGCGGGTCCATGATGCGCCGGGTCGAGGACGTCCTCGACGTGTGGTTCGACTCCGGCTCGATGAGCTTCGCCCAGGTGCACTACCCGTTCGAGAACGCCGAGTGGTTCGAGCACCACTTCCCGGGCGACTTCATCGTCGAGTACATCGGGCAGACCCGCGGCTGGTTCTACACCCTGCACATCCTCGCGACCGCTCTGTTCGACCGGCCCGCCTTCGAGACGTGCGTCAGCCATGGCATCGTGCTCGGCTCCGACGGGCAGAAGATGAGCAAGTCGCTGCGCAACTACCCCGACGTGCGCGAGGTCTTCGACCGTGACGGTGCCGACGCCATGCGCTGGTTCCTCATGAGCAGCCCGATCCTGCGCGGTGGCAACCTGGTCGTCACCGAGCAGGGCATCCGCGACGGCGTGCGCCAGGTGATGATCCCGCTGTGGAACGCGTGGTCGTTCTTCGCGCTGTACGCCAACACCGCGCGGGGCGGTGAGGGCTACGAGGCGAAGTACTCCACGGCATCGACCGACGTGCTCGACCGCTACCTGATGGCCAAGCTCGGCGAGTTCGTCGGCGACATGAGCGAGCAGCTCGACGCGTACGAGATCGCGGCGGCGTGCGACACGATGCGCGGCTTCCTCGACGTGCTGACCAACTGGTACATCCGTCGTTCGCGCGACCGGTTCTGGGGCGGCGAGTCGGACGAGTCACTGGCAGCCTTCGACACGCTCTGGACGGCCCTCGAGACGGTCACGCGTGCCACGGCGCCTCTGCTGCCGCTCGTCACCGAGGAGATCTGGCGCGGTCTCACCGGCGAACGCTCGGTCCACCTCGCCGACTACCCGGAGGCCGCCGACCTGCCCGCCGACCACGCCCTGGTCGTCGGCATGGACCGCGCCCGGGAGGTCTGCTCGACCGCGTCGAGCCTGCGCAAGGCCCGCGCGCTGCGTGCCCGCCTGCCGTTGGCGGAGCTCACCGTCGTCACGTCCGACCCAGCGGCGCTGGAGCTGTTCCGCGCGATCATCCAGGACGAGCTCAACGTCAAGGCGCTGACCCTCGTCGACGTGGCGAAGGCCAGCGAGGCCGACTTCGGCGTGAGCCAGCGCCTGACCGTGAACGCCCGGGCAGCCGGCCCGCGCCTCGGCAAGGACGTGCAGCTCGCGATCAAGGGCAGCAAGACGGGCGACTGGTCGGTCGACGCCGACGGTGTCGTCACCTCCGGGGGCCTCGCGCTGGTCGAGGGGGAGTACGCGCTGGAGACCGTCGTCGCCGGTGACGCCGCCGACACGGGTGCCACCGCCATGCTTCCCTCCGGCGGGTTCGTCGTGCTCGACACCCGGGTCTCGCCGGAGCTCGCGACCGAGGGCCTCGCCCGAGACCTCGTGCGCGCCGTCCAGCAGGCTCGTCGCGACACCGGTCTGCACGTGAGCGACCGCATCAGCCTGACCATCCAGGGCGGGCCGGAGGTCTTCGAGGCGACGGTCACCCACCGCGACCTCATCGTCGGCGAGACCCTCGCAGCGCAGTTCGCGGCCGCGGGCCCCGAGCACGCGCTGCCCGACGGGCTGCCCGGCACGCCGACCGAGGTGGTCGTCGGCGACAACCATGCTGCGACGATCCTGGTGGTGAAGCGATGATCGTGAACCGTGAGGACGAGCTGGAAGGCACCGACGTGGACATGACCCACGAGCAGGCTCGCGAGGAGCTGGCTGACGCCGACCGCGTGGTCGTGCGAGAGGCGGTCGGCGACGACCTCTCCGGCGTGCTCTCGGTCGGTCACCGCACCTGGCTCGCGACCTACGAGCCGATCGCAGGTCCGGAGTACGTCGCGATGGGTCTGGCGAAGTGGTGGACGAGTGACGTCGTCACCGACTCGATCCGCAAGGGCCGCACGATCGTGGCCTCCCAGGGCGACCACGTCGTCGGCGTGGCGACCTACGGCCTCCAGGACGACGCGTTCGTCCTGTGGAAGCTCTACGTCCTGCCGGGCCTCCACGGGCACGGCATCGGCACCCGGCTGCTCCAGGCCGTCGTCGAGCGGGCGAAGGAGAACGACCAGAGGCGGATCACGCTGTCCTACCTCGAGGGGAACCGACAGGCGGCACGCTTCTACGCCCGGCACGGGTTCGTCGAGACCCACCGCGAGACCCCCGGCTCGGGACTGCCCGAGAGCGTCTGGATGGTGCGCGACCTCGATGCGGGCCACGCCGACCCGGACGGAGCCCAGGCATGAGCGGGCGCCCGGACGCCTCGGCCCTCGAAGCCGCTCGCAACCTCGAGGAGATGAAGCGCATGCGCGAGATCGAGGAGGAGATCCTCGCCCGCGCCCCCGAGAACGACATCGGCCCCTCCCTCGAGCGCATCAACGCGGTCATGGAGCTCGCCGGCGCCCCCCAGCGCAACTACCCGTCGATCCACCTCACGGGCACCAACGGCAAGACCTCGACGAGCCGCATGATCGACTCCATCCTTCGTGAGAGCGGCCTGTCGACCGGGCGTTTCACCTCGCCGCACCTGCACGACATCCGCGAGCGGATCACCCTCTCGGGCAAGCCGATCCCGCGTGAGAAGTTCATCGCCGCCTACGACGAGGTGGCGCCCCTGGTCGAGATCGTCGACGCGAGGTCGCTCGAGGCGGGTGGCCGCCGGATGAACTTCTTCGAAGTGCTCGTGGCGGTCGCCTACGCGGCCTTCGCCGACGCCCCGGTGGACGTCGCGATCATCGAGGTCGGGCTCGGCGGCTCGTGGGACGCCACGAACGTCATCGACGCGCAGGTCGCGGTCGTCACACCGGTCGACCTCGACCACACCCACCTGCTCGGTGACGACGTCGTCGCCATCGCCGAGGAGAAGAGTGGCATCATCAAGGCGGACTCCGTGACCGTCTCGGCGGTGCAGGACGAGGACGTCGCACGCGTCCTGCTCGACCGGGTCGAGGAGGTCGGTGGCGCCCGCATCGTCTTCGAGGGCAACGACTTCGGCGTGCTCGCCCGCGAGGTCGCGATCGGCGGCCAGCAGGTTTCACTGCGCGGTCTGGCGGGGGAGTACCCCGACCTGTTCCTGCCGCTGCACGGTGCGCACCAGGCGAGCAACCTGGCGACGGCCGTCGCGGCCGTCGAGTCGTTCATCGGCGGAGGCGAGCAGCGCATCGAGCACGAGGTGCTCCTGGCTGCCTGCGCGGCGATGACCTCGCCCGGACGCCTCGAGATCGTGCGCAGGTCGCCCACGGTCCTGGTCGACGCCGCGCACAACCCGCACGGCGCCCGGTCCCTCGTGGCGGCGTTGGACGAGTCGTTCGCCTTCACCAAGCTCGTCGGTCTCGTCGGGATCGTCGCCGACAAGGACGCCACCGGCATGCTCGAGGTCCTCGAGCCGGTCCTCGACCACGTCGTGGTGACGCGAAGCTCGTCCCCGCGCGCGCTCTCGCCGGCGAAGCTGGGTGAGCTCGCCGTCGAGCTCTTCGGCGACTCGCGGGTGACCGTCGTCCGTGACCTGCCCGACGCCCTCGAGCAGGCGGTCACGCTCGCCGAGGTGGACGGGATGGGTGGGGGCGTCATCGCCACCGGCTCCGTCATCACTGCCGGCGAGGTGCGCATGCTCCTCGGTCTCACCGACGTCTGAGCCGACGCCCCCACCTAGGCTGGCTGCGTGAACCCCGCCAAGATCGTCCTGATCCTCGCCATCGTGGTCGTGCTCGTCGTGCTCTGGGGCCGCGTCATGGGCCGCAAGGACCCCGACCGTCCCCTCGTCGGGCTCACCGACGGCGTACGCGCCAAGGTCAGCCGTGAGATCAGCGCGGGTCACAAGATCAATGCGATCAAGATCTACCGCGAGGCGACGGGTGCGCCGCTCGCCGACGCCAAGCGGGCGGTCGACAGCTGGTTCGTGCCGGGTCAGGGACCCGGGGTGCGCGACGCCGCGGCGTCGTACACCGAGGGGCGCCTGACCGACGAGGGTCGCGCCCGGATCAGCGAGCTCATCCGCGCCGGTCGCCGCGAGGACGCCATGACCCTGTACGCCGAGGCGACGGGAGCGAGCAGCTCCGAGGCGCAGGCGATCATCCGCAGCTGGGACACCAGCCAGGACTACTGACCCAGGACCACGACCCGGGGCCCCGATCCCTGGGGTTGCAGCCCGATCCACCCCGACAGCACGAGGCAGCCCACCGCATGCGTTCCATCCCGTTCCACGGCCAGACCGGCAAGTTCACCTTCCGCATGCTCGCGACCGTGCTGGGTGGGCAGTCCATCTGCATCCTTCTCGGCGCCCTCGTCGCGCGAGGCGTCAGCGCCGCCAACGACGGCGGGGGGCGCAGCACGGCGTACCTGCTCGTGGGGTTCGGGCTCGGTGCCCTGTGCGTCGTGGCGGCCGGCCTGATGCGCCGCCCGTGGGGGCTCACGCTCGGCTGGGTCGTGCAGGGTCTCACCCTGCTCAGCGCGCTCGTCGTGCCGATGATGTTGGTCGTCGGGATCTTCTTCCTGGCCCTCTGGATCACCTGTCTCGTCAAGGGCGCCCAGATCGACGCCGAGATGGTCCGCCGCGAGGCCGCCGCAGGCGAAGAGCCGTCGGGGAGCCAGCAGCCCGGCCGATAGGGTGCACGGGTGACCATCGAACGCTCCCTCGTCCTCGTCAAGCCCGACGGTTTCCAGCGCGGCCTCACCGGTGAGGTGCTCCGCCGCATCGAGGCGAAGGGCTACACCCTCGTCGGCCTCTCGATCCTCACCCCGACGCGCGAGCAGCTCGCGGCCCACTACGCCGAGCACGAGGGCAAGCCGTTCTACGAGCCGCTCGTCGAGTTCATGAGCTCGGGCCCCGTCACCGCGGTCGTCATCGAGGGGCAGGACTCCATCAAGGGCTTCCGCAGCCTTGCCGGCGCCACCAACCCGACCGAGGCCGCACCCGGCACGATCCGCGGCGACCTCGGCCGTGACTGGGGCACGACGGTCCAGCAGAACATCGTCCACGGCTCCGACTCGGCCGAGTCGGCCGCCCGCGAGATCGGCATCTGGTTCCCCGAGCTCTGACGGGAACACGCGTCACAGAGGCCACACGCGTCACGCATCGCGCGACACGCGCCCGATGCCCTCGGGCCACGTCGGAGACCGCGACACAATCCCGGCCATGAGCACCTGGCCCGCCCTCGGTCGCGACCTCGCGGTCGACCTCGGCACCGCCAACACGCTCATCCACGTGCGTGGTCGCGGCGTCGTCGTCGAGGAGCCGTCGGTCGTCGCCGTCGAGGTGGCAACGGGGCGCCTGGTCGCCGCGGGCAGCCGGGCCAAGGAGATGCTCGGCCGGGCACCGGGCACCATCCGGGCCGTGCGGCCGCTCCGCGACGGTGTCGTCTCCGACGCCGACGAGACCGAGCGGATGCTGCGCTGGTTCATCGACCAGGTGCGCACCTCGCGGCTCGTGCGGCCCCGCATGGTGCTGTGCGTCCCGAGCGAGGTCACGGGCGTCGAGCGGCGGGCCCTGGAGGACGCTGCCACCCGCTGCGGCGCCCGGCACGTCTACATGATCGAGGAGCCGATGGCCGCGGCCATCGGTGCCGGGCTGCCCGTCTACGAGACGGCGGCGAGCATGGTCGTCGACATCGGCGGCGGCACCACCGACGTGGCCGTCATCAGCCTCGGAGGCATCGTCACGTCCAGCTCGCTGCGCATCGCGGGCGACGAGATCGACGAGGCCCTGGTGAGCCACGTCAAGAGCGAGTACTCCCTCCTGCTCGGCGAGCGCAGCGCCGAGGACATCAAGGTGGCGGTCGGGTCGGTGTTCCCGCTCCGCGAGGAGCTGACGACCCGCCTGCGAGGTCGCGACCTCGTAACCGGGCTGCCCAAGACCGTTCAGGTCGGCTCCGCCGAGGTGCGGCGCGCCATCGAGGGGCCGGTGCTGCAGATCATCGAGCTCGTCCGGGCGACGCTCGACGTCTGCCCGCCCGAGCTCGCCGGAGACATCCTCGACCGCGGCATCACGCTCACGGGCGGCGGCGCCCTGCTGCGAGGACTCGACGAGCGCATGCGCCACGAGCTCGGAGTGCCGGTGCGCGTCGCCGAGGACCCCCTCCGTGCGGTCGCGCGAGGCGCCGGACGCTGCGTCGACGAGTTCGCGAGCCTCGAGCGCGTGCTCGTCGGCGACCACCGCCTCTAGCCGTATGCCGTCGACCGCCCGCCGCCGCCTCCTCGTCGTCCTGGCGTCCCTGACCGTCGTCCTCATGCTGTCCGACCTCGCCGGGTGGGCCGTCGCCGACGGCGTGCGTCGGGCCGGCGGCCTCGTCCTGGGTCCGGTGCAACGTGCACTCGCCGGGGCCCAGCCCGACGAGCTCGCCGCCGTCGAGGCAGAGAACGTGCGCCTGCGCACCTTGGTCGCCGACCAGCAGCGACGTGCCGCCGACCTGGGGCGGCTCGACGAGCTGCTCGGGTCCGCCACGACGGCGGGCCGCCCCGTGCTGCMCGCCCGAGTGGTGGCGAGCGATGTGAGCCCGCTCGGTGGTCGCACCGTCACGCTCGACGTGGGCTCCCGTGACGGCGTCCGGGCCGATTCGACCGTCGTGTCCGCCGATGGCCTCGTCGGCCGGGTCGTCGCGGTGGCGCCGTGGACCAGCGACGTGCAGGTGCTGGGCAGCGCCGGCTCGGTCGTCGCCGTGCGCGTCGGGCCCGCCGGAACGCTGGGCACCGTCAGGTCCCCGGTGGCCGGCGAGGCCGAGTCCCGCCCGCGCGGGTCGCTCGGCCTGTCGACCATCGCTCCGGGCACGGCCGTCGTCGGCGACGTCGTGCGCACGCTCGGCAGCGTCGACGAGACGCCATATGCCGCAGGCATCGTCGTCGGCACGGTGACCGCAGTCGACCCCGACCGCGGTCAGCTGACGCGGGGTGCCACGGTGCGCCCGGCGACCGACCTCGACGCGATCGACGTCGTCGCCGTCCTCGTGCCGAGCCCTCGCTCGACGCCGAGGTCTGCGACGGCGTCCTCCGCCACCAGGACCTCGCCGTCGCGACCGGCAGGGGCGAGCCGGTGAGGCCGACGCTGCTGGGAGTGCTGCGCACGGCATACGTCGTCGGGGCGGCACTGCTCACAGCGACCCTGCTCCCGAGACTCGGCGTCCCGCAGGCGTGGCTGCCCGATCTCGTGCTGGTCGGGGTCGTGGCCACGGCGGTGCTGCGAGGGCCGGTGCACGGGGCGCTCGCCGGGCTGCTCGCCGGCTGGGTCGTCGAGCTGGTGCCTCCGGTGGGCAGCCCGCTCGGCCTGATGCCGATGGTCACCATGCTGGCCGGACTCGTCGCGGGCCTCTTCCGGCGCTCGTCGTCCCGCTCGTGGCTGCGGGCGCCTGCGGCGCTGCTCTGTGCGGCCGCCGTGGTGCTGGCGGGTCGTGTCGGCGCAGCCGTGCTCGCCGAGGGCGGCGTCGAGCCGGCCGTCGACGCCACCCGCCTCGTCTCGACCATGCTGCTCGGCGCCCTGCTGCTGCCGGGTCTGCTCGTGGTCGACCGGGCCCTGGTGCGTCGGAGGCTCGGATGAGCAGTCGCGTCCGGCTGAGGGTCCGGCGCATCCGTCGCGCGCCGGTGAGGCGGCGGGTCGGTGTGGCGGGCGTGGTGCTGGTGCTGCTTGTCACCCTGTTCGGGTTGCTTCTCGGCAGGCTCGGTCAGCTCCAGCTCGTCCAGGGCCCCGAGCTCGCGAGGACCGCGACGACGGTCAACACGCGCACGGTCGCCGAGCACGCCCTGCGGGGCCGCATCCTCGACAGCCGCGGCGTCCCCTTCGTCGGCAACAGCTTCAGCACGGTCGTCACGGTGGAGCGGGCCCAGCTCGTCGAGGCGAGGGACGGTGGCCGTGACCTCGTGGCCCGCGTCGCCGCCGTGCTCGGACTGCCCTTCGACCGGCTGTGGGGCAAGACGATGCTGTGCGGCACCGCGGGCGCACCCGCGGCGCCCGCCTGCTTCAACGGCTCTCCCTACGTGCCCGTCCCGCTGGCAACCGGGGTCGACGCGCGGCGCGCCCTCACCCTGGTCGAGCAGCCCGAGAAGTTTCCCGGCGTCGACGTCACCACCGCGCCTGCCCGCGAGTACTCCCGGCCAGCAGGGGCACTCGCCCCGCACCTGCTCGGCTGGGTCGCGCGCGCCAACGCCGACGAGGTCTCCGGAAGCGGCGGCCGTGTCGACGCCGAGGACCTCGTCGGTCGCTCGGGGCTCGAGGCGCAGTACGACTCGGTGCTGCGCGGCACCAACGGCCGCACCGTCGTGGCGGTCGACCCCCGGGGCCTCGTCACCGACACCGTCGACGTGACGCCGCCCGTCGCCGGTCGCGACGTCGTGACCCATCTGGACTCGCGCCTCCAGGCGCGCACCGAGGCGGCGCTCGCACGTGCCGTGACCCGTGCGCACTCGCTCAAGCTCCGGGCCGACACCGGTGCGGCCGTCGTGCTCGACGTGACGAACGGGGCGGTCGTCGCCGCCGCGAGCTATCCGTCGTACGACCCGTCGGCCTTCACAGGCGGCATCAGCAGCGCCGAGCTCGCGCGACTGACGAGCGCGGCAAACGGCAGCCCGTTGACGTCACGCCTGACTGCTGAGACGTTCCCGCCAGCCTCGACCTTCAAGGTCGTCTCGGTGCCGGCCGCGGTCAACGCTGGCGCGAAGCTCACCGGACGCTACGACTGCTCGCCCAACGTGTCGATCGGGGGGCGGCTCTTCAACAACTTCGAGTCCCGCGGCTACGGGCCGATCGACCTGCACAGGGCCCTCGTCGTCTCGTGCGACACGGTCTTCTACCGCCTCGCGTATGCCGCCTGGCTGGCCCAGGGCGGCCTCGCCGCTCCCACCACCGTCGCCGACCCGTTCGTGACCATGGCCAAGGCCTTCGGTCTCGGTCGGCGCACCGGCATCGACGTCCCCGGCGAGGCCGCCGGGCGCGTTCCCGACCGCACGTGGAAGGAGGAGTACTGGCTGGCGACGAAGGACGCCACCTGCCGACGGGCCGCCACCGGCTACCCGGACGTCGCGCGCACGGATCGCGTGCGTGCCGACTACCTCAAGGCGCTCGCCACCGAGAACTGCGCCACCGGCTACCAGTACCGCGCCGGCGACGCGGTGAACTTCTCGATCGGACAGGGTGACACGGCGGTGACGCTGCTGCAGATGGCTGGTGTCTACGCAGTTATCGCCAACGGCGGCACGCTGTGGCAGCCGCAGGTCGCGGCCGCCTACCGCGCGCAGGACGGCGTGACCACGCCGATCGCGCCGAAGCGCGTCGGCACCGTGCCGTTGCGCCCCGACGTGGTCGCGTACGTTCGCGCGGCGCTCGCCGACGTGACCCGACCCGGTGGCTCAGCGGGCACGGCGTTCGCGGGCTTCCCGCAGGCCCGCTACCCGGTCGCAGGCAAGACGGGCACCGGCGAGGTGTTCGGCAAGCAGGCCACCGCCTGGTTCGCGGGCTACGGCCCCACGACGAAGCCGAGGTATGCCGTCGTGGTCGTCGTCGGGCAGGGCGGGTCGGGTTCGAAGGTGGCCGCACCTGCCGTGCGCCAGATCTTCGATGCCATCCTTGCCCTGGGGCTGTAGGCCGCGCCGGCGACGGTGCGCCTGTGGTCGCGGACGACGACCTGACGAGAGGGTGCGAGCGTGGACGACTACCTGAGGAGCGACGCCCCGGTCATCCAGGTGCTCGACCGGGCCTGGGACCGCAGCCGGCTCAGTATGCGAACCCGGTTCGAGCGGCTCCGCACCCGAGCCTTCCTGCTCGTGCAGTCGGCCGTCGCCGCGGGTGTCGCGTGGTGGTTCGCGACCGACGTGGTCGGTCACCCGTCACCGTTCTTCGCTCCGATCGTCGCCGTGATCTGCCTCGGCATGTCCTACGGCCAGCGGCTCCGTCGCGTCTTCGAGGTCGCGATCGGGGTCGCCGTCGGCGTCTTCACGGCCGATGTCTTCGTCCACGTCGCCGGCAGCGGCCCCTGGCAGATCTCGGCCGTGGTGCTCGTGTCGATGGCCATCGCCACACTGCTCCACGGGAGCCCGGTGATCGTCACGCAGTCAGCCGTCCAGGGCATCGTCATCGCGGCCCTCGTCGCGAGTCCCGGCCAGGCCCTGAACCGCTGGACCGACGCCCTCATCGGCGGCGGCATCGCGCTCGTCGCTGCGACCGTCGTGCCACAGGCGCCACTGCGACGGCCCCGGGTGGCAGCGGCGGAGGCGGTGCGCAAGATCGCTGAGCTGCTACGTCGGGCCGCCGCCAGCGCGCGCGACGGCGACGTGCCGGCGGCAGCAGAGGTGCTCGCCTCGGCCCGCGCCACCGAGTCGCTGCTGCGCGAGCTCGGGTCGGCAGCCGACGAAGGGCTCTCGGTGCTCACCTCCTCGCCGTTCAAGCGGCAGCACGCGGAGGGCGTGCGCCGCATGGTCGACCTCGTCGATCCGCTCGACCGGGCGATGCGCAGCACCCGCGTGCTCGTGCGTCGGGTGACGATCGCGGTCGGGCGCGGTGAGTCGCTCCCGCCCGGCTACGTGGAGCTGATCCTCGAGCTGGCCGCGGCCACCGATGTCGTCGGCCGGGCCCTGTCCGAGAACAGCTCGCCCGAGATCGGGCGCTCGGCGATGCTGTCGGTCGCCCGCGGCACGGCCGCGCTACCCCGCACGTCGAGCCTCGCGACCGAGACCGTGCTGGCGCAGATCCGTTCGACGGTCGTCGACCTGCTCCAGGTCACCGGCCTCGACGTCGACCAGGCGGTCGCTGCGGTCCCGCCCGAGCGCCCCCGAGACGCCTGACCCGTCCTCTCCGATCGAGAGAACACTCCGTCTCGCCCCACTCCGATCAAGAAAGCACTCCGTCCCTCGCAAGGGACCGGGGGAGTGGTGGGCGCGACGGAGGGCCGGGTCCTCGCGGACCCGGCCCTCCGGCATACGTGATCGGTCAGTTCGACGGGGTGTACTCGTGCGGCCCCGTCTCGAGCTTCTGGACGCGCGGGTCACCCGCGTCGGCGAAGTAGTCGGCCGGGATCGTCTCGTCGACACCCTCGGGCGCCTTCATCGCCCGCAGGACCAGGGTGAGGATCGCTGCCACGATGACGTTGAGCGCGAACGCTGTCACGGCGATGTAGCCGAGCTGGCCGATGACGGGGATCGAGGCGACCGACCCGGCGAAGGGTGCCCCGGTCGCCTTGTTCGTCACGTTGTACGCGGCCAGGGTGCCGTAGACCATGCCGACGGCCCAGCCGCCGAGCAAGGCCCACCGGTGGAACCAGCGCGTGTAGAGGTAGAACACGAGCGACGGGAACGTCTGGAGGATCCAGATGCCACCGAGCAGCTGGAAGTTGATCGCGTTGCTCTTGTCGAGGGCGAGCACGAAGACCAGCGCGAACGCCTTGACGACGAGCGAGGTGAGCTTGCTGACCTTCGCCTCCTGCTTCGGCGTCGCGTCCGGCTTGATCCACGCCTTGTAGATGTTGCGCGTGAACGTGTTGGCCGCCGCGATCGACATGATCGCGGCCGGGACGAGCGCGCCGATGGCGATGGCCGCGAAGGCCACACCGGCGAACCACGACGGGAACATGTCCTCGAACAGCTGCGGGATGACGAGCTGGCCGTTGACCTTGCCATCGAGACCCACTGGCTTGGTGCCCGCGGCGATCGCGACCCAGCCGAGCAGGGCGAGCAGTCCCAGCAGGAAGGAGTACGCGGGCAGGATCGAGGCGTTCTTGCGGATCGTGTTGCGGTTCTTGGCCGAGAGGCTGGCCGTGACCGAGTGGGGGTACATGAACAGCGCCAGCGCGGAGCCGAGCGCGAGCGTGGCGTAGGCCCAGTACGCCTTCTCACCGGGCACGAAGACGTTCGGGTTGCCCGTGGCCGGGTTCTTCGTCGTCGTCATCTTGTCCTTGGCGGAATCGAAGATGTGGTCCCAGCCACCGACCTTCGACGGCAGGTAGATCACCGCGACGATGATGACGATGTAGATGAGGATGTCCTTGACGAAGGCGATGATCGCCGGTGCGCGCAGACCCGAGGTGTAGGTGTAGAGCGCGAGCACGAGGAAGGCGATGAAGAGCGGGAGGTCGTTGGCCACCCAGTTGCCGCCGCCACCGACACCCGCGACCTCGAGCACGGCCTGGATGCCGACGAGCTGCAGGGCGATGTAGGGCATCGTGGCGAGGAAGCCCGTGACCGCCACGGCGAGGGAGAGCCCGCGCGAGCCCGAGCGGCCGTGCACGAAGTCGGCTGGCGTCACGTAGCCATGACGGTGCGAGACCGACCACAGGCGTGACATGAACACGAAGATGATCGGGTAGAGCACGATCGTGTAGGGCACGGCGAAGAAGCCGTTGACGGCGCCGAACGCCCACATCGCCGCAGGCACCGCGACGAACGTGTAGGCGGTGTAGAGGTCACCACCGAGCAGGAACCAGGTGATCCAGGTGCCGAAGGAACGGCCGCCGAGGCCCCACTCCTCGAGGCTCTCCATGCTCTGGGGGCGCCGCCACCGGGCGGCCCAGAAGCCGGCCGCGGCCACGACCACGAAGAAGAAGATCAGGACGGTGAGCGCGACGCCGTTGACGCCGGTGTTGGTGGCCGCAGGGGCGATGGCGGTCATCGGGTGCCGTCCTCTCGGGGCTCGTCACGCAACGAGCCGTAGGAGTCCTCGTACGCGTCGCCCTCAGGGGCCATCGGGACGTGCGGGCGGGCCTTGAGCACGATGCGGTAGGCCGTGTAGGTCAGTGCGGAGCAGAGGATGACCCAGAGGAACTGGTACCAGATGAAGAATGGGAAGCCCGCAAGGCGCGGCTCGTCCTTGGCGTAGGTGCCGACCAGCATGAGGGCGACGATGGGTATGGCGAGGAGCACGCCGGCGAGGGCCAGAAGGCCCTTGTTCGCCGGTGGCGCCGGGTGGCGATGCGGAGTGGTGCTCACGCGAGTGACCTCCGATGGTGGGGCCGGATGAGTTCGGCCGTGCGTCGCGGAAACTTACTCTCGCCAGCGCGTCCCATGTGGCCTGCGACACAGCCATTTCCGCAGATGGCTGCTGATCGTGACGTACCCGGTGGACGCCGTCTCGAAGCCGCCACGCGCATGGATAGGCTGTGCGCCATGGCTGATTTCGATGTCGTTGTGCTCGGTGCCGGTCCCGGTGGCTACGTCGCGGCGATCCGCGCGTCCCAGCTCGGCAAGAAGGTCGCCGTCGTGGAGAAGCAGTACTGGGGCGGCGTCTGCCTCAACGTCGGGTGCATCCCGAGCAAGGCCCTGCTCAAGAACGCCGAGCTCGCGCACACCCTGACCCACGACAAGCAGAAGTACGGCATCGAGGGCGACGCCACGATGAGCTTCGGCCCGACGCACGCCCGCAGCCGCAAGGTCTCGGAGGGCATCGTCCGGGGCGTCCACTTCCTGATGAAGAAGAACAAGATCGAGGAGATCGACGGCTGGGGCACCCTGACGTCTGCCACCTCGATGGACGTCGCCCTCAACTCCGGCGAGCAGCGCTCGATCACCTTCGACAACCTCATCCTCGCGACCGGCTCCGTGACCCGGATGATCCCGGGTGTGCAGGTGAGCAAGAACGTCGTCACCTACGAGGAGCAGATCCTCGACCCCGAGCTGCCCGGCTCGATCATCATCGCCGGCTCAGGCGCCATCGGCGTCGAGTTCGCCTACGTCATGAAGAACTTCGGCGTCGACGTCACGATCGTCGAGTTCCTCGACCGCATGGTCCCCACCGAGGACGCCGACGTGTCCAAGGAGCTGCTCAAGCACTACAAGAAGCTCGGCGTGAAGGTCATGCTCGGCACCAAGGTCGAGTCCGTCGTGGACACCGGGTCCGGCGTCAAGGTCACGGTCAGCCCGGCGGCCGGCGGCGACCAGCAGGTCCTCGAGGCCGACCGCCTGCTGTCGGCCATCGGCTTCGCGCCGCGCACCGAGGGCTTCGGCCTCGAGGCGACGGGCGTCGAGCTCACCGAGCGCGGCGCCATCGCCATCGACGAGTACGGCCGCACCAACGTCCCCAACGTCTACGCGATCGGTGACGTCACGGCCAAGCTCATGCTCGCCCACGTGGCCGAGGCCATGGGCATCGTCGCCGCCGAGACGATCGCCGGCGTCGAGACGATGGCGGTCGACTTCCGCTTCATCCCGCGGGCCACCTTCTGCCAGCCGCAGATCGGGTCGATGGGGCTGTCCGAGGCGCAGGCGAAGGAGGCGGGCCACGACGTCAAGACGGCGACGTTCCCGTTCTCCGCCAACGGCAAGGCCATGGGCCTCGGCGAGTCCGTCGGCTTCGTCAAGGTCATCGCCGACGCCGAGCACAACGAGATCCTCGGCGCCGCCCTCATCGGCCCCGACGTCACCGAGCTGCTCCCGGTGCTCAACCTCGCGCAGACGTGGGACCTCACCGCCGACGAGGTCTCGCGCACCGTGTTCGCGCACCCGACCCTCGGCGAGGCCGTCAAGGAGGCCGTCCACGGCATCGCGGGCCACATGATCAACTTCTGAGTCACGGTGAAGGCGACGAGGGCGTATGCCGTCCGGTCGGCTAACGAGGGCGCTCCCGCTGTGCGGGGGTGCCCTCGCGTCTATCCTGCTGGCCGTGGCGCTTGGGGGGGTGCACGACGCAAACCCCTGTGCCGCAGCCCGGCCCGAGCGACCCGACGGGCGGCGCATCCCTCGTCACGGGGATGACGGCGGTTCCCGAGCAGGTGACCTGCTTCGTCGAGAAGGATCTGTCGACAGGCCCGCCGGTGCAGCCGGCGGAGATCTGGCCGGGCGCGGCGGAGGTGCGCGCGGCAGCCTCGCGCATCACGAGGCACGACGCCCCCGGCTGTCACCCGACCGCCACGCCACCGACCACCTGCGACGGCGTCACCTTCCCCTGGGTGTTCGCCCAGGAGCGTGAGATCTACTCGTGGACCGGAGCCCGCTCGGTGGTCTCCGGCATTGCCGCCGCGCGGCTCGCGACCGAATCCGACCTCTCGAAGGGCAACGTCGCGCTCGAGTACGTCCTGCTGAGGTTCGACCCCGGTGATCCGGCGCGGGGCGCGACCGGCGAGCTGCTCGCCGACCTCGTCCGACGCTGCGGCGGTGGCCGACCCGGCACGCTCGGCGGGGTCAGGGGACTCGTCGCGACCCAGATGAGCATCTTCGGCTCTGGCAACGACAAGGGGCGCGGGGTGCTCGTCTCCGGGGGCGCCGACGTGCTGTGGCTGATGGTCGACGGCGCCGCCTGGTCGACCGACTCCGAGCGGC
Source organism: Terrabacter sp. 05T424 (assembly GCF_056396225.1). NCBI lineage: Bacteria > Bacillati > Actinomycetota > Actinomycetes > Micrococcales > Intrasporangiaceae > Terrabacter > Terrabacter sp. 05T424. The sequence goes on from NZ_JBFTLB010000001.1 coordinate 989,210, forward strand.
GCGCCCTCGGGCTGGCGGCCCAACGGCTTCGCGTGGGCTGACGCGGGGCCGGCACCCCTCTTCCGCCCGGGCATACGGCACGGCATACGGCATACGGCATACGCCGCGGCGAATGCCGGAACAGAAGAGACGCCCCCGCGAATCTCGCGGGGGCGTCCTCGTGTGCGCGGCTCGTGCGGCCCGATCAGTACCAGTGCTTTCGGCCACCGATGGCGCGACCCGTCGCACCGAGCAGGAACAGGACGGCACCGACGACGATCAGGATGATGCCGATCGTGGTGAGGATGCTGATCTTCACCAGGATGCCGATGAGCAGCAGGATGAGTCCAAGAATGATCATGGTGTCGCGTGACTCCTTCAGATGTTGTCCCCGAGCACTGGGTTCGTACCCGGCCGGCCCATGGGACCCACGCGGGGTCGGTCACGAAACGGTTACGCCACGGGCGCCGGGTCGATTAGGGGGCCACCTCGAGCGCTGTTACCCTTGGAGACGCCGTAGTCCGGCCGCGGATCGATAGCGCCCAGGTGGACATGCCCTGGAGCACCGCGCAACGAGATGAGAAGGAGTCGGTTCATCCATGCCTTTGGACGCTGACGTGAAGAAGCAGATCATGACCGAGTACGCCACGGTCGAGGGCGACACCGGCTCTCCCGAAGTCCAGATCGCGATGCTGACGCAGCGCATCAAGGACCTCACCGAGCACGCTCGGGCCCACAAGCACGACCACCACAGCCGTCGTGGTCTCCTCCTGCTGGTCGGCCGCCGCAAGCGCATGCTGCGCTACCTCGAGGCGACCGACATCGAGCGCTACCGTTCGCTGATCAAGCGACTCGGCCTGCGTCGATGAGTTCGTGACGAAAGGCGGTCCCGCGTCAACGCGGTGACCGCCTTTCGTCGTAGGTGCCCTCGGGCGGCGACCGTCGCTCGAGGCACCAGGGCCAACCGGCCCGAAGAAGGAACAGCACACAAACCGGGCACACAACGACGATGTGCACGGGCACTTGAGAAAAAGAAAGCGAGGGCCCACATGGAGGGTCCAGACATCACCTTCGCCGAAGCCGTCATCGACAACGGCAGCTTCGGCACCCGCACGGTCCGCTTCGAGACCGGACGCCTGGCCAAGCAGGCCGGCGGCGCCGTCACGGCGTACCTCGACGACGACACGATGCTCCTGTCGACCACGTCCGCCGGCAAGCAGCCGAAGGACCAGTTCGACTTCTTCCCGCTGACGGTCGACGTCGAAGAGCGCATGTACGCCATCGGCAAGATCCCCGGCAGCTTCTTCCGCCGCGAGGGCCGTCCCTCGACCGAGGCGATCCTCACCTGCCGCCTGATCGACCGCCCGCTGCGCCCGACCTTCAAGAAGGGTCTGCGCAACGAGGTCCAGGTCATCATCTCGGTGTTCTCGCTGAACCCCGACCACCAGTACGACGTGCTCGCGATCAACGCCGCGAGCGCCTCGACGCAGATCTCCGGCCTCCCGTTCTCGGGTCCGATCGGTGGCGTGCGCGTCTCGCTCATCGACGGCCAGTGGGTCGCCTTCCCGAACTTCTCCGACATCGAGCGCTCGGTCTTCGACATGGTCGTCGCCGGTCGTGTCGTGCCGGGTTCGAATGGTGACGACGTCGCCATCATGATGGTCGAGGCCGAGTCCACCGAGTCGACCTGGGACCTCGTCAAGAACGAGGGCAAGCAGGCGCCGACCGAGGAGGTCGTGGCCGAGGGCCTCGAGGCCTCCAAGAAGTTCATCAAGGCGCTCTGCGACGCCCAGGCCCAGCTCGCGGCCGAGGCCGCCAAGCCGGTCCAGGAGTTCCCGGTCTTCCTCGACTACGAGGACGACGTCTACGCCGCCGTCGAGTCCGCCGTCGAGGCCGACACGACCACTGCCCTGACGATCGCCGGCAAGCAGGAGCGCGAGGAGCGCCTCGACGAGATCAAGAACGCCGTCAAGGCGCAGCTCGCCGGGCAGTTCGAGGGGCGTGAGAAGGAGGTCTCGGCCGCCTTCCGCTCCGTGCAGAAGAAGCTCATCCGCCAGCGCATCCTGCGCGACAAGGTCCGCATCGACGGCCGTGGCCTCGCCGACATCCGCGCCCTCGGCGCCGAGGTCGAGGTCCTGCCGCGCGTGCACGGCTCGGCCATCTTCGAGCGTGGCGAGACCCAGATCATGGGTGTCACGACGCTCAACATGCTGAAGATGGAGCAGATGGTCGACACCCTGTCGCCCGTCACGCGCCGTCGCTACATGCACAACTACAACTTCCCGCCCTACAGCACCGGTGAGACCGGCCGCGTCGGTTCGCCGAAGCGCCGCGAGATCGGTCACGGCGCCCTGGCCGAGCGTGCGCTCATGCCGGTCCTGCCGACGCGCGAGGAGTTCCCGTACGCCATCCGTCAGGTGTCCGAGGCGCTCAGCTCCAACGGCTCCACCTCAATGGGTTCGGTCTGTGCCTCGACCCTCTCGCTGCTCAACGCCGGTGTGCCGCTGCGCGCCCCGGTCGCCGGCATCGCGATGGGCCTCGTGTCCGACACCGTCGACGGTGAGACGCAGTACGCCGCGCTCACCGACATCCTCGGTGCCGAGGACGCCTTCGGCGACATGGACTTCAAGGTCGCCGGCACCAAGGAGTTCGTCACGGCCATCCAGCTCGACACGAAGCTCGACGGCATCCCGGCCACCGTGCTGGCCGGCGCGCTGACCCAGGCCCGCGACGCGCGACTGCACATCCTCGACGTGATGGCCGAGGCCATCGACGTGCCCGACGAGATGAGCCCGTACGCCCCGCGCATCATCACGGTGAAGGTCCCCGTCGACAAGATCGGTGAGGTCATCGGCCCGAAGGGCAAGATGATCAACCAGATCCAGGACGACACGGGCGCCGACATCTCGATCGAGGACGACGGCACGGTCTACATCGGTGCGGTCGACGGCCCGTCGGCCGAGGCGGCTCGCGCGGCGGTCAACGCCATCGCGAACCCGCAGATGCCCGAGGTCGGCGAGCGCTTCCTCGGCACCGTCGTCAAGACGACGACGTTCGGCGCGTTCGTCTCGCTGCTGCCCGGCAAGGACGGCCTGCTGCACATCTCCGAGGTGCGCAAGCTGGTCGGCGGCAAGCGGATCGACAACGTCGACGATGTCGTCAAGATCGGCCAGAAGATCCAGGTCGAGCTCAAGGAGATCGACCCGCGCGGCAAGCTCAGCCTCGCCGCGGTCCTCCCTGAGGGTGAAGGCGACAAGGCCGGCGACGCCGCGCCCGTCGACGCCGACGCTCCAGCCGAGGTCTGATCTCACCGGTCCCAACGGATCCAGAGCGGCCCGTCACCCCTGCGGGGGTGGCGGGCCGCTCCGTCGTCCGGCGTCAGAAGATCGCGTTCGCGATGTTCCATCCCGTGCTGACGAGCCGCGGCGGCGACCACCCGTTCGTCGCCGTCCGGGGGTAGAGGAACAGCTGGCCGGCGCCGTTGCGGGCCAGGACGTCGCCGACCCGGTCACCGGTGAAGTCACCCGGAGACATGAGGGCGGTGAACTGGTTCCACCCCGCGCCGACCCGCACGGGCGCGCCGAAGCCGCCTGTTCCGGTGCCGACGAGCAGCCACAGGAACCCGGTAGACCGCTCCCGCGCCATGAGGTCCGGCCTGCCGTCGGTGCTGACGTCGCCGACCGGGACGAGGAGGTCGTAGCGGTTCCAGCCGGTCGCGAGGCGGACCCTGGCGCCCAGCCCGCCGCGACCGTTGCCGGGGTAGAGGAAGAGGTCGCCGGTGGAGGCCTGGCGGGCCAGCAGGTCGACCCGCTGGTCACCGTTGAGGTCGCCCGGCCCGACGATGGCGTTCATGACGTTCCAGCCGGTGCCGAGCAGGACCGCGGGAGCGATGAACGCGCCCTTCCCGGTGCCCCGGAACATCCACAGGTAGCCGTTCGTGCGCTGTCGCACGACGACGTCCGGGCTGCCGTCGCCGCTGAGGTCTCCGACCGTCTCGAGCGCGCTGTAGGCGCTCCAGTTCGACCCGATGGTGACGCCGGCCGAGTGGCTCCCTCTGCCGTCGCCGGCGTAGAGCTTCAGGGCTCCGGACGTCCATCGCGCGATCACGTCGCCGCGCCAGTCCCCGTTGAAGTCACCGGTGGAGGCGGTGAGGGTAGAGGCAGGCAGGGGCAGCGAGGCGACGTCGTAGGTGCCACACGTGCGGTCGAAGTCGGACACGGCGTCCCACCACTGGGCGAGGTACACCTGACCCCCCGAGAAGCTCGCCTGGGTGCACCGGTCGAGCGCCTCGGTGGGGTAGTCCAGCGTGCCGGCCGTGGCCCAGACCGGGACGCCCGGCAGCCACCACGACCCGGTGATCGACTGCCAGCCGGTCGTGTTGGCGTACAGGCCGTAGGAGAGCCCGGAGTCACGCAGTCCACGCATGATGCCCTCGATGACGTAGCGGTTCTCGACCCGCTGGGCGGTCGTGCTCGACGGCCAGGGCTGCCTTCGCGGGGCGGTGTCGCGCGGCTCGACGTCGATCCACACCATCCGGGGCTGCCAGCCGGCGACGCGACGGATGGTCGCGGCGGCATACGTCGCCTCGGCGTAGCCGACGTTCGACAGCCGGCCTGCCCGGGTGCTTGCCGACCAGGGGCCGCTCGAGGCGTACGCGGTGAGCTGGGCTGCCGTCGGGAAGCCCGCCATCGTGTACGCGTGCGTGGGCTTGGCCAGTCCTTGCGCCCAACCCGCCTGGGTTGCGACACAGGGGTTCTCGGTGAAGGGGAGCCCGTTGGTCAGGCCGATGACGACGAACTGGGTCGAGGCCGGCGGGAACGTCGAGGGGCACTGGGGCCACGAGATGTCCTGCCCGAGCAGCACTGCGGCCGATGCGCTCGGAGTGCCTGGTGCACCCGGCGCGACGAGGAGTCCGAGCACCACGCCGATGGCCGCGAGCGGGATGAGGGCCAGGCGTCGAAGCCGGGGCGAGATCCATGGGTGGCTTGACGATTCGAGCATGCGGACCACTTCCTCCGTCCTTCCAGTGTGCGCCTGCTGCGTCACGCCGGGGGAGTCCTGTGACCGAGCAGTCCGGATGCCGTCGGACAGGGTGCCGGCGTGGGACGGGGTGCTCGTTAGGCTGGCCCGGTGACCGACGCGACCGATACGACACGACAGCCGCAGCGCCAGCTCAAGGTCGCCGTCATCGGCGCGAGAGGCCGGATGGGCGCCGAGGCCGTGCGTGCCGTCGAGGCGGCTGACGGGCTCAGCCTCGTCGGTGCCTACGGCTCGAAGGACGATCTCGGCGACGTCGGCGGAGCGGATGTGGCGGTCGAGCTCACCGTCCCCGATGCCTCACCGGCGAACGTGGCCCACTGCGTCGACCGCGGCATCCACGTCGTCGTCGGCACGACCGGCTGGGACGAGGGGCGGCTCGACGTGCTGCGTCGCCAGCTCGCCGATGCGCCCCCCGCCGGCACCGGCGCAGGCGTGGGTGTGCTCATCGCGCCCAACTTCGCGATCGGGGCGCTGCTGCTGATGTCCTTCGCCGCCAAGGCCGCCCCCTTCTTCGAGTCGGTCGAGGTCATCGAGCTGCACCACCCGGCCAAGGTCGACGCGCCGTCCGGCACCGCAGCCCGCACGGCGGCGATGGTCGGACAGGCACGGTCCCAGGCCGGCTGCCCGCCCGTACCCGACGCGACCACCCACGACCCCGACGGCGCCCGTGGGGCCACGGTCGACGGCATACCCGTGCACTCCGTTCGGCTGCGTGGCCTCACCGCCCACCAGGAGGTGCTGCTCGGCAACGTGGGCGAGATGCTGACGCTCCGGCACGACTCGTTCGACCGCAGCAGCTTCATGCCGGGGGTCGTCGCGGCAGTGCGCGCCGTCGGTGACCACCCGGGGCTCACGGTCGGTCTCGAGCACTACATCGGCCTCGCCTGACGGGGCGACCGCGTGGCCATCCCGAAAGTCGTCCTGTTCTACGCGTTCCGGCCGATCGCCGACCCTGAGGCGCTGCGCCTGTGGCAGCGCGACCTCTGCGAGGGTCTGGGCCTCCGTGGGCGGATCCTACTGTCCCGTCACGGGATCAACGCCACCGTCGGCGGCGACGTGACGGTGCTCAAGACGTACGTCCGCAAGACCCGGGAGTACGCACCGTTCCACGACATCGACGTGCGGTGGAGTGACGGGACCGGGCTCGACGCGCAAGGTCGGAGCCTCGACTTCCCGCGGCTCGTCGTCAAGGCGCGCGACGAAATCGTGTCGTTCGGCGTGCCCGACGAGGTCGTCGTCGACGAGAACGGCGTCGTCGGCGGCGGCAGGCGCCTGAGCCCCGACGAGCTCGACGCGCTCGTCGCTCAGCGGGGCGACGAGGTGGTGCTGCTGGACGGCCGCAACGCCGTCGAGGCGGAGGTGGGGCGTTTCCGTGGCGCCGTCGTGCCCGACGTCCGGAACACGGCCGACTTCGTCCGTGAGCTCGACTCCGGGCAGTGGGACGACCTCAAGGGACGTCCTGTCGTCACCTACTGCACGGGCGGCATCCGCTGCGAGGTGTTGACCAGCCTCATGCGCTCACGCGGCTTCGACGAGGTCTACCAGCTCGATGGCGGCATCGTGCGCTACGGCGAGCAGCGTGGCGACCGTGGGCTGTGGGAGGGCCACCTCTACGTGTTCGACGAGCGCATGACGGTCCCGTTCTCCGACGCGGCCGTCGACCTCGCGGCCTGCTCGGTGTGTGGTGAGCCGACGAGCCGGGTCGCCAACCGTGAGGACCTGCCCGGGAGGCCGCTCCGGCCCGTCTGCGACGCCCACGCCTGAGCGCCGACCCCGGCCTCGGCCGCCGACGTCACCCGGTCCGCCGCGACATATGAACTCGCCCCGTCGTGGGACCGGCCAGCGTGCGAACGCCGCCGTTCGCGTACTTGGTGTGTCGGCGTGGCCCGAGGTCAGCCGTCGGGGTGATCGAGCCGGGCGCGCACATCGTCGGGTGCCCGCATCCGCCAGGCGTCGGTGACGAGCTCCTCGAGGCGGTCCGTGTCGACCCGCTCGAGCCACACCATGACGAGCGGCGAGCCGTCGTAGGCCGGCGTGGTGAAGAAGAGGTGCGGCTCGCCGAGCACGAGAGCCTGCTTCTCCGCCTCGTCACCGACGTAGAGAACCGCGACGTCGGTGCGAATGAGGCGGCGCTGCCCGGGTCGGCGCTCGGGGTAGGACCAGACGAAGCCGTGCCCGCCGACCCGGAAGTCGAAGCCGTCGCTCGGGATCTCCTGGACCGCCGGGAGCGCCAGGGCCAGGCGACGGACGTCGTCGGCGACGGCCACCGCTCAGCCCCAACCGAGGTGGCGAAGGAGTGCTGCCGTGCCGGCGCCGAGCACGACGACGACGATGAACGGCGCTCGCAGCAACAGGGCCACGACGGCGACCCCGACCGCGGCGAGGCGCGCGTCGACCGTCAGCGACCCGTCCCTCTGCGTCAGCGTCTGCGTCGCGATGAGCGCCGCGAGAAGGGCGATCGGCAGCGCCGCGGTGACCCGCTTGACCCTGGGGTCGTCGAGGATGCTCGCCGGCACGAGGTAGCCGGCGAGCTTGAGCCCGAAGGCGATCACGGCGGCCACGAGGACCGCCACCCACATCGTCACGCGTCACCGCCGTCCCGTGACATGCGGACCTCCGGCGTCTGCGAGCCGTCCGCCGGCGATCCGCCGCGGGGTGCTCGCAGGACGAGGAGTGCCGCGAACGCCGCTGCCAGCACGGGGACGCCGGCCGGCAGGCTCGGCGAGAGGACGACGGCGACGACAGCGGCGATCGCGGCGACGCCCACCGCGTCGCGACTGCGCAGCCGCGGCCAGAGCAGGGCGGTGAAGGCTGCGCAGGCCGCGGCGTCCAGGCCGTAGGCGCGCGGGTCGCCGAGCCGGTTGCCGAGCAGCGCGCCGCCGAGTGTCGTGAGGTTCCAGAGGACGAACACCGACGCGCCAGTGAGCCAGAAGCCGAGCCGGGAAGCGCGCACGGCGTCCTGTGAGACCGCCACCGCCGTCGACTCGTCGATGGTCAGGTGGGCCGCGCCGAGGCGCCGCACGCCCCGGACCCCGAGCAGCTGGGTGAGCTCGAGGGCATAGAGGCCGTTGCGCACGCCGAGCAGGGACGACGCCGCGATGGCTGCGGGGGCGGCCTGCAGACCCCCCGCGACGATGCCGATGAAGGCGAACTGCGAGCCGCCCGTGAACATCAGCAGCGACAGCGCCACGGCCTGCCAGACGTCGAGCCCGGCGGTGACGGCGAGGGCACCGAAGCTGAAGCCGTAGGCGCCGGTCGCGACGCCGACCGACAGCGCCTCGCGGATGACGAGCCGGCGCTGACCCGGCTCGAGGTCCTCGAGTCGCTCGTCGTCGACCTGGTGGCTCACTCCGATGCCACGGAGGCGCTCAGCCTCAGCTCCCGGGCTGTCGCGCCGTCCTCGCCGACCACGCGCTCGCGGTGCGCCCCGTCAACCACCATTCCCGCATCGGTGAGAAAGGCGCGAGTGCTGTCGTCGCCCGCCAGCAGCCAGGCTGCGAGCTCGTCGCGGCCGCGGGCCCGGGCCGTGTCGACGACGGCGTGCAGCAGGCGAGATCCGTGGCCCTGGCGGCGGGCGTCGGGGTGCACACCGAGCACGAGCAGCTCGGCCGTGCCGGGACCGGCATCGGCGTCGTCCGATGCCCCCACCGCGGCGAAGCCGACGACCTGCTCACCAGCACAGGCCACGAGCAGCACGCCGTCGCCCGACTGCTCACCCTCGAGGGTCGCCCGCCAGGCGTTGGCGAAGGGCCGCGGCTCGAACGCGGCGACGATCTCGGGAGCGAGCACGCCGGCATACGCCTCACGGAAGACGACGGCCTGCACGAGGCCCACGGCCGGTGCGTCCGACGCCCGGGCCACCCGGACGCTCGCGTCGGCGACGGGGCCCCGCTCGGGGTCGTGGGCGGGTGCGTGGTCATGCGCGTGCTCGTGCGGATGGGCGTGCTCGTGATCGTGTGCCACCCCGGCATCCTCTCAGTTCGGGCGGGAGGGCCCGAGCCGTGCCCACGGCGCACCCGGCTTTGGCAGCGTCGCCGCCCATCTCGCATACTGGACTCATGTATGGCAACGACGTCATCGACCCGAACGAGCCGCTGAACGCGGCCGAGACCGACGCGTACGACGCGGCGGCGGCGCACGACGACCAGCGCGACGGGTCCGATGCCGTCGGTGACGACTTCGACGCCCTCATCGCGGCCGACCAGCGCATCGAGCCGCGCGACGCGATGCCGGAGAAGTACCGCGAGACCCTCATCCGGCAGATCGCGCAGCACGCGCACTCCGAGATCATCGGCATGCAGCCCGAGGGCAACTGGATCACCCGCGCGCCCAGCCTGCGTCGCAAGGCCATCCTCATCGCGAAGGTGCAGGACGAGGCGGGCCACGGCCTCTACCTCTACAGCGCGGCCGAGACCCTCGGCATCGACCGGCAGGAACTGCTCGAGCGCCTCCACGACGGCCGCCAGAAGTACTCCTCGATCTTCAACTACCCGACGCTGACCTGGGCCGACTGCGGCGCCATCGGCTGGCTCGTCGACGGTGCGGCGATCATGAACCAGGTGCCGCTCTGCCGCTGCTCCTACGGCCCCTACGCCCGCGCGATGATCCGCGTGTGCAAGGAGGAGAGCTTCCACCAGCGGCAGGGCTTCGAGATCCTCTGGAACCTCATGCGCGGCACCGGGGCGCAGCAGGCGATGGCCCAGGACGCCGCGAACCGTTGGTGGTGGCCGGCGCTCGCGATGTTCGGCCCGCCCGACACCGGTGACGCGGCCAAGGGCGGCGGCCACACCGAGCAGTCGATGGCCTGGGGCATCAAGCGGTTCGCCAACGACGACCTGCGCCAGAAGTTCGTCGACATGATGGTGCCGCAGGCCGAGAAGCTCGGCATCGTGCTGCCCGACCCCGAGCTGCGCTGGAACGGCGAGCGCGGCCACTACGACTTCGGCGAGATCGACTGGGACGAGTTCTGGCAGGTCCTGCGCGGCGACGGCCCCTGCAACGCCGAGCGCATCACGCACCGCCGCAGCGCCCACGAGGAGGGCGCCTGGGTGCGTGAGGCAGCCAACGCGTATGCCGCCAAGCAGGCGACCCGAGACAAGCAGAAGGAGAGTGCCGCGTGACCGAAGCACCCGAGAGGGCGTCCGAGAGGAGCTGGCCGCTCTGGGAGGTGTTCGTCCGTGGCAAGCGAGGGCTCTCCCACGTCCACGTCGGCTCGCTCCACGCACCCGACGCGACGTTCGCGCTGCGCAACGCGCGCGACGTCTACACCCGCAGGCAGGAGGGCGTCTCGATCTGGGTCGTGCTCGCCGACGACGTGACGGCGAGCAGCCCGACCGAGAAGGACTCCTTCTTCGACCCGGCCGCCGACAAGATCTACCGGCACCCGACGTTCTACGACGTGCCCGAGGATGTCGAGTACCTATGACCACCCCGCACAGCTCTCCGCTTCGCTCCGATACGTCGCGGGGACCCCAGCCGAGCACCCCGGCCGGCGCGACTGACGACACCGCGCTGCCAGGCGCTGCCGAGAACTCGCCGGGTCCCCAGCCCTATGCCGCCTACCTGCTCGGTCTGGCCGACGACGCGATGGTCTACGCCCAGCGGCTGGGGGAGTGGATGACCAACGCCCCCCAGATCGAGGAGGACATGGCGCTCGGCAACATCGCCCTCGACCTGCTCGGCCAGGCGCGCGGGCTCTATCCGTACATCGGGTCCATCGACGGCACCGGCCGCGGTGAGGACGACTTCGCGATGGTGCGCGACGAGCGCGAGTGGCGCAACGTCCACCTCGTCGAGCAGGAGCGTGGTGACTTCGCCGACGAGATGGCGCGCCTGCTGTGGTTCTCCGCCTACCAGGTCGAGCTGCACACGGCCCTCACCGGCTCCACCGACGACGTCGTGGCCGGGGTGGCTGGCAAGGCCCTCAAGGAGGTGCGCTACCACCTCGACCACGCGTCGTTGTGGGTCGTCCGGCTCGGCGACGGCACCGACGAGTCGAAGCGGCGCATGCAGGCTGCCCTCGAGCGCGTGCTGCCCTATCTCGCAGAGCTGTTCGACGACGACGAGGCCTCGGTGCAGGCGGCCGGGCTCGGCGCTGGCGTGCTGCCTTCTGCCCTGCACGACCCCGTCGTCGCGCGCGTGACGGCCGTCGTGTCAGAGGCGACGCTGACGCTGCCCGACGGGTCGCCCTGGCGTTCGCGCGGTGGCCGGTCGGGTGTGCACTCCCGGCCCATGGGCTACCTCCTCGCCGAGATGCAGCACATCGCCCGGTCGCACCCCGGGGCGACGTGGTGACAGTCGTGGCAGTGGACTCCGCTGTCGCAGAGGCGATCTCACGCATCCCTGATCCAGAGGTGCCTGTCATCAGCATCGCCGACCTCGGCATCCTGCGGTCGGTCGAGATCGACGAGGCGTCACGCTCGGTCGTCGTCACCATCACGCCGACCTACAGCGGGTGCCCGGCGATGGAGGCGATCGCGTCACGCATCGTCTTCGAGGCAGACACCCACGGGTATGCCGCCGACGTGCGCACGCTGCTGTCGCCACCGTGGACCACCGACTGGATGACCGATGAGGGCAAGGCCGCTCTGCAGCGCTTCGGCATCGCACCGCCCGGGCCGGTCGAGGCGGGGGAGACGCGTGGCCCGGTGGCGTTGACCCTCTCGCGTCACGTCGTCGCCTGTCCACGGTGCGGCTCCGACGACACGACCGAGATCGCCCACTTCGGCTCGACCGCGTGCAAGGCCCTGCGCCGCTGCAACGCGTGCCTCGAGCCCTTCGACGAGTTCAAGGCCATCTGATGACCGACGTCTCCACCCAGTCCGCCGCCGGCCAGGGTGCCCCGGCCGGCACTGCCGCCGTGCGCCACCGCGCCCGGTTCCACCCGCTCACCGTCGCGAAGGTCGAGCGGCTCACCGAAGAGGCCGTCGCGGTCACCTTCGAGGTGCCCGAGCACCTCGTCGACGAGTTCGTGTTCGAGCCGGGCCAGCACCTGACGCTGCGCGCGACGATCGCGGGCGAGGACGTGCGCCAGTCCTACTCGATCTGCCAGTCGCGTCGCGCCGATCCGGCCGGCCGCCGGCTCCGGGTCGCCGCCGCACAGGTGCCTGAGGGGCGCATGTCCACCTGGCTCAACGGCGGGGTCTCGCCCGGCGACGTCGTCGAGGTCATGACCCCCGCCGGCTCGTTCACCTGCCCAACCCGGCCCGACGGCATACGCCATCACGTCGCGATAGCGGCGGGCTCGGGCATCACGCCCGTGCTGTCGCTGCTGACCAGCGCGCTCGAGGAGGAGCCCGGGTCACGCGCGACCCTGCTCTTCGGCAACCGGCGCACGAGCACGATCATGTTCCTCGAGGAGCTCGAGGACCTCAAGAACCGCTTCCCGGGGCGCTTCCACCTCGTCAACGTGCTCTCGCGCGAGGCGCAGGACGTCGAGCTCTTCTCGGGGCGACTCGACCCCGAGCGCCTGTCCGCGATCTTCTCGTCGCTGCTGCCCGTCGACTCGGTCGACGAGTGGTACCTCTGCGGACCGTTCGGCCTCGTCACCGGGGCCGAGGCACTGCTCAAGGAACGCGGTGTCGACGGGCACCACATCCACCACGAGATCTTCCACGTCGACGACGGCACCGAGCCCCGCCGCAAGGTCGTCGTCGACGACTCCGCGCCGCCCGAGGCGACGGTCACCGTGAACCTCGACGGTCGCACGACGGTCATCCCGATGCCGAGCCGCGAGGAGACGGTTCTCGACGCCACGCTCCGGGCCCGCCCCGACGCGCCGTTCTCGTGCACCAACGGTGTCTGTGGCACCTGTCGCGCGCGCCTCGTCTCCGGCGAGGTCCGGATGGACCGCAACTACGCGCTCGAGCCCGAGGAGGTCGCCGCCGGCATCGTCCTCGCCTGCCAGAGCCACCCGGTCACCGACGAGGTCTCGCTCGACTACGACGCCTGACGGGAAGAGCGCGCGGTCGTTGCGCGTTCAACCAGTCGTGGAGCGCGTGGAGGTCGTCGTCATCGGTGCAGGTCAGGCCGGCCTGTCGGCGGCGTACCACCTGCAGAGGCTCGGCGTCGGCCCCTTCGTGGTCCTCGACGCCAACGACGCCCCGGGTGGCGCGTGGCAGCACCGCTGGGACAGCCTCACCATGCGCGACGTCCACGGAGTCGCAGACCTACCCGGTATGCCGTTGGGCGAGGTGGACGACAGCGCCCGGGCCAACGTCGTGGTGCCGGCCTACTTTGCGGCCTACGAGCGACACTTCGACCTTCCGGTGGAGCGACCAGTCGGCGTGCGGGGCGTCGAGTCAGTCGACGACGACGGACTCCTGCGGGTGGAGAGCAGCCTGGGCAGGTGGCTGGCACGCTCGGTCGTCAACGCGACCGGCACGTGGGAGACCCCTTTCCGCCCGTACTACCCGGGCATCGAGACCTTCCGTGGGCGCCAGCTGCACACTGCCGACTACGCCGGACCCGAGGAGCTCTCCGGCCTCCGGGTGGTGGTCGTCGGTGGCGGCGCCTCCGCCGTGCAGATCCTCGGCGAGCTCGCCCCGGTGGCACGCACGATCTGGGTGACCCGACGCGAGCCGGTCTGGCGCACAGGACCGTTCACCGAAGAGGCCGGGCGCCAGGCCGTGGCCCTGGTCGAGGAGCGAGTGGCGCGTGGACTGGCCCCGCAGAGCGTCGTCAGCGTGACGGGACTGCTCCTGCGTCCGCAGGAGTCGCGTGCGGCCGAACTCGGGGCGTACGACCGTCGCTCGATGTTCGAGCGCATCGAGCCCGACGGGGTGCGGTGGGCCGACGGGTCGTTCGAACCCGCCGACGTGATCCTCTGGGCGACCGGGTTCCGCCCGACCGTCGGGCACCTCGCCCCGCTTCACCTTCGGAGCCCGCACGGCGGCATACGGCTCCGGGCGCCCTACGACCCACACACCTTCACGACCTCGACCGCCGACCCCCGCATCCACCTCGTCGGCTACGGTCCATCGGCCTCGACGATCGGCGCCAACCGGGCCGGGCGGGCTGCGGCCCGCGCCGTCCTCGACCAGCTGGCGGCTCAGCATCCCGAGCAGGCCCGCACCGCCTGACTGGCCACAGGGTTCGATGTATCACCCGGTCACATACGACGCGCTGATACATCGATCCGATGGGGAGTCGGTGGGGCGGGTTACGCTTCCGGACGTGCGGCAGTACCTCGACCTCCTCGACCACGTCCTGACCCACGGTCAGGAGAAGTCCGACCGGACGGGCACCGGCACGCTCAGCGTCTTCGGGCACCAGATGCGCTTCGACCTCGCCGACGGCTTCCCGGCCATGACGACGAAGAAGCTGCACCTGCGCTCGATCATCGGCGAGCTGCTGTGGTTCCTGCGCGGCGACACCAACGTGCGTTGGCTCCAGGAGCGCGGCATCTCCATCTGGGACGAGTGGGCCGACCCTGCCACGGGCGACCTCGGCCCGATCTACGGCTACCAGTGGCGGTCCTGGCCTACCCCCGACGGCCGCCGCGTCGACCAGATCGCCAAGGTCATCGAGCAGATCCGCACCAACCCCGACAGCCGCCGGCTCATCGTCTCGGCGTGGAACGTCGCCGACGTCGACGACATGGCCCTGCCGCCGTGCCACACGATGTTCCAGTTCTACGTCTCGCCGCCCGGCGCCGACGGTCGACGACGGCTCTCGTGCCAGCTCTACCAGCGCAGCGCCGACATCTTCCTCGGCGTCCCGTTCAACATCGCCAGCTACGCGCTGCTCACGCAGATGGTCGCGCAGCTGACCGACCTCGAGCCCGGCGAGTTCGTGCACACCCTGGGCGACGCGCACCTCTACCTCAACCACCTCGAGCAGGCACGCCTGCAGCTGAGCCGCGCGCCCCACGCCCTCCCCACGATGCGCATCACACCCGGCAAGACGAACATCGACGACTTCGACCTCGACGACTTCGAGCTGGTCGACTACGTCGCCGACCCGGGCATCAAGGCCCCCATCGCCGTCTGACCCGCGGCCGTCTGGGAGCCTTGGCGCCATGTCCACCGTGCTGCCCAACGTCACGATGATCGCCGCCGTCGGGCGCAACGGCGTGATCGGTGACGGACTGACCATGCCGTGGCACCTCTCGGAGGACCTGAAGTTCTTCAAGCGCACGACCATGGGCCACCCGATGGTGATGGGACGGCGCACCTTTGACTCGATGGGCGTGCTGCCGGGCCGGCGCAGCATCGTGGTCACGCGCAGCCCCGACTGGAGCCACGACGGAGTCGAGGTCGCCCACTCGCTCGAGGATGCGCTCGACCGCGTCGCCGGCGAGAGCGAGGTCTTCGTCGTCGGCGGGGGAGAGGTCTACCGCCTCGCCATGCCGTATGCCGCCCGCCTGCTCGTCACCGAGATCGACCAGTCACCCGAGGGCTCGGTCACCTTCCCGCAGATCGACCCCGAGGTCTGGGTCGAGACGGCCCGCGACGCAAGGACGGGCTTCGCGTGGGTGACCTACGAACGTTCTTCCGGCAGGTCCGGCACCCCCTGAAAAAAGTTCGGCGCAGCTGTAACGGCTCCGGCGCAGCGTCGATGTAGGGGGTGGCGAGGCACTACTCGGACCCCCGAGCGAGTAGTGCCTCGCCTTTGCGCTCGCCCGCGGGCATCCCTCGACAGCCCGCGTATGCCGCCTGACGCGCGCACGTGGGCGCGCGCGTAGGCGTCGAGCACGGGCGCTAACCTTGGGCGCATGGCTGACGCACCCGCCCTCGGACGTGTTCTCTCGGCGATCGTCACACCCATGCGGCCCGACGGCTCGCTCGACCTCGACGCGGCGCAGCGCCTCGCGACGCACCTCGTCGACGCCGGGCACGACGGCCTCGTCGTCTCCGGCACGACCGGCGAGTC
Source organism: Terrabacter sp. 05T424 (assembly GCF_056396225.1). Lineage (NCBI taxonomy): Bacteria > Bacillati > Actinomycetota > Actinomycetes > Micrococcales > Intrasporangiaceae > Terrabacter > Terrabacter sp. 05T424. The sequence goes on from NZ_JBFTLB010000001.1 coordinate 1,005,101, forward strand.
GCCGACGACCTCGGCGGGCGAGAAGGACGAGCTGCTCCGGGCGGTCGTCGAAGCAGTGGGCGACCGCTGCGTCATCATCGCCGGGGCCGGGAGCAACGACACCGCCAAGAGCCTGGAGTCCGTGCGGATGGCGCAGAAGGCCGGCGCCGACGCGGTGCTCGCCGTGACGCCCTACTACAACAAGCCGCCCCAGGCGGGCCTGGTCGCGCACTTCACGGCGATCGCCGACGCGAGCGACCTGCCGGTCATGGTCTACGACATCCCGGGGCGCTCCGGCATCGCCATCGCCCGCGAGACCTACCTGCGCATCGCCGAGCACGAGCGCATCGCGGCGGTCAAGGACGCCCGCGGCGACCTCTGGTTCGCCAGCGAGATGATGCAGGAGACCGGGCTCGACTGGTACTCCGGCGACGACGCGATGAACCTCGGCCACTTCGCCAACGGGGCCGTCGGTTTCGTCGGCGTCACGTCGCAGGTGGCGCCCACCGCATACCGCGAGATGGCCGATGCCGTCGTCGAGGGCCGCTGGGACGACGCCCGCGCGGTGCACCGGCGGCTCACGCCCCTCGTCAATGCCGTCATGAACGTCACCCAGGGCGCGATCATGGCCAAGGCCGGTCTCGCCCTCCAAGGCGTCATCGCCTCACCGGTCGTCCGGCTGCCGCTCGTCGAGGCCGACGACCCCCAGACCGCGCTCGTGCGTGACGCCATCTCGGCGGTCGGATGACCGCCGCCTGACCTCTGCCCGGTGCCCACGCCGGCCTGGGCGCACCACCCAACGACAGGACACCTGTGAGCCATCCCCACCCCGAGCTGACCACGCCACCCGCCCTCCCCGACAACGGCCTGCGGGTCGTCGCACTCGGTGGGCTCGGCGAGGTCGGACGCAACATGGCCGTCGTCGAGACCAAGGGCAAGCTCCTCGTCATCGACTGCGGCGTCCTCTTCCCCGAGGACCACCACCCGGGCGTCGACCTCATCCTCCCGGACTTCAGCTACATCGAGGACCGCCTCGGCGACATCGAGGCGATCGTCCTCACGCACGGTCACGAGGACCACATCGGCGCGGTCCCGTACCTGCTCAAGCTCAAGCGCGACATCCCGCTGATCGGCTCGACGCTGACCCTCGCCCTCGTCGAGGCCAAGCTCAAGGAACACCGCATCCGGCCGTACTCCATGGCGGTCAAGGAGGGGCAGCGCGAACGCCTCGGCGTCTTCGACCTCGAGTTCGTCGCGGTCAACCACTCGATCCCCGACGCCCTGGCCGTGTTCGTGCGCACCGAGGCTGGCACGCTGCTGCACACCGGCGACTTCAAGATGGACCAGCTGCCGCTCGACGGCCGCCTCACCGACCTGCGCGCCTTCGCCCGCCTCGGCGAGGAGGGCGTCGACCTCTTCCTCACCGACTCGACCAACGCCGACGTGCCCGGCTTCACGACGCCCGAGCTCGAGATCGCGCCGGCCATCGACAAGGTCTTCCGTCACGCCGAGCGCCGCATCATCGTCGCCTGCTTCAGCAGCCACGTGCACCGCGTGCAGCAGGTGCTGGACGCCGCCGAGAAGGCCGGCCGCAAGGTGGCCATGGTCGGCCGCTCCATGGTGCGCAACATGGGAATCGCGTCCGAGCTCGGCTACCTCAAGGTGCCCGACGGCATCCTCATCGACATCAAGAAGATCGAGAGCCTGCGCGACGACGAGCTCGTCCTCATCTGCACCGGTTCGCAGGGTGAGCCGATGGCGGCGCTGTCGCGGATGGCCAACCGTGACCACCGCATCGACGTGGGCCCCGGCGACACGGTGCTGCTCGCGAGCAGCCTCATCCCGGGCAACGAGAACGCCGTCTACCGCATCATCAACGGCCTGATGCGACTCGGCGCCAACGTCGTGCACAAGGGCAACGCGAAGGTGCACGTCTCCGGCCACGCCAGCGCCGGTGAGCTCCTCTACTGCTACAACATCGTCAAGCCGCGCAACGTCCTGCCGGTCCACGGCGAGTGGCGTCACATGTACGCCAACGCGCAGCTCGCGATCCAGTCGGGCGTCCACCCCGACAACGTCGTGCTCGCCGAGGACGGCGTCGTCGTCGACCTCGTCGACGGCCAGGCCTCGGTCGCCGGCGTCGTCGAGTGCGGCTACGTCTACGTCGACGGCAGCAGCGTCGGGGGCGCCGACGAGGCACTGCTGAAGGACCGCCGCATCCTGCGCGACGAGGGCTTCATCACCTGCATCGTGGTGCTCGACGCGGCGACCGGCAAGATCGCGAGCGGTCCCGAGATCACGGCCCGTGGCTTCGTCGAGGACGAGGAGATCTTCCAGCAGGTCATCCCGAAGGTGGAGCGGGCCATCGAGGAGGCCGTGGCCAACGGCGTGCGCGACGACCAGCAGCTCCAGCAGGTCATCCGCCGAGCTGTCGGCTCGTGGGTCGGTGGCAAGATCCGTCGTCGCCCGATGATCATCCCGGTCGTGCTGCAGGCCTGAGGTGACGATTCAGCAGGTCGACGGCGCGAGCTCGGCGGGCGGCAGCGACCCAGCCGACCCGCTGGCGCCCACCGACCCAGGGCAGCGGTGGCGAAGGGACCGACGGCGATGGCTCGACGTCACGATCGCCGTCGTCCTGCTCGTCCTGGCTGCGGTGGGCGCGTTGCGCTGGCTCGACTCGACGGCATACCTCGTCGTCGTGCTGCAGACCGCCGGTCCCTTCGTGCTCATCGGTCTGGCGCTGCTCACCATCACTGCCCTCGTACTGCGCCGGTGGGCGATGGTGCTCCCGGTCGCCGTGGCGCTGGCCGTCGCGATGGTGGTCGCAGCTCCCTCGTTCCGGGCCACGTCCACGCCCAAGGCCGACACTGACCTCACCGTGATGTCGGCCAACGTCTGGATCGGCTCGGCCAACGCGAACCAGCTCATGGACGCCGTGCGTTTCCACGCCGTCGACGTGCTCGTGCTCGTCGAGGCGACCCCCGCCCTGGTGCAGCGGCTCGACGCCGAGGGGGCGGGCGACTACTTCACCCAGCGCCAGGGGGTGGCGCGTCCGGGCACCTTCACCGGCACGGTGGTCCTCTCGCGCTTTCCGCTCTCGGTGCGCAACGCCGGCACCGATCCTGCGGTCGAGGACACCCGGAGCGCTCAGCCAGAGCTCGACGTCACGGCTCCCAACGGGACCGTGCGCCTCAAGGTCGCACACCCGACGGCACCCCTGCGCGGTGACACCGTCGAGTGGCGCGCCGGGCTGAGGGCGCTGCAGACCTGGAAGGAGCGCCTCGACGGCGACGAGCTCCTCGTGATGGCCGGTGACTTCAACGCGGACTACGGGCACCCGGGTCTGCGAGACCTCGCCGAGGGGCTCGACGACGCCCAACGCACCGACGGCCAGGGCTGGGTGCGCACCTGGCCCTTTGCTGGCAACCGCCTCCCGGCCTTCGTGCAGCTCGACCACCTGCTGAGCCGCGGCCTGACGGTCGTCTCCGCGGGACAGGTCGCGATCAACCGCGCCGACCACGCCGCGGTCTGGGCCAGCTACGCCCTGCCGAAGCGCTGAGCGCCCCTGAACGCACCGAGGCCGCCGTCAGCGCGGTGACGGGGCGGTAGGCCCAGCTGTCCCTCGAATGGTCCGCCGTCTGCTGGGGTGATCACCCCACCGAACCGCAGACCATCAGCCGGTCCTCGGTCGCGCCCGGCATCCACGCTGGTTGCCGGCCGACCGAGGTCACCAGGGGCGCTCGACCTCGACGTCGCGCGGGTCGGTGCCGTCGACGGCCCAGCCCGAGTCGGTCAGCGTCCAGTCGGCCGACGGGCCGTGCTCGACGAGCCCCGCGACGGCCGAGACGAGACGGTCGACGCTCTCGAGCGTCGAACCGAGACCGATGCTCGCGCGGACGGCGGTGCCCGACCGCTCGCCCCACGGGTCATCGAGCAGCTCGTCGACGAGCAGGTGGGCGCAGAACTTGCCGTCGCGGACGCCTATGCCGTGCTCCACCGAGAGCACCTGCGAGACGAGCGAGGAGTCCCAGCCGTCGATGGTGAAGGCGACGACGCCGACCCGGTCGTGGCCCTCGCCGAAGATGGAGAGCACCTCGACGCCGGGCACCTCGTCGAGGCCGGCGGTCAGGCGCTCGAGCAGCTGCGTCTCGTGCGCCTCGATGGCCTCGCGGTGGCGGCTGATCGTCGCGCACGCTGCGGCGAGGGCGATCGCGCCGATCACGTTCGGGCTGCCGCCCTCGTGGCGGGCGGGGCCGGTGGCCCACGTCGTGCCCTCCTCGGTGACCGAGCGCGTCGCGCCGCCGCCGAGCAGGTAGGGGTTGCCGGCGTCGAGCCAGTCCGAGCGTCCGGCGAGCACGCCTGCGCCGTAAGGGGCGTACGTCTTGTGGCCGGAGAAGGCGACGTAGTCGGCGTCCCAGCCCGCGAGGTCGATGGTGCGGTGGGCAGAGAGCTGGGCCGCGTCGACGGCGATGCGGGCGCCGTGGGCGTGGGCAAGCGCCGCGAAGCGCTCTACGGGCCACACCTCGCCGGTGACGTTCGAGGCCGCCGTGAGCACGACGAGGCGGTGGCGCGACGGGTGGTCGTCGAGGGCCTCCTCGAGCAGGGCGTGGGCGTCCTCGACCGTCTGCGGCACGGGCAGGCGCACGGTGCGGAAGCGCCCCCAGGGCAGCAGGGTCGAGTGGTGCTCGGTGCCGAAGACGAAGACCGTCGTACGGCTCGGCAGCGCCTTGCTCAGCAGTGCCCAGGAGTCCGTCGTCGTGCGCGTGAAGATGACGGAGTCGTCGTCACGCGCGCCGACGAAGGCGGCCACCTCGGCGCGGGCCTGCTCGTACCAGGCGCTGCTCAGACGTGAGGCGAAGCCCGCCCCCCGGTGCACCGAGGAGTACGTCTCGAGGGCCCGGTCGACGGCTGCCTTGACGGTCTCGAGGGCGGGAGTCGAGGCGGCGTGGTCGAGGTTCGCGTATGCCGTCTCGCCGCGCAGCGTCGGCACGCGCAGTCCCGCGCCGACGACCGCCGGCAGGGAGGCAGCCTCGGGAACGACGTGCAGCGTGCGGGTGCGGACGACCGGGGCGGGCGTGCCACCACAGAGTGAGGTGCTGGGAAGAACCGACATAGGAGTGCTCCAGGGGCTGAGGGACCCACCGGATGCAGGTCCGCGCTTGCCGACCCGGATCACTCGAGCTGATCGGGGGTCGACCTGGTCGTCACCCGGAGCACCCCACCGCGGAGGAGGGTTGCTGGCCAGCGAGCCGGGGCTTGTCACTGGCACTCATGACCTGGCATCGAAGATAGGCGGGCGCTCGCAGCCCTGTCCACCCTCCGATCCCCGGATGTCGGCATCTGAGACGGAGGGTCAGGACAGGGCGCCCGACGCCGACCAGCGCGCTCGCGCCGATGTGCCCTGTTGCGCGTGTGACGCGTGAGTTCAGAGGTGCCTTGACGTACGGTGCGACCATGGGGTCACGTCCGTCCAGCAGCCAGCGCTCGAGCACCGCCGCGGCCACACGCGCCAAGGGGGTGACCGGCAGCACCTCGTCACGCCCTCCCGCTGCGCGCTCGACCAGGCCCGCGCAGCGCAAGCCCGCTGCGCGCAAGCCGCCGGCGAAGGCCGCCTCCAAGACCCGTGACGGCGGGCTGCCCTTCCCGTTCAGCGCCATGCGCAGCACCTGGATGGGCGTCTCGCACATGGCCGGGGGAGCGGTGCGACGCGTCGGTCACAGCGCCGCCGACCTCGAGCCCGAGCACCGCCGTGACGGCATCGGCTTCGCGCTGCTCGCCCTCGCGGTCGTCGTGGCCGCCCGTGAGTGGTGGGGCGTCGCCGGCACGTTCGGGCAGGTCGTCCACGCGATCTTCGCGGGCACCTTCGGCAGGGTCGCCTACGCCGTCCCGCTCGTCCTGCTGGCCCTCGGCCTCCGCATGCTCCGCGCCCCCCAGGACGAGGCGACGACCAACCGGATCGTCGTCGGCACCATCGCGCTGACCTTCGCCGCCTGCGGTCTGGCCCATCTCGCCGACGGCATCCCCAACCCGCCCGACGGCGCCGACGGCATGCGTGCGGCCGGCGGCATCCTCGGCTTCCTCGCCTCGAGCCCCCTCGCGGCCGCCGTGTCGCCCTACGGCGCAGTCGTGCTGCTCGTCCTGCTCGGCATCTTCGGCCTGCTCGTCATCACGGCGACACCCGTCAACCTGATCCCGACGCGCCTGCGGCAGCTCAAGGCCCTCGTCATCGACCGGGGCCACCACGACGCCGAGCCCGACGCCGGTGACGACGCGCCCGCGGCCGCGGTCAAGCGGGCCCGGCGCAAGGCCGTCGACCTGTCCGACCGCGACGGCGACGAGGCCTTCCGCCAGGCCGCGCAGAAGGGCGCCGACGACGAGCCGACGACGCGCCTGCGCCCCGGCGAGAAGCGCCCGACCGCGCCCGGCGTGCTGGCGCCGCGCCCCTCCGGCGAGAAGGTCATCGACGCGACCGACCCGAAGACGCTCGGGGCCCCCGACACGAGCAAGGTCGGCCCCAAGGCCGAGCTGATCCCACCGCCCATGTCCGACCTGCCCGCTCGCGTCGAGCAGCTGAGTCTCGGCGGCGACATCACCTACCAGCTGCCCGACCACGCGATGCTGACTCCGGGCCCGCCGCACAAGACCCGCAGCGAGACCAACGACCGGGTCGTCGAGTCGCTGACCAACGTCTTCGACCAGTTCGACATCGACGCCGCCGTCACCGGGTTCACCCGCGGGCCGACCGTCACGCGCTACGAGGTCGAGCTCGGCTCGGGCACCAAGGTCGAGCGCGTCACCGCCCTCTCCAAGAACATCGCGTATGCCGTCGCCTCGGCCGACGTGCGCATCCTCAGCCCCATCCCCGGCAAGTCGGCCATCGGCATCGAGATCCCGAACCTCGACCGCGAGAACGTCTCGCTGGGCGACGTACTGCGCAGCCACACGGCCCGCGGCAACGAGCACCCGATGGTCATGGGTGTCGGCAAGGACGTCGAGGGCGCGTACGTCATCGCCAACCTCGCGAAGATGCCGCACCTGCTCGTCGCCGGTGCCACCGGTTCGGGCAAGTCGAGCTTCGTCAACTCGATGATCACCTCGATCCTCATGCGCTCGACGCCCGAGGAGGTGCGGATGATCCTCGTGGACCCGAAGCGCGTCGAGCTCACGGCCTACGAAGGCATCCCGCACCTCATCACGCCGATCATCACCAACCCGAAGAAGGCCGCCGAGGCCCTCGCGTGGGTCGTCAAGGAGATGGACCAGCGGTACGACGACCTCGCGGCGTTCGGCTTCAAGCACGTCGACGACTTCAACAAGGCGGTGCGCGCCGGCAAGGTCAAGCCGCTTCCGGGCTCCGAGCGGCAGATCACGACCTACCCCTACCTGCTCGTCGTCGTCGACGAGCTCGCCGACCTCATGATGGTCGCCCCGCGCGACGTCGAGGAGTCGGTCGTGCGCATCACCCAGCTGGCACGCGCCGCCGGCATCCACCTCGTGCTCGCGACGCAGCGTCCGTCGGTCGACGTCGTCACCGGCCTCATCAAGGCCAACGTGCCCTCGCGCATGGCGTTCGCCACCAGCTCTCTCGCCGACAGCCGCGTCGTGCTCGACCAGCCCGGCGCCGAGAAGCTCATCGGGCAGGGTGACGCGCTCTTCCTCCCGATGGGTGCGAGCAAGCCGATGCGCGTGCAGGGGGCCTGGGTCAACGAGTCCGAGATCCACGAGGTCGTCAAGTTCGTCACGACCCAGCTCAAGCCGAACTACGTCGAGAACGTCACGGTCGCGGCGCCGAAGAAGCAGATCGACGACGACATCGGCGACGACCTCGACGTGCTGCTCCAGGCCACCGAACTCGTCGTCACAACCCAGTTCGGCTCCACATCGATGCTCCAGCGCAAGCTGCGCGTCGGGTTCGCCAAGGCCGGTCGCCTCATGGACCTGCTCGAGTCGCGCGGCGTCGTCGGCCCGAGCGAGGGGTCGAAGGCGCGTGACGTGCTCGTCCGGCCCGACGACCTGCCGCAGACGCTGGCCCTGCTGCGCGGTGACGAGGTGCCGCAACCCGTCGCCGACGTGACGCCGACCGACGAGGGGCCGTATGCCGCATCGCCCGTCGACGTCGTCGCCGAGGCCGCCGATGGTGGCGGCGCCCGCACGGCATACGACGACGAGGACGGGGCCGACGACTCGGACGACGGCGACCGTGACGGCTCGGTGACGCCGCAGCGCACCGCGGCGCTCGTCGCCGAGCGCGGGGAGCGACGCGAGTCGGGTGACGACTACGGCGGCGACAGCACGCAGGCGATGCCCGCCGCGAGGTGGACGCCCGGCGACATGACGCGCACCGTCGACGAGGACGACGAGGAGTCCGAGGACGCCTGGAACCTCACTGACCGCGGCGGCCGCGAGCGCTACTGACCCTCTAGGGGTGAAGCGGTAGCCGCGGCCCGGTTCGGTGATCAGGTGGCAGGGGTTGGCGGGGTCGGGCTCGAGCTTGCGGCGCAGCTGGTTGGCGTAGACGCGAAGGTAGTTCGACTCCCGGCCGTAGGACGGACCCCACACGGCTCGGAGCAGGTCCTGCTGCGAGACGAGGTGACCGGGCTCGCGGCAGAGGGCCTCGAGTTGAGGGCGGTGTCCCAGCCCATCGAGGCGCCGCGCGCCAGTGGCAGCGAGCCCTGCGTGACGACGAGGGCGAGGAGGAGCACGATGCCGACGGCCGAGAAGCCGAGGACGGCGACGGCATACGTGGTCCACCGTTGCTCTGAGGTGGGGTCGACGCGGCAGAGGCGGTAGGCGAGCCGCTCGACGCGCCAGTGGCGCTCGTCGGTGAAGACGCGAGCCATCCACGCGCCGAGGGGCGCGTGGGCGGCGGCGAGGGCAGCGACGAGGACGGCGATGGTGATCAGCCCGCTGGCGGTGTCGCCCATCAGAAGCGGTCCGGGTGCAGGAGGACGTGCACGAGGTACGCGAGGACGGCGACCCCGACCACGAGCAACAGGAGGGTGGTGAACATGCCTCCTTCGTACGGCCGGTGAGGGGGCCGCCCGGCGCCGTTGACCCGCTGCTGACGGCTCTTGACGTGTTCTTGACGGGGCCGCCGCTAGAGTCCGAGACGTGAGTGCGTCGCTGGAGCTCTGGCCGTCATCGCCGCGTCGGACCGGACCGCCCTCGCGGCTGGACCGCTTCCGTCGACAGGTGTCGGACCTGCCCTGCGCCCTGTTGCTCTTCGCCCAGCTCGCGGCGCTGCTCGCGTACCCCTTCATCGAGACCCGCACGGGAGACGTCCAGGAGACGGCGCGAGCGGTCTTCGGCCTCATCGGCCTGCTCGTGCTCTTCCTCGCCGTCCGAGCCGTCCGCGCGACGCCGGCGCTGACGTGGGTCGCGGTCCTCCTCGGCGGTCCGGTCGTCGTGCTCACCATCGCCGAGGCGATCTGGAGCGACAACACGACGCTGACCTTCTGGAGCTCGGTGCTGCACGCCCTCTTCTACATCTACACGGGCTATGGCCTGCTGCGGTACATGTTCGCCGACAACTGGGTCACTCGTGACGAGCTCTACGCGACGGGTGCGACCTTCACCGTCGTCGCGTGGGGCTTCGCCTACATCTACCTCGCCGTCCAGATCGTCTGGCCGCACTCGTTCACCATCTACGGCGAAGCAGGGCAGCCCGGCGACCGGAGCTGGTTCGAGCTGCTCTACCTCTCGATCACGACGATGACCTCGACGGGCCTGTCGGACATCTACGCGGTCGAGCCGCATGCGCGGGCGTTCGTGCTGCTCCAGCAGATCACCGGCATGCTCTACGTCGCGCTCGTCGTCGCCCGCCTGGTCGGCCTCACCATCGCCCGGTTCCGCCAGTAGGCACCCGGTGCCGTATGCCGTGGGGCGGGCCGGCGCTCAGCCTGTGGCGGTGCCGTCGAGCTCCGCGAACGTGCGCAGACTCGGGCCGCGCGTCGCCTGGAGGTCGCGGGCCACGGCCTCGACGTCGCGCATGACCCGCAGCGTGTTGCCGCGCACGAGCTTCGCGACGTCCTCCTCTGACCACGAGCGTTCGAGCAGCGCGGCGACGAGCCGTGGGTAGCCGCTGACGTCCTCGAGCCCGACCGGGAAGGTGTCGGTGCCGTCGTAGTCGCCGCCGATGCCGACGTGGTCGATGCCGGCGACCTCGCGCACGTGCTCGACGTGGGCGACGACCTGCTCGATCGTCGCGTCGGGCTTGGGGTGCTGCTGCTGCCAGCCGGCCGTGAAGCGGCCGAAGGCCTCCCAGTCCTTGGCATTGACGCCGACCTCGGCCGCGGCCGCCGCGGCCTCGACCCGCCACGCGGCGGTGTCGCGGGAGATGAACTCCGGGACGAACGTCACCATGCAGGTGCCCCCGTTGGCCGGCAGCGCCGCGAGCACGTCGTCGGGCACGTTGCGCGGGGTGTCGCAGAGCGCGAGCGCGGACGAGTGGCTGAAGATGACCGGCGCGGCCGCCGTCTCCAGCCCGGCACGCATCGTGGTGGCCGCGACGTGGCTGAGGTCGACCATCATGCCGAGACGGTTCATCTCGCGCACGACCTCGCGCCCGAACTCGCTGAGGCCGCCCACGACGGGCGCGTCGGTCGCCGAGTCGGCCCAGGGCGTGTTGTCGTTGTGCGTCAGCGTCATGTAGCGCACCCCGAGCACGTGCAGCAGGCGCAGCGTGCCGAGCGAGCAGCCGATCGAGTGACCGCCCTCGGCGCCGAGCAGCGACGCGATGCGGCCGGTCGAGGTGGCGCGGTCGACCTCCTCCGCCGTGCGTGCCAGGGCCAGCCGGTCGGCATACGTCCCGATCATCCGGTGCACGGCGTCGACCTGCTCGAGGGTTGCCGTGACGGCCGAGTCGCCCTGGAGGGTGCTCGGCACGAAGACCGACCAGAACTGGCCACCGACACCGCCGTCGGCGAGCCGCGGCAGGTCGGTCTGGGTCGTGGCGACCCGGCCCCCGATGTCGAGGGCGTCGAAGTCGTAGCGGGTCTGCTCGCGCGCCTCCCACGGCAGGTCGTTGTGTCCGTCGACGAGGGGGTGACGGGCGAGCAGCGCACGGGCCCGGCCGATGGCCTCGGCCGCGCCGGAAGCGGAGTCGGCGGGCGAGTGCGCGGCGGACCCGCCGGGTTCGGGGGAGCCGGGCTGGGTGGTTCCGAGCATGTCGGCCATTGAACACCCGTCCATCTAGAGTGGACGCATGACCCCTCCCCACCCGAGCGCTGACAGGAGCGTCGCCCTCGTCACCCTCGGGTGCACCCGCAACGAGGTCGACTCCGAGGAGCTGGCGGGCCGCCTGCTCGCCGAGGGGTGGCGTCTCGTCGACGACGCGTCCGAGGCCGACGTCGCCGTCGTCAACACGTGCGGCTTCGTCGAGCAGGCCAAGAAGGACTCCATCGACGCCCTCCTCGAGGCCTCCGACCTCAAGGGCGACGGCGGGCGCACCCAGAAGGTCGTGGCCGTCGGCTGCCTCGCCGAGCGCTACGGCAAGGAGCTCGCAGACCAGCTGCCCGAGGCCGACGCCGTGCTCGGCTTCGACTCCTACCGCGACATGAGCAGCCACCTGCAGACGATCCTCGCCGGCGGACACGTCGAGAGCCACACGCCCGGCGACCGCCGCACGCTGCTGCCGCTCACGCCGGTCGAGCGCCAGGCCGGTGCGGCCGGCGTGGCCCTGCCGGGGCACGGCGACGGCGACGCGATCGAGACGGGCGTCGACACGCTCGACGGCGTCCCCGTGCCCGCCACCGGCCCGCGCGTCATCCGGGCCCGCCTCGACGGCCGCCCCTGGGCGCCGCTCAAGATCGCCTCCGGCTGCGACCGGCGCTGCTCGTTCTGCGCCATCCCGATGTTCCGCGGCGCCTTCGTGTCGCGCCGCCCCGCCAACATCGTCGCCGAGGGCCGCTGGCTCGCCGAGCAGGGCGTCAAGGAGCTCTTCCTCGTCTCCGAGAACTCGACCTCCTACGGCAAGGACCTCGGCGACCTCGGCCTGCTCGAGAAGCTCCTTCCCGAGCTGACCGCCATCGAGGGCATCGACCGCGTCCGTGTCTCCTACCTCCAGCCCGCCGAGATCCGGCCCGGCCTGCTCCGGGCGATGGCCGACACGCCGGGTGTCGTGCCCTACTACGACATCTCGTTCCAGCACGCGTCCGAGCCGCTGCTGCGCTCGATGCGCCGGTTCGGCTCGCGTGAGGCGTTCCTCGACCTGCTCGCCCGAGTGCGCGCCGACGCCCCGCACGCGGGTGTGCGATGCAACGTCATCGTCGGCTTCCCGGGCGAGACCGAGGCAGACCTCGACGAGCTCGAGGCCTTCCTCACCGAGGCACGCCTCGACGTCGTCGGCGTCTTCGGCTACTCCGACGAGGACGGCACCGAGGCCGAGGGCTACACCGGGCACCTCGCACCCGAGGTCGTCGCCGAGCGCCTCGACCGCTTCACCCGCCTCGTCGAGGAGCTCAACGCGCAGCGGGCCGAGGAGCGCATCGGCGAGCACGTCGTCGTCCTCGTCGAGGAGATCGACGACGAGGACGGCTCGGCGATCGGCCGCGCCGACTTCCAGGGCCCCGACGTCGACGGCGTGACCGTCGTCCACGTCCCCAAGGGCGCCCCGACCCCGCAGGTGGGCGACCTCGTCGAGGCCGTCGTCGTGGCCACCGAGGGGATCGACCTCGTCGCGGAGCCGCGATGACCCCGCAGACCTTCCATCGGGGGGAGGGGCCCGCGCCCCGGCCCACCGACTGGAACCTGCCCAACGCGCTGACGGTCCTGCGCTTCCTGCTCGTCCCCGTCTACGCCGTGCTCCTCTTCCAGGACGGCGGTCACGAGCCGTGGTGGCGCTTCTGGGCGTGGGTGGTCTTCGCCGTGGCGGCGGTCACCGACGGCGTCGACGGCAAGCTGGCCCGCCGCCGCGGCGAGATCACGAACTTCGGCAAGGTGGCCGACCCGATCGCCGACAAGGCGCTCACCGGCACGGCCTTCATCGGTCTGTCGCTGCTCGGCGTCGTCTGGTGGTGGGTGACGGTCGTCATCCTCGTGCGCGAGATCGGCATCACCGTGCTTCGCTTCGTCGTCATCCGGCACGGTGTCATGCCGGCCGGCCGCGGCGGCAAGCTCAAGACGATGCTCCAGACCCTGTCGCTGGGCTCGCTGACGCTGCCCCTCTGGGTGTGGCCGCTGGGCGGGGTCCTCACGACGATCGCGTACGTCCTGCTCGGTGCCGCCCTGGTCATGACGGTGCTCAGTGGCGTCGACTACGTCTTCAAGGCCGCCCGGCTGCGCGAGACCAGCGAGCGCACCCGGCTCAGGAGGGCTGCGCGCGCCACCGAGCGCGAGGCGCGTGCTGCACAGCGTGCCCACTGGACCACCCACGCAGGCAGTGACGAGAGCTCCCGGGGCCCCGACGACGCTCCGACGTCGAGCACCGGTGTCGGGCCCGTTCCACCCGAGAAGACCTCGAACCGCGACTGACGTGGAGCCCGCCGACACCAGCAGACCCGCAGGCCCGGACACGGACACCGATGAGGGGAGCCCCGGGTCTGCTCCCGGGGCGCGCCTCGTCGCGCGACTGACCGAGCGCCACGAGACGCTGGCGTGCGCCGAGTCGCTGACCGCCGGGCTCGTGGCGGCCACCGTCGCCGACACTCCCGGAGCGTCCGCGGTGCTGCTCGGCGGCATCGTCGCGTATGCCGCCGAGGTCAAGACGGCCCTGCTCGACGTCCCGGCGCAGCTCGTCGCCCGGGTGGGCACCGTCGACCCCGCGGTGGCCGTTGCCATGGCCGAGGGCGTACGCCGGCGGTTGGGGTCCACGTGGGGCCTGTCCACCACCGGTGTCGCGGGCCCGGGACCGTCGGAGGGCAAGCCGGCCGGCACCGTCCACGTCGCCGTCGCCGGTCCGTCGGGAACAGTGACGCGCGCGCTGGAGTTGAACGGGACCAGGGCCCAGATCCGGGCCGCCAGCGTCGCCGCGGTGCTCCACCTCGCAGCCGAGGAGACCGGTGCCACGCGCGGAACTCTGGCACCACCGGGGGAGCCTCGGGGTACGGTAGGCGTGTCGGGTCAACAGCCCGGCCCACCGGCACCGCACGACCCCGCACCAGCGAGCTGAAGGAGGACGGCATGACGACACTCTTGCGACGCGAGCTCGGTGACGTCCTCCGCGAGCGCCGGCGCGCCCAGGGCCGCACCCTCCGCGAGGTCTCGGCCACCGCCTCGGTGTCGCTCGGCTACCTCAGTGAGGTCGAGCGCGGTGAGAAGGAGGCCAGCTCCGAGCTGCTCGCCTCGATCTGCGGTGCCCTCGACCTGCCGCTCTCGCGGGTCCTGATCGACGTCTCCAACCGCATGGCCGAGAGCGAGGGCCTCGCGCCCACCGTGGCGCTGCCCGTCCCCTCGGACGTGGTGTCGGCCTCCGCTGCCTGATCGTCTACCGTTTCGAAGGTGCCCACGCCCTTCTCGGAGATCGATGCCCGTCTCGACCACGTGACCTCGTCAGGGGATGCCTCGGTGTCGGTGTGGCTCGGCAGCACCGACGGGCGCTGCCGCTGGGCGCACGATGCGCACGCGCCCCACTACGCCGCGTCGACGATGAAGCTTCCGCTGGTCGTCGCCGCCTTTCGACGAGCCGTGCGGGGGGAGCTGGACCTCGCCCAGGCGGTGCCCGTCACCGCCACGTTCGCGTCGGTGTTCGACGGGTCGCCGTTCGCTCTCGACGCCGAGGACGACCAAGACTCTGAGACCTGGGCGGCGATCGGCGGCACCTGCACGGTGGGCGAGCTGGCCGACCGCGCCATCACGAGATCGAGCAACATCGCGACCAACCTGCTCGTCGACGTCGTCGGGCTCGCCGAGGTCGCCGACGTGCTGCGCCTGACCGGTTGCTCCCCGGAAACGGTGGTCGCACGCGGCATCGAGGACGCCCGCGCCCGCGAGGCCGGCATCACCAACACGGTCACGGCGGCCGACCTCGGCCTGCTCATGGCAGCCGTCGCCCGACGCGAGCCCGCGCTGGGCGGCGAAACGGTGCTCGGCCCCGTGGAGGAGCTGCTCTCCCGGCAGGTGCACGTCGACCAGGTCCCTGCGGGCCTGCCCGAGGGCACGCCGACGGCGAGCAAGTCGGGCTGGATCCCGGGCGTCTCGCACGACGTCGCTCTCGTGCGCCCACCGGGTGAGCCGCCCTTCGTGCTGGCCGTGTGCACCACGATCGCGCTCGACGAGTCGGAGGCCGCCACTTTCGTCGCCGGGATCGCGCGCGACGTGTGGCTGGCCGAGCACGCCGAGCCCGGTGTCACCGCACCGGTGGCGTATGCCGCCGGGCCGGGTGCCACGGGCGGGGCCGGCAGCGCGGTGCCCGCACGATGACCACGATCGAGCGCGTCGTCACCACCGTCTCGTCGGTGCCGCTCCACACGCCGTTCGTCACGGCCCTGCGTCGCACCGAGACCACCGACACGGTCATCGTGACGGTCACCGACAGCGACGGCCGCACAGGCTGGGGCGAGGCGCCGCAGGTGTGGCAGGTGACGGGTGAGTCGTTGGCCGGCGCCACGGCCTGCATCGAGCAGATGCTCGCGCCCGTGGTCACCGGACGGCGCCTCGTCGACCGCGACGACCTGGCCGCCGCCGCCGCCGTGGTCCAGCGTGCCGTGGCCCGCAACTTCGGCGCCAAGGCCGCCGTCGACGCCGCGCTCCACGACCTCGTCGCCCAGGCGGAGGGCACCTCCGTGGCCGCCCTGCTCGGGTCCGGGACCGACGGCATACGCGATGTGCTGACGACCGACGTCACCCTCTCTGCCGGTGCTGCCGACGCCCTCGCCGACACCGCCCGTGAGCGGGTCTCCGAAGGCTTCCGCACGCTCAAGATGAAGGTCGGCACCGACGCGAGCACCGACGTCCAGCGGGTGGCGTCGGTGCGTGACGCCGTCGGGCCGGGCGTGGCCATCCGCCTCGACGCCAACCAGGGCTGGACACGTGAGCAGGCCGTGCAGGTCATCCGAGCGCTCGAGGTGGCCGACCTCGGGGTCGAGCTCGTCGAGCAGCCGGTCCTCGCCGACGACGTCGAGGGGCTCGCCTGGGTGCGCGAGCGCGTCAGGCTCCCTTTGATGGCCGACGAGTCCTGCTACGGCCCGTACGACCTCGAGCGGATCATCCGCCTGGGCGCGGCCGACCTCGTCAACGTCAAGCTCGCGAAGTGCGGGTCGCTGACCGTCGGGCGCGACATGCTGCGGCGGGCCCACGAGGCGGGGCTCGGCACCATCGTCGGCTCGATGATGGAGAGCCACGTCGGGGTCGCGGCGGCCGCGGCCGTCGTGGCGGCAGAGCCGACGACCGCTGTGAGCGACCTCGACGCCGCCTGGTGGTCGGTCGACTCGCCGGTGGTCGGTGGAATCACCTACTCCGGCAACGAGGTCCACCTGGCATCGACCGCGGGGTTCGGCATCTCGGGGTTCGCCCGACCTGCCTGAGGACTGGCCTCGGCCGCATACGACGAAGGGCCCCGCCACGGCGGGGCCCTTCATCGTGCCGGTCTCGTGTCGGTCAGTTGCCGAGGACACGGAGGGTGAAGGTGCCCTCGCCGTTGCCGGTCGTGGTGGCGTTGGCGCCGACGGCGCGCAGCGACTCTAGGAACGTCTTGTCGTTGCCCTTGACCTGGCCGAGGTAGACCTTCTCGAGCTTGTCGAGGTCGACGAACAGGGCACTGTTCGACGAGGTGGCGTCGCCGACGGCGAGCTTGAAGGCGTCGCTGTCGCCGAGCTTGCCACCCGACTTGAGGTCGTCGGCGTAGTCGGGCGTCGTGGCGACGTAGACCTTGTCGCCCTCGACCTTGTGCGTCAGCACGTCGCTGCTGGCGCCGGACATCTGGACCAGCCGGCCGATGATCTCGTCGGCGCGCTTGGCGTTGCTCGACACGAGCTTCGCGCCGACCGTGAGCGAGTCGCCCGTCAGGTCCTGGTCGGGCATGGCGATCGTGAACGAACGGCCGAGCAGCACCTTGAGGTCGTCGGGCAGCTTCACGTCGAGCTGCTGCTCGATCATCGAGATGGTGTCGTCCTGGCCGCCGGCGCCCGCGAGGCTGTCGATCTGCTTCTTCAGCTGCGGCCAGGCGCCGTCGAGCATCTGGTCGGCGCCCGAGACGTGAAGGGCCGCCATCGTGTTGGCGGGCAGGTTGGCTAGCTCGCTGCCGTCACCCTTGACGACCTTGGTCGCGTCGGAGCCGCGCACCACGCCCGCGAGCTCGACGTAGTCGGCGTCGAATCGTACGGCGGCAGCGAAGCGCCCCTTGGCGCTCGCCAGCGCAGCGGTGTCGATGCCCGCCTGGCCGCCGCTCAGCTTGGGCAGCTCCTTGAGGCCGGTCGCCATGTCGAACCAGGCCGACACGATGCCCTGCTCGCCGAGGGCGCCCATGTCGCCGGTGAAGTTCGCGTTCTGCGAGAGCGAGCCCTTGTCGACCGCGGCGAGGGTGGCGTCACCAGTGCCGGCGGGAGTGACGATGGCGTAGCCGTCCTTCGTGCGGACGTCGGTCTTCGACGACGTGTCGCACGCGAACAGCCTGGTGAGTGTGTCCTTCGCGAGGGTCTCGTCCTTGACCTGGATCGCGATCGCGACGTTCGGCGTGTCAGACGTGCCGCCGGGGCGGACCGCCGCACCGACCCGGTCGCCGAGCCACGGCTCGATGTCCTTGGCGTAGGCGAACTTCTTGAGGCAGTCGCTGCCGGCGTCCTTGGTGGCCATCTCCCACAGCTTCTTGCGCGGGTCGTCGCTGCCGAGGGTGTTCTTGACGGCCTCGAGCTTGCCGAGGAACCGCACCGCCGCGATCTTCTGGCCGGCGGAGGGGTCGATGTCGACACGGAGGTAGGCGTACGCGTCGCCGGGGAGCACGTCGGACGGCTGTGCGCCGCTGCCGCTCAGGGTCTGCGCGGCGAAGACGCCGGCGCCGCCGAGGGCGAGGACGGTGGCGAGGGCACCGACCATGAGGCCGGTGCGCTTGTGGCCGCCCCGGGCGGGGGCGGACGGGTCGTCGGCGAGGGCGACGCCGGTGGCGCCGGTGGCGCCGGTGGCGCTGGCCCCGTCGCTCGAGACCGGGACGGCCGGGCTGCCCGAGGGAACGGGGTAGGTGTACTGCGGGACGGGCGTCGTCGCGTCGGCCGGGATCGGTCGGGTGGCGTCGTCGCCCGGCTGGGCGTCCGGCCCGTCGGGCCTGGTGGGCTCGGTCATTGATGGCTCCCCTGAAGTGTCGAGGTCCCTGCCTAGGCGCTCGGGACGTGAGGACGATACCGGTCACACGGCATCGCCGCTGGCGGTTGTGACAACGCTCCGACGACGGTTCCGGCGCGACCGGTTCCGGCGGCACGGGTGGCAGACTGCAGGGGTGCGGATCAGTCACTTCTGGACCTTGATGGACGACGAGTTCGGCGCGGCGTATGCCGGGTCGCTCGCGCGCGACCACGTGCTCGGCGCGCTCGGCAACCGCACGGTGGTCCAGGCGCTCGCCGACGGCGAGGCGCCGCGCACGGTGTGGGAGGCGCTCTGCATCGACATGGACGTGCCCCCCGAGCGCCGGCTGGGCCGCGACATCCGGGTTGCTCGCGGCGCACAGGGCGGTCAGGTCGGCAGGTGACCCCGTCGGGTCCCGGCGTCGCGCGCATCACCTTGCGGCGGGGCGACATCACGGCCGACGCGTCGGCAGACGCGATCGTCAACGCGGCGAACCCGTCGCTGCTGGGCGGCGGTGGCGTCGACGGGGCCATCCACCGGGCTGCCGGTCCCGAGCTGCTCGAGGAGTGCCGGCGGCTCGGCGGGTGCGAGACGGGTGACGCGAAGATCACCGGGGCGGGACGGCTGCCGGTGCGGCACGTCATCCACACCGTCGGTCCCGTGTGGCGCGGGGGAGGCCACGGGGAGGCTGAGCTGCTCGCCTCCTGCTACCGGCGGTGCGTCCAGCTCGCCGACGCCTCCGGGTGCGCGGTCGTCGCCTTTCCTGCCGTGTCGTGCGGCGTCTACGGCTACCCGGTCGACGCCGCCGCGAGAGTCGCGATCGCCGCCCTCGCCGAGTCGCTGGACCGCCACGAGACCGTGCGCGAGGCACGGTTCTGGCTGTTCTCGCGCGAGGTCCTCGCGGACTTCCAGGTGGCTCTCGCGGACCTTCGCGAGAACTCCTGACACGCGTTCTCGCGCAACCCGGCGTGTCGACGCGTCATCGAACACCTGTTCGGTAGTGTTCTCCACAGGTCCTGCGCCACCAACCGCATCATCCACAGGCCGTCTCGTGGTCCACCCGATGTCGGCGCCGGGCCCTAGCGTCTGACCCGACAGCGGATCTCCTCGGATGATCCGTCACCCGGGTCGCAGGTAGGCGACCGAAGCGCAGACGGCAGAACAGGAGCCCGACATGGCAGCCACTCAGGCCAAGGGGATGGACAAGGACAAGGCGCTCTCCTCGGTGATGGGCCAGATCGAGAAGAGCTACGGCAAGGGCGCGGTGATGCGTCTCGGTGACGACGTCCGCCCGCCCATCGAGGTGATCCCCACCGGATCCATCGCGCTCGATGTGGCCCTCGGCATCGGCGGGCTGCCCCGCGGTCGAGTCGTCGAGATCTACGGCCCGGAGTCCTCGGGCAAGACGACGGTGGCCCTGCACGCGGTCGCCAACGCGCAGAAGGGTGGCGGCATCGCGGCGTTCATCGACGCCGAGCACGCGCTCGACCCCGAGTACGCGAAGAAGCTCGGCGTCGACACCGACGCCCTGCTCGTCTCCCAGCCCGACACGGGTGAGCAGGCCCTCGAGATCGCCGACATGCTGATCCGTTCCGGGGCCATCGACATCATCGTCATCGACTCGGTGGCGGCCCTGGTGCCCCGTGCCGAGATCGAGGGCGAGATGGGCGACAGCCACGTGGGTCTGCAGGCCCGCCTCATGAGCCAGGCGCTCCGCAAGCTGACCGGAGCCCTCAACAACACGGGCACGACGGCGATCTTCATCAACCAGCTCCGCGAGAAGATCGGCGTCATGTTCGGCTCGCCCGAGACGACGACGGGTGGCAAGGCGCTGAAGTTCTACGCCTCGGTCCGCCTCGACGTCCGCCGCATCGAGACGCTCAAGGACGGCACCGACCCCGTCGGCAACCGCACCCGCGTCAAGGTCGTCAAGAACAAGGTCTCGCCGCCCTTCAAGCAGGCGGAGTTCGACATCCTCTACGGTCAGGGCATCTCTCGCGAGGGTGGGCTCATCGACATGGGCGTCGAGCACGGCTTCGTGCGCAAGGCCGGCGCCTGGTACACCTACGAGGGCGACCAGCTCGGCCAGGGCAAGGAGAACGCCCGCAACTTCCTCAAGGACAACCCCGACCTCGCCGACGAGATCGAGAAGAAGGTCAAGGAGAAGCTCGGCGTCGGGCCGCGCGTCGACAAGCCCGCCGAGGTCTCGGACGTGCCCGTCGACTTCTGATCGTGGCTGGTCCCGCACACGAGTCCACCGAGGACCGTCTGGCCCGCGCCGCGGCCGCCCTCGCCGAGGCGCAGGGTGTCGTCGAGGTGCGGGCCGCCGCGTCGGAGGGGGCGAGCTCCCCGCGGCGGCGCGCGGGCGCTGCACCCGACGGCGCTGTACCCACGTCCGAGGCGCGTCCTCGCCGCGCGGCCTCACGTCGCGAGCGTGGCGCCCCGTCGCGTTCCGGATGGGCCGCCACCGACCCGGGCGACGGTCCTGACTGGGCCCTGCCCCTTCAGGAGACGGGAGCGGGGGCGGCCGGCGTCCCATCGGCCTCGGGAGAGTCGCTGGCCTGGGCGCCTCCACCAGACGACACCGAGGCCGCGGTTCCCGAGGCCGAAGCCGAGTCGGTGGCGCGGGCCATCGTGCTGCGGCAGCTGAGCATGGCGCCCCGCAGCCGGGTCCAGCTCGAGAGGAAGCTCCGCCAACGCGGGTGCGACGACGCGATCGCCGCCAAGGTCCTCGACCGGATGACCGAGGTCGGGCTCGTCGACGACGAGGCCTATGCCCAGATGCTGGTGCGAGCCCGCCAGGCCGGCAAAGGGCTGGCCAGACGCGCGCTGGCCCACGAGCTGCGCCAGCAGGGGATCGACCAGGAGGTGGCCGACGAGGCCCTCGGCCAGGTCGGGGTGGGCGACGAGCGCGTGCGTGCCGAGCAGCTGGTGGCCAAGAAGCTGCGGTCCATGAGGGGACTGCCCCCCGAGGTCCAGGCCCGGCGGCTGGCCGGCATGCTGGCGCGCAAGGGCTACTCCGGTGAGGTGGCGTGGCCCGTCATCCGCGCGGGTGTCGACGGCCTGCCCGAGCACCAGCGCGACTGACCTGCCTGGCCCGCGGGCGTCGGGGGACAGCACGAGGGGGCGAGGACCTTTCGGTCCCCACCCCCTTCGGGTGTGCTGCGGGAGGCTCAGGCCTGCGCGGGCACGACGGCGATCGCCGAGATGTCGAACTCGAGCTTGACCTTCTCGCTCACGAGGACGCCACCGGTCTCGAGGGCCGCGTTGAAGGAGAGGTTCCAGTCGGTGCGGTCGATGGTGGTCTCACCCTCGAAGCCGACGCGGATGTTGCCGAAGGGGTCCTTGGCCGAACCGGTCTCCTCGAAGGGGACGGTGATCGGCTTGGTCACGCCGTTGATCGTCAGGTCGCCGGTGATGGCCCACTCGGAGCCGTCGCGCTCGACGTCCGTCGAGACGAAGGTGATCTGCGGGTAGTTCTCGATGTCGAAGAAGTCGGGCGTCTTGAGGTGGCCGTCGCGCTGCTCGTTGTGCGTCGTGACCGAGGCGGCCTCGATGACGACCTTGACCGAGGAGTTGGCCGGGTTCGCGGTGTCGACCGTGGCCGAGCCCTCGAACTGCTCGAAGTTGCCGCGGACCTTGGTCACCATCGCGTGACGGGCCGAGAAGCCGATGCGCGTGTGGCTGGCGTCGAGGGTGTAGTCACCGGAGATGTCGGAGACGGCGACCGAGGTGGCCTCGACGGTCTCGGTGGCGGCCTCGGCCTTGGTGCGGTTGAAGAAACCCATGGGGAGCGTCCTTACGAAGGGGGTGGTCAAATGTTCAATGACTATGTTGCCGGAAAATGGTTGAACTGTCAAGCAGTGTGGTCAACCGAGCTCTCGGGGGCGCTATTCCCGAGGGATCGCGGCGTCTCGAGCGACGGCCCTCTGCCTGGCGGCCACCCACCGGCGCACGCCGTACCCTTGTCGGTGCCATGACTATGCAGACCTCCGCGCAGAAGCCCGCCAGCACCGGGAGCAGGACGTACGACGTGCGCACCCACGGGTGCCAGATGAACGTCCACGACAGCGAGCGCCTCGCCGGGCTCCTCGAGACCGCCGGCTACGTCGACCTCGCCAGCCTCCCTGTGGGGGAGCGGCCCGAGGTGGCCGACGTCGTCGTGTTCAACACGTGCGCGGTGCGCGAGAACGCCGACAACAAGCTCTACGGCAATCTCGGCCAGCTGCGACCGGCCAAGCAGAAGAACCCCGACATGCAGATCGCCGTCGGTGGCTGCATGGCCCAGAAGGACCGTGGCGCCATCGTGCAGCGTGCACCGTGGGTCGACGTCGTCTTCGGCACGCACAACATCGGCTCGCTCCCTGCCCTGCTCGACCGGGCCGCGCACAACCGCCGCGCCGAGGTCGAGATCCTCGAGAGCCTCGAGGTCTTCCCGTCGACGCTGCCGACCCGTCGCGACTCGGCCTACAGCGCCTGGGTGTCGATCTCCGTCGGCTGCAACAACACGTGCACCTTCTGCATCGTGCCGAGCCTGCGGGGCAAGGAGCAGGACCGGCGCCCGGGCGAGATCCTCGCCGAGATCGAGGCGCTCGTGGCGCAGGGCGTGGTCGAGGTGACGCTGCTCGGCCAGAACGTCAACACCTACGGCGTCGAGTTCGGTGACCGGCTCGCCTTCGGCAAGCTGCTCCGCGCCTGCGGCGAGGTCGAGGGCCTCGAGCGGGTCCGCTTCACCAGCCCCCACCCGGCCGCCTTCACCGACGACGTCATCCTCGCGATGGCTGAGACCCCCAACGTCATGCCAAGCCTGCACATGCCGCTGCAGTCCGGCTCCGACAAGGTGCTCAAGGACATGCGCCGCTCCTACCGAAGCACGAAGTTCCTCGGCATCATCGAGAACGTCCGTCGGCACATCCCCGACGCCGCGATCACGACCGACCTCATCATCGGCTTCCCCGGCGAGACCGAGGAGGACTTCCAGGGCACGCTCGACGTCGTGCGCGAGTCCCGCTTCTCGAGTGCCTTCACCTTCCAGTACTCCATCCGGCCCGGCACACCGGCCGCGACGATGGCCGACCAGGTGCCCAAGGCTGTCGTCCAGGACCGCTTCGACCGCCTCATCGCGCTCCAGGAGGAGGTCAGCTGGGCCGAGAACCGCACGTTCGAGGGTCGTGAGGTCGAGGTGCTCGTCGCGCCGTCCGAGGGCCGCAAGGACGCCGAGACCAAGCGCCTCTCGGGTCGGGCGCGTGACAACCGGCTCGTACACTTCGCAGTGCCCGAGGGCGCCGAGGTGCCGCGCCCGGGCGACATGGTCACCGTGGCCGTGACCTACGGCGCCCCGCACCACCTCGTCGCCGACTCCGGGGTCGAGGGCGGCACGTATGCCGTCCGGCGCACACCCGGCGGAGACGCGTGGGCGGCGCTGCAGGACGCCCCGCAGGGCACCGGCAAGCCGGCCGTCAGCCTCGGTATGCCGTCGATCGGCCGCCCGACCGTGGCGCCGGTCGCGCCCGGGTGCTCGACCACCTGAGCCGATTCGGGATCGCTCGAGCCCTCATGCTTGACTTGGCGCATGTCTGTGCGCCCCATCGTCATCACGGGTGAGCCCGTCCTGCACCGCTCGGCCGCCCTCGTGACCGAGTTCGACGAGGCCCTCCGGACGCTCGTCGAGGACATGTACGAGACGAACGTCGCCGCGAACGGCGTGGGCCTCGCGGCGCCCCAGGTGGGGGTGGGGCTCCGGGTCTTCGTCTGGAAGATGGCCAACGAGGACGGCGTGCCCGAGCAGGGCCACGTCATCAACCCGACCGTCACGACGTCCAAGATCCCGCAGGAGCGGCCCAACCCCGACGAAGAGACCGAGGGATGCCTCTCGGTGCCCGGTGAGGCCTTCCCGCTCAAGCGGGCGGACCGGGCCCATGTCGTCGGGCTCGACCTCGATGGCAACCGGGTCGAGTTCGACGCGACCGGCTGGTTCGCGCGGTGCATGCAGCACGAGTACGACCACCTCAACGGCACCCTCTACGTCGACCGGCTCGACGAGCGCCAGTCGAAGAAGGCGCGCAAGGCGGTCAAGCGCAACGGCTGGGGCAAGCCCGGCAGCTCGTGGCACCCCGGCGTCGACAGCGACCCCTTCGGCCACGACGAGGACCAGAGCGACGAGCACGCCGACGAGCTCATCGGCTGAGGCCCTCGGTGGTCCGTCCATCCGACACCTCGCTCCTTCGGCAGTCCCGGTGAGCACTGAGCCCGACCAGGCGGCAGGGCCGCCGATCGTCGCCGTTGTGGGCGCCACAGCCACCGGCAAGTCCGACCTCGCCCTCGACCTCGCCGAGCGCCTCGGCGGCGAGGTCGTCAACGCCGACGCCATGCAGTTCTACCGCGGCATGGACATCGGCACCGCCAAGCTGGTCCCGGCCGAGCGACGAGGCATCCCGCACCATCAGCTCGACGTCCTCGAGGTGACCGAGGAGGCGAGCGTCGCCGGCTACCAGGCCGCCGCCCGTGCCGACATCGCCGCCATCCGGGAACGTGGCCACCGCCCGTTGCTTGTCGGAGGGTCGGGACTCTACGTCCGGGCGGCGCTCGACCGGCTCGACATCCCGCCGACCGACTCCGCGGTCCGCAGCCGCCTCGAGGCGGAGTCCGAGACGATCGGCGGCGACGCGCTCCACGCCCGCCTGCGCGAGCTGGACCCGACGTCGGCAGCCAGGATCCTGCCCGGCAACCTGCGCCGGGTCATCCGGGCGCTCGAGGTGATCGAGCTCACCGGCAGGCCCTTCAGCGCGACCATGCCGACCCGCGAGTTCGTCTCTCCTGCAGTGATGCTCGGCCTGCGGTTCGACCGTGACCTGCTCGTCGACCGCATCGACCTACGAGTCGAGCGCATGTGGGAGCAGGGGCTGCGCGCCGAGACCGAGACGCTGCTCGCGCGCGGCCTGCGTGACGGCGTGACCGCGAGCCGCGCCATCGGCTACAGCCAGGCCATCGCCGTGATCGACGGCGAGATGGACGAGGCCACGGCACGCACCGAGACGGCCCAGGCCACGCGACGCTATGCCCGGAGGCAGGAGTCGTGGTTCCGGCCCGACCCCCGCATCGTCTGGCTCGACGCGACCGACGGCGACGGGGCCAGGGTGCTGGACGAAGCCCTCCGCGTGCTCCGCGTGTCCTGACCGGCCGGCGCGCACCGACCGGGTCCTGCCGTCTCTCGAGACGGCCGTGCTCGAGCGCACCTCATGACTTGATAAAGTGTGCAACTGAAAAGGTCCGCATCGAAGGGTCGTCCCATGAGTGTGCCGCTCTACCAGGCGAAAGCAGAGTTCTTCAAGACGCTCGGACACCCGGCTCGCATCCGGATCCTCGAGCTGCTCTCGGAGCGGGACCATGCCGTGCACGAGCTGCTCGACCACATCGACATCGAGCCGAGCAGCCTGTCGCAGCAGCTCGCCGTCCTGCGGCGCACGTCGCTTGTCACCTCGACGAGGGTCGGCGGTGAGGTGGTCTACTCGGTCAGCGTCCCGGAGGTGCGTGACCTGCTGCTCGCCGCACGGCGCATCCTCTCGGGCATCATCGCCGCCCAGGGAGAGCTCGAGTCCGAGCTGAGCCCGGCGGCGGGCTCATGACCCTCGAGCTGGACGTCCAGGGGGTCCGAGCCTGGACCGCGCGGCAGGCGCGACGGGTGAAGGCGTTGGCTCCGCGCAGGTCCGACTGGACCTCGACGCGGCTCGGGCGGGACCTGCCTGCTGGGCTGATGGTCGGCCTCGTCGCGTTGCCGCTCGCACTCGGCTTCGGGGTGAGCTCCGGGATGGGAGCCACGGCTGGACTCGTGACGGCCGTGGTCGCGGGCGCCGTCGCGGCGGTCTTCGGGGGCAGCCGGGTGCAGGTGAGTGGGCCGACCGGTGCGATGACTGTCGTCCTCGTCCCCATCATCGCGACGTACGGTCCGCACGGCGTCCTCGTCGTCGGGCTCATGGCCGGTGTCGTGCTCGTCGCGCTCGGCTACGCGGGTACGGGCCGCTACATCCGCTACGTGCCCGTGCCGGTCGTCGAGGGCTTCACCCTCGGGATCGCGGCGATCATCTGCTCCAGCAGGTGCCTGCGGCCCTGGGCGTGCACGCGGCAGGGGAGAAGGTGCTCGGCCAGGCGCTGGGCGCAGTCGGCGACTGGGCGTCCCACCCGGCCTGGCCCTCGCTCGCCGTCGCCGCCGCCGTCGTGGCCGGGGTGCTCGGGCTGGCGCGCCTGCGTCCGGGCCTGCCGTGGGCGCTCGTCGTCGTCGTGCTCGCGACCGTCGCCGACTCGGTGCTCGACCTCGGGATCGCCACCATCGGCGCGGTACCCGCCGGCCTGCCCGCTCCCTCGCTACCGTCGGCGGCGGTGTCCGACCTCGGCTCGCTCGTGCTCCCCGCCGTCGCGGTCGCAGCCCTCGCCGCGCTCGAGAGCCTGCTCTCCGCCACCGTGTCGGACGCGATGAGCGTGGGGCAGCGGCACGACTCCGACCGTGAGCTCGTCGGGCAGGGTCTCGCCAACCTCGCAGCGCCGCTCTTCGGCGGCATACCGGCCACCGCGGCCATCGCGCGCACGGCGGTCAACGTGCGATCAGGGGCGGCGTCGAGGCTCGCGGCCCTCACGCACGCGGCCGTCCTCCTCGTCATCGTGCTCGTGGCCTCCCGATGGGTGGCGATGATCCCCACCGCTGCCCTGGCCGGAGTCCTCGTCGCGACCGCGGTGCAGATGGTCCGTGTCTCGAGCCTCGGCGCCCTGCTGCGCTCCTCGCGGGGGGATGCCGTCGTCCTCATCGGCACGGCTGCAGCGACGGTCCTGTTCGACCTCGTCATGGCGGTGCTCCTCGGGCTCATCATGGCCGGCTTCTTCGTGCTGAAGCAGGCCGCCGCCTCCGCCCGGCTCGAAGAGGTTCCCCTCGACGAGCGCGACCACGGCGACGAGGAGCGCGCGTTGCTCTACGAGCACATCGTCGCCTACCGGATCGACGGGCCGATCTTCTTCGGGGCCGCGCACGACTTCCTCCTCGAGCTCACCGAGGTGAGTGACGTGCGCGTCGTCGTCCTGCGGATGTCGCGAGTGACCGTCATCGACGCCACGGGTGCCACCGTGCTTGCCGACACGATCTCGCGGCTCGAGGCGCGCGGCGTCTCGGTGCTGCTCTCGGGGGTGCGGCCCGAGCACGAGCGGATCCTCCGCGAGCTCGGGGTCTACGAGGGCTTGGCGCACGAGAAGCACCTCTTCGCGACGACGCCCGGCGCGATCGAGCACGCGCGCGTGCACGCCGCACGCGTCGCCCACGATCCGTCTGGGACCCCACCCGGGGCCGACCGGGTGGACCCCGCGAGCACGGCCGGACGGCATACCGGAGAATGGCCGGCATGACGCGCTTCACCAAGGGCCACGGCACCGAGAACGACTTCGTGCTGGTCCCCGACCTGGAGGGAACGCTCGAGCTGACCCCTGCCCAGGTGCAGCGCATCGCCGACCGGCACGCCGGTCTCGGCGCCGACGGCGTCATCCGGGTCGTGCGCACGGCGTTCTCGACCGACGAGTCGGTGCGCGCCCAGGCGCACGAGGCGCAGTGGTTCATGGACTACCGCAACGCCGACGGCTCCCTCGCCGAGATGTGCGGCAACGGCACGCGGGTGTTCGCCGAGTACCTCCGCCGCGAGGGACTCGCCTTCGGCTCGTCGTTCGCCATCGCCACGCGTGCCGGCGTCAAGACCGTGCGGGTCGTCGACGAGGGGTATGCCGTCGACCTCGGTCCGTGGCGCCTCGGCGACGAGGAGGGTGCTCGCCGTGACGGCTTCGACGTCATGGTCAAGCCGCGCCACGGCAAGCCGGTGCCGGCGCTGACGCTCGACATCGGCAACCCGCACGCCGTCGTCATGCTCCCCGAGGGCATCACCCTGGACAACCTCGACCTCGGCGAGGCGCCCCAGCTGCACCCCCAGCCCGCCGACGGCTGCAACGTCGAGTTCGTCCGGGCGGTCGGCCCCGGACACATCGCGATGCGCGTCCACGAGCGCGGCGTCGGTGAGACGCGATCGTGCGGCACGGGGGCTGCGGCTGCAGCCCTCGCGACGCGCTTCTGGTCGGGCGTCGAGGACCTCAGCCCTTGGACGGTCGACGTGCCAGGCGGCCGCCTGACCGTGACCCCCCTGCCGGGTCAGCGGGTCGAGCTCGCCGGCCCGGCCGCCCTCGTCGCCGACGGCGACTTCCCGCTCTGACCCCTGCGTCCCGATCCGCTCGACGCCGTATGCCGTCCGGCGGGCGGGTGGTCAGGCCGGGTCGTGGGCCGGATCCGGAGTGGGCCGGGACCCTGCCGCGCCCGGGTCGGCACCGTCGAGGCGGTGGCCCTCGAAGAGCGGACCGCCGTGCAGGGCGAGCACGTCGTCGGCGAACGTGAGCAGGAGCGACGCGTCGCCTCCTGCCACGGCGATGAGCGCCCTCTCGTGGCGGGAGCGCCAGTCGCTGCCGTCGCGTGCGTCGAGGTCGGCCAGCTCGCGCACGACCCACTTGCCGCGGCCCCACCAGTGCCCGGCACCGTGGAGGAGCAGGTGCGCCGAGTCGTCGGCGAGCACGGTGGCGGTCACGAGGCGCTCGTGGGCGTCGTGCGCATGGGTCACGTCGTCGACGCCGTCCGTGACGGCATACCTCAGGGTGGCGAGGTCGTCGCCCGTGAGGCGCGGCGGCCCGGCCTCCAGGAGCCGGCGTGCGGTGGCCTGCCACTGTGCCGCGGAGCCGTCGGTGTCCAGGAGGATCTCCGACGAGCCGACGAGCCGCGCCAGCACCGGTCGACCGGCAGCCACCTCACGCCGCACGTAGCGACCGAGGGAGGTCTCGGTGTGCACGAACAGCTCGACCGGCCAGCCCCGGAAGCGACGGGAGTGCCGGTACGGGGCCGGGGGCCCCGGGAGCAGCACGGTCACGTCGAGGTCCGACCCGGGGGTCGCCTGACCGAGCACGACACTTCCACCGAGCCATGCCGCCCGAGCCTCCGGGAACCACTGCACGACAAGGGCTTTGGCATCCTCAACGGCGAGAGCGACCTCAGGCACGCCGCACCTCGAGGATGCGGAACGCCTTCGCCGAAGCGAGCCGGCTGCAGGTCAGGCCCCAGTCCTGGGCGTTGATCCACCTCTGGAGCGAGTCGCTGCCCAGGTGCTTCTGCACGACGAGGTGGGCGACGCCGTCGTCGGCGAGGCGGGGGAGCCACCGCTCGAGCAGGGCGTGCAGGGCGGCCTTGCCCACGTGGATGGGCGGGTTCGACCAGATCGTCGCGAACCGGAGGTCGTCGGGCACCTCGTCGGGCTCACAGAAGTTGACGGCGTCGACGCCCGCAGCCAACGCATTCGTGCGGGCGAGGTCGAGGGAGCGGCGGTTGACGTCGACGCCCCAGACCCGTGCGCCGGGGGAGCGGAGCGCCAGCGTGATGGCGATCGGGCCCCAGCCGCAGCCGATGTCGAGCAGGTCGCCCCTGGGGCTCGGGGCGGGGGCGCCGGCGAGGAGGACGGCGGTGCCGGGGTCGAGGCGGTCGGGGGAGTAGACGCCGCGAGCGGTCGTCAGCGACAGGCGTCGCCCCTCGAGCGTCACGTCGATGGTGCGACGCTCCTCCGGTGAGGCCGGCTCGGCGCTGAAGTAGTGGTCGGTCGGCTCGCTCATCACGGCCACCGTATCGGCACCCCCGGCACACCGCCGGGCACAAACGAGTGGCCCGTGGCGTTGGACCTTTGGAACCATAGGGAGAACATGACGAGCAACCACAGCAACCACACAGGCGACTCCGCTCGCGGCGCAGACCGCGAGCGCGACCTTTTCGGCACCCGCGCCACAGCGCTGGCCGCCACTGACCACGAGCCCGACGAGGCGGCATACCCCCTCTACGACGGAGACCAGCTCGAGCGCGAGGAGCGCGCGGCGCTCCGACGCGTCCAGGGCCTGTCCACCGAGCTCGAGGACATCACCGAGGTCGAGTACCGCCAGCTGCGCCTCGAGCGCGTCGTGCTGGCCGGGGTCTGGACCGAGGGCAGCGCCGACGACGCCGAGAACTCCATCCGCGAGCTCGCGGCGCTCGCGGAGACCGCCGGCTCGACGGTGCTCGAGGGCGTCATCCAGCGTCGTCAGCGACCCGACCCCGCCACCTGGCTCGGCAAAGGCAAGGCGGTCGAGCTGCGCGACATCGTCGTCGCCGAGGGCGCCGACACGGTCATCTGCGACGGCGAGCTGGCACCGAGCCAGCGTCGAGCGCTCGAGGACGTCGTCAAGGTCAAGGTCATCGACCGCACCGCGCTGATCCTCGACATCTTCGCCCAGCACGCCAAGAGCCGCGAGGGCCGCGCGCAGGTCGAGCTGGCCCAGCTGCAGTACCTCCTGCCGCGCCTGCGCGGCTGGGGTGAGTCGATGTCCCGTCAGGCCGGTGGCCGCGTCGCCGGCGGTGAGGGCATCGGATCCCGTGGACCCGGTGAGACGAAGATCGAGCTCGACCGTCGTCGGATCAACACGAAGATCGCCAAGCTCCGCCGCGACATCAAGGGGATGAAGACGAGCCGCGACACGCGTCGCCACTCGCGTCGGGCCGGGGGCGTCCCGTCCGTCGCCATTGCCGGCTACACCAACGCCGGCAAGAGCTCGCTGCTCAACCGGCTCACCGGCGCCGGTGTGCTCGTCGAGAACCAGCTCTTCGCGACCCTCGACCCGACCGTGCGTCGGACCGAGACCGAGGACGGCCGCGTCTACACGCTCGCCGACACCGTGGGCTTCGTCCGCAGCCTGCCGCACCAGCTCGTCGAGGCGTTCCGTTCGACCCTCGAGGAGGTGGGCGACTCCGACCTGCTCCTGCACGTCGTCGACGGCTCGCACCCCGACCCCGAGGGCCAGATCTCGGCCGTCCGCGGCGTGCTCGCCGAGGTCGGTGGCGACCAGATCAAGGAGATCATCGTCGTCAACAAGGCCGACATCGCCGACCCGGAGGTGCTCGACCGGCTGCGACGTCACGAGAAGCACTGCGTCACGGTGTCGGCCCGCACGGGCGAAGGCCTTGCCGACCTGCGTGCCCTCATCGCCCACGAGCTGCCCAAGCCCGAGATCGAGGTCGAGGTGCTGGTGCCCTACGACCGCGGTGACCTCATCTCGCGCCTGCACGACGAGGCCGAGATCCTCGAGAGCGAGCACGTCGCCGACGGCACCCGGGTGCGAGCGAAGGTCACGCCGACGATCGAGGCCGACCTCACGGCATACGTCGTCGTCACGAGCTGACACCGCGAGCGCCCCACGGGGCCACGCCTCCAGACACGACGCCCGGCGGGTCACCCGCCGGGCGTCGGTGCTGTCGGAAAGGATGGGGTCATGGCCCTCGAGATCCCCTGCCCCTACTGCGGCACGCAGATGTACGCCGAGCAGGCGCACAACCGCTGCCCCGCCTGCCTCTACATCGAGCCGTGCTGCGACGGAGCCCCGCAGGCCGTCTGTGGGACTCGCGCTCCTGAGCGCCAGTCGCAGTGACCGCACCCACCGGCCGGCCGGACGTCTGGGTCACGACGGAGCGTGTGCTGCTGCGCCCGCCGCGGCCCGACGACCTCGACGACTACGTCCGTCTCCACACCGACCCCCGCACCTACGCCCATGCGCCCGCAACCATGCCGACGCCAGAGCGCTGCCGCGACCGGCTGGCCGCCGACCTCGCCGACTGGGAGGCGTCCGGGCTCGGGTATGCCGCCGTCGTCGACCGCGCATCGGGCGACGTGATCGGGTGGGCGGGTCTGCGGCACAAGGACTCCGACGCGACCGCGCTGAACCTGTACTACCGGCTCGCGCACGACAGGCTGGGCTCCGGGCTCGGGCGCGAGATCTCCAGGGCCCTCGTGGCGTGGGGTGTCGAGCACCGCCCCGAGGCCGTGGTGACCGCCATGGTCGACACGGTCAACGCGGCGTCACTGCGCACGGCCACGCGCTCAGGGCTCGTGCAGGTGGGCACCCGGTCGTCCAAGGACGACCTCGACAGCGAGCCGATGGCGTACTTCGAGGCGCCGGAGGTCCGGGTGGTGCCGGCCGTCGATGCAGAGGGCCTTCGTGAGGCCATCGTCGACCTGTGGGTCCGCGTCAACGACGACGGTGGGTCGGTCGGGTTCCTGCCCGGCGCTGCCGCCGTCGACGTCGCGGCCGCCCTCGACCGGCACCTCGACGACGTCCGCGCCGGACGGTCGCTCCTGTGCGTGCTGGTCGACCCGGTCGTCCAGGCGGGCGCCGTGGGAGGGGACGCGCGAGGTGGCGGGAGAGACCCCGACGATGTGGGCGCGGCGGCCGGGCAGCTGCGTGGCCTGGGATTCTGGGAGCACTCGCGCGGCTTCCCCTACGACCACGTGGCCGGGCTCAAACGGCTGATGGTCGACCCCTCGGCGCAGGGACGCAACCTCGGTCGCATCCTCCTCGGCGCCATGGTCGGCGTCGCGCGCCGCGACCTCCCGTGGGTCGAGCTGCTCCGGCTCGACTATCGGGACGGGCTGGGGCTCGGCGACTTCTACGAGAGAGCCGGCTGGACCGAGGTCGGGCGCGTCCCCCGGGGGCTGCGGCTGGGCCCGACCGACTACCGCGACGACGTCGCGATGGCCCGCCGCGTCGACGGAGGCCCGCTCCGCTGAGCCACACCCGCCCGCGGCGGTCCCACCACTCAGGACAGTCCGGTGGTCGACCCGTCCTCTCGGATGTCGATGCGCTCGGCGTTGGGCGACTTGGGCAGGCCGGGCATGGTCCTCATGTCGCCGCAGATCGCGTAGACGTACCCAGCGCCGACCGCTGCCCGGACCTCGCGCACGGGCAGCCGCCACCCGGTGGGCGCGCCCTTGCGGGAGGGGTCCGACGACAGGGACAGGTGCGTCTTCGCGATGACCACCGGCAGCTCTCCGAAGCCGAGCCGCTCGTACTCCTTGAGGGCCTTGGCGGCGGAAGGGCTCACCTCGATCCCGTCGGCTCCATAGATCTCGGTGGCGACCCTCTCGATCTTGTCGGTGAGCGGCAGGTCCAGCGGGTAGAGGAAGCGGAAGTCCGAGGGCTCGTCGGCAGCCTCGACGACGGCCTGAGCGAGCTCGAGTGCCCCGGCCCCGCCGTCGGCCACGTGCGTCGTCACCGCGCAGCGCACCCCGAGCTCGTCGCACAGTGCGCGCACGACCTGGTGCTCGGAGGCGTGGTCGGTCGGGAACGCGTTGACGGCGACGACGGGTCGGATGCCGAACCGCTGGATGATCTCGATGTGCTTGCGCAGGTTGGACAGGCCCGCCTCCACCTCCCGTGGGTTCTCGTCGAGGAGGCCTTCGGGGAGCGGCCGGCCCGGCTTGATCGTCCAGTGGCCCGAGTGGGCCTTGAGCGCGCGCACCGTTGCGACGAGCACCGCCGCGTCCGGCACCAGGCCGCTGACCCTGCACTTGACGTCGAAGAAGCGTTCCGCACCCATGTCGGCGCCGAAGCCGGCCTCGGTGACGACGTAGTCGCTGCCACGCACGCCCACGAGGTCGGCGATGACGGACGACGTGCCGGTGGCGATGTTCCCGAAGGGCCCGCAGTGGATGACGGCCGGCCCGCCCTCGAGGGTCTGGAGCAGGTTCGGCTTGAGGGCGTCACGCAGGATGACCGCCATCGCTCCCGCCGCGCCGAGGTCGTCCGCGGTGACGCTCTTGCCCTCGACGGTGTAGGCCACGACGATCCTCCCGAGCCGCAGCCGGAGGTCCTCGAGCGAGGTCGCCAGGGTCAGCAGCACCATGACCTCGCTGGCTGCCGTGATGTCGAAGCCGGTCTGGCGCACGAGCCCGTCCTCGCGTGAGCCGATGCCCACGATGACCGTGCGCAGTGCCCGGTCGTTGACGTCCAGCACCCGCCGCCAGGTGATGTTCCGGACGTCGATGCCGAGCTTGTTGCCTTGGTGCAGGTGGTTGTCGATCATCGCCGCGAGCAGGTTGTGCGCGGCTGTCACCGCGTGGAAGTCGCCCGTGAGGTGGAGGTTGAGCCGTTCCATCGGCACGACCTGGCTGTAGCCGCCGCCCGCCGCACCGCCCTTGATGCCGAAGGTCGGACCCATCGACGGCTGGCGCAGGCACACGACGGCCCGGTGGCCTGTTCGGCCGAGCGCCTGCGCCAGACCGACCGACGTCGTGGTCTTGCCCTCGCCGAGCGGCGTCGGGGTGATGGCCGTGACCACGACGTACCGCGCACGGTGCGCCTGGGTCGGCTCGTCGAGCACGCCGAGGTCGATCTTGGCGACGTCGCGGCCCCAGGGTTCGAGGTGGTTCTCCGTCACGCCGAGGTCGGCGGCCACCTCGACGAGCGGCCGCAGGGTCGCCGCGGTCGCGATGTCGAGGTCGGAGGGCATCTTTGCGTTCATACCTCGATGGAACTCCTGACCGACCGCCCTCGGGGCACGATCGGCGCAGGAGGTTGCGTGACATCGGTCCCACCCGCGGGCCACGGACGAGTGCCGGCTCCCGACCGCGGGGGGTGGTCGGGAACCGGCACCGTTCTCCGGCACTTCACCGGGGGAGCGAGCCTTGGGGGGACGGCTCGAGGAGTGCCGGGGAGGTCCGAGCTCCGAGGGGCCGAGCTCGCACGTGGGGCGTCAGGGACGGGAGGCCTGCTGCTCGATCAGCCCGTCGGTAACTGCGTCGGTCGCGCCGATCGCGCCGAGCGGGCCGGGTGGGTCAGGGTCGTCTGTCGGTGACGTTGCCATCGCGTCATCTCCCTCGAGGTCCAGCGGAGCATCGGGTTCACTGACGTCTTCAGGGTAGGGCGGGGCCGAGGGTCTCGGTCACTGTCCCTTGGTACTAGTACCGGCCGAGCGACCACTCGCGACGTCCCTGGACGGTCGTTCCGGCGCCTAAGGGCGACACGTGGGGGACACCGCGCACGAGCGGGCGACCGGGCGGCATACGCTGACCCGATGGCCCAGCGACCTGCGCTCGACGAACTCCTCCACGCCGCGGTCTCGGGAGTCGGTGGCGCGGAGCGGCCCGGCCAGGTCGAGATGGCCCGGGCAGTCGCGAAGGCGGTCGACAGCGGCGAGCACCTGCTCGTGCAGGCGGGCACCGGCACCGGCAAGTCGCTGGCCTACCTCGTGCCCGCGGTGGCCCACGCCTTCGCGGCCGGCAAGCCCGCGGTCGTCGCGACCGCGACCCTCGCTCTCCAGGGGCAGATCGTCGACCGTGACATGCCTCGGGTCGCCGACGCCCTCGCGCCCGTGCTCGGCCGGCGGCCCACCTACGCCCTCGTCAAGGGGCGCCGCAACTACGTGTGCCTCAACAAGCTCGAGGGCGGGTTCCCCGACGACGAGGACGGCCTGCTGTCGGTCGGGCAGGTGGACGCGAGCGTCGGCCGCCTCGGGCAGGAGGTCGTGCGGCTGCGCGAATGGGCCGGGGCCACCGACTCGGGCGACCGCGACGAGCTCGTGCCCGGCGTCTCCGAGCGGGCCTGGCGCCAGGTGTCCGTGTCGGCTCACGAGTGCATGGGCGGCAAGTGCCCGCTCGTGGCCGAGTGCTTCGTCGAGCGGGCGCGTGCGGCGGCGAAGGACGTCGACGTCGTCGTCACCAACCACTCGTTCATGGCGATCGACTCGTTCGAGGGCCGCCAGATGCTCCCGGAGCATGACGTGCTCGTCGTCGACGAGGCCCACGAGCTCGTCGACAGGGTCACTGCCACCATCACCGACGAGCTCACCGGCACGATGGTCATGACCGCAGCGAAGAAGGCCGGGCGCATGTCGGAGAACACGGCTGCGCTCGACGAGGCAGGGGAGCTGCTCGCCCAGGCGCTCGAGCCGCTCGAGGAGGGCCGCATGCTCGGCGTGCCCGACTCCGTGGGGCTGGCGCTGGCCCGGGTCCGCGACACCGCACGCGTCGTGCAGAGCGACCTCAAGCCGCCGCCCGGGCAGGAGTCCGACGGGGCACGCCAGGTCGCCCGTGCCGCCGTCGACGAGGTGCACGAGAACGCCGAGCGCATCCTCGAGGAGCGCGATCTCGACGTCGTGTGGCTGGGCCGCGACCCGCGCCGCGGCCCCGTGCTGCGGGTGGCCCCGATGAGCGTCGCGATGCTGGTGCGCGACAAGGTCTTCGAGGAGCGCACCGTCGTGCTGACCTCGGCCACCCTCGAGCTCGGCGGCACGTTCGACGCCGTCGCCGGCACGATCGGGCTGCGCGGCGAGGGGGCGCCGAAGTGGCAGGGACTCGACGTCGGCAGCCCGTTCGACTACCCCAAGCAGGCCATCGCCTACGTCGCGGCGCACCTGCCGCCACCGGGTCGCGACGGTGCGGGCGACGACACCCTCGACGAGATCGAGCAGCTGGTCCGGGCGGCCGGGGGGCGCACGCTCGGCCTGTTCTCCTCGATGCGCGCGGCGCAGACCGCGGCGGAGGTGATGCGGGCCCGCTTCGGTGACGACATCCCAGTCCTCTGCCAGGGCGAGGACCAGATCACGACGCTCGTGCGGCAGTTCGCGCGCGACCCGCGCACCTGTCTCTTCGGCACGCTGACCCTCTGGCAGGGGGTCGACGTGCCCGGCTCGTCGTGCCAGCTCGTGCTCATCGACCGCATCCCCTTCCCGCGTCCCGACGACCCGCTCGCGTCCGCCCGCTCGCAGGCCATCGCGCGCATGGGCGGCAACGGCTTCATGGCCGTCTCGGCGACGCACGCCGCCCTCCGTCTCGCCCAGGGCGCCGGCCGGCTCGTGCGGCGTGCCGACGACCGCGGGGTCGTGGCGTTCCTCGACTCGCGCATGATGACGGCGAGGTATGCCGGCTTCCTCCAGCGCTCGCTGCCGCCGTTCTACCCGACCACCGACAAGAAGATGGTGCTTGCCGCGCTCGAGCGGCTCGACGCGATGGCCCCACCCCCGGTCGCCGTCGAGGAGCCGGCCCTGCGCTCCCTGACCGGCGCCCGCGCCGACGCCGACGGCACGGAGCACCCCCGGCCGGTGGCCGGCCCGCCGCCGGTCGCGCCGTCGACCCGCAACGCCGTCACGTCGGGGCACGCGTGGACCGAGGAGCAGGACGAGGAGCTGCGCGACGCCGCCGAGTCCGGCATGCAGCTCGACGAGCTCGTCGACCACTTCGAGCTGCCCGAGGAGACCATCCGGGCGAGGGTCGAGCAGCTCGGGCTCTCGCTCGCCTCCGGCGCCCTCTTCGACTGAGGGGGCCGCGCAGCCCGCGATCGAGAGAACGCTCCGTCCTGCGAACGGCGCGTTCTCTCGATCGGGCGCGGCTACTGGGACTTGGCTGCGGACTTGGCGGCGGGGACGGCCGGCAGCTGGAGCAGGTTCTGCGTGCCCTGCGGGATGACGATGAGCGAGTCGCCGTGCTCCCTGAGCATGTCGATGTACTTGCTCATGAGCACCTGCTCGTTGAGGCGGTTCTGGCACTTGTCGGAGCCGACCGGCACGACCTTGACGGCCGTGACCTCCTTGCCGTTGATGACCTCCCTGACCTGCGTGGAGGTAGCGCCGCACCGGATGATCTGGTCGGCGTCGGAGGTCGCTTGCGCCTCGGTCTTGGTGATCTCGGCCTTGGCGAGCGCGGTCTGGAGGTCGGCCTTGGCCGCCTCGGCGTTGGCCAGCGAGCTCTGCACCTTGTCGTAGTTCGCCTGGACGCTCTGGTCGAGGGTGATGGCGCGCGGGTCGACCTGCTCGACCGTGACGCCCACCTCGCCGAGGCGCTTCTCGAGGCCCTCGGTGATGCGCAGGGCGAGCTCACCGCGCGACTGGCGGACCGCGGCCGCCGCGAAGGTGGTCGGGGCGTCGCGGGTGACCGAGGAGACGCCCCGCAGCACGGCGCGGGCGATGAAGGTCTCCTGGTCGGGGTACTGCCGGATGATCTCGGGCAGCTTGCCCGGGTTGAGCGAGTAGCGGATGGTCACGTCGTAGGCGACGGTCGCGTTGTCGCTCGTCACGGTCGAGACCCGGCCACCGTCTTCGTCGAGCGCGATGGTCTGGTTGCGGATGTCGAAGGTGATGAGGTCCTGCCACGGCGCCTTGAGATGGATTCCCGTCGCGCTGATGGCCT
Organism: Terrabacter sp. 05T424; assembly: GCF_056396225.1. NCBI lineage: Bacteria > Bacillati > Actinomycetota > Actinomycetes > Micrococcales > Intrasporangiaceae > Terrabacter > Terrabacter sp. 05T424. The sequence goes on from NZ_JBFTLB010000001.1 coordinate 1,043,329, forward strand.
CGTCACCGACCGTGCCGAAGGTCTTCGTCACCGCGGCCTCACCGGCGTCGAGGCGGTAGTACGAGGCGCTCGCGACGAGGAAGAGGGCGAGCCCGAAGGGGATGACGGCATACCGGCTCAGCTTCTTCGGGTGGTCTTTGAGTCGGAGCAGGACGAGACCGACGGCGGCGAGCACGAGGGCGAGGACGAGGGCGAACATGACCTTCACTTCCACGGGGACGGGCGGCCCGGCTGTCGGGCCCGCATGGCACAGTTGACGCCATGACCGACCCGGCCGTTCCGCCCTTCGTGCTCGTGACCGGCCCGGAGGGCGTTCTCGTCGAGCGCGCCGTCGCCTCGGTGCTCGCCGCGGCCCGCGAGGCCGACGCCGAGGTCATCCGCATCGACCCCTCGACCTACGAGTCCGGGGCGCTCCAGATGCACGCCAGCCCGTCCCTCTTCGGCGGCGCCAAGACCATCGTCGTGCGCGACCTGCACGAGTCGCCCGACGAGCTGCAGCTCGACCTGCTCTCGCTCCTCGCCGCGCCCGACCCGGACGTCGGTCTCGTCGTCGCCCACGGCGGGGGCATGAAGGGCAAGAAGGTCCTCGACACGATGAAGAAGGCGGGCGCCCGGGTCATCGACTGCCCGGCCGTCAAGACCGACCGCGACAAGACCGACTTCGTGATGAAGGAGTTCGCGGCCGCGCGCCGAAAGATCACGAGCGAGGGGGTGCGTGCCCTCGTCGAGGCCGTCGGCAAGGACGTCCGCGAGCTCGCCGCGGCCTGCTCCCAGCTGGTGTCCGACACCGAGGGCACCATCGACGACACCGTCGTCGACACCTACCACGGGGGCAAGGTCGAGGCCACGGGCTTCCGGGTCGCCGATGCGACGATCGCCGGGCACTCCGGGGAGGCCCTGCGGCTGCTGCGGCACGCCATAGCCACCGGTGTCGACCCGGTGCCGATCGTCGCCGTGATCGCCTCGCAGCTGCGCCAGCTCATCAAGGTCGGCGCGGCCGGGCGCGGCAGCTCGGGCCAGCTCGCCAAGAGCCTGGGCATGGCGCCGTGGCAGATCGACAAGGCGCGGCGCGCCGTCGGCCACTGGAGCGCCGACGGCCTCGCGGTCGCCGTCCAGGCCGTCGCGGCTGCCGACTTCGAGGTCAAGGGTGGCGGGCGCGACCCGGTGTACGCCGTCGAGCGCGCCATCCTGACGATCGCGCGGGCCCGCGCCGCGCGCTGACAAGGGGATGAGCGTTACGGCCGGGCGGCATACGGCCGGTTTGGTCGAGCACGCCCGCCGCTGGTAACTTTGGACGTCGCGTGCGCGCTCAGGTCGTGCGCGCACGTCTGCAGCACCCAGAGCTGCTCACGCAGGGTGTCCCCACGCCCGGTCCCGAGCAGCTTTGCCGCCCTCTAACGGCAACCATCCGACCGAACGAAAGTACACACACGTGGCAAACATCAAGTCGCAGCTCAAGCGCATCAAGACGAACCGCACGCGCACCGAGCGCAACAAGGCCGTCAAGAGCGAGCTCCGCACCTGGGTCCGCAAGGTCCGCGAGGCCACCGCCTCCGGCGACAAGGACGCCGCTGCCGACGCCCTCAAGACCGCCTCGAAGAAGCTCGACAAGGCTGTCTCCAAGGGTGTCATCCACGAGAACCAGGCCGCCAACAAGAAGTCGGCGCTGGCGAAGAAGGTCGCGGCGCTCTGACGCCACCACCCAACGCGTGATCGGGCCCGTCACCACGGTGACGGGCCCGATCTGCACCTCGGTCGAGTCTGGGTTGGGTCCCGGCGGGCCGTCGTGTCTCTCGGGGCCGCCTCCGTGCCGCCTGGGAGTGCTGTGCGCCCTGGCCTCAGCCGTGATGGTGCGCGCGGACGGCGGCGACCACCTCGTCGTAACGATCGCGGGGGAGCACCGCGCCCTCGCGGCGGACGCCGTCGGGATCGACCCGCACGAGCCGGTTGACGCGCACCTCGCTCGGCCGGCCCTGCCGGTCCCAGGCGCCCGAGCCGATGTCGACCCACTCGCGTCCTGAGCGACGCTCCTGCTGCTCGTCCCGGTCGTGGTCCTTGCTCGTCAGCGGGAGGCCGACGAGCCAGTCGCCCTCCCGCCCGACGATCAGCACCGGCCGGTCCTTGCCCTGGGCGTGGTCCTCCTCGTAGGGGACCCAGGTCCACACGATCTCGCCGGGGTCGGGTCGTCCGTCGGGCCTCGGAGCGTAGGTCGTGTCGGGCACCCGTGTGGCGTCGCCGGGATAGTCGGCCGCGGACGGCCTTGGCTGCTCCTGCGGCGTGGCGTGTGGCCGGGCCGTCGGTGTGCCGCCGGGCCGGGTGGGCATGGTCGTCGACGTGCCGCGCACCAGGCCGCGCAGCCGGCCGAGGAGACGCTCGAAGGTCGTGGGCATGGGAATCACCGTAGCCGCGAGGCCGTTACCGTTGGGGTCCGACCGGGTCGACGGCGATCCGCAACCACCAGCAGGACAGCAGACCAGCACGCCGGCGCCGGGCACGACCGCGTCGAGCGCGCCCATCCGCACCCATCCGCGCCCGAGCTGGACGCCACTTGCCGAGACCCGGAGACCACCCTTTGAGCCCCGCCGCCCGCCGCACCACCCTCGCCATCCTCGCCCTCGCCGTCGGGGGCTTCGCCATCGGCACCACCGAGTTCGTGACGATGGGCCTGCTGCCGCAGATCGCCGAGGGGACCGGCGTCGACATCGCGACCTCCGGCCACTACGTCTCCGCCTACGCCCTCGGCGTGGTCGTGGGTGCGCCCCTGATCGCCGTCGGCTTCGCGAAGGTGCCGCGCAAGGGTCTGCTGATGGGGCTGATGGCCTTCTTCGCCGTCGCACACGTCGCGATCGTCGCCGCCGACACGTATCCCTCGGTGATGGCCGCGAGGTTCCTCGCCGGCGTGCCGCACGGTGCGTTCTTCGGCATCGGCTCCGTCGTGGCCGCCTCGCTGGTCTCACACCAGCGCCGCACCGCCGCTGTCGCCGCGATCCTCGGCGGCCTCGGCGTCGCGAACGTGGTGGGCGTGCCCGTTGCGACGCTGCTCGGACAGCGCTTCTCGTGGCACCTGCCCTACCTGCTCGTCGGCCTCGTCGCCGCCCTCACCGTCGGCGCGATCGCGCTCTGGCTGCCCCACCAGCCGCCCAGCGGCGAGGAGTCCATGCGCACCGAGATGCGGGCGCTGCGACGCGTGCAGGTCTGGCTCGCCCTGTTGATCGGCGTCGTGGGCTTCGGCGGCATGTTCGCGATGTACTCCTTCATCACGCCGACGATGACCGAGCTCGCGGGCCTCGATGAGCGCTACATCCCCTGGGTGCTCGCGGCCTACGGCTTCGGCATGGTGGCGGGCATGGTGCTGAGCGGTCGGGTCGCCAACCGGGTCGGCGTGCTGAAGGGCATCATCGGCGCCCTCGGCCTCATCGCCGTCCTGCTCGCCGTCTTCGGCTTCGCCGCTCGCACGCTGTCGCTCGCGGTGATCCTCGTCTTCGTGCTGGGCCTGCTGCCCTCGATCGTCGTGCCGCTCCTGCAGACGCGTCTGATGGACGTGGCCCACGAGGGGCAGTCGCTCGCTGCGGCGCTCAACCACTCGACCCTCAACACCGCCAACGCGCTCGGGGCCTGGCTCGGCTCGCTCGTGCTCGCGGCAGGCTGGGGCTACGGCGCGCCGAGCCTCGTCGGGGCGGGCCTCGCGGTGCTCGGTGTCGGGGTGGCCGTCGCGTCGGCGCTCCTCGAGCGTCGAGACCGCGCCGGCGCCGCGTCGCCGGCAGGCCAGCGGGTTCCCGTCACTCCAGCCACTCGGTGACGAAGCGCTCGTTGGCGTGGATGTGCACCGCCTCGTAGCCCTCGGGCCCGGTGCGGAACCGGTGCGGCGTCCCGGCCGGGACGACCAGCACCTGACCGGCCCGTCCGACGACGACACGGGCCTCGTCGGCGGCGCCGACCGTGAAGGTCGCCGACCCGCGCCGGATGATGAACGTCTCGGCGTACGGGTGCTGGTGCAGCCGCGGGCCCACGCCCTCCTGCGACGTCGACTCGAGGATGATGCTGATGCCCGCGCCGCCGGGCAGCTCTTCGTAGTTCTCGGTCCAGTCCTCGCCGTCCTCGCGCCCGTCGGCGCGGCTGATCAGGGTCTCCACCGGTCGTCCTCTCTGGTCGGGTCGGTCGGGAGCGGTTCGCTCGCCCCGACCTCACGTCGAACCGCCGCCCCCTCGTTCGACATCCCGTCGTTCGACATCCCGTCCTGCGACATCCCGTCCTTCGACATCCCGTCGTCCGACATCCCGTCGTCCGACATCGCGGCGTAGGCGTACGCGCCCGTGACGGCCGGCTCGGGGGGAGCCGGGAGGCTCGTCGGCGTGAAGCCGACCCGCGCCGGCAGCGCGTACGTGCCGGGGGCTGCCGGCTGGCCCCAGAGCCAGGGTTCACGTGGACGCCAGAGCAGCCTGCCCGGCCGGCGCCGGTCACGCAGGGCGTGCATGCGCCAGAGCAGCACGGGGTGGCTGGCAGCGGCGTTGGTGACCCAGACGAAGAAGCCCGGCTCGGTCACGGCCCGGTCGGCCATCGCGTCGACGTCGACGGACCGGCCCAGGTACTTGCCGCCGGCGAGCGTCGCCATGGCCGAGCGAGCCCCCTGCGGCACGAGGGCGTGGCCGTAGTTGTCGGCCGTGTACTCCTGGGCTCGGCTCAGGGTCGAGCCCACCAACGGGATCCACTGCGAGGCGAAGGTTCCGAGGATGCGCCAGTAGCTCGTGTGGCCGGCCGCGATGTGCCCCACCTCGTGCGCGATGACGAACCTCAGCGCGTCGGGCTCGCGGGCAGCGCCGCCGACCTCGAGCAGGTCGCTGTTGATGATGACGAACCGGCGGTAGCCGTGCCCCGACGCGGCCGCGTTGATCACCCCGTTGCCGAGAACCACGTACGCGTCGGGAACGAACGAGAGCCCGCTGCGGCCCGCAGCGTCGAGGAGCATCGCGTACGCCTCCGGGAACTGCTCGGGCGTGAGCCTGATCCCGCCGAGGCGCTGCATGGCCCACAGCTGGCCGCGGGCGAACCACACCAGCACCGGCGCGAAGATCAGGGCCAGGGCGTACACGTCGGGTGTGCGGCCCTCGTCGAACGCCACGAGCACCTCGGTGAAAGCCGCAAGGAGCAGCAGCAACGACATGACGCAGGCGACGACGAGAGTGAGGATCTCGCGCGGGTGGCGCACGTGCCGCCGCAGGGGCAGGTGGGATCCGGGGGCGACGGGAAGGACCTGCATGGGTTGGGCACGCATGGGCGCCATTGTCCGTCACCTCCACGCGAGGGGTGTGAGCGGTGGACCGGCAAAGCATGGGAGACTGTGCTGATCTCGGCGGTGTGCCGCGAACCGACCGCGCGCTCGGTCGTGCCCGACTCAGCACCACCGTTCCGCCTGACCTGACCCCTGACTCTTGCGAGGTTCGTCCCACGTGTCGCCCATGGCCCGCTCCGCGTTGGCACCCAACGCAACGCCGCCGGACCTGATCCGCAACTTCTGCATCATCGCGCACATCGACCACGGCAAGTCGACGCTGGCCGACCGCATGCTGCAGCTCACCGGCGTCGTCGACCCGCGTGCGATGCGGGCCCAGTACCTCGACCGCATGGACATCGAGCGCGAGCGCGGCATCACGATCAAGAGCCAGGCGGTCCGCATGCCGTGGGCTGTGGAGGACGAAGGTGGAACGTCTACGACCTACGCCCTGAACATGATCGACACACCGGGCCACGTCGACTTCACCTACGAGGTGTCGCGCTCCCTGGCCGCGTGCGAGGGCGCCGTCCTGCTCGTCGACGCCGCCCAGGGCATCGAGGCGCAGACCCTCGCGAACCTCTACCTCGCGATGGAGAACGACCTCACGATCATTCCGGTGCTCAACAAGATCGACCTGCCGGCCGCACAGCCGGAGAAGTACGCCGAGGAGCTCGCCAAGCTCATCGGCGGCGAGCCCGAGGACTGCCTCAGGGTGTCGGGCAAGACCGGCGAGGGCGTCGAGCCGCTGCTCGACACGATCGTGCGCCAGCTGCCCGCGCCGACGGGCGACGCGAACGCCCCGGCCCGCGCGATGATCTTCGACTCCGTCTACGACACCTACCGGGGCGTCGTCACCTACGTCCGCGTCGTCGACGGCAACCTCAACCCGCGCGAGCGCATCGTCATGATGTCGACCAAGGCCACGCACGAGCTGCTCGAGATCGGCGTCATCAGCCCCGAGCCGGTGCCGAGCAAGGGTCTGGGCGTGGGGGAGGTCGGCTACCTCATCACCGGCGTGAAGGACGTGCGCCAGTCTCGCGTGGGCGACACCGTCACCAACGCGAGCAAGCCCGCCACGAAGGACCTCGGCGGCTACCGCGACCCCAAGCCGATGGTCTTCTCGGGCCTCTATCCCATCGACGGGTCCGACTACCCCGACCTGCGCGAGGCGCTCGACAAGCTCAAGCTCAACGACGCCGCACTCGTCTACGAGCCCGAGACGTCCGCGGCGCTCGGCTTCGGCTTCCGCGTCGGGTTCCTCGGACTGCTCCACCTCGAGATCGTCCGCGAGCGGCTCGAGCGAGAGTTCGGTCTCGACCTCATCTCGACCCAGCCGAACGTCGTCTACGACGTGATGATGGACGACGGCAAGGCCGTCCACGTCACCAACCCGAGCGAGTACCCCGACGGCAAGATCCGCGAGGTGAGCGAGCCGGTCGTGCGCGCCACGATCCTCGCGCCGTCGGAGTTCGTCGGCGCGATCATGGAGCTGTGCCAGCAGAAGCGCGGCAACCTCCGAGGCATGGACTACCTCTCCGAGGACCGTGTCGAGATGCGCTACACGTTGCCGCTCGCCGAGATCGTCTTCGACTTCTTCGACCAGCTGAAGTCACGCACCCGCGGCTACGCCTCGCTCGACTACGAGCCCGACGGCGAGCAGGTGGCCGACCTCGTCAAGGTCGAGATCCTCCTCCAGGGCGAGACCGTCGACGCCTTCTCGGCGATCGTCCACAAGGACAAGGCGTACGCGTACGGCGTGATGATGGCGAGCAAGCTCAAGGACCTCATCCCGCGCCAGCAGTTCGAGGTGCCGATCCAGGCCGCCATCGGCTCGCGCATCATCGCCCGCGAGAACATCCGCGCGATCCGCAAGGACGTCCTCGCCAAGTGCTACGGCGGCGACATCAGCCGCAAGCGCAAACTCCTCGAGAAGCAGAAGGAGGGCAAGAAGCGCATGAAGATGGTCGGACGGGTCGAGGTGCCGCAGGAGGCCTTCGTGGCTGCCCTCTCGAGCGACGGCGACTCGGGCAAGACGAAGAAGTAACGCGCACAAGGCAGCTCACGGTCGTACCGTGATACCACGGCCGGAGTGTGGGTGCGTCGTACGCGTGGCCGTCTGGGCAGCGATCCGACCGTCGTCCGGACGGCCGCGTGGCACGCCGGGTTACCGGCCGGTAACCTGACGGCATGATCGACGCCTACGCGCTCTACCGTCGCCTCGAGCACGTGCCGCTGGGAAAGCGCGTCTTCGGGCTCGCGTTCACCGCGGCGGCGCCGTACTTCCGGTCCGTGCGGCCCCGGGTCGTCGAGGTGGCGCCCAACCGTGCCGTAGTCGTCGTGCCCAAGCGGCGACGGGTGCAGAACCACATCGGCACCGTGCACGCCATCGCCGCTTGCAACGGGCTGGAGGCGGCCATGGGCCTGCTGGCGGAGGCGAGCATCGCGCCCACGCACCGGTGGATCCCGCGGGGGATGGACGTGCGCTACCTCGCGAAGTCGACGACCGACCTCACCTGCACGGCGGTGACCGAGCCCGGGGCCTGGTCGCCGGCCACGGATGACGCGCCGTCCGAGGTGCCTGTCACGGTGACGGCCACACGGGCAGACGGCGTCGTCACGGTCGAGGGGACGATCCACCTCTACGTGAGCCCGCGAAGCTCACAGGGCCCCCGCTCCTGAGTGTCAGGCCGAGAGCAGCTTGCGGCGCAGCCGGTCGGTGTCGGCAGCGGTCCAGCCCTGCGCGGCCAGCCATCCCAGCGGGCCGTCGTAGCGCTCGTCGAGCGTGGCGAGCAGCATCCGCATCGTCTCGGTGGTCGGCGACTGCTGCGCCACCGTCTTGTCCTTGAGGTTGTCGGCATAGGCCGGCTTGGCCCGCAGGCGCCCCATGATCGCCGCGACCCGCTCGGCCGAGGCGGCGAAGTCGGCGATGACGAGCTCGTCGGGAACGTCGGCCACCTTGAGGGCGAGCCCCACGACGGTGCCGGTGCGGTCCTTGCCCGCCGCGCAGTGCACGACCGCGGCTCCGCGGCTCGAGGCGATGGCGCGCAGCGCGGCCACGACCGAGTCGGGGCGCTGCGCGAGGTAGCCGAGGTAGTGCTCCGACCAGAACTGCTCGTGGCTGCGCCGGTGCTCCTCCTCCACCGCCGCAGCCGCAGCGGCCTCGCGCCGCTCATCGGTCTCCCAGGGCAGCGCGCGCTCGGCGGCCGGGATGCCCGACTCGGTGGTGTCCTCGCGGTACAGGGTGTGGTGGTGGTGCGTGACGCCGTCGACGGCGAGCAGCGGACCTTCCCCCTCCTTGGCGACCTCGACGTGCGTGCGCAGGTCGACGATGTCGGAGACCTCGTAGGTGCCCACGAGCGCCTCGACGGCCTGCGGCGTGAGGTCCTGGAGGTTGTCGGAGCGCAGCAGTCGGTGGGGGAGCACCTCGTCTCCTGCGCTGGTCACCATCCCCCCGAGGTCTCTCATGTTGACGACGCCGTCGAGCTCGATCCAGTTGGGGCGGTACACCCTTGCACCCTAGGTGACTGCCCGGCGTCCCGTTGCACCCACCCACCGGCGTGGACCGGCCATCCCTTTCGGGCTGGGACAATGGGCGTATGCCGCCCTCCGCCCTTCCCGACGGCGACCCCGCTCCCAGCACGGGAGAGCTGCCGGCTTCGGCGCTCTCCGACCTGGCGACGACCGACCTCGGCGTCTACGTGCACGTGCCCTTCTGCACGGTCCGCTGCGGCTACTGCGACTTCAACACCTACACGCTGACCGAGCTCGGAGGGCCGGGCGCGAGCATCGGCGTCGAGTCCTACGCCGACGCCGCCCTGCGCGAGCTCGACCTGGCGCGCGCCGTCCTCGGTGCCGAGGCGCCTGCCGTCTCGACCGTCTTCGTCGGTGGCGGAACCCCGACGATGCTGAGGTCGCGTGACCTCGTGGCGATGCTCGACGGCATACGTGATCGGTTCGGCCTGGCGCCTGATGCGGAGGCCACGACCGAGGCCAACCCCGACTCGGTGACGCCCGAGTCGCTGCGCGAGCTCGCCGACGGGGGCTTCACGCGCGTGTCGGTCGGCATGCAGTCGGCGGTGCCCCACGTGCTGCACACCCTCGAGCGCACGCACGACCCCGAGAACGTGGCGCGAGCGGTGAGGGCCACGCGGGACGCCGGCATGCAGGTGAGCGTCGACCTCATCTACGGCACGCCGGGCGAGACGCTGGCCGACTGGCGGCGCAGCCTCGAGGCCGCCGTCGCCCTCGAGCCCGACCACGTCTCCGCCTACGCCCTCGTCGTCGAGGAGGGCACGAAGCTGGCCGCGCAGGTGCGGCGCGGTGTCGTGCCGGCGCCGGAGGACGACGACGAGGCCGACAAGTACGAGCTCGCCGACGAGCTGCTGTCGGCCGCTGGCTTCGGGTGGTACGAGGTGAGCAACTGGGCGCGGTCCGAGCAGGCGCGGTGCCGGCACAACGTCGCCTACTGGTCGGGGACGAACTGGTGGGGCGTCGGCCCGGGGGCGCACAGCCACGTGGGCGGGGTGCGCTGGTGGAACGTCAAGCACCCGAGCGCGTATGCCGCCCGGCTGGGTGCGGGGCAGTCGCCGGCCCACGCGCGGGAGGAGCTCACCGACGAGCAGCGCTACGACGAGCGTGTGCTGCTCGGCACACGCCTCGTCGACGGCCTTCCGCTCGCGGATCTGCAAGGATCAGGGCGCACCGCCGTGGCCGGTCTGATCGCCGACGGCCTGCTCGACGGCCCGGCCGCCCTGCGGGACTCTCGGCTCGTCCTCACCCTGCGGGGACGCCTGCTCGCCGACACGGTGGTGCACCGGCTCCTCGCGTCCTCAGGAGCACCGACCGGAAGGGCACGATGAGCGAGACCATGTCGACGACGACGAGCGGCACCGCCGGCGCCGGAAGCATCTCGAGCAGCGACACCACCGAGAGCACCGGAACGTCCGCGGCGGGGCAGGCGACGGTGGCGACCTCTGCCACCGAGCGAGACGTCACCCCGCCGTCCCAGGCACAGCCGGTCGCCCCGCACGAGGTGGTGGCGACCGCCCGCCGGGCGTTCGACACCGGGCGCACCAAGGCGCGGGTCTGGCGAGCCGCCCAGCTCAAGGCCCTGCGCGTGCTCCTCGTCGACCACGAGGCCGAGATCGCGGGCGCCCTGCACGCCGACCTCGGCAAGAGCGCCACCGAGGCCTGGGTGACCGAGACCGGGTTCCTCGTCCGCGAGATCGACCACACGCTGCGCCACCTGAGGGCGTGGACCGCGCCCCGGCGCGTCCCGGTGCCGCTGTCCCTCGCCCCGGGGCGGGCCGGGGTGGTGCGTGAGCCGCTCGGCGTGGTGCTCGTCATCGCCCCGTGGAACTATCCCCTGCAGCTGTCCCTCGCGCCGCTCGTCGGAGCCCTCGCCGCGGGCAACGCCGTGGTGCTCAAGCCGAGCGAGCTCGCGCCGGCGACGTCCGCCCTGCTCGCGCGGCTCGTGCCCCAGCACCTCGACCCGGAGGCGGTGCACGTCGTCGAGGGCGCGGTGCCCGAGACGACCGCGCTGCTCGCCGAGCGGTTCGACCACATCTTCTACACCGGCAACGGCACCGTCGGTCGCATCGTCCTGGAGGCGGCCGCGGCGCACCTCACCCCCGTCACGCTCGAGCTCGGGGGCAAGTCGCCGGCATACGTCGCCGACGACGCCGATCTGGCGGTCACGGCGCGGCGCCTGGTCTGGGGCAAGTTCACCAACGCCGGGCAGACCTGTGTCGCCCCCGACTACGTCATCGCGAGCGCAGAGACCCACGAGAAGCTGAAACCCCTTCTCGTGGAGGCGATTCGCGAGACGTTCGGTGACGACCCGGCAACCTCGCCCGACTACGGCCGCATCGTCGACTCGCGGCACTTCGAGCGGCTCACCGGCCTCCTCGATGACGGCCGCATCGTGTCCGGCGGTCGGTCCGACGCGGCCACGCGCTACCTGGAGCCCACTCTCGTCGACGTCGCCGACCCGGACGACCCCGACGAGGCCGTCATGCGCGACGAGGTCTTCGGGCCGGTCCTGCCGCTGGTCACGGTGGCCGACCTCGACGCCGCGATCGCCTTGGTGAACCGGCGCGACAAGCCGCTCGCGCTCTACGTCTTCACCCCCTCCACGACGGTGCGCGAGCGGTTCGTGCGCGAGACCTCCTCGGGGGCGATCGGCTTCAACATCCCCCTGGCGCACCTGGCCGTGCCCGAGCTGCCCTTCGGCGGTGTGGGCGCCAGCGGCATGGGTGCCTACCACGGGGAGCGGTCCGTCGAGGTCTTCTCCCACGCCAAGGCCGTGCTGACGATGCCGACGCGCCCCGACACGACGACCTGGATCCGGCCGCCGTTCACCCGGTTCAAGGAGCAGGTCATCGACCGGGTCGTGTCCCCGGGTCGTCGGCGTCGTTGACCGAGCCGTCGGCCCTGAATCACAGCGGTGTCGTTAGCACAGCGATCTCGACGTGTGGCGGAACGCGCCCCGCGTGTCGCGAGGGATTTCTGGGAAACCAGTGATCGTGTAGCCCGAATGTCCTAGATTTCCGTGAGCACCCACGGCGATCACGGGAGACCACATGCGACTGGCGCGCCACCTCCATGACCAGGGCGGCCGCCCGTCGACGCCGCGGAGCAGCGCCCGGACCAGGGCGGCGGCGCTGATCGTCGCGGTCGTCTCGCTGGTCATCGCGACGGTGGGGCTCGCCGGCCCGGCCCGCTCCGCCGAGTGGATCGTGCTGTGCACCGGCTACGACCCGTGCCAGGCGGCCGGCCACTCGAACTCCGGCTACAAGACGAACGCCACGGCCAGCTGGTGGCGCCAGTCCACCGGGCACAACTGCACCAACTACGTCGCCTACCGGCTCGTGCAGGACGGACTGCCCAACACCAAGCCGACGAGCCTGAGCGGCAACGCATCCAACTGGGGGCCGTCGTTCCCGGCCCAGACCAACACGAGTCCGGCCGTCGGGTCCATCGCATGGTGGGACACGTCGTTCTCGGCGACTGGGCACGTCGCATACGTCGAGCAGGTGCTCTCGGCATCCGACATCATCATCTCCGAGGACAACTGGGGCGGCGAGTTCCGTTGGCGCCGTGTGACGCTCACCGGCGGCCGGTGGCCCAAGGGGTTCATCCACCTCAAGGACCATGGCCCGACCGTCGCCAGCGACACCCGTGCCTGGCAGGTCACCGCCCCGGCGCGGCTCCTCGACACGAAGGCCGGCGTGGGTGCGCCCGTCGCGAAGGTCCAGGCGGGGACGGCCGTCACGGTGCAGGTGGCCGGTCGCGGCGGCGTGCCCTCCTCCGGGGTCGACGCCGTGCTGCTCAACGTCAACGCGACCGCCCCTGCCGCGGCCGGCTACGTCACCGCCCACGCCGACCTCACGACCCAGCCCTCCTCGCGGGCCCTCTCGTACGCCGCGGGCGGCGTCACGACGACGCTCGTGCTCGCCCGCCTCGGCTCGAACGGCAAGGTGCGGCTCTACTCCTCGGCCACGACAGACCTGTCGGCAGACATCGTCGGCTGGTCACCGACCGGGGGCTACGTGTCAGGGGGCGCGCCCGTGCGGGTCGTCGACACCCGGTCGGGCGTCGGCGCCCCCAGGGCGCGGGTGCCAGCGGGGGGCGCGCTGACCGTGCCGCTCGCCGGCAGGGCCGGGATCCCCGCCACCGGCGTCGGCGCAGTCCTGCTCGACGTCAGTGCCACGACCCCCTCGGCGGCGGGTTGGCTCACCGCGTGGCCGAGCGGCGCGTCGCGTCCGGCCGCACCCCAGGTGCACTACGAGGCGGCAGGCGCTGCCACGGGCCTCGTGGAGGCGCGGGTCGGCGCGAACGGAGCCGTGACGCTGCACTCGACGGCGCAGACCGACGTGCTCGTGGACGTCCTCGGCTGGCTGCCGACGAGCGCGGACCAGGTCGCTCTGGGTCCGACGCGCGTCCTCGACACCGAGACCGGGCTCAGCCTCGCCGCCGGGTCGGTCGCCGGACGCGTCGCGGCCGGCAGTGCCCCCGTCGTCACCGTCGTCGGGAAGGGCGGTGTGCCGACGACGGGCGTCCGTGCGGCCGTCCTCACCCTCACTGTCGTCTCACCGACGGCCGCCGGATATCTCACTGCCTACCCGAGCGGGTCGGCCGAGACGCCCTACGCAACGGTCAAGTACGGCTCGGGCCGTACCGCCACCAACACCGTCGTCGTGCCCGTGGGGCTCGACGGTGCCGTCCGGGTCAAGACGTCAGCGGCCGCATACGTGAAGGTCGACGTCCAGGGGTACGTGCGCTGGTGAACGGCGGCTGGGCACCCGGTGTCAGGCGCCGGGTTCCGTCACGAAGTCGATGAGCTCCTCGACGCTCGCGAGCAGGGTGGGCTCGAGGTCGGCGTACGTGCGCACGGTGCCGAGGATCCGCTTCCACGCGTTCGCGATGTCGGCCTGGCTCGCGTGTGCCCAGCCCAGCTCGGCGCAGATGCCGTGCTTCCACGACGTGCCGCGCGGGATGACCGGCCACCGCTGCCAGCCCAGCCGTTCGGGACGCACCGACTGCCACACGTCGACGTAGGGGTGGCCAAGGATCTTCACGTGCTGGGCGAGGCCCGGAAGGGCTCGGGCCTGCTCGACGATGCGGGCCTCCTTGGTGCCCGGCACGAGGTGGTCGACGAGCACCCCGAGGCGGTGCCCGGGGCCGGGCCGGAACTCCGCGATGATGCCGGCCAGGTCGTCGACGCCGTCCATGAGCTCGACGACGACGCCCTCGACGCGCAGGTCGTCGCCCCACACCTTCTCGACCAGCTCGGCGTCGTGGCGCCCCTCGACGTAGATGCGCGAGCCGCTGGCGACCTTCGCTCGAGCGCCGGCCACGGCCACCGAGCCGCTCGCCGTGCGCGACGCAGCCCGGCGCGCCTCGGCCAGGGCTGCTCCCGAGGCGGCCACCGGTGGCGTCAGGGTGACGGGGGAGCCGTCGACGAGGAAGCCGGGGCCGAGGGGGAAGGCCTTGGTGCGGCCCCGCCGGTCCTCGAGGTGCACGACGTGCATGCCGCCGGCCTTCTCGACCCGCACGACAGCGCCCACCCAGCCTGTCTCGACGTCCTCGACGACAAGGTCGGGCTCGGCGGGGGTCGGTGTCGACCGACCACGCTTCGGGGCGCGCCAGTCGCCGCTCAGCACGTCGGATCCGTAACGGTTGTTGGGGGACACGACAAGCGAGCGTATGCCGCCGGGTGGGCCGCGGCGCGTGCGCCACGCGGAGGGCGGCGAGACGGTGGCAGGGCGGCATGCGGTTGGATGAAATCGGAGATCCGCGCGCCACGTCGTAGACTTGGCACTCGCTGCGCGAGAGTGCCAGACGAGGCGCCGGTGCAGAGACCCGTGGCAGGCCCGTGGCCCACCACCGGCCCACCGGGCCGCGCGGGTGGCCGAAACCGTGAAGGAGGTACGTGATGAGCGAGGACCGCAGGCTGATGGTGCTCCGCGCCATCGTGCAGGACTACGTGCACACCTCCGAGCCGGTCGGTAGCAAAGCGCTCGTCGAGAGGCACCACCTCGGGGTGAGCGCGGCGACGGTCCGCAACGACATGGCCCTGCTCGAGGAGGAGGGCCTCATCCACGCGCCGCACACCTCGGCCGGCCGGGTGCCCACCGACGCCGGCTACCGCGTCTTCGTCGACCGGCTCAGCGCGGTCAAGCCGCTGAGCTCGGGCGAGCGGCGCGCGATCAGCCAGTTCCTCGAGGGCGCCGTCGACCTCGACGACGTGGTCGACCGCACCGTGCGCCTCCTCGCGAGCCTGACGCGGCAGGTCGCCGTCGTGCAGTACCCGTCGCTGACCCGGTCGACCGTGCGCCACATCGAGCTCGTCCCGCTGGGCTCGTCGCACCTCATGATCGTCCTCATCGTCAACACCGGCCGCGTCGAGCAGCGCGTCGTCGACACGGGCCGGGTGCTGTCGGACCCCGACGGTGAGGCGCTCGTGTCCTCGATCCGCACCCGCATCAACGACGTCGCCGCCGGAGTTCCGTTCACGGTCGCCGCGGCGCAGCTGCGGCGCCTCGTCGACGACACCGACGAGGCCGACCGCGCCGCGATGCGAGCCGTGGTCTCTGCCCTCGGCGACGCGCTCGTCGAGGAGCGCGAGGAGCGCGTCGTGCTGGCCGGCCAGGCCAACCTCGCCCGGGCCGGCGCCGACTTCCCCCGCACCATCGGGCCCATCCTCGAGGCACTCGAGGAGCACGTGACCCTGCTGCGCCTGCTCGGCCAGCTGGGCGACGACCCCGACCTCGTCTCGGTGCGCATCGGCTCCGAGAACCCCGTGACGGGCCTGCAGAGCACGTCACTCGTGTCCGTCGGCTACGGGTCCGGCTCCGAGCGCGTGGCCAGCCTCGGGGTGCTCGGCCCCACCCGCATGGACTACCCCACGACGATGGCGTCGGTGCGTGCGGTCGCCCGCTACGTCTCCGAGATCCTCGACGACAACAAGGCCACCTGACCGTTCCGGCCTGCAGATCCCGCGACCAGCTGCCGGTGCACCGCTGCGCCGAACCCAAATCACCACGTACCGAAGGAATCCCAGCTTGAACGACTACTACGCCGTCCTCGGTGTCTCGCGCGACGCGAGCCAGGAGGAGATCAAGAAGGCCTACCGTCGACTCGCCCGCAAGCTGCACCCAGACGTGAACCCCGGCGCCGAGGCGGAGGAGGAGTTCAAGCGGGTGTCGCAGGCCTACGACGTGCTGTCCGACCCGCAGAAGCGCCAGTCCTTCGACATGGGCGCCGACCCGTTCGCCAGCGGTGGCGGTGCCGGCTTCGGTGCCGGACAAGGCTTCTCGTTCAGCGACGTCATGGACGCCTTCTTCGGGGCAGGGGCGACGGCCGGCACGCGCGGCCCCCGTCCGCGCATGCAGCGCGGGCAGGACGCCCTCGTGCGCCTCGACCTCGACCTGGCCAAGGCCGTCTTCGGCTCCGAGGAGGAGCTGACCCTCGACACCGCCGTGGGCTGCACCCGCTGCGACGGCGACGGCGCCGAGCCCGGCACCGGCCGCCAGACCTGCCCGATCTGCAAGGGCGCCGGTGAGGTGCAGCAGGTCCAGCGCAGCTTCCTCGGCCAGGTCATGACCTCCCGCCCTTGCGTCAACTGCCAGGGCTTCGGCTCGACCCTCACCGACCCCTGCCACGACTGCTCCGGCGACGGCCGCGTGCGCACCCGGCGCTCGCTCAAGCTCAAGGTGCCGGCCGGCGTCGACACCGGCACCCGCATCCAGCTCACCGGCGAGGGTGAGGTCGGCCCCGGCAACGGTCCCGCTGCCGACCTCTACGTCGAGATCCGCGTCGTCAACCACGAGACCTACACCCGCCGAGGCGACGACCTGCACTGCAGCGTCGAGCTGCCGATGGCCGCCGCCGCGCTCGGCACGAGCTTCAAGCTCTCGACGTTCGACGGCATGCAGGACCTCGAGATCAAGCCCGGCACCCAGAGCGGCGACGTGCTGACACTGCGGGGGCTCGGGGTGACGCACCTGCGCCACGGTGGGCGCGGTGACCTGCTCATCCACGCCACGGTCATGACGCCGACGCGTCTCACCGACGAGCAGCAGGAGCTGCTCCGCCAGTTCGCGGCGCTGCGTGGCGAGGAGCGGCCCGAGGGCCGCCTGGCCCCGGCGAACAAAGGGCTCTTCGGCAAGCTGCGCGACGCCTTCAAGGAGAAGTGACCCGCACGTGAGCGCCCGGTGACGCACCAGCTCTTCCTCGGCGAGCCGTCCGCTGTCGCCGAGGCGACCGAGGGTGCGTCGCTGCTGCTCGACGGCGACGAGGGCCGCCACGCCGGCGCCGTCGTGCGCCTGCGCGTGGGAGAGCGCTACTTCGTCGCCGACGGCACGGGGCGGCGCGTGCTGCTCGAGGCCACCGAGGTCGACCGGTCGTCGGTGCGGGGCACCGTGCTGTCGGTCACCGACGAACCGGCGCCACCTACGCGGTTCGTCCTCGTGCAGGCCCTGGCCAAGGGTGACCGCGACGAGCAGGCCATCGAGGCCGCGACCGAGCTCGGGGTCGACGAGGTCGTCCCCTGGCAGGCCGAGCGCTCCGTGGTCGTCTGGCGCGGCGAACGTGCCGCGAAGTCCCTCGCCAAGTGGGCGGCCGTGGTGGCTCGGGCGACCAAGCAGTCCCGCCGGTCGCGTATGCCGGTGACGTCGCCMGCTGTCGGGCTCGCGCCGCTCGTCGAGCGGGTGGGCCGGTCGGCCCTCGCGCTCGTGCTCCACGAGGACGCCACCGACGCGCTCGCGGCCGTCGAGCTGCCGGCGGAGGGCGACGTGCTCCTCGTCGTCGGCCCGGAGGGCGGCATCACCGAGCGTGAGGTCGAGGCCCTGCGCGCCGCAGGTGCCCGGCCCGTTCGGCTCGGCTCGACGATCCTCCGTGCGTCCTCGGCCGGTCCCGCAGCCCTCGCCGTGCTCAGCGCCCGCACCCGCTGGCTCTGACCCTCCCCGACCAATCGAGAGAACACTCCGTCACGCGCTCGGTGTCTCGGGGCGGCTGACGGACTGTTCTCTCGATTGAAGAGCCCATTCGAAGAACCCGATCGAAAGAACGCTCCGTCACGCGCTCCGATCGAGAAAGCAATCCGGCCGGACGGATCGCTTTCTCGATGGTGTTTGCGCGCGGACGGATCGCTTTCTCGATGGTGTTTGGGCGGGCGGATTGCTTTCTCGAGGGTTCTCAGCGGGCGGTGAAGGGGACGCGCTGCTCCGCCGCGACCGATCCGTCCTTGGCGCTGCTCTCGAAGACCCGGAGCACGTACGAGCCCGCCGTCAGGGCCTTCTTCGTCGAGAAGGTGTAGTTGCCACGGGCCGGGGCGCCTGCGGACGCAGTCGTGAAACCCTTCTCGAACCAGACGCCGTCGCGGAGCAGCTCCCACTCGAGGTTGGCCTCGAACGTGCTGGCCACACCCTTGGCCGTCACCGTCGAGCCGGCCTTGACGACCGCGTCGCGGCCGGGGGCGTCGACCCAGATCGGGGCGACCTGCTCGAGCACGGCGAGCTGGTCAGTAGGTCGGTTGAAGGTCGACGACGCAGGGTGTCCTGGCGACACCTCCTGACCTCCGTCGGCGAGCTCGAAGCGCACCGGCAGCGACCTGCCGAGCGCGGCCTGCACCGTCCAGACCAGCTGCTCGGTCGCGAGAGTGGCGCTGTCGCTGCTGCCCGATGAGAGACGCACTCGGATGGAGTCGGCGGCGACCGTCACGGACTGCGGGGTCACACCCGTCCAGGCCGAGACGTACTGCGAGCCCTTCGGCGTCGACCCCATCGCGAGCCGCAGGGCGGCGAGGGCCTTGCCTTCAGGGGTGACGGGCGCGACGACCGGAGCCGAGACGAACTCGCGGAAGAGCCGCACCTGGTCGCTCCCCGAGCGCACGGGGCCGAGGTAGTAGACGGGCGCCGATGTCGGGATCGTCACGGGCGGGACCGCGCTCGTCGGTGGGGTGGTGGCCGGGGTGGTCGGACCGGTGGCTGTCTGGGTGGGCACGCTCGAGGGTGCGGTGGAGGGCGTGCCGCTCGTGCCGCTCGTGGCGCTCGCCGACGGGGTGCCGGCCGTGCTGGACGTCGCCGCGGCAGGCGGCGTGGAGCCTGTCGGGCGGTTGACCGCCCAGACCGTTCCGGCGAGGAGCACCGCTGCCGCCGCGGCAACCGCCGGCACGAGCCACCGGTGGTGCCGGCCCGTGCCGCCCAGGTCGGAGCTGTGCGCCTCGGCGAGGATCGCACCGAGCCGGTCGCCGGGGGTGATCGACCGCGCCTCGGAGTCGAGGGCACGCCGCAGACGCTCCTCGACCGGTCGCAGGCCAGAGCCGATGACGACCGGCTCGTCGTCGGGCTGCTGGCCACCCGGGCGCCTCGGGTCGGTGTTCATGACAGCTCCATGGGGTCGATGGTGTGCCGCAGGGACGTGAGCCCGCGGTGGGCGTGCGTCTTGACGGCGCCGGGAGAGATCTCGAGCGACTGGGCGATCTGCGCCTCCGACAGGCCGCCGTAGTAGCGCAGGACGAGGACCTCGCGTTGGCGGGTCGGCAGGGTGCGCAAGGCGTCGACGAGGGTGTCGCGGTCGGCGCCGTGCAGCACGTGCGTCTCGGCGCTGCCCAGGGCGTCGCGGCCCGGTGCGTCCGCGGCTGCGGCGTCGCGGGCGTTCTGCCGGTCGACGACCACGTTGTGCCGCTGCACCGACCTGCAGCCGTTGACGACCGCCGTCTGCAGGTAGCCGACCACGCGTCCGCCGTCGCGGATGGACGCCCAGCTGCGGTGCGTGGCGACGAAGGCGTCCTGCACGACGTCCTCGGCCGCCAGCTGGTCACGGAGCAGCAGCCAGGCCAGACGCACGAGCCGGTGCCAGTGCGCGTGGTAGAGCTCGGTGATCGCGACGTCGGGGTCAGTCGGGAGCTCCGCGGCGGCATACGCCCTCGGCGACGCTGCGGGTGCTGGGCCCCCACCGTCGCGCACGGACCTCGGCTCGCTCACCTCGCCTGTCGGCATACCCAACGTTCTCACGGACAAATGACGCACACGTGCACGTGGAGGTTGACATGCCTAGGGTGCAGACATGACCTCGCAGACCCCCAGTGACTGCCTCTTCTGCAAGATCGTCGCGGGCGAGATCCCCGGCGACCGCGTGGCCGAGTCCGACCGGTCGATCGCGTTCCGCGACATCAACCCGGCCGCGCCCGTCCACGTGCTCGTCGTGCCCCGCCGGCACGAGCCGACGGTCGGGGCGCTTGCCGTCGCCTCGGACGAGGATCTCGCAGACGTCTTCCGACTCGCCGCCCAGGTGGCCGACCAGGAGGGCGTTCCCGACGCGTACCGGATGATCGTCAACACCGGCAGCGCAGCGGGCCAGACGGTCTTCCACGCGCACGTGCACGTGCTCGCGGGGGCCACCTTCACCGAGGGGCGGATGGTGTGAGCCAGAGCCCAGAAGCAGCCTCGGCCGTAGAGACAGACGAGGGCCACGCCGCCACAGCCGACGCCAAGCCGACCACCCCCACCGCGCCGGGCAAGGACGAGAAGCCCGACCCCGTCGACGACCTCGTCACGACCCAGCACGTGCTCAAGGTCGGGCGCCGCCGGCTCGCCTACACCGCGACCACCGGCCGCGTCGTGCTCCGTGAAGAGCAGCACAAGGACGGCACCTTCGGCGGACACAAGGCACGCGCCGAGCTCTCCATGACGAGCTACGTCCTCGACGGCGCCGACCCACGCACCCGCCCCGTCACCTTCGCCTTCAACGGCGGCCCCGGCAGCTCGAGCGTCTGGCTGCACCTCGGCCTGCTCGGGCCGCGTCGTGTGGTCAGCGGCGACGTCGGCGCGCTCCAACCGCCGCCGTACGACCTCGTCGACAACCCGGAGTCCCTGCTCGCCGTCAGCGACCTCGTCTTCATCGACCCCATGTCGACCGGCTACTCGCGCGCGGTCGAAGGCGGCAAGCCGGGGGAGTACCACGGCTACCAGAAGGACATCGAGTCCGTCGGTGAGCTGATCCGTCTCTGGACCTCACGCCACGGGCGGTGGATGTCACCGAAGCTCGTCGCCGGCGAGTCCTACGGCACGCTGCGCGGCGCGGCGCTCGCCGAGCACCTCCAGTCCCGCTACGGGATGTACCTCAACGGGCTCATCCTCATCAGCAGCGTCCTCGACCTCAGCTCGGTCGACTTCGAGAACCAGCGCAACGACCGCGCGCATGCCCTCTACCTGCCGACGTATGCCGCCGTGGCCCACTACCACGGCAAGCACGGGCGGAAGTCCCTGCGGACCGTCCTCGACGAGGCGGAGGCGTATGCCGCCCGCGACTACCCGTGGGTGCTCTCCCGCGGCAGCCGGCTGAGTCCCGGCGAACGCGCCGAGGCGGTCGCGACTCTGGCCAGGCTGTCGGGGCTGACGGAGGACTACGTCGACCGGGTCGACCTGCGCATCGAGCACTGGCGCTACTTCACCGAGCTGCTCCGCGACGAGCGCCTCTCGGTGGGCCGCCTCGACTCCCGGTTCACCGGGCCGGCCGCCACCGGGTTCGCCGAGAACATGGACGCCGACCCGTCGCACGACGCCATCACCGGTCCGTATGCCGCAGCCTGGAACCACTACGTGCGCGACGAGCTCGGCTATGGCAGCGACCTGCACTACGAGCAGATCTCACGCCTCGTGCACCCCTGGTCGTTCAAGGACTTCGAGGGCAGGCCGATCGACGTGTCACCGAAGCTCGAGCGCGCGATGCGGCAGAACCCGCACCTCAAGGTGCACATCGCCTACGGCTACTACGACGGCGCCACGCCGCACTTCGCCGCCGAGGACGTCGTCGCCCACCTGCAGCTGCCGGACGGACTCCTGGCGAACATCGAGCACGCCTACTACGAAGCGGGGCACATGATGTACGTCCATGAGCCGTCGCGGGTGCAGCAGAGCAAGGACCTCGCAGAATTCGTGGTGAGGAGCTCCGTCGGCGACACGTAGACTCGGCAGCACGATGAATGACGCGCAACCTCGACCATCCGACGGCACCGCCACCACTGCCGGCACCGACCGGCCCGAGCGCTCCCGTGGAGCCCGCTCCGGCGCGGACGCCCCGGTCCTGACCCGGCAGATCCCGCCCCCGATCGAGATGGTCACTCTTCTCGGTCCCCGTGACGAGCTGCTGCGCACCATGGAACGGCAGTTCCCGCTCGTCGACACCCACGTGCGCGGCAACGAGATGACGTTCGCGGGCCCGGCGGGCGAGCTCGAGATCATCGACTCGCTGCTCGACGAGCTGCTCGTCATCGTCGAGACCGGGCAGCCGCTCAACCGCGATGCCGTCGAGCGCTCCATCTCGATGCTGCGCAGCCAGACCCTCGAGCGTCCGGCCGACGTGCTGACGATGAACATCGTCAGCAACCGCGGCCGCACGATCCGCCCGAAGACGCTCAACCAGAAGCGCTACGTCGACGCCATCGACCAGCACACCATCGTCTTCGGCATCGGTCCCGCCGGCACCGGCAAGACCTACCTCGCCATGGCCAAGGCCGTCGCCGCGCTGCAGGCAAAGCAGGTCAACCGCATCATCCTGACCCGTCCGGCCGTCGAGGCGGGGGAGCGTCTCGGCTTCCTTCCCGGCACCCTCAACGACAAGATCGACCCCTACCTGCGCCCGCTCTACGACGCGCTGCACGACATGGTCTCTCCCGAGACCATCCCGAAGCTCATGGCCGCCGGCACGATCGAGGTCGCGCCGCTCGCGTACATGCGTGGCCGGTCGCTCAACGACGCGTTCATCATCCTCGACGAGGCCCAGAACACCTCGAGCGAGCAGATGAAGATGTTCCTCACCCGTCTCGGGTTCGGCTCCAAGATGGTCGTCACCGGCGACATCACGCAGGTCGACCTTCCGGGGGGCACGCGCTCTGGCCTGAAGATCGTGCGCGACATCCTCGGCGACGTCGACGACATCCACTTCGCCGAGCTCACCTCGCACGACGTCGTCCGGCACCGCCTCGTCAGCGCCATCGTCGACGCCTACGAGCGTGACGACGCCCGCGGCAGCAAGCGCGCCAAGCGCCACAAGGACAGCCCCACCGGTGCGGTCGGCCAGCGCGACGGTGCCCAGCGGCATACGCCCCCGGTCGTCGATTCGCCTGTCGCACAGGAGGACCCGGCATGAGCATCGACGTCCTCAACGAGACCGACCACGACGTCGACGAGCTCGAGCTGCTCGCCTGCGCCGGCTACGTCATGGAGCAGATGCGGGTGCACCCGCAGGCTGACCTCTGCATCAAGCTCGTCGACGAGGCAGCGATGGAGGTGCTCCACGTGCAGTGGATGGACCTGCCCGGGCCCACCGACGTGATGAGCTTCCCGATGGACGAGCTGCGCCCCGGCCGTGAGGGCCAGGAGCCCGAGGAGGGCACCCTCGGCGACATCGTGCTCTGCCCGTCCGTCGCGACGAAGCAGGCCGTCGAGGCCGGTCACGCGCCGATCGAGGAGATGCTGTTGCTGACGACGCACGGCATCCTGCACCTGCTCGGCTACGACCACGCCGAGCCCGACGAGGAGCGAGAGATGTTCGAGCTGCAGCGACAGCTGCTCCTCACCTTCCTCGCCACCCGCAACCGACCCAGCGCCTGAGCGAGGGCGAGAGACAGAGATGTTCCCGCAGTTCGCCCTCCCGGCCCTCGTCAGCATCGTCGCCGCGTTCCTGCTGTCGGCCGCCGAGGCCGCCATCTTCCGCATGTCCCGGGTGCGCGCCCAGGAGCTCTTCGACGAGGGGCGGTCCGGCGCGAAGTCGCTGATGACCGTGGTCGGCGACTCGCCGGCCTACCTCTCGGTGATCGCCTTCCTGCGAGTCGTGGCCGAGGCCACCGCCGCCGTGCTCGTGACTCTCGCGGTCGCGGGCCAGGTCGAGTCGACCTGGAGCCGTGCCCTCATCAGCATCGCGATCATGGCGATCGTCTCGTTCGTCGTCGTCGGCGTGTCACCGCGCACGCTCGGCCGCCAGAACTACGACACGGTGGCGCTGTGGAGCGCCCCGTTCGCCGTGGGACTGCGCCGGGTGCTCGGGCCGGTCGCCAAGCTGCTCGTGGTGCTCGGCAACGCCGTGACGCCCGGCAAGGGCTACACCGACGGGCCGTTCCAGACCGAGTCCGAGCTGCGCGACCTCGTCGACATGGCCGGAGAGTCCGAGGTCATCGAGGCGGACGAACGGGAGATGATCCACTCCGTCTTCGAGCTCGGCGACACCCTGGCGCGGGGCGTCATGGTGCCGCGCACCGACATGGTCGTCCTCGACGCCGACAAGACGCTGCGCAGCGCGATGTCGCTCTTCCTGCGCTCCGGCTTCTCCCGCATCCCCGTCGTCGGCGAGGACAGCGACGACGTGCGCGGACTGCTCTACTTCAAGGACGTCGCCCGCCGGCTCAACGCGGCGCCCGAGGACGGACGCCACCCGGCCACCGAGGTGATGCGGCCGATGCACTTCGTGCCCGAGAGCAAGCCGGTCGACGACCTCCTGCGCGAGATGCAACGCGACCAGACCCACTTCGCCATCGTCGTCGACGAGTACGGCGGCACCGCCGGGCTCATCACCATCGAGGACATCATCGAGGAGATCGTCGGCGAGATCGCCGACGAGCACGACCGTGAGGGGCCGGGCATCGAGAGGCTCGAGGACGGCACGCTGCGCGTGCCGGCCACCATGGACATCGACGACCTGGCCGAGCTGTTCGACGTGACCATCGACGAGGAGGACGTCGACACGGTGGGCGGCCTGCTGACGAAGGTCATCGGCCGCGTGCCCATCGTCGGGTCCTCCGGTACCGTCGCTGGCCTGGAGCTGACGGCCGAGCGCATGGCCGGACGCCGGCACCGCGTCGCGTCCGTCATCGTGCACCGCGCCGCCGAACCGGAACCCGCACCCGAACACCACCAGACGGAGGACGCCCATGGGCACCAAGGACGCTGACCCGGGGCGGTCCGCCGAAATCGACGCCGGCGGTGCTGACTACCGCGCCGGGTTCGCCTGTCTCGTGGGCCGGCCCAACGCCGGCAAGTCCACCCTCACGAACGCCCTCGTGGGCCAGAAGGTCGCGATCACGAGCTCGAAGCCGCAGACCACGCGGCACACGATCCGTGGCGTGGCGACGACGCCCACGGCACAGGTGATCCTCGTCGACACCCCCGGCCTGCACAAGCCGCGCACCCTGCTCGGCGAGCGGCTCAACGACCTGGTGCGCGCGACCCTGCTCGAGGTCGACGTCATCGGCTTCTGCCTGCCGTCCGACCAGCGCATCGGTCCCGGTGACGCCTTCATCGCCAACGAGCTCACCGAGCTGCGGACGGTGCGCCGCCGGCCCGTCGTGGCCATCGCCACCAAGGCCGATGCCGTCGACCGTGAGCGTCTCGCCGAGCACCTCATCGCGATCGACCAGCTCGGCTCGTGGGACGCCATCATCCCGTGCTCAGCCGTGTCTGGCGAGCAGGTCGAGCAGGTGCGCGACCTGCTCGCGTCGTTCCTGCCGCGATCGCCGCAGCTCTACCCCGACGGCGTGCTCACCGACGAGCCCGAGATGGTCATGATCGCCGAGCTCGTGCGTGAGGCCGCGCTCGAGGGAGTGCGCGACGAGCTGCCCCACTCGCTCGCGGTCGTCGTCGAGGAGATGGTGCCCCGCGAGGGCCGTCCCGACGACCGGCCCCTGCTCGACGTGCGAGTGAACGTCTTCGTGGAGCGCTCCAGCCAGAAGGCCATCGTCATCGGTCGTGGCGGCTCGCGCCTGCGCGAGGTCGGCACCAACGCGCGCAAGGGCATCGAGGCGCTGCTGGGCCAGAAGGTTTTCCTCGACCTCCACGTCAAGGTCGCCAAGGACTGGCAGCGCGATCCCAAGCAGCTCCAGCGGCTGGGGTTCTGAGCCCCACATCGTCGGGCCCCGAAACCACGTGAGCCGACGTGGTCGTGTGCGCCGGTGCGCTGTTGCCCTCGCCCGCGCCCGCGGTGGCGTTCCGTCCTAGACTCGGGTCGAGGAGGCCCAGATGTCCGATACAGCGGCACACGACCACGAGTTCGAGGTCCTGGAAGACGACCAGACGGTGCCACCGCGCCCCGAGGAGCTGATCGCCGACGCCTCGACCCGCAGCGACGGACCTGAGGTTGGCCTGATGCCTCCCGAACCTGGGGCGACGAGCGACGCGACCTCGAGCCCCGACGCCTGAGCGCAGCCCTCTGCGCGTCGGCGCGACACCCCCGGGGGTGTCGTGTACCCCCTCGGACCCCATTGTGTCACTACGCAATTCGGACGACATTTGGCACGCATCAGGACATTCGTGACGCGCGCGGCCCCCAGTTTTCAAGAACCCCAGAAGACCCCTAGGTCCTGCCGTCATCGTTGTGCGCGGGGAGGTTCCACCGCACGACCAGGTAAGAGGGGATCTGTGTCATGGACACACAAACATCTGCAGACGCAGGGGGACTGGGGCGCAGGACACTGCTGAGGCTGGGGGCAGCCGGGGGGCTGACGGCCGCATTTGTCGGCACGAAGGTCTTTGCCGTTCCAGGGCTTGAAAAGGGTGGGCTGCTCAACGCGGACGGTGCGTTCGCCGGCACGTCGACGGCGCTGAGCGACCTGCTCTTCTACGTCGAGACGTATCCGACGAGCCCGCTGATCATGTCGCCGTTCAAGGACTACTTGCCGGTGCCGCAGGCACTGCGGCCGACGCCCGCGTCCGAGTTCACCTCGTGGGCATCGCCGCCCGGACCCGGTGTGGGACAACAGAACTCGATGAGCAATGAGCAGCACCAGATCTGGTCCAAGACGATCAACGCTCCTGACCCGATCATCTACAAGATCGAGCTGATGGTGCGGCCGCACTCGTTCACGACCTCCAAGGTGCTGCCCATCAACGCAGCCGGCAAGCCGACCGTCTCGTTCGACGCCACCGGCAAGAGCTACGCCGCCGGAATGATCCGCGACCTGCCGCCGAGCACGATCTACGGCTTCAACGGGGTGTTCCCGGGACCGATGATCAACGCGGAGTACGGCAAGCCGGCGCTCGTGCGCTTCATCAACCGGCTCGACGAGAACGAGCTGGGCCTGGACCGCCAGGACTTCGGCGCCCCTGACTGGTCGTTCCTGACCCACCTGCACAACGCGCACACCGCGCCGGAGAGTGACGGCAACCCGCACTACTCGATGAACTACGGGCCGAAGACCCACGGGTACCTGCCGCAGACGTGGTGCGACAACCTCTACCTCAACTGGCCGGCCGGCAACGACGACCGTGAGAAGCAGAGCTTCTTCTGGTTCCACGACCACCGGATGGACCACACGGGCGCCAACGTCTACAAGGGCCTGGTCGGGCTCTACCCGATCTACGACCCGAAGAACAACCTCGACATGGGCGACGAGCGCTACGGCCTGCGGCTGCCCGGGGTGCGTCGGAACCACGCGGACGGGTCGTTCGACGTCGACTACGACATCCCGCTGGCCTTCTACGACGCGCGCCTGGACGACGGTGTCACGACCCACAAGGACGTGCACGACGGGCTCGGCGAGTACCCGGCAGCCCACAACCCGGCGACGCATCCGGAGTGGTGGGGCAAGACGTTCTTCAAGCACTTCCCGTCGCACGGCTTCGTCGGTGACATCTTCACCGTCAACGGCACGGCCTTCCCGGTGCTCAACGTCAAGCGGCGCAAGTACCGGTTCCGGTTCCTGGACTGCTCGGTCTCGCGCATCTACGAGTTCAAGCTGATGAGCTCGACCAAGGGACCGAAGTCGTCTGTGTCGCTGGGCTACTCGGGCGACGAGCTGCAGGGGCAGTACCGCATCCCGGACGGCCAGGAGTGCATGAAGTTCGTGCAGATCGCCTCCGACGGCGGCCTGCTGCCGTTCCCGATCACGCGCAGCTCCTTCGAGCTGTGGCCGGCCAAGCGCCGCGAGGTCATCATCGACTTCACGAAGTACGCCGACGGGACGCCGACGACCAAGGGCGACGTCATCTACCTCACGGACGTCATGAAGATGCCCGACGGGCGCAAGTGGGCCAACTCCTCGCGCTTCGGGTCGGACCCGGCCTACAAGGTGCCGGTGCTGAAGTTCGTCATCGGCGACACCGTGCCCGACAACAGCATCATGCCGCCCCCGAACCGACTGATGCGGGCACTGCCGCCGCTACCGAGCAACTGGCAGTCGATGATGGACAACCGGCTCATCTTCGAGGTCGAGCGCGGCAGCGCCGGCGCGGACGTGGAGTGGCTCATCAACGGCAAGCCGTTCGAGCCGGCCACGGTGTCCACCAGCCTGAAGAACCCGGCGGGCAAGACGCCGCTGGCGTCCCAGCCGAAGAACAGCTTCAACCTGTGGGAGATCCGCAACGGCGGAGGTGGGTGGGTCCATCC